>CAZCVE010000005.1:0-184632 GCA_964502175.1 uncultured Sandaracinaceae bacterium
GGACTGTGTCGGGCTCACGCTGAACGCGCGGCGGGGGACGAGCCCCCGCCCTACCAAGACAGATGTGCATCGGACTGTGTCGGGCTCACGCTGAACGCGCGGCGGGGGACGAGCCCCCGCCCTACCAAGACAGATGTGCATCGGACTGTGTCGGGCTCACGCTGAACGCGCGGCGGGGGACGAGCCCCCGCCCTACCGAGACAGATGTGCATCGGACTCTCGGGCTCGGGCTGAACGCGCGGCGGGGGACGAGCCCCCGCCCTACCGAGACACATGTGCATCGCGCTCACGAGCACGTTCGTCGACCACGTCTCCGAGCACCGCGCGCATTCCGCGCCGGGGAATGAGCGCGTTCCTCACACGCGTGCGCACGTTCGTCGACCACGTCTCCGAGCACCGCGCGCATTCCGCGTCGCGGAATGAGCGCGTCCCTCACCGAACATCACCTCACCGAGCATCCGAACCACCGTCACCTTGGCGCTCGCCTGACGGTTCGCCTTCGTAGAGAGAGGGATAGGGGGTGGTGGGGTGGGGGTGACGCAGCGCCGGCGCAGGCGCCGCGCAGAAGGCGCGGCGACGAGCACTCGGCGCGGAGGAACCCCTGCCCCACCACCCCACCGAAGCCGCAGCGTCCGAGCGCGTCCCGCAGCCCGAACCGGATCGACCACCTCGCACGAGAGTCGAGCCGCGATCCGAAACGGAGTCGAATGCAACACCCACATCGTGCATCGAACCGCACATGCACGACGAAGACACCCTCGAAGACTCGTGGTTCGACCGCCCCGCGAAGGGACAACCCCTCACCGTGGAGATGGTCCAAGCCGCGCTCCGATCCCCCGACGCCAACGCAGGCCCGAGCTTCGAGGGCCTCGAAGACTCCTGGTTCGACAAGCCCGCGCGCCGTCAGCGCTGAGCGCGATCACGCCGCGCGAACAGCGTGAACAGCCACGCGCCCGCGAGACCGAGCAGCACCGCGGGGCCGAGCGTGATCAGCGACAGACGCATCGCGAAGAGCACGAGCGCCGCGAGCAGCGCGCCGATCACCTCGAGACCGCTGGGCGAGAGCAGACGCGGAACGAGATCGAAGTGATCGAGCGCGATCGCGAAGAGATCGTGCAGCACGGCGACCGAGCCGACCGCGAGGGTCGTCCACGTGAGCACGCGGGCCGTGCGCTCTCGCTCTCTCACCGGGCTCACGACACCCTCGAGGTCATCATCGCGAGCAGGATCGCGTTGCCGAGCGGCCCGCCCGACAAGAAGCGCGTCGTCTCGCCACGCGCGACGGGCACGCCGAAGAGCGTCGCCGTGCGATGGAGCCCGACGAACGCGACCTCGTCGTCGAGCAAGCGCGCGCTCGCCATCGCGAAGCCCGTGGCGGAGACCGACACACCGAGCACGACGGGCCCCGAGTCGATGTCACCGTGACCCTCGACGCCGATCGGATGCTCGCGGATCGCCGAGAAACCGAGGAGATCCGTGCGACCACCTTCGATCACGGCGCGCGCCAGCTCGCGGGCGAAGCGAGGCTCCGCGAACGACCAGAAGTACGCCGCGAGCGCCGTGCCCGAGCCGCGCGGTGCATCGCGCGCCTCGCCCGCCGTGACGTCGATCGACTGCACGAGGTAGCCCGAGCGGGGGTCGACGAAGCGCTCGCGCTGGATCTCCGCGACGCGGGCGAGGAGCGCATGGTGATCGCTGCCCGTCACGTGGTCGTACTGACCGATCGCGCCTGCGATCGATGCGAGGTCGCAGGGATACGCCTCGCCCGGGTACGTCTCGACGATCGCGAGCGGGTGCGCCTCGAGGCGACGCACGAGCGCGTCGATCATCGCGTCGTGGAGCGCGCGCTCTTCGAACTCGGGATCGAGCTCGCGCGCGAGGCCGAGCGCGAGCGCGACGTAGCCGAGGTACGCGTGGCCTCGATCCGAGGCGAGATCCGCGAACGGGCTCGCGCCCCACGCGTCGGTCGCGAACACGTAGGTGCGATCGTCGACGAGCACGCGCGAGGCCTCGTGGATCCCGTCGCGGTAGCGATCGCGCAGCTCCGGGTGCGCGAGCGACACCTGCGCGAGGCCGAGCACCGCCATCGCGTGCGAGCCCATCGCCCACTCGCCGTCGAAGCGCGCGCTGCCGGTGTGGAACGACGACGTCGTCACCGACGTGAGCACGTCGTCCGAGACCGCGTCGGCGAGGCCACGCTCGGTGTCGAGATCGTCCGCGAACCACGCGTCGGCGCTCGTGCCGACGAGGAGGCGTGGGCCGAAGAGCCCGCCCACGGCGAAGAGGATGAGCGCGACCGCGAAGCGCGCGAGGTGGAACACGCGCGGCGTCGCGAGCGCGGGCGCGTCGAGGGTGAGGGGAGGTTGCACGATCGAACCGTGCGCGACGCTGACCCTGCGTGCGCCGGCGCGTGGGTCGGACGGTCGCGGCGCGACGTCGAGCGGTCGCGGGCCCGCGGCGAGGATGGGCTCGGACGCGCACCGTCGTCGTGCGAGCATCGCACGCGTGACGACGACCATGCCTCCCTTTCATCTCGCGTTCGCCGTGACCGATCTCGAGGCGACGCGCGCGTTCTACGTCGACGTGCTCGGCTGCTCGCTGGGGCGTGAGGCCGAGCGGTGGATCGACTTCGACTTCTTCGGTCACCAGATCAGCGCGCACCTCGTGGACGGCGCGCTCGCGCCGATCGAGACGAACGCCGTCGACGGCGACGACGTGCCCACGCGTCACTTCGGCGCGGTGCTGCCGTGGGACGCGTGGCACGCGATGGCCGATCGTCTGCGCGACGCAGGGCAGGGCTTCCTGATCGCGCCGCACATCCGCTTCGCGGGCGAGGTCGGCGAGCAGGCGACGTTCTTCTTGCGTGATCCGTCGGGCAACGCGCTCGAGCTCAAGAGCTTCAAGGATCCGTCGCGCCTGTTCGCGCGCTGAGGCTCACGTCCGCGGAGGCAAGGGGAAGAGGCGCGAGGGGCGCCTCTGGTAGTCGGGCTAGCTCCGGTACTTCGAGCGCGTGATCTCCTCGGTGAAGTTGGTCGAGCCCTGGAAGAGGCCCACGAGGATCACGGCGCCGATCAGGAAGAGCACGAAGAGCGCGGTGGCGGTCGCGTCGATCACGCCGAACAGATCGGCGAAGCCCGTCTGCCACGCGAACCACGCGACGTAGGGGATCGGCACGATCGACCAGATCCGATCGACCCACGAGTGCTCGCCCGTGACGAGGCCGAGCGCCCACGTGATCGCGATGACGAGCGCGCAGCCGAGGCACGCGTGTGTGAGGACTGGATCCATGCGCGCACGCTACCAGGGGGATCGTGCGTGACGCGCGCGTGACGAGCTGCGGCGGCGATCGCGAACTCTGGTAGAAACGCGTCGATGCCGAAGTTCGCAGCGATCGACGTGGGCTCGAACGCCTCGAGGCTGGTCGTCGCCGAGGCCACGTCACCGGACGACGTACGGATCCTCCATCAGGATCGACGGCCGGTGCGTATGGGCCACTCGGTGTTCGTCACCGGCAAGCTCGACGCGGGATCGATCGACGAGTGCGTGGAGGCGATGCGCGCGTTCTCGCAGAAGATCGAGGAGCTCGAGGTCGATCAGTACCGCGCGGTCGTGACCGCTTCGGCGCGCGACGCCGACAACGCGAGCGATCTGATCACGCGCGTGAACGGCGTGGGCGTGCACCTCGAGGCGATCGACGGCACCGAAGAGGCGCGCCTCGTGAAGCTCGCGGTCGAGAAGAAGCTGCCGCTGCGCGATCAGCGCGCGCTGCTCGTCGACCTCGGTGGCGGCAGCCTCGAGCTCTCCGAGGTGCACCACGACGAGGTGCGCTTCTCGACGAGCCTCGAGATCGGCACGGTGCGTCTGCTCGAGTCGTTCCTCGAGGACGGAAAGGCCGTGACCAAGGCGCAGGAGCGGGTGCTCACCGAGTACCTCGACCGCATGCTGCAGCCGGTCGCGCAGGACTTCCTGCGACGCAGCTACGACCTCGTCGCGGGCACGGGCGGCAACTTCGAGACGATCGCGGAGCTCTGTCCCGTGGTGGGCGCGGCGATGCCGACGATCGACGTGAAGAAGGCGCGTCAGGTCCACGCGAAGATGATCGGGATGACGGCGGCCCAGCGCCGCAAGGCGTTCGCGCTGCGAGAGGATCGCGCGGACGTGATCGTGCCGGCGCTGTACGTGCTGTCTGCGGTGGCGGATCTCGCGCGCACCGATGCGATCGTCGCGCCGCAGGTCGGGCTCAAGGAAGGCATCGTGCACGACCTCGTCGTGCGGCACTTTCGCGCGTGGGATCCGAAGCTCGACGAGCACCTCGCCACGCGCGCCGCGATCCAGCTCGGTCGGCGCTACCACTTCGACGAGCCGCACGCGACGCAGGTGGATCGCCTCGCGTCACAGCTCTTCGATCGCCTCGCACCGCTCCACAAGCTCGGGCCCGAGGATCGCGTGCTCCTCCGCGTGGCGGCGCTCGGTCACGACATCGGAGACTTCATCGACTACGCGTCGCACCACAAGCACACGCAGTACATCCTCGAGCACTCGAACCTGATGGGGCTCTCGCACGAGCACCGGAGCGTGGCGGGCTGCATCGCGCGCTACCACCGACGCGCGGTGCCGAGCCCCAAGCACGAGAGCTACGGCAAGCTCACGCCGGACGAGCAGCGCAAGGTGAAGAAGCTCTCGGCGATCCTGCGCATCGCCGACGCGCTCGATCGCGGCCACCGCAGCAAGGTGCAGAAGCTCGAGGTCGCGACGAACGCGCGGGAGGTGCTGATCAACGCGCACGGCCGCGAGGATCTCTCGCTCGAGGTGTGGACGGCCGAGCGCAAGGCCGAGTACTTCGAGCAGATGTTCGGCAAGAATGTCCGCGTCGTCGCCGAGATGGGCTGAGCCTCCGACCGGGGCAGGCGCGTTCCCAGGTGGGGGTCAGAGCGGCACGCGCGTTCCCGGGTGGGGGTCCGTTCCCAGGTGGGGGGGCAGAGCGGGGTCTCCCAGGTGGGGGTCAGAGCGGCAGGCGCGTTCCCGGGTGGGGGTCCGTTCCCAGGTGGGGGGTCAGAGCGCGTCTAGTCGTACGGGTGCGAGAAAGGACGAAACTCGCGGCGGGGTCGGTCGACAAGGGCGGCAACATGGCTCGCCGTCGCTACCTCCACCCCGATCAGGACCTCGTCCACGTCTCGTTCAAGTGCGTCGGGGACGCGTTCTTGATGAGGCCGGACGCGTACACCAACTACGTGATCGCCCACGAGCTCGCCCTCGCCGCGAAGACGTACGGTGTGAGGATCCACGCCTTCTGCTTCCTCTCCAACCACGGGCATCTGGAGCTCGGCGTCCGCGGCTGTCGTCTCGACTCGTTCATGCAGCTCTTCAAGAGTCGGACGGCGCTGACGCTCAACGTCCATCGCGACCGTGACGGGGCGTACTACAAGCGACGCTATCGGTTCGAGCCGATCCTCTCGAACGATGCAGCCGTGGGTGTCGAGCAGTACGTGCATCAGCAGGCGGTGAAGCACGAGCTCGTGGAGCGTGTGACCGAGTGGCCGGGTCTCTGCTCGTACGCGGCGGTGATCGAGGGGCGCTCGAGCGTCGAGGCGTCGTGGTTCGACGAGGCGCGCTGGCGCGAGGATGGCGCCGTTCGCAAGGACCGCGACCTCTACGTGCACACGGCATCGGTGCCGCTCACGCCGCTGCCGCATCGTGTGGGGCTGTCGGAGCGCGAGCTGACGGCACAGCGTCGCGCGCTCGCGAGGACGATGCAGGAGGTGGAGGGCACGGTCGCGCGCAAGCGGCGCGACGATGGCTCGCGTCGGCTGCCGAAGCCTTCGAAGTACACGACGCAGGACCCCGAGGGCGTGCCGCCGGGTCGTCGCGAGAAGAGCGGGTCGTCGCAGCCGTACGCCCATGGGACGACGGCTCAGGTCGACGCCTACGAGGAGGCGTACGGGCTCGTGATGGAGGCGTACGACGTGGCGTCGGCGCGGTACCGCGAGACGGGGGTGCTCTGTCCGTTCCCGGCGGGGACGTTCCCGCCGCGCATTCCGGTGCCACGTGACGTGACGTAGCGGTCACTCGGATCCTGGAGCTGCCGCCCTCGCGATGCGCGAAGGGAGACGTGTCCCCGCCGGCTGACGAGCCGAGCGGGTTGGTCGTGTTCCGTCTTCGCGCGTCGTGATGGTGCTCGGGTCGTGATGCCGTGTGCATCCGTCCACCGCGGCACTGCGCGTGAGCCTTCGGGAGTGGGTCGCTCGCGCGCGATTTCGACGCTGCCGCCGCCGTCATCGCCAGAGTGCTCTGACCTCGGTCACGGGGCGCGAGAGTGCTCTGACCTTGGCACGGGCGGTCACGGGGGGCGACCTCGGTCATTGGCGCGATCCAGCTCGGGCGCCGCCAGAGGTCTCTCGACCAGACCCACTCAGTCGAGGACCACGACGGGGCGCAGGCGCAGCTCCGCGGGCGCGCGACCGAGCTGTCCTTCGCGATCGTCGCCCCAGCAGAGCACGCGAGCGTCCGACAGACGCGCGCACGCGTTCGCGCCCGTGACGGAGAGCTCGATCACCGCGTGCGTCGCGAGATCGATGGGCGGTGCGTCTGGGACGACCTCGGCGAGCGGCATCGCGAGGCCGGGCACCAACACCGTGGTAGGCGTGGCGGTGTCGCGCGCGAGCTGCCCGCGCGTCGTCTGTCCCCAGCACCACACCTCACCGCCCTGATCGGCGATGCGTCGCGCGCACGCGAAGCCGCTGCCGTCGAGGATCGTGTCGGCGCGATCGAGCAGCTGCGCGGGCGGCTGCGTGGGATCGAGCCGCACCACACGGCCGTCCGTGAAGCGCGCGACGAGACCCCCGCCCGCCGACGAGAGCTGCACCACGTCGGACACCTCGCGGTAGCGGTACGTGCGGATCGCGCCGGGAACCGCGGGCGCGGGCGGTCCCGCGTCTTGGTCCTCGGGCAGCAGTGGGTAGGGCTCGAGGCGCGGCTGACGCGACTGGATCGGCCCCTCGCACACGATGTTTCCTCCTTCGCGCGTGACCACGCACGCGCCGCCGTACGTGACCGTGAGCGCGCGCGCGGGCGGCAGGTGGGTCGCGGGCACGAACGAGAGGAGCGTCGTGCTCGACGCGTCGGTCGCACACGACAGCGCACCGTCGCGATGGAGCGCGCAGATCCGCGCGCTCGTGCTGCGCACGTCGATCACGTCCTCGAGCGTCACGGGCGCGCTCTCTGCCGACGTGCTCGGCACGCACGCGAGGTGGCCAGCGGTGAGCGTGCAGCGCGAGTGGGTGGTGATCGCGAGCCGCGACGGCGCAGCGCCCAGCAGCGGGGCCATCGTGCTCACGGCGGCCTCCACGTCGGCGCGCGGCACGACGCGCGCGCGACGTCGCGCCTCGACGCCGCCGAGCGGATCGGCGCCGAGCGAGCCCACGCAGCGCACCTCGCCGCTGGCTTCATCACCGACGCGCACGCAGATCGAGCCCGTGCCCGCGATCACGCGCGTGATGCCCGCGAGGCCCGCGAACGGCTCGACCGGCTCGTAGCTGCGACGACGCGCGCGCGGGCCGAGCGCGCCGTCGGCGCCGAGGCCCCAGCACACGATCTCTCGCGACGCCTCGTCACCACGCACCGCGCAGCCGTGGGCGCCGCCGAGCGCGAGCTCTCGCACCTCGCCCACCGCGGTCGCTGCGATCGGCGTCGCGCTCGAGTGCGTGCTGCCATCACCGAGCTGGCCCGTGTCGTTGTCGCCCCAGCAGCGAGGAGGCCCGCTGTCGAACGTCGCGCACGAGGCGCCGGGGCCGAGCGCGAGCGCGCGCGCGTCGGTGAGGCCCTCCACGCGCCGCGGCTCGCGCGCGATCTCCACGTCGAGCGGCTGTCCGAGCTGTCCGGCGTCGTTCTCGCCCCAGCACCACACCGACGCGTCGCTCCGCAGCGCGCACGCGTGCGCGTCACCACAGGCGACGTGCAGCACGTCGTCGAGCGCGCGCACTTCCGTCGCGCTGTCGGCGCGCTCGCCCTCGATGCCGTCACCGAGCTGTCCCTCGGTGTTCTCGCCCCAGCAGAGCACGTGGCCGTCGCTGCGCCGACCGCACGCGAACGCCGCGCCCACGCAGAGCTCGACGACGCCCTCGGTGCCGCGCACGCCCTCGAGCGCGCGGGGCGGAAAGCCATCACCGACGCACGCGACGTCCGTCCCGTTCGGCGCGCTCGCGGTGGGGCTGCTGCGCACGAGGCAGGCGCCCGCGGATCCCATCGCGAGATCGGTCGAGGTGGCGAACACGCTCTGCGCGATCGCGAGCGCTGCCTCTTCTTCGCTCTCCCCGTCGTCGTCTTCTTCGTAGTCGTCGTCGTCTTCTTCTCGGAGGAGGCGGTACGCATCGGCGATCTCCGTCGCATCGCCGAAGCACACGGCGGGCGCGTCGGCGCGACGCGCGCACGCGAGATAGTCCGACGCCGCGACGTCGACGTAGTCCCCCGTCAGCTGCACCTCGGGACGCGCGGTGAGGTCTTCGTCGAGCGCCTCGCGCGGTGAGTCGCCCCAGCACGACACGCGCGTCTCGTGGATCGCGCAGCCGCCTGAGTACGTGAGCGCGAGCGTGCGCGGCACGCGCGGCGGGAGCGGCGCGGTGGGCGCGGTGGGCGTCGTCGGCTCTTCGATCGGCGGCGCCTCGCTCTCTGTCGTGGTGGGCGGTGGCTCGGCGGCGGTCTCGCCGATGGCGGCCGTGGTGGGCGGCGGAGGGGGCGGTGGGCTCTCTCCGCCCGAACACGCGCTGGCGATCAGCGCGCCGCCGACACCGAGGAACACCCTCCACGCACGCACGGCCACCTCAGGGCATCGCCTTGAATGCGCCCGTCTGATCGGCCTTGGCCGCCGAGGGCTGTGAGCCCATCGCGTACTGCGCGTCTTCGCGACGCATCTCGTCGAGGAGCTCCGCGCACTCGGGCCGACCCTTGAGGTGGTTGAGCAAGAGCGCCGAGCTCTCGGTGAACGTCTTCTCGTACGAGAGCGCCTCGCGCACGCGCGTCGCGATGCGCTCGCGGCCCGCGGCGAGATCGTTCTCGAGCGCGTCGCCGTAGCGCTGGAGCTGCGCGCGGAGCTCGTCGATCTGACGACGCAGATCCTGCGCGCTCTTCTCCTTCACTTGCGCGCGACGATCCGAGTCGACCACGACCTCGCTGAGGACCTCCGCCTTGCTCTTGCCCGCCGTGGCGGCCTCGAAGGCCACGCGCCATCGCGCGAGATCGCCCGCCGCGCGCTCGAGCGCCTGCATCTCTCTCGCGCTCGCTTCGTGCGACGCGCGCTCCTTGTCGATGCGCTGCGAGAGCTTCGCGATGCGCTCGCGCTCGGCCGCCGCGTCGCGCAGCGTGCGCGACTCTTCTTCGGCGAGATCCTCGACCTTGCGGCCGATCTCGGCGCGGAGCGCGCGGCCTCGTCGCTCGATCGCGTCGAGCTTGCGCTGGTGGCTCGAGAGCTCGCCCTCGAGACGCGACGCGCGCGCCGAGACCTCCCACAGCTGATCACCGGCGTGCTGGAGCTCCTCGGGCACGCGGCCGTTCGGATAGGCGCGGGCGATCATGCGCGAGAAGTACGCGGACCGACGGCTCCACTCGACGACGCCGGGCGTGGGCGCGGGCGGCGGAGGCGGCGGCTGCGCGGGCGGCGCCGCCTCGGGCGACTGCACCTCCCACGTGGAGGGAAGCGTGCGCTGGAACGCCTTGAGCTCTTCCTGGAGATGGTGGCCGTCCCTGAAGCGGTTGCGCGGATCCTTCTCGAGCAGCCGGAGGATGATGCGCTCCGCGACCTCGGGCAGATCCTTGGCGAGCGTGCGCGGACGCGGGGCGGGGCCCGTCTTCTGGAGCTCGAGCAGCGTGTCGCGATCGGCCGATCGGAACGGCAGCTGGCCGGTCGTCATCTCGAAGAAGAGGATGCCGAGCGCGTAGAGATCGCTCACCGGCATCGCGTCTTCGCCGCGCGCCTGCTCGGGCGACATGTACTCGGGCGTGCCGAACACGGCGCCCTTGGGCGCGAGGCGCGGATCGCGCGCGAGCGCCGCGAGGCCGAAGTCGAGGATCTTCACGAAGTCGCGACGACCACCCTTGGCCGTCAGCATGATGTTGTCGCTCTTCAGATCGCGATGGACGACGCCGAGATCGTGCGCGCGCGCGAGCGCGGCGCACATCTGCTCGAGCACGTCGGTCGCGCGCGCGAGCGGCATCGGGCCCTTCGCGATCTCGGAGCTGAGCGAGCTGCCGACGAGGTACTCCATCACCAGGTAGAGCTCGCCATCTTCGGTCTCGCCGACGTCGTGGATCTCCACGATGTGCGCGTGATCGACGCGGTTGGCGGCGCGCGCCTCGCGGAGCATCCACGCGCGGA
Source organism: uncultured Sandaracinaceae bacterium (assembly GCA_964502175.1). Lineage (GTDB taxonomy): Bacteria > Myxococcota_A > Polyangia > Polyangiales > Sandaracinaceae > JAFLCL01. The sequence goes on from CAZCVE010000005.1 coordinate 10,367, forward strand.
GGTGCGTCTCGCCGCGGAGGTCGGGGCGGATCAGCTTGAGCGCGACGACGCGATCGATGAGCACGTGGCGCGCGCGGTACACGACGCCCATGCCGCCTTCGCCGAGCAGAGCCTCGAGGCGATAGCGGCCGGCCACGACCTTTCCGAGGTAGCCGTCCTTGGTCGGTTTCACTGCAGCTTTCGTCGTCGTCATCGGAGGCGGCATCGTACCGGATCGTTCCTGCGATCCGATAGCTGTCCCCGGGGGCTCGGGACGCGAACCTCGGTCGCTGGTGACCCGATCGCACGACGGGCATGCGCGACGCGGGATCGTCCCGTATCCTCTTGCCGATGGGATGTCCGCGGGACCCGCGCCCGAGACGACGCGCTGGCGTCGCGTGCCCTGACCGCTCTTCCCACCGCACTCGCCTCACTTGCTTCCCGAACGTGCGACGCCGTCGCGCGGATCCTTCACCACGAGGAACCTGAGGTCGGATGGCTCGCTCGCCGATGCGGATAGGCCCCTATCGAATCGATCGCCGCGTGGCGTCCGGTGGCATGGCCGAGGTGTACGTCGCCCTCCGCGAGGCCGCGCACGGCTTCGAGCGCCGCGTCGCCCTGAAGACGATCCTGCCTCAGCTCGCGAGCGACCCCGAGTTCGCCGCGATGTTCGCCGACGAGGCCAAGCTCGCGGCGCGGCTCGAGCACCCGGGCATCGCGCAGGTCTTCGACTTCGGCGAGGCCGAGGGGATGCTCTACCTCGCGATGGAGCTCGTCGACGGCGCGAGCGTGAACCGCTTGCTGCGCGCCTCGACCGCGACGCGCGAGCCCACGCCGATCCCTCTCACCGTCATCTTGCACGTCGGCATCGAGGTGGCGCGCGCGCTCGCGTACGCGCACCACGCACGCGACGCGCGCGGCAGACCGCTCGGCATCGTGCACCGCGACGTCTCCCCCGCGAACATCCTCCTCGGTCGTCGCGGTGAGGTGAAGCTCGTCGACTTCGGCATCGCGCGCTGCCTCGGCGCTGCGCACCGCACCGACGAAGGCATGGTGCGCGGCAAGCTCGGCTACATGTCGCCCGAGCAGGTGCAGGGAAAGCTCGTCGACGGCAGGAGCGACGTGTTCACGCTCGCTGCCGTGCTCGCGGAGATGTGCCTGCTCGAGCCGCTCTTCGGCACGGGCGAAGATCTCTCGGTGCTGATGCGCATCCGGAACGTCGACCTCGCGCCGCTCGAGCGCTTGCTCGCGGCGGAAGAGAAGCGCATCCGCAACAGCCGTCCTTCGAGCGCGCCGCCGAACGTGGGCGCACCTCCCGAGCTCCTGCGTCTCTTGCGGAGCGCGCTCGCGCGCAAGCCCGAGGACCGCATCAGCGCGTCGTACTTCGCCGATGCGCTCGAGGAGATCGCGGAGCGTCGCAACCTCCACGGACGACGCGCGCGCGAGACGTCGCGCCAACTTCATCGCCTCGGCCTGCTCTCGCTCGAGGCCGCCGACGTCGAGGCGCGCGAGCCCGGCGCACGGCCCACCACGCTCGTGGCCACGCGCGACACGGAGCCGCCGCCTGCGCGCGGCACGGGCACGACCGATCGTCCTCAGCCTCCGGGCGCGAACGAGCTGCTCGCGGCCATCGCGCTCGAGCCGCCCGCGCACTACGAGCTCGTGAGCCGCGCGGGCATCGTGCTCGGGCCGCTGTCGTACGCCGAGCTCGTGCGTCGCATCGTGGCGGGCGAGGTGGGCCCTGATCTCACCGTGCGTCGCGAGGGCACCGAGGGCGGTGAGCCGCCGGAGCTGCGTCGGTACCTCTCGTCGAGCGCGCTCGGCTGGAAGGACGCGAGCGCTGCGAGCACGCGCGAGCGCGGTGTGATCGAGGGCGGTCGCTTGCTCGCGCTCGCGCTGCGCCTCGGCACCACGCGCGCCACGGGCATGCTCGAGCTGCAGGAGCCCTCTTCACCGAGCGACACGCGCAAGCCTCGCCGCAAGCGCATCTTCTACGTCGACGGAAAGCCCGAGTTCGTCACGTCGAACGATCCGCACGAGCTGCTCGGCGAGTTCCTCGTGCGCAACGGCGTGTGTCTCCGCATGGAGCTCGAGATGGCGCTCGCCGTGCTCGACAAGTACGAGGGCCGCCTCGCCGACGCGCTCGTGGGCCTCGGCGCGATCCGCCCGATGGCGCTCGTGGGCGCGATCGAGCGGCAGGTGCGCGAGCGCTATCTCGAGGCGTTCCGCTGGACGACGGGCAGCTGGACGTTCGTCGAGGGCATGCGCGCGGGCGAAGAGGCCGTGCCGCTCGGACGCGGCCCGCTCGAGCTCATCTACGACGCCGCGGTCACGCTCGACGCGAACCACGCCGAGGCCGCGATCGCGCCGATGCGAGAGCGCGTGGTCACGCGCGTGATCGCCCCGCCCGCGCCGCTCGTGTCGTTCGGCCTGCCGAGCGCGTGGTCGAGCGCGATCCTCGCGGTGGATGGCCGCACCACGCTGTCGGGCCTCTTGCTGCGCGCGCGCACCGAGCACGGCCTCGAGGTCGACGACGCGTGCCGCGTCTACCACTTCGGCCTCTCGTGCTCGCTCCTCCGCGCCTCGAGCTCGGTGCAGAGCGCGATGGGCATCCCCGCGGTCGGCAAGCGCGAGTCCTGAGCCGCGCTTTGAGATCACGGGTTGTGATCTCAGAGCGAGTCAGTCGCCGACGACTGGGCGGACGTCGACCGTCGGCGCGGCGTGCTGGGTGCGTGGGTAGAAGATCACGGGCACGAGGTTCGCGATTCACCGCCGTCGCGTCGCGAGGCGTGACGCCGGTCGGCTTGAGACGCGCAGCCACGGCAAGGCGCGTCTCGCGGCCAGTGAACGCGACATCACTTGAACGTTCGCCTTGAGCCAGGGCTTGAGGTGCGCCTTGATCTGGGTCGCAAGGGCCGTTGCACCACCGATATCTGCACGGTCCTCCTCAAGCCAGAGAACCACAAGCGGGGTTTGGCTGGTCAGCGCACCCACGAGCCGTTCGTGGCCCGCCTCACCGAGGCCGCGGTGGCAGGCCCATGTCATGCCCGCCAGGGTGTCACGCACCTTCTGGGCTACTTCGAGGGCGAGATCCTCCGACTTGCGCTTCTCGTTCTCGCCTCTTGCTGCGCGAAAGTCTTTCACCTCGAGGTAGACGCCTCCAACCCCTTCGACATCCGCAACGATGTCGACCGCAAGGGTCTTTTGAAGGCGATGCACTCCGGCTCGGTACGCAGGCGAGTCGTCCCACTTCACCGCGCGCCTGGCCGCCAGCTCGAACGACAGCGCCCCCTCGACGATCGTGAGTGCCATCCCTACTCACCTACTCCGCGAACGCGATCGTAGTGGCGCAGGAACTCCTCGCGGATCGGGTTGTGCTCGAGGTCGTCCAGCGCACCCGTCTGTTCGACGGTGACGTGCGTCTCGTCGTCCGAGCGCTGGAAAGAGAAGAAGCGCATGGCAGGCGCCCCGGCTCGTTCGCCGAGCCGACCGAGTGTCTCGGACACCAGATAGTCGTGTGTGGTGACGAATACCTGGATCCCCGTGGCGGCGAGTTCACCCAGGGTCTCTGCGACCTTTACTGCGAGGTCGGGATTCAGGTTCGCCTCGGGCTCGTCCCAGAACAGGACGCCGGTCTCCTTGAGCGCTCCGTTACCGAGGAGGCGCACGATTGCCGCGACCTTGCGCATTCCCTCCGAGACGAGATGCGCTTCGAGCATCGTCCCGCCCTCGCCCTTCAAATAGAAGCGAGGCCCGGAGAGGACCACGGAGCCGCCGAGAATTCCTTCCATCCGCCTCAAGATGGCGTCGATCGCCGCTGGCTTGGCCCCTCGCAGCGCGCTGCCGCTGAGGGCGACGGCGAGGTCGAAGTAAGTCTCGTCAAACGAGAGTTCGCGTTCCTGGTAGGCCGCGATGAACCCTTCGAACATTGCGAGCGGCTCGCGCGAAGGCAAGAACACGCTCGACGGGACGGTCGTCCAGGTCTGTTCGACCTTGGTGACTTTCGATGTCTTCGAGTAGACCGAGTACTCAATCCCCTTCTTCCCGCTCGTGAGCGCCACTCGTGCGCTTCGTTGTCCTTGCCGGCGGTGCCCGAGCCGGCCGATAGCTAGGCCGTCAGGGCGGAACACTCGCGCCAGCTTCTCGTCGAGGCGCGCGTCGAGACCGCTGGGCGACATCTTCTCGCCCGCCGCCTTCAGCGTGGCGTAGAGGACCTTCATGACGTGGGTCTTGCCGGTCGCGTTGCGACCTAGGAACACATTGATGCCTTTCGCGAACGCGAGGTCCACGTCGCGGAACACCGAGAAGTCGTGAAGTGCGAGCCGATCAATCGTCACAGCGTTGCGAGGCTAGCATCGCGACCCCGTCACACGCGAGAACGCGTGACTGGTGAGCTCTCCCGACTTTCTTGCCGCTTCCGCGGAGAGCGGCTAGCCGTGACTTTCCCTTTGCCGCCCGAGGTAGGCGCTGAGTCCGAGACACGTCACCGAGCCCACGTCAGTCGCCGACGACTGGGGCGACGTCGACGGTCGGCGCGGCGTGCTGGGTGCGTGGGTAGAAGATCACGAGCGCGAGGTTCGCGGCGCCGAGCGCGGCGAGGATGCGGAAGAGAGGCGTGAGGCCGCCTGCGAGGCTCGCGCTGGTCGCCGCGTCGACGACGCCCTCGCGGCCGTGGGGGTCGAGCAGCGACGCGACGGTGTCTTCGCTCATCGAGCCGCTCACGATCGCCGAGAACACTGCGCCGAGCGCGCCCACGCCGAGCGCGCCGCCGATCGATCGCGAGAACAGCTGCAGCGCCGTCGCGACGCCTCGACGATCGGCCTCGACGCTCGTCTGCACCGCGAGCAAGAGGGCCGTCGTCGCGAAGCCCATCCCGAAGCCGAGGCCGCCCATCGCGATGCGCATCGGCCAGAGCGACTGGTCCGCGGTGATGCCGTCGGTCACCCACGCGAGCGCTCCGAGCGAGAGCGCCGACACCGCAGAGCCGAGCACGACGGGCGCGCGGAAGCCGATGCGCGTGATCGTGCGGCTCGTGATCGCCGACGCGACCGGCCACGACAAGAGCAGCGGAGCGAGGGTCGAGCCCGCGTCGGTGGGCGAGCGGCCCATCACGCCCTGCACCACGAGCGGCAGGAACACGACCGCCGTCGACATCGCCGCGCCGAGCAGCATCGCGGAGCCCGACGCGATCGCGACCGGGCGCTCGCGCACCATCTCGAGCGGCACCACGGGCTCCGACGCGCGGCGCTCGACGAGCACGAAGAGCACGAGCAACACGACCGAGGCGGGCGCGAAGAGCCACGGCATCGTGCGCTGCGCGGCGACGAGGAGAGCGACCGATCCCGACGTGAGCAAGAGCGCGCCGAGCCAGTCGAGCTTCACGCGACGGATCACACGGCGCTCTCGGTACGCGCCGAAGAGCACGAGCACCGCGGCGATCCCGAACGGCACGTTGATCCAGAAGACCCAGTGCCACGAGAGCGCGTCGACGATCACGCCGCCGACGATCGGCCCGAACGCGCCGGCCATCGCCCACACCGCTCCGAAGAACGCCTGCACGCGGCCTCGCTCCTCGAGCGTGTAGAGGTCTCCGAGGATCGTGAACGTCACGGGCTGGATCGCGCCCGCGCCCAGGCCCTGCAGCGTGCGCGCGACGATCAGGATCTCGATCGAGCCCGCGAAGCCGCTCCAGATCGAGCCGATCAGGAACAGCACGATGCCGAACACGAGCACGGGCCTTCGGCCGTAGAGATCCGCGAGCTTGCCGTAGAGCGGCACGCTCACGGTGGACGCGAGCAGGTACGAGCTGCCGACCCAGCCGTAGAGCAAGAGGCCGCCGAGATCCGCGACCACGGTGGGCATCGCGGTGCCGACGACGGTGGCCTCCATCGCGGACATGAACACGCTGAGCAAGAGCGCGACGACGACGATGCCTCGCTTCATCGAGGGCGCATGGGGCTCGCTCACGGGGGCGGAAGATGACACGTGGCCGCGGATGCGCCTCCCGTCGAACTTGAGAGGTCGCCCGTGCGGGCGGTACACCTCGCTGCGTGTCGGGCACGGCGAACAGCGCGAAGCGGCGTGCGGGGCTCCTCGGGGCGCTCGTCGTGTCGCTCCTCGTGGCCGATCACGCGCGCGCTTGGCCCGCGCGCGAGCGTCATCCGCCGACGATGCGCGGCTACCGCCTCGGCCCCGTGGAGTGGGAGTTCCTCCCCGTGGATGTGGGGGATCGACACCTGCGGGTGATGGCGTTCGATGGCCACGTGCACTCGGCGATCTCGCGCGACGCGCTCCACCCGATCGATCAGCTGATGTGGCTCGCGGAGCGAAAGGATCTCGATCTCCTCGTGCTCACCGATCACGGCGCGAGCTCTGCGCGCGGCTACCTCGAGCGCGAGTACCGCGGGCCCGTGCGCACGCTGATCGGCGAAGAGGTGGGCGGCTCGTTCGGTCACGCGGTGGTCTGGGACATCACCGAGCACCGCGGGATCTCCGCGGCCGTGGCGGACTCGATGGACGCGCTGGGCACGCTCATCCACACGCAGAACGGCACCGTGGTGCTCGCGCATCCGGGCTGGTGGATCGGCAGGAACACCTGGGATCCGCGGCGATGGATGCAGTACGACGCGCTCCGTCGCGGCGGCATCGGCCAGCAGATCGACGCGCTCGAGCTGTGGAACCAGGTGTACTGGGAGCGATCACGCGAGCTCGTCGACGAGTGGGTGGGCCTGCTCGAGCGCGGCCTCTACGTGCCCATCGTGGGCAACAGCGACTTTCATCGCGCGTACTCGCACCGCCTCGGTGATCCACGCAACGCGATGCTCTGCGCGAGCGACGTGAGCGGGACCATCACCCAGAGCCCGAGCGAGTGCCTGCGCGAGACGGTGCGCACGGGGCGCCTCTACGTGACCGACGGACCGAGCGTCGATCTGCGGCTCGCCGGTCGGGTGCCGGGCGAGATCGTCGACGCGATCGCGCGGACGCGCCTCGCGGGTGAGGTCCGCGCGCAGGCAGGTGAAGGCGGCACGTTGCTCGTGTTCGCGGGCCGCGAGGTGGTGGCGCGCGTGCCGCTCACGCCGGGCGTGGTCGTCACGCACCGCTTCACGGTCCCCGTGCCGCAGGCGGACTCGTTCGTGCGCGTGGAGATCGAGCGCCTCTCGGTGCCCGAAGACCGCCCGCCGTTCTCGCTGCTCACGAACCCGATCCGCATCGACGTGCTGCCGCGCCGCACCGACGGCTGGCGCGGTCCCGACGAGGGCCCGATCGCAGGACCCGCGGGCTTCTCGCGCGACGAGGTGGGTCGTCGAGATCGCGCGCGCGCCCAGCGGCGTGTGGACTTGAGGCCCGATCGAAAAAGTTGAACCCCTCTCCCGAGCACGCGCGTTCTACGGGGGGAACGACGATGATGCTCGCGATGCGGCGCATGAACGACGACGAAGAGGCCGAAGGAGCGCGGGTCATCGCGATCTCCGATCGCGCGCTCCTGTCGCGTCATCGGCTCGGGGAGCGCGACGCGTTCCCGCAGCTCGTCCATGCCTGGCGAGCGCGCGTCTACGGCTATCTCACGAGGTGTGGTGTGCCGACGTCCGACCGAGACGATCTCTTCCAAGACGTGTTCCTCCGCGTGCACCGAGCTGTTCCCATGGCGCCTTCGGCGGGTGACTCGGCGCTGGGCTCGGACGAGATCGCGCTTCCCGAGAGCGGCTCGATCGGGCCGTGGCTCATGACGATCACCGTGAACGTCGTGCGCAGTCACTTCCGCAAGGTGGGCGTGCGCAGCGTGGTCGCGATCGAAGAAGACGCGGGGCACGACGTCGCGTCGAGCGTCCGCGGTCCCGAGGCCGAGCTCGCGGCGCGTGAGACGGCGCAGTGGATCGAGCTCGCGGTGCTCGCGCTGCCGCTCGAGCAGCGTGAGGCGCTCGTGCTGTGTGCGATCGAGGGCATGGAGCTCTCGGAGGCGGCGCTCGCGCTCGGTGCGCCCGTCGACACCGTGAAGACGCGGCTGAGGCGCGCGCGGCTCGCGCTCGCCGAGGTGCGCGCGCGCCGAGGTGTGATCGAAGCGCGGGAGCAGTCGCGATGACCCGAGCCTCGACGACGATGACCTGCGACGACGTGGCCGAGCGCCTCGCCGACGGCGTGGACGACGCCGCGATCAACACGCACCTCGAGGGATGCGCCGCGTGTCGCGCGCTCGCGGTGGCGCTGCGCGAGGTCGACGGCGAGCTGCGCGCGCTCGCGCCGGTCGAGCCGCCCGACGCGCTGATCGAGGCGACGCTCGCGCGCGTGGCGCGTGACGAGGCGCGCGCCGCGGAGTCGAGCGCGATCGAGGCCGAGCCCGCGAACGCCCACGAACATGGGCGATCCGTGAAGACGCCCTCGGTGAAGATCGTCGCGCCGCCCGCGTCGGGTCCGCCCGTCGAGGTGAGCGGTGGATCGTTCGTCACGGCATCGTTCGCGGTGATCGTCGCCGCGCTGACGGCGGTGCTGATGGCGCCGCTGATGATCGTTCGTGCAGTCGGCGGTTGGCTCTCCGGTTCACGGGTGGCGGGCTCGCGGGTGGGCTCGCGCACGTCGCGTTCGGTCGCGCCTGAAGCGCCGCGCGCGACGCCGAACGAGCGATCGCGTCGTCGTCCACCGTGGCTCGAGCTCGGCATCGTCGCGAGCGTCGCGGGCGTGGTGGGCGTGATGGGCTGGCAGCGCTTCGGCAACATGGTGAAGAACCGCGTCTACGGCGCGAACGACACGCTCGACGCGATGCCCACGGAAGAGACCGAGAACGGCCGCTACCGCGAAGCGTCGGGTTGGTTCGACGATGACGAGGAGGCGTCCCGACCGCCGTCGGCCGCTGCGCCTGCGTTGCGCTCGCCGAGCGCGTCGGACGATCCCGCGGCTGTGGATCTCGCGACGGGCGAGCTCACGACGGGTGACTTCGAGGCGGGTGAGCTCCATCGAGGGGGCGATCGCGGCGAGGCGACCGAGGCCACGACGCAAGGCTTCCGCGGGGTGACGAACGAGCCGACGGTGACCGTGACCGACACCGTCGAGGTCCCGCGCTTCCACGCTGCGTTCGACGGCGATGGGATCGGCGGCGATGGGATCGACGGCAATGGCGCCGACCGTGATGGGTACGACTGGGGACGCGACGGCGCGAACCAGGATCAGGACGGGGCGAGCGAACGAGACGCGCGTCGCGGGACGCTGCGTGATCTCGAGCAGCGCGGTCTCGACCAGGGCGATCTCGACCGCAGTGGTCTCGCGCACGATCGTCTCGCGCAGGGTCACGTGCACGGTGGTCGTGCCCAGTCTGAGTCTGGACCCCAGGGGCAGACGCCCATGGATCAACCCGCGCAGGGCTCGTTCCAGCAGGGCGAGGGCGAGCCGCGCACACGCACGCTCGATCAGGGCATCGAGGGACGTGAAGACACGCTGGGTCGCGACGAGAACGAGCGCGCGGCGGCGAGCGAGCGCAACGCCGAGGTGCGCGCGCAGCTGGCGACGCCAGAGGTGGTGAACGGTCTCGACACGGTGGCGGCGCAGCCCTCGACCACCTCGGGCTCGACCACGTCGGACACGTCCAGCTGGGCCAGGTCGGGCGGCGGAGAGTCGACCGTCGAGCAGTCTCTCGCGTGGCGTCAGCGTCAGACGACGACCGGCCTCACGATCCGACCGCGCGATGGCTGGTGGCAGAGCACGTACATCCCGGGTGATCCGGCGATCCGTCTCCTCCACGCGCGCCTCGCGGCCTCGACCGCGACGCTCCCCGGTCTCGATCGCACGGCCCTCGCGTTCGCCAACGACGTCGACGCGATCGAGCCGATGCTCGATGCGCCGCGCGATCGCGCGCTGAGCGTGGGTGCGTTCGCAGACACCGCGGCGATCGACGGGCCCACGCGCGTTCGCGTCGAGGTCGCGCTGCGCTCGGTGGCGCAGGCCGCGGGTCGCCGCGGTGCGCTGCGCGTGGCGGTCGTGATCGACGCCGACGCTGCGCTCGACGCCACGTCACAGGCGAGGACGCGCGCGATCGTGAACGCGCTCTCGCTGTCGAGCGGGGCGCGTGATCAGGTCGCGCTGTTCGCGTCGGGTGCGCGTGGTGGCGAGCTCGCAGGTCTCGGTCCGATGCGCACGGGTCGCCTCGAGGTCGCGCTCCGCCGTCTGTTCGCGAGCGCTCCGCCCGCAGGCGAGACCACGACGCCGAGCGCGCCCGCGACGCAACAGGCACCGGTGCCCGTGTCTCGCGCGGTGACCGATGCGCTCGAGGCGGTCTCGGGGGCCGATGGCGTGGGCCTCGTGCTCGTGCTGACGCCCGACGTCGCGAACGACGCGGAGACGGAGCGCGCGATCCACCTCGGCACCCTCGCGGGCATCACGACGAGCGCGATCGGCGTGAGCGCGTCGAGCAGCCTCGCGGGCCTCGATGCGATCGCGCTCGCGGGTCAGGGCCGTCGCCGCATCGTGCTCAGCGACGACGATGCGCTGTCGTCGGTGCGCGCCGAGCTGAGCGCGGCCTCCGAGCTCGTGGCGCGCGCCGTTCGTGTGCGTGTTCGTCTCGCCGAGGGCGTGGATCTGGTGGACGTGCTCGGCTCGCGTCCGCTCGACGCGGAGGAGTCGCGGCGCACGCGTCAGGTCGAGCAGTCGATCGATCGCGACCTCGCGCAGCGCCTCGGGATCCTCTCGGATCGCGACGAAGACGACGACGGCATCCGCATGCTGCTGCCTGCCTTCTACGCGAACGACGCGCACACGCTGATCCTCGATCTCGTCGTGCGTCAGCCGGGCCGCGTGCTCGACGTGGACGTCACGCTCAAGGATCTGGTGCGCGTCGGCAACGCGCGCGCCTCGGCCTCGCTGACGCTGCCGAGCGGTCGCGCCGAGCCGGGCCCGCGCGAGCTGCGCGTGATGGCCGACACGCTGGCCCACACGTCGGCGCAGGCGCTCGCGTCGGCGGCAGACTCGCTCGCCGCGCACGACGTCACCTCCGCGCGCTCCACGCTGAGCACCGCGCGCTCCGTGCTCGCGGCGGCCGCTGCGGAGAGGACCGCTCTCTCGCGCTCGTCTTCGTTCGTCGCCGATCGTGCGCGCCTCGACGCGTGCGCTGAGGCGCTCGATCACCCCGGTACCGATCGTTCGTTGCTCGGTGATGCGGCGCGTCTCGCCGCCTACCGACGCCTGCTTCATCCGCGTCTCGCGGTCACGCCGTAGTCACGCCGTAGTCGTAGTCGTCGGCTCAGAAGTTCGATCCGGACTCGCGTCTTCGCGCCGGATCTCGAAGAGGAGGAAGTCATGCTCGCTCGCAAGACGACGGCCCGCTGGGCCGCCGTGATGGCTCGTTGCGTCTCGCTCGTGCTCGCTGGCCTCGTCGCGCTCGTCGGCGACGCAACACCGCGCGCTCGCGCGCAAGAGGCGGGCGCCAGTCATGGCAGCAGTGGTCATGGGGCGACGGTGCAGCTGCCGCTCTCCGAGTGGCAGTCGCTCACGCACGGCACGGCAGCGCGGCCTCGCGCATCGCTCGGCGTCGCGAGCGCGACCATCGAGCTCGTCGAGGACGATGGCCGCCTCGTCGCGACGATCACGTCGCGCGTCACCGTGCACGCGAGCGCCGCGGGCGCCGAGGCGGTGCTCCTGCCTGCGGGCGTCGCGATCGAGCGCGCCACCGTCGACGACGTGGACGTGGTGCTCGAGCCCACGCCGCGAGGCCTCGCGTGGATCGCCGACGACGCGGGCACGCACCGCATCGAGATCCGCGCGAGCGTCGAGGGCGTTCGCTACGAGCACGGCGCGTCGGTGGGCATTCCGCTCCCGCCCGCGCCCTCGGTGCTCGTCACCGCGACGCTGCCGCCCGACGCGAGCGACGCCGCGATGGTGCCCGGCGTGGCGGCGCGCTGGACGCGCGGTGGCGAAGCGCCGTCGCTCGTCGCCACGGTGCCCGGAGGTGGCTCGACGCAGCTCGCGTGGCGCGTGCTGTCGGACGGCGAGACCGTCGCGCCCACGCGCGCCGTGTACCGCGGCCGCCTCGCCCCAGACGCGGTCGTGCTCGAGGTGGAGCTCGCGGTCGATCTCTCTCGCGACGCGCCCGAGCGCATCGCGCTCTTCCCCACCACGGTCGCGCTCGGCGCGGTCTCGGTCGATGGCGAAGACGCGGCCGTTCGCGTGGAGGGCGATCACTTCGTCGCCGTCGTCGCGGGCCATGGCCGTCACACGGTGCGTGTTCACGTGGAGGTGCCGCTCGAAGACGACGCGGGCCTCGCCAGCGCGGTGCTGCACGTGCCGAGCGTGCCGATCTCGCGCTTCGAGATGCTGCTCGGCGAGGGAAAGGATCTCCGCGTCACGCCGCGCGTGTCGATCGCCCGCGAGCGCAGCACGCGCGGTGAGACCGCGATCTTCCACGTGCCGCTCACCGACACGGTGTCGTTCGAGTGGCCCGAGGCGCTGCCCGAAGAGATCAGCGCGCCCGCAGGCGAGGCCGAGGTGCGCGCGAGCGCGTCGCTCGTGCACGTGGTCGCGGCGGAAGAGGGCGTCGTGCGCGGCACCGTGCACGCGAGCTGGGAGATCGCGCGCGGCGCGGCGTCGCGCTTCGATCTCGCGCTGCCCGAGGGGGTCGACGTGGGCGCGGTCACCGTCGACGTGGCGACGGTGGAGGACTGGCGCATCTCCGGCGAGGGCGAGCAGCGCACGCTCTCGGTGTTCGTCGATCGCGCGATCGAGGGCGTCCTTCAGATGCAGATCGAGATCGAGCTCCTGCGCGGATCGAGCGACGACGCGGCCGCGCCCTTCGCGGTGCCGCTGCTCTCGGCGCGACAGGCGCAGGGCCGCGACGTGTGGAGGCAGAGCGGCATGCTCGCGCTGCTCGCGACGCGTGAGCTCGTGCTCGAGCCGAGCGGTACCGTCGAGCTCGCGCGCGTCGGCGAGAACCAGCTGCCGCCGACCGTGCGTGAGTCGATCGACTCGACGGTCGCGCACGTGTTCCGCTGGACGGAAGCGCCGCGTCCGATGCAGGCGGTGGCCGCGCCGCGCCCGCACGAAGAGGCGCGCTTCGACGCACACCTCGACACGCTGCTCTCGCTCGGCGACGTGACCACGAGCGCGAGCACCGCGATCGACGTGCACGTGAAGAGCGGCGCGCTGAGCGAGCTCGTGATCGCGCTGCCCGCGGGCGCCAACGTGCTCGAGGTGTCGGCGCCTTCGTTGCGCGAGCACCGCGTCGAGGGCGAGAGCGGCGCGCCGCGCCTGCACCTGTTCTTCACGCAGGAGATGGAGGGTGACGTGCGCGTCGAGCTCCGCCTCGAGCGCATGGTGCCTGCGGGCGAGAGCGCGATCGACGCGCCGCTCGCGCACGTCGTGGGCGCAGACGTCGAGGACGGCCGCGTCGCGATCGAGGCCACCGCCGCGGTCGAGATCTCGGCCGAGCGCGCCGAGGGTGTCTCGCCGATCGATCTCGCGACGCTGCCCGAGGAGATCGTGCTCCGCTCGTCGAGCCCGATCCTGCTCGCGTTCCGCTACGCACACGCGACGCCCGCGCCCGCGCTCGGCCTCGCGGTGGCGCGTCATCGCGAGGTGACGCTCGAGGCCGCGACGATCGAGGACGCGCACTACACGACGCTCGTCACCGACGACGGCCTCGCGGTCACGACCGCGCGCTGGACGGTGCGCAACGAAGGCGCGCAGTTCCTCCGCGTCACGCTGCCCGAGGGCGGCGAGGTGTGGTCGGCGAGCGTCGCGGGCCGCCCCGAGACGCCCGCGCTCGCCAACGACGCAGACGACGCGAGCGCGCCGATCTTGTTGCTCGGCGTGATCCGCTCGGCAGAGCCCTTCGAGGTGCTGCTCACGTACGCGACGCCCGTCGATCGCGTGCACCTGCTCGGCCGCGTGCACGTGCCGCTCGCGAGCCCCGATCTCGTGGTCTCGCACGCGCGCTGGGAGGTCTACCTCCCGGCCGACGCGAGCTGGCGCACGCCGTCGACCGACCTCGCGCGCGCGATCGATCCGCAGCTCGTCAGCGCCGCCGGCATCCAGCTCGCGAGCGCAGGCATGGGCCCGTCGGTGCGCGTCCCTGCGCAGGCCGTGTACGTCGTGTTCGACGACGTCTTCGTCGGTCGCGACGGTCGCGAGGTGTCGGCGACGTTCCCGTACGCGTCGGGCAGCGGCGTGATGATCGGCGCGGGCCTCGCGCTCCTCGGTGCGGTGCTCGCGTGGCTCGGCCTGCTCGGTCTCTTCATGGCGCGCGCAGGTGTGCTCTTCGTGCCCGAGGGCGATGCGTTCGAGATCGCGACCTACCGCTTCGCGACCGTCGCGCGCGACATCGCCGTCACGCGCCGTGGCCTCGCGTCGCTCATCGGCACCGCGCTCGCGGGCATCGCGCTCTTGGTGGTGTCGATCGGTCTCTTCGGCGCGAGCCCCATCGGCCCCGTGATCGCGACGTTCGTCGTGTCTCTCGGCCTCGCCGTCGCGCTGCGTCGTCGCATCTTCGCGGCCGTGCGCGACCTCCGCGATCGCATGAAGAGCGCAGCGACCGTCGAGCCCGCGCTCGCCTCCGCGACTGTGCTCGCGGCTCCGATGCCCCTCGCTCCCCCGCCGCCGCCCGACGCGCCTCCTCCGACGCAGGAGTGATTGCGTCGACGTGCGCCGACAAACTCTCAGGTAGGGCGGGGGCTCGTCCCCCGCCGAGCGAGAGCGACCGCGAAGCGCCCGGCAGGACCGAGGGGAGATCCAATCATCGAGGGCGACCCATCGACGCGACACGATGCAGACACCAAGGCGCGCCTCCAATCGTCGTGGGCGACCCATCGACGCATGACGACGCAGACACCGAGGCGAGCGCCGCGCGCCGTTCGATGTTGCGACACGGACCGCGACGTCGTGGTGCCCGCATCTCCCCGCGGACCTGCCGGACGCTTCGCGGATGCCGACCTGCGAACAGCCGTCGTCGCGATGCTCGTCATCGAGGCCATGCGTGATGCGCCGCGTCCCTCGAGCGCGGGCTCCGTGAGGCGCGTCGATCGTCGATCACACCACCGCGAAGCGCCCGGCAGGATCGAGGGGAGAGCCAATCGTCGAGGCCGACCGATCGACGCGCCCCCTCACCTCTCCCGCTCGCGGGAGAGGTCGAGTCGCGCAGCGACGAGGGTGAGGGCTACGTCGCGTGTGTGAGCGCGACGGTGCGGTCACCGCGACGACACCGCCAGGCACGCGTGTTGCGGAGCGCGTCCCCAAGATGGATGAGATCCACGGCGCGGGCGGCGGTGCCCGCGGATGAGGCGCGACATGTCGATCACGGGTGTCGTCGAATCCGCACGCCGTGCGGCCTGCTGGCGCGCCTGTCTCGTGGTCGTGTCGACCCTGCTCGCTCACGCGGGTGCCCACGCACGAGACGTGACGACAGAACCGCAGCCGGCCGGAGCGGCGGAATCGGCTGGCCTCGGGGACGTGAACGACCACGCAGCTCCACGCGAGGCGACGCTCTCCGAGCAGATCGGCGCGATCGACCTACAGCTCGCGAGCGGTGAGATCGACGACGCGCTCATCAGGCTCCGCGCGCTCGGTGCGCTTCACCCCGAGGCGCATCTCGTCTGGCGCCGACTCGTCCACACGCTCCGTCTCCTCGATCTCTTTCCCGACGCCGCCATCGCCGCGACGCACCTCGAGTCGATCGCGCCGCGCGAGGCCGAGGTTCCGCTCGTGCTCGCGATCGCGCGCTTCCGAGAGGGCGATGCTGAGGCCGCGCGCGGCTGGCTGACCGAAGCGGCGACGCGCGCGCCCAGGAACGCGGCCATTCCGCTCGCGAGCCGCGGTACGCGCTACCGCATCGATCCCTCGATCGTCCTCACTCTCGACGACGACACGGCGACCGAGCGGCTCGAGGAGATCACCCGCGTCGACGATCGGCGCTCCGTGGCGCACGCGCTGGGCGGCGCTGCCGTCGCGTTCACCGCGGGAGCGGTCGCCCTGCCGTTCGTCGGCATCCTCGACGGATTCGCGTGCGGCCGTGACCCGTCGTCTGCTTCGTTGGACTGCAGCGGGCGATTCGGAGGCTACGTCGCGGGCTCCGTCCTCGCGGGTGCCGTCGCGCTCGGCCTCATCGTCGCTGCGATCGCGATGCACGTGATCGCGTCGGGCGAGCTCGATGTCTGGATCCGACGTCTTCGCTCGGGCGCGACGGGGCTCGAGCTCGCGCAGTGGTGAGCCGCTCGTTACCGCGGTGGTGACGAGTCACGCACGCGCGGACACGGCACGCGATAGGGAACGAGGAAGCCCTGCTCGCTGCCCTCCGACAAGAGCGCGACGACCGCGTGCGCGCCGTTGCGCAAGATCTGCGGCGCGTAGCCGTGGCTCATCGTGCCTTCGGCGTCGGACACCGGCAGCGGGCGCACGTCGCGTCGGTGCCACGCGCCGCCCTCGCGCTGCCACAGCGCGACCTCGCCGCCCACGAATTGGTGATGCTGGTAGTAGCGGCGCCGGCCCTCCTCGTCGGTCGGTGAGTGCATCATCCCCGAGCTCGCGGTGAACCCGATCTCGATCGCGCCGTCGACGAACGCGCGCGCCTCGTGGCGCTCCCACGCGTCGGCCGCGAGCTCTCCCAGCGGTCGCACGACGCCCGTCGCGGGATCCCACGCGAGGAGCGGACGAACACCCTGGTAGCTCGTCGACAGCGCGGGCCACGGCGCGTGATCGAACGGATAGAGCGTCTCGCCGCAGCCGGACTCTCCGGGCACCAACGACGTCTCGAGCGCAGCGAGCCCGTCCTCGCGAACCACCACGCCCACCGGTGGCGCTGCGCGCACGAGCCACGCGACGCGTCCCGCGGACTCCATGCGCTCGAGCTCGCGACACGCGCGGTTCACCGGCACGCGCATCACGTCGTGCTCGCTGCCGTCGATCGCCACGCGCGCGATCTCGAGCCCCGTCTCGTCGAGCCGCGCGAGCGCGCACGTCGCTCCGCTGCAGGCCACGTCCACCACGTGCGTCGAGAGCTCGCGTCGTGTCACGCGCGCGTGCTCGAGATCGATCACGAAGAAGCCCGTCGGATCGCCGGAGCCCTCGGGTCCCGCCACACGCTGCACGAGCAGCGCATGGCTCGCGCTCGCTGCGAGCGTGCCCGGCCAGCCGCGATCGAGCCCCTCGACCACGCGCGCAGCGCCCGCTGTCACGCGACCATCGGCCGCGACGTCGATCGTCTGCACGCGCGCGGCGCCGCTCGGCGGGCTCCACACGACCACGAGCCCACCGGGGCGCGACGCGATCGCGATCGGCTCGGGGTAGCCCGCTGCGAGCGTGGTCTCCACGCGCGATCCGTTCGCGTCGATCGACACGAGCACCGCGGTCGGATCTTCGAGCCCGTCGCGGTGCCACGCGTAGAGGAACGTGCGCGCGCCCACCTCGACGATCGCGCCCGGCCTCGACAGCGGCACCTCCACCGCAGCGTCGCTCGACACACAGCTCGCGTGCGGCGGACGCGGTGGCTCGCTCTGCGCGGGAGGCGCCTCGGTCGTCGGCGTGGGCGTGGCCGCGGGCTCGGCCTCGCGCGTGGCCTCGCCCGGCCTCGCCTCGCGTGTCGCTTCGCTCTCGTGTGCCTCGCTCGACGTCGCACCACCCACGGCCGCCGTCGTCCGCACAGGCTCACCGCCGCACCCGAGCGCGATCCACGCGAGCGCACTGGTCGCGACCCAGCGGGTGTGGCGTGTTCCGTCCATCACGAGCTCACCGCCTCTTCATCGCGCTGGTGCGAGGACGCCGGTCTCTCGACAACGAATGTTCTCGACGGCCGACACCGCGTCCTGCGTGAAGTGGAGCTGCCCGTCTCGCACGGCGATCGAGACGTCACGCTGCGTCGGGCCTTCGTCGGCATGGCCGCTGCCCGTCGATCCACTGGGCTCCGTCGTGACGACGGTGCGCTCGAGGACACTCGGGAGCCGCACTTCGACCTGCGTCGGTGAGAGTCGGTTCGTCTCGATCACGACCATCTCGCGGGTGTCGGTCGGCCCGCCGAGGTCCGAGGCGCTGCATTGAATCCGTACCTCGCCGCGCCACGTGGACGCGGCCAGCGGGTCGCCGGAGGCAGTGCCTCCGCGCGTCGCGCCACCGCCCACGACGATCTCCGTCACGAAGTCCGGGCTGTCGGCCGCGCACGCGCGGTTGCCCGACGATGCCGCGCGCGTGCCGCGGAGCGTCTGCGGCGCCATGCCCGAGCGGCTCACCGTGAGCGAGAAGCCCGTCGGCCCGCTGATCCGATAGCCCGTCACGCACACGAGGTAGCGCCCCGGTGGCGGCGCGCCGCTCCAGAACACGTTCTCGGGTCCGGTGCCGCTCGTGTCGTCGTGATCGAGCTCGCCGCCGTCGTGCTGTCGCGCGGCGTAGTGGATGTCGTGCCCCGCGGGCGTGAGCACGTGGAGATCGACGTCACCCGGGCGATCCCACGTCAGCGTGACGCCGAGCGTGCCGGTGCCCACGCACGTTCCCGACACGCACGTGGTGCCGCGTCCGCACGCAGGGCTGCAGCTCACCTGCGGCGGCGGCGTCGCGACGGCCACGCCGCACGCGCACTGCTGCTGCACGATCGTCGCGTACCTCAGACGCATCGCGAGGATCGCGTCGTAGAGCGGTCGGCTGCGCGGCGCGCTCGCCATCCGCGTGCGCAGATCTCGGATCTCCGTGAGCGGCAGACACTGCGACGCGCTGCCGAGCTGGAGCGCGTAGTCGAAGCTCTGCGTGAGCGTCGCCGTCGACGCGTCGCGGCCCGATCCGTACTCCGCGTACCCCATCTGCACGCCCACGCCCCACACGCCGTGCGCGGCTTGCCCACCACCGCCGCCGCAGCCGCACCGCTGCTGCACGAGCGTCGCGTAGCGCTGCCTCAGCCCGTTGATCGCATCGAACAGCGGACGGCTCGAGCTCGCGCGCGACATCTGCTGCCGCAGGGTCTCGATCTCTCCCGTCGGCAGACACCCGCTCTGCGCCGCGAGGTCGCGCGCGAACGTCAGCGACTGCGTGAGCATCGCGGTGCTGTCGTCGTACGTGGCCGCGTGCTCCGCGAAGCCGAGCTGCACGCCGAGCCCCCACAAGCCGTGGCACGCGGGCCCCGACATGCCCGCGCCCGGTGCGCCGATCGCCGACGGAACAGGCACCGCCACGCCGGAGCTCGTCGTCGCACCGCTCGCACGGATCGCGAGGCAGCGCTCGATCGGCGCAGGCGACGGCACGCCCGAGAAGCGATGCATCTCGATCGTGCGCTCGCTCGTTCCGTCGTCGAACACCGCGCCCGAGAGACGCACGCGGTAGCCGAGCGACAGCGTGTTCCCCGGCGGGTAGGGCGATCGCAGGTTGCTCACCACGAGGCACACGCGCGAAGGCTCGAGCCGATGGCTGCCGTCCCACACGGCGTTCGGCAGACCACGTCGGTTCGCGTCGTCGTCGAAGCTCGGGCTCGGGTACTGCGAGTTCCATCCGACGCCCGAGCCATCGGTCTCGTCGTGCCCGATCGCCTCGACCGACACGCTGACCTGCGCGCTCGCCGCGCTCGCGATCCACGACGAAGCCCACACGAACACGAACGCCCAGAGGAGAGAACGCCACCCGCAGCTCATCCCACCACGGTACCAGCGTCACCCCGCTCCTCGAAATCGCCCCCCACGGCGAGGACGAGCTCGCGCCGTCGCGATCACTGGTCCTCGAAGAACCCGTCGGGCGTGTGCGCCATGATCGTGCCCACGAAGTCGAGCCCCGCGACGCCGCCGTTGTCCTGCTTGCTCCCGTCGGCTTCCTGCGACTGCTCGGTGACTAGGCCCACGCGATCCGCGACCGACAGGGCGAGCCACCAGGCTTCGTCGATCTCCGCCATCTCTTCGAACGCCTCGGCGGTCACGTGCCCACGATCGCAAGCGACATCGCCGCGCTACCCTCGTTCCGCCATGCCGCCCCCGCTGCGACCCACACGCATCTCTCCCACCACCCTCGTGATCCCTCGCGGAGGTCCGCTCGTGACCACGCCGCGCGGTGCGCCGGTGATCGTGTCTCCTCCAGCGACCGATCCGAAGTCGCGCGCGCTCGCGCTGATCGCCGAGGTCCACGAGATCAAGGCGAACATGAGCGCGGCGGCGTACCGCCTCGGCGTGATCCTGAAGACGCTCGACGATCCGACGCTCATCGTCGCGCTCGGTCACACGAAGTTCGACGAGGTGCTCGTCGCGCACGAGCTGCCGAGCCGAATGACCGCCCTCAAGTACATGGCGCTGGCCGAGCACTTCGAGGAGCGCGAGGCGACCACGATCGGTGCCGAGAAGGGGTATGCGCTCGTGCGCTATGGCCGCGCGCTCGCGCGTCCCGAGGCAGCCACTGCGCTCCTCGCGCGCAACGCGAAGCTCGCTGGCGTGCCGCTGCGCGACGCAGCCGTGGCCGACATCCTGCGCGCAGCGCGGGACCTCGCGGAGAAGCAGCGAGAGAGCGCCGTCGCGGAGGACGACACCGCGGACGAGGCAGACAAGGCCGTGCGTCGCCTGGGCGCGAAGCTCCGCAAGTCGGGTGCGCCCGGTGCGAAGCTGCGACGCGTGCGGCGCGGTGGTGCATGGCGCATCGCGATCGAGCTCGACCCGGACGAGGCCGCGGCGCTCGCGGGAGCGCTCTAGAGGGGCACGGGCCGCGTGTTTCAATTTGAAACAAAACGCGCGAGGACCTTGACGGGTTTGTTTCAAATTGAAACAAAATGGTCCTCGCATGCCGAGCCGCCGACGCGCTGAGATCGATGCCGCAGAGCGCCTGCTCTCGCTCGCGCAAGCCCAAGTCGTCGATGCGCGCGCGAGCTTCGAGGCGACCGTGCGGGAGCTCCAGGCTGGTGTCCACGATCCGGGTCGCGCGAGAGAGATCGGACGAACTCTCGACGACATCGCGCGTCGCAAGCTCTTCCGCCTGATGGGCCATCCGACGTTCGACGCCTTCGTGCGCGAGGCGGTCGGCATCTCGCGCCCGACGGCGCATCGCATGCGCACGCTCGCTCGTGCCCCGGAGTCGCTCGCGATCCCGACTCGCGGAAAGACAGCCGCGTACGAAGCAGCGCGCGAGCTCGTGCGCGAGGAGCGACGCGCCGCTCGCTCGAAGTCGCGTCGTCGACGCGTGTGAACGTGCGGCGACATCGCGACGCGATCTCGTCGTTGGTACAGTCGCGCGGTGCACGATCGGCTCACCTCGTTCTGTGCGACGTGTGGCCTCCGCCAGCCCGCCGGCGCCCGGTGCATCCGCTGCCGCAGCGCGCTCGCCGATCTCGTGCCGTTCGAGTCGCGCAAAGAAGCGCTGCTCGCCTTCCGCGCGGCCTACGTCGAGCGAGCGCAGGTGCGGCTCGCGCGCGAGGCCTCGAGCGTTCGCGCCGCGCCCACGGCGTTCGCCACCGGCGCGTCGGTCGTGCTCACCGTGTCGCTCGGCATCCCGCTCGCGGCGATGAGCCCGCTCGCCGTGGTGGCCCTCGCCGCAGCGTCGGCCACGGGCGGCTTCGCGCTCGGCGCCGCGCTTCGATCGTTCTCGCCGCGCTTCTTGCTCGGCAAGGACGCGCGCGAGCGGATCGCGCGCGAGGTCACCTCGCTCGCGGAGCGCAGCCTGCCGATCACCACGGCGCCCATTCCGGAGCCGGTCGAGGGATCGATCACCGTGGTCGGTCGGATCGCGGGCACACCCGCGCTGAGCCCGTTCTCCGACGAGCCGCTGCTCGCTGCGCGTGTCGTCGGTGAGGTGCAGGGCCGGCAGATCGACGACGCGTGGATCGCGCCCGGCGAGATCTCGTTCGATCGCGCGACCGTCGAGCGTCGGCAGATCCTCTCGATCGCGTGGATCGAGGCCGCGCCGATCGCGCTGCTCTCGCTCTCCGCCCTCTCGGCCGACGCGCGCGCGCGGCTCGACGCCTACCTGATCGAGCGCGGCCTCGAGGTCGGCGACGACACGACGCTGTCGCTGCTCGTCGTGCGCGTCGGCGACTCGGCGCGCGTGCGCGGCCGACCCGCGACACGACAGATCTCGGACGGCTACCGAGGCGTGGTCGACGTGGTCGACGTGGTCGACGCGGTGATCGAGGTCGCCGCGCCGCCGTCGCTCGAGCCCGTGGTCGTCCCCGGTCCCTTCGTTCCGCCCGAAATGACCTGAGGCGATCTGATAGCGTCCTCGGCGCATGGCCACGCCGCCCGGCAAGAACGACAAGGTGCGGACGATCCCGCCGCCGCCGCTCGCGTCGTCGCCCGGATCGGTGAAGGCGCCGACGGGCTCGATCAAGACGGTGAAGAGCGTCTCGCGCGTCGAGCGCAGCGTCTCGTCGGCCAAGAGCGACGGCGCGAAGAACACCTCGATCTTCGGCGTCGCCGTGCGCGACGTCGCGCGTCTTCGTGAGGTCGCCGGCGTCGTCGTGCGCCACGGCTTCGGCGAGTTCGTGCTGCGCATGCCGTTCGCCGGCGCGCTGCTCGGCCGCGAGCTCGTGTCGCGCAAGGAGAGCTTCCAGGGCACCGCGCCCGAGCGCTTCGCGCACCTCCTCGGCGAGCTCGGGCCCACGTACATCAAGCTCGGTCAGGTCCTCTCGATGCGCTCGGATCTCTTGCCGCGCGAGTACATCGAGGCGCTGTCGGCGCTGCAGGACAAGGCGCCCGAGATCGCCTTCGACGACGTGAAGCGCGTGATCGAGCAGGGCCTCGGTCGCCCCGTCGAGGAGGTCTTCGCGGAGCTCGAGCCCGAGGCGCTCGCGACGGCGTCGATCGGACAGACCCACCGCGGCAAGACGCTCGACGGCAAGGTCGTCGCGGTGAAGGTGCAGCGCCCCGGCATCGACGCCGTGATGCGCGGCGACCTCGATCTCTTGTGGCTCGCGGCCAAGGGCCTCGAGGCCTCGATCGACGAGCTCAACCTCGTGATGCCGTCGGCGATCGTCGCCGAGTTCGAAAAGAGCCTCTTGCGTGAGCTCAACTTCTCCGCCGAGCTCGCGAACCTCGTGACGATGGACCGCCTCGTGAGGAACGTGGGCGAGAAGATCGTCGTCCCCAAGCCGCTGCCGGAGCTCTCGTGCCGCACGGTGCTCACGATGGAGTTCTTCGAGGGCAAGCCCGTGCGCAGCCTCGAGCCCAAGAGCGAGGAAGCGCGCCGCGCGGTGGAAGTGATCGTGAAGGCGATGTGCCAGGGCGTCTTCGTCGACGGCTTCTTCCACGGCGATCCGCACTCCGGGAACATCCTCGTCGGCGCCGACGGCACGCTCTGCTTCTTGGACCTCGGCCTCGTCGGCACGCTCTCGCCCGAGCAGCGCGACGATCTCGTCACGCTCGTGCTCGGCACGATCATGAACGACGCGTCCACGGTGTGCCGCGTGCTGCTGAAGATCGGCACGGCCACCGAGCGCATCGACATCGGCGATCTCAAGGCCGACATCACGCGCGTGCGCGCGCAGTACGTGATGGTCTCGGCGCTGAAGGACGTCGACACCGAGCGCTTCATCGAGGAGTTCATCGCCGCGACGCGCAAGTACAAGGTGCGCCTCGCGACCGAGTACTCCGTGCTCGCCAAGGCGGCGGGCACCATCGAAGGCATGATCCGCGTGCTCTATCCGGATCTCGACTTCATCCCGCTGATCAAGCCGTACGTGGAGCGCGTGTTCGCCGATCGCTTCGAGCCGACCAAGGCCGTCACCGAGGCGCTCGGCGGCGCCACGGGCTTGATGTCGCTCGCGCGCACGCTGCCCACGCACCTCGACCAGATCCTCCACGACCTCGAGACGGGCAACATGCAGGTGCGCCCTCGCATGCCCGAGCTCGAGCAGCTGCCGAGCCTCCTGCACGACTCGGCCACGCGCATCGGCGTCGCGGTGTTCGCGGCCTCGATGAGCATCGCGAGCGCCATGGTCGTGCCCGACGGCTACGAGCACCCGATGGAGTGGGTGAAGGTCGGCCTCTTCTTCTTCTTCGCGCTCGCCGCGATCGCAGGCTGGGCCGTCGTGTGGTTCTGGCACTGGCTCGGTCGCGGCGTCTCGCTCCCGATCGGCGGCCTCCTCCGCCTCCTGCGTCGCGGCTGACGTGCCCGTTCGCATCAAGGGCGCAGCGTTCAAGCAGGTGCTCGACACGTACGTCGAGGTGCGCGGCGCGGGCTTCCGCGACGACGTGATCGCGCGCTTGCCGGGCGACGCGGGCGCAGCGCTGCGCGACAACCTCGTGCTCGCGAGCGGCATGTACCCGATCGGCTGGTACGTCGCGATGCTGCAAGAGGCCGCGAGCGTCGCCGGCGGTGGGCTCGCGTTCACGCACGAGATCGGCCGTCGCTCGGCGGAGCGCGACATCGGCACGATCCACCGCCTCGTGTTCCGCGCGCTCTCGAAGGCCACGGTCGTGCGCCAGATCCCGCGCCTGATCGGCCTCTACTACGACGGCGGTCGCGGGGTCGCGACGGTGATCGAGACAGGCCGCATCCGGTTGAGCTTCCGCGATTTCGCAGGCTTCGAAGAGCACGCCTGGAACGACTTCGCAGGCGGCTGCGGCGCGATGCTCGCAGCGACCGGCGTGGAGCGCACGAAGGCACGCATCGTCTCGGGTGGAACCGCCGATCACGCCGACATCGAAGTCACCCATGGCTGACCCGACACCCTGCAGCGACGCTCCCAGCAACGACGCGACCGACGCCACGGCCTCTGCTGCCTCACGGCGCATCACACGCACTGCGCGCCGCGCTTCTCCCCTCGGACCTGCCGGACCCGTCGTGAAGTCCTCGCAACACCCGTCAGGGCGCGACGCTCGATGCAATGCACGCAGCGAGCGTCACGCGATCGAGCGCGGTCGACGAGCACGCGCGCCTCGCGGTTCGCGATCACGCATCCGAGCACGCCCGGCAGGATCGAGGGGAGAAGCAGTCATCGAGACGATGCGCCGTCATCGAGACGCGACTGCAACCGACCCCTGATCGCGTGATTGCCCAGCCCGTTCCGAAAGGAACGGGCTTCCTCGCAGCACCCGCTGCGAGTGTGTTGCCTCCGGTCTCGACCGGGGTCAGCGGGTGCGAATCGGAAGCATCAACGACGTCGCATCTGTTCGCGCGCTTGCTCCCACGGAATCGACGTCTCGGGGTGCGCTCGGTACTCCGCGAGGCGTCGCTCGAGCTCCGCGGCCTGCGCCGTCGTGAGCGGCTCGCGCTCGGCGTCTGCGGCGATGCGATCCCAGAGCTCCTGCACGTAGAGGATGCGCTCAGCGGTCGTCATCTGATCGAAGGACGCGGCCATCGGACGACTGTAGCGGGTAGGAGGGGCGAAGCCCACTGAGTCTCCTCCGAGTCTCAGGTCAGGCGCGACGCTCGATGCAATGCACGCAGCGAGCGTCATGCGATCGAGCGCGGTCGACGAGCACGCGCGCCTCGCGGTTCGCGATCACGCATCCCAGCACGCCCGGCAGGTTCGAGGGGAGGTCCGGCCATCGAGAGCGTGCAGCTCGTGTCGAGACGCGACGGACATCACCCCTTGATCTTCTGATCGCTCAGCCCGTTCCGAAAGGGACGGGCTTCCTCGCAGCGCTCGCTGCGAGTGTGTTGCCCCCGGTCTCGACCGGGGTCCTCGAGGCAGCTTTTCCATCGACGGAGTGCCGTATGCTCGCTCCTCGGCGAGGACCCGATGCCCATTCGCATCAAGGGAGCGGCGTTTCATCAGCTCGTGCACAGCTACGGTGAGGTGCGCGGCGCCGCGTTTCGCGCGTCGGTGATCGAGCACGTCCCTGGGGCAGGCGGCGAGGCGCTCCGTCGCAAGGAGCTGCTCGCGTCCTCGATGGTGCCGATCGACTGGTACGTCTCCATGCTGCGCACGGCCGCCGAGCTCTCGGGTGGCGGCCTCGCGTTCACGCGCCAGCTCGGCCACCACTCGGCGGCGCACGACATCGGCACGATCCATCGCGTCGTGTTCCGTCTCCTCTCGATCGACACGATCGTCCATCAGATCCCGCGCCTCATCGCGCTCTACTACGACGGCGGACGCGGCGAGCTGGTCGGCCACGATCCGGGCCGGATCCGCTTGAGGTTCCGCGACTTCGCGGGCTTCGACGATCACACGTGGCACGACTTCACCGGTGGCGCGGAGGCGATGATCGCCGCCACGGGCGTCGAGTCCGTCCGAGGACGGATCACGAGCGGAGGCACGCTCCATCAGGCGGAGATCGAGATCACCTACCGCGCATCATGAGCGAGCCGCGAGGCTCACCGCGCGATCGCGCTCTCGCTCGCCTCACGCGTCGGCGCGTCGCTGATCACGCTCAGCCGCCGCAGGTCGAGCTCACGCAGATGCCACGCACTCGACCGCGCAGCACGCCGGGCAACTCGTCGCTTCGCGAGCCGGCTGCATGCGCATTCGTGCGCCCATCGCAGAGGAAGCCGAAGCCGAGCGGTTCGCAGTCTTCATCGCGAGCACACGGCACGGCGCACGCGTGATCGACGGCGTCGCAGACGAGCGGGGCTGTCCCGCCGAGCCGGCTTCTCGCGCAGAGATCCGATGCAGCACCGGTCGCGTCGACCTCGCACAGCCATCCGACGTTGCAGAGGTCGTCGTCTCCATCGCACACGAAGTCGCCGGTCCCGCCGAGATAGGGGACGCTGCACTCGAAGCTGGCTCGAGCGTAGGCAGCGACCTCGAGCTCGTGGAGCACGACGCGTTGTGGCGTCGGACCGCAGAGCTCGGCGATGTCCGAGTTGAGCGCTTCGTCGTCGTAATACCAACCGGGACCCGTGAGGTCGTCACGCGAGAGCTGCCTGATCCGACAACGCTCCTGGGCCGACATGCCGGTGCCGACGACATCCACCAGCTCGCGACCCGGCAGCGACGTGCATCCCGAGGCCGCGCCGCTCTCCCCTGGCGAGAGCAGCTCGAACACGTCGCAGCGCACTCGACCGTCCTCGTGAACGTGCACGGGTCGAGGCAAGCATCTCGGGTTCACTGCGTCCGCAACCTGCGCGAGGGTCCGGTCGAGGGCCCGCTCGAAGCTCGGCGAGCAGATCGAAGAGAGCGAGACGCGCACTCCAGCTGCGGCGAGCCCCGCGAGGGTCTGCACGAAGCGAACGGGTGGTGTCGCGGATCCGTTTGCCGTGGAGCACGACGGAACGAGCTCCGTCCCTGCCGCGTTCGGGCGCTCGGTCATCGACGGTTGCACGAGGATGCCGCTGTAGTCGCCGATGTCTGCGCGAGGCTCCGTGTCCGGCGGAATGCCCACGATGCCGGAGAGGACGAGGCGCGACGGATCTGTGCGTAAGCCCAGCAGTCCATTGACGTAGCGATCGAGGGTTTGGAGGAATCCCATCGACGGCGCCGCGAAGGTGGAGCACCGCAGCTCGTCTGGGATGGTTGCGAACCTCGGGTCGTCCGTCGAGAGGAGGACGTCATCCCGCAGCGAGCAGTCGTCTTCGTCCGTGACGAACACGATCGCGAGCACGGAGTCGGGTCGCAAGAAGCCGAGGTTTGCCGCGTCTCCGTGGCCGGGAAGCATGTGCGGAGCACCGTCCGGGCCCGTGAAGCGTGGCGGTGAGTAGCCGGGCCGCGTCCACAGCGATGTGGTCGAGGGGGTGAGCGCCTTGAGCGCTGCTTCGAGCGGCTGCTCGAAGCGACAGCCGCTCGTGCCGACGCTCGCGACGCAGCCGATCGTCGTGGCGAAGTCCGCCGCGTCGTCCCTCTCGGCGTCGAACATGAAGACGCCCGACGGGTACGTCGACACGCAGGTCTCCGAAGTGCTGTCGCTCCGCGCGAGGAGAATTCCGTCGTCCCCGAGGCCCGCCGCACAGCTCGGGACGTCGGTGTTCCGTCCGGCCCCCATGTCGGTCGTCACGAGTCCGACGTGAAGCGACAGCACTGGATCGAAGTCGCGCACGCCGTCCGCATCGCGATCCCCCGACGCGAGCGCTTGCACCACGCGCGGCAGCTCAGCGACGAGCGCGGCCTGTTCCTCGACCATCGACTCGGAATTGTCGATCACGAGCAAGAGGTCCACCTCGTCGACGTCTGGGGTGGGGACCTGCACCGACCAGCTCTCTCGCGGGCTCGCGCACGACGACGCCGCCGGCTCGCATGCTTCGACCAGCGCGATCAGCGCGAAGACCACGCTCGATTCCGCCAACCGCGCTCGCCCCGATTGGGTCGTTGCTCCGCTCATCTCCGAAAGGTCCCGCTCCAGCGATGACACGTCAACGCTCACGGAGGCCGCGCTTGGGCGTCACGCGGTCCCCCGCGGACCTGTCGGCTCGGCGGTCCGCACGGAGGTGCGCTCAACGCGCGATCGCGCTCTCGCTCGCTTCACGCGTCGGCTCGTCCGTCGGCGCGTCGCTGATCAGCTTCGTGTCCGCGATCACGTCGCGCTCGTCGGGCTCCGCGGCCTGCTTCGCGCCGACCTTCGTCGACTCACCACGCGGCGGCAGCGGCGGTGCCCAGCGCATGAGATCTGCGGGGACCTTGCCGCGGTAGTACTCGGCCTCGGGGTCCATCCACGTGCCCATCAGCTTGTCCCAGAACGTGAAGAACTGGCCGTAGTTCACGCGGAAGTACCAGTGATGGAGCGTGTGGTGGTTGCACGTGTTCACGATGCTGCCGCGCACCACGGTCACGCGGTCGTGGATCATGATCGTCCACGTCATGATGAACGCGAGCACGCCGAGGTAGACCCACGCGTTCAGCGGCACGAGGAACGCGAAGATGTGCGTGGGGATCGCCTGCGCGAAGCTGTCGAGCGGATGGAAGGCCATCGAGACGAAGCTGTTGCTCTCGCGCCACTTGTGATGCGGCTTGTGGATGTGCTTGAAGAGCCATCCCTTGTGGAGCGCGCGGTGCGTCCAGTAGACGCACGTCTCGGTGAACACGAGGTACACGACGATGCTGCCGAGCAGGTACGGCAGCCCGTGCTCGAGCGGCCCCCAGTAGATGCGCGAGTAGCCGTTCGCGATCGCCCAGTGGAACGGCACCGTGAGCGCGGCGTTGCCGAGCGTGCCGTAGAGGCCCCACTTGATCTGCTCGCGGAGCACCTTGGGCTCGGCCACGTACGTGGGGTGGAAGTACTTCTTTCCCCACACGAAGAAGACCATGTAGCTCAGGCCGCTGATGCCGAGGTACGCGACGAGCCCGCCGATCACCAGCAAGAGGAACTGGTTGAGGGCCGTCTCCTCCAGGCCGAGCAGCGTGATGAACATCGCGTCCGAGGGTAGCCGCTACGGTCGCTCGCGGCCAAGCGCGTGACGCCAGCTCTTCGTGCGGGGTCGTCCGCGGTCAGGGAACGAGCTCGCACGCCCCGTACGCGACATCACCGAGACGAAGGGTCGGGAGGTCCGGCGTGCAGCGACGATCCGCGGGGCACGACGTCGCGCCGCTCGCGTCCTGGCCGCACGAGGGCACGCACACGAACACGCCGCCCTCGATCTCGCACGTGAGCCCCGCGTCGCACTCCTCGCCGATCTGCGATCCATCGCAGCTCGCACCGAGCGTCCCCGTGCCGAGGTGACGACACTCGAGCACGCCGATCGCCGCGCTCATCTCCGCGTTCGGCAGGCCCATGAGGTCGCACGCGTCGCCGTCGAAGCAGCCCACGTTCGCGAGCGGATCACACGGGATCGAGCAGACGGATACGAACCCACCGTCGGGATCGGTCATGCGCACGCAGCGCGACGTGCCTGCGCTCTGATCGCACTCCGCGTCGGTGAGGCACTCGCGGTGACACGACGGTCGCCCGAGCACCCGCACGCGCGCGCACCGTTCGTCCGCGCCGCAGTGCACGTCGAGCGCGCACGTCTCGCGGCCCGGCGCTCCCGTCGCGGCGTCGACGTCGATCGCAGCGTCGCCCACGCCTGCGTCTCCGGTGATCGGCTCGCATCGACCGTCCACGCACGCGCCGCCGAGCCCGCACGTCGCGTCGCACAGATCGAAGCAGCCCTCGATCGTGCACACGCGGCCCGCGCCGCAGCTCGTCGCGTCGCACGCTGGATCGTCGGTGAGCGTGCAGACGCCCACGCCATCCGCGCTGCCGAGGCATCGCTCGCTCGCGCCGCACGCGGCGTGTGTCGCGCACCCCGATCGACAGCGCCCGAGCGAGCACGTGAGCCCACCGCCGCAGTCGGACGTCTGCGCGCACCTGCCGCCCAGAGACAGCCGCGACTCGCACGCACCGAGCGCGTGCGCGCCGAAGAGCGCGACGCCCGCCGCGACGAGCGT
The DNA here is from genome assembly GCA_964502175.1 of uncultured Sandaracinaceae bacterium. Taxonomy (GTDB): domain Bacteria; phylum Myxococcota_A; class Polyangia; order Polyangiales; family Sandaracinaceae; genus JAFLCL01. The sequence continues at coordinate 40,497 of CAZCVE010000005.1, forward strand.
CGCGAGCGGACGCGCTCGCAACGTGCTCACTCGAAGCAGGCCGAGAGCGCCTGCGCCGCCATGATCGAGTCCGGCTGCGGGCACGCGTTGATCGCCGTGTTCAGCTGATCGTTACAGGCCGTGGTCGTCGCCGACGACGGCGGGCACATGCTCGCCGCGTTGTTCATGCACGTCTCGAAGCTCGAGACCGCGCGCGCCACGCAGTCGTACGTCGGCCCGAGCTCCGAGCTGAAGTCCATGTACACGCCGCGCTGGCAGTTCCACTCCGCGCCCTGGAACGGGCTGTTCGCCATCGCCGCCGTGCGGCACTCGGTCTCCGTCGTGGTCCCCGCGATCTGCGGGCAGCGCGAGCAGATGGTGTTCACCATGCGGTCGAACGTCGACTCCACGCGCGTGAACGGATCACCTCCGCCGCAGCCCGCGAGCGCGAGCGTCGCTCCGAGGAGGGCAGGCGAGATCGCGAGGGCGCGCAGGGCGCGCTCGAAGGTCGTGTGCGTCGTGGGGCTCGTCATGACGCACACGATAGGCGAGCCTCGCCCCACTTCTCAACGGGCTCTCACCGCGATGCATCACGACGAAGTGCTCGGCCGCGTCTCTGCCCTCGCAGCGTCCCTCGGTCTCCCCTCGACACCGCGCCTGATCGCCGATCGCTCGAACCTCGTGCTCGCGCTCGATCCGCACCCCGTCGTCGCGCGCGTCGCGATGGCCACGTCGGCCGTGCGCGTCGGCATCGCGTGGCTCCGCCGCGAGGTCGAGGTCTCACGCTTCCTCGGTCATTCGCTCTCCACCCAGCCGAGCGCGCACATCGACGCGGGCCCGCACGATCTCGGCGATCTCGTCGTCAGCTTCTGGGCGCGCGAGACGCTCGAAGAGCGCGTCGATCCACACGCCGCGGGGAGGGCGCTCGCTTCGTGTCATCGTGCCCTCGCGAGCTACCCGCGCGAGGCCCTCCCGCACCTCGGCGCGTGGGACGAAGTCCGCGCGATCCGATCACGCGCCCGCGCGAGCCAGCACCTCGACGACACCGATCGCCTCGCGCTCGATCGCGGCTTCGATCGCGCAGCGCAGATCCTCGAGACCGCTTCGTCTCGCACCGCCTCGATGCAGGCCGTCCACGGCGACGCGCACCTCGGCAACGTGCTCGAGACCTCACGCGGCGCGATCTGGACCGACTGGGAAGACGCCTTCCTCGGCCCCCTCGAGTACGACCTCGCTTGCCTCCGCTCGCGCATGGAGCTCTTCGGCGAGCAGCAGGACGAGATCGAGCGCGCGTGCGCGGCCTACGACGTCGATCACGATCGCGACCTCGTCCGTGAGCTCGGCGTCGTGCGCAACGTGCAAGTCATCGCGTGGCTCGCCGTGTTCGCCGAGCGCCAGCCCGAGCTCGCGCCCCGCATGCGCGCCCGCCTCACCAAGCTCGCGCAGTCGCTCCGCTCGGATGCGTGAGCCTCAGAACCAGCCCTCCACCGACACGCCTCTCGCCGTCGGCACCACGCGCACGCCCGGCGTCGTCGGCTCGGTCCACGTGTCTTCTTCGTGCGTGAAGAGCGACACGAGCGTCATCACCACGCCCGCGAGCTCGAACAGCCCCTCGACCACGAACAGCGTCGCGCCCGCGTCGTCGACGTGCGGCGGCGCGAGCGCGATCTTCGCCCACGGACCGAGCAGCGGCACGTAGCCCCAGCGCTCGTACTCCGCGAGACGCGGCGCCGGATAGAGGAGCGTGCGCACGTCGTTGTGCCCCTGCGCCGTCGACACTGCGGTGCTCACGATCTGGAGCACGTAGAACGCCCCGAAGATCGCGAGCCCGCCTCCCACGCCTTGCCAGTCCGTGCCCCACACGAACTGCCGTCCACGCTGCATGCACCGCCCGGCGTGCAGCTCGAGCCCGAGCTCGCACATCGCCACCGGCGCGAACGACGGCGGCGGCGGCACGCTCTCCACAGAAACATCCGCAGACGGCTCAGCCAGCGGCTCGTCCGCACGCGCCGTCCGAGCGGCGCTCACGAGACACGCGACCACGAAGAGCCACCGAGTCGCCGAGCACGCACGTCGAGCGGTCATCGCGCTTGCCATCGCACACACCCCGCGCCACGCAACGCGCGCCGCTGACGACGCGCCGCGGTGTACTGTCGTCCTGTGGAAGCCCGCTTGATCGTAGGCAGCGAAGCGCTCGTGGTCGGCGAGCTCGGCAACATCTGCGTCGTGGTGTGGCGCGGCGCCGTCACGCAAGAGCGCTTCGATCAACAGCGCACGGCCCTCGCCAGCGTCGTGAAGCGCCACCCCGGCACTGCCGGCTTCGTGTGCATCATCGAGGCGAGCGCGCCCCCGCCGAGCGACGCGATGCGACGCGCCTCCGCGAACATGATCCGCGAGCACCAAGGCGGCCTGAGCGGCATCGCCTGCGTGGTCGAGGGCACCGGCTTCGTCGCCGCCCTCACGCGCAGCGCGCTCTCCGCGATCGCCCTCCTCGTGGGCTCCCGCCGAGCCCCGCTGCACATCACCGCCAACGTCGAGCAAGGCATCGAGTGGCTCGCCCCCCGCGTCAACCAACCCGACGCCGCCGCCCTCACCCGCGCCATCACCACCCTGCGCGCCTCGTAGCCATGAATGAGCGCGTGACGATTCACGAACCCCTGTGAATTCGTGCATGGCCCGTGTGCATCGTCGTGCACTTCCGCGCGGCGCTCATTCGCCCATCCTCAGGCGATGAAACGCGCGCTCCTCGCCTCGGTCCTCTCCACAATCACCTTCGTCGGCTGCACGCAGCCGGCCTCACAACCCGGCTCCGACGCCGCGATTGACGCGCCGAGCCTGTGCGATCCGCACGTCGGCGTCTGTCGCGCGACGCTGCGTTGGAACTCCGACGGCGAAGGTGTGCGCCTCTCGAACGGAGAGGTCCGCCCCCTCACGACTCTCTGGGACTGGGACGTCAACACCGGAGACGGGCGCTTCTACACACTCCTCGGCCGCGACCTGTGCCGCTTCGGTGAGTCGGCCAGCGGGACTGAGCACTTCGACCGCCTGGAGGACATCCCCACCGAAGAGTCGTCCTGTACGCGGGAGCGCGGCATGGCGCTCTACTTCTCGCACGACGGAGCGCCTAGCGGCGGCTCGGGCTTCCTCCTGCGGGACACAGGCGATCAGCTCTACCGTGTTCGCGTCGTCGGCAGCCACTTCGAGGGCGAGGCCCTCTTCATGGAGCTCGAGTGGTCCGCCATCTGACCCGCGGCGTGAATCGTCCATCGCCTCGGCGACTGACGACCCACCACCACGCGCCGACGCCCTGTGGATTCGCGCACGGCCCGCGTGCGTCGTCGTGGACTTCCGCACGGCGCTCATTCGCTCATCCTCGAGCGATGAACCGCGCACTCCTCGTCTTCCTCCTCTCCACAATCACCTTCGTCGGCTGCACCGCGCCGTCCTCCCACCTCGCCTCGGACGCCGCCGTCGACGCGTCAGGGCCCTGCGATCCGCACGCCGGCGTCTGTCGCGCGACGCTGCGCTGGGTGGCTGAGAACAGCGACGGTGTGCGTCTCTCGGACGGAGAGGTCGGTCCTTGTGAGGCCAGGTGGGACTGCGACGTGGGCACGGCACAAGGCCGCTCCTATTCGCTCTTCGGCAGGGACGTCTGCCGGTTCGGTGAGTCGGCCGGCCACACGACGAGCTTCGACCGCCTGGAGGACATCCCCGCGGAGGAGTCGTGGTGCTCACGAGACCCGGGCAGCTCGCTCTACTGGTACCACCAGGTCCCTCGCGGCGGCGCAGGCTTCCTCGCGCGGGACGCGCGCGACCAGCGCTACCGCGTTCGCGTCGCTCAGACCCACTTCGAAGGCGAAACACTCTTCGTGGAGCTCGAGTGGTCAGCCCTCTAGGCCGCGCGCCGACGCCCTGTGGATCCATGCACGGCCCGCGTGCGCCGTCGTGGACTTCCGCACGGTGCCCATTCGCTCATCCTCAGGCGATGAACCGCGCACTCCTCGTCTTCCTCCTCTCCACAATCACCATCGCCGGCTGCACCGAGCCGGCCTCGCACCTCGGCTCCGACGCCGCTGTCGATGCTCCCGGGCGCTGCGATCCTCACGCGGGTGTCTGTCGCGCGACGCTGCGCTGCGAGCTCTACGACTGCGAGAGCCTGCGTCTCTCGGACGGAGAGGTGCGCCCTCTCGAGCCTACGTGGGACGACGACGTCTCGACCGCGAACGGGCGGTACATGGTCCTCCACGGCCGCACGGGCCTCTGTCGCTTCGGCGGTCTCGCGAGGACGACCGAGAGGTTCACGAGCTTGGAAGACGTGCCGGCGGACGCGTGCTCGTGGGACGACGACGCCAACGTGCTCTGCGGCCCCGGCTACGACTGCACCGGCGCAGGCGTCCTCGTACGCGACGCCACCGGGCAGCTCCATCGCCTACGCATCGTGGAGCACCGCGCGGAGGACGACACCGACATGTTCGACCTCGAGTGGTCAGCGATCTAGTTCCGTGCTGGTGGTCAGCTCGAACACGCACTCGCGAGCCATCAGCCGCGCGTCATCGCGTCCCGTCCGTCCGGCGTGCCTGCCGTTGCGCGCGGTCGCCACGACAGTGAGGTCGTATCCCCCGACTTCGCATCTGACTAGCCGAGGAGGGACTCGAACCCTCAAACCCTTTCGGATAGCGGATTTTGAACCGCGGCAACGCGTCGCGACCAGCATCGAACCCGCAAGAACACGGGGGAATCTCGCGACAAGATGGGACGGATCAAGACGCCTGGGACCATTTCAGGGCCGCTTGGGACCAGTTCGGTGCGACTCCGAGGGCTCGCATGATCGCCGTGCTGAGCGCTGCGATGGCGGAGGCGGCGAAGGCTGGGGACATGACCGCCGTTGCCGTCGCCGCTGACGCGATCGCGCGCCTCTCGGGTCCGTCTACATAGCCCGACGACGGGGCCGGTCGATTGTGCGATCAGCCCCGAGCGTTGCGAGCTTCGTAGGAGCCAGTGGCCATCATGCCAAGGCATGCCTGACGGTGACGGCTTCGCGCCGGGTCACCTGACGAGCGAGCGGAACTTGGCAGGGCAGAACGTTCGTCCCGGGCAGGCTCGTGGCGGGGCATCGACCGGAGAATCGAAGCCGCTTCGCGAGGATCGGGCTGACTGGATCCGCGTGCGCCTCGGGCGGAGGCCGACGGTGAGAGCTGGGCGTAAAGCACCTGGCGTCATCAAGCGACCTCCCGTCGAGGATCACCGAGAGGCGCCACTACCAGTCCTTGGGCTCCGCGTGCGGGATGCCGCGCAGTGAGGTAGGCGTCCGTCAGCCCCAGGAGCGCAGTGAACAGGGCCCAGCCGGGCGACTTCGCCGTCTCGACCCGAGGCATCCATACCTTCTCCAGCCTCTCCTGCGCTCGCTCCCAAGCTGCGGGGGTGGGTGGCGATGGACTACCCTCCGGCGGTTGATACGCATGCGCGTGGGCGCGAGCGCTGGCATCGTCAGCCCGTGCGCGCCCTCCGCGAGAGGATTCATTCGTCGCGCGTGCGGCGTCGTACCGCGACCGGAGCGCCGGATCGCGAAGAACGCGCCCCGCGGCGTTAATCTGGACAAGTAGATCGGTCGACTCACGATCGGTACCGCCCTTCCGATCGGGATGCGCGCGACTGACTGCGCGCCTGAACGCTTTCGTGATCTCTCCCGCTGTGGCCGACGTCGGCACCCGCAGCACGGCGTAGTAATCTAAGTGGACATCGAAATTGGCCATGGCCTTTCCCTTCGCCGTCACGATCAGCCCCGGGGTCGCGAGGGAGCGGTGAGCGGTCGTGCGCATCGGCCGCAAACGAATCGCTGTGCCTCGGCCGTTGCCGCGTGCGCGATGGCGCCGACGATCAGACCGGTCAGGGCGCCCGCAAGGCCCCCGTTCCGCCCGCCGCCCGCGCGACCGATCACCCCACCGGTCGCCGCTCCGATGAGCGGGGCGACGAGAGCCGACACCCCCTCGCTCACGGCGACCTCCACGACCGCGTGACATGCCGCGCACCACGTGGTTCTTGTGTTCATCTTGACCCTCCTCGTTGTTGTTCAGGTTCTGCTGGCGCACGCGGCTTGGTCCTCGACCTGGTCGCGTCCGGTTCGGTAGGCGCCTCACGTGCCTCCGCGCCGAGGTAGTTCGCGACTGAGACAGCGGCGGCGACACCGGCGAGGATCGCCGCCACGCGTGACGTCACCTTGTTCCCCTCGACGGCGGACCCGAGCTCACGAAGTTGCGTTTGGAGCAAGGCGACGTCGCTCACCGCCTTCTCGAGCGCGTCGCGGTACCGCTGTGCGTTCTGGGCATGAAGCTCGGCGTCGCGCACCGCGCGATCACGCTCTGCCTCCAACGACTTCGCGCTTCGCTCCGCGTCCTCCCGCTTGTTGCGCTCGGCACGCCACAGTTCAGCCGCGCGAGCGGCGTCTTCCCGGGCCTCGATCAATCGAATCGAGAGGTCGCTTGCCTTCTGCTCGAACGCGATCACCTGTCGCACGGCGCTCTGATAGTCCGCGCGCGACACGAGGTTCTGTGCCTCTGCGACGCGGTCGGCCGCATCGGTGCCAGCCACGAGCTGCGGCAGTCCGACACCGAGCACCTCAGCGATCTCCTGCAGTGTTTCCGGCGTCGGATGCCGGTCACCGTTCAAGACGCGCGTGATCGTCGAGCGTGCCACGCCGACTTTCGTGGCGAGCCACGATGCGCTCTTCCCGAGCTGTGTGAGCTGGGACTGGAGACGCTCCCCGATCGGGGTGAGGTGCTCGCTCGGCTGCGTCATCATGGGTCAGGATACGGTCCGCAGGCAACGCTGCAAGGTCGGCTGCGTTGCCAGCGCTGTTGCCAGTGGCAACAGTGTGCCGTGACGCGTCAGCACCCCGCCCTGTCCGCGATCGAGAACCCGACTTGACACTGTTGTCTATGGTTGTGTACTGTTGGCCGACATGAACGAGATCGACCAGACGCAGTACTTCACGGTGCACGAGGCAGCCGCGCGGATCGGCGTCTCGATCCGCACGCTCCATCGATGGGACCGGGAAGGCAAGCTCCAACCGGTCCGCAATCCGGCGAACGGCTACCGCCTCTATCGCGCTGCCGACCTCGAACCCTTCCGGCCGACGTATGCGCGCGCCGTGAGCGAGGCCCCACCGAGCTTCTTCCTCACGACGCCCGCGAACATCGCGAAGAACACGAAGCTCCGCGACCCGCAACGTGCTGGCCACCGGGCCGTGCTCGAGCACTTCGCGAACTCGAGCGAGCCCGCGACGCTCCAGATTCCCGTCGGATGCGGCAAGACCGGCGTGATCGCGACCCTGCCGTTCGGCCTCTGTCGCGGGCGCGTTCTCGTGATCGCGCCGAACCTGACGATCCGAACAGGCATCACCGAAGCGCTCGACCTTGCGAGCCGCAAGAACTTCTGGCGCAAGGCCGAGGTGCTCACCGACTTCTCGCAGGGGCCGTACACGGCCGTCCTCGATGGCGCGAACGCGAACGTGCACGACTGCATCGAGAGCCACTTCGTGGTCACGAACATCCAGCAGCTGGCGAGCTCCGCGGACCGATGGCTGCCGCAGTTTCCTCCGAACTTCTTCGACCTGATCTTGATCGACGAGGGCCACCACAACGCGGCTCCAAGCTGGCGCAGGGTTTTCGAGCGCTTCCCCGATGCGCGCGTCGTCAGCCTCACGGCGACGCCGTTCCGCGCGGACGGCAAGCCCGTCGAGGGGAAGATCGTCTACTCGTACCCGTTCACGCAGGCGATGATGAAGGGGTACATCAAGGACATCGTCGCCTACAACGCAGCCCCCGCCGAGCTGACGTTCACGTACCGCGGCGAGACGCGCACGCACACACTCGAGGAGGTGCTCGCGCTCCGCGAGGAGCAGTGGTTCCGCAAGGGCGTGGCGCTGTCGCCGGAGTGCAACGGCGCGATCGTCGACAAGAGCCTACAGAAACTCCAGGAGCTGCGCAGCGAGACGGGTCACCCGCACCAGCTGATCGCGGTCGCCTGCTCGGTGGATCACGCGCGGCAGGTTCGGTCGCTCTACCAGGAGCGCGGGATGCGGGCGCGCGAGATCTACGGCGAGATGGATGATGACGATCGCGACCAGGTACTTGAGCTGCTGCGACAAGGTCGGCTCGACTGCATCGTGCAGGTGCAGATGCTCGGTGAGGGGTTCGACCATCCGAATCTCAGCGTCGGAGCGATCTTCCGGCCCTTCCGCAGCCTCTCGCCGTACATCCAGTTCGTCGGCCGGATCATGCGCGTAGTCGAGGAGGGCCAGCCTGGCCACGCGAACAACCGCGGCTACGTCGTCTCCCACGTCGGCCTGAACAACGAGGAGCACTGGAGCGACTTCCGCGAGTTCGACCTGGCCGACCAGGAGACCGTGCAGCGCTGGTTGCGCGAGATGGCCGCGGACGCTTCGGGTGACGGATCGGAGGACGGCGGCACCGGCGAGGGGGGCGGACGCCCACGCCGCTTCGATGAGATTCCGGCGGTCGCCGGAGAGATCATCAGCCATTTCCTCCGCGATGAGTTCCTCGATCCCGACGACGATCGCGTGATCGAGAAGATCCTTGGCGCCGAGGTTGTCGCCGGGCTCACGATGCGCGATTTCGTGGGCGCTGAGAAGGTGCGGGAGATTCTGCGTCAGAAGTTCAGCCACGGGCGCAAGGAAGAGCCGCCCGCGCCGCCCGCGCCCGTGACGCCGCAGCGCGCGCGGCAGAAGAACCGAACGCGACTGGACGAACGGCTCGGATCGGTCGGGGCGCGGCTTCTTCGGGATCTGGACCTCGGTCGCGCGGGCCGCGAGCTCGCGCGCGCCGAGGACAAGAGCGGGCGGATGAGCAACGTGCGGGTGATCACGGCGCTCCTGAACCAGGCCATCAACGACCACATCGGCCGCGAGTCGGGCACGCGCTCCGAGTGGTCGCGCGACGAGACCGAACGCGCATTCCAGCAGCTCGACCATGTCGCCGACGCGCTCCGCGATCGGCTTCGCCCGAAGCTGAAGGGGAAATGATCTTATGCCCCAGATTCGATCCCTGCTCAAGGACGCGACGGTGGAAGTTGCCGAGCGCAAGCGCACCTGCCATCGCAACCGCAACGGCCATTCCATCGTGAAGGGCACCGCGTGCCTCGTCATCGTCGACGAGATGGGCGGCAAGAAGAACTACTGCGTCGCGTGCGCCGCCGACATCCTCTCGAAGGTCGAGTCCGACCTGCGCGACCTGCGGGCCGCCCTCGTTACCGGGTAGCGCCATGCCCGAGAAACGGAAGCGTCCGAGCCGGAGCACCACTTCGGCGCGCGACGAGTTCAGCTTCGAGGTGAAGATGGCGCTCGCGCATCGCGCGGCCCTGCTCTGCGGCAACCCGACCTGCCGCAAGTTGACGCAGGGGCCCTCGCGCGATCGCGTCGACAAGCGCACGAACGCCGGGTGCGCCGCGCACATCTGCGGCGCCGCGCGCCGCGGACCTCGCTACGACAAGACGCAGTCGGCGGCCGAACGAAAGTCGGCGGCGAACGGGATCTGGCTTTGCCGAAACTGCGGTGAGATCGTCGACGACGACGAGACGACGTATCCCGCGACGCTCCTTCGCGTCTGGAAGGCGATGGCCGAGGCGTTTGCGGAGCGGAATCTCGGTGCGCCCCCGAGCGCATGGGAGGGCGCGCCCGCGCGCCCTATGCCGCGGGTTACCTGGGCGGACGGACTCACGGTACTGACGATGCGACCGGCGCGGGTGGCATCTGCTCTCGACGAAGTCGAAGTGAACGACAGGCGTTTCGATGAAGAGGCCATCGCGGCGCTCTCGGAGGCCGACGCCACGAAGGCACGGCATTACAATGACGCGCTCGACGAGTGGCAGGCGCAGACGAATGCCGCTCGCGCCCGCGCCCGTGTGTGCGACTTGTTTGATCAAGGAGTGCTCGCCAAAATCGTCCTTCATAACGACGGGCGCGCGCCGCTCGTCGAGCCGCGGTGCATCCTGCGCTTTCCGGCAGAGCTCGTCGTCGCGGACGAGGCGGCGCGGCCCGAGCGTCTCCCGTTCCCCGCCCTTCCGCGACGGCCGTCCATCGGACCGCCGCGACCGCCTCAGCCGTTCGACTTCTTCAGCCAGACGTGGGGAGCCACGTTCGCAGTCCCTGCCGCGCTGACATTCCCGTCGCTCAGCATCCCTCGCGTGAGCGACGGGCTATACCGCGACGACGACACGTTTCGGGCGCACATGCGGTCCCTTACCCACAACATGCGCTACGCGTTTGAAGATGGGGTCAGAGTCGCGGCTCCTCTCACGCCCGGCGTCCTCCGTGTCGACGTCGCCGTGCACGCGCACAACATGCCCGAGGCGTGGGAGGGGGAGCTGACGATCGAGATCCGACCCGAACAAGAGCTAGAGCAACAAGAAGACGGCCCGGCCGCCTATCGGAAGCCGAGCCAGTAGATCGCGCCGCGAGCAGCGTGCCCGTCGCGCTCCATGGCGAACCGGACCTCGGGGTCCTGGTTCGCCGTGTGGGCGACGCGGTGATGACGTTGAGGAGACCGAAGCGCGTGATGGGCGCCTCGGCGAGGGCGGCTCGCTGGACCTCCTCGACGAGGGGCGGCCGATGCCTGAGAGAGTGTCCGCGACGAGGACGTCGGGGTGCTCGACCACGGCGTCCATGGCCGGCGAAGCCGCCGCGCCGATGCTCGTCGGATTCGACAACACGTCCCGGGCGGGGTCGAAGTCGGCTGCGCGGAGGGCAGCACGGAGGTCGTAGAAGATGCTCCACAGCGGCGCGGTTCTACCCGCGCATCGCGGACGGGGATCTACCGGGCGATGGTCGCCCAACGCTTGCGTGACGGCGGGCACCGTGGCGCGGGTCACGCGGGCAGGCCACCATTCTCGGCCCATCCTCGAACGTGTGGGTTTCCAACCGATCGGGTTCTTGGTCTTCCTGGTGGATCGGTGGTCCTGACACCGGCATGGGCATGGACTCCGGCGCCCGGATCACGCTTAATCGGCGGATGAGCACCGCAGAGGACGCGCCGCTCGTGTTCGGGGGAGTGCCGGCCATTCCGGCGGCCGAAGCGTTCGAGGAAGCACAGCGCAGCCAGCCCGCCTGGTACCGGGCCTTGGAAGCGGCGTACGCCGACTTCGCCGGCAGGCCCGAAAACCACGGTCAATACGCAGACCCCGCCGGCAAGGGCGCGACGATCCCGCAGATCAGCCGCCTCTTTCAGCTGTTCGGCAACAAGCCGTTCTGCGTGCTCGCGCGCCCGCTCCCCTCCGCGCAGACCGAGGGCGTCGGGCGCCTCGAGCGGCGCACGGCCGAGCAGCTCCTCGGCGCGCTAGCCCGTTTGGCGTTCGAGGACGGCGAGATCAACGTCACGTTCCTCCACCACGACGGCAAGACGGGGCACTGCATCCGGCTGACGAATCACGATGCCGCGAGCGATCGGTTCGAGTACCACGACCCGTGGCCAGCGCGGTCGCTCCTCTGCGAGGAGAACAACCAGCGCGGGGTGAAGGCGCAGCCGCATGGCAAGCGATGGACCGTGACGTCGGAGGAGCTAGCTCGCGTCGCGGTCGCCGGTTTCGTCTTCCCTGCCTACTGGTGGCGCGCGGAGGGCAAGGCGCCGTTTGCGGTCACGGACCGGGACCTACGCGCCAGCGACTTCTTCGCGCACTTCCACCTCAGAGATCAGGGCGGCGAGGCCCACGGTTCCGTCATCCGGCGCGTGTACACGCCCGGACCCTTCGGCAAATGGATCGACATCGTGACGGACGTGCGCCCGGAGGGCCGCATCTCGGCTGCGAGGATGATCGCGTCGAGCGCGTGGGTGAAGCAACACCTCGAACTCGCGATCGATCTCGTGAGGAGTTTCATCGTCATGTTCGCGCCCCCTGAGGAGCCCGTCTTCAAAGAAATTGCCGCCGCGATCTTTAGCCTCGTCCGCGACCCCGTCACGGCAATCGCGCTTCGTGACGCCGACCCGAATGGTTCGGACGTCGTCGCATGCGTGCACGCGTTCGCCGGCAGCGTACCGAAGGCGACCGCGTCGACGGAGATCGCCTCGTTGGAGATCGGACGCGTGGAACGCGATGGTGTGCGATACCTCGGCCTCGAGATGACTATCTACTGACGACGGAGGGAACCATGGGTGCTGCGAAGAGGTACGTCGGCGAAGTGCATGCTCGTTGGGGCTACCTTGCGACCTGGCTGCCGAACACGCCGGTGAAGCTCGGCGACGTGGTGACGAAGGACGGCTATGGCTGGAAGGTCATGGCCTCGCTTGAGGAACTCGGAATTCCGTTCAAGGTGCGGCAGGGCAAGGATGCGATCGACTTCGACCAGACCTCGAGCTCTGGCGTGCGCGTGACCGAGACGCTCGAGGCGGGCCTCGGAGGAGCGAGCGCACGCGTCGGCGAAGGCAAGCTCTCGATCGAGTTCGCCGAGGAGGGCTCGTTTCTCTTCCGCGCGGTGGGTTGTCGCGTCGCCGAGATTGAGGATCGCGCGGCGCTCGGTCGCGCGATTCTCGATCAAGGCGGCATGTGGGACAAGGACTGGAGCGTCGTCGACGCGGTTGTTCGCGCGGCGAGCTGTACGATCGTCGTCTGCAACTCCGGTACGGCAGCCGTCACGCTGGGCGCCAAGGGGCCCGTGCAGCTCTCCGGCATCGCGGATGCCGAGGCCGGCCTGAGCATCACCGCGAAGAGCGGCGACGTGCTGTCCTTCTTGGCGGCGAAGGGCCTCACGCCCCTCTTCAAGCTGAGCCGCGTGAAGCACTCGTGGGTACAGAAGCTCGTAGGCGCCGCCCCGACGTTCGGGGGCGTGAGCCCGAGCGCAAGCATGCCGGCCTCAGACGACGATAATCCGCTCGAGGCCGTCGAGCCCGAGTAATCGCTGCATCGTCTTCCGCTCCCTGCGCGTTTCGCGGCATCCTGATCACGATGCCGATTCGGGTGATCACGATGCCGCGAAACGCGCATCTAGCGCCACAGAGATATCGTCGGCCCAACCAGGAGCGTAACCTCGACATGCCCATCGAATGCGGTGGCGTGGACGTCTAGGTCAACGCTCACGACCCCACCCTGCACGGATTGAGGACCCGGGATCTCGTTCTCGTAGCAGCCGTCTGGCGTGGCGAACACGCAGCTGCCGATCCGTAGGTGCCCTCCGAACCGCGCATCGATGCCCGGCGCTTCGAATGACGGCACAACATCCAGACCAGCGCCGAAGCCGACGTGAAAGCCCCAGGCGATTCGGAATTCGAGCAACGCCGGGATGAAGACCCTGAACTGGGTGTCCCGCGTCCCTGCGCTTCCGAGGAAGACGGGACGAAGATAGAGCGCCCACGTTCCGTCGAAGCGAACACCACCCGCAAACGCGATTCCTCCACCGCCAGCGAGGGCGCCGGTGTCGCTCACGAGCGTGCCGCCGACGAGCGAGACATCGAACCGTTGCATCGCTTCCGCAGACGCCGGCGTCGGGTCGAGCGCTTCGGCCGCGACGACGAGGAGCATCGCGGCTCCCGTCGAGAGCCCTGCAGACCTACACATGCAGGAGCACCTGATGGGCGGCGTTCTCGAACATCTGGGTTCGTATCCCCGCCGCGCGCACGCGGCCGTAGAAGAGGCGCAACTCCGTCTTCGCGTCGTCGGCGATCCTCGCGAGGCGAGCCGGGTCGGTGGTCGTTACGTCGTTTCCCATGCCAAAGACCTGCCCCCAGTGTGGCCGCCCGCCGTGGTCGAGCGCGACATCTTCGATCGCGGACAGGACCGTCCGGCCTTGGCCGTTCGTCGACGAGAGCACTTCGACCGTGCAGGTTGGCCCATCACGATGCGCGAGCAGGCCGCGCGAGGCGCCTTGGAAGCGGATCGACGTGAAGCCCACGACGATTTGCTTCGGTGGCGTGCTGCCGAGGCGGTTCATTTCGTCAAGCATCGCGTCGATGGCGCGGATGTAGTCGCCGCTCGCGTCGACGCGGAACGAGTACTCGATGCCGTAGCCAATGATCCCGCCGAACGCCGCGGGGCTCGTCAGCATCTGCGGCGCGTCACCGTGTTGGAGCGGAGGGTCTCGGAGCGAAACGAGCTGCCGCCACAAGGCCCGCTTCAGCTCGTCGGGCGGAATGGTCGAAGTCCACCAGTTGCCGAACTGCGCGAGCAACGAACACGGTGGCGCGCTCGGCGCCTCGGCACCCGGCGGTGCCTGGTCGGCCACGTACGAACGGCTCATGACGGCTGGCGCGTCGAACCCATCGACCTGGTACGGACAAACGAGGATGCCAGCCGAGTCGACCGGCTCGCCAGTGGGCATAGTGGCGAACGCCGCTGGGATGCCGTTCGCGGCAGCAGGCCCTCGGAGGAGCGCGCGCACCTCGGGCCAGGGGTGGTATTCGACCTTCTTGGCGAGCCGCCGCATCGGGGACACGCGCACGAGGACCGCGGTGATGACGCCGATGGATCCGAGCGAGACGACCGCCGCGTCGAACAAGTCTCGGTTACCCGGGACGTCTACGACGACTCCGTCGTCTGACGCGATCAGTAGCCGCTTCACCGTCGAGCCGCCGTTGCCGTCGTCGACCACCGTAACAAGCTCGATCGCGACGACCAGGTCGGCGAGCGTGCCGTAGCCGAAGCCGGAACCATGCGTTGCCGTGGACATCGCGCCGACGAAGGTCTGTCCCGAGAAGGCGCCGACCATCGCGAGCGTGCGCCGCGGGTTAGCATTCGCCAGGCGATCCAACACCTGCTGAATCGACGCACCGGCGGCCACCCACACGTGATCGGCGGGGGCCACCGCCACTCCCGGATCGTGTCTCGCGGGGTACTGGACCGCGCGGCCGTCTGGGAGCATGACGCCCCGGACATCGAGGAGCACCGGGCTGTTGTGCGGCTTCAGGAGCTGCGACGTCGAGTACGCGCCAGCGGCAATCTGCACGCGTGAACCTGCCGCGACGGCTGCTCCTAGAGCCGCCTCTACGTCGCCACGCGAAGCAAGCGGCGGCTTGTCCGCGACGTTGCCCGCGATGTTCCTCGCCCAGTTCTTCCAATCCACGGCGTCTCCTTTCGTGCGGCTATGCCTACAGCGCGAGAACGGGTGCCGGTCCCGTACGCCTCGAGATCCTCGAAGTGGAACGCCCGAAGAGCGTGATCCGTCGCCTGCTGCCGGACAGGGCGCCGACGCGGAGGCTCGCGCTCGACCCGTCGGGCCCGAAGTGGTCGCCGCCGCAGACGAGACCGCCCTGTCCCTGTCCGTCCACATCCACGATGTCGATCGCGACGGCGTTGTCACAGCGCGAGAGCGGGGTCTCGCCTCGTGCTCCGGACGATTGCCGTGCCATGAGTCCTCCCGGTCGCGTAGCGCGACGTCGACGATTGCAACCGAGCCCTATGCTCGATGTCAATCCCCCAGGTCTGAGCGCGGCCGCTTAGGTCGAAGGCGCCGGCGGCTGGGTCAAGGGTGGAGCCGCTTGCTCAGCACGACCGTCGACCCCGGGGGGTCCACGGCGTCGGCTCAGGCTCGTCGGCCCCGCTACCGCGGCGGGACGGGTCCGCTCCTCCGGCATCGGCTCTCGGAAGGCGCGAGGTGGCGCCACGCGCGGTGGCTGGAGAACGGCCAATGCGGCGGCGAGGAGCTTGTGCATCGCCAGGGCCTACGACCCCGACCTCAAGACCTCCTGAACCGCGAGGACGAGGCTCGTGCCGTACGCCGGGAGCACGGCGCTCATCGCGAGTCGACCGCACACCCAAGCGAGCCCCGCGGTCGGCTGCCCAAGGCCATCGCCGAGGCGAGCTCACCGCCGATCGCGTTGCGAAGGCTCGCGGTCGGTGCAGCTCGCGGAACTGGTCGAGCTCCGCGTCAGAGCGTGACTCGAGCCGATGGACCGAGCCCGCGAACGCTTCTCGACGAGCGGCGCGCGGGCGCTCGCGTTCAAGCACTGTCACCTCGGCCACTGACGTGCGATCCTCTCGCCGTTCTGAACTGGATGGATCCCATGCCCCAGCCTCACACCGCCAAGCTGCCTGCCCCCAGTAGTCCCAGCGAATTCGAAGACATGTGCGTCGACGCGCTCCGGATCCGTTTCAGCGCGACCGCGCAACGGAATGGTCGATCGGGCCAGCGACAGGATGGCGTGGACATCGTCGTGCGGACCAACTCCGGCTACCTCGGCGCGCAGTGTAAGAACGTGGTGTCCTTGGACCTTGCACTTGTAAAGGAGCTCTCGCATGCGGCACGCGCATTCAAGCCTCCGCTCGCGTCGTTCGTCGTCCTCACAACGGTCCCCAGGGACGCACGTCTCCAAGAAGACGTCCGCGTTTACTTCCACTCTCATCCAGAGCCCTTCACGATTGACGTACTATTCTGGGAGGATATCGTCGCGCAGCTCACGTCCGAACGCGGAGTGGTCGAGAAGTTCTGGAGTTGGAGCGAGGGCATCCCCGCGTGGCTGCCGCGCCGGGAAGGAGAACTCCGCCACCTGCGAAACGAGCTTGAGCGGATCGCGAAGTTCGGCAGCGACCTCAACACGCGACGGCACTGGTATCGCCAGATGGGCGAGGTGCCACCCCGCGAGTACACCGAAACCTCTGGCCATGCCGAGTTCGAGGCACTTTGGAGCAAGCTCGCGCCCGAGCACACCTTCGACGAGTTGACCCGTTCCTCGGTCGACTACGTCCGGGACGCGATGCGACTGTGGGATGCCGCGGCACGCCTATTCGGTGAACGGTTGCGCACGGACGGCGGCGTATCCCGGGTCGCACTCGACGCGCAGGATGACGCCGCGACCACCTACGGGCGCAGAATGAACAACAATGCTGTACAGGCGATCCGCGCACTCGACCAGCGGCGTCTGGTCCTACCCTGACGTGCGCGGTGCTCAGGCGAAGAGTGCTCGAATGTCTCGTTCGCGGCGCGCGAACGACTCCCGCCCGCAGCGTCGAAGAAGGTTGAGCTTCCCAAGATCGCTCTCAAGAAGATCTGTCGCGAGTTCGGGCTGCGTGAAGGTGTCATCCACCCGCACCGTGGGAACGTCCGCGAAGAGAACACGCCGCAGTTGGTCCATCGACTGTGTATTGATCTCGAGCGTCTTCTGAAGCAGTTGTATCGGCCAGAACTGTCGAGCCACGCGTGCCGCGACGCCACGATCGGGCTCTGGATAGACTCCGACGCCGACACTCATGACACGCACCGACGCACGTTGAGCGCCAAGAGCCTCCGTAGCGTCGGCAATCGCGTACAGCGTCGGATTGTTCGCGCAGTATCCGCCGTCAATGAGCTCCACCACGTCCTCACGCGACGTTGTCACCGTACTCCGTTCGAAGAATGGATAGGCGGAGCAGGACGCACGTACGGCATCGCGCAGCTTGACGCCGAAGCCCGGCACGAATCGCGGTTTCATGCCATGAGCCTGCGCAGGGTCAGACTTGAAGATCATCGGCGTGTGAAGATCCCACTTCGCGGCGACAATGCCAACGCCTGTTTTGATGTCGCCAAAGTCACGCTCCGCGAATACGGTCTCCGCAAGGTCGTTGAGTGCGCGCGTCCGCGACCGCCGTGTCTTCATTCCCATGACCGTCGGCACGTGCGTCTTGTAGAGTGTGTGGATGTCGTCTACGCGGTGCCCCAGTCCGAGAAGCGCGGCGATAATCGCCCCCGTACTCGTACCGAAGATCAAGTCGAACTGCGATGCGAGCGGGCCGCCGCCGAGCAGAGCCTCGAGCTCATCCAGCACTCCGAGCGAATAGAACCCCTTCGCGCCGCCGCCATCCAACGAGAGCACACGAACGTGCGGCGGGTGGAGCGGGGTGTGAGCGTGCTTCGTCACCGCTTGCATCGGAACCTACGGTTCGTGCCCGGAGAACGCTCGGCGCCACGCCGCCTTCGCCTGGGTGCCATCCTTCTCGTCGAGCGCCCGCCGCACGTCGACGAGCGACGACTGGAGCGCCGCCAAGAACGTCCGGAAGACAGACGGATCCCACTCTCCTCCACCTAGCAGGTCGCCCTCGCCTGCAAGGCGGGCGAGCGATCCGACTCCCCACGCAGAAGAGTGACGCTTCTCGATCTCTCGACCCAATGTATAGAAATCCAACGGCAGATCGCCGCTGAACATGTCGTTTGGCAGAGAGTAGATCAGGCACTCGAGGTAGTAGGACGGCGCGGTCTTTGCGGCACCAAATCGACACCGCGCCCACCGCTTGTAGAGGCGCACGGTCTGTTTGAACGCACCATTGGTGGCCGCGCTCTTCTTGGCCGCGGCGTCGTGGTGCCCGCGCGGCCAGTTCTTCCGCATGGCTCCGCTCGAGAACGAGTACACGGAGATCGGATCAGCTGTCGGGTCGCCATGATGGACCGCGGGGACTACGTCGATGCTGACCTCTGTTGCGAGCCGAATGCACTTGTCTTTCCGGGTCCACTTGCCCGCATACCGCCGGTCAGATTCGAGCTTCCGCTCGATGCCTGAGAAGATCTCCGACCAGTTCGGCCCCCGCCACCAGTCGTGCGTGGCCGTTCGGCTCACCGTCAGCACGTCGACGTCGTTCATGGTCGCGAGCGCGGTGTCGTTCTTGTACGACCCCTGGAGCACGGACGCGTACTCGACGTCGCCGAGCAGTGCGCGAACATTCTCGTGAAGCGAGATGGCCTTGTCGATGGTGGTTTTGGCCGGTGGACGCCCGTATCGGGCAACGAAATCGCTATCGAGTGAGCGCGTCATGCCTGGCTCCCGCGTGAACCGAGGGATCTGTGAACCGTCCTGCCCATGGTCGACTCGAACCGTTGGCCACGCAAGAACGATCCGCCGAAGGTGTCGCACCTCGACACGCATCGGGTCGGTCAAACGGGACGGGCAGACATGGCGGCCATCGCACGGGCGGCGGTCGACGGTCCTTGTCCAATACGTGAGCGCAACTCTTGAAAGGCTGCCCTGCCGCGATCCTCGCTTTGCCGGCTTCGGGTCGAATGGTGCAGGAAAAGGCGAGCAATTTCGGCGGCGACCAAGAAAACCGGCCCCCGGTGCATGGCGCGGTGTCAGTAACTGCGGGGAGACGCCGTCTTGGTCGCGGGCGTCACAGATGCCCCGTACGGCCGCTTGACCATCCGTGTCAGACAGTATCCATTGTGATATCAAGGACGGAATATGACGAAACTACCGAGCAAGGGGTTTGTGTTCTGGCCGGTCGGCACGGGCGATAGCGCCACGATCGTGGTCGACTCGAGCACGGTCATCCAGGTGGACCTCAACCACCTCGAGAAGGCTGACGACGACGAGAGCCCGTGCCTGCCCGTCGTCGACGAGTTGGTGCGGCTGCTGCCCAAGCAGAACGGCAAGCCGTACCTCTCACTTTTCGTGCTGACCCACCCTGACTGGGACCACTGCCGCGGGTTCGCCGAGCTGCAGAAGAAGGTCTCGATCGGCGAGCTCTGGTTCACCCCTCGGGTGTTCACCGAGTTCAAGGGGGAGTTGAACGAGGATGCCCAGGCGTTCCAGATCGAGGCCAAGCGACGCGCGAAGGCAACCATCGCGGGGGCCGGGTCGGTCAAGAGCGGCGATCGCGTACGCATCCTCGGCTACGACGAGGTTCTCGAGGAGGACGACTACAAGGGCTTCCCGAAGGCTCGCCTCACCATCCCGGGAAACGCCGTCACCGAGGTCGACGGCGGTGACCGCTCCGCAGCGTTTCGAGCGTTCATCCACGCTCCCTTCAAGGACGACGTCGCGAGCGAGCGCAACGACTCGTCGGTGGGCATGCAGGTGTCGCTGTACGACGGGGACACGGCCGGGCGGGCGCTTCTGTTCGGCGATCTCTGCTACCCGACGGTGAAGGCGATCTTCGAACGCAGCACGGCGGACGATCTCAAGTGGAACCTCTTTCTCGCGCCTCACCACTGCTCGAAGTCCGTGATGTATTGGGCCGAAGGTGAGGATGACGAAGCCATTCAGCAAGAGCTGCTTGATGCCATCGAGAAAGCGGCCGAGCCCGATGGTAGGGTCGTTGTGAGCTCGCACTGCTTCCGCGAGAGGGACGAGGCAGGCGACAATCCGCCGCACCTCATCGCCAAGGAGCAGTACGAACTCATCGCGCCCAAAGGCGTCCTCTGCACGATGGCGCACCCGAACCGCGACGCCCCGACGATGATGGTGTTCAGCATGAGCGCTTCGGGCTTGTCGCTCTCGGAGGATACAAAGGCGCAGACTCAGAAGGCTGGGGTGTCGCAGCTCCTCGCAGACATTGCAGCGGCGCGCGGTGCTCCCGAGCCGTCGCGCGATCGTGTCGGCTTCGGACGCCAGCGCTGACAACCGCATGCTGCCTTCGCACGAACAGGCCTTGGAGCAACTTCGCGAGCTGGAGCACACCTCGAGTGGTCGGTTTCGCGTCGTGGCCACGCGCTTGGTCAACGAACGGTCGCTCCGGGTCGAGCTCACGGTCTGGTGCGGAGATCTTGAGCAGCGTCCCGGCGGGCTCCCTCTTCGTGACCGAGAGCGGTTCATCATCTCGATCTCGGACGCGTTTCCGTACGAGCCACCCACCGTCGACGCGTCGCACAAGCGCTTCGCCGGTTTCGCTCACGTCCAATGGCGTCACCACGTTTGCTTGTATCAGTCGGTCGAAACCGAATGGTCACCGCGTGACGGAATGTTCGGATTTCTCACTCGGCTCGTCCTCTGGCTCGAGCACGGTGCCAAAGGCGAATTTGAGCCTGAAGGTGCTCCTCTTCATCCGCCCGTCGCGTACGAGCGCTCGAGTGCCACCATCGTGCCACGCGCCGACACGCCGAACCCGGACGGGGTGCCATGGATCGGACTCGCGCACCTGAGAATGGTTCACGACGCGCGAGCGGATGTCGTTGGCTGGGGGGCTCTCTTCGAACCGCTCGCGGAGGGCCTCCATGCGGGAGTCGCGATTCTGCTCGATCGCGCCATGCCGTTCGAGTACCCAGCGAAGCTTTCCGAGCTATTCGAACTGCTCGCGGACCGGGGCGTGGCTTCACGCTTCGGTCCTCTTCTTGCTGCGGCTTCACGCAACCCCGCTGGCACACCTCTGTACGTGCTCGTCGGCACACCGATGCGAGGCGTGAGCGGCGCCGCGCACCGGAGGCAGCATCTTGCGGCGTGGAGAGTCGATTCGGCGACGGCGACCACGCTTCACGAGTTGATGGCGTCCGACAAAGCAGAGACTGAACAACTTGCGACCATCGTTGCTTGGGCAGCGGAGTCGAAAGTAGAGTGGGTGACCGTGCGCGAGGCGCGTGCCGAGGTCACACGACGCCGCGACGAGGGTGCAGCCATGGAGTACTTCGCCGGCAGAGCTGTCGCGCTTTGGGGCTGTGGTGCCCTCGGCGGCCACATCGCCGAGCTTCTGGCGCGCGCGGGCGTGCGGAGGCTCGTTCTACGCGATCGCGCCCTCGTCGCTCCGGGAGTGCTCGTTCGTCAGCCCTTCGAGGACCGCGAGATCGGGTACGGAAAAGCCGCCTGCATGGCGGCGCGCGTCAAGCGCATCGACCCTCAGATCGAAGTGACGTGGAGCGGCGCGGACATTTTGACCGATCCTCTCGACAACGACGATTGGAGTGACGGCGCCGACGTAGTCATTGACGCGAGCGCAAGTCTTGCCGTTCTCGAGAAACTCGAGCTACGCCGCAAGACCGCGACACGGCGCATTCCGATCGTGAACGTCGTCGTCGACGGTCGTGCTGAGCGAGCATTGCTCACCATCGCGCATGCAGCACACACGGGTGGACCCGCAGATGTCACGCGGCGAGCGAAACTCGAAGCATGCAACCGGGCATCGCTTCGCGAGTTCGCCGACGCGTTCTGGCCTAACTCGAGACCGCCCGTCTTCCAGCCCGAGCCCGGTTGCTCGGCCAGCACGTTCAGGGGCTCGGCGGCCGATCTGGTGGTCCTCGCAGCGACGAGCTTGAACATCGCCGCCGTCGACCTGGCGCGTCCGCTGCCTGAGGCGACCGCGGTCGCTCACTTCGTCACACAGCCCCACGTCCAGGCGACACTAGGTCGTGCGAGAGAGACAGCGCTCACGTGGTCGCCCGATGTCGTCTCCGAGGACGAGGATTCAGGTTACTCCGTCCGTATCGCCGCTGGTGCGTGGCGCGAACTTGGGGCTTGGTCATCTCGTTCGGCCCGCGTGCGTGGATCGAATGTTGAGACGGGCGGGGTGCTCTTTGGCGAGCGCAACGACGCGTGCCGAGTCGTGTGGGTTGACGAAGTGCTCGGACCTCCTCGAGACAGTCGCGCAGGCCCCGATCGGTTCGAGTGCGGAGTCGCAGGAGTACTAGCGGCGCAGCAAGAGAAACGTGATCGCAGCCGTCAGTCCGTCGACTACATCGGCATGTGGCACACCCACCCAGACGCTGAGCCGGTACCGAGCGAGACGGATCGAGACGGAATGAGGCGGCTCACGAGTATCGCCGGGGGCCGTGCCCAGAAGGCGCTCCTCGTAATCCTGAGCACTCGGGCAGGCCGCCCGGTCCGTCACGGCGCATACTTGTTCTCTCGAGCCAGGACCGAAAGCAATCTATGACTACAGATGAGCGCTCCCCGCACACAAACCTTGCTGAAGGCAATTCGGTCCGGGAACCCAAGCAGATCGGGCTCGCGCTTTCTGGCGGCGGGGCGCGTGCGATGGCCTTCCACCTCGGATGCCTACGAGCGCTGCACGACCGCGGCGTCCTGGACCAGGTCCGCGTGCTATCGACGGTCTCCGGTGGCTCGGTCATCGGGGCGATGTACGCGTACAGCGATGACACCTTCGAGGCGTTCGACGCCCGTGTCATGGCGGTGCTACGGCGCGGCCTACGCGGCTCTCTCATCTCGCGAGCGCTTGCGCCGACCCACATCCTGCGGTCCCTGCTCACCACGGCGTCGGCGTCGGTGCTCGCGGTCGGGGCCGACGTGGTTCGTACGCTGGCCGGCGGGTTCTCCAAGTGGGCGCGCAATCTCCAGCCGCCTCTGCGTCGCTGGCACAGCCGGACGACCTCGTTCCAGCGCAGTCTCGATGCGCATCTCTTCCACGGGGCATGCGTGAGCGAGGTGAAGCGTGCGAGTCGACATGGGAAGATCGACGTTCTCATCAACGCGACTGAGCTTCGAACGGGTACGGCGTTTCGTTTCGGCAGCAGCGACGTCGGATCGCGTCGGCACGGGACGCTGCCCGCCACGAAGGTTCCGTTGAGTCTCGGCGTTGCGGCTTCGGCGGCGTATCCGGTGTTCCTGCCTGCACTCGACTGTGAGATGGAACTGTCGAAGGATGGCGTGACCCAGCGGCACCGTGTGCTCCTCACGGACGGTGGTGTGTACGACAACCTGGGGACGGCCCCGATGGAACCAGGCCGCGATGAGAACGTGAGCGTCCACGTAGCAAAACCCGACTACATCATTGCCTGCGACGCCGGCGCGGGAGTTGTCGACGGCACCTCCATCCCATACTGGTGGTTCACGCGAATGACGGCGGCGTTCGAGACCATCTTCCGCCGCGTCCAGAACGACACGCGGGGCAGGCTCCATCGGCACGCTTCCGAAGGTCGAGTCAAGGGATTCCTCATGCCGTACCTAGGGCAGGACGACGATCGCCTTCCGTGGAAGCCGCCGGAGCTCGTCTCACGAAGGGAGGTCGTAGACTACCCAACAAACTTCGACCCAATGTCGGACGACAGCATCCGTCTCCTGGCCACTCGTGGCGAACAATTGACGCGTGTTCTACTGGCGCAGTACATGCCCGACTTGTGAGGTCCACGAGTGCGTTAGTCGTTCGGACTCAGCCGCGGTCTCCGCCTCGACAGAAATCGCCTGAACTCGTCATGGTCCGGCTCGGTCGAGGCACCTTCCTGATCCCATGATCTCCACTCGGACGCCCGCCATGCCGCTCCCGACGGAGCGGTTCTGTCTACGATCGACGACCGCGACCAGAGATCCCCCTCGCGTGGCATGCGTCTCTCTGGCAACGTCGTCCCATGCCTTACCGAATCGGAACCCATCTCCACGTCTGGCGCATACGCATGACCACCTGGCGGTGCGAGCGTTGCGGCGTGCTCGCCCACGTGGTTCGCGGGTGAGCGGCGTCGGGAGAACCCATGTGATTCGGGGCGAGCGTCTCACGATCGCCGAGATCGCTCGGCGTGCTGGGATCTCAGGGTGGGCGGTCCGGTTGCGTCTGCGTGCTGGAGTCCGCGGCGAAGCCCTCCTGGCGGCTCGCGCGCCCAACCAAGGGTGGGGAAAGCGAGCCAAGCCCTTGTACGACGTCGGGAACGGCCGCAGTCTGACAGCGAGCGAGATCGCAAAGATCGTGGGAGTCACGCGGAGCACGATCACGCATCGGATCGCGCGCGGGGTGCGCGGGGCGAAGCTCCTCGAGAAGCCCGCCCGCTTCGTGGTGCAGCTGACCGAATCCGTGTCGGCGGACCTCGATCAGTACGCGCGCGAGTTGGGCGTGTCGCGGCCCGAGGCGGTGGCGCAAGCGCTCGTCGCGGCGAGGCGCTTGCATAAGCGGGGCGGGCCCGCGGGCTGATCGCCGCGTGGACCTACGGGTTCTCCTCCCGCGTCACCTCAAGCAGCAGTTCCGCTGCGTCGCGCCCAAGCTCCAACACCCGTGTGTCCGGCAGCGCGACGCTCGTGCCATCGAGGTTGAGCGGGTGTGGCGCGCGTCGTGGGTCTGGAGGCGACGCCACGTGCGCGAGCAACGCCCCGATGAGTGCGCTGCGCGGATCGGGTGGCAGCGGGTTCTCTCGGGCGGGTGACTCCCAGTACACGCCCTGAAGGCCGAGGGCAGCGAGCCTTTCGTCGATGAAGCCAGAGCAGAGCGTCAGCTCGCTCGGTGCTTGGTCGTCCCAGGCCTCCCATGCGCGCTCTGCCGCGAGCATGAGGTCTCGAAGCCGATCGATCTCACCACCATCGATCTCGACGAACAGTCGGACCGCACCGCGGAAGAGTCGGGATCGTGGGGCATCCTTGAACCGAAAGGCGAGGCGCGCGAGCGGACGAAACGCGGCCGGGTCAGGATCCTCGAGCGCTGCGCGCACGCAGGCCCGCGTTGCCGCACTGAAACCGTCCGAGCCGCCGAGGTCATCCCACGAAACACCCTTCTCATCGCCGAGTCGCGCGAGCTCGGCCAGGAACTCCAAGCCCGGCGTGGGCAAGTTGCGGCGCACGTCGATTGCGAGCGCCGTGACGCGATCTTCAACCGCACGACGATGCCGGTCGAGTGTGGCGATGCTGCGCTCAAGCCCTGCAACCTTCGCGATATCTTCGCGGTCGGCGGCCGCCTGACCATCTGCGAGGCGATCCGTCCCAGTGGTGCCGAGGACTGCGCTCGCTACGGCCAGCGTGCTCCTCGCGCCGGGCGTGTTGTCTAGAACCACGTCGCCGAGCGATCGAGCAAGGCGCTTGGCGATTCCCGGACTCTCTTGTTCATCGTCCATTCGGGTCCTCAGCATTGCTGTGAAGCACTTCGGGAGGGGCGACGGTGGCACGTCAAGCTCGCCGCCTGGCATGCGTTCCAAGCGCATCGCGCTCGAGCATCGATCGCTCCTCCATGACGTCGTCGACTGCCCAGTCGCGCGCGCAAGTTGCAATGGCGTGTTGCCCGCACGCCATGCAGACGAAGACGGCGAGGAGCGGCCGCGCTGGGAGAACTCGTAGCCTCGAGACGGCCAAGCCCCGAACCGCGAGGCTGTGTTCGACGCGCTCCTCGAGCACAAGCGCCGTGTCCAGGGCCGCCTCGCTCACGACGGGATGGAGCGCGCGGAATCGATCGAGAGCGTCGTCGTCCATGAGGTCCAGACGATGGACTTCGCGCCTTGGATGCTCGCCAAGTCGGACTGTCTTGCGTTCCGTACCCTCCAACTGGCGGATCAAAGGAAGCACGCACGACTTCATCGCACCACGACGTCCAGCCGGCTTGGTGCGTCTCATGACCGGTGGAGGATAGGCGATCGGCGTGCTCTCCGCGAGCGTAGCGCTTCGAGAGTCGCGCACTGACCCTCGCGCGCTCGGTCGCGGCGCTATGTCGCGGCGCTCCCGTTGTAACAGTCCGTGGCTTCGTATCCGCAATGCGGGCACACGGCGACGTGGCCCGCGTACCGGTGGGACTCCTCACCCTCGGTCGGTTGCACGACCCGACGGGGGCTCCGCTGCAGCACACCGCGAACGGTCTGCCCGCGGCGACACCCGTCGCGACAGATCATCCGGACGTGCGCGCCGCTCTGGTCTCTGATGGTCACGGTTCCTCCGTTCTACGAACGCATGTCCTCACCATCGTCGAACCCGCTCTGCAAGATCGCCCAGAGCCCGAGCCCGATCAGATCCTCGATGGCGCGATCGCTTGCGCTCGAGGTCTCGCGGCCGGTGCGGGTGCGCGTGTAGAGCAGACCCTTGGTCGTCGCCGCGTTCAGCGCGCTCGTCACGAGGCTCCAGTCGGGCGGCAGCGGGCTTCCATATGCTGCCAGCCAGAGCTCGAGGATCGCGATCTGGGCTTGCCGGGTGGTGAGAGGCGCAGGCGAGCCGACGATCCGCTCGAGCGTCGGGATGCCGTCGAAGAGCGCATCGGTCGCGCTTGAGAACCCACCGAAGCACGCCACCGCGAGGAGATACCGTGGCTTCGTAGGGGCGATCGCGGCTGCGACCTCACCCCACGCCATCCACACCCCAGGAGCCGCCTGCACGCCGAGGGGACTGCCGTGCGACAGGATCATCGCGGCGTCGTAGGTGCTGAACCCCGCGAACATCTTTGCGAGCTCGACGTCCTGCGCGCTCGTGAGCGACTTCCGCATCAGACGGAGGTGACCCTGCTCGACCTGAGGTCGGAGCAACTCTGCGACGCGGTCGGTGAGCCGGGTGTGACCCTCCCGTCGCAGCCTCTCCGCGTCGCCCTCCACGATGAGCAACCCAGGACCCTTCCCGACACGCGACAAGTCAAACGCCATGACATCTCCCTCCGGACACCGGAAAACGGGACAGGTAACCATGCCGACGGACTCGTCAACGGGTCCGCCCGTCCGCCATTGGAGGCTGTCTACCTCCGGGAGCGGTCGCCCCACGAACGCCCGACGACTACGCCGGCGAAGAACCCAACCGCGAGAATCGTCCCGACGACCGGAAGCGCAACGCAGGCGAGTTCGCCAAGGCCAAGATTCGGCATGGTCCTCACGGTATCACGCGCCGAGCCCCTTCAACGCCCGTCGCTGCGTGAGGTTCGCCTTCGCGGTCGTGACTCGTGGTCGCCAGCGCTCGGCATGGAACGCGCACCACCGTGACGCGAGCTCGGGGTCAGCGAGCCACCGCTCTACCTCACCATCTCCGCGCCCGACCACGACAACCGTGGCGACGTCGACCTTGTTCTCCTCCACGAACGCCTCAAGGATCTTCGCGAACGTCGCCGGTGGCTCGTGATCCACGTGGCAATCGTCGGCGCCGACCAGCACACCCGTGAGCGCGCACGGGATCGTCTTGCTGCCACCGAACGCGCGGTCACGGAAGGCGAGCTTCTGCGCGACGATCGCCGTCCGGCACGCGGCCTTGAACTCCAGATCGGGAGGCGGTTTGCGCAGGCACTTCTCGTACGACCACTCGGTGCGCGTACGATCCGGACGCTCGAGCCAGAACTCACGTGTCCCACGCTTGCCGATCTCGACCGTCATCGAGCGAACCCCGATCCCAATCTTGCGGTCCGCATCGGGATGGAGTTCGAGCA
The DNA here is from genome assembly GCA_964502175.1 of uncultured Sandaracinaceae bacterium. Lineage (GTDB taxonomy): Bacteria > Myxococcota_A > Polyangia > Polyangiales > Sandaracinaceae > JAFLCL01. Next base: position 68,181 of record CAZCVE010000005.1, read on the forward strand.
GGTCACGCAGGAAACGGAGTGGACCGATCGGGAGGTCGATGCCCGGCTCGTGGCCGTGCAGGATGCGTTGGATGTGCGCTCGCAGGAGCGTCTGCGTCGGGAAGATCGTGCCGGCGATGGTGTAGGAGCGAGCGGTGGTCATGGCGGGATGACGATCATGGTGGGGGAGGACTGACACGCCCCGCGACGAGCAGAGGAGCGCCGCTCCGCCGACGCGGTGCTTGCCGCCAACGTCGTCGAACTGCTCCGGATCGGCCACGGCGGGTGCCTCAGCGAACAGCTTCCCTCGGTAGCGCGACGTGCTCCCGCCCTGGGGTCCGGATAGCAAAAGTTGTGCTCCACACACATCTTGCACAACACTGCATGTTGTGCATGATCGCACCCATGCCCTACATCCGCGAGCGAGGAAATCACCTCGCGATCGTCCACGGAGCCCGTCATCCGACCACCGGCAAGGTCGAGCAGCGGGTCCTCCTCACGCTGCACTCGAAGACGGAAGCGCTGGCTGCGCTCGGCCGGACCGGCAAGGGGGAGGACGGCCGACGCCTCCGTGCTCTTCTCGAGCACCGGTACCCGACGATCCGCTTCGACTGGAACGAGCTCGAACGTGGCCTCACCGACATGATGGATCGGTTGCCCGACCTCGCCCGGTCACGCGACGAGCGGGCCTTCGGCGACTTTCGCGAGAACCTGCTCGGCTTCGCGCGCCAGCTTGCGCTCGCGGACCCGCAAGACCTCGAGAGCGCCCGGGCGCTCCTCGTCGCGCATCGCGAGGAACTCGCCTGGCTTGCGGACCTCATCCGCTGGCGGCTCGAGCTCCTCGACCGCACGAAGGAAAACGAGTGGACCCGCGACCCGTTTGGTTGGCGCCTCGCGCTCCAGGCACAAGACGTTCCCCACGAGACCGAGGAGATGGCCACGAACCTCTACGAGAAGGGCGAGTTCGATCGCGCGCAGAAGGTCTTCGCGCTCCTGGTCGACGCGTTCCCAACGTACGCGGACGGCTGGAACTACCTCGGCCTCATCGCGCTCCGGCGGGGGGACCTGCCCGTGGCGGTCGAGCACTTCGAGAAGACCATCCGTATCGGCCGGACGCTCTTCCCGAAGAAGATTGCGAAGAAGAGCTACTGGAGCCTGCTCGAGACCCGTCCGTACATGCGCGGGCTCCGGAACCTCGCGCTCGCGCTCATCCGCGAGGGCCGATACGACGAGGCGATCGCGAGCGCGAAGCGGCTCGAGACCGAGTGCGGAGACACGCCGATGGCGTCGGCCGTCCGCAACCTCGTTCACATGAACCGCTGCGAATGGGGGGCCGTGATTGAGACCTTGAGCGAGGCACCGGCGGACGCAGGTGACGCGCTCATGGTCGCGCTTGCGTCCTTCGAACTCGGCCGGCTCGACGTAGCTCGGACGAGCTTCATCCGCGCGAGCCTCGTGGGTCCACGCACGGTCGCCATCGTCCTTGGATACAAATCGCCCGCTCCCAAGTCGTTCGACGAGGCGGAGGACCACAATGCTGGCGTGGACCTCCGCGCATCGCTCGATGGCTTCCTCCGCAGACAGAGCGCGAAGTCAAAGCGATTCGCTCGGGACGTCTTCGACTCACCCCTGTTGCGCGCATCGCGGGAGGAGGTGGCCACCCTCGAGCGACTGCAGGCATCAGCGCCAGCGCGAGAACACCTCGATCGACTCCGCACCATCCGCAGCGCGGAGTTCGCGAATCGGCTCGCCGCAGAGATTGCAAACGAATCAGACAGGGTCGGGGTGTAGCCATGCCAGCGATCGGCACCACCACGTACATGGAACTCGAGGCCGCGCTCACGAAGGTTGGCGCGAAGCTCTCCGCAGCCGAGGTCCACGTTCTCTACTTGGGCGCGCAGACCTCTACGAGCTTCGGGCTCGGTCCCCAGCGGCTTTTCGACCGCATCCTCGGGGACGAAGTTGAACTCGGCGAAGATTCCATCGTGCCCCTGAACGCGATCATGGGGTACTGGAACACGCTTCTTTCCGAGCGTCAGGCGGGTCGCGTTCGGCTCCCGCCGCTCACCCTTCCCGCATCGCCCACCAAGGGCGAGCTCCTCGCGTTCGGCAAGGCTCGTCACGACCAGCTCGAGTGGTATCCCCGCGGCATCGACGCGGGCGGGGACGACCCGCTCGAGTTCGGACCCGCGGGTCGAGTTCTCCTCGAAGGGATCGCGGAGGCGAGCGCATACCTCCAGTCCTACGTGAAGATGCTCGAGACGCCCGAGGCTCTGGCCGCGGTGACGCTCAAGGAGTCTCGTCGGGTCCTTCTCGATCTCGTGGCGACCATCGAGCGCTTCATGGCCGAGCTCATGACCCTGAGCGACGCCGTGCGCCGTGAGGCCATCGATGCCTACGCCTCGCGCGGCGCTTCAACCGACGATGGGCTTCGGGTCGTTCGTGGCCCCAAGATCGGTCGCAACGAAGCGTGCCCATGCGGCAGCGGCAAGAAGTGGAAGAAGTGTTGCGGGGCGCCGGACAAGTTGCAGTAGCACTACCCGTCGCACACCTGTTCCTCGTGGAGGCTGAGCGTACCGTCGCCGTCGGTGTCGCACTCCTCGATGCGACGTTGCGCTGGCGTCGAAGCGGGTGGGGCGGCCGCCCGTCGTGCAGGTGCCATCGGCGTGACGCCCACGAGGTCATGGAACTCGGCGATGAGGTGCGCCTGGTCGTCGTAGCCTGCGTGTAGGGCGACCCGAAGCCACGCTCCGAGCTCGAGCGCAAGCGAGGATCTGACCGGGCTCGGGCACTGGGCGACCTTGCAGAGCGGGTTCGACGATGCCGAGGACATGCGTTCGTAGAACGCACGAAGCGTGGCCATCAGAGACCGGAGGGCGAGCACGTCCGGATGACTTGTCGCGACGCGTGTCGCCTCGGGCAGACCGTCCTCGTCAACCGTGCGGATCGTGGCGCGCCCGATCCTCCGCAGTTCCTCAGGTCGCGCGGCGGAGGCCGGTGGCGCTCGAGAGCAAGAGGTCACGCAGCGACTGGGCGCGGTCGCGGGCCACGGGGACGTGGAGGCCGCGGCCGCCGCTCGCGAGCCCCTCGCCGACCCAGACCCGGGTCTCCGTGCTGCGCTCGAACTCCTGGATGTGCTCCACGCGAAGGAGCCAGTTGCGGTGCACGCGGACGAACGCGCGGCCGAGCGACGCCTCGATCGCCGCGAGCGACAGGTCGACGTCGAACACACCGCGCGCTGAGTGCACGCGCGCGAGGCGATCCGCTGCCTCGAACGCCCACACCTCGTTGTGCGCGAGGAACACCAGGCTCTTCTGCCGCCGCGCGACGATCCGCGTGAGCCCGACTGCCGGCTCGGGGCGGCGCGTGACGAGACGCTGTACACAGAGCGCGACGCGCTCCTCGGTGAGCGGCTTGAGCAGGTAGTCGGTGACCCCGAGCTCGTACCCTTCAAGGGCGTGGGCGTTGAACGCGGTGGCCAGCACCACCATCGGCGAGGTGGCGTGGGCCGCGAGCGAGCGCGCGATCTCGAGCCCTTCGTTGCGCGCGCCAGAGAGGCGGATGTCGAGGAAGGCGACGTCGATGCCGCCCGCGGTCGCGAGGGCCTCGCGCGCTTCGTCGGCCGAGGCGACTGCGCCCGCGACCTGCACGAGGCCGGTGCCGAGCAAGAGTTCGATCAGGTACTCGCGCGCGGGTTGCTCGTCGTCGACGACCAGCGCCTGCAGCGGCCGCGTCACGCTGCCTCCGGTAGCGGAACCTCGACGATCGCCAGCGTGCCGTCGCCCGTCGACTCGAACCGCAGCGCCGCGCCGGGGCACTGGAGCTCGAGCCGGCGACGCACGGAGTCGATCCCCAGCGCGCCGTGCCGCGGCTCGCCGGGCGGCAGCCCGGGCCCGTTGTCCCGCACCGAGCACACCAGCCGCGCGCCCCCATCGGACGTCTCGACGCTCGCGCTCACCGCGACCCGGCCACCGCTCGTGCGGCAGAGCGCGCCGTGCTGCACCGCGTTCTCCACCAGCGGCTGAAGGAGGAGCCGAGGCAAGAGAACGCCCGAGGCGGCGGGCGGGATGTCCCAGTCGAAGCGCAGCGCGTCGCCGTGACGCGCCTGGAGGATGTCGGCGTAGCGGCGGAGCCACGTGACCTCGCAGTCGAGCGTCTGGAGTTCGTGCTCGTCGTCGAGCGCGTCACGCAGCAGATCGCCGAGGCAGCCGAGGAGGCGCCGCGCCTCGCTCGGCCGCTGCGAGACGAGACCGGCGATGGCGTTGAGCGTGTTGAGGACGAAGTGCGGCTCGAGCTGCGAGCGCAGCCGCGCGAGCTCGGCCGACACACGGAGTCGGTCGGCCTCGAAGCGGAGCTGCTGCGCGTCGAGCTGACGCAGCTGGTCCCGAGCCGTGGTGTACGGCGAGACGATCGCGAGCCCCCAGACACCCGCGAACAGGACGCCGCTCACCGCGCCGAGCGCGGCCACGAGCGAGTGGCTCAGGTGACCCGGCGGATCGTGGGCGTCGTCGAGGCCGACGACGTCCTGGAAGACGAAGACGAACGAGAGAGCGAGGAGGGTGCCCATCGCGACGGCGACGACGACGCTCACGAGGAGCGCGACGGTCGGGCTGAGGCGGCGCGCGAGGGTCGCATCGTAGGTGAGCGAGAGGACGAGCACCTGGAGCGGCGTCTCGATGATCCAGAGGACCGACGGCATCACGATGCCCTCGAGCGAGTCGCCGCCCAAGACCTCGGACGTCGCGTGGAGGAGGCCCGCACCGAGCGCGAGCACGGCCACAAGACGCCAGCGCTCGCGGGCGAAGCGCGAGAGAGTGGCTGCGCGCTCGTCGATCATCGGCGCTCAAACTAGCGCCCTCGACCAAGGCCAACAACCGCGAGCGATGCGTGGGAGCGCGCGCGGCTCGTCGACGAGCGAACACGGCTCGTCGGATGCGGACGTCCGCTCGTCGGTACGACGTGGAGCACGACCACGCCTGGATGAATGACATGCGACAGCCCCCTAACCGTTCACGCGCAGGAGCCGCATGCCTCGACAGCCTCTTCCTCAACCGCTTCTCTTCGTCGACCTCGGCCGCGCGCGCATCGCTGCTGCCGCCGTGGTGCTCGGCGCCTGCAGCACGCCCGCGCCGGTGGATCCGGGCGAGCAGTTGTTCAGCGACGCGACGCTGGGGACCAACGGTCGCTCGTGCGCGACTTGCCACGTCCCCGAGGACGACTTCTCCCTCACACCCGAGCACGTCGAGGCGGTCTGGGCGGCCAACCCGAACGACCCTCTGTTCGCCGCCATCGACGCGGACGATCCGGAGGCCGAGACGCTCACCTTCGACCACCTTCGTCTGGGGCTCGTGCGGGTGTGGCTGACATTGCCCGACAATATGGACCTGATCGACACCGAGGGCGCGGTGATCACGCCGTCCGATCGACAGATCTTCGTGTGGCGCAGCGTGCCGTCGATCGCCGACGCCGCGCTCACCGCGCCGTATCAGCTCGACGGACGGGTCGGTGGCCTCGACGCGCAGGCACAGGGCGCGATCACCGGCCACGCCGAGGGCGCGACCGCGTCGCCGGCCGACCTCGAGCGCATCGCGGCCTTCGAGCGGACCATCTTCACCTCGGAGCGCGCGCGGACGACGGCCGAGTACCTCGCGGGCGGTGGTGATCCGGCAAGCGCGCCCGACCTGGAGGCGATGCTGGACCTCACGCCCGCAGAGGAGCGAGGCCGAGTAATCTACGGGCAGGTCTGCGCCAGCTGCCACGGTGGGGCGAACCTCGCGACCGTCACCAACGACGAGATCCGCCGGCTGAGCTATCCCGAGCTGAACGCGGACGGAACGGTACGGTACGTGGTCCCCCCGCCGATGACCGGACCGACGCCGCACTACGTCGAGCGGCCGGGCAACCAGTTCATCAACATCGCCACCGTGGTGGAGAACTACTTCGTGTTCATCGGGGCGACCGAGCACGAGAGCTTCACGCGCAGCGTGGACTTCCCCCACTACCGGTTCCGCTTCTACCGCGATGCCTCCCGCACCGAGACCATCGCGGACCTGCCGCCGTCGCTCCCGTTCCCGCCGCCCGATCCGCCGGCGAGTTGCGGCTTCCCGCCGGACGCCATGTTCCTCACCGGGTTCGACGAGAACTGCAATCCGATCAGCGGGCCCAACTTCTCGGTCCAGGAGTTCAGCACCGATCCGGGACGCGCGGCGATCACCGGCGACCCCAACGACTTCGAGGCGTTCGACATCCCGACCTTGCGCGGGATCGCCCGCACGGCGCCGTACTGGCACAACAACATCTCGGGCACGCTGGAGGAGGTCGTGGACCTCTACAGCGACCACCTGCTCAATCGATATCCTTCGCTCACCATCAACGACGATCCCGAGATCGATCCCGACGGCGACATCGGCCTGATCGAGACGCTGAGCGAGGCGCAGAAGGTCGACTTGCTCGCGTTTCTGCGGCGGCTGTGAGGGAGGGCTTCGTACGAAGACGCTGCACCATCGCGTCGGTGTTGTGCGGGTCGCTCGTGCTTGCATGCGCCGGTGAGGCCTCCGTGCGCGGCAGGCGCGTGCACCGACGCGTCGATGTCGGACGCACAGGCCGGCTGCCTGGGCCCGCCAAGTCTGTACGTCGATGAGGCCTGCACGAGCCAGAACTCACGTGTCCGATGCTTGCCGATCTCGACCGTCATCGAGCGAACGCCGATCCCAATGTTGCGGTCCGCATCGGGATGAAGCTCGAGCAGGTCACGTCGGAACCGAAGTGGACCGATCGGCAGGTCGATGCCCGGCTCGTGGCCATGCAGGATGCGTTGGATGCAGGAGGGTCTGGGTGGGGAACTGGGTGCCAGCGATCGTGTAGGAACGGCGGGTGCTCATGTCCCTACGACGACCCCGGCACGGCTCGACTGACGACGGTGGCTCGAGCGCATCGGCGGAACACGCGGCCACGCGGCCGTCGCCGCAAACTCACGCCTCGCCGCTGACCTCGGTGGCCGTCGTGAGAGTTGGCGCCGCGGCGAGCCGGATCGCTGAGGATCAGGAGGTGCACGTGCCGCCGGAGCAACGCCCGGAACAGCAGTCGCTCGCGGCCGTGCATCGGGCACCGAAGACCCGGCAGCATCGCCCGACGTGGCAGGTCTGATCGGTGAGACAGCAGTCGGTCGGAGATGTGCAGGTATCGCCCAGAGCTCCGCAGCACCTGCCCTCGTTGCAGATCCCCGAGCAGCATGAGTCGGCGGTCCGGCAAGCGGCGCCCGCGCCGATGCACGCAGCCATGCCGCAGTAGTTCGTGAGGCATCGCAGGGCCGAACAGCACGGCACCTCCAGGCCGAACCCGCACCCTCCACCATCGCCGACGCAGCACGCGCCAGCCTCGCACTGCTGGGCGGGCCCGCACGCGACCCCACAGCCACCACAGTTCGTCGTCGTGTCGACCGAAGTCTCGCAGCCGTCGTCCGGGAGGCCGTTGCAGTCAGCGAGGTCTGCCGCGCAGTCAGTGCCGCACACCCCTTCGTCACAAGTAGCGACGCGGGTTGGATCGCTCGGAGATGGGCAGACATTGGTGCACGCCCCACACGTTGTCGGCACGGTGAAGTCGACCTCGCACCCGTCATCGTCCGTTCCGTTGCAGTCTCCGCGACCGGGGGGACACCCGAGCGGCCCTGGGCGCACGCAGACGCCGTCGATGCACAGAGCGGTGTCGCAGTCGCGGTCTGTTCCGCAATTGTCACCCGCCGAGCCGGTCGCGCACGCGCGGCCGGAAGCATCGCACCGGTGGGCACAGCAAACCGAGCATCCGAAGCCGGAGCTCCCGTCGACGGGCGTTCCGGCGACACCACAACTGCAGATTCGTCTGCCGGAAAAGTCCGGATAGCAGTCCAGGTCCGCGCAGCACGAGCGACCGTCACAGGAACCGCCGAACCTGCTGCACGCGAGAGCGGCATCCTCCGTGGCCCCATCTGGCCCGGTTCCCGTGTCGTCACGCTCGCCGCGCACGTCGTAGTCTTCGCCACCGTCCAAATCCGACGGGTTTGGTTGCTGGCAGGATGCCAGCAGCGCCGTCGCGAGTGCGACCACCCACGGCGTCCGCGATGGCGCGGCGAACCTGCTCGAGGTGGTCGTCCAGTAGTCGTCGAATCCACGCGCCTTCATGCTCGCCTCCCGGGGGGTGCCCCGGTGGCGGCACTGCGCCATCACGAAAACACGCCCCAAGCGGGACGTGTTCTTGATCGAGCGAGGAGGCCGAGGGCGGAACGCCGCGCGCCGGGGAACACGCTCGAACGTCGCAGAAGTCGTGTTCTGCGACGTGCGACCGCCCTCAGGGGTCGGTGTCGCTCTCGGTCGGGCCGGCGAGGGGCGGGGGCCGAGGAGGTGGCTTGGGATTCGGAGGCTCGACGTCCTCCTTGAGGCGGTCGCGGATCCGTCGCACCAGCACCTTGTTGCTCTGGCCGTACCTCCACCAGACGGCAGTACACACTGCAGCGACGGAGCCGGAGACCACGGTCAAGACAAGAAAGAACAGATATTCCCAGACACGCGCCGCGGGAAAGTCTACGCTCAAGAGCACGGAAAGCGTCGACACGAACACGCCCGCGGCGAACGTCGCACAGTTCAGCAGCACGGACACCGGCGAGCCCGCCTCGAGTTGGGCAAGTTCGTGCTCGCTGATCTCGTACAGGCTGAGATCATCGGCACGGCCCAGCCGTATGTTGCGCAACTGCTTGGAGTCCTTCTCGTTCGTGGTGTTGGTCACAGGTTCTTCTTCAGCCACGCGGACTTGCAGAGCGGCCGCCACCACGCCGCCTCCGTTCCAGAACGGACAACAAGGAGGCGCGAACCTTCCGTCAAGTAGGGCAGAAGATCATCGCGGATCACCGTCGCCGTCGCTTCGGCTCGGACCGCCCACGTCGACTCCGTTAGGTGAGCCCAGGTTCCATACGCCTTGATGGCATCGGCGAGGGCCTCGTAGTCGCCGCCACCAGCGAGATCGTAGGTGATGATGTAGGTGCGGCGCGCCATCTCTGCGCGATCAGAGACGGAAAACGCTTCCAACGCAAGCGCACAGGCGGCCCTGGGACTTGACGACGCACGACGCTCGGCGTGTGGTGGGAGCGAACAGGCCTCACGCCTCTCGTATGCGAGTCGAATCTCTCGGCGCCCTCGAGCGCCACCTCGTCGCGTCCGCTGCGCGACCCCAGACCGTTTCGACGTACCTCCGGATCGGACGGCTGTTCTTGGCGCACGGCCCGGCAAGCGAGCCGGACAGGGCGCGCGTCGAGGCCTTCCTCGCGCGGCCCCGGCGGACGGGGGCTCCCGCGGCCACAGCGACGCGAAACCTCGAGCTCCTGGCCCTACGCGCACTCTTCGTCTCGAACGGGGGCGCGAACCCGGCGGCTGCCTTCTCGCTCAAGCGGCCGGACCGGCGGGACCCGGACGTCCCGACCACGAGCGAACTCGCCGTCCTGTTCGAGCAGGCCGCACGCCGTCCCGACCATGACCGAGCGCTGGCGATCCTCGCACTCCTCTTCGGCACGGGCCTGCGCGTTCACGAACTCGTCGGCCTCGACGTCGAGCAGCTCGATCACGACACCCGCTCGCTCGTCGGGGTCTTCGGGAAGGCTGGGAGCAGGTTCGAGGTTCCGCTGAGCCCGGAGGTCGCGTCGCTCCTCCAGGCCTGGGTTGCGCACCTTCCGGCGGGATCGGTTCCCCTCTTTCCATCCGCAAGACCGGGAGGTCGAGCGTCGGTCCGATCGATCCAGCGCCTCCTCGCTCGCCTTCGCCAGGATGCCGGGCTCGCGAAGCGGATCACACCCCACTCGCTTCGGCACGCCGCGGCGACGCAGGCGATCGCCCGAGGGGTCTCGCTGCCGGACACGGCGGCCTTGCTCAGGCACGCCCGCGTCGAGACGACCATGGGGTACGTGCACCTTGCGTCGGACGCCCGGCGAAACGCGGCCACTCGGATCGCTGCCGCCATCCCCCGGTCGGTCCTTCGTCGAAAAGACTCAGAAAACCGGGGGGGCGACGGCGCCCGCGACGCCGTTGACGCAGAACACGACTTCTCCGACCTCCCTTCGGCCAGGTGCAGAACGGGACGCGCTAGCGGCTGCGCCATGCTACCGTCCGCGCGCCATGGCGACGCTCCAGTGGGCCCTTCAGGTCGATCTTGAGAAGTCATCCAAGCGCGCCCTTGCGGACGAGCAGCGACGGCGCGTGTACTTGGTGCTCGAGAACTGCTTCCGGTTCTTCCTCGATGCCGAGGATCTACTGGACGAGGATCGCGAGCGCTTCGAACGGCTCAGCGTCGCAGCGGACCGGCTCGCGAGAGCAGTCACCGAAGTGACGTCCACGACCGCGCCGCGACCAGCACCTGGAGGGGAAGAAGACCCTTCGCATTCGTCCGCGCCACGAGTCGATCAACTGTAGTCTGCCAGATTGGCGGCTGAACACTGAAGAGCCCGCTCCCCGGGCTCTTCTCATATCTCTCAGCGTTGCTCATTCCTTCGCCGTACAACAGTTCACCTGTCGCGCCTGCCTCGTTGATTGATGCCACCCCCGGCGAGTTTGCGCGGTCGGACGAACTGATCAGATGACCAGCATGCGCCAGCCCCGAGCTACTCCGTACCCCCGCGGAACCAGCCTAGATGGCAAGGATCTGAAGGGATACGTGTTGGCGCGGACAACGATCGATTCGATCTCGTTCCAAGGAGCCCAGTTTGGGCTAACCACCGTCCGGTGCGGAATGCTGTGGTGCGTGCTGTTCGTCCTTGCGATCCTGCTGAGCTTTCTCGCCGCTCTGCCCGGCGCGGCTATTGCGCTGTTCGCGACGCCAACAACGCTCCTTGCGTTCGGTTGGACACCCGCAGCCATCGCGGTGACTACCACAGCCGCCTTTGCCCTTGCGCTGTACCGGTGGGGCCCCAATGCTACGGCGACCATCTGGGGCGCGGTCGGCGTCGTCGGTGTCGGTGCAGCGCTGGCGATCGTGGCTCTGCCACGTGGCCCAGAAGCGGTAGGTGCATTTGTCGTTAGGTGCGCGACATCCGTTATGATCGCGATCAGCGCCGGGACGGGGGTAATGGAGCTAGTATCGGCAGGAACTCAGGCCTCGCTGTTGCTGGCAGCTGCTCCGATGACCGACCCCGTACGGAGCGGCCCAAAGTATGCACTACCCACCCTCGGGCTCGCGCTGTGCATCATGGTCGGGGGGATCTCATGGCTGGCTGTGGGCGCCATCGCCGAAGCAATCAGTCACGGCGGAATCTCGGCGGGCCAGGCAATTGCGCCGCACCTGTTCGCGCTAGCGACCTCTTGCGGCTTCGTCGTGTTGGGTCTGATGCATGCGTCCGCGTCAACCAAAGACAGCAAGCGACACTCAAGCTGGACGCGGCGCTTTGCCACACAATTCTGTTGCTCTCTCGGCACGACGTTCGAGCAGTCCCTGATTGCGTCTAGCAATTTTCGTGATTGTCGGCTCATGTTCTGCAACTTCCGGAACGCAGACTTGAATGTTGTCGATTTTCGCGGCGCCAAGGGCTTGGCGTTGGCGGATTTTGCGGGGACGCCGTTGGAGGACGACCGGGTAAAACACTTGGTCTCTGCGCTAGATTGGCCCGGCGGAAGAATGGCGGCCATGGACTTGAGCGGAATGATGCTCAAAGGAGCCAATCTGGTCGGAGTCACTATCGACGACGTCTGCCTGGACCGAGCGGTTCTCGATGAATCGAATCTCCAAGGTACGGTGTGGCGACTCGTGTCGGTTGCTGGAACCTCCTTTCGTGGCAGTAGGATGGACGACTGCTCCATACTCTCTTGGCGCGTCGACCAGCATACCCAGTTCGACGACGTAACCGGGGAACGTGCATCGTTAGGCCACGCAACCCCGCTGCACGGCAGCGAGGAGTTCCGGGCGCTTCTGACGGCGTCCACGGTGTTGGCTAGGATTCTGGACGCATCCAAGAGCATTCGGGAAGTGGTTGAGTCGCTCGACGCGCTTCCAAACGAGATGCGGGACAAAGGAGTCCTCGCATCCTTGGTGGTTGGCAGGAACGCATTGCGCTGGAGTACAACAATGAATGTCGACGTGAAAGATGTGCTCGATGTACTCAAATGGTTTGTCGGCACGGGCGTGGCCATCTACCGCGAAGTCGGCGGCTCGCCGAAGGGTGCGCCGCCGGCGCCGCCCAACTCGGCTTCTATCGATCTGTCTTCCCTCAATAGCAAGTCGGAGGAGTCTATTCAGGCGCAGATTGCCAACCTGGTTACTCGAGAGCGTGCCCGTGATCTAACTTCCCGGATGAAGGAGGTCGAGGAGATGCGCAAGAGATTGCGTGTCCTGCGACAGCAGATTGCGCGAACCGGTGAAGTGAGCGCGCCCCCGGAAAAAATCGTTGAGCGAGATGATCTGGAGGAGAAGATCCGCGAATTGTTGGAACAGATGGCCGAAGAGTTGAGCAAGATCTCTGGCGCTACAGTTCGCTTCGAATGACCTGCAAGCAATGAAGTTCGCTCCCACCGCCGCGCTGTCTTCAACGACTCGGTCAGGTTGGAGAGACACGGCGCGTCGCCCGCGCAACGATGTGAAGTGAAGTTGCGCCAGGAGGTCGTCTGTCTGCCCCGCTCACGTTGGCAGTGGCTTCGAGTCGCATACCCCGGCCGAGTCGTCGCCGCGTCTCCACTTTTCCACTTGTGCGATGCATGCGCGGGCGCCCTAGCCACACCGTAGCCTCGGCTACCACGTGACTTCCGCCGATCTCCTGGTCACTGTCACATTGCAGACTAGTGAGACGGGCGAGCTCGGCACGACGCCAGTGCTTCTTCGAGCAACGCGTGAGCCTCGGCAGGATCACCGAATATCCCCTCCATGCATGTGCATGCCGTCCCCGCAGCGTGCGAGCGAGCGCCATTTCGCACCTGGTTGCGCACACTCATGACAAGTCGACTATCGGCGCCGCAAGCCGAGACCGCGCCACAGTAGTCTTCTGCCCGATACGCCAGATACGCTTCGGTCCCGGGACGGACACTCCGCTCGGAGACTGCGGGAGGACCATCCAGGGAAGGTGTGCGGCGATGAAACTCGGTGACGACGCATTCGACGTCGACCGCGCCAGGGAGTTCGACACCAAGCTCGATGCGACCCAAAAGTTGGTCTCCCAGAACTCCACCACATCCGGCAACAGCGCAGCCCGTAATCAACGCTGAAAGTTTGGTCGCTGTCACTTGTCCGTCCTAGCAGGCGAGTCCGATATCTCATTTGCAATGCTCGAGTGCGCATCCTCGTGCAACTGATGTATTGTGCTTTGTAGGGTCTCCACCGTAACGATCGCGGCGCGAGTCCTCGAACTGTACTCCCTGCATACGTCGGACGCGTCTAGCGCAGTGTTGAGCGGTCGCAAGTGGTTACCCAAGAGCTCAGATGCCAGGCGATCCGCTTCATCGATCGAGTTCGTGTGCACGAGCGCGGTTCCGGCTGGCGTGATGCTGAACAGTGAGCTCAGGCCGGGAACCTGCGTGAGGAACAGCAACAGCACAACAGCGATGGCGGCGCTCCCACCGAGCCTGATCCTTGCCTGCTTCACCATGCTTGCAAGCAGCTTATCTCGAGCAGCCCCATCGGCTCCGCCGAGTTCCGCTACGACTGACGCTTGGCTGCTCTCGTTGAGTTTCATGGCGACGCTTGCGCACACAACGATCGTCAGAATCGGAATGAGTAGTAGAATGAACTGCTGAACGACAATCGGCGACATGCTCCCTCCACACGTGGAACGTCGGAAGCTAACAGGTGCGCGGCCTCTTCGTCAACACCACCACGTGTGGCGCATCTGGCAGGCTTCGGGACGCTCGACTCCTTCTGCCACAGCGGTTAGTAGCCTTGGCAACGCGTCCGACATGTGCGCCTATCTATTCTTGATCTACGACCGGCCGCGAGTGCCCACCCGGTGCCCGTCCAACGATAGGTCGTTAGACCTCGCGGTCGTCATCGTGTCTTCGCCCTTCGGACTCTTGCGTCAACCGAGCCCCTTTCGCACCTCCATGCGTCGCCGCTGATCACGCGCTCTCGGGTTCGAATCCTTGCCCACCCACCACACAGGAACGCGCCGCGAGGCGTGTCAGTGGGCACTGGCCCGCGAGACTAAGGGCGTCGCCTTCGTTATGGCCCTGGGAACGCTGCCAATCTCGCGATGCGTGCAGCGCGTCCTTCCGAGGATCGGCGCCGCATTGACTGTTGTCCAGAAACACGGCTAGGTAGCTGTAGCGTCTTCTCTCCGCGCCCCTGCCTGAATGCGAAATGAGCAGGGGAAGTGGAGAGGATATGTCCTGTGATCACCACGTGTTCTTTGCGCATCCTATGCCCGCCTTTGTCCTCGTGCTCTTCGTCGTCTACGTTGTCTTGGCGGTGTACAGTGAAGTCCGTCGTCGCTAGAGTAGAGAGACACGGTTCCGGCCTTGTTTGCAAGTCGTCGCCATCGAACGCCGCGGACTGTCGCCGCTACTAGGAGGATCGTAGCGATCGCCGCCGAGTAGCCGAACGGCTCGGCTAGTGATAGGGCAGTCGCTCCGAGATTCAGCCAAAACAACGCGACGGTTGCGAGAAGTGCGCGGTATACGTCGCCTGAGTCTGGCCAGCCGCCGAGGTAGGTGCTTCTGTATTGTTGTTGCGGCATGCCGAGCGTTGTCTCGAGAGCTCTCGCGCAACTCATGAACGCACGGCGGTAGAAGGTTGCGCGTTCCTCAAGTTCATGAAAGCCAATCGTCGAGACGAGGCCGAGCGCAGCTAGAAGAAGGGCGACAATCCGCGGATCGAGTGTGAAGCTCACTATCTGAGGGTTGAGCGTAGGTCCAGCCTGTGTCGAATCGGGCATGGTCATCGTGCGCCAGTCCCTCGTGAACGTTGCCGCGATCAGTGCGCCCGTGGCCGTGAAGTAGACCGTCATTTGTTTGAAGCGTACGTCGCCCCAGTAGCGCCAGTTCACGCCAAGCTCGCGGTACTCGTCGAGGCCAGGATTGAACGCGGGCCGAGGGTGCTCGTCCGTGGTCTCGGTAGGCGCTTCCATCCCTCAAGGGTATCTGTCGGACAGCGACTTTGCTTGCTGTCCGTTTTTGTTGGTCTTTCGGGAGAGTGGTCGCGGAAACGCTCACGTCCCGAACACATGTCGAGCGAGCCGCGCCCCTGACATCGACGGTTGACCGCCGTCTTTTCAAGGTGTGACCTTGAGGCCGGCATCATGACGAACAAGTGGCGACTCGCCGCTCGCGCGGCGGCAATGAACGCGGAGAGGCTAGCCGACGCCGCAGACTGGCTGGGCGAAGCGCACTCCGGTCCGTCTTTCGCATTGGCGGTTATTGCTCAAGAGGAAGCGGCTAAGGCGTTCCTCTGTCACCTGATCAGCCAAGGCGCGGTACCGGAGAGCAAGTTCGTGCTGCGCGCAACGAGAGACCATGCATGCAAACATCTGCTGGGCATGGTGATGGAGTACATGAACCCAGATGATTTCTTGACGAGCATAGGCCCAGTCTTTGAGGATCGAGCGGCCAACCGATTCAGACGGGACATCGCGGATGCGCTTGACATCCTGCGTCACGAGAAGATTGGGCGTTGGGAATCTAGAAATTGGGTCTGGGCCGACGACTCTGAATACGACGCGACTGCGAAGCGGATCGCCGAAGGTGCCTTGGACCGTGAGAAGCAGGACGGTCTATATATAGGAATCGGGCGGGATGGAACGGTTTCTAGTTCGCCGGATTCGGTGTCTTGGGAAACCGCGAGAGACGCGATCGGGCGAGCGCATCGCTTTGTGCAACTCTGCAAGCAAATGGAGAACAACGATACTCGAGGCCTGCTCGACTACGATCGAATCAGCTCTGCGTTTGCGGCCCTGTTCCAATCGCTGAAGGCCGAGAAGTAACTAAGACACGCCCGTCATGCGCGTGTCTTGATGCGCGGGCTTGTCCACCCGGGCGCCACCTTCACGTAAAGTGAGTAGTGGTTTCGAGCGCTCGGCAAGGAGGGGTGTGCGGCGACCGAGCTCGTGAGCGCGGACGCCGCGCCGTGGATCGCGAGCGTGGTGCGAGAGCAGTGTCCTCGAGCCGCGCGCTGTGCATCGATCCGTTCCACGTCCTGCAGTGGGCGACGAACGCGGTGAACGAGGTGCGACGGAAGCTGTGGAACAAGCTGCGACGCGCCGGCGAGATGGCGAAAGCCAAGGCGCTGAAGGGCTCGCGCTGGGCGCTGGCGAAGAATCCGGAGGACCTGACCCGGAAGCAGCGCTCGAAGTTGCGAACGATCGAAGACGACAACCAGCCTCTGTATCGGGCTTACCTGCTGAAGGAACAACTGCGCGAGGTCTTCAAGACGAAGGGCTACGAGGGGTGTTCATGATCGACGAGTGGCTCGCGTGGGCCAGACTTTCGAAACTCGCTCCCTTCGTGAAGCTGGCGCGGTCGATCAGGAACCATCGAGTCGGCATCGACTCCGCGCTCGTGCACGGGCTCTCCAACGCGCGGGTCGAGGCTGCCAACGCGAAGCTCCGACTGCTCACCCGGCTCGCCTTCGGCTTCCACTCGCACGCTCTTGATCGCGCTCGCGATGCTTCGTCTCGGAGGCCTCTGTCCGCCACTTCCAAGGCCCGCCTAGCCCACGGTCATGTCAGGAGAGCGCAAAAAAACGGGCTACCTCGCTTCCGGTTGCGCGGACCCTTTACGACTCTCGGTATTTCCGCTAGCATTCGTGCACCGTTCTCTCGAACTTGACCCCGTTCCCTGGCTGCCGGCTGCCCGCCATGAACGGTTAGCAGGGATCTTGGGGGTTCCGTGAGACACGACGACGTGCCGATCTTGGCTCTGTTGAGCCCCGACGCGTCCTACTGGGTCCAGTCGAACATGCACCGTGTTGGTGCGATACCCGGCATCTCCACCATCGATTGAAGCCGCCCAGAAGGCGGCTTTTCTGTTCTATGCAGCGAGATTCTGCCGACTGGACGGGGAGACTGCACCTGGAATTGCGGCACCGGCCTGCCGGCCGGCTGCCGAGTCTTCCTGTACGAACGCAGAGCGATGTGCGTCGTCCAGCAAGGCGGCTGCGCGCGCCTTCATTTCCGGGAGCGCCTTGACGTAGATCATCGTCGTTCGAATGTCTGAGTGACCAGCCATTGCCTTGATCGTGTGGACTTCGACACCGAGTCGGCCGAGCTCGGTGAGGTTGGTGTGTCGGAGGATGTGCCACCCGACGGGCGCGAGACCTGCACGCACGCAAGCTTCGCGAAGTCGGCGTCGAGCCGTCGCGTATGGAACGAAGTCGCCATCGTGGGAGAAAACGAGATTGCCAACTCTCGGGAGTTCGGACAGTGCGTCGCAGATCGTATTGGTCAGGGGCAGTTCTCTCTTGCGATACGTCTTCGTTGAGTCCGTTAGGTGTCCACGCCAGAACGACCGTCGGATGTGGACCTCGCCGCCAGGGTAGTTTATGTCGCGCCACTCGAGCGCGGCAACCTCATCAAAGCGAAGACCGAGGTATCCCGCCACGAGAATCATGGACTTCCAGAAGGGGGTCTCGGCGCAGGCGGCGATTCGTATGAAGTCCCCGAACGGTAGTGGCTGTCGCGGCCTGCTCTGGAACCTAAGAAACTGAACGCGTGGAACTCGTTCGAGGACCTCCCAGTCGACCGCCACGGCGAGAGCCTTGCGCAAGATGGAGAGATAGTTGTTGACCGTCTTGGGTGAGCGACCTGCATCGAGGCAGGTCCTCTTGAAGCGTTCGACCGAGTGCGCGGAGACCTCCGAAAGTCGCAGATCTCCAAAGAACGGGATGAGCGTGCTGCTGAGCACGTATCGCTTCGTGGCTCGTTCTGACGGCTTGTTGTTGATCTCGACGTAGTCCCGCATCCATGTATCCGCGAACTCGGCGAAGGTGGACGCCTTGCTGATCTGCCTCGGATCGACCGTCGCGATTGACCCCTTGTCAGCGAGGGCGGTTCGCATGCGACGCTCGAGCGACAGAGCGCTCCGTCGTGTGTTCTCGGGACTTCGCAGACGAGAGCGTTCACCTCTCCAGGAGACGTCGGCGTACCACGTCTTACCGATCCTGTGTGCGCACATATCGGGAAGGAGATCGCGGGGCGACCGAGCATGAATCTGCGAACGCTTGGAGGTCAGCACGCCGGAAGAGCAACTTGCGACAGACGCGATACACGCTTACACGCCGAGTGGCGACCAGTCGCAGCATGGTTTTCAGAGAAACGCCGAGATACTCCGCGGCCTCGCGTCGATTGATGAGATACGGCTCCGCGCCGGTCATCGCCGACGCGTTGGCTATGGCTGTTGTCATAGGTTTTGAAGGGGCTGCGGATTTGGGGTCCGCGCCCTCGGGCGGGCAGCCGTCGAGCAAGGTCATCATAGAATTGATCGACAAGAAGAGTAAAGCAGGCCGGTCACGCTCGGGTTGGTTCTCTATGTTGACACTAGTCGAGTGCACTGGGAGGTGGCGTGCCCATCCTCCGCTGTGCACAGAAACGACAAGAAGCGGGGCTCCAATATATTATTATGGAGCTCCCGCTTCTTCGTTCTGGCCATCTACACCGGAGGGCGAAACCTCCGGCTGGCAGCCCGCCGGTTCCATGAGACGCTGGGACGGCTAACTCACGACGAAGGAGGTCTCTTCAAGCTCCATCCTTCGTCCTTGCCCCAAGCGGCGGACGTTGCCGGCATCGGTACCTAACGAGACCGTGCCTACGGCGTCAAGCGCCCGCCGCCATTCTCAACATGCCAAGACTGCCTTCGAAGCGCAGTGCCCCCGAGAGGGTGCTTGCCATTTTTCCGCATCGCCGGGTCTCCGGTCGCGTCGTTCTGAGTCGCGGCCGAGTCGTCCGTGGGAGCGTTGCCGCGATCGAGATGCGGTCCGGTCCCCGCGACCGGCTATCGTTCCTCGAAGAGAAGCTCGTTCAGGCGATCGAACGGTACGCACCGTCTGTCGTCGCCGTCGCGATCGACGAGCGCCGCCCATGCTCGTGGACCGAGCGTGTCGTGGAGATCTGTCGCCGCCATGCGGTCGCGACCGTCGTCGTCTGCACGCAGGCGTTGATCCAGCGCCTCTTCCATCGCTCCGTTCCTCGCGGGTACGACAAGGTCGCCCAGATCGTCGCGAGTCATTTGCCCGAGCTCCGAGCGCGGGTACGCACCACGGCGGGCTCCGCTGCGGCGGCGAGCCGCAGGCGCAGCGCCGCGACCTGGCGCGCCTGCCTGGCCGCGCTCGACGTCGCCGGAGCGTTCACCTCGGCGCGTCCGCTACACGAAACCGTATGACGCCGCCCCAAGCGATCATCCGGCTGCGTCGGACCGAGCTTGAGCGCGCGCTTCGCCTGCCTGTGGGCCAGCTCCAGGTGTTGGTCTTCCTCCTCACGCGTGCGTGTCCAGTGACGGCGCGCGTGTGGCATCCACCAGAGCGCATCGCCGAGTTCCTCGATCAGCCCGTTTCCTTGGTGGAAGATGCTCTCCACGCGCTCGCGGGCCGCGATTTCTTGGAAGCGCACCCGACGCTCATGCACCAGCTCCGATGCGTGGAGCTCGGCCCCGTCTTCCAGCGCAGCCACGAGCCTCCCGAGAACCTGCCGGTAGAGCCCGGCGCTGCCGTATGAGCTCGGCCCAGGAGAGCGTCTACCTGCGGTTCCGGGGGCACAGTCGCAGGTTGCCGCTCGTCTCGCTCGCCGCCGCGCTCCGCCGCGACGTCCAAGGAGCCGCTGATGCGCTCGAGATCCTGATCCAAGGCCCACCCGAGTCCCGAGCGGATGCCCCCTCGGTTGCACCGTCGGTGGGGGGTAAGGGGGGTCGGGACCGTTCGTTCGTTCGCTCCGATGCGGCTCGAGGAACCCAGTCGGTCGAAACGATCGAGTCTGGAGAGAAACTGAAGGGCGGTCGATCGATCGGATCGGAGCCATCGGCCCGGGACGAGTCCGACCACGAGGTCGCGCGACGCATCGCCTACGCTCTAGGCGACACGGAGAACGTCGGCGCGATCGAGCGCCTCGTTGCGACCTACCCCCGCGCCACGATTGAACTCGCGTTCGATCGCGCGAAGGCGGTCCCGCCGGAACGGATCCGCGTGACTCGTGGCGCTCTCTTTACAAGTCTCGTCCGCAAGCTCGCCGAACACGCGGGCTCGCATCCCATCCCGTGACCCTCGAACCGAAGCCCCCGCGTCGCGACCCCCGCGTCCTCGCGCTCGTACCGTCAGCGGACGCCGTCGCGTACGCCGCCCTCGACGCCTGGGAGATCACCGGCATCGGCGCGATCGCTCGCGACCCGACGGGGATCGAGCTCGCGGTACGTCGGGTGATGCTCCAGACCCGGCCGAGCATCGTCGTCCTTGCGCGAGGAGGGCGCTCATGGGGAGGCAGGAGACTCGTCCATGCGGCCGCGACGGCCTCGGCGGGATCCGGCCTCGCACTCGTATCACTCACGGCGGTCCGTACGCGCGACCTCCTCGCGAGCGCTCCGAACATCAACGCACTCAAGGCCCAGTACCCCGAGCTGCGCGCCCTCGAGTTGGAGGACGGCCTCGACGCCGCACGCGTGGCTGCGGCGGCTCTCTCATCCCTTCCACTTCCTTCCCGAACCTATGCAACCCGCTCTTCTCGCTCCCGAGCCCTCGTGGCTGCCGGAGCTGCTCGCCGCTCTCGCGGAACGCGACGTATTGTCCAGACCTCAGCTGAGCGCCCTGCTCAGACGCGAACGGTCCGAGGTCGACTCAGTCGTCACCGCTCTCGTTGCCCGCGGGCACGTCGGCCAGCTCGTGGGCGACGTGACGCGTGAGACGGGGCTCAAGCTCTCACGGAAAGGCGCCCGCTACCTCGCTGAACTCACCGGCACCGAAGCGCCCGCAGTGCGTGGTCCCCGCGCCACGACCATGCTCGCGCACGAGCTCATGGTGAACGACCTCGCTGTCGTCACCAAGCTCCTCGACGATCGTGGACTCGTGAAGCTCCTCGACTTCGAGACGTCCCGCGACGTCCTGGCCGATGCAGTCCGCGTCATCCGCGGCAACAAGACCGAGCGCATCGCGCTCGTGGCCGACGCGCGCGTGGTCCTCGACACGCCCACGGGGCCGACATCACTGCTCGTCGAGATCGACATGGGCACGGTATCGCTCGCGCGCATGCGCAAGAGATACGAAGGATACGCGGCGTGGTGGCGCGCTGGCGGTCCGGGTCGGCGGTTTGGTCTTCGCTCGCTACGCCTCCTCACCATCGCGAACCACAAGGAGCGCGCGGCACGACTGCGCGAGACGGCTGCCGAGATCGCCGACTCCGGAAGCCGCGGGCTCTTCTGGTTCGCATCCTCGGACGTGCTCGATCTGTCCGCACCTGAGCGCTTCCTCGAGCCGAGGTTCCAGACGCTCGACGGCGGTCCGCGGTCTCTCTTCGCTAGGTAGAGGGGGTCTGCGGCAGCGAGGACTCGCTGTCGTACACGACGTCAAGGCCGTTGAAGGTCGCCCAGGTTCGCTCGCAGTGCTTGAGCTTGCCTGGAACACCGTGCTCGACGGTCAGAGAGGTCGACGATCCGCAGACGGTGCACCTGCCACGCACGGTTGCCTTGAACACGGCGTCGAATCGTGGTCGCACGCGAAGCGCCCGGCTCATCGCGCGACGGTACCACAGCCGCGGGGACGATCGCTGCCATGAACGACGCGCAGTCGCGCGTCGCTCATGGCCGGGATCCTCTCTGCCAGCTGAACCGGAGTCGTTCCTTCCATGACCGAATCGAACAAGACGTCACGCGTCGAGTTCAGCAGGATCGAAGTCGGAGTCTTGGGCAACGTTCGTTTCAAGCTCCGCAAGATCCCTGAGCTCGTCGAAGACATCAAGCAGCGCGGTCTCCTCGAGAACCTCGTTGTGTGGCACAAGCGCATGAAGCGCGAGCCGTTCAAACTGCCGGACGGACGCGAGACGTGGGACCGATACATTCTCATCGCCGGGCATCGTCGCCACGAAGCCATCCGCCTCATCCGCGAGGAAGATCCGGCGGCCTTCGACAGCGTCCCTGTGACTCTGTTCCAGGGGAATGAGGACGATGCCAAGTTCGCGATGCTCGCTGAGAACCTCGGCCGCGACGACCTCACGGCCGCCGAGGTCGCCGAGGCCGTCTACCAGATGAAGCTTCGCGGGCACAATCAGTCCGAGATCGCCAAGCGCCTCGCAAAGAGCCAGGCGTGGGTCTCCCGCCTCCTCAAGTTCCGCGAGAACGCCTGCGAGCAGCTCCGCAGGGCCGTTGCCGACGACCACGTGCCTTTCGATCTCGCGCTCACACTCTGCGAGCTCGACGAACGTGCCCAGGAGCGAGCGCTCGCTCGCTACCTCGAGACGAAGTCGAAGGCGGGCAAGGGTGCGGCGAGCCGCGATGCCAAGAAGGACGCGGGCGCGATCGTGCGCCCCTCCTCAAAGGCCCTCGGCCGCGAGTACGACTTCCTCGTGCTCGCTCGCAAGAACGCAAGCGAGCGTCAGAAGCCGATGCTCTCGCTCGCCGAGCGCGTGCTCGCCTATGCGCTCGGGCGCGGTCCATGGCCCGACGAACTTCCGAGACCGGACGTCGACACCGACAAGCGGAGCAAGCGATGAGCGCGGGGGTGGCTGCCGCATCGACGAACTCGCCCACACTCCGCTGCCCCAAGTGCGGCAACGACGGCGCAAGCGGTCGTATCCGCTGCCTCGTCGATGTCGTCTGCCAGGCGGACGTGGTCCGGCTCTTCGAGGGCGTGCTCGAGCTCGACGGATCGCTCCGTGCGCTCGGGGGACAACCGCACGATCGGCCGCGCCTCGAGTGCGTGGCGGCAGGTCTCGACGGCAGCCCGTGCGGGCACCGCTGGCCCGTGCCGGAGGGCGTGGTTCGCGTCGCGTCGAAGAGGCGCGCGTGAACAGCCCGTTCCCTGAACGCGTCGGGGGCTTCCGCTGCCCCAAGTGCGGCAACGACGGCTCCCAGGGACCGCTTCGGTTCCTCGAGGACATCACCTGCTATCGCCCCGTCGTCGGAGTGAAGAACGGCGTCCTCGAGATCGACAGCCTGTATCGCACCGACGGCTACGACGATGGTGGCAACGCTCGCTTCGAGTGCGGCGGTCGCGTCCAGACCGCGGACGGTCGCGCAAGCGTGTGCGAGCACGAGTGGCCGGTACCGCCATGGCTCGGCAAACTGATCGACTGGGTCTGACGCTGGAGGAGTCCGCTACGCGCGCTCCTCCTCTTTCTCCCGACCGTCTCGGCAACGAGGTGGTCGGAAGCAAGGCTTGCAGGTCCGGCCCAACCAAAGGCCCGACCGAACACCGTGCAAGGCCGCCCCGGCACGAGGCGCGGTGTGCGATCGAGGCTCGCTCGGCGTGCGCCGCGCGCAGCCTTCACCACTCACACGTTCCATGACGCCGCTCGAACGCGACCGCGAGCGCGTATTGCCGTTCGCAATCACCAACCACCGCTCGCAGAAAGGGCGGCGTTTTGGCATCAAAGCGCCCGACCTCCTTCGCCACGTCTGGGTGCTCGGCAAGACCGGGATGGGTAAGACCACGCTCCTCGAGACGCTGTTCGTCGAACAGATCAACGCTGGACATGGCGCTGGCCTCATCGATCCGCACGGCGACCTCGCCGAACGAGTGCTCGGCCGGGTCCCACGCGCGAGACTTCGCGACGTCGACCTGCTCGATCCTGCCGGCACCGGGCCGAAGCTCTCGCTGAACCTGGTGGGACACCGACCGCCCAGTGACCGATCCCTGGCGGCCGCAGCCGCGCTCTCGGTGCTCAAGAAGACGTTCGACGGGTCGTGGGGACCACGCACAGAGCATGTAGTGCGAAACTCACTCCTGGCGCTCCTCGATGTGCCGCGAAGCACCCTGGAAGGCGTCCTCCGGCTCGTTGGCGAGGAACGTTTCCGCGACATGGCGCTGCGTCACGTCCGCGACCCGATCGTGCGTCGCTTCTGGGAGGAGGAGTTCGCATCCCTGCCTCCGAACTTTCGCGCGGAGGTGATCGCGCCCGTGCAGAACAAGATCGGGGCGCTGCTCTCGAACCCGTTCATCCGGGCCCATGTGGATCAGCCGAAGGCGATGTTCTCCTTCCGCGAGCTCATGGACAACGAGCGCGTGTTCATCGCGAACCTTGCGACCGGCACGATCGGCGAGGACGCGAGCGCCTTCCTCGGTTCACTCGCGCTCGGAGCGATCCAGATGGCGGCGTACAGCCGCTCCGAGTCCAAACCCGACCGACGCCTACCGTTCACCCTGTACGTCGACGAGTTCGCGCGCTTCGTTACGCCGTCGTTCACGGAGATGCTTGCGGAGGGTCGCAAGTTCGGGCTCGGGCTCGTGGTCGCGAACCAGCACCTTGCTCAGCTCGATCCGCGGCTGCGCGGCGCGCTGCTCGGCAACGCGGGCACGCTGGTCGCGTTCCGGCTCTCCGCAGACGACGCCGCCGCGCTTGCGTCCGAGTTCGCGCCCGAGCTTGGCAGCGAAGACCTCGCCCAGCTTGGTCGTCACGAGGTCGGAGTGAAGCTCTCCGTCGGCGGCGTGACGAGCAGTGCATTCACTGCAGAAACATGGCCGTCCGCTGATACTTGAACGAAGCCTCGCTTTTGGTACGCTCCAGACGGTATGTCCAACTCTAGCGACATGCGCGGTCTCGGCACAGCGGAGGTGTACGACCGCGCCGCCTCCCACTACGACGCGTGGAAGTGGCAGCGTTTCTGGGAGTTGAACGAGCTGCCGATCATCAGCCAGTGGCTGTCCGAGCTGGAGCTCGCTCCACGGTCGCGGTGTCTTGATGTCGGTACCGGCACCGGTCGCTACGCCAAGCTGTTGTCCTCGCTTGGCTGCGAAGTAGTCGGAGTGGACAGCTCGCGGGGAATGCTCGGCGTCGCACGCGAGCGCCTCCGAACGACATCTGTTCGGCTTCTGCACACTGATTTTCGGGAGCACCGCGAACGTAACGCATACGACCTGGTTCTGGCGTGCCGAGTGCTCTCGCACGTCCGACGTCCGACCCAAGTCGCGGCGCACCTCGCGTCGTTGTTGGTCGCCAGCGGCTACTTGCTTATTGCCGACCTTGATCCAGCGCATCGATACCGTCACACGCGGCTCCCGACCGACGACGGCGTGCTTGATGTTGAGACGTACAAGCACAGTGCCGAAGAATGGGAGATCGCGCTTGCCAAGCGAGGCTTTGCCCTCAGGCGGCTCAGGCACTTCTCGTTCAAGGATCTGTTGTGGAAGCCTGCGGATGGATTCACGTCTTTGGACCGCTCTGGGCGATCTCACGTGTTCTTCGTTCAGCTCTATCAACTGGATCGGACATAGACTATTTCCGTGTCTCAATGCTCTCGCGGAGGGACGCAAGGATGTCTTGTTCGTCGATCCTTGGACGAATCTCGCCGCTCTCAGCGACTCTGGCTGCAATCACGCTTCCGAGGACGGCAGAGTCGAGCAGGCTGAAGCCTCTAAGGTGACCTTCTGCCAGACCCGAGGCGAAGGCGTCGCCAGTTCCTACGTGTTCGCCGCGGACCCTGGACAGGCGTGGAAGGCCGAACGAGCGTTCCGCCACATGCAACGTCGCGCCGAGTTGATCGCGTGTGACGACCAGGGGTCGTGCGCGTGCCTTGATGTTGTTCGTCCTGAGCCACTGGGCCTCTCGTCTATTGACGATTGATACGTCAGCGAGCCGAACCATCTCCGCAGCTTCACTCTTCCGGTACTCGAGCAAGGGGTAGGACGGCGAGAAAAGTACCCATCCAAAGTCGCCGCGCCGGGCAAGCTTCGCGCTCAGGACGCGCATGGCCGGCCGCCGCGTCCCGACGACGACCAGCACCTTCGCGGAGGGGATTTCGTTGACCATGGGGACAAGTATCTCACGATCAGTCGTCTCGCGAAGGTACACGGCTTCGTAGCCACGCTTTCGTTGCAACACCATCAAGTAGTCTAGGTACGCGCCGTCACGTATCAGGGCACGCGACGAAATGCCTCGATCGGCCAAGATGTCGGTGACAGCACGACCATACGACTTCGGGATAACAGCACATATCGCAACCCGACGGCCGAGCGCGGACAGGTGAACGGCGGTGTTGAGCACTCCGCCGCCGATCGCTCCTTGTGAGTAGTCCAGGGTAACGCACGCGTTGTGTGACAGCCCGGTTGGAGCCCGCAGAAACATTTCCAGCATGATGTCCCCCAGCAGGAGGACGTCGAGCGGGCGACTCAAGGCGTCCCCGCATCAGGGGCCTCTTGTCGACGCTCACGCTCGAGCTCGTCAACGCGCTGTCGGAGTCGAACGAGTTCGTGGCTCGAACCCTCCGCCTGCAGGTAGTGCTCGATCGCTTCCGTCAGCCGGGCATCTGGCACCAGGAGCCCGGTAACGAAGTTCCGGTCCACAATCGCCGATAGAAGCAGTCCGAGGAGCGCGAGAACGAGCCCGCCCAGGCCGGCGCCCGCGAACGTGCGCAGTGCTCCCTTGCGTGAGAAAATAGCGAGAATCTCGTCGCTCTTCTCTTCCAGCTTGCGGACGTGCGTCTTGATTTCCTTGTCGATGGCGAGAAAAGCGTCCTGCTCCGTACGCTGAAAGTCCCGCTGTCTCGCCTCCGCGTCGGTCGCGTGCTGTCGTGCTCGATCGTCTAGAGTCTTGAAGCATTGGCTCTCACGCTCGGCCCATTGGGCTCGGAGGTCGCGACTCGCAGCTTCTAGATCAAGAAAAGTACGCGGCGCTTGCTCTGCGAGTCGCCCGATCTCCGTCTGATAGTCGTCGACAGTCTGGATGCCGCCGGCAAACGTTTTCGCGACATCTCCGTCGAGATTCATGAATACTATTCGGGCAATGCTGGACGTCGCCTTGACGGTCCGTGGGACCTTACCAAAGTTCACGAGCGCCGCTGTTAGGTACCCATCGTACCCAGGTTCGACCAGGCTTGCGTTTATCAGCAACAAGCCTTCTCGTGCGAAACGGTTCGTCTGCATCCATATGGCGCAAAGGTTCGAAGGGACACGGATGCGCTCCCGAAACAAGAGCCACACGAGTTCGCCGGGGTGGATTAGGGTGCCGTGGTTCGCGTCAATATCGAATCCGACGTTATGGCTTGTCGCGTCCGGTGCGCGGAACAGCTTCATCGGTGTGAGTTGGTAGGAGCAACTACTGACCCGCCCCTGATCTGCTCCTTCGATCACCAGTGTCGAAAGTCTCTCCGATAGCTTCTTGTCGGTCAGGATGGACATTCTCCCGGACGATACCACGTGACGATGACCGGTAGGGCCGGGTTCGGTGTGTCCACACCGGAGGCCGGATGCTCCGCCTCTCAGCAGGGCGCCGCGTGGGTACGGTGGATCTCGAGCCGCAAGCTCGCGTTCTTTCCACCCATACCAAGAGGTCCGGCATGCGCCGCCACGAACGGGGCGCAGACCCCGGCAACGACTTCATCAAGACGATCGAGATCAAGAGCAAGGACGGTCGCGTCGAGCGGAAGGAGGTGGTAACGGCCAAGGGTCTGCTCCACCTCGCGCACAAGGAACGCCTCGGTGCGATCCGAAGTCGCCTCGTCCAGAGCCCCACCAAGGACAACGGCGAGACGGCGATCGTCATCGTACGCGTCGCAACCCAGCGGGGATCGTTCGACGGCCTCGGGGACGCGAACCCTCGCAACGTGAACGCCCGCATCGCGCCGCACTTCATCCGCATGGCCGAGACCCGCGCCCTCGCCCGAGCTCTACGCGCCGCCCTCGACATCGGGGTCGTCGCGATCGAAGAGCTCGAGGAAGAGTACGCCGTCCAGGAGCGGCAGGACGCGGACCGGCCGCAGACAGAGGGGCACGGCGTGTCGAATCGCTCCACGCGCCCACACGGCGAGGGCGCCGCAAACGAACGGCCCGGCCAGCCGCCTGGCAGCGCGGCGAACGGTGGGGGATATGACCACCGGTACGCGAACGGCTCGGACACGCTCATGAGCGAGCCGCAGAAGCGCCTCCTGTACCGGCTCGCCTTCGATCAGGGCCACGAGGGCGATGCGGCGCGCACCTGGCTCCACGCGGAGCTCCGCGTCGACTCGCTCTCCAAGGTCACGAAGCGTCAGGCTTCGGCGTTCATCGACCGGTTCAAGCCGAACGGCGCGAACGGGCACGCCGGAGCGAACGGATCATGAGCTCCGAGAAGCGACCGCTCTCGGCTTCGCAGATCTCGACCTTCCTCGCATGCCCACGCAAGTACCGGTTCCGGTACGAGCTCCGGCTACCGCCTGAGCATCGACCAGCCGCGCTGTCCTTCGGTCGCGCAGTTCACTCAGCGATCGAGGTGCTCCACCTGGCTCGGCTGGAAGGCGGCACGGTCGAGCTCTCGAAGCTCGTCCGCACGTTCCGTGCGGACTGGCAGGCCGAGATCGACTCGGGTCTGTCGTTCAAGTCCGACGAGTCGCCCGGTCAGTTCCGGTGGCAAGGCGAGAACCTCGTCGCCGAGTACTTCCGCTGGCTCGGCGACCGCAAGGTCCTCGCGGCCGAGATGCCGTTCGAGATCGACCTCATCGATCCGGAGACCGGCGAGGTGTACGACGAGCGGCTCCGCGGCTACTTCGACGTCATCCTCGAAGGCGACGTCATCGGCGAGGTGAAGACCGCGGCACGACGCTTCGATGAAGGCGCCCTCGCCCGCAAGCTCCAGTTCAGCGCGTACGCGTACGCCTGGCGGCAGCTTCGCGAGCGTGATCCGACCGTCCTCGTTGTCTCGCTCCTCAAGAACAAGAAGCCCGAGGTCGTCGCCGCCGTCGCGAAGCGCGACCTGGAAGACGACGCGTTCTTCGTCCAGCTCGCCGTTGAGGTCGCTGACGCCATCGACTCGGGCGCGCATCCCGCGAACCCGAGCTTCATGTGCGGCGACTGTGAATACGGCCGGGCGTGTCGAGCGTATCGAGGCGATCGCGGATTCCCCGAGCGCCTCGAACCCATCGGCGACCTCGTCCCCGTGCGCAACATCGTCCCGCACGTGATGGCCGACGCGCGCGCCGCGATGGGTATCTGAAACTGCCGATGGCGTGACCATCGGCCTCTTCTTCGCGTGCCGGGTGCACCAGGCGCGCGAGCGAGAGCTATTGCGAGCTCGAGTAGTCGACGAGCTCCAGACGTCCGGAGCCGTCACGCGTGAACACGAGGGGCGGTGCGCTCAGGTAGTCGCCGTGGACGATGTACATGTCGCCGACGTAGCCGGGCGAGCCCGAGACGAAGTCGAAGCGCACACCGTACGCCGCACGCGCGAGTTGAGAGCCGCGAACCTCGGTAGGCTCGGCGTCGAGCCCGAAGGAGTCAGCGACGACCTGAATGCTGGCGAGTTCGGTCCAGTCGCGCTCGGAGAGGGGATGCGGGTTCATGTTCTGCATACATCGCCAGGAAATCGAGCGCGCACGAGCCTGTCAAGGCGCGGAGCGACTCGATCGTTCGGGAGAAGCGAGTCGCGCTGGAGCGCACGTAGGGTGATCGGGAGATGCGTCTTGCAACGCGCAAGCACGCCAACGCCTCGACGCTCGAACGACGTGCTGGCGCGAACCTTGGCCGTCGGCGCGTGGCGCCACGAGGACTGCCGACCGTACACCGGTCGGCCCCTCGCTCGTGTGGGGGACGCGAATGCGTCGCCTCCACGAGAAGGAGAGTTCCATGGACGGCTCACTGATTGCTCCACCAAGCGACACATCGAGCGAGACGCTCTGCCACGACCTCGGCCTCGTCGGCAGCTCCGCCGTGATGGCAGAGGTGCGTCGTGACATCGAGCGGTTCGCGCCGCTGCCCGCCACCGTCCTCGTGACGGGGGCAACCGGGACGGGCAAGGAGCTCGTCGCGTGGGCGCTTCACCGCGCGAGCCCGCGCGCCCGTGCCGCCTTCGTCGACGTGAATGCAGGGGCGCTCCCGCCGACGTTGATCGCGAGCGAGCTTTTTGGTCATGTCCGCGGAGCGTTCACTGGCGCCTTCGCGGCGCACCGCGGCGTGTTCGAGCAGGCTGACGGTGGCACGCTCTTCATCGACGAGGTCGCGGAGCTCCCGCTCGATCTGCAAGCCTGGCTCCTGCGCGTGCTCGAGTCAGGGCAGGTCCGGCCGCTCGGTGGTGAGCGTTCGCGTAAGGTGAACGTTCGGGTGATCGCGGCCACCGCCGTCGACCTCGAGCTCGCCGTGCGCACGGGCCGCTTCCGCAGCGACCTCTACTACCGACTCGCCGTGCTCACGATCGTCCTGCCGCGTCTTGCGACGCGCAAAGAGGACATCGCAGCTCTCGCGCCGCAGCTTCTCACCGAGATCGCACTCGACCGTGCGCTTCGCCTCACTTCGGAGGCCCTCCAGGTGCTGTGTCTGCACGAGTGGCCTGGCAATGTGCGCGAGCTGCGCTCCGTGTTGACCCGTGCGGTCGCGATGTCCGCGAGCGATGTGCTCGAGGCGGACGTGGTCGCCAGCGCCATCGGTCGGCGCCTCAGCCTGCAGCCGCCGCTCGACGTCGCGGCGCTCGAAGCCGCGCTCGAGAGCACCGGTGGCAACATGTCCGCCGCTGCACGCCTCGTAGGCCTGCCGCGAACGACGTTCCGAGAACGTCTGCGCGAGTCGGGGCGGACTGCGCCGACGCTCAACTGATCCCTCGGAGGAGCGACGCGCTCCTCCTTTTCCTCCTTGCCACGAGACCGACCATTTGGTCGCCGACCTCGCAGCAAGAAGGGAGATTCATGCTCGATCGTTCCAGTTCCCGTCCCTCGTCGACGAGCCCGTTGCTCGATGCGCTCGAGGTTCTCCGCGAGCGCGACTTTCGCGGAGCGGCGGAACGCGCGACCGCATGGCGCGCAGTCTCAGCAGCGGTCACCGTGTTCATCAGCGACGAGAGGGAGGAGGACATCCGGCAGGACGTTCTCCTCACCGTCGCCGAGTCGGTCCACCGCCTCCGCGCGACGACACCCGGTGCCGCCGCCGCGTGGCTGCGTACGATCTGTCGCAACCACCGCGCGGAGACGTACCGCCGCCGTTCTCGAACGCCGTTCGGCCACAGCGTCTCCATGGACATCGCGAGCATCGGCGCCGAACCATCGCTCGGCGTCGACGCGGTCCCGACGATCGTCGACCGCTTCGTCGCCCGCGTGGCGTCGTACCTGGTTCGCACGGAGTCACGCCCTGACCTGCGCGAGCGACGGCTGCTCCAGGCGATCGCGTGCGTGCGCCGCACGGTGCTCGAGGAATCCATCGAAGAGCTGCGACCCAAGATCGCGCCCGGCGCGCAGAACGATCTCATCGCCAAGTGGATCGAGCGCGGTCGGCCCCTGGTCATCGAGGTCGCGGAGGCGGAAGCCCGCGACGACGAAGATGCGGCCTGGCTCTACCGCCCTTTCGCGGAGGCCGCCGCACGACGTCGCGGCGATGCCGGTGTGCCGCGCCCTGCGCGGCGTCGCCCATCCTGAGGAGCGCCAGACGCTCCTCCTTTCTCTCCCTGCCAGGAGCCGGTCGTCGCATCCCGCGACGTCTCCGCGCTCGCAGCAGGAAGGTGAGAGCCATGCAGTCCCTCGTTCCTTCTTCCAACCGAACCCACGTGCTCGAGCACGCGCGTCGAAGCGAGCCCGCGAATGGCGAGCCCCCTCCGACCGTCATCCGAGGGTCGTCGTTCGACGCCGCGCACGAGCTCGTCGCGACCCGTGCCTCACGCATGCGGCCCGACGCGACGGTGCACGTAGCCGACCTCGTCTTCACGGCTGAGGGCCACGTCGTCGTCCCTGGTGTCGGGCCCCACGAACTCACGAGCCTCGCGACGCGGCAGCTCGCGAACATGCTCGGCGTCAGGTGGGAGCGCTGGTTCCAGACGACTTCGCCCGAGGAGCGTGCAGAGGAGCTGAACCGCCGACTGAAGCGGACGCCCGGCGAGCGCAAGCTCCGCGCGTGGCGCGGCGAGTCGGGCTCGAGCGCGGGAACGCTCCGCGCCATCCTCCCCGCGGGGTACGAGCCGATCGACGACCTGCGGGTGTTCGAGACGATGCGCGCGAACATGGGTCCGCTCATGGACGAGTACGTCCTCCAGCGCGTGGAGGCAGGGGAGGAGACCTCCCAGTACGCCGCCGTCCTGCGCGAGGTGCGCTCGGTTCGTGGTGACGACCTCGTGCCCGGCTGGTCGCTCCGCACGAGCGAGGTGGGGCAGGCCCCGCTCACCATCGACGACTTCTGGCTGCGCCTGGTCTGTACGAACGGCCTCATGGTCGCGGTCGGGGGCAAGCGCAGCTTGTACCGACGGCACCGAGCGACCGACGACGACCAGTTGTCGGCGGCGTTCGTCCTCGCGCTCGGGCGCCTTCCCGGCCGCTTCGAACGCGTGCTCGAACTCATCAGCCTCGCGATGGACGGAGTCGTGGAGCATCCAGACGAGGTCGCGGGCGCGCTCCTCGTGGGCACTCCGCGCGCCCTCGTCGAGGAGGTGCAGCGCACCGCGCTCGCAGAGGCACCGATCACGCGCTTCGGACTTCTGAACGTCATCACCCGCGTCGCCCACACGACAAACACGGATCGCGAGGTCCGGTTCGCGATGGAAAGTGCGGCGGGGACGCTGCTCGCGGCGTGAACGTCAACCTGACCCGGCCTCTGAAAGGGAGCCGGGCTTTTCGTGGGCTGGGCGCCAATCCGGCGCCCTTGACGTGCGCCTCGAGAACGCCGGCGAACGCGGTCGTCGACCAGGCCGGAGTTCCGCCGGCGCCCGTTGCCAGGGGACCGTCGTCGTTGGGACCTGGGGGTCGCCGCCGGGTCCACGGTCCTTCGCTTCGCGCGAACGTCGCCGAGCTCAGCGCAGGACTCAACCTGGTTTCGCTGAGCAGTCAGGGCGGAACATCAGGCCGGAGAGCGATCCCACCACGCTAGAATCTTCCAGACCCACTCGAAGACGCGCGCAAGACGCGTCGTCGTTGACTTGCTCTGGGTGGCATCGCTACCGTCCCTCTGCGAGGACGACGGACGCATCGCTTCGGGCGGGGCCGTGCGCAGCCGACCGCACCCGCCCGGCGACGGGCGAAGCGTAAGTGTTCCACACCACGTTCTCCAGGGGGCCTCATGAGCAACTACAGCGACATTCTTGTCCGTGACAACTTCGGCGACACGGGCGTGACGCCGTCCGTAGGCGTGCCGTATCAGTCCCCGGACATCATTCCCCTCCAGAACGGCCAGCTGACCTGGGCGCAGGTCACCAGCACATACGCCGGCGGCCCAGACCTCGGAAAGCCGATCGTCCAGAGCGGCCTGAACAACATCTACGTTCGGGCGAAGAACCTACAGCCGACTGGCACTGAAAGCGGTACCGCAGCTCTCAGCTACGCAAAGGCCTCCCTCCTGCTTCTCCCGAACCAGTGGCAGTCCGTCCTCACCGGCACGGGCGGCGGTAGCGTCACACTCCTCAACTCGAGCAACAGCCCTACGCTCAACCCCAACGACATCGCCCTGGGCAACGAGGCGTTCGTACTCACGGGCCTGCCGCCCACGGACGACCACTACTGCCTCGTGGCGATCGTCACGACGCCCAAGACCGTCGTAAATGTCCCGAGTAGCTTCGCATCGAACGCGGCGTTTGCGTCCTGGGTACAAAACACGCCTGCAGTTGGCTGGCGAAACATCTCGATCGTGCCGAACACGGCAGTACAGATCGTCCGGGCCTATCAGTTCGGCAGCACCTCGCCGACCTCCGCGTACTTTCACTTCCGCATCATGTCGCCGAGCGGAGCGAACTTCCCGATCAACACGCCCGTGAACGTCCAGTGCACCGACGTCCGTGCCCCGATCAACTGGAGTGGCACGCTCCCAGCGCCCGACGGCCAGGGAAACCAGATCACTGGCTTCGACGCGTCGATGCCCGCCAACTTCACCGCATCACTGACTGCCACGCTGACATCGCCTAACGGGGCGCCATTTCCTGCGGGAGCGCAGCTGGCGATCAGCTACTACCAATACCCGTCGGCGGCTCCAACGGTCCTCGAGCTCGCGACCGGGCGCCACGTGATGGTCGCCCGACACGGGGCCGACGGTGTTCCGATCCCTGTGTCGGGGTTCTTCATCCCACTGGGCGAGTGCTGGATCTACGTCGAGCCAGGCGTCTAGCTCCTACAGCGCGAACGGAGTCATCATGAGCACCGCATCTCCCTCGTCCTACACGACACTCAAGCTCGACGCGACCTCTTACGTCGAGACGGCCAACGACCTCGGCGTCGCCCTCGATGGCTCGGAGGCGTTCTCGATCGACGCGTGGGTCAGGTTCAACGGACTGCCGTCGACCGGATCTCTGCTGTCGCAACCCGAGGGGTTCCTGTTCGGCATTGAAGCCGACCGCCTCGTCCTGCACATTCCAGGATTCGGAGACGTCTTCTCGGACCCCACGAAGCAGGCGATCGACGATGTCGAGTGGCAGTACGTAGCGGTGTGCTTCGACGGAGCGAGCGCACGCTTCTACATCAACGGCCAGTTCAACAGCATGCAGAGCATGTCTGGGACGCCACAGGGGTCCACTGTGCCGTTCCAGATGGGCGTAGGTCTGCAGGTCTTCGTTGACTCGGTGCGCGTGTACAACGCAGCGATTTCGACCGACCAGGTCTTGAACAACATGTTCGATTCGCCCGCCGCCGGCTCGGTGGTGGCCGATTTTGACTTCACCGTGGTGCCCGCGGCCGATCAGGGTCCCGGAAAGCTACCGGTTCAACTGGTCGCGGGTGCCGCACAGGTCGTCTACACGCCAGCTGCCCATCTGGACTCGAGGGCGTTCATCCAGCCGCTCAACGACGACGACGTGAACCCCGGAGGCGATCAGGTCGACGCCTACACCGTTCAGTCTTGGGTCTTCGTCGAATCGAGCTTGACCCCCGAGCAATCAGTCTTCGTGAACAGCGATCTCGAAAGTGACAGTGGGATCGCACTGCTCTTGCGCCTCAACGCGGACGGCACCGCCTTCAACGTCGTGTCGCAGCGTGGTTCCAACGATGACGCGCACACGCTGACGTCAACCGGGCTCGTTCAGCTCAATCGCTGGACCAACGTCGCAACGACGTTCGATGGCACCACCCTCTCGATCTACATCGACGGAGTGCTCGACTGCTCAGCGCCATTCCCACCCATCTCCCTCGTCCGGGATTCGAGCGACCTGATCATTGGCGCGGCGTGGACGGAGACCGAGTCGTTCGGTGTCGAGACCCTGCAGGGATTCGTGGCCCGCGTAGACGTCTGGTCCCGTGCACTTCTCTCATCGGAGCTCGTCCAGTACGCGGGGCAGGTGCCGGCGCTCGATGCGGATGGCATTCGCGCGATCTACGACTTCTCCGTCTCGCCCCCGACCAACCAGGTGTCCAACCGTCCAGTCTCCCTCGCGAGCGGCGCCTATCTCGGGGGACAACTCGCACCTGCAGCGGGGTCGGCGACGTCACGACGATCGACGAGCCACCACACCGACGAGTCCGACGCAGATCGCGCCCTCATCGCGACGTTGGGTGGCGAGGGCCATGCCGACGAGTTCGTCCGGGCGAATCCCGACATCTTTCGTGATGCGATGGAGCGCTCTCTTGCGGAATGCAGGGACGAGTCGCAACGCGTCGCGCACCGCGAGATCTGGGAACGTGTCATCGGAACGGACACGACCCCAGGAAAGATGCCGTTCTCGACGACGATGCATCACCACAACGGCGAGCGCATCATGCTTTGCCACACGCGGCGGGGTAGCTACATCGCATGGAGGAGCCCCTCGTCTGAGACCGACGATTGCTTGGCCTGGAGGATACAACTCCTGTTCGTGGTCGTGGGCGGTGCCATCGATGCGCTGTTCGCCATCCGCTGCTATCTCAACCCGCGGGCGGTCTCGTACATCACCAGACTCCTGAACAGTCCCAACCTTCGAGCGAAGCTGGCGGCCGGGTCGGCCCTCACAGTTGGCATGCTGTTTCAGCTATGCGTGTCTCTGCAAGACATGGGCGCGTTCCTCGACCTCCTGAAGCTCATGGCTTCCATTGGATTCTGGACTCTTCTTAGGATTGCGGCGCGTCTGGTTCTCACCTTCCTCGGCGTGGGCGCGGCCGACATCATTGCTTCGCTCATCGCGACCGTCGCACTCTTCATCTACACCTACAGCCAGAGGCCGGCTTCGTGTGATCCGCTGCCCACCGTGACCCTGGCGGCGATCCAGTTCAGTCACAGCGCAACCTCAATCACGGGAAGCGCGTTTCCGGTACGAAAGGGGTTCACTACGCCCATCTCGCCGCCGGAGTGGGTGCCTGGTAGGGGCGCCGCGGACTCGCCCGCTGCGTATTCCATCGGAGACATCGGCTCCAACCCGGTGACGATCAAGGCGAAGTTCACCATCTCGACACAGTCAGCCACGTCGATGCAGATCAAAGCTGTGGGCGGGGGCATTCTCGGCGCGATCGACCCCGTCACGGTCAACTTCGCGAATGGCGTGTCCACGCCGGAGTACGTCACACTCACGCTGAGCCACCAGGCCCTCGCAGCGGCAGGTGTGCATCGCGAGGACGCAGTCTGGCAATGGTCGGCGTTGCTGAACTCGACCTGGACGACGATCGCGTCGTCGGCTCATCGCGTGTACACCGTATTGTCGCGCCCCGCGCTGCCATGGAATCCTTCGCGCTCCGGTGACATCTCTCAGCAACCGTGGACGTCGCTTCTGGACTTCGTGTGTACCTGGGCCGAGGGGAGCAAGACACCCACGGACGCCGCGACCGCCATCACGACAAAGGTGAACGGCGGCGTAGGGCTCCGCTACGACACTGCGCAAGGAGAGTCGAAGTACACAAAGCCCGGGAGTGTCAGTCAGTTCTATGGAACCCAATTTGTTTCACTGTTGAACGGGGGTGTGGGCAACGGCAACGTGGTCAACTGCACGGACTGTGCGACGATCGTGGTGACATGCGCGAACCTGGTCGGCTGCAACCTCAGTGCCTCGACCATGCGGGGGAATGACGGCAACGGTTTTGACTGCAACGAGATCATCGCGATCGGGGCTTCTACTTGGGCGTACCCTTTCCCGCCTCGCAACCGCTTCGCGTACCACGAGGTTGCGTGGACGGGGGCGCTCGGGTTGCTCGACCCTCTGTACGACGCCTGCTTGCAGCTGGACTCCAGCAGCGATCCGTGGACCTGGCCTGGGGGCTCGCACACCGCCCGCTTGCCCGTGAACGTTCCGTTCACCACGAATGCGATTCTGTTGTTGCCTGTTCCGCTTGCGACACCGTTCGGCGACTGGGTCTATCAGGAGCGCCTGGCGCAGAACTCGTCCAACGGCATCGGACATTGTTATCCACAGGGACCGTGGCCCTCAGCTTCCGCTGGCCGCAGACCCCTCATCTGACACAGGAGCGTCACCATGAACTCGCAGGATGAATTTAGTCGGAAGCTGCGCGAGAGGTACAACGCGGCACACTGGAAGCATGACGGGGTTCGCGCGCCGTTCGCTCTCGATCCGACCGCAATCGATCACTGGATCTTCGTTGAACGACGTGCGGTGCCCAACGCCGCCGGGCACTATAGCGATCTGTTCCAGAGCGCGAGCGATCCTGCAGTGCTCGTCCTTGCGACGATCGCTCAGTTCGCGACGACTGACGACGCGCACGCGCATCTCCTCCATCGGCTCGCCCAAACGATGGCACCGCAGTTGCCGCCCGCGCACGCCGTGGGAGTCGAGGTCGGCGATGTAGGGTTCGGCGGGCTGGGACCCCTGCAGACGTCCGTGACCTTCGTTCGAGGCGGGGTGGTGGTGACGGTCGACAGCGTCGGCGTCGATGTCTCGGTGAAGGATTTCGCGGAGCAACTCGACGCGACTCTGTGCGCGCACATCCGGCGGGCCGCCGCTCGATGACAGGGGCGCCAGGTCGTCACCCGCGTCGTCGAACGAGGCCGTGACGAGCGTCGTAGCGTCCGAGCCCTCGACCCTCGTCGCTCGGCATGTGCGGCGTTTGGTCACGGGGAAGGTGCTTCGTGCGCGTCGAGTCGATCGAGCCCACGACCTCGACGAGACCTTCGGCGACCAGAGCACCCCGACGTGGTCGCCGCGTTTCTCGCTGGCGTACCGAAGAGGTCCAGCGCACCGCGCTCGCAGAGGCACCGATCACGCGCTTCGGACTTCTGAATGTCATCACCCGGGTCGCCCACACGACGAACAAGGATCGCGAGGTCCGGTTCGCGATGGAAAGTGCGGCGGGGACGCTGCTCGCTGGCTGTCAACTAGCCTGACGAATCGTCATGTTCTTCGTGCGCGGGCGCGACACGACGGACGCTCACAGACAAGGCGGTGAGCAAACGTCGGCGATGCAAGCTCCGGACTCACAATCAGAGCCTGAATTGCACGCGGAGCCATTTCTTCCCGGGGCACTGCACAGTTCACGCAAACACACGAGCCCGTTCGCGCAGCCTGATGCTACAGAACAGCCCGCGCCAACTTCGCCGGGCAGGAGCGCGCACGATCCGAACAAGCAAATAGCCCCCCGGGATCCGTCGCACACGCGAAAAGGGTCGACCGCCACGGAGGGGTCATCGCAACCTTGGCCTAGGTCTGCGGTGACAGTTGCTGCGCAATGGCCATCCGTACACGCCAGGTTCGGATCGCATGCCGCGTCGCCGAGGCACTCGGTGCCTTCGGGTGCGGAGAACGGCTCGCATACGGAACTCGCACCGCAAACCAACCCCACCGCGCAGCGAGTGGTCGCGTACCGGTTGGGCGCGAGCTCCAAACGCCCGCAAGACTCTCCCACGCTCGAGCGTTCAACCGCATCGACGGTCTCGATGCAGACGCCAGTTGGATCGCAAGCGGCCGTGGCACCCGGCGTGACCCGGAGGCATTGGCTGTTCGTCGTGCAAGAGTCCCCGAACTGAGTGCCAGGAACGCAAGCGCCGCAAGCGGACGGGCCTCCCGTACAAACCAGCCCCGGACCGCAGGCGTCGCTGACTTCGCAAGCGCCACCCTCGTGTACTTGCCCCGCGAAGGCCCACTCGCATCGGCTGGAAGCGAACGAGCAGGCGACGATCGCCTCTACGCACTCCTCGATCGCGGCCTCGTCTACGACGACGTTCCCCCGGTTCACAGCGCGGGCGCGTGCGCGCGCGAGGTCCGAAAGTCCGCGGGCCCCGCACACGCCGAGCGCTGTCGGGCGCGCGGTGCAGTCGGGTGACTCGCGAGCTTCGCAGAACGCTTCGAGCATTCGCAGTTCAATGCTCTCGCCTCGGCCCCCGCCGCCGCATCCGGCTAGGAGGAGACCCGCGGGGATCAGCGAAGAGATTCGAAAGACACCGTTCACGCTTACTCGCAGAGGTCGACGCAGATGCCTCCGGCGCAAGCACCAGAGTCACAGGTGGATGCATCGGCGCAACTCGCTCCCGCGGGCGCACGTGCGCGACAGATTGAGTCGACACAGACGTACGGAGACTCGCAGAGGAACGCGCAAGGTTGTCCCGCGCTTGGGTACGGTCGACATGTGCCATCCAAACAGACGAGTCCCGCGGCTGTGTCGCACCGCGGCAGAAGAAAGTCCGAGGATGTGAGGCAGGCCTCGCCCTCTCCCGCGACTTCTGTGGCTTGGCAGCGCCCGTCCGAGCAAGTGAGCCCGGTTTCACAGAAGTCCATCGTTGGGTCGCACGCCTGTTCGCGCGAGCGCGCGGACGCGCACCGCAACGGAGCACCGACGCAACGCAAGTTCGGCGCGCACTCGCCGTACGACGCGCTCCCCGTCGCGACGTCAAGAAGGCCACAGCGACTTCCCTCTGGGAGGTCGGCCATGAGCGACGTCTGGCGACAGATTCCTTGGACACACAAGACCGCCGGCCCCACGCCGAGGCATTGGTTGTCGCGGGTGCAAGCGCTGCCCGTAGTAGCAGCCGTTGTGCAACGGCCGCACCCGCTGCCACGATCGCAGAACAACTCGCCTGCGCACTCCTCATCGACCTCGCATGCCGCGCCCGGTCCCGCGTGTCCGGAGAACGCCGATCTACAGACCGCTGCCGGGTCCCGCGGCGAAGTGGCTGGCGCGCCGACCGCTGGTGCGAGGCACTGCGCCGTCTGGGACAGACAATCCTCGAGCGCCGCGTCGTCGACGAGTGCACGACCCTCATCGACCGCGCGGGCGCGGGCGCGGTTCTGATCCGCGCCCACCGCCGCACACCGCTCGGGTTCGTCCCAGCCATCACCGGACGCTTGCCCGCAGAGGACGCCACAACGCGCCGACGCGATCCGCTGCTCGATCATCTGGCCGCGCGTCGATGACTCCGACCCGCAGGCCGAAGGGAACGACAACAGAGCTATGCCGAGCATTCGGACTGCGTGGCCGAAGTGATTCACGTTGCCTCAGTTGATCGCCGACTGACCCAGCCCGTACACCGAACCGCTGGACAGTCCGCCTGTCGTGAGATTCGGCAGTACTGACACTCGTCCTGCCGCGAAGTCGTCGTTGGGCGAGCCGACTACGACATCGGAGAACGTGTCGTGAGCTACGTCCAGCGCGGTAATGCTGTTGCCGAGCGAAGCGGTGCCGGACGTGATGAAGACCGTGCGGGCGAAGCACTGTTCGTTTGGCATGTGGAAGACCCGTCCGAGAGGCGAGGACACGCCAGTCCGTAGCACGAACACCATCTGTCGGGCTGTCGTGGATGCTGCAGCGGTCACGAGCAAGTCGTGTCGAACGTCCCCGTCGATCTGGCGCGCGGCCAGGCCGGTCCCGAAACGATCGTTCGCAGCGGTAGCCCGGCAGCCAGACCCCCCAGGATCGCTGGAAGACTGACGGTACGTTTCGAACGAACTGCCGAATCCGCTCGAAGCACCGCGGTACACCCGGACAGCTCCTTGGAGAGAAGCGATCGTCGAGTCTTCCGGTGCGCTGACCGCGACATCATCCAGTCCGTCGCCCGTGAAGTCCTCCGCGACGAGCGACGAACCGAGACGACCCGCTCCCGTCGCGAGGAAGAACCCGGTCGTTTCGAGGCCGGTGGCAGCGCCGAACAGCACGACGAAAAGTCCCGTGGCTTGTCCCGACGCGCCCACGATCACATCTCCCCGGCCGTCCCCGTTGATGTCGCCGCGGGCCAAGGCAGAGGCGAAGCGCCGATTCGCGGTGTTGTACGACGAGGAGAAGCCTCCCAGCCAGATTCGATGCGGAGCCCTGACGGCGCCCGCACCCGTGACGATGCCAACCCCGGGCTTGCCGTAGTAGATCCAGATGGCACCGCGAGAGCCATCGTGGTTCGGTGCACCCACGATGAGGTCGTCTGCACCGTCATTGTTGACGTCGCTCGCGGTGAGAGTTGCTCCGAAACCCGTGTTGCCAGCGATCCAGGAAGGAGCGGTAGCGCCGTCAATCTCGTAGGTCGCGCCGGCCGGCGGTAGGGGGCTCAGCGCGCGGCCCTGAAAGTACGCGACGTAGACACGGCCCGATGTCGACCGACCCGGAGCGCCCGCGGCCAGATCGGGCCGTCCGTCACCGTTGAAGTCGCCGACGGCAACCGACGCACCGAAGTCATCCGACGCGGAGGCCCCCGCTGCGGGGAGACGCCAGTAGAAGTCTCGACCGCGCCGGAGGTCGGGGCGTCCGCCGAAGATGACAGTCACCGATCCGAAGCGACTCGCGCCGCTCGCGACGCCATCGTCGGGGGAGCCGACTACCAGGTCCTCGTAGCCGTCCATGTTGAAGTGACCCCGGTCGACGATGCGGCCGAATCCCTCCTGAACCGATCGCTCGCCCCGGAGAGGAAGGCTGCCGGGACCCCAGTAGGACCGGCTGGCGGGCTTGACGTTCCCTCCGACGGTCTGATCGGTGACCTCGAGCATGACCGGCCACGGATTCGGGCGCCCCGAGACGAGCGTGACCACGTTGGAATCCAGGGTCGAACCCGTTCCCACCACACGGAAGTTCGCGTCGATCCATCGATACGAGACCGACGAAGAACCCCCGAACGTCTTCGAGGCGGACGCATTGTAGGTTGTACCGCCGCATGGAGCGGTGCCGCACGGTGGTTGCGCGATCGCCGTCACGCTGGGGGTCGGTGCGCCTCGAGTGAGGGGAACCACGACGTTCACGGAGAACGAGGCGGCAGGCGTGGTCGACGTCGCGGGCACGTTGAAGGTGCCGTTGACCGTGGCGTAGCGCGCAGAGCCGGTGAGTGGTGGCGGAAGCGGGCTGGCGACCATCCTGAACTCGCCCGTCACCGGCTGGGCTGGTGCGCTCGACCCTACGCGAACCATTCGAGAACCGTTCACGATTCCGGTCACCTCGACGGCACTCTGGTCGAACATCCTATAGGTCTCGCTGGATGCCTTCTCGCCATCCCAGCCGCCGAAGCTACGCAACTCGCCCCCGTTCACCGTCACGCCGTTCAGCGTGAAATTGGGAAGACTGAGGTACAACCCCTGAATCACGAGCGGGCAGGTCCCGCCGGGGCAGTAACCATCCCTTACGGAGACCCATCCGGTCGGAGTGAGAGTCGTCGAGCTTGAACCGCTCGTGATTCCGACCGTCGAGCTCGCTGCCACGGTTCCCCATCCCACCTCGGCCAGGTTCGTGACGGGGTCGCGGTTCTCTGCGGGGACATCCCTACCGGAGTCGAGGAGGGGGGCTCCTGTATCCGGGAGGCAGACGTCGTTCGCGGAGACCTGGACACCAGAGGAGACGCCGCACAC
Organism: uncultured Sandaracinaceae bacterium; assembly: GCA_964502175.1. GTDB lineage: Bacteria > Myxococcota_A > Polyangia > Polyangiales > Sandaracinaceae > JAFLCL01. The sequence goes on from CAZCVE010000005.1 coordinate 110,803, forward strand.
GTAGGACACTCCGCTTGCGTACCACTGGGACCGCTGCCAGCATCGGAACTCGCCGGCGAGGATGTCGCTCGCAGTGTTCAGCGTCCCGTTGCTATCCGAGTCCCTGATGCATGTCCCGCTGGCCACGAGCGGCGTGGGAAGCGGGTACGCCGCGCAAACATCGGAGAAATCCGTGCATGTGCAGCTGCAGTCCACATCGAACCTCTCCCCGTCGGCGGGGGCGGGCGTCCCATACGATCCACCGCAGGCTAGCGCGAACGGAAGCGCGGCAGCCATGAGTAGCCCGGCCATGCCCCCCATCAGAGTGATGGACGGATGGACGCGCTTCGTAGCGCGACAGTTGTCGACTCTCATCACGGTTCTCCTCCCCGTCTGCGCGACGGCGTCTCACGGCTGTGAGTACTCGTGGCCCCCACTACGGGCCGTCGGAACGACTACGGGCGTCTATACTTCCGTCGATGTCGCGTTGTCAAGCGCCTATCCGTTGGTCATGGAACGAGGGCAGTCCCGTGTCCTCGAACATCTTGCGATGACGGAGATGCCAGAGGTGCGCTACCTCCTGGCGTCGGACGACACGGAGGCGCTCGCCGCGTGCATGACGAGCTACGTACCGGAGCGCGCGGCATGCGGCGCGCCGGGTCGGGCCGTGAGCGCGATACCGTTTCATTTTCACGAGATCGTGCACGCGACGCTTCCGCAGGGTCCGGCGTTTCTCGACGAAGGCCTCGCGAACATGTTCGATTGCCGAGCTTCCGTGAGCACCGCGTCCGTTGCGCGAACCCTAACTGACGTCGAGATGAGCACGTCTAGCGCGTTCTATTCGACCGGCAGCTACGAGGCTGCCGCTTCGTTCGTTTCGTTCCTGCTCGACGAGGGTGGTCCTGAGGCCATGCGCGATCTTCTTGGCGATCTGAGCCTCGAATCCAGTCTCGATGAGATCGACACCGCCGCGCTTCGCCGCTACGGACGAAGCATGCGTTCGATGCGTGACGATTGGAGTGCTCGACCCGCGGAACCGGGCTACGCCCCTTGCCGCTTCGTGTTTGAATGCGGCGAGCCCGAGTATGCCGACGGCGAGCGCTTGAGCCTTGTTCGCGGCGTGGCTGATGTCGTCAGTCGGGGCGGGGTCGTGCGAACCTTTCGGGTTGAGCGCGAATCGGAACTTCGTATTCAAGTGCGGGCACGCGCCCCAAGGGTGCATGTGGGCAGTTGCGACCGGCGCGCTCACCCAGGTGACTGGCATTCCACTGGGAGTGAGGTGCGCTTTTCGACGAGTGCGGTCCCTGGCACCTACTATGTATGGGCAACAGGCGTCATCGCCGATCCGACTCAACCAGAGACGCCGGCGGAGATCTTGATCGAAGGACTCTAGCCGGCGTGCCGTGCGGGCACGCGATGAGTGAGTCTAGCCTCGATCTCGCGCGAACGACATCGAGGGCTGACGCTACGCCGCTCGGTCGCAGATCTACGCCGCTCGGTAGCAGATCGCGTCACTCCAGTGCGTGAGCACTCGCCCCCAGCTGTCCGTCACGCGCACGTGCCACTCGAGCGTGTATCCCTCTCCAGCGAGCGCGAGGTGCCAATCGTCAAGCAGGATGGCGCCTGCGTTCACGCGCACGGGGTCGATCGCGAGCGACGCAGCCGGCGCGAAGACCGTGCAACAGTCGGCGGTGACACCAGTGAGCTGCGAACGGACCGACGTGTGCACGTAGGTAGGCAGGAACCGTCGGTTTGCCGTACCGACCTGCACGATCAGATCCGCTCCTCTGGTCTGAACCGAGGAGATGCTCGCTCGCCCGAGCACTCGCTCGCGTTCGGAACGGAGTACTGGGACCGGCGACGCTCGTCCCCACACGACCGGTGTCTGAGGCAGACGCCGGGCCCGCAGGTCGTGCCGGACGGCTTCGACCAGAGCGACGTCGCTCACGAACCCGTCGGCAAGATCCGCGGCGAGTGTCCGCGCGTGTGCGAGGAGGGACGCCGTGAAGTAGCTGTTTCGTGCGTTGGGGTGCGTGGACTCGTGCGCGTTCTCGTGGGCACGTGCCGATGCCACGATGCGCAATCCCGGGTTCCATCGACGAGCGGCCTCGATCCAAGACGCGTCCGTGAGGTGCTCGATGCGTCCGAGGCCAGCGACACGTGCGGCCGCGAGTTTGGCGAATGCGCCGGCATTGCACGCGTCGATGATCACGAGCTGGCGCCGTGCGCCGGTCTCGCGGAGACGCTGAAGCAGCGTCGCGTACGGATAGAGTTCGCGACCGGCAAGCAGGATCCCCTCCGAGCGCGCGTGCCCGGCGAACCCGAGCACGACGATGTCCGCACGCTCGGACGCCATGTCTACGAGCGCTGTATCGACCGCTTGTGTGGTCGCGTTCCACCCCACGAGGGCACGCGCGCCCTCCGCACGGAAGGGGCCGGCACCCGAACTCCACAGGGTCGAGAGATCGTGGGCATCGTTCTCAGCGAGCCGCAGACCGTTGTTCACCCCGATGAAGAGCGCGCCGATTCGAAAAGCTGTGCGATGAAGCATGGCTTGCAGCCTCCGTCGTTAAGTCTAGGACAAGCGGCTCGCGCGAGCACGCGCCTGCGTCGGAACCGTCAGCGTACGCGAGGTCGTTCTGTCGCGCTCGGTAGCTCCGAAGCCGTCGAACCAGGCCGAGCGGCGTCGTGGCTCGACCCCCTGGTGCCCCTCACGTCCGCGGCCACGCGGCCGTCCACGAGCGTGATCTGGCGTTCGCAGCTTGCTGCGAGGTGCGGGTCGTGGGTAACGATGAGGAAGGCCGTGCCGCGCTCGACGTGAATGCGCCTGATCAGGGCGAAGACTTCCGCGGAGGTCTCTGTATCGAGGTTCCCGGTTGGCTCATCCGCAAGGACGAGGGGCGGGGTGTGCACCAAGGCGCGAGCGATCGCGACTCGTTGCTGCTGGCCTCCGGAAAGCTGACTCGCGAGCGCGCCTGCTTTGTGAGCTAGGCCCACGGAGTCGAGTAGCTCGCGCGCCCGCGTCCGCGGTGAACGAGAGGTTGTGCCGGTCGCAATCGCGAGCGGGAGCATCACGTTTTCTTCCGCGGTCAGCGACGGGATGAGGTGGTGGAACTGAAACACGAATCCGAGCGAGCTCCCTCGAAGGCGTGTGAGCTCGGCATCGTCGAGTCCGGCTACCTCCACCCCGCGCACGCGGTACGATCCCGAGGTCGGGCGGTCGAGGAGCCCGAGGATGTTCAGCAACGTGCTCTTGCCTGACCCCGACGGTCCGACAAGAGCCGCGATCTCGCCCGGGGCGAGTGCGAAATCAACGCCGTGAAGGACGTGCGCCACGACGTCGTGCGAGCGATACTCCTTCCTCACGCCGCGCAAATCGAGAATCGCCTCAGTCATGGCGGATCGCTGATGCGGGCTCAAGGCCTGCCGCTCTTGTCGCGGGCAATGCCGCTGCGACAATCCCGGTGACGATGGCGATGGCCGCGCTCGTGACATAGAGCGATGGCGGGAGTTCAATTGGGTACATGGGCATGCCGTCTGCGGTGCGATTCGAAACTTCTGACCAGAGGGCGAGTAGCGTTCCGAGCCAGCAGCCAAGGGTAGCCCCCGCGCTTCCCATCACCGCTCCCTGGATGAGGAAAATGCGCAGGATGCGATGGCGTGGCATTCCCATCGCTCGAAGGATGCCGATCTGGCGAGACTTTTGAAGAACAGAGACAACCAGGACGCTCGCGATCCCCATGGCGACAGCAAGCATGATGAACACGCGGATCATCACAGTCGCGCCGCGTTGTGACTGAATGGCGACCATGAGCTGCGCGTTCGTGCCCATCCAGCTCTCGGCCGTGAGCCCGAGGCGACTCTCGGCTCGCGCCGCGAAGGCATCCGCTGCCCAGATGTCGTCGAGACGGACGCCGATCGTCGAGGCGCCGCCGGCCATGTCGAGGAGCGTCTGTCCGTTGCGAAGAGACACGATGACCCAGCGGGAGTTCACGTCTGCGTTGCCCATGTCGAAGACTCCGCCGACCACGAACGAATGCGTCCCATCGGCGACGCTACTCAAGCGAATACGGTCTCCCACATCCACGCCGAGATCGTCGGCGAGATCGATACCAATCAGGGCGCGGTCGCTTTCGACGTCCATCGTTCCGCGACGCATCCGGGGGGCAAGCGCGATGACCTCCGCGAACAGACCAATCTCGACGCCCAACAACGTCACCGCGCGTGTTCCTCGACCGCGCGAGGCGAGTGCCGGTCCGACCGCTTCGGGCGAGACCCCCGTTACTCCCGGCATCGCGCCGAGTGCGCGAACGACGACCGCCCAGCTCTCGATCGAGCGTACGCGTTGTGCGGGGTGGTGGATCTCTGCGGCCGTGAGCACATCGGTGTTGGCTGCGCTCACCACGCGAGCCTGCTCGTCGGGTCGCCGAACGCTGACGTGCGGCAGCACGTCGAGCGTTTGCGAGATCATCGTGCGCTCCACGGCTGTGATGAGAGCTGTGATGAAAAACACGACGGTAATGCCGATGGTGGCACCTGCGATCAAGAGGAGCGTCTGCAAGCGACCTTCGCGCAAGAATTTGATCGCGAGGAAAAGATCAATAGGCATCGTCAGTCCCACGGGTGGATCCGGGGCGGCGTGGCGCCCACCGCTTCGGGTAGCGCAATCCGCGATCCTGCGGGCACACCGGAGACGATCTCCGTATGCTCCGCCGTGCTTAGCCCGAGCTCGACATCTGCGCGCCGCGCTCGGCCACCTGCTTCGTAGACAAGAAGCCATGGGGCTGTCTCGGCGTCGCGCACCGCTTCCCGTGGCACCACGAGAGCGTGAGGTCGCACCTCGGCGACGATGTGTACCGAGAGCGTCATCCCTGGTCGGAGGTACGACGGGGCATCTTGAATCTCCAGACGTACTTCGACGGTGCCGCGGCTCTCATCGACTTCGGGCGAGATCCACGACACATGCGTATCGAACGGGTGATCCGGGAAGGCTTCAGCGGAGGCACGCGCAGGCGCACCGACCCGAACGAGGCCAAGCGCCCGCTCATCCGGCTCCACGGAGACTCGGTATGGGCCATCGGAGGTAACCACGAGGAGCACCTGCTGCGGACCCACGACGTCTCCGATCTCGACGAGCCGCTCCATCACGACACCGTCGGCGGGGGCGCGAATCTGATGCTGGTCGAGCCGCAGCCGAGCGGCTGCCAGCCCGGCCTCGGCTTCCGAAACGGTCGCAACGGCGCCTCGCGCTTCGCTTCCAGCGGGCCTCAGGGAGCGAAGCAGAACCGATGCGGTGTCGCGGGCAGCACTCGCACGAGCGACCGTCAACTCGGCCGACTCGAGGTCCGCCCGTGGGGCGACTCTGTCAGCGACGAGCGAAGCGGTTCGCGCGCGATTTGCCTCGGCGACGGCGAGTTCTGCCTCCGATCGTTCCAAGGTGAGCATGGCTTCAGTGAGGTCGACCGTGCGCAAGCGCGAGAGCAACGCGCGCGCATGCGCGGCGCGCGCCTCGGCTTCCGCAAGCGCAGCACGCGCCTCGCGGTCGTCGAGCTCGACTAGGATCACATCTCACGCAGCATGATGCGCTGCGACTCCGTGTCGAAGTCGAAGAAATACCGATGCGTATCCGCGACGTCATAGGTGACTAGGTCATTCGGATCGAAGAAGCGGATCAGCGACCGATTGCCGTCGACGCTGATTCGGGCGCCCTCCCTAGGGCCGAGCCGCGCTCGTTCCCAGCCGCCGCGCACGCTCACGTCAAACTCGATGTCCACTGACAGCGCGTTGACGATGTAGATTCTATCCTCTGGTATTTGGGCGGGGATCCGATCTTCCGGAATACGTGTGGGAATCTGGATTTCCGCCTCGGTCTCGCCTCGCGCGGTCGCGGCGATGGCGATCGAGCCGGCCGTGAGCGCGAGAAGGGCGAGTCTACGGAAGTCATCAGTGGTGGTCTTCATTCGGCGCCCTGGCTCTCGTTCTGGGGAGTCGCTGCAACCTGCGTGGGTGCCTGGGGCTGCGGTTGCACCGGCGGCTGAGTCTGTTGCTCGTCGTAAGTGGGCGGAACTTCCGCCTGGGCTGGTTGCCCAGGCGGCGATGGCTGGCTCGGGGGTTGCAGTGCTCCCTGTGCTGCAGGCTGAACCTGCCCCTGGGCTGGTTGCCCGGGTTGGACCTGCACGTGTGCTCCCTGAGGCGTCGACATGCCCTGACCTTGCGGCCCGGGCGGGCCCTGACCCTGGTCGCTTGGTGCCGTTCCGCTCTGACGTCCAAGCAGGTAGCCCGCAATGGTCCCAAATAAGCCAATAATGGGTGCCACGTCCTGTGCGCTATAGCCACCCGCCACCACGAACAGGCTACCGAGGATTACGAGGGTGACCACGAGCATTCTCGTGATGTCGATTGCGCGCGGAGAGGGGACGCTGCGAAGAACCAGGAAGCCCTCGACCAACACGACAACAACGCCGAAAAGCAGTACGTAGATTGCGAGCCCAAACTCGTCCTCACTGATTCGCGTGATCCCCCGAGGGGGATCGCGACGCTGGGGCGTGAGTGGCCGCCGCGGAAGCGGCCCGGTGCTGACTGCCCCTGGATCCTCGTCCGCAGCAGAGTTGGCTGCATCGACGTCCTCATCGTGCTCCGACGCGGAGCCTCCAGCGTCGAACTCCTGCGCATCTACTCTCGCTACGGGGATCGCTGCTAGCAGGATGGAAAGGAACGCGAGCCAACGTAGTTGTCGGCATGCGACTGTCCCGCAACGGAGCGACAGGATCATGGCGTCCTCGTGTCAGCAAGGTTCCGAACGTGCGACGGCCTCACCCAAAGATGGTTCAGCCGTAGATATAGGGCATGCAGCACGCGCAGAGCAGTCTCTGCCAGAGGGACGCAGTCCACAATGAGCACCCGTCCGCCGCGCATGGCAACAGATGATGCCGCAGTCTCGACCGCGTGAGAAGTGCGTTCTTCTTGTCACCGTTCCGGGACGATCGCCGCTGACGCCGGCGGCGCAGGTGTGAGAACGGGCAGCGCCTTGGTGTTGTTTGTTACCCCCCTAGGGGGGGGTCTACCGGGCCGGACTTGCTGCCGTCATGAGCGCCGTGCCGTCGCTTGTCGCACCCTACGGTTGGCTCGTGCCTGCCCTGGCGCTGATGAGCGGCTGCTCGCCGCGCCTGGTGCGTACAGCCACAACGAAAAATGCGCTCGCGCTGGAACGTGGCTCGACCACGTCTACGTCGTGACTCTCGCGTCGCTTGCATTCCGCCGTCATTTTGTTTGAGACTGCAGCCATCGGAGGACCGATGGACGACACAACGGAGACTGGAGCTTGCTGGCGCTCACACCGAGCCTCTTCCTCTTCGTGAGCGCGATCCTCGTGTTCGTCTCCGGGTACCTAGCTCGCGACGTCACAGCGCAGGTCGTCCCAATGGCAGTCGGCGCGGTCGTTTCGGCGGTCGGCGTCGCCGCCATGTTCGCTGGCAGCCATGTCCGTTGGGGCGCGGTTGCGGCGCTCATTCCGTGCCTGCTCATCACTCAGCACGCGACCACGGTCGCGAATCGGCGACCGACGCTGATGGCCAAGAAGGTCGACCGTCCTCAACAGAAGCTCGCTGGCGGAGTGCACCAGACGGTCGCCGGCGAAGCGCCGGCACTTCGACCCGCCGTCGTGCGGGCGCAGAATCGCGCCAGGGCTGAAGTGTCCCGTCGTGCTACCGACCTCTTCGGTCCGACCGCCGTGGGTTTTCACTACGGCGTGCCGGCGCTTCTGTCGGCGGTCGTTCTCTCTTTGGAGTTCGGCCTGCTGTTCGCCCCCTACCTCGCGGACGAGACACGCCCGAACAATTGGACCAGCGCCGCCCAGTACGGCGTCGCGGGCGCGTACGTTTTCGCGCTATTGAACTTGGGACAGCGCACGCTCCGACGCGACCTGACGGGACCGGCGTCGGCGTGGGCGGTAGTGTTGCTTGTTGTTGGGCCAGTCCTGGCCGTCGTCGTCGACGCCGTGTGGTTGGGAGACACCGCTACAGCGACGGCAGAGCGCATCGAGGCTGAGTGGACGCGGGGCGCTGTGCTCTTCCTCGCGGGTTTGTCTCCGCGCTGGGTGCTGAGTACGCTCGAGGAGGCGGCGCGACGAATGCTACTCGTCACACGGGGGGCGGACGTGGCAGTTGCATCTCGCAACGTTCCTCTGTTCACGATCCGCGGCATCACCGCTAACATTGCTGAGCGCCTCGAGGAAGAGAGCATCGTCGATGCCCGTGGTCTGGCCATGGCTGATCCGTTGCGACTGTTTCGCAACACCAACTTCGGAAAGCGCCAGATTCTGGACTGGATCGACGAAGCCCTCTTGATCACGGCTCTGCCTGAAGGATGGCAAGGTCTCCAGCGTGTCGGTATCTCTGGCGCGGTCGACCTTGCGTACCTGACGTCCGGCGCAGACGGCAAATGCGACATCGGTAAACTGGCCGAAAAGGCCAGCGTGGATCTGGTCGTGCTGGAATGTCTTTCCCTGCGCCTCGCTGAGGACGCGCAGGTCGCTCTCGTCTGGTATCTCTACCAGCACGACGAGTCTCACGATGACGGGGACACACCGAGCGACAGTGGCGGTCCGTCCTCGGCAGCCGGAGAAGGGAACAGGGGTGGCGCAGACAGTAGAGACACGGGTAAAGGGCCCCCGGTGTCGGATCCGATGCCAGGCACGACCAAACGGCAACCCGAGTGAAAGCGGCTCGTGTCGTCCGTCAGCTAGCCATACAGCAGTCGCAGCGACTCCACGTCGCCCGCACTCAGCTTGTCGACGACCCCTAGTACCAGACCGGTCGGAATGGGCTTGAGTGGGACGATGGTCTTCTGTCCCGGCTTCGCAAATGCGTCAGCCGGGTAGTGCATCACCGAGGCATAGTCGTAGGGGCGATCGTCGGGCCTCTCCTCGATTGCGCTCAGCAATCGCTTTGCGCCCTCATCCAGAGCGTGTTCAAGGTGTATCGCGACGAACTCACCGCGGTTCGGTCGCGTGTGCTCGTGACGCAGCCCGAGCGCATGCAGCACCTCATGGAGAATCTCGCCACGCTGGAGCGGTCGCACGAGTGAGACCGTTTGGTCTCCTCCTGCTCGGCCGAGCGCGGAGTGAGGTGCTCCATCGATGCGGAAGGTGATTCGGTCGTGCTCCGTGTCCCGTAGCCGGAACCGAACGCGCGAGCGCGCGCTGATCTCCGCGAGCACGTCAGCAATCAACAGGCGTTCTTCTGGCTTGAGCGCCTTCGCGATTGCATACGGCACGATTCCCGCGGGCCAAAGCATGGCATGGGCCCCCGTCATCACAGAGATCCGCGCCGCACCGTACCGGACCTCGGCGCGGAGAGGCCAATGCGCGCCTCGATCCAAACGCCGGCCACATCAGCGGGAATCGACACGACCGCCCTTGCGGTACCCCTGAGGACTTCCGGTGCTAACGTTGACATGGGAACAGGCGGCAGAGCGCGCAGCGAAAGCGCCGTTCCATCTGGGACGCTCGGCGTGACGAACGTCACGGTCACGATCCCTCCTCCCGGCGGAATCTCGGGCGGCAGAAACGTGATGTCGCTTACGCTGAGTCCAGAGAATGGTTCGACGGTTGCTGCCCATGAGCTCCGCGTCCCGAGGAGTTCAAGTTCGAGTTCGACCCGGCTGTCCGTCGCTGGCACGGGGATGCGAGTCTCTCCAGCGAGCCCGCCGCTCGGGCATCCCGTCGGGGCGATTGCTGGCGCGAGCAAGATCACGGTCCGAGATGCCGGACCTCCATCGCCGAGCTCACGCGGTGAAGTGACGGTCGCGCGCGCGGACGGGAGATCCGGCACGCACGCGCTCACGCGCACGCGCACGTTGCCGCGCGCATCTCGAGGGACATCGGCTCCATCCGCCACGGTGGCGTCGCCGGTGGTCTCCAGGAACTGCAGGGCTACTTGGGGCTCGAATGTTGGTTCGGAGCACCCCGTGAACAGACAGAGCAGGATCACAGTAGGCGCTCTCACGTTCCCCCCAACGCGGTTGCGATGTCGTCGGCCGCGTCTCCGAACGCCGCGAGGTCCAGCGCGATGCCGAAACCGGCTCCGATGCCCAGCGAGTCCTCCAACTCAAGTGCGGGGGTTGGCGGCGTGGTTGCCGGAACCGACCGTGGCACCGCGATCACTCGCGGCTGACCTGCGTCGACATCCCGCTGCAGCACGGTCACCGAGACGCCGACCGTCACGTAGACGTGCGTCGTCATCTCGATCCCAATCCGGGCGAGGCCCTCGGTGAAACTACGTTTCCCGTCGCCGTCGAAGAGAACGACGCCTATTGCTGCGAGTCCCCGCGCGTCGCCCATGGGAAACGTGACGCCAAGAAGTGCCGAAAGTGTGAAGAGACGCCCGACCCGCACCTCGTCGTCGAGCATGAAGATCTGGTCAGGTCCAGCGAGGCCGCCAACGGCGGCGTAGCGCGGATGCGTGTATGCCAGTCCGGGCCGGTCGCCCGTGGCCTGAAACGGAAGCAATGCGAAGCCAGCCTCGAGCAGGGGAGCGAACTCGACGCCGCGCCTCGGAACGATCCTGAGCGTGCCGCGTGCGGATGCTTCACTGCACCCATTCCCTGTGCAGACGTCGATCTCTGTCACATGATCTACGGGAAAGTCGCGGACGACGAAGGCCCGCGCGCCGATGACTCCAAGCGGAGGCACTTCGTCATCGACCAGCTTCGGCCAGGTCTCCCTGCACGGGTCCCACGCGGCTCTCGGTCCGGGCTGGGGTGTGAAACGCGCAATCAGTCGTCCGAATCGGCCGAGGGCCGTGCCGAGCGACGTGCTGGTCGGTGCGCCGCGTCGTTGTCGGAAGAAGATCTGTCTCTCTGTCAGCGGCGTTTCAACGACAATGACTCCGCCAGCGCGGCTATCGCGCGCCGTCTCGACTGTCCTCACACCGTCGTCCCAGGTCATGAGATGGACAGGGTCGTCCGTCCACGGCATCTCTACGACGCTCGCGAGACGCGCGGCGCCCTCGGTCGCACGCAGCCAGCGAACGCGCGCCGCGGTCTCGCAGACAGAATCGGTGTCGCTGAGCGGCTGCGATTCGATCCACAGACGGATTTCCCCCAGGATTCGCAAGAGGTCGTCTCGCGGATGCGGGGAGGCACACGAGGCGTCAGGACTGCATTGCTCCCAGGCCGCGAGGCGACCGAGTGCGAGATCCGACTGTGCGCGAAGGCGAGTTATGGCGGGGCACATGCGCCCGCGGAATGGTTCGTTGCTATCGCCGCCTGAGCAACCGAACCTAAGGTTCATCGCTTCGATTCCGTTGTGCAACTGCGCGCCCAGTTCGCTCGCGGCGGCGCGTTCGTTGTTCGTGACTGCAGTCGAGATGGCGCCCTCGGCCCACAGTAGCCGAAGGAACAGTGCTGCGAAGGCGTCTCCGGCTTCCGTTGTCTCCAACGCGGCTAGACGTGCGTCACGCGCTGCGCGGAATCGACGCTCCTCGTCCGCGTCGCGCGGCTCTCTGAATATGGAGACACGGACCACAAGACGACCGCGAGCGCGGGGTTCATAGTTCGCCACCAGGACGTCGTCGTGATGTGCTTCCCCGCAACCGAGCGATTGCCCGCGACCGGCCACCGAAGCTGGGGAAACCTCGATGCGGACGATCGCATCTCCGGCGCCTCCAAGATCGAGTCTAAAGCGGAGGCGCCCGTCCGTCTCAACAGTCACGACCGTTGCCGACTCGTCGACTCCCGCGAGGCGCCCGTCGCCGTGGACGACCAGCGTCGGTGTGGTCGTTGCTTCGCGCCCGAGTTGTGCCTCGTCGTCGTCACACACCTGCCCACGATCCAAGGCCCGCCCGCGAGAGCACAGGAGCAGTATCGCCGCCACGATCGTCACCGCGAGTCCGCCGCGCATGCACGCCTTGTACGGCACGAGGCCGTCGCCCGGCAAGACCCCATGGCATGGCGGAAGCGACCGTCGGGCACTATTCCGGTGCCACCGGACGTTTTTCATGTGAACACAACGACGGCTTTCGTCACGTTTTTGCTGTCGCTCCGGGCCGAGTTGTGGATACTCGTGCGAGAAGCGAGGGGTACTCATGAATCGTCCGATGTTCTCGTCGAGAGCGGCCAGCGCGGCGGCCGTGTGGATCTGTACGGCCCTATCGTCCTGCGGACCGGGCGCGCAGGGTCAGCACGGATACGGCGCTGCGCTCACCGAGGCCTGCGACGCCCGGCATTCTCAGACCGCCGACGTCGGAACAGGAGCCTTTCAGCTGCACGTGGAGGCGCGGGCGCCGTTCCGGGCGTGGGCGACTCGCGAAGACGACCGCCAGGTGGTCGTCTGCGCGGACACGATCGCGCAAGAGTCGAGCGGCATGCACTCGTTGATGGTCGCGTGCGAAATGGGAACTGCTGGCACGCTGCGGCTCCACGTCCGGGCCATTGCTTGCAGAACGGAGGGCGAGAACTGTCTCGACTACTCGGGCACGCTCACGGACGGGCAGACCTCCGAGCAGATCGAGGGCTACATCCCACGCCCTGGCTGCGACGGGACATCGGGAGGTGCGCAGTGAAGCTCGAAACCTTGGTCGCTCGCTTGGGCCTCGACATGTCGATCGGGGCGAGTTCTCGCGAGAACTATCACCGGAACCGTATCGAGCAAGATGGGTCGGCCCTCCGCTTCTCGTACGGCGCCGTGCTCCGGCTTCCCCCCGCGTCGTCGGTGAGCGACGTGTCCGTGAGCGCCTCGAACCTCGCCCAGGTCTGCGCTTGGGCGAAGACCAACAAGTGGACCGTTCGCGGGCTCGGCAGCGCGTGGTCCTTCTCGGACGCCATGGCTCCCGGACGGGTGCTGGCGGAGGACAGGGAGAGTATCCTCGTCGACACCAGCAACTTCAAGCTCCTCCAGCCGTCGCACAAGAAGCGAAATCTCTACTACGTCACCGGCGGTGCCAACATCCGCAACACGAACCTGGCGCTCGAGCGCCGGGATCTCTCCGTGAAAACCTCGGGCTCAAGCGATGGCCAGACGATCGCTGGCGCCTTGGGTACCGGCGTCCACGGTTCAGCGTACCGCTTCGGTGCGCTTCACAATGCGGTCAAGGCATACCACCTCGCGATTCCTGGCTCGCACATCCTCGTCGCACGGAACGATGCCGAGTGCCCCGAGGCGGTCCGTAGCGAGTTCCAGCAGATGTTCGACATCGCCGACGTCCGCGTGGACGAGGCTCTGTTCGACGCGCTCTCAGTGAGCTTCGGCAGCTTCGGAATCGTCGTCGGCGTCGTCATGGAGGTGGACCCGCTGTACGCGCTACGCGTCATTCGTCGGCCGTTTCCGGCCGCGAAGCTTCCTGCTCTCATCGAGAAAATGGTGGCGGACGGTGAGCTTGGGGATGTTGACGCCAAGCTCAAGCGCTTCCGAACCACCGACATCCTTCATCACTGCCAGATCCTGTTCAATCTTTACGACAACCAAAACTACAAGGTTGTCGTGATGCATCAGCGCGCCGACCACAATCCCGCCGCCGTCTTCAAGTGGCCGGGCGTTTTCGATGCGCACGGTGTCGCTGTGATCAACGCCTTCTGGGGGGTGCTTGACCACGCCGACGCCCTCTTTCAGCCGCTCATCACAGGTCGCTTCAACGGTTTGCCGGACGTGGATGCATGGGGGTACCGCTCGGACATATTCGGCACGCCGGAACAGCCGCTGCCAGTCCACTCGTTCGCCGTGGGTGTTCCCATTGCGAACACCGTCGAGGCACTCGAGCTTGCGCACGCGGCGGTGGCGATCGAGAAGTTCCCGGGTGCGGGGGAGCTGCGATTCGTCAAGGGCTCGCCCGCGTACCTCGCAATCAACCGGTTCGCGCCCATCACCGCTGTCGTTGGATTCGATGGCGTCGACTCCAAGGACTCGTGGGAGTTCACGCGACTCTTCCTGCGCAAGATTCGCGAAGCGCGTATCCCGCATGCGTTTCACTGGGGGAAGATGACCCACCTCGACAAGAACGACGCGGCCGGCAACTACGAGATCCTGAAGACCATGTACGGAGGGTCTTTGGAACGATGGCGCACAGCCCGTGCGGACCTGCTGGGGAAGGCCGGCTCCGCGGTGTTCAACAACGCGTTCGTGAAGCGATTGGGAATCTAGATGCGCCCGTTCGTCTAGGACGGGCTTGACGCGAGACTGGAGGAGACGTGCCGTCAGGTGCAAGCGTTTTGAATGTAGGCTTTCTCGCGCTCTGGCTTGTCGGAACGCTGATTGTGGCCGTGGTCTGGCAAAGCCAAGGAGCCCAGCTTGAGAGCGCGAGCGCCGAAGTTCATGCTCTCGGCGCTGAGGGTGACACCACCGCCTGCACTCAAGCGAGGGACGATCTCTCCAGCTTTGGTATGTGGGCAGCCGTGCTCACGTTTCTCTGCAGCGTTCAGGGTGTTGCCGCACTGACTCCGCTCGTCTCCAGCGCAGATCCGAAGATAAGGGTGGTGTTGGCCGTTGTGATGGTGGGCATCGGAGCCGTGAACGCAGGCGTTGGGTACCGGACGTCAGAGTTGTCGCAGCGCGTCGCCGAGCGGTGCCCGCGCGCAGGCGGCGGGACCACACCGGAGACTCCAAGCACACCCCCACCGCCGCGCCCCTAAACGCGTGGGACGACACGGAGGTCAGATGATGAGAATATTGGTACTCGTGAGCGGGTTCATTCTCGCCCTCGTTCTCCTGGGTTGCGGTGGTGCGACGCATGTCCGGACGGTGCCACGGGGAGAGCTGACCGACCCCGAATCGCTTGACGATCTCGGGGCGGGGCTCGTACTACCCTCCGACCAACCGCTACCGCCCGGACGAATGCGTGTTCACGTGATCAACGTGGGCCAGGGTGCCGCCACCCTTCTTGAGTTCGCGTGCGGTGCGGTGCTCGTTGACACCGGTGGAGAGTCCAGTGGCTCATTCGATGGCACGGTCGAGCTCGAGGCGTACCTCGACCACTTCTTCGATCGTCGTGCCGATCTCAGTCGGCATCTAGCCGCCGTCTACCTCACTCACCCACACATCGACCATACGCGCGGCGTGCGACGGATCATCGAGGGCTACTCGGTGGACAACTTGATTACGAACGGGCGACCGAATAACGCGAGCGGAAATCCCTACTCGGGCGGACGCCAGCAGGCATGGGCCGAAGCTTGGGCGCTTCAGCGCGAGCAAGAACTTCAGGCGCAAGGGGTGGACGATCGGGTTGTGCTCCGCCGCATCTCAACGGGCGATATCGACGGCAGCGCACCGCTTCACGACACGGAGATCGACCCGATCGATTGCGGGAACTCAGACCCGGAGATTGCCGTGTTGTGGGGTGGAATCGAAGCGATTCCGGCCGGCTGGAGCGCCGAGGTAGCCGACGAGGCCAACAATCACAGCTTGGTCATCCGCGTGTCGCTGGGGGAGTTCTCGATGCTGATCACGGGCGATCTCGAGCATGAGGGTATCGACGCGTTGATCGAACGGTGGAACGGACACGCGGCGGCTTTGGACGTGGCCGTTCTCCAAGTCGGGCACCATGGCTCTGCGAACGGAGTGTCGCAAGCGTTCCTTGCCAGAACAACACCGGTTGTCGGCGTGATTGCGATGGGCGACCCCACCCGCCAGGTTTCGTGGTCGGCATGGCAGTACGGACACCCGCGACGGTCTATCGTGAGCATGGTCGCCGGTTCGACTACGCGAACGAGGTCGCCGGTCGACGTGATGGTTGGCGATGGCGCGCGGCGGTTCAGTTGGCTGCGACTCGATCGAGCGGTGTATGGCACGGGCTGGGACGGCAGCATCGTCATAGGTGGCGATGCTGATGGGGACATCAGGGTAACGACCGAGTACTGATGAGTCGTTCGCGGAACACCGAGACCGGCGCACGGCGGTATATCGCGCGCGCCCCAACCCTCGCGCTAGAAGCGACTCAGATGCTTCGCAGCGCGTTCGCACTCCTCCAGGACAGACACGGCGCCGCTGTAGTTCGAGCTCGGTCGTCGGACGGACCGGCGGTGCTCTCCCTCACGACCGGCGACGTCAGCGACATCGCTCGCGACTTTCCGGAGCTCGTCCTTGAGGTGGACGATGTCTTCGAGCGTGCGCGCAGCCCCATCTTGCCGCGGCTCCGGCCGCTGCCTGCACTGGGCGTGGCGCCGAAGCGGGTCACGGTGACGGTTCGCGACGATGCCGGCCTGCCAGTCGTTGGCGCACTCGTCGTTCTCCTCACGGAGCTCGCTCCGCCAACCGGTGCGGAACTCATCACGGACTCGCACGGTCGCGCCGGATTCACCCTTCCGACGAGTACCGCGAGCATTCGACGTCTGGTCGTGGATGCTCGCGCGCTATTCTGGAGCGTTGTCGAGGACGACCTGCCGGTTGCCTCGCGCACGGTCCAGCTTGAGCGACTCGTCAAGACACCGGGCGGTCGCTTCGACTGGGGCACGGAACGCATGGAGGCCTCAAGGCGCGGCGCTCATCGAGGTGCGGGCATTCGCGTCGCGATCGTGGATACCGGGATCGCCGCGAGCGCGACAAAGCTACCCGTCGTCGAAGGGGAGAACTTCATCGATGGTGAGCCGGCTAGCGCTTGGAACGACACCGAGGGCCACGGGACGCACTGTGCTGGGATCGTTGCCGGTATTGCAGGCCACGCAGCGCGGTGGGGTTTGGCCGACGAGGTGGAGGTTCTGGCCGCGCGCGTGTTCAGCCCCACGAAGCCTGGCAACGCGTCAGACATCGCCGACGCGATCCGTTGGGCCGTCAACAAGGGTTGCCATGTCGTCAATCTGAGTCTCGCGGCTGGGAGCAACAACGGATTCATTCGTCAGGCTGTCGATCTGGCGTACGACAACGGGGTGCTCTGCGTGGCCGCAGCCGGCAACGACGGTTCTCAGGTTGCGTATCCGGCTGCCTACCCGAAGGTTGCTGCCGTAAGCTCATTCGGCGTGAGCACGCAGTATCCGGCCAAGAGCATGCATAGGCTGGCTGAACCCCGTGTTGGCAACGGGCCCTATCTGGCGTCCTTCTCCAACCGAGGGCAGGAGATCGATTTCTGTGCGCCCGGAGTGGCCGTTGCATCGCTTCTGCCAGCCGATTCCCTCGGCGCCTGGGACGGCACGTCGGTGTCGTGTCCACATGTGAGCGGAGCGGCTGCGCTCACGCTTGCCTGTCACCCTGATATTCTGACGACTACTGGACGCGCGCGAGTCGACCTGCTTCTGGCGCGGATGAGAGCGGCCTCGGTGGATCTCGGTCTCGGCGCGCTTGCTCAGGGCGCGGGCATGCCGTCGGTCGCCGCTATCATTTCGACTGCTCCTCACCCTTAGGGATTCTGGGCCTCGCGTCGACGGCCACCTCGCAACGACCGGACTGGGGCCGGAGGCGCGCGCCGCGTCGAGCACAACAAGAAGGCATCGACGAACCACGCCCGCTGTCGAGGGACTTCATCACAGTGTTGCCCCCGGACCGCAGCGAGGCGTTCACCGAAACTTGAGTTTCACCTTGTCCTCGATGTCGTGGAACATCGCGGCCGGGTGCAGGCCGGCTTCTGGCGTCGTCCCCGCGTCGAGCGCGACGAACTGCGCGAGCGTTACGACCGCCGAGCCAAACGCGAGCATCATCGCTCCCGGTCCAGCCCCTGCACCCGCGAGTGTCAGACCCACCGTAACCGCTGCGAACACGGCGCGCGTTCGCACGGTGCGGTACTGCTTCTCGACCATTTCGTTGTACTGGTCGTTCAACTCGGCGAGTCGCCTGACGGCGCTTTCGTCAGTCTTCCCCGCGGTCCTGTTCTCCTGCCACTCGAAGAGATCGCGGCGCTTCCGCTGGAACTGAGGGTCTTTCGATAGATCGATCGCGGCCAGAAGCGACTCGCGACCGTCTCCATCGGGCGCGACGAGACGTCGCATGATCAACGTAGCTTGCGCCGTCCGCGCGTCCGCCGCGGGTCCGATGTCGTAGTCCATGCTCGCCGCTTGAAAGGAGCTGTATGCCGGGATGACAACAACCCCCGCCGATCGCCTCGTGAAGCGCGGATTCGCCAAGACGCGGCGCGTGAGCGTGAAGCCCGGACTGCGCCCGTCATGGTCCTGCTGAGTTCGGAGCGCCTCCATCCAGTCGCGCCACTGCTGTCTCGCGACCGCGCCCCAAGGCGTACGGACCGCAAGATCGCCAAGCTCGGCCAGGACGAGCGCCTGCTTGTCCGGATTCCATCCCTTTGCACTCCAATAAGCACGCTCTTCTCGATCGTCGGCTTCGGTCAACTCGGGCACGACGACGCGGTCGTACAGGAGAACGCTCGTCGCGAGAGCCAACTCGTCGTTGTGGTCGTCCACCGACAGAGACCCCCAGCGCTCGTATCCGCTCATGACAATCCTCCTTCCGTACCGTGCCGCTCATCCACGTAGGGTCGTTTGACGATGTCGATGAACCGCGAGCGTTGGTACGCAGCAGGATCGTTGACCGGGGGCCGCCCGAGGTGCACGCACGTCTGGACCGCCGCGAGTGCGTACGCGTGCTGCATGAGGCTCGCCGTCGCGGCGACGCCAAGCGGGTCGAGCGTCGTGCCCACGCCCATCGTCTCCTCTCGCAGCGCCTTCCAAGTCGCGGCGTCGCCCGCCGCCCGGATCAGCGGCTCGATTTGGGCGGCGCGCGCGGCCGCCTCCGGCCCGAAGTCCCCGTCAAGAGCGGGCACGATGGTGTCTGCCCACGGGTCGGTCCCGATGTGGACCATCGTGCCTTCAATCTCGGCCCTCCTGAAGCGGTCGAAGAGGTACCTCCTTCGAAGGGCCGTCGAGTTGTCGTGCATCGCAAGTACTGTACGGAGCCACGCCCTCAGTTCCGAGATAGGCCAGGGGCCCGCGATCTTCGAGGCGGGGAACGACGGGGACGCGTTAACGACGATGGTCTCGGTCGGTCGTCCTGGGACTGCACACACGCCTGTGAGTAGCTCCGCACGCCGTCCGGCGTTCGCATCCTTCTCACGAAGTCGCTTGGGCATCCCATCGACCCATTGCTCGGCCATGTTGTCGTAGATTCCGCCGTCCAGCAGGTGGAGACTCTCGGGAGGATCCCCCAGCCAGCCGGCCTCGAAGCCGAAGCGCTGCCGTGCGAAAACCTGCGGAGCGAACGCGAACGGGAAGCCCGCTGACGCGGCGAGAACCGACGCAAGACTGAGGTCGCCGGGCGTGCCCACGCCGTAGTCGAAGGCGTAGACGAACTTCTTCGCGAGGTAGACGTGTTGGGCGAGTTGGACGTCCGTCGCGCAGAACACATGCTCGTCGGTGGATGGAAGGTCGCGCATGCGGAGGCCCTCGCAAACGCGCCGCGCGTACGCGCGAACGACGACATCGCGACGTGCACGAAGGGCGAGGTAGGCGGACAGAAGCAGGAACATTAGCGAGATGGTCGAGGCTCCGGCCAGCCACGCCGCCCATGTCGCGAATGGCGCAAGGAGCGCGCCGATCAGCACCGCCACGAGGGCCAACACGACAAGCACCGCGAGAACGGGAAGGCCACGCCGTAGCCATATCGCCTCCCTGTCCGCGAACACCGTGCCGTGCGTGGCGTACCTTTGCGCAAGGTCGTGCGTGGCTCGGTACACATCACCGCGTGCAGCGGATGACCAAGTGAGGCGCGCGGCCAACCATGCACTTGTAATCGACCCGCCCGAGACGCTAGCAACAGTCTTCACGTCCGGCGCCACCCCCGCGTCATGCAGGTACAGAAGCGCGCCGAGTGCCCAGGCGCCCGCGCGATGGCCGCCTCCCGAGAGCGCAACTCCGACGGTTCGCTGGTTGCTCATTCAAGCTCCAGGACGTGGCCGTGTACTGCGTCGCGCGGGTACTCCACCTCGTACTCGAGCGCGGCCTTGACCTGTTCGTCGTCCCATACCGTCGTGTACGGCGATCGATGGTTGAAGCAAACACGGACGTTTGGACGCTCGACCAGGCGAGCGATCGTTTCGGGGTCTGGGTGGCCGTAGCTCGAACCATCTGACGATACGAGGAACACGCGGCAGTCGAGCTTCTCGAGAAGCTCCGGGGAGAGATTCCGGCGGCTTCCATGGTGCGAGAGCTTGACGGCCGAGAAGGGGAACCGCCCGTTCGGCGAGAGCGTCCGCAACGAACGCTCAATGATCGACGGATGCGCGTCCGCGGCGAAGAGAATCCGGCGATTCGTGTATTCAAAGATGAACGCGATGCTGCTGCCGTTAGGCTTCGTGTTGTCTTCCTCGAATGGATCATCCCGGAGCTTCACCACGCCAGTGACGGTGATTCCTGTCGGAGGAGGCCGCTTTCCCAAGGTGTCGTCCTTGATGAGCGGCGACGCCGCCCCAGCGTCGATGTCTTCGGCCGCTACGTGGTCCCAGTTCCCGAGCTCGTCGCCCCACATGCGCCCGAGCGCCTCAAGATTCTCGCGATATGGCGACAGGATCGTGATGGAGGCGCCCGCGATGCTACGCGTCCGGGTCGGATCCTGTGCGTCCACGTGAACCGCGCTCTTGGCGAAGCTCTCATTCCAGGGGAGGCCTTCGCGCTCCAGCAGTCGGCCTAGCTCTTCCCCGTCAGCCACACCCTGCGTGTCGTCGAGGTGCTTGTAGCCGTTGAACCAGATGTCCTTGGCCGTGACGACCCGAGGCGAAGCACTGAGCAAAGGCAAGATTCCCCGGATGTGGTCACGGTCGATGTGCGTGACCACGAGCAGTTCGAGGGGGAATGGAAGCGGGTTCCCGGTAGCCTTGGCGAGTTCCTTGAGGCGAGGCAACAGCGTGTCGCGGTAGGTCGCCTTGAGCCCGGCATCGATCAACATCCAATGCTCGATCTCGTTGTTGCCCCAGCCGACCAGAATGCAGTCGCCGAACTTCGCGGGGAGAAGCTCCACTCGAATCATCTCTGGCCTCCGATCTGCCAGTCCACATCGCCGAACGAGACGAACGTGAGCCCGACTGGGTAGTCGCGTGCGAGCAAATCACGTCGCAGGTCGAGCAGCACATCGCCCAGTGTCCGGACCCCTCCCGATTGCGCAGCAAGCAAGAGCTCAAGCGCGGCGTGCGCGGCGGGCGCCATGTGCCGCCCGCGAACTGTCCCAATCGTGCCGACGACGACCGAGGCGTTCTCCTTGCGAAAGCGGTCGATGAAGCTTGAGTTTGGAACGTCGTCGCCCACGATGCGACAGCCGAAGAGGAACACAATCGGTCCGGGTTCGCCGACCGCCAGTGGCGGAGGACGCACGTACGTCCCATCGAGTTCCCCCGCCGCCTTGAAGTTCTCGATCGCCTCTTCACCGAGTTGCATCGCGTATGCGCCGGCGCGGAGCTCGGTGTGTCCTAGCAGCACGAGGATCTCGGGCCGGTGTTTGATGCTGTCGACCCAATCCTTCCAGCTCCGGACACGATCGACCGGAACGGAGTGTCGGTCACCAAGATCCTTCACCTTGTCCATCGTTGCGGCGAAGCTCGCGGCGTTGTGATTGGTCGCCTTGTCGGCTACGCCGATCACAACGCGCGTCACAGCGCGGATCGCCGACCGATCTCGTGCCTCGCCCACCGCCGCCGCGAAGTCAGCCACCTCCGCCTTGAGCGCCTTTTGGTCCTCCTTCGTGCGAAAGTGTCGCTCGACGACATGCTTCAAACCCACGAACTGAAGCGGGCACACGTGCTCGTTCGAACTGGTCGGGCAGGCGGTCTGACAGCTCCCGGTGCGCAAGCCTTCGCGCCACGTGCCGCAAAGCCTTGCGGTCTCGAGTGGCATCGTGCCTGTGTACATGAACTCGATCGGTACGAACGAGTCGGGGTGGAGCGAGACGATCTGCAGGCGGCGCTTCTGACCACTCTCCGTGAGGTCTGTCAGGACGACATCGAGCGCATCTTCGAGGTTGTTTCGCATCTCGCGTCCAGCGCGCGCGAGTGTTACCAGCACCCGGCGCGTAGCGTCTGCGTCGGTCGTCGCGTAGTCGTCCGGATTCTTCGTGATCTTCTCCAACTCCGAGCGGATCATGGTGATCTGGCTATCGAGGTGAACCAGACTGGTGTACGCGGCTCGCTCACCTGAGAACGACACGAGGCCCCGCTGACCAAGCGCGTCGTTGAGCAGGATCGACGCGTCGAAGCCACGCCGATGTGAGAGGTTGACGAAGCTCGCGTCGAGGACGACCTCCCGTTCGATGGAAAGCACGGGCTCTTCGCCCTCAGCGCGCGTCGGCCAGACGACGTCGGGTGCAGCCTGGTTCGCCGAAGCATCCGAACGAGTGCGGACGATGAGCGTCTGAAGGATGCGACTGTTGTGTAGGACGGTGATACGGCCCTCAAGCCGACGTTGCTCGCTGCCAGATGAGACCGTGAAAACGCACCGCTCGCTCTCGCCGTGCGGCGGTAGGAAGAGCGATCGAGACGCAGGCTCCTCCATCCACCCAGGAGCGTAGAAGGCAATGGTCAGATAGTGGCCGATCTCGCTCGGAGGGAGGTCATCCTCCGGCAGCTGCTCGTCGGCGGACGCCGTTTCGGCGGAGGCTACGGCGATGTGGATCTCGAGCTCGTACGAGCGCTCGGCATGGAGAGGCAAGGCTTGGACTTTCCGGCGTTCTGCATCGACGACGTTGAAGAGTTCCGCCTGCACGAACCGCGGCTCATGTGTCTCGGGGGGCGCCTTCGTCTTGAGCTCGAGCAGATCGGACGCAGAATCGCTCTCACTGTCCCAACCGAGGTCGTCCACACGAGCGATCAGCGGGCCGGCCGCGGTGCTGGCCGGGGCGGCGGGGTCGAGGCTCGTCGCGTTCGCCATGCGTGGAGGAATGATGTCTGCGACAACCGAGCCGCCGTTCTTACGCACGAGGCGGCTCGCCACGCGCTGCAGGACCGTTGAGGGGCGGGCGAGGTCGAGCGACTGGAAAGCTCCAGAGATGAGTGGAATCTCTCTGTCAACCTCCGAGGCGGCCCAGATCGCCTCGTCGAGGGTGCGATCGTGCGAGAGGTGCAGTAGAAGTCTGTCCAGCCATTCTCGTGGGCTCTTCGCCAGCACCGACACCACGGCCGCAGCGTCGACCTCGGCAGCGATCGCCTCATGGAGCGCTAGGGGCGCGCGTGCATCGCTCCAGGGTCCGAGCGTGATTACCGTATGCACGCGCGGAACCTTGGGTAGGCGTGCGATAGACGCGAGTGCGTCGCGCAGCGCTCCAGGCACGACGAGCAGCTCGATCGGTCCGTCCGCGCTGGAGGCGGAGCCGAACCGAACGAATCGCTCCCAATGCTGCGGCCGCAGTTCAGCCAGAAGCGCGCGCCCGCTTGGGTCGTCCGGGGTGACCAAGTCCAGCGGCCAGTCCCACGGGGTCGCGAGGTCAAGGCGAGTCGGGAAGATAACGCTGGAGACGCCGCTTGCCTGCGACAGCGTCTGCGCAAGCCAACGCGGCGAGATGCGAAGCTTGGGCCAGCTGTAGACACCTAGACGGGTCCGTCGGCCCGCCGGCTGCGAGCGCCACGTCTCGGCGAGCTGTTGCGGATCGCGATCTCGCCAAGCGTTCGGCCAGATCGCTAGAAACCTCGTGGCCGGCAGCCTAGACGTCGCCGCGCGCGGGAACGACAACCCGGCAAGGGCGTCGGCGAGATCCCTGGGGCCGAGTTTCGCGCCCCAATCATCGAAGGCTTGCCTCGTCACCCAGCCACCTCAAGTCCAGACCGCCGCGGGTCCGCGAGAGGATAGCGAGCGTCGGGCCGTGTGAGAAGCGGTGAGCGCGCCCGCCGCCGCTCCGGCATCCTTGCGCAGGGCCGCGGGGTCGAGTTCGCTGGCAACCGAGGTCGAGTTCGCAGGCAACCGACACCGGCGACCAGTAGGAGCGGCGTGGGGACGCGAGGTGCCTACGGCACGTATCGAACGACGAGTCGCACATCGGCGGGCGCTGCGAACCGCACCTCAGCCGCCAACACGATCTCCACGATGCGGCGGCGTGCGCTCGCGACGCATGCCTGCGTCGAACGACGCGTCGTGCCGCACCCGTAGTTGGTCTCGTCGACGGCGAGGTCGGTGCAGCTCGCCAGCGATGGCGCGTGTAGCGTCAGTGGTGCCATCGATCGAGTCCGCGCACTCGCCTTCGCTGGTACAGCCGGGCGGACCTGCGTCGAGCGGCGTCACCGCTCGAACCCATCGAGGGCGCGCCCCGTCTAAGCCCGGGCTCAAGCTGACGGGGCACCCCGTCAGACCGAGCGTAATCACGAAGAACAGCGAGCAGACGCTCGAACTCGAACGCGACGGTCCTGCACGCGGTCGAGATGGGCAACCCCACGCGGGACTGAAAGCGCGCCCCCTCAGGGGCGCGTTCTTGCGTTGGGGAGACTGTTGGCTCGAGGTCGCATCACGCCGCTCCGAAAAACCACGAATGTCGTCCATCGCCGGATGGATGTCAACGGGCGCCTGGGCGCCTCCATCCGCCCGGCTTCCCGAGGGATTCCGCGTGCCCTGCGCCGGGGAGTGCTCCAACGGCAGCAAGGTGCGCGGGATGAGTGCCGCAACGTGCTCGAACGCGTCTCGGCGCGCATCGTGAGCGACGTGCGAATACAGGCTAGTGGTCGCCAGGTTCTCGTGACGCATCGCGCGTTGAACCGTGGGTAGGTCGACGCCGGCCATGATCGCCGCGGTCGCGCAGCCGTGTCGAAGCGCATGCGGCCCGAGCCGGCGACCAAGGCCCGCGTGCTCGGCGAGCCGATTCACGAGGCGCTGAAGCGAGCGGATCGAGAAGCGCCCGGTGGCCGAGCTCGAAGGACGCGCGGTCGGGAAGAGCGGCCCTTCGTCGTAGCCGAGCATTCTCCGCTCGCGAAGCCACGACGAGAGGATCGTCGCAACCGCGGGTGGCATCGGGAAGTCGGTGACGGTTCCGCCCTTGCCCCGCCCTTGCCCCGCACTTGCCGGAGGACGCCAGCGCCGAGGTCGATCTGCGCGGCGTCGAGGAGCGCGAGCTCGTGGACCCTCAGCCCGAAGACCTGGAGCAACGCGAGGATCGCGGCGTTTCTTGCCGGGGCCGCCGAATCCATCGCCGCCCCGTACATCGGACCGATGTCGACCGGCATCGCGACTGCCGGCTCGGCTCGGCGCTCACGCTTCACTCGGATCCCCGCGGTCGGATCGGTCACGACGCCCTCGGCGACGGCGAAGCGGAAGAACGCGCGCAACGCCATCAGCTCGGCGCGTTTCGTCGATGCGCCGCGGGGAGATCCTTCCCGCCGCGGTCGTGCGAGGAAGTGCTCGATGTCGGCGCGGGTGGCGTCGCGCTCGGGGAGCAGCTTGAGGAACGCCGCGACTGAGCGTCGGTACGAGGTGCGCGTTCGGTCGGCGGCGGCTCGCGCCGCGAGGTGAGTCGCGAAGGCAGGGAGGAGGGGTCGCAGGTCCATACGACGAGCGTGTGAAGCCCGACGCCAGCTTGCGGCTCGCAAGAGCCACGCGGTGGTCGGTTGGAGCCACGCTACCGGGCGCGATCTTCCGCGTCTACGAGAACGGCGTCGATCCGGCGGAAGAGGTCGTTCGTCACGGCGAGGAAGAGGACGACGAGCTACGTGGTCTCTCCGCCGCGGCGTAGGTGGGCCCAAGGGTCTCGTGCACCTGAGGATGCCTCCATCTGGGACCTGAACAACGACGGGTGCGATGAGTAGTCTCGTCGTCATCGCATCCGCGACGAGGAGGCAGATGTGCCGGCCATGCTCACGGGGTCTACAGCGGGTCAGCAGCTCAGATCGTGAATGGGACCGCACGCTGCACGCTCAGGCGCGTCGCACGGAGCTCGTGACGTTCTGCAACGACAACAACACGACAGCCCGACCATCGCTTCGGGCGGTGGTGGAGGCGTTGCACGATCACCGGAGTCAATCACGTCGCAGCGTCTCGAAGTAGGCGCGCATGGCACGGGCTTCTTGCTGGCTGGTCTGCTCGACAACGCGGAACAAGCGATCAAGCGCGCCCGGTGCCCGGTTGGCGTCTTCAAGCCACTCGTATGTGGCGCGCAAGGCGGCGTCATGAGTCTCTCGAGCCGAGGACCACGCCTGGTAGCGCTCGCGGCGAAGCGAATCGGCGCTCGGCTCGGCCGCTAGCGTCTCTGGCCGTGTTGGGGGACGTTCTGGCATAGGTGATAGTGGTAATCATGAATAGTCGCTCCACCTTATCATACTCACCTGCGCTGCGAATCACGAGCCAGAGAGTTTGTCCTCATCCTCCTCGATCCAGCCTTCAACACGGGCAATGTGCTCGCGGAGCGAGCTGAGCTTCTCTTGGAGCTCGGAGAGCCAGCCCTCGGCCCGCTCACGAAAGTCATCGTTCCACGCCGACGAGATCTTCTCCTCGAGTTCGGTCTCGCGTTCGCTCATGCGAGCCTCCTTCTCGAGGAGCTCCGCGAGCCTGTCGCGGTTCTTTGCAAGGTTGGTCTCAGTTCGTTCACGCCACGCGGATTGCTTTCGCTCCTTGAGATCCGCCCATGCGTCGTTCAACATCTCCTCGGTCTTCTTGAGCTCTGCGAAGACCTCGCTGCGGTCCTTCGGCAGGAGGTCGTCCTTGTGGTCGCGGAACAGCACCCAAGCCTCCCGGAGCTTGTCGCTCTGGTACTTGAGATCCTCCTCGCCGCTCGCAAGGGCTCCACCCGTGAGCATGTGCGTCATGAGCTCGGCTATCCCACCCGCAATGCCACCATCGCTCACGTTCGGGGCAGTGTTGCGAATCTCGCTCGCGATTCGCTCGGAGCGATACGTGCGCTCGTCGCGATCGGCTTTGATCTGCTGCACGATCAGCTGGAACGCGTTCCAGGCTTCCTCGCGCGCCTCGCGCGTCGGATATCGTACTGTCTTGAAGACCTCGCCGATCGCCCGGACCTCCGCCCACACCTCGGCCCATGAGCCGTTACCGAAGCGTGCGCCATCGAAGCGGCGGCGCAGATCCTCGACTCGGTTGTCGAGCTGCTGGCCGGCCTCGCCCTGGGCGGCCTTCCAGTCGGCCTCCAGCGACTTGAGCCGCTGCCACGCCGCATCGAGCTGCTCCTTGGGCGCGCCGCTGGCGGCCTTGAGTTCGGTCCGGGCACTGCCGAGAAGCTGTACGACGTCGCGCGAGTCGCGCGCGATCGCTCGTGCGAGCCGTTCGAGAGTACCAGCGGCCCTGGCGAGTTGCTCGCCCGCGCGCTCGCGCTCCTGGTCGCCGCGCTCCTTGGCGCGCCCGACGACCGCTTGGAATCGGTCCCAGCTCGCCTGCCGGTCGGATGTTCTGTCGAAGCGCGCGCCGCGAAAGGTCTCCGTCAGGCTCCGAACGGCGGCCCAGAACTCGGCCCAGTTCGGGGGATCGCCGTCAAGGCGGTCCGCGAGCTCCGAGATCGCGCGCTCGATCACGTCCGGGTGGTCGCTCGCCACGCGCGCAGCATAACGCATCCACCGGCTCACGCCGAGCGGTAGCCAGCGGAGGCGAGAGCGAGGTCGTCCTCGCTGTTGCCGGCGCGGGGCCGGGTTTGCGCGGGCTCTCGAGCCGCGAGAGAATCTGGGGTGTCCAACATGCCCAGCTTCGAACGCGCGCATGACCTGCGAGGGGCGATTCTTGCCGCGAACATCTGTTTCGCTAGCAGCATCCCAATCCGCGCGTCCCACATCTACGTGCATCTCACCGATGTCTGCGATGTGGCGTGCTACCACTGCATGTACGCCGCAGACGCGTCAGCGAGAACGCGAGCGAAGCCACGACTTCGCGGCGCGCGGCTCGACGCGGCCCTCGCCGCGATCGCCGATTCACATCCGACAAAGCTCACGATCTCGGGCGGTGGAGAGCCCTTCCTGGAGTTCCAGGCGCTCCTGCACACGCTGCGCACCGCTCCATCAGCCAACCTCGAGATCATCAGCGCCGGTCGATGGGCACGCAGCCCAAGACAAGCTGCGACGCGTCTGGCGGCCCTCCAGACCGCGCGTGCTGCCAACCCGCAGGAGCCTTCGCTTCTCCTCCGTGTGAGCGCCGACGCCTTTCACACGTCCGCGCCGAACCCCGTCGCGCTCCAGGACTATGCCAACATCGTGACCGCGTGGGAGGCTATCGGCGCACCCTACGGCCTCGGCCTCAGGGGCGTCCTGTTGGAAGGTGACACGACTCTTCGCGACCTAGCGACCCTTCTGCGCGCGACGCTAAGCAGTCGCGATTCATGGAACGCCGTTCTTCGTCTCGAGTCAGGACGCGAGGTACCTGTAACCTACAACGTCCTACGCTTCTCGGGGGGTGGTGAGAAGTATACTCAGCTTCGGCCAAAGACTAGACTGATGACGGATTACTATGCTCCGTTCATGGAGGCCCCAGGCGTGTTGACTCTGGGCCGCATGGTGAATGACGCAATCAATCGCACGTACACGCCGGACGACGGACTTGCGGTTACAATCGATCCCGACGGCACCTGCTTCCTCTTCACTGCAAGTGCCCCCGACTGGCGTTGCGACACCACGGGAAAGCGGTTCGACCAAATCGTCGCCCACTTTGCGAAGGACCCGCTGACACACTATCTACTAGCCTTCGGAGTGATGAAGCTGACGGATGTCATTTCCCGGTTCGCGCCAGAGCAAGTCGATCGTGCGATCGACAGCAACGACATGACGAAGACCGTTTCGCTGTTGCTCGCCACCGACGAAGCCCTCGCATTCGCGTCTATTGATGCACTTCAAACGTTGTCCCAAAACGGCATGCTTGGCTCGCCCCAACCATCGCTCATCGACGCTCTGATCCAGTCACCGGAGCGGATCTGGCAGACCACCTGGGGACCGTGTCCAAGCGCCGCAGTGCGCACCTCGGAGGAACGATTGTGAACACCTGGCCTCGCGCGATCGACGCACGGCAGTACACTTCGAACATCCTTCTCGATGCCGTACGGGATCATCTTGGAACGCAGAACTCTGCCTTTGTTCAGAACTTCCCAACGGATGTCGCCGTCTTCACCGGGCTCCTGAAGCAGCTCGGAACACCGCTCCCGTTCTACGGTCCCCGAGCCGCTGAGGGTACGCATCCGGAGGATGAGACCGTGCATCGCGTTCGCTACGACGCTGATGCGGCAGGTCGCGGGGAGCTGCACGCTTTGGACGCGGAACTTCCGCTTCATTCTGCACAGTCCCAACGCGACCCGCGGCCGCGGTACTTCGCGATGCTCATGATATCGCCTGGTTCCGGAGTGTCGCGGGCGGGGAGCAACGGCGAGTCGCTCCTTGCGTCGTGGCGAATGGCGGCCCGGTTTCTCGACTCGCGAGCCCCTGGGGCATGGGCCAAGTGTTCACGACTGCTGGAAGAGGCCGTACCGATTGGTAGCGGTCTCGCGCGTCCAATGGTCTACCCGCTGGAGGACGCAAGCGATCTCTACGATGTCGGCGTTCGAATGAAGTACGGGCTCCTCCAACAGTGGCAGGCGGCGAGCGTGGGGAGCGCCCACGTTGCCGCCCTCCAGGCCCTTCTAAGCGCCGCGAACGACCCAGAAGTTCGACTCGAGCGGCAGCTCCTCCGGGGAGATCTGCTTATCGTCGACAACAACCGCGTGGCGCACGGGCGTCGAGCGTTCTGCGGGCCGTCGGTCGGGAGTGTGCGTGAACTCTGGAGTGTCACCCTAGCGTGACGCGCGAGCGATCGCTGGTCGCGAAGACCAATACGCGTGGAACAAGGTGATCACAGGCGCGCCCAATCTGGGCGTTCGTTGGCATAGGTTCAAAGATCTCGTCGATGCCGAGCCCGGCTGCGCAGAAAGCTCCGGCGTACTCGCCGATCGTGCGATGCCGCTCCGCGATTGTCGCTCCGCCCACACGTTTGTGCCAAACATGCTGTTCAAAGTAGGTCGGCACCGCGGAATACCGGATCTCCGTGTGCAGCGAGGTCAGCGCCCGCTTTGCCGCCCACTGCGAGGTGTTGTACTGAAAGGCCGGGTGCGGAATGGTCCAGACTTGCGTCGCGCCGGGCGAGCAGGCTGCGCGTACGGCGCCGATGAACTGCGTGAGGTCGTCAACAACCGAGAGGACCATGCAGACGACAGCGAAATCGGCGATCGCTATCCCCATTCCACCCTCGTGAAGAGTGCGAAACGACACGTTCGGGACGCCTCGATGCCGCGCGCTAGCGAGGCGAATGGCGTCCGACGACGAGTCGATGCCAAGTACCGAGGCAGCGTGTTGCGCGAGCCTTACCGTCAAGCCGCCGGTGCCACATCCGATGTCGATCGCTCGCTCTGGCCTGCGGCGCGCAGCGAGACGAAGGCTCTCCCGATAGACAATATCCGCGCGAGAGTCATCCTCCGCGGCGTTATCACCGTGTTCGGTGTCGAAGAGCTCAATAGGGAATGGGGCCGTCGGTGCGTCCGGGAGGAGCCGGAACGCCAGATCGCCAGCGTCACGACTGCCGAGATCAGGCATGACGAGACCTTGCTGGTCGAGTTCGTCCAACGAGACCCCCAGCACGAAAAATCCGGCGTCCACCAGAGCGGCTACGCCGGCCTTGACGCCGCACAGGGCGGCCACGACATGCCGACTCGTGCGTGTCTGCCCATCAATGACCTGCCGAGCCCGCAGGAGCGTCGCGCCGCTTCCAATGACCGGATCAACGTATATGGCGGCGTCGTACTCTCCGGGCGGCACTTGAGAGTATGCGACAACGCGGTCGTCACCTGCGCGCGCTACGGCAATCAGCGCCGTGGCTGCGCCAGGGAACGCGGAGACGAAACCTGAGTGCATGAGTAGCCCACCGCGCAGAACGACCACGACGAGCACTCGCGCATCGACCGGGATTGCGGCACCCCACACTCGATGAACCTCATGTGCAAGCCGCACCGACAGCGTGTCGACAATCGTTCGCGCCACCAAGTCCGACGTGTTCGGATGGCTCAACGCGGCATACACGTCCCTCAGGTCCGTGACTTGATGGATGCGCTCGGTCGTCACGCCTCCAGCTTACCAGACCGCGGCGACGTGAGCTACGCCGCAAGCCGGCCTCGCAGCGGACGATCGACCTCGCGCCGCGTTGGGCCCGTGGGCGCGGCCGAAGCTGGGGTCGCACGGATCTCCTCGGAGTGGACGACGCGCCCATGCTCCAGAACCAACAGCACACCCTCGCACGGCGCAAGCTGCTGCTGCACGACCACGCCGAGTCCGCGGACCGCAATCTCGATCATGGGGCTGTGGCCGATGCAGAGAGCGACTTCTTGCTCCCCTAGGTCTGCGGCCATGGAAACGACCGCAGCAGCGCCGGCTCGGGCGAGGTCTGCTACAAGCGTGGGCTCTGCATCAAGGGCCGCGCGAAGCATGTCGTCGCCGCGAGCTTCCGCGTCATGGCACGGTCCAGACCAGAGCGACAGGGTCCGCGTATCCCGCTCCGAGAGCGAGTGCAGTGGCGAGACGGGTGGGTTGTCGATGATGTGGAAGGTCTTCGCGCCCTCCGCCATTGCGGCAAGGGTCTCAGTCGAGCGCCACATCGAGCTTATGTAGAACCGACGGAACGCAAACCGCCGGAGCGCGGCACCGGTTTTGCGAGCGAGGGCGAAGCCGCGAGCGCCGAGGCTTACGCCGTCTTCTCCGTCTTTTGTTGAGTGTCTCATCAGAATCAAGGTGGGCATACTAGAGTTAGCGAGGATAAAGAGAATCAGGTCCATGGGGCGCGCAAATAGGGCTCGTGAACCGATCACGTGCCGGTGCCCGGCCCGCCAATGGCTATTCACGCTGAGTTGTACCGAGGGCCGCCGACATCCGCGGCCGCTCCGGGTCTATCGAAACTCGGATGCCGTTGGAGAGACACACTACAAGTGGGCTCGGTGGCATGTCAATCGTACCCATCGGACCCGCTGTCTGACGAACGCTCGTCGTGACCCGCTGTGTTGGTCGGAACATGCCTATCGAGCGCGACTCAGATGTCCTGGCTGAGGGCGGCGTTGCTGGCTGCGCCGCGCAACACTCCGTCTGCGCGACGGCGCTCGCGCCTCCTATTTGTAGCCTATTGCAGCCTGGGTATCGCCACGGCCTTCTCGGCAGTGGTCCGGACGCGACGGCTCCAGGGACATTGAGGTTCGATGTGCGGCGTGCTTCTCAGCGGGCGTGCGAACAAGGTTCCACTCGGCTCAGTCAGCGTAGTCGTCCGGTCCGCTGTAGGCGCGCCCACCGCTCTCGCGGTAGTCCTGCTCCTGAATCTGTCGCAGTTGCTCGCGTTCGCGCTCGAGCTGCGCAGCCGTCGGACGTTGTACCGGGGTGCCGTCCGGCAGCGAACCTTCGCGCGCCGGGACGCTCCGTGGAGGCGCGCTGAGTAGGGCGCGGAGAACCAGCATCCACCCAATCGATGCGACGGCGGCACCGACGAAGAACCCCAGCATGGCAGCCTGCATTCGGAACCATAGCACGAGGTAGGTGCTGTAGGGGTTTCCGGCGATGACGCGGCGACGTCGCTATCGCACTAGTTTGTACCCGTTGCAGCCCGGCCCCGACTTCCCCTCGATCAGCTCGTCCTTCAGCAGGCCGAGCCGTTTTCGTACTCGCCCGATGACGTGCTTCATCCCGTCCGCAGACCCGCGGGCAGAATTCGCCCGGCGTAGTGCCGCGAGGAGGTCGGTCGGGGACGCGCGGTCGCTCGCTGGGAGCGTCGAGAGATACCGAAGGATGGTGAGTTCGACGACGTTCAGCGACTTCGGATCGCCGGTGGATCGGCGCGTCAGCGTCCTGGCTCCGAAGTCGACCACGAAGTCGGTCGTCTCGATCCTGTCGGGTCCGTCGAATCGGAGTGCCGCACGGAGCTGCGCGGCGGCCATCGCGGCACGCTCAGCGTGGCGCATCCGCTCGAGGTGGTCGCCACGGTGGAGGCCACGCGCGGTCGCAAGGCGTTCGGCAGCGGCGTAGGCGGCGGAAGCCTGGTGCGCGAGTGTCGGCTCGCGCAGTTCTTCGAGCACGTCCGCGAAGCCCGACGTGATCTCCTGCCAGAGATCGAGGTTGCCGCGGACGAGCTCGGACGCGTCCACCGGCAGCTCGTCGATCGTTCGTTCGTACTCGACGCGTGCGTCCTTCCACGCCCGACGCGCACGGAGGAGCCGAGCACGCTCGTGAGGCAGCCGGAAACGGCCCTGGCGCACGGTGCTCGCGAGTTCGGAGAGCCGGTCGAGAGTGCCGAGCGCCTCGTCGAAGCGCTGGAGCGCCACGAGGTGGCGTACGAGCCGCAACGATGCGGCGAGCATCGTCTCGCGATCCGCGACCGTCCCCGCGAGCTCCAGAGCTCCGCGCTGGAGGTTGAGCGCATGGGTAGCGTTTCCCATCGCGTCGAATACGGCAGCGCGCCCTGAGAGGATTTGGGCCTTCCAGCTGCTCGCTCTCGGCTCGCCGATCGTCGCGAGTGCGACCTCCGCCTGGTCGAACACTTCGAGCGACTCGTCGTACCGGCCTTGCTTGGAGAGCGCGAACGCGCGGTCGAGAAGCAACTCGGCGCGCTGGAAGGGGAGCGTTGAAGCCAGCGCCTGCCGATACCAGGCGCTCGCCGCACCGTGGTCGCCCGCGGCGTCGCGTACGTACGCGAGGACCATGAGCGCTCGGGTGCGCGCGCCTACCTCTTCCGGGCTCGCGCCGAGCTCCATGTTGACGACCTTGAGCGCCTCCTCGTCGGCACGCGCGTAGTCGAGGGAGCGGAACGAAGCCTCGGCATCGAACGCGCGCCAGAGCGCTTCCTCTCCCGGCGATTCGACTCGCTCGAGAACGTGCGGCGCGAGGAACGGCACCCAGCGGAGCAGCTTCCGATCCGTGAGCATGACGGCGAGCTGGTAGCGGAACGGGGCGGGAGCCGTTTCGAGCGCGTCGATGATCTCGAGGGCCACCGCGCGAGCGCCTTCTCCGGCGTGTTCGAGCCGATCGACGAACGGCGTCGCGTTCGTGGCGGGGGCGGTCACCGACCGCGACGGTACCAGCACCGGTCGCAAACGAGAACGCGACCGATGCGACCGATGCCCGCGACCGATCCTGCCGCATTGGTAGCGGCATGGAGGTCGCGATGCAGAAACGATCGAGGGTTCTGGTCACAAAACTCTGGAGCACCCTCATGTTCCTCGGGCTCCCGGCGTGCTCGACGGCGGCCGCGGAGCTCTGGCCCGTCGAGCAGGCTCCGGCACCGATCGTCGTCGACGTTCGCTTCATCCCGCGAACGTCGGCCGGAACGCGCGAGGCGGCGATCGAGGCCGCGACCTTCGAGGCCATCGCGAGCGCGGTCGCGGGTTCACCGGGGTCGCGCGTGCGCGTGTACGAGGCGACCTGCCCGGCGACGATCGTGCTCGACGAGACCGCACCATCCTTCCCCGTCCGCCCGCGCGCCGTCCCTCGCCATGTCGAGCGCGAGACGGCGCGCCTCTTCGATCGGTTGCGCGAAGCGAGTGGCGAGCCCGTACCGCGCCGGCGCGGAGTGTGCGTTGCCGAGGCGATCACGCTCGCGGCTGCCGCCGACGCTCTCGTAGATGCGGACGAGGTGCACGTGGTGGTCCTCGGACCGCTTGTCGAGGAGAGCCGCTTCGCACGGCTCGCGCGCGGGCGGTTGCCCACCGCACGAATGCTCGAGCGTCGCGCGAACGCGCAGCGTCTCGTCCCCGTCGGCGCTCTTGCCGGTGCTCGCGTGCACCTCGCCGGCCGCGTTGCGCCGACCGGCATGTCGTTCGGCCGGTCCGAGGCGATCGGCGAGCTGTGGCTTGGACTTCTGAACCGCGCTGGTGCGCACGACGTCGCGGTGACGTCTGGCGCACCGGTGCTCGATGACGGCGTCGCGCCAGACGCCGACGAGGAGGAGTGATCGTCATGAACATGCTCACGCGCACCATCAACGACACGCGGATCGCTGCGGCGGCCCGCAACCACGCACGGCTCGGCCTTGAGCCTGCGCACGACCGGGAGATCGAGGCGCTGCTCGGCCCGCCGGTCGTCGTGGCCGACGACGACCTCGAGCAGCGTCGACATCAGGTTCGGCTGAAGCGCTCGCGTGAAGCGATCGACGAGCACGAGTCGGTCGTCACCGAAGGCCCGGGAGCGCCTCCGAACCCGGCGAAGGTCCCGCCTTTCGTCTACCTGGTCGTCGCGGCGGTCTGCGTCGTGACCGACTACGCCGGGTCCGAGCTCACCGCCTACTTCGCAGGCGTGCCGGCAGCGCAGCGCATGTTCGTCGCGGCGTCGTTCACCGTCGGTGCCCTGCTTGTCACGAGCGGCGTGGCATACGGCATCGAGCGGCTCTGGGCTCGCGGAGCGATGGGGCGCCTCGGCGCCATCGCGCTGGGCGCGGGCTACGTCGTCGCGCTCCTCGCGGTCGCCTCGTCGCGCTTCGCGCCGATCGACGAGGAAGTGAGTGTGCTCGAAGTCGCAGGCGGCGCTCTCATGACCTTGTTCGGCGTGGGAGGACCCGCGGTCGCCGCGCACCTCGCGCTCCGTGCCTGGATGAAGTCGCGGCCCGCCGCGCTCGCGGCTCGCGACACGGCGCGCGCGCTTCACCGAGCGGAGCGCGACGCCGACCGTGCTCACCGAGCTCTCTCCGGCTCGCAGCGCACCGCACGCGAGCGCGAGTCGGAGCGAGCACGGCTTCGCGCGGTCTACCTCAACTCGTTCCGCGCCGAGGCAGCCCGCGTCGCCATCGAAGTCACTCGCAACGCCAACACGAGCCCGAAGGAGTCCTGACCATGAAGCCCCAGCACCAGATCGTCGTCGCTCCCATCACTCTGCCCACCAAGAAGCCCCGCGTCGTCATGACGATCGGCAGCAAGGTCGGCGCCGAAGCGAACATCCCGGCCTGGAAGCGGCTCTTCGACGAGCTGCCCGGCGAGTTCGCGCCGCTCTTGTACGCGGATGCCGTCGGCACCCACGCGGAGCGCGTCGCGAAGAAGGCGAACGACGCGGGCGTCCCGGCGCGTCCCGTGAGCATCTCGACCGCGGAGCTCGACCGGCTCCCGTACGAGCTCGATGCGCTCGTCGTCCAGCTCGATCGGCCGGAGGCGCAGCTCGCGGCATTCGAGTGGGCGGCGTCCCGCCGCGTGCCCATCGTCATGCAGTCGGTCGTGGCACCGCCGCGGGGCCTGCCGCTCGGCGTCATGACCGCGCACACCAAGGAGGATCTCGAAGGCGCGAGCGCCGACGACGTCCGCCACTATCTCCGCACCCTCACCCGCATCACGAGCCGGCGGGGATCGGAGTCGGTCACCGACGGCGACGAGGCGGCGGAGTTCCGCGTGGCCGACATCCGTGCGCATTTCCGCGAGCATCTGCCCGCGGTTCTCCGGAAGGTTGCGGCCGGCCTCACCCCGGAGGTGCCGCCCCTCGTCGCCACCGACGGTGAGAACGTCATGCCGCTCGTCGTCGTGCCGCGCGAGCGCTGGTCGAGCGCGATCGAGCTCGAAAGCCACGTGCTCCTCGACCGGCACGACCTCGTGATCGAGCCCGGGAGCAAGCTCGTCGTGGCCGAGACGCTTGCGACCGACCAGCCCCAGCTCCGCCTCACCAACCTGCACTTCCGCCGGAGCGACCGGAGGCTCGGCTCGCGCGGGTCGCGGACGCTCTCGGCCGCCGACTTCGCGCCGCTGCCGCCTGTGCCTGCGCGCTCGGAGCGCGAGCGGGACTCGGGGATCGTCCTCGGCTTCCTCATCGGGTTCGCCGTACTCGCGATGGCTCTCGGCGGCGCGTCGCGCACGGCGCCGATGCGGACGACGGACTGACGTCATGGAAACCGTCGCCTCGCTCCTCTTCGGTCTCGCGGTCCTCCTCGTCGCCATGACGGGACTCACCGCGATGTTCGGCGCCGACAAGGCTCGCGACGCGCTCGCGCGAGCGGCCGCCGGCGTGACCGTCGCGGCGCTCTTCCTGCCGTATGCGGGGCACGTCCTCGCGGGAGCGCTTGGCGAAGTCGCCTCGATGGCGTCGGTCTTGTTCGGCGCGGGCGGCGATGGCGGGCTCTTCGGGCTCGTCGTTGCCGGCCACGTCGGCTTCGCCGGAGCCTGGGTGTACGCGCAGGTCGGTCCGCTCGCGTTCATCGAAAACATCGAACGCGCGCGAGGACGTGGTCGTGAGCGGGTGATGCCCGCGCTCCAAGCGGAGGTGCGTGATGAGTAAGTGGCTGAAGGCGGCGACCGTCATGATGTCAGGCAGCGATGCGCGCTCGCTGGCGAGGCGAACCGTCGCGGACGACCGCGCGGATGTGACCCGCACGATGGAGGAGAACGAGCGGCGTCGCGACGTTGAGATGGAGCGCCGCATGAACGCGCCGCACCTTCTCCTCGGCACGACGAAGCGTGGTCGGCCGTATGTGCTCGGCCTGCGCGAGCTCGAGTCGCTCCGGGGCCAGGTGAGTGGGCAGCCCGGCAACGGCAAGACGGTCGCCACCATCTTGCTCCTCGCATGGGTGTGCACGCGCGCTCTCACCCACGGCGACGTCGCGGGCTTCGGTCTGTCGGTGAAGAGCGATCTCGCCGATGGCGTCTTGCTCTGCCTCGGCCGCGTCCTCGAGCGGATGCCGCGCTCCGAGCGGCGACGGGCCTTCGGCCGCATCCAGGTGTTCAAGCCCTTCGAGCGCGTGCGCGGCTGGGGCCTCCTCGAGCCCCAGCCGGGCGTGTCGGCGATCACCCATGCAGCCGTCGTGGCGGAGGCCTTGATGAGCGTCAAAGGCGCTCGCCTCGGTGAGGTTCAACAGCCGACACTTCACGCGCTCCTCGTTCTCGCCGTGGGGCTCAACTGGAGCTTGGTCGAACTCCTCCTCGCACTCTCGGACCCGAGCCTCATCGTCCGGGCGGCAGAGCGCTGCCCAGTCCTCGAGACCCGCATCTTTCTCACCCAGCGCTTCCCGCGCCTCGGACGCGGCGTCATCGACGGGATCGCGAGCCGGCTGCGCTCGCTCCTCGCGACCGATGCGCTGCGGGCTGTGTTCTCGCGCGTCGGCCCGCCGTTCGACGTTCGTCGCGGCTTCGAGCCGGGGGCCGTCACGCTCGTCTCGACGGGCGGCGCCGAGCTCGGAAGCAATGCGGCCTCGCTCGCCATGAGCGCGATCGTGCTCGCGACCGGCGTGGGCTACGCGATCGCGGACCCCGCCCGCAAGGCCGATGCCCCGGTCGTTGCCGTCATCGACGAGGCGCACCAGCCAGCGTCGGTGCCGAGCGCGAGCGAAGCGCTCCAGGCCGCCTTCAGTCGAGGCAGGAGCTTTCGAATCTCGCCCGTGGTCGTCACACAGGCTGAGGGCCAGCTCGACCACGCGATGCGCGAGGTGCTCGACGCGACGGTGACGCTCCGGATGGTCTTCGCGGGCTCACGCGCCGACATGGAAGCGGCGCGCAGTCTCGTCTCGCCCACGGGTGCGGTTCCGCGTTCGCACAAGGTCGGCGAGTTCGCCTCGAGCGAGCTCGCGCTCAAGACCGATGCTGAGGAGCTCACGTCGCTCGTCCGAGAACTCAACGAGATGCAGCCGCGCCACGCGCTCGTGCGGGAGCGGTACGCATCATACCGGAGCGAGATCATCCGGACGGCAGACCTCCGCATCCCGCGGCGCGAGGAGATCGACCCGGAGGTGCTCGCCGAGCTCGACGAGTGCGCCGGCCTCCGCGTGGGAGACGCGACCGCGCTCGTGCGCGCGCAGGAGGAGTCCGCGCTCGCGCGCCTCGGGCTTGCGAGTGCCGGACCAGCGCGCGATCTCGCCCCGCCGTCCGTCGAGCTTCACCGAGCACCGCGCGAGCGCGGCCCGAAGGGCGGTGGGCTGTGAGGTGGCGTCTCGTCGCACGCCTCGGAGCCTTCGGCGCGTACGTCGCGTTCGGTTGGGTCATCGGGCTCGCCTGCCTGGTCGTGGGCGCGTTCCGTGTCGCGCGGTTCGCGTGGCACCTTGGGCTCGCGCTTCGGCCCACCGTGCGCTGCCCGGACGGGCATGAGACGCGGGTCTACGCCCGCTGGCGCTGCCGCGACCACGTTTATGACGGCTGGGCGTTCCGCTGCCCTGTGTGCGCGGAGTGGGCGGGTCACGTCCGCTGCGCGACCTGCGGCCTCACGGCGACGAACCCCCTCGTGAGGGAGTGACATGGGCGACGTTCGACGTTCTCGAGATGCGCGACCCGAGCCCACGCGGGTCTCCATCTCGCCGCGCGTGCTCGCGGTGCTCACGTCCGTGGCGCGACTCGGCGTAGCGTCGGTGCGCGCGCACCTCGTGCCGCTCCACTTCCCGGAGCCGACGACCGCCCACCGCTTCGTCGCCCGGCTCCACGGCGCGTCCTTCGTCGACGTCCACGTGCCGCACCTGAACGCCGGCAACCTCGTGACCGTCCGCCCGAAGGGTGCGGAGCTCCTCGTCGCGCACGGGCAGGACGCCGACGCGCTCCATGTGGTGCGCAAGCTCGGCGTCGGAACGACGCATCTGCTCGCGGTGAACTCTGTACGCGTCGCGCTCGTCGCCGGCGCACGTACGCGAGACGACATTGAAGTCGTCGAGGTCGTGTCCGACTTGGACATCCGGCGCTGGCTCGGGTCCGAGGCGCGCCGCCGGGACGCGCTCATCCCGGACCTGCTCGTCCGGCTGCGCGTCGCCGGAGGCGAGCTTCGGCTCCTGTGTGAGGTCGACCTCGGGTCGGAGACGACCAAGGTCTGGACGGCCAAGGTCAACGCCATCCACGAGCGGTACCGGGTGGGAGCCGCCGTCGCGGGCTTCGAGGCTCCCTGGCGTCCGGTGCTCCTCGCGGGAGCGAGCCGCCTGCGGACACTCTCGCGCGTCACCGCCGAGATGGGCGGCGGTGAGCTCTGGGTCGGAGCCGAGCTCGACGCGTTCATCGCCGACCCGTACGGGCCGGTGCTCGCGACCGTCTCGACGATCGCGGCCGCGGGCACGGGCGATGTCGTGTACGAGCTCGCCCTCGCGCCTGCCGCTACGGCCGCCTCTACGGCTGCCACTACCGCAAAGGCAGGCGCGCGATGAGGAACGCGAACGAACACGCAGACGAGCAGGCGCCGCGCGATCCCAG
This sequence comes from uncultured Sandaracinaceae bacterium, assembly GCA_964502175.1. Classification (GTDB taxonomy): domain Bacteria; phylum Myxococcota_A; class Polyangia; order Polyangiales; family Sandaracinaceae; genus JAFLCL01. The sequence goes on from CAZCVE010000005.1 coordinate 150,713, forward strand.
ATACGCCCCCCATGGCGATCCGGATGCGCGCTCCGCTTGCCAGATCGCCAGCGTGCTCATGCACGCCCCCAGCACCAACCGCATGGGCGAAGAGAACGAACGCGTCGTCACGACGCAGGAGGTGGCGAGGCCGAAGAACGAAAGCGTTGGCGTGGGACCGAGCGGATCGCGAGAGCCGAGCCCGGCTAACGCATTTGTCCTCTCGAACTATGTCCAATACACACACGCAACTCACTCAGACCGAGACTGCGGCTCCCCAGAGCTGGCGCTCGATCGTCCTGGAAGCGCTCCATCCCCATCGTGGTCGCACCCTCGGCATGGCCGAAATCTACGATCTCGTGGGAGCGAGTCCTGGCTACGTCCGACGCGCCAGCCACAACAAGGATCCGGAGGCTCGTGTTCGAGCGACCTGCCAGCGCTTGCGCGACGTAGGTCTGCTCGAATGGGAGAGCAAGGGCCGCTGGCATGTGCCGGAAACCCTGACGGTGTAGCGCCGAAGCGGTCGGAAGACGGCCTCGCTTCAAGTGGCGCCTCGGTGGGAGGCCCGGGCTCGCGCTTTCGCGGTTGTGGCAGCGGAGCGATCCGCAGCCTCGTCCGCGTCGGTTCGCGTCAGGGCGCTCCCGCCGAGGCGCTGCGTTCTTTGTGGGAGTTCGCGCGAGGTGAGGCGTTGGTGACGCCGTTGACGGTGCACACCGCGACGAACACGTTCCTGCGATGCGTTCCGTTCTCTGTGTCTACGCACCCCAGACGATCCAGCACATGGGCGCGATGCGGCCTCATCCGTTGCTGCGGCTCGACCAAGCCGCGTGTGACCAGCGCGAGGCAGCCGTGAGCGCGCCGGATGACGTGCTGAGCGCCGCGCTCGTGCTCGTGCGCGCGGCACAGACCCCGGCGCAGCCGATCGAGTACTTCAGTCAGCGAAACTGCGAGCTCCTTGGAATTACGAAGCGTGGATTCCTCGAGCTGCTCCGACGACCCGACGCGCCTCGTTCGATCCGGCTCGGGAAGAGCAGACTCGTTCGCCGCGCGGACATGATCGACTTCCTCGAGCGTGTCTCCCTCGCCGGATCCGCCCAGACGTCGGCACGCGATGGAGCCGACCAAGTGCTCGCCGACCTCGGTTGCGTCGTTCCTCGGAGGGGTCGTGGCGCGTAGGGCGACGGGAGCTCCGCGCCTCCGCGGCGAGAAGTGGTCGGCGCGCGTGCCGCTCGGCGGTGAGCGTTTGTCGATCGCGCTCACGACGTGTGCCAAGACCGACGAGGCGAAGGCGAAGGAGCGGTCCGCGCTCTTGTGCGACCTCGCGGCGAGACTCACTGGCGCGGGTCACCGCGACATCATCGTGCCGCTACTCGAGCGCGCTGGCGCGGAAGACGGCAAACGGCTCGACGACGTCCTCACCGCCGCCGACCGTCTCTGCGCAGGCGAGGCGCTTGCGCCCGCGGCCGTGCTCACCACCGTGCGTGAGTTCGGTGAGCAGTGGGCGAGCGGCAAACTCCACGCACGCTGGCCAGATCACGTGAAGCTCAAGCGCTCGGCCGACGACGATCGCGAGCGGCTGCGGAGGTACGTCTTCCCGATCGTGGGCGAGGTCGCCCTCAAGGACTTCACGCTCAAGCACGCGGACGCCGTCATGAGCGCGCTGCCTCCTTCGCTCAATCCGACGACGCGTCGGCACTGTGGTCAGGTGCTCGCACGCTTGCTCAAGCTCGCCGCGTACCCCGCTCGGCTCATCGAGCGGAGCCCGCTCCCGCCCGGCTTCCTGCCGCGCGTCGCCCAGCGCAAGGCACTCGCGTACCTCCACCCCACAGAGGATGCTAAGCTGATGGCGTGCACCTCGATTGAGCTCGCGCACCGCCTTTTCTACGGCGTCGCGGTCCGCGAGGGGCCAAGGCGGAGCGAGCTCGCGAACCTGACGTGGGGCCAGCTCGACCTCGCCGTCGGTTCGGTGCGCCTCGACGAGAACAAGACGGACGATCCTCGCGCGTGGGCGCTGCAGCCGGATGTCGTCCGAGCCCTCGCGCGGTGGAGGATGCGCCGAGGCGAGCCCGGTTCGGACGCGCTCGTCTTCGCCGACGACACGGGCAAGCCAATCGCGACGAGCGAGCGCACGCACGCGGTCCAGACCTTCCGCGACCATCTACGTGTGGCGGGTGTCACGCGCCTGGAGCTCTTCGAGAAGAGCGCGATGCGTCAGCCCATCCGCCTGCACGACTTGCGCGCCACCTTCGTGACGCTCGCGCTCGCGAACGGGCGCACTGAGACCTGGGTCGCGGACCGGACCGGCCATCGGTCGAGCGTGATGGTCAATCGCTACCGTCGCGCCGCTCGCCACGCGGCAGAGATCGGGCTCGGTCCGCTTGGGGCTCTCGACCAGCTGGCGCCCGAGCTGGCGGAGCACGCGGTCGACCCCTCAACCCGATCGGGAGGCGATGAGGTCGCGTCGACGGATCGCGAAATGGTCCCGCAATCGGTCCAGACCCCGTGCCACTTGATTCCGCTCTCCGCTCCCAGCGCGGAGATTCCTGAATGTTCTGGGATAGTAGCCGAGGAGGGACTCGAACCCTCAAGCCCTTTCGGACAGCGGATTTTGAATCCGCCGCGTCTGCCATTCCGCCACTCGGCCGTGGACTTGCGGGTCGCTCTCTAGCAGACGCACCGGCGCGAGGGGAGGGTGAACCTGCAGCACCATCGACGACGCGTGCTGCCGGACCTGACCGTGTCGTTGGTCGAGGACGCGCGGTCGGCTATGCGTCGGCGATGAGGATCGAGCGCGCACTCATCTGTGCTGTGTTGGTGACGTCATGCGCGGCGTGCGACGAGGCGCCGCCTGCGCCGGCTGCGATCCCCGTCGTGTCCACGCCCATGACGCCGCTACCGACGGGGAGGCTGCCGCCTCCTGCCGTCGTGCGAAGCGGCCCGCTCGTCACGGTGGTGCGGGCCTACAGCGTCGGTCGCACGCGCGAGATCGCGATGGCCGATGGGGAGATCGCGATCGCCATCGAGCTCGTCGACGCGAGCGACGGGACCCTCGCCGCCGATCTCCTCGTGCTCGACCCAGACGGACACGAGCTCCCCAACCGCGACCTGCGCTGGATGAGCCTCGAGAGCGGCGCGGTGACCGAACGCTTCGCGTGGCACGCCGTCGGCGATCCGATGCCCGACGGTGGGCGACGGATGTTGCTCGTCACGGCGGTGCCGCCAACCCTCGACGCTGTGCGCCTCCGCATCTACGGCGAGCTCACCGACCTCGTGAGCCTCACGAACCTCGCGTCCGACGCGCCTGGCTTGCCACCGCCGGCGACGATCGCGCGGCTCGAGACGGAGAACTTCCTGCCCGACGAGACGCCCGTGGGGTTCGCGTGGCGCGACCGCGCGATCGATGGGCCCGGTGCGACGCACTACGCGGTCGGCGCCGTGGTCGAGACCGATGACGCAGATCGGCCGCTCACGGCGCCCGCGACCACGAGACGGCGAACCTTCGCGGCGGCGCTCGATGGGGAAGCCACGGGGCCGATGTGGTTCGACTGCGGGGCAGAGAGACCGTGCGAGGTGCCGCCGCTCTCGGAGACGATGACGCTCCCAGACGTGACACTCGCGACGCTGTCTGCGCAGTGAACCGGGCCGAGCAGTGACCGGGCCGAGCCCGCGAGCGTCGAGGTCGATCGGCGGTGCCGATCGAAACATCGTGCTCACTCGCCCGAGCGCGTACCCTGGTCTCGTGGCGCGACGTTTCACCACCCACCTCTCCCTCTTCCTTCTTCTCTCTGCCCTCGCAGGCTGCCCCGCCGCCCCGAACGTCGACGACGCCGGGCCCGGCGGCGTGGACGCGAGCGAGGGCGATGGCGGCGTGCGGCGCGATGCGGGGGCGTGCCTCTCGAACGACGACTGCGACGACGATCTGTTCTGCACCGATCGCGAGCGGTGCGTCGATGGGCGCTGCACGTTCCAGGAGACGTTCTGCGACGACGGCGTCGACTGCACGACGGACTCGTGCAGCGAAGATCGCCGGCGCTGCGAGAACGTGGCGCCCGACGCGGACGACGACGGCTCGCGGGATGCCAGCTGCTTCGACTACCGCGGCGTGCCGCTCGGGGACGACTGCGACGACACAGATCCCATGCGCTTCCCGTCGAACCTCGAGGTCTGCGACGAGGCAGGGCACGACGAAGACTGCGACCTCACCACGTTCGGTGGCGTCGACGTCGACACGGATGGCTACGAGTCCTCCGCGTGCTGTCAGCACGACGCGACGGGCACGCTGCGCTGCGGCACCGACTGCGACGACGACGTCGGCAGCACGCACCCGCTCGCGGGCGAGATCTGCAACGGCCTCGACGACGACTGCGACGAGCTCGACGACGACATCATCCACGGCACCGTGCTCTGTGAGCACGAGCAGACCAGGCCGTGCACCACGTCGTGCGACCTCGCAGGCACCGAGGTCTGTAACGCTGCGTGTCTGGGCTGGGACGTCTGCACCGCAGACGAGGTGTGCAACGGCTGCGACGACGACAACGACGCCGCGCAGGACGAAGACTTCGAGTGCGCGCTCGGCACCTCGCGCGCGTGCACCACGACGTGCGGCACCGCGGGCACGCAGCTCTGCGGCAGCGCGTGCACCTACGCGCAGTGCGCAGCGCCCGAGGCCTGCAACTACTGCGACGACGACGGCGATGGAAACGCCCTCGACGAGCGCTCGCTCGCGACGTTCACCGCGACCGACAGCTGGCGGGTCTGCGCGGCCTCGGGCGGCGCGTTCTGCCACCCCGACATCCTCGGATCCGGAACGGTGGCGGAGCTCCTCAACGGCACCGCGAACGATCAGTCCGGTGCGATCTGGCTCGACGCAGGCACGACGATGGGCTGGGGCGCGGTGGACCTCGAGGTGACGATGGAGGTCAGCGGCCGGAGCCTCGGAGGATCGGACGAGATCCCCCTCGGCGGCTGGGCGATCGTCGTCGGACGCGGCGCGACGGGCGCGGGCACGCCGGAGAACATGGGCATCCCGACGACGATCCACGGCGTCGCCGCGCAGTGGTTCTGGACGAACTTCGACACGTGCAGCTTCGGGCCGCTCCCGATCTCGAACGACGCGATCCGAGCCACGCAGCTGGCAGGCGCGTCGTTCCGGCCGCTGGTCACGCCCGAGGACGCGATCCCCGGGATGATCGAGCCGCTGATCCGCTGTCGCGCCGGCTACGGCCTCGGCTCGGGCTCGACGACGTTCGATGCCCCCGCGCACACGCGCTCGCAGCGCATGCGCATCAGCTACCGGCCCGACGATCCGACGACGACGACCGTGGACGAAGAGCTCATGACGGTCACCGCCACCGCGGGCGCCACGACGACGACCACGGCGGTGCCCGCGGACGCGATCCCCGTGGGCTCCGGACCGATCCGCATCGGCATCACCGCGGGCTCGTACACCGATCCGCTCGGCGGCTTCACCGACGTGGGCATGCCGGTGCGCGCGCGCGTGATCGTTCACCGCTTCGACTCCGGCTGTCCGGACTGCGGCATCGACGAGTACCCGATCACCGTGAGCTACGCGGGCTCTTGTCCCCGCTGAAGCCCAGCTGTGGATCGAACTGCGACTGCGTGTACAACGCCGCGCCATGACGATCGACGAGTCGCCGGAGCGGGTTCTTCTCGAGCACGCCACGGGGCGCTTCGGTGACGTGGATCCCAACCTCGTCGTCGAGCTGGCGCTGCGCGCCGCGCAGGGCTGTGACCTCGCCGTTCAGCGCGCCGCGATCGAGGCGATGGCGCGGCGTCACGAAGCCGTCGATCGCGACGAGCTGCGGGTCCTCGCGCGGCCCGGGATCACGGGACGCACCTGGACGGTGGGTCGGCGACGGGGCAGCGGTCACGACGTCGCCGTCTCCTCGCTCGCCCCCCTTCGCGCCAGCTGCTCGTGTCTGGACTTCGCGCGGAGCTCGCTCGGGATCTGCAAGCACGTCTTCGTCGTCCTTCGCGCGCTGCCCAAGCGCTGGCGGTTCGCGCCGGTCCAGAGCCGCGCGCGACTGACGTTCGATCCGTTTCAGGTTGCGTCGGGCGATCCCGACCGCTTGGCGCGAGTCAGCGTGGAGGGGCGCGCCAAGATCGCGGGCGTGGTCGACGGCCGCGTCGTGGCCAACACGCTCGAGGCGCGTCACGCAGTTCTGCTGGAGCTCGAGAGGCGGGTCGTGTCCGGCAGGCTGGCGGCGGAGCCCGCGGCTGCGCGGGTCGTCACGGAGGAGCTCGATCGCACGGACGCGACGCTCGCGCGCCAAGAGAGCCGCGAAGCCTGCGAACGGTCGCTCACAGAGCTCACGCGTGGTCTCTATGGCTACCAGCGCGAGGGTGTGCTCGCGTTTCTGCGCTGCGGCGCGCTCTTGCTCGCGGACGACATGGGCCTCGGCAAGACGACGCAGGCGATCGCCGCGTGTCATGCGCTCTTGCGCGGCGGTGCCGTCGAGCGTGTGCTCCTGGTCACTCCGGCGTCGCTCAAGCCTCAGTGGGGTCGCGAGTGGCGCGCGACGAGCGGAGAGCCCCTGACGCTCGTGGACGGACCGCCTGCGCGGCGCGAGGCGATCTACGAGAGCACGCAGCGCGGTGCGCTCTTGGTCGGCTACGAGCAGCTCATGCGCGACATCGACCTGATCCACGTGTGGGATCCCGAGGCCGTCGTCCTCGACGAGGCGCAGCGGATCAAGAACTGGGCGACCAAATCCGCGGCGGTCGTGAGGCGCCTGTCGCCTCGACACCGCCTCGCCCTCACGGGCACACCGATGGAGAACCGTCTGGACGAGCTCGCCTCGATCGTGGACTTCGTCGACGACCTCGCGCTCGAGCCCAAGTGGCGTCTCACGCCGTTGCACTCCATCAGCGAGCGTGAGGGTGAAGGTGGCCGCGGCGGCGCGCGCAACTTGGACCTGCTGCGTGCGCGCCTCGCACCCGTGATGCTGCGGCGCCACCGCCGTGAGGTCGTGGCCCAGCTCCCCGACCGTACCGACACCCGCGTGCCCGTCGAGCTGACCGCGGCGCAGCGTGAGGAGCACGACGCGCTCTTTCGGCCGATCGCGCGGCTCGTCGCCGTCACGAAGCGTCGCGCGCTCCGTCAGGAGGAGTTTCTGCGCCTCATGCAGCTCTTCACGCAGCAGCGCATGATCGCCAACGGTCTCGCGCAAGTGCGCTTCGAGCAGGAGTGGCCGCACGTGTCCGAGAGCGTCGCCGACGAAGCGACCCTTGCGAGGCTGTCCACGCCGAAGCTCGGCGCCCTCCGGGAGATCGTCCGCGACCTCGTGATCGAACAGGATCGCAAGGTCGTCGTGTTCAGTCAGTGGCGCGCGATGCTTCGACTCGCGGAGTGGTCGATCCGTGACGTCCTCCGTGGGGTCGGCAAGCGGGCCGGCTTCTTCACGGGTGCCGAGAGCACGAAGCAGCGTGAGCAAGCGGTCCAGGACCTCCACGACGATGCGACGATGAGCGTCCTCTTCCTCACCGACGCGGGGGGAACGGGGCTCAACCTCCAGCGCGCCGCCTCGGCCTGCGTCCAGCTCGAGCTCCCGTGGAACCCGGCGGTGTTGGAGCAGCGCATCTCGCGCATCCACCGGCCCGGTCAGCGTGCGCCGATCGACGTCTTCCACCTCGTCAGCGAGGACAGCATCGAGTCGCGCATCGCCAGCCTCGTGGGACAGAAGCGCGCCGTCTTCTCGGCCCTGTTCGACGGCACGAACGACGAGGTCGTCTTCGAGAAGAGCACCTCCTTTCTCTCGCAGATGCGTGAGATCTACGACGCAGATGCCGCGATCGCGGCCCAGGCGGAGGAGGACGCGGCTGTCGACGTCGCCGACGCGGAGCTCGCCGCTCGCGGCGGGGCCGCCACGGGTATCGAGGGCCAGAGCGCGCGCGCATCGCTCTCCACATCGAACGATGCACCTGCGACGACAGCGACCGCGACGAGCGCAACCGCGAGCCCCCCTGAGGAGTTGCCAGTCGCGAGCCACTCGGCGTCTGCGTCGATCGACGGCGACGCGACACCGTTCCGCGTCGCGCGCACACCGAGCGGTGGGCTCAGGATTGACGTGGCACCGGCCCACGCCGACGGGCTCGCCGCGCTGCTGACGTCGCTCGCAGACGCGCTCCGCAGACCCACCGCGTGACCACCTTCGCCTGGCGGTCACAAAGTGAGAATGGTTCGCGGGATCGGTGCTTCCCTCTCCTCGTGGCCGCATGCGAGCCTCGCCGGCCATGACTGCATCGCACGACACGCCGCGGGGCCCGGCGACGCCGAGGCCTCCTCTGCCTACGGATCGCGCCGAGTCGGTGTTCACCGACTACAAGCCAGCGCTCACCCGAGACCAAGCGATCGCCGAGGCGAACCGCTGCTTGTTCTGCACCGACGCGCCGTGCGTGCAGGCGTGCCCGACGAGCATCGACATCCCGCAGTTCATCCGGAAGATCTCGACCGGAAACGACGAGGGATCGGCGCGCACGATCTTCGAGTCGAACATCCTCGGGATGACGTGCGCGCGCGTCTGCCCGGTCGAGGTGCTCTGCGTCGGTGACTGCGTCTACAACGCGAAGGGCGAGGCGCCGATCCAGATCGGCAAGCTCCAGCGCTACGCGACCGACATCGCGTACGACAAGGGCACGCAGTTCTTCGAGGCGGGGCCCGACAGCGGCAAGAGCGTCGCGCTCGTCGGCGCAGGTCCCGCGAGCCTCGCGGCCGCGCATCGGCTGCGTCGCCTCGGTCACCGCGTGACCATCTACGAGAAGCGCAGCGTGATCGGCGGCCTCAACACCACGGGCGTCGCGCCGCACAAGCTGCGCGCCGACGCGAGCCTCGCCGAGGTGGACTGGGTGCTCGCGATCGGCGGCATCGACATCCGCACGAACGTCTCGATCGGCACCGACCTCGCGTTCGAAGAGCTCGAGAAGCGTCACGACGCCGTGTTCGTCGGCGCGGGGCTCGGCGCGGACACGAAGCTCGGCGTGCCCGGCGAGAACCTCGGCAACGTCGAGGGCGCGGTCGCGTGGATCGAGCGCATGAAGCTCGAGAAGCTCGACGTGTCGTCCTACCGCCACTGCGTCGTCGTCGGCGGCGGCAACACCGCGCTCGACGCCGTGCGCGAGGCCCGCACGCTGATGTCTCTTCAGGGCGGGGGCATCCCGCAGGTCACGCTGCTCTACCGCGGCAACGAGTCCGGCATGAGCGGCTACGAGCACGAGTGGGAGTCGGCCAAGGTCGAGGGCGTGGCGCCCGCGTGGCGCCTCCAGCCCATCGGCTTCGAGGCGAACGCCACGGGCACGGCCGTCGCCGGCGTGAGGTGCGTGCGCCTCGACGAGTACAAGAAGCCGATCGCCGGCTCCGAGCACGTCGTCAGTGCCGATCTCGTCCTCCTCGCCATCGGTCAGTCCACGCTCGGACACCTGCTCGCCAGCCTGCCTGGCGTCGCCGTCGAGAAGGGCCGCGTCGTCACGGACGAGCACGGCTGTACGGGCCGCACAGGCCTCTTCGCCGGAGGCGACTGTCGCAACGGCGGCAAAGAAGTGGTCAATGCCGTCGCGGAAGGCAACGCCGCGGCGCTCGCGATCGACGCCTATCTGAAGGGGAACTCTCATGGTTGAGCTGAACGGTGCGAAGAAGCGCGTGACCCCGAGCCTCGTCAGCAACACGGGCGGCATCATCTCTCCCAACCCGTTCTGGCTGGCGTCAGCGCCGCCGGCGAATTCGGGCGGTCAGGTGCAGCGCGCGTTCGACGCCGGCTGGGGCGGCGCCGTGTGGAAGACGCTCGGTCAGCCCATCCAGAACGTGTCGAGCCGCTTCGGCGGCATGCACGCGCGCGGCGTGCGCGGTGTGGGCTTCAACAACATCGAGCTCATCACCGACCGCTCGCTCGAGGTGAACTTCAAAGAGATCTACGACACCAAGAAGAAGTACCCGAAGCACGCGGTGATCGTCTCTCTCATGGTCGAGACGCGCGAAGAGTGGAAAGACATCATCAAGCGCTCGATCGACACCGGCGCGGATGGCCTCGAGCTCAACTTCGGCTGTCCTCACGGCATGTGCGAGCGCGGCATGGGCTCGGCCGTCGGACAAGAGCCCAAGGTCAACCAGGAGATCACGAGCTGGGCAGTCGAGTACTCGAGCATTCCGGTGCTCGTGAAGCTCACGCCGAACGTCTCGGACATCCGCCCGCACGGCATGGCGGCCAAGCGCGGAGGCGCGCACGGCGTGTCCTTGATCAACACCATCAAGAGCATCATCGGCGTCGACATCGACACGTTCGCGATCGAGCCGCACGTGCAGAAGCTCGGCACGAACGGCGGCTACTGCGGACAAGCGGTGCGCCCCATCGCGCTCCACATGTGCGCGTCGCTCGCGCGCGAAGAGGGCTTCGGCCTGCCCATCTCCGGCATCGGCGGCGTCTGCAACTGGCGCGACGCGGTGGAGTTCATCCTCCTCGGCAGCACGTCCGTGCAGGTCTGCACCGAGGTGATGCTGCGCGGCTACCGCATCGTCGAGGACATGATCGAGGGCCTCACGCAGTACATGCGTGATCACGAGTTCGAGACGCTCGACCAGATGGTCGGCAAGGCCGTGCCGAACTACTCGGAGTGGGGTGACCTCGACCTCAACTACGAGACGATCGCCAAGATCGACGCCGACAAGTGCATCGGCTGTAACCTCTGCATGACGGCCTGCCACGACGGCGCCCACCAGTGCATCCACCCCGCGTCGACCAAGCCCGGCTGGGACGGCAAGAGCCGCGTGCCGGTGATCGACGAGTCCGAGTGTGTCGGCTGCAACCTCTGTCAGATCGTCTGCCCGGTCTCGGGCTGCATCACGATGGAAGAGGTCCCCAACGGCTTCGCGCCCGCGACGTGGAACCAGCACGTCGAGACCGGCGCGGCGCTGCGCCCGAAGAAGGGAGCTCATTGATGTCGAGCATCGTGATCAAGGGCGGAACCGTCGTCACGGCCGAGGGGCAGAGCAGGGCAGACGTCCTCGTCGTGGGCGAGACCATCCGCGCCGTGGGCGCAGATCTCGAGGTGCCCGCGGGGGCACGCGTGATCGACGCCGGCGGCGCGTACGTGATGCCCGGCGGCATCGATCCTCACACGCACATGCAGCTGCCCTTCATGGGCACGGTCGCGTCGGAGGACTTCTTCACCGGCACGAGCGCGGGCGCCGCAGGCGGCACGACGTCGATCATCGACTTCGTCATCCCGAACCCGCAGCAGCGCATCCTCGACGCGTACAGGCAGTGGCGCGAGTGGGCGCAGAAGTCCGCCACCGACTACTCCTTCCACGTCGCGATCACGTGGTGGGACGACACCGTCCACGCCGACATGAAGACGCTCGCCGAGCAGCACGGCGTGAACAGCTTCAAGCACTTCATGGCGTACAAGGGCGCCATCATGGCGGACGACGAGATCCTCGTGAAGTCGTTCGCCCGCGCCCGCGAGCTCGGCGCGCTCTGCACGTGCCACGCAGAGAACGGCGAGCTCGTCGTGAAGCTCCAGCAGGAGATCTTCGACAAGGGCATCACCGGCCCCGAGGGTCACCCGCTCTCGCGCCCGCCCGCCGTCGAGGGCGAGGCCGCGAACCGCGCGATCCGCATCGCCGAGGTGCTCGGCGTGCCCCTCTATCTGGTCCACAACTCGTGCACCGAGTCGCTCGAGGCCATCACCGCGGCGCGCGTGCGCGGTCAGCGCGTGTTCGGCGAAGTGCTCAGTCAGCACCTCGTCATCGACGACAGCGTCTACCGCAACCCGGACTGGAACGCGGCCGCCCACTACGTGATGAGCCCGCCGTTCCGCAGCAAAGAACACCAAGCCGCGCTCTGGCGAGGCCTCCAGTCCGGCATGCTCCAGACCACAGCGACCGATCACTGCTGCTTCTGCACGCCCCAGAAGCAGGCAGGCCTCGAGGACTTCCGCAAGATCCCGAATGGCACCAACGGCGTCGAAGACCGCATGACGGTCCTCTGGCACCACGGCGTGCGCACCGGCCGATTGACACCTTCGGAGTTCGTCGCCGTCACGTCGACCAACACCGCGCGCATCTTCAACATCCACCCGAAGAAGGGCGCCCTCGTCGCGGGCGCAGACGCCGACATCGTGGTCTGGGATCCGGAGAGGTCGCGCCACATCTCGGCGAAGACTCACCACCAGAACATCGACTTCAACATCTACGAGGGCATGACCACGATCGGCAACGCCGCCGTCACCCTCAGCCGCGGCCGTGTGCTGTGGGAGAACGACCAGCTGAAGACCGAAGCCGGCACCGGCAAGCACGTCGATCGGCCTTGCTTCTCCGCCTTCTGGGAGTCCCAAGAGAAGCGCAACGCCCTCACCCAGCCGACCAAGGTGGAGCGCAACCCCACCGCACGCGTGAGCTGAGCCTCACTCCCTTTCCCGATTGACCCTCTCCGGAGCTGCCATGATCCCGAACTTCTCTGCTCGCTCGTACGACTTCACCCCCTACGCCAACGCCATCAACTACGTGGGTGGCACCTTCGTCGAGCCCAAGACCTCGAAGGACACGCAGCCGGTGCTCAACCCGCGCTGGGGAAAGGCCATCTCGAACGTCGTCATGAGCGCGCGCGAGGACGTGGACGCCGCCGTGCTCGCGGCCGAGCAGGGCCTCGCCAACTGGCGCGAGTGGCCGCTCCGTGATCGCGCGATGGTGCTCTACCGGCTCCGTCAGCAGATGGTCGACAACATCGACGAGCTCGCGTGGCTCATCACCCACGAGAACGGAAAGATCTTCGCCGAAGCGAAGGCCGAGGTGGAGAAGGCCATCGAGTGCTGCGAGTACGGCTGTTCGCTGCCGAACATCGCGTCCGGCAACCAGCTCGAGGTGAGCCGCGGCGTCGCGTGCGAGATCGTGTACGAGCCGCTCGGCATCGTCGCGGGCGTCACGCCCTTCAACTTCCCGCTCATGGTCCCGATGTGGATGCTCCCGCAGGCGCTCGTGGGTGGAAATGCGTTCCTCCTCAAGCCCAGTGAGCAGGTCCCGCTGAGCTCCATGCGGTTGGCGCAGATGCTCGAGGCCTCGGGCCTCCCGAAGGGCGTCTTCAACGTCGTCCAGGGCGGACAGGCCGTGGTCGAGGCGTTCTGTGATCACCCGTCGATCAAGGCCGTCGGCTTCGTCGGCTCGACGCGCGTCGCCAAGGCCGTCTACGCGCGCTCGGCCGCGTCGGGCAAGCGCGCGCTCTGCCTCGGCGGCGCGAAGAACCACCTCATCGTCGTCCCCGACGCGGACATCGACGTGACCGCGGACAACGTGCTCGCGTCGTTCACCGGCTGCGCGGGACAGCGCTGCATGGCCGCGAGCGTGCTCCTCGCCGTGGGCGACTGTGATCACATCCTCGACGCCATCAAGGAGAAGGCCGCGAAGATGAGGGCGGGCCACGACCTCGGCCCGATCATCAACGAGGCCAGCGAGAAGCGCATCCGCGGCTACATCGACGACGCCGAGAAGCGCGGCGCCAAGGTCGTCGTCGACGGCCGCAGCCAGCGCGGCACCGAGACCGGCTATTGGGTCGGCGCGACGATCCTCGACGGCGTCTCCACCGACATGCCCGCGGGCACGGAGGAGATCTTCGGGCCGGTGCTCTCGGTCATCCGCGTGCCCAACATCGAGCGCGCGCTCGAGATCGAGAACGCCAACCCGTACGGCAACGCGTCGAGCGTCTACACGACGAGCGGCGACGTCGCGCGCCGCGTGATGGACAACGTCGAGGCCGGCATGTGCGGCGTGAACGTCGGCGTGCCCGTGCCGCGCGAGCCCTTCGGCTTCGGTGGCTGGAACGACTCGGCCTTCGGTCACGGCAACATGACCGGCTGGGACGGCTACCGCTTCTGGACGCGTCAGCGAAAGATCACCAGCAAGTGGGCGCTCCAGAAGGACGCCACCTGGATGTCGTGAGTCCGTGAGGGACGTTGAGCTCGTTTCGTGATCGCCTGATCGCCACGCTGCGGGCCGTCCAGCCAGTCCTGGACGTGCCCGGCGTCGTGATCGTCGGTTCCGAGGTGCCGAATCTGATCGAGCCCGACGCAGCATCGACGCTGGTCGTCTCGCAGGACGTCGACATCGCGATCCCGCTCGAGGTTCATCGAGACGTCGTGCGAGCACTCGCGGGGATTCGCGGGCTCGGACCGTCGCCGGAAGAGCCTTCGGTGTGGCTGCCAGAAGAGGAGGCTCTGATCGAAGTGAACTTTCTCGGGGTCGATTCGGGCGTCGAGGATCCCACCGAGTCCTATCCGTTCGAGCACTCGACTCTCCCCCTCATGGTGTTCGGCGCGCTCGCGTGGGCCCCGCGGGCGCGCACCGTGGACATCGAAGGCGTGCGCGTGCCCCTGCCGTCCCTCGGTGGATTGCTGCTCGAGAAGCTCGCGACCGATCGGTCGGGACTGAAGGGCGATCGTGATCTGCTCGTGGCCTTGGGCATCCTCCTCGGGATGTCAGAGAGCGACGAAGTGGAGCTGGGACACCGGCTGAATCGCTTGTCCTCGTCCATTCGACGGAACATCGCCGCCAACGCCGGCCTCCTGTCGGTCCTCGGACCGTCGAGTGGTGTGCCGGATCCCACGCCACACCGCGCGAGGATCAGCGCGCTCCTCGAGCGTATCGAGGGCGCTCGATGACACCGATCCCTGCGCACGTCGAGCGAGTGCGGCGTCATCGCCAGCGCGTCGCGCTGCGCGCCTGGGAGCAGCGACAGCTCTTCACCTCCAAGGGCGTCTGGTGGCGCCTGGCGCGCTTGCTCGGCTACTCGGAGCGGGGCTTCGTCATCGATGTCGCCCTCTCGGAGCAGCTCGCGAACGAGGGCTTGCCGCCTCATCCCGTCGGGCTCGAGCTCCACCCGCCGCTCCGGATCCACGTCGTCTCTGCGGCGCGCGCGGCGACCCTCGACTCGTCCGTAGATCTCGTCCTGAGACCCACCGCGCAGCTCTTCGCGGCTGGGCAGATCGTCCTCGTCCCGTTCCACGGCGCCCGCGAGATCCCTCCCCCGCCCGAGTGGCTGCGCGGCGTCTGAGGACGCCGAGGAGATCGCCGACCCATCCCAAGCTGTTCTGGTTCGATCCCGGCGTGGTGCGCGCTGCGCGCGGCGCTCGAGGGCCGGTGAGCGCGGAGGAGCGTGGGCATCTCTTCGAGGGCTTCGTCCTCGGCCTGTTGCGCCTCTACACGACCGTCGGCCCGCGCGGTGACGGAGGTCTCGAGGGGTGCGAGCTCTCCTACTACGCGCCGAGCGCGTCGAGCGCGGAGGTGGACTTCGTGATCTCGCGGGGCGACGAGCACGTCGCCATCGAGGTGAAGGCGACCAGCGCCCCGCGCGAGGACCACGTGAGGGGTCTCCGGGCGATCAGCGACCTCAAGGGTCTCCGCAGGAGAGTGCTCGTCCACACCGGCCGACGCGCGGAGTGCACCACGGACGGCATCGAGATGATCGGCGTGAGCGCGCTCTCGAGGATCCTCGACGACGGTTCGCTCTGGCCCTGAGCGCGTCGGGGCGCCGTCTGTCCACGGCTTCCACCCATCCGATCGACTCTGGGCGTATCGCTCAATCCGGACCGAACACCACGCAGCGGCCGTCGACGCAGTCGGAGGTGACGCCGCTGGCGAAGGTCGGAACGCACGGGTCCTCGCAGAGGACGTCACCGCCACACACGATCTCGCTCAGCGATCCCCGTGCAGGGTTATAGGCGATCGCCTCTTCGGCGCCGATGACGCCGCAGGCGCAGCAGCGGCGCGCGGCGAGCGTGCAGTCCGAGGGGCTCGCGCACTCCGTGATGGGCTCTTCGCGCAGGTCGACCCCGACGCACGATCCCACGCGGCACAGGGCCGCGAGGTAGGGGTCGTCGGGTCGCGCGCACTCGGGGCAGCCCGGGTTGCCCTCCGCCTCGCAGATCTGCGCGCCGAGGGCGGCGAGCTCCGAGACCGGGGCGGCCAAGAGGTCGTCGCGCGTCGCGGCACCGCACGACCCGCAGCACGACGCCGCGCGGAGACCACACCCGAGGTTGTCCGTGCACTCGGTGCCGCTGCTCGCGTCTGCCGCTGCGCCTGCGTCGATTGGCGCGCCCGTGTCGAGCGGGGGCCCAGCATCGAAAGCGGCCGCGTCGGTACACCGACCCAGCTCGAAGGTGCCCGATGGGCACGAGCACCCGCTCGCCACGATGGGCCCGCCGCACCGCTCGACACACTCGAGCGCCACGAAGCAGGTCGTTTGGCCACAGCCGATCAGGAGTGTCGTCACCGCAACCAGCCAGAGCAGCAGGACTGTCGTCCATCGCATTCGCCGAGTGTGCCACGACTCAAGCGAGTCGAGCGAGCCCCGACATCGCTGCGCTCCTCGTCACGGTCGACGGGACTGGCGACGCCTGCGCGCGGCGTCCACGGTGATCCTGCCCGAGTCCTCTTGTGGACCCATCGACGCCCTGCCATTCTCGTTGAGTGCGGCTCTCGGGACATGGCTGCGGTGCGCTCGTCGCGGCGATGACGACATCGATCGGCGGCTGCGAGAGCGACACCGACATACGCGGCGAGATCGTACTAGGGGAGCCCATGTCGCTCGACGCGATCCCGGGCGAGCCGACGTCGCTCGGGCTGCTCGACGACTGGGTCTTGGTCACGAGCTCGCGCCCAGTGATCGACGGCGACCCCGACCTCTGGGGGGACACGGTGGTCGAGACGCTGATCACGTGGATCGATCCCGAAGGCAACATCGGGGAGACCACATCCCTCGGGTGGGCACAGGTACGCACCGGCGAGACACCGCGCTGGCTCGCCTGGGAAGGTGAGCTCTGGGCGAGCGTGCTCGCCGCTGACCCATCGGCGCCGCCACCGGTAGACCGCGACTACATACGCATCGTATCCGTCTCGCCAACCAACGGCATTGGCTGCTCCGTTCGGCCGGATCTGCCCGTGCTGGAGAGCGACATGTTTCTCACGGTGGACACCCTAACCGGCGTTGGTGGCTACAACCCAGCGGTACTGTCGCCCCGTGGACCCGTCTTTGGTCTGAGCGCCATCCCCGAGACTTGCTCAGCATTCGCGTTTGCGGACGACTTTCGCCCCCTTCTGGTGGAGGGGTGCGGCGATGCGAGCTGGCTTCCAGAGGACGGCGCATGCCTGAGGCCAAACTTGCTTACGAGATGCATTCAGCTAGCGGCTCACGGCGACGAGATTGGTGTGCTCGCGGCTTCCTCAGTCAGTCTCGCCTCGGACCCTCCCAGTCACTGGCAGCGATTCAGTCGCGGCGTGAGTGTCTCGCCTCCAGCCCTCGTTGGGTCGCGCCGGCCCTCAGGGTTTCGGGGCGTCGCGGTGCCCTCCGTCACTGTCCTCGGAGACACGGTCCTCTGGCTGGACGCCACGGAAGACGAGGGCTTCTGTTCTTTCGTCCGAAGCATGCGGTGGGATGGAACCGACGCGCAGGACGCCCCGTGGCAACCTCCGTGCGCTGAGGTTCAGGAGAGTCGGTTCACCATAGACCACCTCCGCACGGGAACATCCACCGACATTCTTCCATGGGGAGACCTGGCCCTCTTCGTGTCGATCGACGGTCCGACGGCGCTGAACACGAGTCCCGCCCGCGCGATCGTGCACGGGATGAGGGGCGTCGCGCGACCCCACCAGCAGACATCGCGGAGGGTCCCATTCTCCGAGCACTTGCGGCGACACAAGGAACCGAGGGCGTCTTGGCCTATCGACGCGAATCAACTTGGGTTCAGTTGCTTCGATGCCGTGAGGACGAACGGACTGGGAGCCCCCGTGCTCTCCCTGTCGATACCTGCGGCGGTCGACCTCGACCTGAAGGATGAGTGGGGAGCCTGGGTCAACATCGGCAGCCCCGGAGGCGCCGTTCTGGAGATGCGACTTCAACTTGGCCGACTCGGCTCGAACCGGGGATGACGTTCGGTGGTACGCTCCGCCTCTCGCCAGACTCTGCACCCATCGTCACGCGCGCGTTCACGGTGGACGAGGTCGTGATGCGGACGGTGCCTGCAGGTTCGTTTCGCACTGTGCATGTGACCTACCTCGACGATGTGGCGGGCGAGACCGGAGTGATTCAAGAGAGCGGGCAACTCTGGGTCGCAGAGGTGGTCGGTCTCGTCCGCAGCGTCACCACGTCGATGGAGGTCGAGACGATCTGGGAGCTCGAGCGGATCGAGCGTCCCAACGCAGCCGCACCTTGAGCGGCAGGAGTGAACACGTGAGCATGTCGTCGAAGGAAATGGTCGATCTGTGCCTCCAGCACAGCCTCTTCTCGTGGTCAGCGACCGGCAAGGTCGACCCGATGCCGATCGCGAAGGCCGAGGGCATCTACCTCTACTCGCCGGAGGGTCAGCGCTGGATCGACTGGAACAGCCAGCTCATGTCCGTGAACATCGGACACGGTCATCCGCACGTCGTGAAGGCGATCGCGGAGCAGGCGCAGACCCTCACGTTCGCCTATCCAGGCATGGCCACCGAGGTGCGCGCGCGCTTGAGCAAGCGGCTCGCGGAGCTCTGCCCCGGTGACCTCAATACGTTCTTCTATACGTTGGGTGGAGCCGAGGCGAACGAGAACGCCATCAAGGCTGCGCGTCAATTCTCGGGGCGACACAAGATCCTCGCGCGCTACCGCAGCTACCACGGCGCCACGCACGGAGGCATCTCGCTCACGGGTGATCCGCGCCGCTGGCCGAACGAGCCGGGCATGAACGGCGTCGTGCGCGTGATGGACCCGACGCCCTACGACTACTCGTTCGGATCGAACGACGACGAGATCGTGAAGAACAACCTCACGTACCTCCGCGAGGTCATCCAGTACGAGAACCCGAAGAACATCGCGGCGATGTTCATCGAGACCGTCACGGGCACGAACGGCATCCTCCCGCCGCCGAAGGGCTACCTGAAGGGCCTCAAGGCGCTGCTCGACGAGTACGGCATCCTGCTCGTCTGCGACGAGGTCATGGCGGGCTGGGGACGCACTGGAAAGCGCTTCGCCTTCGAGCACGGCGACATCGTCCCGGACATCGTCACGATGGCGAAGGGCCTCACCTCTTCGTACATGCCGCTCGGCGTGATGGGTGTGAGCGACAAGATCGCCAACCACTTCCGCGAGAACGTCTTCTCGGGCGGCCTCACCTACAACGCGCACCCGATGTGCCTCGCGGCCGCGATGGCCGTCATCGACGTGCTCGAGAGCGAGAAGCTCATCGAGAACAGCGCGCGCATGGGCGAGGTGATGCACGGCCACATGGCGCGCCTGGCGAAGAAGCACAAGAGCGTGCTCACGCACCGCAACATCGGCCTCTTCGGCGCGATCGAGCTCCGCAAGAACGAGAAGAACGAGCGCCTCGTCCCCTACGCGGGCGCGCATCCCGTGATGGGCAAGCTCAACAAGTTCTTCCGCGACAACGGCCTCTTCACCGTCACCTCGCAGAGCCTCGTCATGTGCAACCCGCCGCTCTGCATCAACGAGCAGCAGATGAGCGAGGGCTTCGAGATCATCGACCGCGGCCTGAGCCTCGTCGACGAAGTCTTCGAGGGCTGAGCATGGTGCGCTCGCAGGTGGCCCTCGTCCTCTTCGCGCTCTCGGGGTGCGGAAGCTCTGACGGCGAGGGCGCCGCGGGCGCATCGGCGTCTCCACCGAGCACGACGTCCGCGACGGACGAGGCCACCGAGAACCCAGCCGTGGACCCCGCCGGCGCCGAGGGCACGACGACGGCGGCGCCGGGCACAGCCGCCGAGGACGAGACCGCTCCACCGGCCGGGCCCATCGCGCATCACGCCGCGGCGATCGACTCGGAAGGATGGGCCGAGCGCGAGCGCCGCACGTTCGTCTTCCAGGGGGCGGCGCGCGGCAACGTGTCGGGCATCGCGATCGCGCGCGGCGGCACCCACGTCGCCATCGGCAGCGACACGGGTTTCGTCACGCTCCTCGACGCGGCGAGCGGTGAGGTCCGCGCGAGCGAACGGATCGCGCGGAGCAACTTCGTCAGGTTCGATCTGGAGATCGTGGGTGACGTCGCGCTCGTGGGTTGGGAGGACCCGAGCGACGCCTCGGGCGTCGAGATCTGGCGGTGGCGTGGCGGCACACGCATCGACGTCGACCAGACGAACCACCTCGACGTCGGGGGCGTGCGCGTCGCGATGTCTCCTCGCGGCGACCGCTTCGCGGTGGGGTCGTACGACGCGCTGCACGTCGGCTCGATGGGCAACGGGCGCGTGACGACGCGCGTGGCGCGCGAGCGAGATGGTCAGCTCTCGTGGCCACACGCGAACGCCCTCGTCGAGACGGTCTTCCGCCGCGCGGGTGAGCGGGGGCTCGTTCGCGTCTACGATCCGCGCACGCTCGCCGAGGTGTGGAGCGCGCCCTTCGACGCTCTGGCCATCGTCCAACCCGCGGGCGATCGCGTGGTGCTCTTGGACGGCACCGACGTCGTCGTGCGCGCGCTCCCCGGCGGCGAAGAACGGGCACGCATCGCTCACGGCGTCGCGCGCGCGAACCGCGTCGTGGTCTCTCGTGAAGGCGACCGCGTCGTGGTCTCGAGCGACGCCCTGAGCGCGATGATCCTCCTCGGGGATGGCGCGCGCACCGAGATCGCTGCGGGTCGCGCGCTCTGGGTCTCGCCCCGAAACGTGCTCGTCGAGACTGACGATGGCGCCGTGCGCCGCTGGGTGATCGACCGTGCGCGCCTCGGCGCACACGCCGCGCCTCCCCGCGTCTCGTCGGACGACGACTACGGCGTCGCGAACCTCGTCGAGGTCGACCCCACGGGCACCTTGGTGTCGGCGCGCGGCGATCACGTCGAGATCGTCCCGCCGAGCGGGACGAGGCACGTGTTCGCGCACGGCGGCGAGCACAGCGTCTGGTCCGTCGTTCCGGATCCAGCGCGCAGCGGCCTCGCGCTCGGAGGCCGCTTCGGCGTGCAGGGATGGCGCGCGACTGGCGTACACGACACGCAGTGCCGCGGCGCGAGGACCAGCATGACGGTCGACTGGCAGGCCGGCGTGATCGTGAGCGATGGCGCGTGCGACCTCGCGACGGGAGCACTCCCGCGCGACGCGGAGCGTCCCTACGCCGTGTCGGACGACGGGCGCTTCGTCGTCGAGACCAGCGGCGGCTTCGTGGAGCGATCGACGTCGCGCCGTGTGCAGCTCGAAGGACAGAGCGAGCTCTACTGCGACTTTCCCGACGCGTGCGGCGGCACCGCCTTCATCGCGCCTCGCGGCACTGCCGTCGTGCTGGAGACGTTCAACGCCGACGAAGACACGCTCGTCGTCCACGAGGCGGCCGAGGGCCGACGCCTCGGTGCGCTGCCGTACGGCGCCGCCTTCGCGTTCGCCCCCGACGGCTCCTGGCTCACCTACGCCCACACGCGCGCGCTTCACGTGCTCGATCTCGTCGGAGACGACCACGCGACGCGCACGCTCGTGCCCGGAAGCGAAGACGACGAGGAGCTGACGCAGAGCACCGTCGTCCTGGCGATCTCACCCGATGGAGGCTCGATCGCCTGGACACCGGAGAACGGGCATCGCGTCCACGTCGTGTCGGTCGTCGACGGGCACGACACGAGCGACCTGACCGTGGGCGCGCGGGTGCTCGAGCTGCGCTGGTCGGCGTCGGGGTCACAGCTCGGCGTTCGCACGGAGCGCGAGATCCGGATCTACGACGTCGGCAACGACACCCCAGCGCGCACGCTGCGTGCAGCTCGCGGAACGCTGGCGATCGCTTGCTCCGAGCGCGTCCTCTACTGGATCCGCGATGCGTCGGCCGGCGGTCTCGAGGCGGTCGATCTCGGGGCGTGCGAAGGCGGTGAGCTTCCGCTCCTCACGCGAGGTGAGTCGCAGCTCGTGTGGATCGACGAAGGCACGGTGCGCCTGCGTCGTCTCGACGACGGCTCCGAGCTCGTGTTCCGCACCCTCCACGAGGACGCAGCGAGGCGGCACCACCTCGCGCACGATGCCGACGGACACTGGTGGACCGACGAGCCCGCGACCGAAGCGTCTCCGGTCCCGACATGGGTTCGTCACGGTGACGGACGCGGCGGCGAGACGACGCCCCTCGATCCCGCGATGCGTCGCGACGATCTCCTCCAGCGCTTCTTCACCGCTCGCTGATCACGTCGGCTTCGATGTCCTCGTGTGCGGAGATCTCGCGGACGCCCACACCACGCTCTGGACGCGCGTGTCGGGCTGACGAATGATCGCGCGATGCCTTCGTGGATGTCTTTCTTCGTGGCGACCGCCGTCCTCGTCCTCGCACCGATGACTGCGCATGCCCAGCGGCGGAGGACGCCCACGCCTCCGACGGAGTCGCCGACGGATCGCGAGGCACGCAGCCTCTTCACCGCTGGGCAAGAGGCGTTCGCGGCCGGCAACTACGAGCGCGCGCTCGAGGACTTCGACCGGGCGTATGCGCTCAGCCAGCGCGCGGGCCTCCTCTACAACATCGCGGTCACGGCCGATCGCATGCGGCTCGACGCCCGCGCGCTCGAGGCGTTCCGCGGCTACCTCGCGGCCGAGCCGGAGACGGAGCGTCGGGCCGAGGTGGAGGCGCGCATCGCTTTCCTCGAGCAGGCGCTCGCGGCACCGCCGGAGGAAGAGGTCGAGCCCGTCGATCCAACGCCGACGGCGCCACCACCGGCGCAGGGAGGCGTGCATCCCGCGGGCATCGGCGTGCTCGTCGGCGCGGGCGCGCTCTTCGTGAGCTTCGCGATCTTCGCGGGCCTGTCCACGGCCGAGGATCAGTCGCTCGCCTCGAGCTGTGGACGCGACGCGGACAGGTCATGCACGCCGGACCAGGTGGGCACGCTCGGCGCGTACAACCTCATCGCGGACGTCTCGTGGATCGCAGGCGGCGCCGCGGCGATCGCGGGCGTGATCCTCCTCCTCGTGCTGCCTCCCGATCGCGAGAGCCCGCCGAGCGGATCGACGCAAGCGGGCGCCTCGCTCACGCTCGTGCCGTGGGCCTCTCCCGAGAGCGCGGGGATCGGAGCGTTGGGCCGATGGTGAACCTCACACGCCTCGTGGTGATCGGCTTCGCGACCCTCCTCGCGAGCTGCTCGCTCGTGAACGCCACGAGCTCGCACATGGGTGGCGCGAGCGTCGACGTAGGGACCGACGATCAGCTCGACGCCGCCATCGACGCCCCCGTCGGTCCCGATGCCGGACGCGTCGGACCGGCCCGCGTGCGCGTCGTCCATCTCGCGCGCGACACGAGCCTCGTGAACGTGTTCGCGGTCCCGACCAGCTCTCGCGTCCCGCTCGCGGCGGGCCTGGGCTTCACGTCGGCCTCGACCTACGTCGACGCGCCCGAGGGCATGGTCCTCTTCGAGGTCGAGCGGAACGGCGCTCCCGGCGGCGTCGTGGTCTCGGCGATGCTCGGACCGCTCGCGGTCAACACCGACTACACGCTCGCGTTCTTCGGTGACGAAGTGGATCCACCGTTCGGTGATCGCGGCGCGGGCATCCTGCTCTTGACGGACGACGCCAGCGGCCTCGACACCCGCCGAGACATTCGCCTGGCGATCATCCACCTCGCAAGCCCCGTCGCCGAGGGGCAGCTCGTCGCGATCGACCCGACTGGTGGCTTCAGCGTGCTCGCCGAGGACGTCGCCTTCCAGGGCGTCGCTCGGCTCGGCGCACTACCCGCCATGGAGCGGTACAGGGTCGGCTTCGACGCCGAGGCAGACGACACCATCGACGTGAGGTTCGATCTCCCCGACTATTTCCCGGGCACGTACGCCAACGTCTTCATCGGCGCCCGCAACGACGGCTCCGTGTTCCTCTACTCGGTCACCGGCGGTTCCGCGCGGGTGATCGAGGTCGTCGACGAGTCGTAGCGCGACGCGCTTCAGACGTAGCCGAAGAGCTCGTCCATCGAGATCGGCACGTCGGCGAACGGCTCGAGGCGATGCTCGTCACCTCGATCGTCACCACGCCCGACGGTCGCGACGAGCAGATACGCCTCGGCCTGGTGGCGGAGCACGGTCACGAGCTCTTCGACGGGATCGATGATCCAGTAGTGGGCGACCGCGTGCGCGTGCAGCGTGCGCTGCTTCTTGATCCAGTCGATGCGCGTGTTGCTCGGCGACAGGATCTCGCAGGCCCACTGCGGCGTGTGCGGAACGGGAAAGCCGCTGGGCATCTCGGGATGGACGTCGCGACGGTAGCCCTGGAGGTCGTGGCGGAAGACCTCGCCGGTCTTCGCGTACAGCGTGTCGACCTCGGTCATGAGCCACCACCCACCCGGCCCGCGCGGGCCGCCGGGTCTTCGGTCGTAAGGACCGAGAAGGGAAGACAGCCGCAGCTGAAGTCTCCCGTGGGCGGCCATCGGAGCGGCCTTCCGCACCACCTGACCGTCGACGAGCTCGAGCGGCTCCTCGTTCGCGATCATCGGGAGGAACTCCGCGACGGTGACGCGCGACTTCGGTGCGGGCTCGGCCATCGGTCGATGGTAGCGGGATTCGCGCGGGCGGGCCGTCGAAGAACCCGGAACGAAGTTCCGGTCAGAAGTACTAGAGTCGGCGCCCGCGGAGGCTCGCTCGATGGCTCAAGAGATCACCAGAGAAGAAGCGCTCGTCGGGCTCCCGAAGGATCTCGCCGAGAGCCCTCTCTTCAGCGCGGACCTCGCGCCCGTGCCCGACAAGCACCGCAACTGGACGACCTACAGCTTCGCTGCGCTGTGGATCTCGATGGCCCACTGCATCCCCACCTACATGATGGCGGGCGGGCTCGTCGCGGTGGGCATGAACTGGTGGCAGGCGCTGCTCACGATCGGGCTCGGCAACGCGATCGTGCTCGTGCCCATCCTGCTCAACGCGCACCCGGGCACGAAGTACGGCATCCCGTTCCCCGTGCTCGCGCGCGCCTCGTTCGGCACGAGCGGCGCGAACGTGCCCGCGGTGCTGCGCGCGCTCGTCGCGTGCGGGTGGTTCGGCATCCAGACGTTCATCGGCGGCGAGGCCGTGAAGACGTTCCTCGTCGCGGTGTGGCCCGCGTTCGGAACGCTCGGCGGCGACACTTCGTTGCTCGGCCTCTCGGTGCCGTCGGCGATCACGTTCGGCATCTTCTGGGTCCTGAACATCGCGATCATCCTCTACGGCATGAACGCGGTGCGCGTGTTCGAGAACTGGGCCGCGCCGATCGTGCTCGTGATGGCGGGCCTGCTCCTCGGCTGGGCGGTGTGGCGCGCCGACGGCGTGGGCGAGCTCATCACGCAGCCCTCGCGCTTCGAGAGCTTCGGTGAGTTCTGGGCCGTGTTCATCCCCTCGCTCACCGGCATGATCGGCTTCTGGGCGACGCTGTCGCTCAACATCCCGGACTTCACGCGGTACGGAAAGAGCCAGCGCGAGCAGATGCTCGGCCAGACGCTCGGCCTACCGACCACGATGATCGCGTTCTCGGCGATGGGCGTCGTCATCACGTCGGCGATGCACCAGGTGCTGCACGGCGCGGTCGAGATCGATCAGCTGTGGGATCCGGTGCTCGTGCTCTCGCACATCACCTCGCCGGTCGCGCCGCCCGGCCTCGAAGAGCCGATCATCGCGGACGGCACCACGCGCATCATCGTCGCGATCTTCGCGCTGCTCGGCGTCGCGGTCGCGACCATCTCGGTGAACATCGCGGCCAACGTGGTGAGCCCCGCGAACGACTTCGCGAACCTCGCGCCGCGCCACATCACGTTCAAGATCGGCGGCGTGATCACGGGCGTGCTCGGCATCGTGATGATGCCGTGGAAGCTCATGGCGAGCGCCGACGCGTACATCTTCAACTGGCTCGTCGGCTACAGCGCGCTGCTCGGCCCCGTGGCCGGCATCATGATCTGCGACTACTTCGTGATCCGCGACAAGACGCTCGACGTGCCGGACCTCTACCGCACCGAGGGTCGCTATCCGAAGTGGAACCCCGTGGCGCTCGTCGCGCTGGTGATCGGTGTGCTGCCGAACGTGCCGGGCTTCCTCCACAGCACGCACGTGATCGAGGCCCAAGAGGGAGCTCAGCCTGGCTTCTTCGACGACCTCTACGTCTACGCGTGGTTCACCGGCTTCTTGCTCGCGTTCGCCGTCTACTTCGCGGGCATGCGCGCGACGTCGAAGACGCCGAAGACGACGTGATCGCAGCTCAGCCGGTCTCGGTGCCGCGCAGGTGCGCGATGCCCACGACCGTCACGCACACGAGCGCGCCCACCGCGTTGGCGATGCCGACCGCCAGCACGTAGGGCGTCTCCGGCGCGAAGTGGTTCCACACGAGGAAGAGGCCCGCGCCGAGCGCGTCGCAGCCGGCGCACGCGAGCAGCGTCGCCGCGCTCGCGGTGCGCTGTCCCTTCACGTCGAGCACGAGCGTCCCGAAGATCGAGCGGACACGGACGTGATGGGAGCGTCGGTCATCGGGCCGCGAGGATCGCGCGGAACACAGGAGAACACCCAAACTTCGATCTCGCGCGGCGCGACTTCACTCGGTCGCCGGCGCATCGGCCTCTGGCTGCTCCGCGTCAGCAGGGCCGACTGTCATCTCGATCGAGGCGCCGAGGATGTCGAGCATCCAGTCGGGGACGGGCACTCGAGATCGCAGCATCGAATGAGGCGCGAGATGAGGGGTCAGGACGAGTGGAGGCGGCGCGACCAGGTTCCATCGGCGCGCGATCTGGCGAACGCGGGCCTCTTGCTCGCGACGGACGCTGCCCGGGCCCGTGCTGGGCAGTACGACTCGGATCCCCAGGCT
Organism: uncultured Sandaracinaceae bacterium; assembly: GCA_964502175.1. Classification (GTDB taxonomy): domain Bacteria; phylum Myxococcota_A; class Polyangia; order Polyangiales; family Sandaracinaceae; genus JAFLCL01. The sequence continues at coordinate 177,420 of CAZCVE010000005.1, forward strand.
GAAGGACGGGCCGTGCGTGAAGAACGGATCGAGCGCGGCCCATCCACCGCTCGCGAACAGCGACGTGTTCGGGTCGAGCAGCCACTCGACGTTCGCGTCGAACGCGACGACGAGGTTGTAGTCCACGTCAGAGCCCTCGTCGGGGAACGGGCCGAAGACGAGACCTGCCTGAAGAACCATGCGAATCGCGCTCGTGATATCGAACCCGACGATCGCGACCGCACGGAAGTACGGGCGAACCGTGATGGAGAGGTGCAGCCCATCTCCGGTCTCGGCCGTCCACGGCGAACACGCCCACATCTCGCCACGCAGGTCCAACTGCGTGCACGAGCGTCTCTCGCTGTGCCCCCAACGACTCCCGGCGATACCGATGAGACCGCCGTCGACCGCGAGTTGCAGTTGGACCGGCTGCGTGTCGCTTGCGAAGCCCGTGACGAACCCGACGCCGAGTCGCGTCGGCCAGCTCGGGGTCGCGGTCGTCGTCGGCGCAGAGTATGCGTCGGTGCCCCCAGGACCGAAGCCCAGCGAACCCAGGGCGCGGACGCCGAAGAAGCGTGAGGCGCGGTAACCGATCACACCCTCGGCGGATCCGGCGGTGGCGTAGGCGGACGGCGCGAACGCGGGGCGTAGCGCGTCGCCGTAGGTGTGCAGACGCGTCGACGTCGCGAGCTCGAGCTCTCCGCGGTGTGGAGGCGGCGATGGCAGCGAGGGCGGCAGCGTTGCTCTCGCTTCACTGCCCACGGACCGAACCGTGTCCGGCGGCTCGGGCGTCGGCTCTGCGATGGAGATGCACGCCGCGGAGTAGAGCGCGACGCTCGCGGTCGTGCTCACGAGCACCACCGCACCGCACCACGCCCGCACGCGACCCATCGGTCGATGGTACGCGATGCGTCGCCGCTCAGGACGCGAGGGCCAGCTGGCGAGGTACCTGTCGATGTTGCGGGGACCCACAGAAGCCTTGCCGCGGCCCAACGACACGGCGCGCGACTTCACTCGGGCGGAGTTTCCGACGGCTCCGCGTCAGCAGGGCCGACGGTCATCTCGATCGAGGCGCCGAGGATGTCGAGCATCCAGTCGGGGACGGGCACTCGAGATCGCAGCATCGAATGAGGCGCGAGATGAGGGGTCAGGACGAGTGGAGGCGGCGCGACCAGGTTCCATCGGCGCGCGATCTGGCGAACGCGGGCCTCTTGCTCGCGACGGACGCTGCCCGGGCCCGTGCTGGGCAGTACGACTCGGATCCCCAGGCTGAAGGACGGGCCGTGCGTGAAGAACGGATCGAGCGCGGCCCATCCACCGCTCGCGAACAGCGACGTGTTCGGGTCGAGCAGCCACTCGACGTTCGCGTCGAACGCGACGACGAGGTTGTAGTCGTGAGCGCCGTGTTGATCAGGAAGGGTCTGGTAGACGACGCCTGCCTGCGCGAGCACGCGGAGCCAAGGGGTCAGCTCGCCGCCGGCCACCAAGCTCGCGCGCAGGTAGGGCCGCACCGAGATCCCAACACTGAACTCATCGACCGAGGCCCGCTGCCAGGCCGTGCAGTCCCAGTCCCAACGCGCGTTCGGAGGGCATTCACGTGTCTGAAGATGAAGCCTCTGGCTGTTGGCGAGGCCCACGATGCCCGCGTCCACGGTGAGCTGGATCTGAAAGGGCTCGACGTCGCTCGCGAAGCCGACGACCACACCGACGCCGAGCCGCGTCGGCCAGCTCGGTGCGACGGTGTCGAGGTCGTACGCGTCGACGGCGCCGGCCCCGATGCCGAGCGAGCCCAACGCGCGAATGCCGAAGAACCGCGAGGCTCGATAGCCGATGACGCCTTCGGTGGATGCCAGTGTGGTGTAGGCCGACGATGGGTCTGCGCGTGTGCCGTGGTCGCCGTGGCGCTCGAGGTAGGAGTGTCCGCGGGTCGACGTCGCGAGCTCCCACTCGCCGCGTGCCGGCGGTGCCGGGGGAAGCGAGGCTGGAAGCGTGGTCGTCGCCCGAGGTCCCACGAGTCGTGAGGTGGCTGGAGGCCCGCATCCGAACGCGATGACGATCGTCACGACCACGACGATCCCCGAACACAGCACGCTGTGGCCCGCGCTCCGCACGGAGCGAGCGTAACGTGCCCGTCGGCGCTGGGCGACTCGTCGGCGCGGGGCGGGCGAGTGATGGGCGACTCGTTGACGCGGCGCGGTCCTCGAAGAACGCTCGCCTCATCGTGCGCGCTCACGTCCTCTTCTTCGTCGCCGTCGCGTGCCTGACGTCGTCGTGCGGCCTTCCGCTCGACACCGATCAGCGCGTGCCCACCTACGCGATCTTCGATCCGTCGCGCGGCGAGGTGCCGATGCCGAACGACGCGCTGCGCGATGCGGAGGCCGGGCACCTCGATCTGCCGATCGACGACGATCTGAGCCCCGCCGAGCGCGACTTCCGCGAGTGGCTCAACACGCGCGACGGATGGTCCACCACGCTGCCCGCGACCGTGCGCTTCAGCGACGCGATCGACGAGTCCACCGTCGACACGAGCAGCGTGCAGCTCTGGGACGATCTCCCGAGCGGCGCCGTGCGCGTCGAGGACGTGACCGTGCGGCTCGACGAGGACGATCGACGCCTCAGCATCGTGCCGCCGCGCACCGGCTGGCAGCGCGGTCACACGTACTTCGTCGTCGTGCGCGGTGGCGAGAGCGGCGTGCGCGACGCGCACGGCTTCGGCATCGGGCCGGACGCGATCTTCTACTTCCTCCGAGGCCGCGAGCGCCTCGACACCGTGGGCCACAACCGTGCGTTCCCGGGCGCGACGCGCGCCGAGCGCCTCGAGACCGGCGCGCGCCTCGAGGAGCTCCGCGCCGTGCTCCAGCCGCGCTTCGAGTTCTTCGAGGACGCGGCGCGCCCCACCGAGAGCGAGATCCCGCGCGAAGAGGTCGCGGCGCTCTGGTCGTTCACCGTGACGGGCGATCCCGAGCTCGCGATGGATCGCGACTCGCAGCGCGTGCCCTTGCCGTTCGATCTCCTGCTCGATCCCGACACGGGCCTCGTGCTGCTCGACGAAGCGCCGTGGGACACGGATCTCGAGCGCGACGCGAAGCACCAGGTGAACGAGCTCGATGGCTTCGCCGTGTCGGCGAACCTGCTCTTCGAGCTGACCGAGGCCGTCGATCCGAGCAGCGTCGCGGGGCGCGTGCACCTCTTCGATCTCGGCGAGGGCGATCGCGAGCTCCCGATCACCGTGCGCGTGATGGGCGACGACGGCGAGCCGCCGTGCCTCGCGAGCCCGACGCCGAGCGACTGCGTGCACCTCGTGATCGAGGTCGACGACGCGGAGCTGCCACTGCGCGGACAGTCGACCTACGCCGTGACCGTCGATCGAGGCCTGCGCTCCGCGCGGGGCGAAGACGTGGAGCCGATGCCGATCGGCTTCTTCATGCGGAGCGAGCACCCGCTCGAGGTCGATGGTCGCTCGCAGATCGGCTCGCTGACCGATCCGCTCGCGCACCGGCTCGAGCTCACGCGCGCGCGCCTCGACGCGTTCCTCGATCGACACGGCCGCGACGACCTCGTCACGGCGTGGCCCTTCACAACGCTGCACGCCGAGCCCGCGCTCGCCGAGGCATCGCGCTCGACCATCACCGCGGGCGCCCCGATCGTGCCGACGATCCGCGAGCGCCTCGCGCCGATCGACGCGCTCGAGGCGCTCTTTCCGGGCGTCGGTGGCGCCGCGATCCGCGCGATCTACCTGACGCGCACCGCGGGCGTGCGCGAGTTCGTGATCGGCACGCTGCCCTCTCCCTACTGCTTGGATCCGGTCACGCGCCGCTGGCGCGACGACGGCTGCGAGGCGCAGCCCGTGCGCTTCTACCTCTCGATCCCCGAGGATGCCGATCCGTCGCGCCCGCTGCCGGTCGTGATCTTCGGCCACGCGGTCGTGACGGACGCGCGCTTCATGATGACCGTCGCGGGCGAGCTGGCGCGGCGCGGCTTCGCGACGATCAGCATCGACTTCCCGTTCCACGGCGAGCGCATCGCGTGCATCGACTCGAGCCTCGTCGCCGTGCCGAACTTCTTCCCGCCCGCGGTGCGCACGCTGACGGGACTGAACGACGACATCCTGCGCTTCCCGCCGTGCGCGTCGGGCAGCGATGCGCGCTGCAGCACCGAGGGTCGCTGCCTCACGTCGGACGGTCGCCCCGACGAGTTCACCGCGTTCCCGCTCGTCGCCGTGCAGGTCGCGAGCGGCGCCGCGTTCCTCGACGTCGCGGACCTGCCGTTCATCAACGATCACTTCCGTCAGGCGCTCGTCGATCTCTCGACGCTGCTCCACGCGATCCAGACGTCAGACTGGGGCGCGGCCGTCGGGCAGCCGCTCGATCCGGAGACGATCCACTACGCGGGTCAGTCGCTCGGCGCGATCATCGGCGCCGTGTGGGTGTCGACGACGCCGGAGATCGTTCGCGCGGTGCTCAACGTGCCGGGCTCCGACATGGTCGATCTCTTCGTCGAGTCGACGTACTTCAGCCCGCAGATCGCCGAGTACTTCACGTCGCTCGACATCCGCGATCCGAGCTTCGAGCGCGAGCGCCTGCTCGACGTCGCGCGGTGGCTGATCGACTCGGTCGATCCACACAGCGTCGGGCATCTGTACGCGCGCGACGGCCGCACGGTGCTGCTCCAGATGGATCGCGGCGACATCATCATCCCGAACCGCACGACGCGAACGCTCGAGCGCGTGAGCGGCCTCCCGCTCCGCGAGTATCCGTCGCCGCTCCACGCCGACCTCGTGGTGCCGGGCATCGGCGACCGTCAGCTCTCGGAGCTCGGGATGTTCCTCAGCGGCGAGATCGGTCGCTGAGCTTCCATTTCGCTCCACCCTCGGAGCGAGGCCGAGGATTTCGAGCGAAGCGTGGAGCGCGCCCGCACCCTCGGAGCGAGTCGTACTCGATGTACGGCGAGCGAGAAGGGAGTCGGAAAGCCCGCGATTTGCCGAAAGCTGACGTCCCACAGCCCGAGGGTGGAGCGAAATGGAGGCTGAGCTGCATCACGCGCTGTGCGGTCAGAGCGGGTATCTGCAAAGGGTTCCTTGCGGTCTGGCCCTGCCCCAGACCTCCTCGAAAGCGGGCGTGCCGAACATCTCACAGCGCAGCTCACTCGAGAGAGTCGGCCACTGGGTCCGAACTTCGTGCTCGATGCACGCGGCTTCCGCCTGTACGGAGACCCCGTAGTGGTAACAAGCATCTACGAATCGCCACTGTGGGCCCATCGCTCTGCAGGCCGCCACATACTCTTCGCAACTCGCGACGTCTTCCACGGGCATGTACCAAGGCGCGCCGAACGAGCCGCCGCCCAGAGCCTCGAAGTGACAACGCGCGGATTCGAACTGGTCACGTGTCACATGCGCGGTCATGTACGCCGCGGCCTCCTGGCAGAACGTCTCTTGGTCGGCGGTGGGCAAGTCCGCCAAGATGGCGTCTGGCGGCGCGCTCGGCTCGAACGGGGGTACCCCGCACCCGCCGAGGCACGCGAGCACGGCCACGGTCGCGGCTGTGGCGGAACGAGCGCGCTGATGGGTAGTATGCATTTCAAAGCACCGGCAGCTCGCGGGGGTCGACCCAATAGATCTCACCGCCGGAGCGGACGAAGAGGTTTGTCTCGTCGATGAACAAGCGCCCAGTCACGTTGGCACCGTCGGGGGTTCGGAAGTAGCGTGTCGCCTCGCCGTGCAATGAGTGCAGCACTACGCGCGTCGTGTCTTCGCCGACGTAGGCGTACCAGCCCCCACCCACCAAGGGATCGCCAGCCCTCAAGGGGAACTCGGCATCGATCATCTGCGCCGACGCCTGCGGGTCCGGGTCATCCGAGTACGGCATGGTCCAGAGCTCGATGCGGCGGTAGCTGCCATCGACCTGACGGTCGTAGAGCTGCAGCCACGCCGCGTCGCGACCATCGGTTGCGAAGCCCTTGACGTCGTCAGGATCGATGTCGACGACCGCTCGTGTCGGCAGATCCCATCCGGACATGGCGAGCCGCGTCTCGTCGACGCCGTTCCATGCCTCGTAGAAGATGCGGTCGCCCACCAGGAACTCGCTCTGCGGCAGACCGGGAACGACATCCCTGTCGTCGGCGACCTGGAAGCTGTCCTGATCGAGGCGCCAGAGATAGAGGCTCAGGTCGGGCTGCAGCTCGGCAACCAGATGGCCATCATTGACCCACATGCGCTGGATGTCACGGCTCGCGACGCGAGTGTCGAGCACGTAGCGGGGAGACTCGAGTGAACCAACGGAGTCCAGCGCGCCGACGTAGATGCGCTCCTCCGCGGAGTCGGCGGTCCACTGCAGGACGGTGAACGCTGCCGTGTTCTCGCCTGCGCACACGTTGACCGCGCCCCACAACGGACTCTCGCGGTTGAGCGGCCGTCGCCAGATGCCGACCAGCGGTCCTTCGACAGGACCGAGCGCGTCGTACGTAGCGCCGCGCGCGCTCGTGGCGAGCATGTGAGCATAGAGGCCGCGCGATGTCCGGAAGACTCGACTCATGCGCGCCATGGTCGGTTCGCGGGTCAGCTGACGGCAGGACGGGACCGAGCCGACGCAGGGGTACCACGGCGCAACCGCGAAGCGCTCCGGGTATCGTGCGCGAAGAACCTGATCAGCTTCTCGGTCCACACCCGGCACGGGCAGGGGCACGAACTCGGGGTCACCTTCGAAGCGAGCGTCGATGCCGATGTCGCTGCCCACGTCGCGCGGCGCATCCGGCCGCGCCGCGTCGCGCGGACCGGATGCATCGCCGCCCCCGTCGATCCCTGCGTCCTCCGGCGCTGGCGAGTTGTCGCAGCACGTCGAGAGGAGTAGGAGACCCACGAGCGCGAGGCCGGTCGGCCGACGGGTCAGAAGCACCGCTCCGCCGCGGTGGGCACACGGAGGAAATCGCGCTCTTCGTAGGTGCGCGCGCGGAAGCTCCGACCGTGCTCGACCATGACCGTGAGCGCGTGCTGGTTGGCGTGGATTTGCTCGGGGATGATCCGACCTGCGCCGATCGCGAGCCCTGCGATCCGGAACGTTCCGTGGCGTCCCGCGGCGAGGCGCAACACGACGTGAGCGACTCGGCTCCCACCCGCAACGTAGAGGGCGCCGTCATGGCCCGGCGCCAGCGCGAATCGATCGTTGCTGGTGAGGCGCGGCCAGCTGGCCATCACCTCCACGGCCTCACCCCGAGCGCTCACACGAACGAGACGAGCGCG
>CAZCVE010000005.1:184732-256118 GCA_964502175.1 uncultured Sandaracinaceae bacterium
CGTCGCGTCGTAGGTCGCCGCAAGGACGTCACCGAGAGACGTGGACGCGGCGTCCAGACGACGCCACTCGTTGCGAAGGATGTCGAGCGCCCACGCGTCCCGTGCGGTGGCTCCGCTCGGCAAGCGACCACCGAGCACGAAGAGCTCGTTTCGCTGCGCCGAGACGACGCCAACGAAGTCCGTGCGCGGCGGCGGCAGCGCGGGCGACACCGCAAGGCGAGCAGCCAGCGCGCTCTGGATCTGCGGGGGGTCAATCGGGTCACCGCACTGACCCGGAACGCAGTTCGCCAATACGTCACGGAACCCACCGTCGACCTCGATGATCACACGACCGATCGTGCCCAGATCCGGAGTGAGCCCGACGTAGCGCAGGCCGCGCTCCGGGAGCTGGCTCGGAGGCTCGACTGCTGCCAGCCATCGACCATCCCAGCCGAGCAGCGGTGCCATCTGCTCGCGGTTGAACGGCTCGTTGGGGGGCAGCTCGTCGGGAAGCGTAGTCCAGTCGCCGAACGCGACTCCGAACTGGTCGGGGAACGGACACGGCCGGAAGCCCACCGCGAAGGGAAACGAGATCATTCCGGCGCAGAACGGGCAGATGGCGCTCGAGGTGGGCAGGGGCATGATCGGCCCGCCGCAGATCGGTGTTCGGCCCGGCGCCCGGTACGGCATGGGAAGCCAGCCAGACCAGTAGTGGCTCGAGAGCTCCCGGTTCCACGTGGCGGTCGCGCCGTAGGCCGCGGTCGCGGTGTGAGTCCAGAGCACGCCCTCGAGACCCGCAGACGCCGCGGGCGCCGGATCGCCGGGGAACACGTCTGCCCAGCGGCCCGCCTCGACCTGCCATACCCACTCAAAGCGAAGGTCGGTGGTGTGGAGCGCTTCCGCCGGCCGCGGCTCATGAATGGCGGGGAGCTCGACGCGCAGCCCTCCCGGTATCGGGGGTACGCCCGGCAATGTAGGTTCAGGCGACCTCACGTACCGAGCCGTGGGACCTGGGATCGTCATCCATCGCCAAGACAGCTCCGCCTCGTTCGCGCGGTCGTACTGTTCGATGTCGCTGACGTCGCAGTCCCCAAGCTCGATGGACGGGTCCACATCCGACGGTACCGAATCCGAGCAGCGCGCTCTGGAACGAAGCGTGTCCCCCTCTGGCGCAGTGCCAGGGCAGCGACAGAACCGGAAGCCCTCGCGCGCAGGTGTCACACGAGTCGTGCCGGCGCGAACGTTCGTGTAGTCGGTGACCGCATCGACTCGAACCGTCCCGGGTGTGAGGTCCGCGCTGTCCGCGAACCGCGTGAGCTGCATCCCGAGCGCGGTCTCAGCGCACGGGAGGGGATCACACGCGTCGCCACGAATGGGGGTGCGTGACGCCTCTGGAACGCCAGCGCCTTCCTCGCGCGCGCGGACGGTCAGTTCGGCGTCGAGGTTGCAGTTCGCTTGGTCAGGGTCGTAGACGAACGGGCAGACGTCACACTCGTCGGGAACGCCATCGGGCTGACCGCCGCCCTCGAAGTCGAGGCCCGGACCGATGTCCTGGTCGAGTCCCGTACTTGGCGCAGACGGGCAGGGATCGCATGGATCTCCGAGACCATCCTCGTCGATGTCGCTCTGATCGGTGTTGGGGATCTGCAGGCAGTTGTCTGGACCGTCGCCGATTCGGTCGCGGTCGTAGTCTTCCTGACAAGGGTTGTAGAAGTCAGGTCGAATGTCCTCGTCGGCGTCGAGGTACCCGTCGCCGTCTCGGTCATTCTCCGGAGTCGCGGCTGGGTTGAATCCGTGCCTCCACCCGTCACCAGACTCCGGGACCGAGGGACCCGGCAGGGGAGGATTCGGCGGGCAGTAGTAGTCGAATCGTCCGTCACCGTTTCGGTCCACCGCCCGGCTGAGGAACTCTCTCGTGACGGCGGTCCCGAGATAGCTCGTCCGTTGCCCGGGCCCCCCATTGGGCGCGGTACTGTTCACCCCGATCGGCGGCTGTCCCCAGAGTGGATGCGCTGGCGCGTCCAGCCAGAGGGTGGGTCCGCCGGAATCGCCGCCGGACACTCCCGTGCCGTCAGTCTCATCGCCGGTCACAACTTCTGCGAGGTAGTCCGGCGCGTCGATGATCTCCGTGATCGTGCGATCCACGGAACGACGACGACCCGTGGTTGCGATCAAGCCGGGTGTGCTGCTGAGGTCGTCGCGCGTGACCGTGAGCCCGTACCCGACATAGGCTATTCGGTCCCCGACATCGGGGCTCTCGTCCGGCGCGAGAAGGCGATGGAAGTTGCGCGCGATCGGCCCAGCGCCCGCGGCCCAAGCAGGAGGAATCGGATCGCGGAGCACGAGCACCGCGATGTCGAAGCTTCCCTCGACCCGGTCACGGCCCACGCAGTCTGCGTCGGGATCGCTCGTCGGTTCCCCCTCCGACCGACGAAGACTCGGGTGGGCGCGGCAGAAGGCCACTACCCGGCCAGAGCCCTCACCTGCTGTCGTGGCGCCACCGCCCGACCACCGCAACGCGAACCCCCCGGCGATGATGGTCTCGTGATGCGCACAGTGCACCGCTGTAAGGACGTGCGAAGGCGAGATGAGCGTGCCGGTGCACAGCGTCGAGATATCGCCGGTCGAGCCACCCTCGTCGAGGTTGAGCACGGAAACGACCCCCGGGAACCGCGTCTCCGGAGGCGCGCTTGGGTCGTCGCCCGTGATGATCGGCGCGACCGTTCCGCCTATCTCGCCGCGGCTGCAGCCGACCGCAGCGAGCATGCCGATCAGTCCCAGCGCAACCCTGGTCGTTTTTCGCATCACGCCTCCAGGAGTCGAGCTTCTCGCGACGTGCCTACGATCGTCAACGGCGCCTCGGGGCGCGATCCCGGTGTGCTCAACGTGCCGGGCTCCGACATGGTCGATCTCTTCGTCGAGTCGACGTACTTCAGCCCGCAGATCGCCGAGTACTTCACGTCGCTCGACATCCGCGATCCGAGCTTCGAGCGCGAGCGCCTGCTCGACGTCGCGCGGTGGCTGATCGACTCGGTCGATCCACACAGCGTCGGGCATCTGTACGCGCGCGACGGCCGCACGGTGCTGCTCCAGATGGATCGCGGCGACATCATCATCCCGAACCGCACGACGCGAACGCTCGAGCGCGTGAGCGGCCTGCCGCTCCGCGAGTATCCGTCGCCGCTCCATGCCGACCTCGTGGTGCCAGGCATCGGTGACCGTCAGCTCTCGGAGCTCGGGATGTTCCTCAGCGGCGAGATCGATCGCTGACGGTCAGCGGGGACGTCGACGTGTTCGAGGCGTCGGTGCCGGCTCTTCGGGAACGGGCTCGGGCTCGACGACCGGCGCTTCCACGACGCGCTCGGGCTGGGGCTCGATCTCGACGTCGGGCTCTGGCGTCGGCGCCAGCTGCGTCGTGTCGTCGATCACGAGGCGCACGGTGAGCGACGCGACGTGCAGCTCGCCCGAGTAGCGCGCGAGCGGTGCGTCGGGGCCCGTGGCCTCGCGGCCGAGGAACGCGACGTAGGCGTAGCTCGCGTCCACGCCGAGCTCGCGCGTGATGTCGACGCCGACGCCGAGCGTCACGCCGAAGCGCGCCATGTCGGGCGTGCTCGGCGCGAGCGTGTCCTCGGGCGCAGCGTTCATGTCGTAGTAGAGGCCCGCGCGCGCGTGCAGCCACTCGATCGGCGTGACCTCGCCGCCGAGACGAAACACCAGCGTGTCCGACCATCGCAGCGGCACGTCCGTGTCCGTCGTGCCCTCGTGCGAGAAGTCGACCGCCTGTCGGTTGCGCACCGACCACGCCGTGTACCCGACGTCGAGGAAGATCCCGAAGACGGGCTCCTGCCAGGCCGCGCCGAGCACGAGACGATCGGGGATCACCACCTCGCTCGACGCGCGCTGATCGGGCGCGCGGCCGAGGAACGCGTCGGGCACGGTGAAGTCCGCGTCACCGCTCGCGCGCATCCACGTGCGGCTCTTGTACGCGAGACCGATCGCGAGCTCAGGCGTCGCCTGCCAGTAGATCGAGGCCTCACCGCCGACGCCAGCGCCCCACAAGAGCGCGTGCACACGGCCCTCGACGTCGATGAAGTCGAGCATGCGGCTCGTCTCCACGCGCGCGACGTCGACGTGCGCGCCGATCGAGACGCGGATGTCGGGCGCCCCCGCGATCAGGCCGTGATCGCCGCCGAGGCGCAGCGCGAAGAACGGCGCGGCGCGCAAGACGAGCAGGCCCGAGCTCATCGCCTCGTAGCGGCCCCACCAGCCATCGGGCCACGTGACGCTCGTGCCGTGCGACACGCCGAGGTACGCGCCGAACGCCCACACGTCGTCGGAGTACGAGAGGTGGAGGTGTGGCGGCGGAGAGATCGAGGTGACGGTGCGCGAGGTCTCGTGCGGATCCTCGAGCCCCTCGGCGGAGATGCTGGGCGCGGCGAGCAGGATGCCGAGGCCTCCGCGGAAGCCGCGATCGTCGGCGAGCTCGGCGGGGTTGTAGAACGCAGACGACGGGTCACCGCGACGCGCCGTGCCCGCGCCGCCCGTGGCGCCCGCGACGGCGCTCTGATCGGGCACCTCGAAGCCACCCGCGCGAGCGCGCGAGGCAGAGAGCGCCACGACGACGAACACCGACGATGCGAAGGGACCAACCCGCACGGCGGCCGAAGCTAGTACGTCCGCGCGTCGGGTCGAGGCGCGCGCGGGACCCTCCGAAACGGCTGGGGCGGCCCGCACATGCACGCTTGCACATGCCCTCGCGACCACGGATCGTACGCGCCCCGGACGCGACCCCTCGCGTCACGGAGCCTTCGGAGGAATCGATGTCTCGTACGGTGTTTCGCAAGATCGGTGTCATCGGCTCGGGTGTGATGGGCGCGGGCATCGCCGCGCACTGCGCGAACGCGGGCGTGCGCGTGACCTTGCTCGACATCGTCCCGCGCGATCTGCCGGCGGACGCGAAGAAGGCCGCCCGCAACAAGATCGCCGCCGAGTCGCTCGCGAACACCGTGAAGGCCAAGCCCGCGCTGTTCTTCCACCCGAGCAACGCGCGCCTCGTCACCGTCGGCAACATCGACGACGACCTCGCCTCGCTCGCGGACTGCGACCTCATCGTCGAGGCCATCGTCGAGCGCCTCGACATCAAGCGCGGCCTCTTCGAGAAGCTCGAGAAGGTCGTGTCGCCGACGACGATCATCGCGTCGAACACCTCGGGCCTCCGCATCAAGGACATGGTCGAGGGCCGCAGCGAGACGTTCCGCAAGAACTTCCTCGTGATGCACTTCTTCAACCCCGTCCGCTACATGAAGCTCCTCGAGCTCGTCGTCGGCGCGGACACGGATCCCAAGGCGCTCGAGGCCATCGCGACGTTCGGTCGCGATCAGCTCGGCAAGGGCATCGTGCTCGGCAAGGACACGCCGAACTTCGTCGGCAACCGCATCGGCATCTACGGAATGATGGCGACGATCGACGAGATGACGAAGGCGGGCCTCACGCCCGAGGACATCGACAACATCACGGGCTCGCCGATGGGCCACCCGAAGAGCGCGACGTTCCGCACGGCCGATCTCGTCGGCCTCGACACGTTCGCGCACGTCGCGAAGAACTGCTTCGACGCGCTTCCGAACGACGAAGAGCGCGCGGTCTTCCAGGCGCCGGCGTGGGTCGGCGCGATGGTCGAGAAGAAGATCCTCGGCAACAAGACCAAGGGCGGCTTCTACCGTCGCAACAAGGCGACGGGCGAGTCGGACACGATCGACTTCACGACGCTCGACTACCGCCCGAAGAAGGCCGACGAGGCCATCGCGAAGGCGACGAAGGGCCTCTCGAAGATCGAAGACGTGGGCGAGCGCGTGAAGAAGCTCGTCTCGGGCGAAGGCGTCGCGAACACGATCGGCTGGAAGATCATCGCGCGCACGATGGCCTACTCGGCGCGCCGCATCGGCGAGATCACGGACGACGTGGTCGCGATCGATGACGCGATGAAGTGGGGATACAACTGGGAGCTCGGCCCCTTCGAGACGTGGGACGCGATCGGCTTCGTCGAGGCGACGGATCGCATGGAGAAGGAAGGCATCGCGCTCCCCGCCTCGATCGCGAAGATGAAGGCCGCGGGCGCGACCTCCTTCTACAAGGTTGGCCCGGAGGGGGACGGCAAGGTCTGGGATCTCGGCAAGGGCGAGTACGTCGCGAAGAAGACCGATGCGCGCGAGTACACGGCGACGCAGGCGCGTCGTGGTGGTGCGGTGCTGTCGAACGGCAGCGCGGACGCGTTCGACTTCGGCGACGGCATCCTCGGCCTGACCTTCAAGAGCAAGGCCAACAGCATCGATCAGGACATCATCGAGATGCTGCACCTCGCGGTCGAGCGCGCGGAGCGTGACTTCCGCGGCCTCGTGATCGCGAACGAGGGCGAGCACTTCTGCGTGGGCGCGAACCTGATGGGCGTCGTGTTCGCGGCGAACCAGGGCCAGTGGGAAGAGCTCCGCGGCATGGTGAAGCGCCTCCACGCGGGCGTGCAGAAGATGAAGTACGCGAAGGTGCCCGTCGTCGCCGCGCCGTACGGCATGGCGCTCGGCGGTGGCCTCGAGATCTGCCTCGCGTCGAGCGCGGTACAGGCCGCGGCGGAGACCTACAGCGGTCTCGTCGAGGTCGCGGTCGGCCTCCTGCCCGGCGGCGGCGGCAACCTGAATCTCTTGTGGCGCGGCCTCGAGAACGTCCCCCAGGGACAGCAGCTCGACACGTACGCGGTGGTCACGCAGGTGTTCAAGAACATCGCGATGGCCAACGTCGCGACGAGCGCCACCGAGGCGCAGCACTTCGGCTACTTCCGCCGCTCGGACGGCATCTCCTTCGATCGCGCGCGTCAGGTGCACGAGGCCAAGCAGAAGGCGATCGGCATGTTCGAGAGCGGCTACCACGCGCCGATCCCGCGCGCGTACGTGCTGCCCGGCGAGAGCGGGATCGCGACGCTGTCGATGATGGTCGACACGCTCGTGGCCGGCGGACACGCGAGCGAGCACGACGCGAAGATCGCGCGCAAGGTCGCGAGCGTGCTCTGCGGCGGCATCTCCGGTCACACGCACGAGGTCACCGAGGAAGAGATCCTCGACCTCGAGGCCGAGGCCTTCGTGAGCCTCTGCGGCGAGCCCAAGAGCCTCGAGCGCATGCAGCACATGCTGATGACCAACAAGCCTTTGAGGAACTGATCGGCGCGCTTCATCGCGCGGCACGGAGGGACAATGAGCACGCCGGCACCGGAGACCATTTCGATCAGCGGGTACAAGTCCATCCGCTCTCTGGTCGATCTGCGTCTCTCAGCCGGCTTGAACGTGCTCGTGGGCGCGAACGGCGCAGGCAAGACCAACTTCCTGCGCTTCTTCGAGATGCTGGGCCACATGATGGACCCGGCGCGCGGCCTCCAGCGCTACGTGGCAGCCCGCGGGCGTGCAGACGCGTTCCTCTTCCGCGGAATGAAGGTCACGCACGAGCTCACCGCTCGCGTTGCGTTTGGGTCGAACGCCTACGAATTCGCTCTGCGTGGTGCGGACGATCGGTCGCTCTTCTTCGAGCGGGAGGCTGCGCCGTTCGACGGTCCGAAGTTCGGCGCCGTGATCAACGATCAGGGCACCGGGCACCTCGAGTCGAGGTTGGCGGCGAAGGACGACGCGACGAAGGCCGAAAAGTTCGCGCGCGAGGCGATTCGCTCTTGGCGTGTCCACCACTTTCACGACACGTCGCCTAGCGCCGGGATGATGGGACTGGCGAACATTGCCGACCACCGTCACCTGCACTCCGACGGCTCGAACGTCGCCGCGTTCCTGCTTCGTCTGTCGGAGCGCCACCCCAAGCACTTTCGTCGTATCGAGGAGACGATCCGACAGGTCGCGCCATTCTTCGGCGCGTTCGTGCTCGATGAGACCGCGCCTGGGCAGACACAACTCTTGTGGCGAGATCGCCATGCCGAGACCGTCTACTACCCAAGTCAGCTCTCTGACGGAACCGCGCGGTACATCTGCCTCGCGACGCTGCTGCTGCAGCCGGATCCGCCACCCAGCATCTTGATCGACGAGCCCGAGCTCGGGATGCATCCGGTTGCGATCGGACTCGTCGCCAGCCTGCTGGGGGAGGCCGCGGAGCGATCGCAGATCATCGTCTCGACGCAGTCGGTCACCCTGCTCGATCACTTCGAGCCCGCGGACTTGATCGTCGTCGACCAGCGTGATGGTGAGAGCGTGATCGCCCGCCCCGACATCGCAGCCATCGAAGCGTGGCTGGAGACTTACTCGCTCGGTCAGGTCTGGGTCCGGAACCACATGGGTGGTCTTCCGTGACCGAGTGGCGGCGCGTGTACGTCACGGTGGAGGGCTACACCGAGCTCGAGTTCGTGAAGGCGTTGTTGGTCCCCCACCTCACCGAGCGTGCACTCGACGTGCGACCCCGTGTCGTCACCACGAATCGCAAGCTGGGTGCGAGAGGTGGCGTTCTGTCGTTCGGCCAGGTCAAGGGAGACCTGTCCCGCCTGATGTCGGAGGACCACGCAACGGAGACTCGGTTCACGACCATGGTCGACATCTACGCGCTGCCCGACACGTTCCCCGGGCGGACGGTTGGCGGAACGGCCGTCGACCGTGCGCGCGCGATGGAGCGCGCCTGGGCCGAGCAGATGAACGACGCGCGGTTCATGCCGTACCTCCAACTGCACGAGTTCGAGGCGCTCCTCTTCTGTGAGTTGGACCTGCTCGAGAAGCGGCTGGACGGAAGCGCGCGTGGGCTCACGGCATTGAAACGCCAGGTCGCAGGTCTCGCGCCCGAGGACATCGACGACGGACCGACGACGGCGCCGAGCAAGCGCATCATCGAGCACGTTCCCGCGTACGCGCGAGCCAAGCGGCGTGTTGGAGCGGCCACGGCGGTCGAGATCGGACTGAACAAGCTGCGCGCGAACTGTCCGCACTTCGGCGCGTGGGTCACCATGCTGGAGGCGCTCGGCTCGCCGCTGCCGTCACCATGAAGCACGCGAGGATCGCGAACACCATGTCACCATCGCTCGCGCGCCGACGGAGTTGGGTGGTCTGTGTGTTCTGTCTCCCGTCCATGCTTGGCTGCGGCGATGGAACGAGCGGCGTCGATGCCGGTGTCGACGACGCTTCGGCGCCCGTCGATGCGGCGCGCGATGCAGGGCCGAGCGTCGATGCGTTCGTGCTGCCCGATGCGTTCGTGCCCGAGAGTCCGCTCGACGTGATCGTCGAGGTGCCGCCGACGGGCGCGTACGGGACGCACGCGTTCGTCGTGCCCGCGCGCACCAACTGGGTGAACAGCGGCCTCTACCTGCGCGCGGGCGAGAGCGCGGAGATCACGGCGACGGGCCGGTGGAGCGCGCGCGGCACCGAGGTGGGTCCCGACGGTGATGCGACGCTCGGCATGGAGCGCGGCTGCGCGATCGGCGCGCTCGCGGCGCGGAGCGGGCTCGCGTTCGAAGGCGCGATCACCTGCGTCGGTGATGCTGCGACCTTCACCGCGCCCGCCGATGGGATCGTGTTCGTCGGCATGATCGAGTCGACCGATCTCGGCGAGGCGTACGACGAGCGTCGCGACGTCGACGGAGAGCTGGAGGTCACGGTCGTGAGCGACGGCGCGACGGTGCCGAGCCTCCGCGCCGCCGATCTCGCGACGTTCGCGCTCGACACCGTGACGAGCGGCTGGGTCGAGATCGTGTCGGAGCATCACCGCGTGACGATCGAGGCCTCGCAGGTGATCGCCGATCGCGCGACCGCGTCGTCCTCGCTCGAGACGCTCGATGCGATCTGGGAGCAGCACCGCGCGCTCCGCGGGGCAGCACCGTTCTTCGAGCAGCGCGTGCGCTGGTTCCCCGACGTCGTCGTCGAGTCGTTCGCCTACATGCTCGCGGGCAACCCCGTGCGCTGCGTGCCGGCCCTGATGAACGGAAGCGACGAGCAGCGGATCCTCCGCGCGTCGGAGCCGACCACCGACGTGTGGGGTTTCGCCCACGAGCTCGGCCACGTCTTCGGCTTCATCGACGGCATGTGGGTCTACCAGTACCTCAACGTCGAGAGCTGGCCGAACGTCTTCACGCTGCACGCGCTCCGCGGCCTCGCTCGCACGGAGAACCAGCCGAACGTCGACACGTACTGCGACGGCCGCGACGCCTACCTCGCGGGCGGCGCGTACGAGACGTTCCGGAACGATCCGTTCGTGCAGCTCTGCTTCCTCATGACGTTCGAGGAGGCCTACGGACCGGCGTTCTACGAGCGCTTCTTCATGGGCCTGAACACGCAGACCAACGAAGACGTGGGCTACGACGGAACCGACGCGAGCGTGTGGCGCTACGTGCGCGATCGCTTCGATCTCGCGGCTGGCGAGAGCACCGCCGCGCGCTTCGAGGCGTGGCGCGTCCCGCTCGAGTGAGGCGACGAACGCATGTGGATCCGAAAGAACGAAGACGAAGTCCGTGCGATGCACGACGAGGCGCTCGCGAAGATCGACGAAGGTGATCTCGCGGGCGCGGCGGCCCTCGCCGCGCAGCTCGAGGCGATCGGCTGGTCGGGCTGCTTCGAGATCGAGGCGCTCGCCCGTCGCAAGGCGGGTGATCGCTCCGGCGCGCTCGCGGCGCTCGATCGCGGCATCGCCGTGGCGCCCGAGCTGTGGATGCTCCACCAGCTGCGCGGCAACGTGCTCGACGAGCTCGGCCAGAACCACGACGCGATCGCGGCCTACGATCGGGCGCTCGCGTGTCCCGAGGTGTCGGTGGCCACCGTGCGCTTCAACCGCGCGATCACGCGCCTGGCCGTGGGCGACGCGGGCGGCGCGCTCGCCGACGCCGAGCACGTGATCACCGAGGCCCAGGCGGCGCCGTTCGCAGGCGCGGCGCTGGGCGTGGCGGTGGATGCGCTCGTGCGACTCAGCCGCGTCGACGACGCGATCGCGATCGTCGATCACATGATCGGCGTCGCCGACTCGGCGCCCACGAACCCGGCGGTCGCAGCGCTCCACGCGACGCGCGCGCGAGCGCTCCTCGCGGCGGGTCGACCTCACGACGAAGTGGCGGCGGCCTGCACGATCGCCATCGAAGGCGGCGCGGGCGGCAAGGACGTCGCCGCGGTGCTCGCGGGCCTCGCCGTCGAAGACGAGTCCTCGCGCGTGCGGTTCCACGCGGTGCTCGAGGTCTCGCTCGCGAACCAGGTCGATTGCAGCGCGCTCCCCGCCGGCGTCACCGGCTACTTCCGCACGATGCAGATCACGGCCACCACCGAGGACGAGGCGCGATCGCTCGCGACGTCGCTCGAGCCGCGCGCGCTCCTCGCAGGCGCGCGCGTGGAGACGCTCGAGGTGCTCGGGCCCGACGTGAGCCGCAGCTCGCGCCTCGTCTCGGCGAGCGGTCGCCTCTACTTCGGCGAGTGAGCGGCTTCATCGCGGCCTCGCTCGCGACACAACACGGGACGGTCCTTGATGGTTCGATACCGGTCGTCTGTATCGCTTCCTCACTTTCTCAAGCCCGCGCATTCTCGTCATCGCAGCCGGCCGCCTCCATCGAACTATCGAGGACCGTCCCCATTTGGGTGAGGGGGTCAGAGGGAGCAGAAGTTCATGGGAGTGCAACTGACGAGCGTGCACATGCCAGCGGGGCAGGGGCAGTCGTCGTCGCCGAGGCATGGATACGTGCAGCGGTTCCCGACTCCGCCGGCTCGGCAGAGGCCGTCGGTCACGCCTGGGGCGCCACACGAGGCGTCGCTGCCGCCCGCGCCCGTGCAGGTGCCGTCGCCGGTCCCGCGGTGGTGGACGAAGGCCTCGCAGGTGGTCGTCGCATGACGGCAGTAGGTCACGCTGGTTCCGCTCGCGCTCGGGGCGGTGTTCACGTCTGCGAAAGGCCGGGAGCAGAAGGGTCCGACGCGAATCGGGAGGCAGTAGTTGCCGGTGACTCCGCGTGCGGGGTTGACGGGGGCGCAGGTGAGGCCGCTCATGCACTCGCTGTCGGTCTGGCAGGTGAGGCAGGTAGAGCGCGAGCCGCGCGGCGTTGTCGTGCAGGTGTTCGTGGTGGGATGGCAGCTGTTGGCTCCGCAGTCGGTCGCCTCGGTGAGGACCGTGCATGGCCGGCACGTGCCGGCGACGCAGCGCGGATTGCCGCCGATGTGGGTGCAGTCGCCATCACCCACGCACGCCGCGCAGCTCGAGCCAGCGCACCGGCTCGCGCCGGCCGTGCCGCAGTCGGTGTTCATCTCGCACTGCACACACGCGTTGCTCGTGCAGGCAGGCGTCGGGGCCGCGCAGTCGGCGCGGCTCTCGCACTCGAGACAGGCGTTCGCGATGCACGCGGGCGCCCCTACGCTGCAGTCGGCGCGGTCGTCGCAGCGCACACACGCGTGCTCGAGACACGCAGCCAAGGGGGCGGTGCAGTCGGTGCCGACGTTGCACGCGACGCAGCGGTTGGTGAGCGTGTCGCATGCCGGAGTCACCCCCGAGCAATGGGTATCGTCGGAGCATTCCACGCAGCTCGCGCCGCCGAGGCACACGGGCATGTCCGAGGGACAGCGCGAGCATGGGCCGCCGTCACCGGGCATCCATGCGTCAGGGGCCCACGCGTCGCCCGGAAGTGGCGAGTCGGGCTCGTACGCGTCGAGGCCTGGCGCATCGAGGTCAGCGTCAGGACGCACGAAGGCGTCGTCCCCGCCCACGTCCACCGCGCCGGCGTCGACGCGGGTGTCCGGGACGCACTCCGAGAAGTCCGCGTTGAACGTGTATCCCGGCGCACAGCTCTCGATGTAGGTCGCCCGGCAGCCGACGAGGAGCCCAATGGCCATGGCTGAAATGGCCACGATGCACATCAACCCCGGCGAGCGCGAACTCTGGCTCACCATGACAAGACCGCTCCCGCCGCCGCGCCGTCCGCATCGGCATAGACCCATGGCAGAAGCCGGTTTCTTTCCGCGCGCCGCCCGTCGCCGAGCGCTTGCCACATCGAGTCGGCGACCACGGCGACGGCCACACCAAGACCCGTCGCGAGCAGCGACAGTCCCGCGAGGGCGATTCCTTGCAGGCGCGCGCCCTCCGACGGAACTCTCGTTCTCAGACACTCCCCCACCGCCCCCGCCTGCACACACTGCTCGGGCTCGAGGAAGAAGTAGAGACCGAGCACCATGCCTGCGCCGCCGCTCGTGAGCATCAACGCGGCCGCCGCCGTCACGAGTGCCGGTCGCGACTCGTCGCGTGCGACTACCGCGCGTGCGGGCTCGGCTGCGGCCGCCTGTCTCGCTTGCGCGCGCACCTCAGCGGGGGGGGGCAATGAGCGTGCCGACGCTCACGACGCAGGCCATCAAGCAGGCCAAGTTGTCTCGACTCATGATTCGTTCCTCGCTCCGGGGCGGCGTCTTGCCATGACCGCGGTGTTGTCGGCAACTCGGCGGCGAAGTTGCGTCGCGAGCGCCTCGTCCCCTACGGCGTCGAATTGCTGTGGGGTCGGTCACGCAAGCCATCCCCCGGTCTTCGCGCTGACGCTGGCGTCGAACACGGACAAACCGGGACGGTCCTGGACAAACCGGGACGGTCCTCGATAGTTCGATACTGGTCGTCTGGATCGTTGCCTCACTTTGCCGTGGGGAATGCCGCATCCGAGTGAACTCCGGCCTCGGACCCGACCGGCTGCGACGACGAGACGTGCGCGGGCTCGACGCCCCCATGGCGCTTCATTTCGGCTGAGGAATGGGGCCGGACGCGCGACTTCTCCATCGAACTATCGAGGACCGTCCCCATTTGCACATTTGCAGCGTCGTTGGGGGCGCGATCGCACCGCTCTCGCGCGGTTGGTACGATGGCCGATGTCCTTCCCTCGCCGCGCGCTCCTCGTGATCTCGCTCTCGCTCGTCGGCTGTGGAGATCCCGTCGAGCCGATGCCGGATGCGTTCCTGGCCACGGGCACCGACGCGGGCTCGACGTCCGATGCGCCGAGCGCGTCCACCGATGCGCCGTCCGCGTCGGTCGACGCGCCGTCGTCGACGAGCGATGCGCCGGTGATCGGCGCCGACTCTCCCGTGACGGGCAGCTACGCCGCCGCGCCCGTGGCGCTCGGAGAGCTCACGGACGTGCCCGAGACGTCGGGCATCGTGGCGAGCCGCGACCACGCGAACATCTTCTGGATCCACAACGACTCGGGCAACCCAGCCGAGATCTACGCGATCGATCGCAGCGCCAACATCGTCGCGACGATCGCGCTCGACGGCGCGTCGAACCAAGACTGGGAAGACATCGCGATCGTGCCCGTCGATGGCGTCGACTTCCTCTACATCGGCGATCACGGCGACAACGAGGCGCGCGAGACCGAAGGCGCGTCGAGCTCGCGCAGCGGCACGGTGCGCCTCTACCGCATCGAAGAGCCGGACCCGGCCGACGGCGACGCGACGGTGACGGCCACGCGCATCGACCTCGCGTACCCCGATGGACCGCACGACTGCGAGGGCATGTTCGTCGACCCGAATTCGGCCGACGTCTACCTCTTCTCGAAGGTCGACTCGGGCTCGGCCGATCTCTACCGCGGCAGCGCGCTCGCGATCCCCGGACCGAACACGCTCGTGCACGTCGCCTCGTACGACATGCTCTCGATCACCGGCGCCGACATGTCGAGCGACGGCGCGCGCCTCGCGATCCGCAACTACGCGCAGATCCGTGTGTTCGACGTGATCGGCGGTGATCTCGCCGCTGCGCTCGAGACCACGCCGCTTCGTCCTTCGACGCGCGGCTCGGCCGCGGAAGCGATCGCGTTCGGTCCGAGCACGTACGACCTCTACACGATCGCAGAGGGCGATCCCTCGACGCTCTTCGAGATCGCATGGGAGTGACCACGCGTCAGCGCGAGGTCTCCCACGTGCGTGATCGCGCGATCGCGAACGGGTAGGCGCGCAGCACGAGCAGCTGACGGAGCCACGCGTACGTGAAGCCGTCCGCCAGCGCGTGGAGCCAAGTAGTCGACCGCGAAGGCTCGAGCGCTTCGATGCGTCCGCCACCGCCGCGGTGAGCGCGGAGCGCGAGGTGGGTCTGGACGACGTCGGTCGTGATGCGGATCGCCAGCAGGGCGAGGCCGAGCGCGCTCACGTCGAAGAGCGCGTCGCGTGAGCCGCCCTGGATCGCGGCGATGCCGAACCCCCACGCGACCCCGATCGACACGAGCGACCACGGCGGCAGGATCGCGTCGATCCACTTGAGCGGCATGCGCACGAGCCCGAACGATCGCGCGCTCGGATCGAAGAGCAGGCCGCGGAAGCGCGCGAGCGTCACGAGGAAGCCCGCGAACCATCGCGTCCGCTGGCGCGCGAGGCCGAGCACGGTGCGCGGCGGCTCGGTGTACGCACAGGCATGGGCGATCGTCGGCACGGAGATCGTGCGGCCCTCTTCGGCGGCGCGCGCGTAGAGGCGGAACATCACCTCGTAGTCCTCGGTGAGCGAGTCGGTGGGGAAGCCGCCGGCGTGATCGACGGCGTTGGCGCGCAGCGCCGCGAACGCGCCCGGCACCTGCTCGAGGAGACCGAGCTCGGACCAGCCGTGACGAAGGAACGTGGTCTTCAGGTACTCGACGTACTGAAAGCGCGAGAGCACGTCGCGCGCGTCGCGCACCACGACGGATCCCGCGGCCGCCTCGACGCGCGGATCGACGAACGGTCGCGCGATGCGCTCGAGCGCGTGAGGCCCGA
Organism: uncultured Sandaracinaceae bacterium; assembly: GCA_964502175.1. Lineage (GTDB taxonomy): Bacteria > Myxococcota_A > Polyangia > Polyangiales > Sandaracinaceae > JAFLCL01. Next base: position 200,407 of record CAZCVE010000005.1, read on the forward strand.
GCGTGGTGTCCGCATCGACGGTGACGAGGATCGCGTGCGTCGCCGCGAGGCGCGCGGCCTCGAGCGCGGCGCCCTTTCCTCGGTGCGAGAGCGAGAGGACTCGCACAGTCGCGCGTTCGTCGACGAGCTCGTTGCCGTCGCCCGTGAGCGCGAACGCGTCGCGGAGGACGTCGCGCGTGCGATCGGTCGAGCCGTCGTCGGCGACGATCACCTCGAGCGTCACGCCCTCCTGCGCGAGGATCGATCGCACGGTGCGGACGATGTCCTGCTCTTCGTTCCACGCGGCGACGAGCACGCTCACGGACGGCTGCGACGGAGGCGCGACCTCGCGGCGCACGCGGAGCGCTGCGCGCGTGACGAGCACGTTCACCGAGAGCTCCCACGCGACGAGCGCGAGGGCCGCGTGGAGCCAGCCTGTGATCGTCGGCGCGAGCCAGTGCGCGAGCAGCTCGAGCGCCGCGAGCGCGAGGCTCGCGCCGAGCACGACGCGCAGCCCGAGCGTCACGTCGCCGAGCGTGAAGCGTGCGACGGGCGTCGGCGTCGGGCGGGAGAGACTGCGCACGTGGCCCTGTTCTGCGGCCAATCAGGAGCGGCGCAACTGGGGATCCGGCTCGGACACGAAGAGCAACGACAGCTGTGAGGTCGATGCGCTCCGTGCGGTCGCGCGCGCGACGGCGCGAGGCTCCGCAGGCGGGGACGCGACGGGGCTCGTGGGCTCGTGGCTCGTGGGCTGGGGGCTCTTCACGCCGAGGGTCTTCCGAAGTCGCGCGAGCTTGTCGGTGGACGACTCGTCGGCGGGCGGCTCTGCGCGCGTCTCACGTCGGTGTCGCGCCGGGGGCACGGCCGCGAGCAGCTGCTTCACGAGCGAGCTCTCGCGGGAGAAGAAACCCTCGGTGTGGAACGAGTCCGCGAGCGCGAGGTGCACGTAGTCGAGGTGGTGACCGATCTCGTGCGCGAGCGTGCGGAGGAACGTGCGGAACGCGACGGGCTGCTCGTTCACCGCGGTGCGCATCCACAGCTCGATGCGCGCGCGTCCGTCGTCCCACCGCGTGTAGAGCCCGTGCAGCTCGCCGTAGTCGCCGGTCGGTCTCACCTCGTGCACGCGCACGGTGGGGATCGCGACGCACAGCGACTCACAGATCGCCCGCGTGATCTCGCGACACGCGCCCTCGGTGCCGCGATGCGACGCCGCCGCGAGCGCGCCCCGCAGTCGCCGCACCTTCACCGCGAGTCCCTCGTGCGCCGCGTCGGGAAGGAGGATCTCCTTCACGCGATCGCTCGCGAGGTAGATGCGCTTGTTCTTCGCAGACAGCGAGTCGAAGTAAGGGAAGGGCACGCGGGCGCTTCAAGCGTACCGCGCGAGCGCACGCTCGACGTTGCCGACGTAGCTCTCGCCGAAGAGCACGACGTGCGCGAGCAGCGGCAAGAGAAGGTAGAGCGGCACGCGCTCTTCGTGCCCAGCAGCGCGCGGCCAGACCTCGTCGTACGCGGCGAAGACGCGCGGAGAGAAGCCGCCGAAGAGCGTCATCATCGCGAGATCGATCTCGCGGTGGCCCGCGAACACCGCGGGATCGAAGATCACGGGCCGACCTTCGCGATCCACGGCGGCGTTCCCGGACCAGAGATCACCGTGGAGCCGCGCGGGCCGCTCTCGGGGCCCGACGAGCTCGGGCAGCCGCGCGACGACACGCTCGACGCCGATGCGAATCGTGCGCGAGCTGCGGCCCTTTCGCTCCGCCATCGCGAGGAGCGGCAGGAGTCGTCGTTCTGCATAGAAGCTGCTCCAGTCGTCCGTCCTCGTGTTGTCCAGCCGGATCGTCGCGAGATCGCTCTCGGCGTCGAGGCCGAAGCGAGCGGTCTCGGGCAGCGACGCATGGAGCGCGGCGAGGCCTCGACCGAGCGCCTCGTCGCTCTCGCGGCCCTCGCGTCCGACCTCGAACGCGTCGAGCACGAGGGCGTGCGGTCGGTCGAGCAGGGCGAGCACCTCGGGCACGCGGAGCAGCGCGCCTCGGGCCGTCGACACGCCTTCGCGCAGCCAGGACAGGCCGTCGCGCTCGATCGCGTACGTCCGCGCATCGGCGTCGTCGCGCGTCTTCACGAACACGCGGCGGCCGTCCGCGAGGGTCGCGAGGAAGGCCTCGTTGATCGAGCCGCTGGCCACGCGGTCGCTGTGGCTCACGCGCGCGCCGAGCGCGGACTCGAGCGCGTGGACCAGCGTCGGCGTCATGCGAGGTCAGCCGCGGAGCGCGGTGAGGAGGCCTCGCGCGGCGCGCTCGCAGATGTCGAAGACCTCTTCGAATTGCCCCGTGTAGTAGGGGTCGGGGACCTCGCGACCCTTCACGTGCTCGCCCGCCTCGTAGTCGCGGAACATCACGATCTTCGCGCGGTGCGTGTCCGTCTTCGCGAGGCGACGCAGGTTCGTCGCGTTGCTCGCGTCCATCGCGACGAGCAGATCGAACCGATCGAAGTCCTCGGCCACGACCTGTCGCGCGAGGTGCGTGATCGGCGCGCCGCGTCGCTGGGCCGTCGCGCGCGTCGGCGGGTGCGCGGCCTCGCCGGCGTGCCAGCCGCCGGTGCCCGCGCTGTCGATCTCGAAGCGATCGGAGAGGCCTGCGTCGCGCACGAGCTTCGCGAACACCGCCTCGGCCGTCGGCGAGCGACAGATGTTGCCGAGGCACACGAAGAGCACGCGCGTCTTGTCGCTCATTGTCGGTCTGTGACGTTCATGGGGCGCCGCGCGGCGGGGGCAGATTGTCTGCCCCCTGGAGCGGGAGTCGATGGAGGAGCGAAGCGACGACTGAGCGACGCGGGGTCCGGGGGCGCCTGAGCCCCCGAGCCGCGTCGAAGGCGCGAGTCATGGAGTGACGATGACGCGCGAGCCGCGGAAGCCGGTGCCGCGCTCGGTGGACACGCCGTGCCAGCCCTCGGGCACCTCGGGCCACGTGTGCTGGAACACCCAGTGCGCGTCGCGCGGCGCGATGTTCACGCAGCCGTGCGATCGCACGATGCCGTACTGCGAGTGCCAGAACGCCGCGTGGAGCGCGATCGAGCCCTCGAAGTACTGCGTCCACGGCACGTCCTCGATGCGGTAGCGGTCGTCGCCGAGGTCCGAGCCGGGATCGGCCATCGTGTCGGTGATCAGCTTGCGGCGGATCGTGTACTCGCCGACCGGCGTCGCGTGACCCTCCATGCCGCTCGAGATGATCGTCGCGTAGACCGGAGTCTCACCGCGGTAGACGACGAGCGACTGCGCGCTCAGATCGACGTGCACCCACGGCTCGTCGTCGTCGATGCCGCGCGGCGGATCGCGTCGCTCGGCGATCGCGAGGTACCACTCGCGCAGGTAGCGCTCGTCGCCGTTGGGCAGCGTGACCACGTGGTAGGCCTGATCGCCGATGCGCTCGCGACGGACCCACGGAATGCGCGCGAGGCGCTCGAACGGCTCGACGGCCTCGTCGTCGATCATGCGCGACGTGTCGCCGCGCACCTCGCGCACGAGCGGCCGCGCGGTGCGTGTCGCCCACGCGAGAGGCAGCTGCACCTCGTCCGTCAGCTCGACGCCCGTGAACTGCGCGCCAGTGCGCTCCTCGAGCTGCGCCTCCTTCACGTAGGTGCCGCGCACCGTGCGCACGAAGCGACGACGCGATCGGACCTCGGTGCCGTTGCTCGCGAGGAAGAAGCCGTGATCGAGGAAGCGCGCGACCTCGCGCGGCGCGGGCGGTTCGTTCGGAAGCGTGCCCGCGCGAAGACGCTCGGCCGCGCGGTCTTGTCCGTCGCGAAGGAACTGCACGTAGCGGAGCGCGTGCGCCTCGGCCGCGCGCTGATCTTCGCGCGAGGGCAGCTGGTACCACTCGGGCACCTGCGGCTCCTTCACGAAGAGATAGCGGTAGGGGAGGTGGCTCGTGAGGTTCGGACCGAGCCCGAGCTGCTCGTCGGTCGGCGCCTCGTCGCTCACGTCGATGCCCTGGCCTGCGCACGCGTAGCCGCGCGGGTGGATGCGGTACCAGCCGCTTCGACAGCCGGGCGCCTGCACCGGCTCGCGCTGCAGGCGCACGTGACCGCCGACGCGCAGCCATCCGAGGATCGTCGCGTCGCTCGAGGCCTCCGCGCGCACCGTGAGCTGCGTGCCGGTGACGAGACCGTGGAGCGGCCACTCGCGGTCGAGCATCGACGCGTGCTCGACCGCACGCGCGGCGCGCTCTTCGTCCGTGGTGGGCTCGGGCGGCGGTCGATCGTCGGCGACCTCCGTCGTGCTGCCCTCGCCGCTCGTGCTCGCGCCGCCCGAGATCGCCGAGAGGCCCCACACGAGGCCCCCGATGAGCACGAGCAACGCAGCGAGGATGGCGACGTTCTTCACCATGGGCGGGCGGATCTAGCGCAATTCGAGGCGTTGCACGCGGAGACCCCGCGCGGGCGCGTCGCGAACGCGCGTGAGGTATGGGTCGATTCCGGCGCGCGGCCCGCATATGCTCGCGCGCAGTCGCTCGATGGAGGTTCTGCGTGGACGTGTTGATCGGCCCCGACGTGTTCGTGAATGCATCCGTCGCCCCCGGCCTGCCCCCGGAGCAGGTCGCGCGTCGCGTCCTCGGCCCCGGCAAGAAGAAGCCGAAGACGACGACGTGGGTGATGCACTGGGTCGAGCTCCTCTTGAGCAAGACACCGGGCTTCAAGCCGGAGAGCGTCAAGGCGCAGGTCGATCTCATCAAGGGCCTGGTCGATCTCGTCGAGACCAAGAAGGACGAGACGGACTGGACCCAGGGCCTCGTCGCCTCGGCGAAGGCCGCGGGCGTGAAGCGCGTGATGACGGATCACCCGGATCTCGCGGACAAGACCGAGGTCGACGGAATCCAGTTCCTCTCGACCGAGGCGTGGCTCCTCGAGGCGACGACGCCGCCGCCGCCCCCGCCGCCGAAGAAGAAGTGACGTGATGGCCGAGGCCGAGCGAGAAGCGCGCGCCGACCAGCCGGCTCGGCCCGAGGGCGCGCCCCGTCCGGGTCGAACCCGTCGCGTGAGCGGACGCCCGTTCGCGATCGGGTTCGGCCTCTTCCTCGTGATCGGTACGGCTGTCTTCACCTACCTCGCGCGTCAGGCACAGATCACGCGCGAGGCTGCGTTCGATCAGATGCAGCGGGAAGGCGTCGTCCCGAGCGGGCAGTGAGCGTGCGTCCGTTGCGAGGGCCACTCGTGGATCGCGGCGCGTTCACGCTGTCGCGTGAGGCAGGACACGATCGTCCCGTGGTGGTCGAGGTCCCGCACGCGGGGCTCGCGATCCCCGACGACGTGCGCGATCAGCTGCGCGTGAGCCGCGATCACGTGATGCGCGACGCGGACCTGTTCCTCGATCGCCTCTATGCGAGCGCGCCCACGCGAGGCTGCTCGTTGCTGGTGTCGCAGGTGTCGCGCTACGTCGTCGATCTCAACCGCGCCGAAGACGACATCGATCGCGATGTGGTCCCCGATCACCCGCGACCGCGCCCCACGCAGAGCCGCGGCGTCGTGTGGCGGACGACGACGACCGGCGAGCCTGCGCTCGTCGACACGCTGAGGCACGCGCAGCTCGAGACGCGTCTCGCGCGCTACCACCGGCCCTACCACCTGGCGCTCGAGGCTGAGATCGAGCGCAAGCGCAGGCTCTTCGGCAGCGTGCTCGTGGTGTGCGCGCACTCGATGCCGTCCGTCACGCGACCTGGCGCGCCGCGCCGGGCGGACGTGGTGCCCGGGAGTCGCGGCGGGAGCACGACCAGCCCGCAGGTGCTCGACGTAGTCGACGGATGTTTTCGGGGCGCGGGCCTCAGCGTGCGGCACGACGACCCGTACAAGGGCGGCTTCACGACGCAGAAGTTCGGACGCCCGCGCGACGGCGTGCACGCGATCCAGATCGAGCTCAACCGCGCGCTCTACGTAAACGAGCGCACGTCCGAGCCCGACGACGCAGGCTTCACGCGCCTCACCGACCTCGTCGACGCCCTGCTGATCCAGCTCGCGCGCCTCGACCTGCGGTGACGGCGGAGACCTCCGGGAGAGCCGCGTCGGCGGCGCGCGAGTTCCCGCCGAGCGCAGCGCGAGGCGCCCAAGCGGGGCTGGGGCCCCGCGCGGGAGCGGCCGCTTCGGCGGCCGGAGCGGGAGGGGGCCCCGCATCGCGGGGGAGGGTCCGCACGGACCCTCAGGAAATCAGCGCACTGCTTCGAGCGCGTCGAACTCACCCGACCGGACCTCGAGCCGGTAGCGGCTGTTCGCGGTCTGGATGTAGTAGATGTCCTTGCCGCAGACCTTGAAGACGCGCTTCACGGGCGTGGTCACGTACTCGTGCAGGCCGTCGGGGAACTCGATGACGAGCACGGCACCCTTGCGCGGCGCGCGAAGGAGACGACCGACGACTGCGCGTCCGACTGCGGGGGCGCCACCCCGACCGGTGGTCGGGCGAGACATCTTTCGCAAGACGACGTCCACGAGCCCGAACGCTAGCACGCACGTTCGGGCGGTGGAAGAAGAGTTAACGGTCCGCGGGATCGAGGGTGAGGCGGAACGAGACGACGAGCCGTCGCGGCGAGAGCGAGCTCCGGACGTTCCCCAGCGATCCCGACGTGCACGCGAGCAAGGCCGCGTCATCGGTCCGCGGCGTGTCGGGCGGGAAGGTGTCGCGCGTGCGGATCGTGGGCGCGGCGTCGTCCGCGAGATCGACGACGAGGTCGGCCTGTCCGGCGCCGGGCGATCGTGCGCAGCGCGAGACCTCCGCGAGCGCGGACCACACCGCGGCCTCGAGCGGCTCGTCGCGTGGACAAGGAAACGGACCTTCACGCTGCGGAACACCGTCGCAGCGAAGGTACGCGACCCGTCCGCGACGCAACGTCACGGGCCCGCGCGCTTCGCTGGGAGTCAGCCCACCGCCAGTAGTCGTCGCCGCCTCGACGGTCGTCTCGCCCGGCGGTGCGATCGGCGTCCCGCTGCCCGTCGGTTCTTCGGCCTCGACCGGGGTGGCGGCGTCCAGCTGGGGTTCGGGCGCGTCCGGTTCGTCGGGCGCGATCGCCTCGAGGACGACCTGCGGCTCGGGCTCGTCAGACGGCGGAGTCGCAGGGGGCGGCTCGGGCGGACCGCTCTCCTCAGCCCCTTGGTCGAGCGCTGCGCTCCGGTCGGTCTCCATGCCGCACCACGCGATGCCGAGGCCCAGCGCGGCGCCGATCACCGAGGCGATCGCGACCCGCGGCCACGGAAAGGCATCTTCGTCGGGCTTCGGGATGCGGACGACGCTCACGACGGCGCTACATATCGCCGATCGCCCAGGCGTCCACGTCGGGGCATGGGTCGGACGAGAGAGAATTGACCGGGCCGTCCGAGTGCCCGTACTCTTCGGCTCGCCTCACACCACGAAGAGAGAGGGTGGATGCTGCGCGTCAGGTTCTGGGGAGTCAGGGGCAGCATTCCGACACCGGGTCCATCCACCGTGGGCTTTGGCGGGAACACGAGCTGCGTCGAGATGCGTGCTGGAGAGCACGTCATCATCTTCGACGGCGGCACGGGGCTTCGCCTCGCGGGCGACTCGATGCTGAAGGAGATGCCGCGCACCGTGCACCTCTTCTTCAGCCACGTGCACTGGGATCACATCCAGGGCTTTCCGTTCTTCACGCCCGCGTTCGTGAAGGGGAACCGCATCCACATGTACGGCGGCGCCAACATCGTGGGCACGGTGGAGACGGCGCTCGCCGGACAGATGGAGACGCCGAACTTTCCGGTGCACCTCCGCGAGCTGCCGGCCGAGCTGAGCTTCAACGATCTCCACGAGGGTGAGGTCGTCGAGCTCGAGGGCGGCGTGACGATCAAGAACTCGCCGGGCACTCACCCGGGCGGCGTGTTCGCGTACCGCGTGGAGTTCGGCGGCCGCTCGGTCGTCTACGCCACGGACACGGAGCACGGCGCCACGCCGGACCCGCGCCTCGTCGCGCTCTGCAAGGACGCGGACGTCGTGATCTACGACACGATGTACACGCCCGAAGAGTACGAAGGCAAAGGCGGCATCCCGAAGATCGGCTGGGGCCACTCGCACTTCGTCGCCGGCGTGGACCTGATGAAGGCCTCGGGCGCCAAGCGCTACGTGCTCTTCCATCACGATCCGTCGCAGGACGACGCCGCCGTGCGCGAGAAGGAGCGGCGCACGCGCGAGCTCTTCCCGAACTCGGAGTGCGCCTACGAAGGCATGGTCATCGAGCTCCCGCCGGTCTGAGTCGGCTCAGCGGGGCGGCGGGATCGACATCGGGCTCACCTGCGCGGCGAGTCGATCGAGCAGGTCCGCGAGGCGGAAGCCCGGCCCCTGCCGCCACTCGCCGTTCCACATGCCGATGCGTCGCGCGAACGGCTCGCCGAGCTGCAGCTGGACCTCGAGCGCGGGTCGCGGCTCGTCGGGCAGGCCCTCACGGCGCAGCGGACGCAAGAGCCACGCGCCCGAGAAGCGAATCGACTCGAGCAAGGCGTGCATGTGCATCGGTGAGAGCATCGTGCGACGCGTCGACGGAACCGCCGCGCCCGCCGGACGGACCACGACGATGCGATCTCCGTTGCCGAAGATCTCCATGCGCATCGAGCCGTGGATCGGCGAGTCGTAGGCTGTCCACGAGAGCACGAAGTTCCCGCGTCGATCGGGCTGCTGGATCATCTGATCGAGCGCCGACACGAACGGCAGGTGAGCCGCTGGCGTCTGTGCGCCGACGCGGAACGCGAGCCACTCGTGCGCGAACTGCAGCGCCGCGGCCGCGTGCGGCAGATCGCTCTCGAGCGCGCTCACCGCGGGCAGAGACGACGGGCCGAGCAGCTCGAGCGCGTCGAGCGCGCGCCAGCCCATCACGGCCTCGCTGCCGTGCGAGAGGATGCGCGCCACGCGCCTCGCCGCGAACCGCGCGCCCCCGGGTCCGATCGCGCGGAGACGCTCGACGAGCGACGGGTCGCCGCTCACGAGCAGCGCGTCGAGGTCGTGCTCCATGCGGGCGTCGATGCCGGCCTCTTCGAGCGAGCGCGCGCGCGTGACAACGAGCTCTCCTCGGCCGCTCGAGGCGGAGGCGACGTCGGGCGAGCTCCACGCGCGCATGCCGGCGGCGCCGCGGACCGGGTCGTACGCGAAGACGATCGGGAACAGGCCCGCGCCGCGGCGATCGAACGCGAACGAGAGATCGAGGCCCGTCGTCACCGAGCCCGAGGGCGGCACGCGCGTGAACGCCTCGGGCGGATGGAGCACGTTCACATCACCGAAGGAGACGCGGATCCACGGACGGTCGTGCTTGGGTGGAGACACGCGCAGGGAGCGCGGATAGCGCGGCGTGAAGCCGAACACCCAGACGGGCGTCGGCGAGCGGTTCTCGCAGATCAGCTCGATCACGAGGGTGCTGCCGGCCTCGATCGGGCCCTTGGGCGTGCGGATCCCGAAGCGAACTCCGGAGATCCCACCGCCCCAAACGACGCCATCGTCAATCATCGCGGCGGGATCGTAGTGGATCGCGGGAGCGATGGGCGAGGGGCAATCGTCGGCCCTGAAGAACGCTTCTTCACGGGCTCGGCGAAGGTCGCTGGCGGATGCTCGACGCCTGCGCCCCACACCTGCCCGGCTGATCACGTTTCTCTCGGTCCTCGGCACGGTGAGCGCGCTCCTCCACGGCTACGCGTGGCTCCGGGTCGGCTCCGATCCACGGCGGACAGATGCAGCCGTTCGGCGCGCTCGTGCGCCTCGAGCAGCCGTTCTTGAGCGGCCTCCATCGCGTGGGCGCGGCGCAGCTCTGGGTCAGCGAGGGGACCGGCACGTGGGGGCCGCCGCTGCGCATCGGGACGCGCTCGGAGATCTCGGTGATCGAGCTCCGCGCCGTGTGAGCTGCGGCCCTTTCGTGCGATGGTCGCCGCATGAGCGATCGCATCGATCTCCAGGTCCACGAGCACGTCGCGCGCATTCGGCTGACGCGCGCTGCCAAGCGCAACGCGTTCGATCTCGCGATGCTGCGTCAGCTCGCCGAGGCGTACACGAAGGCCGACGCCGATCCGGACGTTCGCGTGATGCTCGTCGAGCCCGAGGGCGACCACTTCACCGCGGGCCTCGATCTCGGCGAGGTCGGTCCTGCCGTCGCGAGCGGTGGCGCGCTCTTCCCCGAAGACCTCGTCGATCCGCTCGGCCTGCGCGGTCGCGTGCGCAAGAAGCCCGTCGTCGTCGCCGTGCGCGGCCACTGCCTCACGATCGGCATCGAGCTCTGCCTCGCGTCGGACATCATCATCGCGGCGAGCGACACGCGCTTCGGACAGATCGAGATCCTCCGCGGCATCTTTCCGTTCGGCGGCGCGACCATGCGCATGCCCTCGCGCTTCGGCTGGCACAACGCGATGCGGTGGCTGCTCACGGGCGAGACCTTCGACGCGAACGAGGCGCACCGCATCGGCCTCGTGCAAGAGATCACGGCGCCCGCCGACGTCTGCGCGCGCGCGGCGGCGATCGCGGCCTCGGTCGCGCGGGCCGCGCCGCTCGGCGTGCTCGCCACGCTCGAGAGCTCGCGGCTGTCCGAGAACGAAGGCGAGGCGGCAGCCAACGCGCAGCTGCTCGCGCAGGCCCGCGCGCTGATGGGCTCCGAAGACGCGGCCGAGGGGCTCGCGAGCTTCCTCGAGCGACGCGCAGGCGTGTTCCGCGGACGCTGAGCCCAGTCAGACGCGCGCGTGACACGCGGCGCACTTCGTCGCGAAGCCGAGCCCCTCGAAGCGACAGCTCGGGCACGGCTTGCGACGAAACATGCGGATCTCTTGGGGCGTCAGCGCGTGCGTCTCGCGTCCTTCGCATGGACACCGACCGCCGACGACGGCCGCGCTGCACGTGGCGCAGCGCAGCTCGAGCACCTGCGTGCGCGGCGGCAGATCGGGCTGGGCGAGCAGCCAGTCGTAGAGCTGCTCCGCCGCGCCGAAGCGAGCGTGGGACATCGCGCGCTCGACGAGCGCGATGGCCTCCGCGCGACGACCGAGCATCGCGAGGATGCGGGCCTTGCTGTGCCATGCCCACGCGAAGCCCGGCGAGGGCGTGAGGCACTCGTCGAGCATCTCGAGCGCCTCGTCGTAGCGGCCCACCTCGGCGAGCCGCGAGCCCGCAGAGTTGAGGAGGGTGGGGCGACGGCCAGGGGGCGCGTGCTTCACCATCGATCGCAGCGCGACACGTCGCGTGAGCGGGTTGCGCGTGACCTCCGTGAGTCGCGACAGCGCGGACGCGGCGCGCCAGTGGTTCGGATCGAGGCCATCGAGCGCCGCAGCACCGTCCTTGATGCGACCCGCGAGCATGAGCACGTCGGCCCGGAGCGCGCGGCACTCGACGTCGGTCGGCGACATCGCGAGCCCGCGCTCGAGCAGCGAGAGCGAGAGCGCGAGCGCGTCCGGCTCGAACTCGTCGCCGCTCAGGTAGCCGAGCTTGTAGGCGATCTCCGCGAGCAACACCCACGGCTCGGCCTCGTGCAGCGTGACGGGCAGCGACTCGTGCACGAGCATCGCGGCGTCGCGCAGCGCCTCGTCGTCGGCCGTGGTGGTCTCGACGAGCTCACGCGCATCGGCGAGCAACGCGCGCGCTTCCTCGGCAGCGATCGGCCGCGCGGTCAGCGGATCGAGGAACGGTCGGATGTCGTATCGCGGCACGGAGTCCTCTACGCGTCGCGACCTCGGTTCCTTCCGATCAATGGAAGACGAGGACGCGTCCCGTGCCGCGCATGCCGACGACCAGGCGATCGGCGGCGACGTCCATGCCGATCGGCTCCTCGGTCGCGAGCGTGTCGAACCGCTCGATCTCGACGCCGGTGTACGCATCGAACCGGAGGATCTCTCTCGCGTCGCGGCTGGCGATCCAGAGCGATCCGTCCGACGTGAACGCGATGTTCTCCGGCGATTGGAAAGTTGTGCCGGACGGCATGATCTGCGAGAGGAACGCGCCCGTGGTCCCGTCGAAGCGCATGACCACCGACTGAATGCGCGCCGCGACGTAGAGGTGCCCATCGGGGCCGAACGAGATGCCCTCGGGGCTCGCGAGCATCGCGTGCGTCGCGAACTCGCCGAGCGCCGTACCATCGGCGGCGAAGCTCACGACGTTCGCCGTGTTGCGGTTCGATACGTAGAGGTGACCGTCGGGGCCGAAACGAGGGGTGTTGGGGCCGTCGAGCGTCGTGTTCGCGAAGACGTCGACGAACGCGCCCGTCGAGGCGACGAAGCGCAGGACGCTGTTCGTCGTGCGGTCGGTGACGTACATGCGATCGCCGGGGCCGAACTCTACGCCCTGGAAGTCGCCGGTCGGTCGCGTCGCGAAGTCGGTGATCGCGCCCGAGCCTTGCGCCACGCGGTACACGTGGTTCGCGAGCGTGACGTAGACCGAGCAGTCGGGGCCGATGCGCAGGCCCTCGGGCAGCGTGCCCGACAGCGTCACGCCTTCCATCGGGAGGCCCATGAAGTCGGGGCACGAGACGCTCGTGAGGAAGCCGCCATCGCCGCTAGCACCATCGACGACGTGCGCGTCGATCGGAAGCACGGCATCGCTCGTGACGAAGGCATCTTCGACGAACACGTCGTCCAGCGGGACGGCGTCGGCCCCCCGAGCGTCGATCGCGGCCGCGTCGCGACCTGCATCGAGCGGGAGCGCAGCGTCGAGGCTCTCGGTCGGGCTGCAGCCGAGGGCGAGCGCGCTCGCGAACGAGATGGCCGTGGTTCGTCGCATCGACGCCATGATGCAACGGCGACGCGGTGGCTCCGCAACAAAGGAATCAGGATGGGCGCGTCCCACCTGGCCCCGGAGCCCCTGTTCTTCCAAGCCGCCCCCGAGAATCGAACTCGGGACCTACGGTTTACGAAACCGTTGCTCTACCCCTGAGCTAGGGCGGCGCTGTCTGTCAGGCCTGCTCTCGCGTCTCCGTTTTGCCAACGGTTCCGGTCGAAACAGGGCGCGTTTGCTACCGCGGCAGCCCGGCATCGTCAAGGCTGGATGCGGTAGCTTCGAGAGATGCTCGTCGACCTCCGTTCGGACACCGTGACCCGACCCACCGACGCCATGCGCCGCGCGATGGCCGACGCCGAGGTGGGCGACGACATCTACCGCGAAGATCCGACGGTTCGCCGCCTGGAAGAGAAGGTCGCCGAGCTGCTCGGGATGGAGGCCGCGCTCTTCGTGCCGAGCGGCACGATGGCCAACCAGATCGCGATCCAGATCCACTGCCGAGCGGGCGATCAGCTGGTGGTCGGCGAGCACGCGCACCTCGTGCTCTACGAGTCGGGCGCGATGGGTGCGGCGGGCGTGCAGCACCGCGTCGCAGGGCGCGGTGGCTTGTTCTCGCCCGCGGAGCTCGAGGGCGCGCTGACGTCGGCGTACTGGGAGCCGCGCACGACGCTCGTCGCGATCGAGAACACGCACAACCGCGCGGGCGGGCGCGTGTGGCCGCTCGCCGACGTGCGGGCGATCCGCGATCACGCGCGTGCGCGGTCGCTCCGCACGCACGTCGACGGCGCGCGCTTGTGGCACGCGGCGATCGCGAGCGGCGTGAGCGAGGCCTCGCTCGTCCTCGGCTTCGACACCGTCGCGGCCTGTTTCTCGAAGGGCCTCGGCGCGCCGATCGGCAGCGCGGTCGCAGGCTCACGCGAGGCGATCGACGAGGCGCTGCGCATCCGCAAGCGCATGGGCGGTGCGATGAGGCAGGCGGGCATCGTGGCGGCCGGTGCGCTCCACGCGCTCGAGCACCACCGCGCGAGGCTCGCCGACGATCACGAGAACGCGCGGCGGCTCGCGAGCGGCGTCGAGCGCGCGGGCGCGACCACGATCGCTCCCGAGACGAACATCGTCCTCTTCACGCCGCGCGCGGGCCTCACCCCCGCGGCGCTCTGCGAGGCCGCGCAGCGAGAGGGCGTGCTCGTCTCGCCGTTCGGTCCCACGGACGTGCGCGCCGTGACCCACCTCGACGTGGACGCCGCCGCCATCGCGCGCGCGCTCGACGTGATCTGCGCGATCTGATCGGAAGGACGAACGAGGGTCCGCACGGACCCTCGGGCGATCACAGCTCTTCCGGTTCGTCCTCGACGAAGCCGACCTCGTCGCCCTCTTCCTCGTCGTCGTCTTCTTCTTCCGGCTCGTCGTCTTCTTCGTCGTCCGCGTCGGCGGGCGCGTACTTGATCTCGATGCCGGCCTCCGCCATGTGGCCCTCGAGCAGCTCCATGAGCTCATCGACCTCGTCGCCCGACCACTCGTCGAGGATCTCGGAGATGAAGTCGCTGAAGTCGACGCTGTCGATGCGGCGCTCGATCTCTTCGACCTGCTCGTCGCTGAACGCGAGGAGCACGTCCTCGCGCAGCGTGTCGGTGTCGCCTTCGTCGATGGAGTCCTGCGCGGACGTCCTGATCTGCTTCACGGCCCGCTTGTCGAGAAAAAGTTCCATGCGCGGTCCTTGGGAGAAACGGGCCGCGAACCGTGTTCGCGGAGGAGAGTTCTTCGGATGCGAGACGCGCCGCTCGGCGCGTTTCGAGGAGTGGTCTGTCGTGATCGATCGACCACGAGCGGGGCCGAATGGCGCGGTACTATAGAAAGGGCACTTTGCGTGTCAACAACCGTTCGCGCTCTCGCGTGCCTTCGTGCGCGGAGACGAGCAGGCGAGGCTCATGGCTCTCTGGTGTGGATCGAACCGATCGAGCGTGGCGCTCGTGATCGCGATCGTGGCGATCGGCGTGACTCTGGGAGAGATCGCGCGTGCGGACGAGGGTGATGCGCCCCCGCCGAGCTTCGAGGTGCCGCCGCCGCCCGACGAAACGGCCCCGTGGTGGGAGCTCGAGGTGGGCGCGCTCGCGGTCGTTCCGATCGAGCGATCGGCGATCTGTCCGTCGAACCACGACTGCGTGATGAACGCCGGCGTCGGGCTCGGGATGCGCCTCTCACACCGCAGTCCGGACGGCTTGGGCTGGGGCCTCTCGTACGATCTCTGGATCCTCGACAGCGCGAGCCTCTACGAGATCGCGCTGCTCCACGCGCTCCGCGGACACATCCGTTACGTGATCGACGCCACCTCGCGCTTGCAGCCCTGGGTCGGAGGGAGCGCGGGTGTGCTCCTGTTCGGGGACGCATCGAGCGTCGCGACGGGCGGTGGCCTCGTCACGGCCGGGGCAGGCGTGCACCTCGAGCTCACGAGCGACTTCGCGGTGTTCGCCAGCGCCGAGGCGTGGCTGCTCGCGACCGCACCGTTTCAGACACGCGACGGCACGCGACGCGCCGACCCGTTCGGTGTGAACCTCGCGTTCGAGGTGGCCCTCGGCGCGATGATCCGATTCGGTGCCGTCGAGCGTCTCTGACGCGCCGCGTAGGCGAACACGGCCCCGCGCGAGGCGTCGTCGCTTCCCGGCCACAGCAGTCTTGACGGCGCAACGTCGGGCGGGTTCTCCTTCGCGCACGCATGAACTGCAAGAACTGCGGGCGCGCCAACCCGCACGGCAGCCTGTACTGCCAGGACTGTGGTCACCGGCTCGGGGATTGGGTGCCGGCGGAGCGACCGAATGCTCTTCCCACCCCGCCGACCGGCATCGCTCGAGGTGCTCAACCCGCACCGTTCGCTCCCGCGTCGCCCCCGTTCTCGCAGCCCGCAGCCTTCGCTCCCCAAGCCCCTCAACTTCTCGCGCAGCTCGCCTCTGCCTCTCCGCTCGCGGCGCCCTCGCACGCAGCACCGCAGTCGCTCGCAGCACCGTCTCCAGCCGGCGTGGCCCCACCGATGATCACCTGCCCCCGCTGCAACACGCCGAACCCGCCGCACATGCGGTTCTGCAACAACTGCGGCTTCCAGCTCGGCGCCGTGCAAGGCGGAGCGCCCGCGCCCGCCGCAGCGTCGCCCTACGGTGCGCAGCCCGCGCCCGTGTGCTGGCGATGCCGATCGCTCGGTGAGAGCGGCGCAGACTTCTGCAAGTTCTGCGGCGCGCGCTACTCGGACGGGGCCGCGCAAGCCGCGCCTCCCGCGCCGAACCTGGCCGCAGCGGTGGCCGGCTACGGCCAACAGCAGCCGATGCAGCAGCAGCCGATGCAGCAGCCGGTTCAGCCGATCCAGCAGCAGCCGATGCAGCAGCAGCCGGTGATGCAGCAGCCGGCGATGCAGCAGCAGCAGCCTCCGATGCCTGCGTCGCTTCCCACGGCGCACGTCGACCCGAGTCCGCCCGCGAGCGTCGCGCGCGGTGTTCACGGGACGCTCGTCGCGATCCTGAAAGACGGCACGGACGGTCGCGCGTATCCGATCGTCGACGACCCCACCGACGTCGGTCGCACCGAGGGTCACGTGGTCCTCTCGGACGACCCGTACCTCTCGCCGCGCCACGTACGCCTCGTGCCCCGAGCCGACGGCCTGCTCGTGCGCGACCTCGACAGCATCAACGGCGTCTACGTCCGCCTCCGCGAGCCGGTCGAGCTCAACGACGGCGACGTGCTCCTCCTCGGTCAGCAGCTCATGCGCTTCGAGGTGTTGCCCGAGACGGAGCTCCCGCTCGGCCCCGCGATGCACCGCGGCGTGCTCGTGTTCGGTACGCCGGAGGTCGCGCGACTCGCTCGTCTCGTGCAATACACGACCGAAGGCGTGGGACGCGACGTTCACTACATCTACCGCGACGAGACCGTCGTGGGGCGCGAGCAGGGCGACGTGGTCTGCACCGACGACCCGTTCATGTCGCGACGTCACGCGGCGATCGCGCTCGATCGTAGCCAGCGCCGCTTCGTCCTGCGCGACCTCGGGTCGTCGAACGGCACCGCGATCCGCATCCGCGGCGAGCGCATCCTCAAGGCAGGCGATCAATTCCGGGTGGGACGCCATCTCTTCCGGTACGATCGCGCCGGAGCCTCCGCATGAGCGAATTCTCCAACGCCCGCCTTCGGGGGGGCACGCGATGAGCGAAGCGAAGAACGGCGAGCCCGAGACGAAGGCGCCGAGCGCGACGACGTTGACCGAAGCCGTCGTCGCCGCGTTGGCCTCACCTTCGTTGACCGCTGCGGCGGCCGCCGACGACGACGCACCGGTGGTGTCCGCCGTCTCGATCGGTGGCGCCATCGCCGTGGGTCCTGCGAAGGGTGACGAGCCAGAGTTGTCGGTCTCTCCCGCGACGGAAGCGGACGTCGCCGCCGATCCTCCTCCGGCTGAGCCTGCGTCGGCCGAGGCGACCAAGCCCGAGCCCACCGCGCCCGAGGCCACAGCCACCGCGACGGCAGAGGTGAAGGAGGCGGCAGCCGCGAGCGAGGCGGAGGTCACCAAGCCCGCCGTCGACGCGCCGACGCCGAGCGACGAGCTGACCGCACCGCGTGGTCTCGCCGTGAACCGCGAGGTCCCGTCGGGCGTGGCGCTCCGGTACTACGGTCGCACCGACGTCGGGCTGGTGCGCGAGCACAACGAAGACAACTTCCTCGTCGTCGACGTGACGCTCGCCAAGCGCGGCATCGACGAGAAGCCGATCGACGCTGCGCTCGGCAACAAGGGCATCGTCCTCGCGGTGTGCGATGGCATGGGCGGCGCGGCCGCGGGTGAGGTCGCGAGCCAGATGGCCGTCGACACCATCCACGAGATGATGACCACGGGCGGTCCGCCGAAGGATCGCGATCACTTCGCGCGGCGGCTCGTGCGCGCGGTCGAAGAGGCGGGCTCGAGGATCTTCTCGTCGGCCAAGCTCGATCGATCGCGTCGCGGCATGGGCACGACCAGCACGGTAGCCGGCCTCATGGACTCGACGCTCTTCGTCGGCCAGGTCGGCGACAGCCGCGCGTACGTGCTGCGCGGCGATCAGTTCGCGCTGATCACCAAGGATCAGTCGCTGGTCAATCAGCTCATCGAGGCGGGCCAGCTGACCGAAGAAGAGGCCGAGGCCTTCGAGCACTCGAACATCATCCTCCAAGCGCTCGGCACGACCGAAGAGGTCACCGTCGACCTCACGTTCCTCGAGCTGCGTCGCGGCGATCGCTTGTTGCTGTGCTCGGACGGCCTCTCGGGCCTCGTGCACGCCGACATGATGAAGGACGTGCTGCGCGCCTCGCGCGATCTCGTCGACGCGTCAGCCCAGCTGATCGCGATGGCGAACGCGGGCGGTGGTCACGACAACATCACCGTGATCGTCGCCGAGTTCGACGGCCTCGGTCTCAAGGAGCCCGACGGCGCCGCGAAGGTGGCGTACCAGCAGTACCCGCTGCCGCCGGCGAGCAAGGACACGAGCGACCCGCCGCCGCCGCGCACGATGTCGGTGAAGCCGGGCGCGATGAAGCCGGGCGCGGACGTGAAGAACGCGCCGTCGCTCCCGCCCGACGCCGCAGCCGGTGGGCTCGGTCGCTGGTGGGTGGTCGCGGTGCTCGTGCTGCTCGTGCTCGCGCTGCTCGGCGCGATCGTGCTCTCGATGGAGCCCGCCTCGGCCGATGGCTCGTCCGCCACGACGCGCACGACGATCTCGCGCACGACGACGACGAGCACCACGCCGCTGCCAGCGACCGCAGAGCGTGGCTCGCTCGAGGCGTCGAACGGCTTCCTCCGCTTCGACGCGACCCACTCCGGTGCGGCGCTCGAGATCGACGGTGTCCCGCAGGGCACCATCGTCGGCTCGAGCATGGTGATCGAGGTCTCCGCCGGACCGCACCACGTCAGCGTCCTCCGCGGCGGCGCCGTCGTCACGAGCGCAGACGTCGAGGTCGACGAAGGTCACCACGCGTTCGTCGCGTTCCCGTCGCCCGTCGCCGTGGCCGTGGGACGCGAGCCGCCGCCCGCCCCGGTCGGTATCGAGCCGCCCGAGGACATGGCCCCGCTGCCCGCCACTGGTGGGGCGAACGAACCCGAGCGCAGGACGGGCAGCGACACGCCTTCGGAAGACGAGCCGGCCCAGGGTCGCTTCGTGCGGCGCACCGGCGATCTCCCGCACGAGCCTCCACCGCGTCCTGCCCCGTGAGGTCGCTGCGAACCTCCGGCGAGGGTCGGCGAGCCGCGTGAAGATCCGACTCCACCAGACCTTCGGCGCGCACGCCGGACGCACGCGCGACTTCGATCAGGACGCGATCACGTTCGGGCGTCTGCCGACGAGCGACGTGGCGTTCGATCCGCACGCGGACCTCGACGCGTCGGGCACCCACGCCGAGATCCGTCGCGAGGCCGGCGTGTGGGTCGTGCGCGACGCGGGCAGCCGCAACGGCACGCTCGTGGGCGGCCGCGCGATCCAGCGGCACGAGCTCGCGGACGGCGACGAGATCGAGTTCGGCACCGGCGGACCTAGGGTGCGCGTGGAGATCGCGGCTGCGCCCAAGCCCATGGGCACGATGGCGGCGACCCCGATCCTCGCGGCGGCGCCGGGCGTCGGCCCAGCGTCCGATCCATCGCAGAAGATGTACGGACAGCAGACGCTCGACGCCGCGGTCGAGGCCGCCGCGGCGAAGGCGCGGGCCGACGCCGTCTCGAACCTCGACACGCAGCGCGCGCCCCACGGCACGGCGCTCATGCCGCAGAGCCAGCTGCCCCAGGTCGCGAACCAGGCCTTCGTCGCGCCCGTCGCGGGACAAGCGCAGGTCGCTCCCGCAGCGCCGTCGAGCGACGGCACGGTGTGGATGATCGCGTCCATCGTCGCGCTCTTCGCGTTCCTCGCGATGTGCCTCTTGAGCTGCATCGTCGTCGGCTACCTGTACCGATTCTCTTGAGCTGTCCGGTTTGTTGACCGAGCGTGCCGTTCCCATCGATACGGCTTGTTCGGAGGCAACATGTACGATGGCTCGCGCGTCACCGACGCGGTCGAATACTGGAAGCACCGCGAGAACCTGAAGAAGGCCGTCTCCATCGTGCGAGGCCGCGTTCCGGAGCGCTTCCGCTGGCGTCGCGCGATCGGTGGTGTCTCCGAGTCCATCGGCCGCCTGCGCGGCCGTGATCGGCTGCTCGTCGAGGAGCCGGTGCGTGAGATCGTGCTCGACCTCGACGACGCGACGCTGCGCCGCGAGGTGGTGATCGACGCGCGCCGAGCGGGCGTCGACTTCGATCGAGGCGAGGTGCTCGCGCGCTGCACGCTGCGCGACCTCGAGCGCTACGTCGCCGAGACCGGCACCGATCTCTCACGCCTCGGCAAGCACGTGCGCCTGCCCGTGGCGCTCGATCAGAACGTCGACACAGCGGGCGCGATCGTCATCGCGCGCGCGCTCGCCGATCACTTCCGCAGCCGCGCGCAGCACCTGCTCCTCCAGGTCCCCGATCCGGACGGCCCGGACAAGATGATGCTGCACCACAAGATCATGCTCGACCGCGCCGACCGCGATCGCGCGGAGTCGCAGCGCTGGCTGGGCCTCGCGAAGAAGCTCTCGGTCTAGTCGGCGGCGTCATCGCTCGCGGGGTATTCTTCCCTGCTGACCTGCACCGACTCGTGCCAGTACATGGCCGCGGACGACGGCACGGCCTGTGGAACCGACATGTTCTGCCTCGCGGGCGAGTGCATCGCGACGGGATGCGGCGATGGCGTGCTCGATCCGGACGAGGGCTGTGACGACGGTGACGTCGACCCGGGCGATGGGTGCGACGCGGACTGCAACGCCGAGCTGCTCGTGATCGACGAGTCCGCAGTGGACCTGCCGTTCACGTTGGGCGCGGTCACGTCGATCAACCCCTCGGCGTCGGGCACGCCTGGAGCGTCGGGGATGGGCGCGTCGGGCGTGGACGACGAGGGCAACCTCGTCGTCACGTGGGCTCGCACGGTGCCGGGGTCGGCCAACTTCGAGATCGTCTTCCAGCGATTCGATCGGTCCTGGGATCGCGTCGATGCGGACCCCGTCGCGCTCGGCGTCACGGGCTTTCGCGAGCGAGACTGCCCCGGCGTCGTGCCGATGGCGCGAGGATGGGTCCTCGTGTGGCGTGAGTACTCCACCGACCCCGAGCTGCGGGTCCGCTACATGGTCCTTCCGCCCACGGGGTCTGCGCCCTCGGAGCGTGAGGCCTCGACCGATGGGACGCGGAACTTCAGCGCGGTGCGGCTCGATGATGGGTTCGTCATCGCCTGGCACGTCGACCGCTTTCCGGGCGTCTCTCGCGCGCGAGTGTTCGACCTCGCGGGCCGAGCGCGGGGGGACGCGTTCAACATCGCCGCGACGGGCGATCCGCCGGACAGCAACCTCGTCGCGGTGAGCCGCGGCACCGGGACGCGATGGACGGCCCTCTGGGACGAAGGTCTGTCGGACTCGCGTCTCCTTCGTCGCGAGTACGACGGCGCGACTGCCAGGGGAGTCGCCACGGTGGTCCCAGCGCCGCCGCTCATGAATCACATCGGCGCGATGGTCGACGACTGGCTGATCCTCGGCGGCCTCGAGATGGTGGCCGCCAACACGGTTCGCGTCGCAGCGATCGAGTCGGGGGTCACCTATCCCGACGCCTCGCACTGGACGTCGTCAGGCGAGACGACGCCCGACGAGAGCGTGGCAGTCGCGTCGCTGGGCGGCGGCGAGTGGTTCGCCATCTGGCGTCAGTTTGACGTCACAGGCGGTTGATCTCTCGTTCACACCGATGCGTGCACAGGGAATGTCGTGACGCAATCGCTATTGCCAATTCTCGTCTCGACGATCGCACTGATCGGCTGCGGTGCTCCGAGCACGGTAGTGGGAACTGTTCGTGGGAGCGACCTGGGGTGCAGATACCATCGTTGGCGCCCATCAAGTCACGGCATTCGGGGCCGCTACCGCCAGCGAGATCGCGCAATGGCGCGAGAATTGGTCCTCTCCCTGTGCACGCGCTTCGTTCGAGCGTGCTTCGCGTTCCGTCTTTGGAGTCGGGAAGATGTGACGTCCGTCCAAGATGAAGTGTCCGAGAGAACAGAACGAGCGAGAACTGGCGGACTGGCGGACGCCTGGCGGCGGAACTCGCCGACACGCGCAGGTGGCGCTCCGGACGCGGCGGGGGCCGAGCCCCCCCCCGACCCAAAGGGGGGAACGCGGCGCAAACATGTTGAAGTGAGCACGCCGCGGGGGGCGAGCCCCCGCCCTACCCAAGGGGGGGAAGGCGCCTCAAGCATGTTGACGTGAGCACGCGGCGGGGGACGAGCCCCGCCCTACCCAAGGGGGAAGCCGTCTCAGGCACGTTCGACGTGGTCGTGTCGGAGCGGCCTGTCGTCGAGTGCGCTTCAGCGCATCAACACGACGGTGCCGAGCGTGCCGTCGGGGATGCCCTGCGACTGCGTGCCGATCACCACGCCGGTGACCACGCCGCCTGCGACGACGACGCCGATGAGCGTCCAGAACCACCACTCTTCGGCGACGTTGCCGCCGCCGTCGTCGCTGCCGTTGCCGGTCTCGCGCAGCGGGTCGACTGGCGGGATGTCAGTGGTGACGGTCGGGAGGTCGGCGGGGATGCGCAGCGAGAGCGGCTCAGCCTCCGTGCCTGCGTGCGCGAGCTCCGTGCCCGAGGGGGCGGTCGCGATCACGTGGTAGGCGACGTCGAGCGGCTGGTCGGCCGCGCCGACGACGGGGATGCGCGCTGCGTACGTGCCGTCGGGGCGGCGGTTCATCACCACGCGCGACCAGCCCGCGTCGTTGCCCTGGCGGTACGCGAGGCGCACCTCGCCTACGGCGTCGGCGTTGCTGGCGAGCGACACGTCGATGCTCGGTGACTCGCGGCGCGTGAGCGTCGGTGAGCGGTGCACGATGCGCACGTCGACGGCCGGCGGGTGGGCCTCTCTCGCGCGCGCGAACGCCGAGATCACCGGCGGGCTCGCGTCTGCGTCGCTGAGACGGTGACCCGGATCGCGCGCGTACAGCGTGGCGAGCGTGCGACGCGCGTCTTCGGGGGCGCGGCTCGCGATCTGCGCGGTGGCGAGCAGCTCGAGCGCCTCGTTGTGCGTGCGCGCGTCGAGATCGGTGCGCGCGAGCAGCGCGTTCGCCCCCGCGATCGCCTCCGGATAGTTGGCGTACATGATCTGCTCGCGGACCTGGGCGAGCGGATCGGTCTGCGCATGCGCGGCGCTGGTCACGACGAGGCTCGCGAGCGCGAGCGAGAGCGCGAAGGAGAGGGCGCCCCTCACGATGCGCCGCCTTCGGTCACGAGCGGCATGAACGCCTCGATGAGCGAGGTCAGCGTGCGCTCGGCGCGACCGCGGGCCGACTGCATGTGCTCGCGGCCGCCGACGGCCTCGCGCACGTCGAAGTAGTACTTGATCTTCGGCTCCGTCCCGGACGGACGCAGCATCACGCGGTGGCCGCCCTCGAGCTCGAGCGAGATCACGTTGCTCGAGAGGAACGCGAGCGGCTCGACGCGACCGTCGCTCCACGTCTTGGTGCGCGCCTCGAGGTCGCGCACGGCGAGCACCGCGTGCGCGCCGAGCTTCGTCGGCGGGCTCTTGCGCACCTTCGACATGATCGACGCGATCGCGGCCGCGCCTTCTTTGCCCTTCATCGTCACCGACACCTGTCGGCTCACGAAGAGGCCGTGCTTGCGCGCGAGCAGATCGAGCGCGTCGAGCAGCGTGCGGCCCTCGGACGCATGGAACGCCGTCATGTCGGCGGCGACGAGCGCGGCGGACACGCCGTCCTTGTCGCGCACGACGTCCGAGACCGTGTAGCCGAGCGCTTCCTCGTAGCCCATGACGAAGCGATAGCCCTCGGCGATGAGATCGAGCGAACGGTTCGCGATCCACTTGAAGCCCGTGAGCGTCTCTTCCCAGCGCGCGCCGTGGGCCTCGGCGATCGCGCCGATCATCGGCGAGCTCACGAGCGAGCTCACGACCACGGGTCGATCTCCCGACGTCGGGCGCGGCGCGTGCTCGAGCAGGTAGCTGCCGAGGAGACAGCCGACCTCGTTGCCCGTGAGCTGCACGTAGCTGCCGGGCTTCTCGTGGCCCTCGCCCGCGCGCACGGCGAGCGCGAGCCGATCGGCGTCGGGATCGTTGGCGATCACGAGCTCCGCGTCGTTCTTCTTCGCGAGCGCGAGCACGAGATCCATCGCGCCCGCCTCCTCGGGGTTCGGGAAGCGCACCGTCGGGAAGCGGCCGTCCGGCTCGGCTTGCTCGGCCACGCTCTCGACGCGCGTGAAGCCCGCGGTGCGGAGCGCGCGCCGCGTGGGCGCATCGCCGACGCCGTGGAGCGCGGTGTAGACGATCGAGAGATCGCGCTTCACGCCGGGGTGGACGACGAGGCGCTGGATCGTCTCGTGGTAGCGATCCTCGAGGCTCGCGGGCAGGAGCGCCGCTCGGCCGCTCGCCATCGCTTCGTCGAAGGAGACGCGCGGCACGTCGGCGAGCGGACCGACCGCGTCGATCGCGCGCGCGATGCCTTCGTCGTGCGGCGGGATGATCTGCGCCCCGTTGCCCCAGTAGACCTTGTAGCCGTTGTACTCCGGCGGGTTGTGGCTCGCGGTGACCATGATCGCCGCGGCGTTGCCGAGCTCCTTGCACGCGAAGCCGACCACCGGTGTGGGGACGACGTGATCGAACGTCCGCGCGGTGAAGCCCGCGCCGACGGCGACCTCGACCACCTCGCGCGCGAATTCGCGGCTGAGGCGCCGACCGTCGAAGCCGACGACGATGCCGCGCTCCTTCGCGTTCTCGGTCGTCTCGAGCAGATACGCGAGCAGGCCAGCCGTCGCGGCGCGCACGACCGCGAGGTTCATGCGGTTGGGGCCGGCGCCGAGCACGCCGCGGAGGCCCGCCGTGCCGAACTCGAGGCGTCCCGAGAAGCGGTCGCCGATCTCGGGCCAGTTCTCCGCGTCGATCAGCGCGCGGAGCTCGGCGCGATCGTCCGGGCTCGGATCATCGGACACCCAAGATTCGGCGCGTGCGCGCAGACCAGACACATCGACCATGGAGCGATTGAAGCATGCGGGCGGGCCCATTGACGAGGCAGAGAACGCGGCCGCGTGGCGGGAAACCCTCGCGACCCTCTGCGGTCGTCCCCACCTACAGCCCTGCACAGCTCGCTTGACGCGGCTCGCGAGGGACGGCGATCATCCCGAGACGTTCGCTGCGGGGTGGTCGATCCGCATCCGAACGTACTTTTGTACCGAGCCTCGAACCTGAGGTCTGGCCAGTGAGCGCAGCAAGCCTGCGAATTGCCCTGCGAAGAGCGGGGTTCGCGCGACACGGACGGTGGGCAGCGATGCTGCTCGCGGCGCTCGTGGCGTTCGCGCACGCGGCCCCGGCGAGCGCGCAGTCTTCGGCCGCGACGAGCGCGTCGACCGCGCCTGCGAGCGAGCCGTCTGCGGCCGACCGACAGGCCGCGGGGCAAGCATACGATCGCGCCACGGCTGCCTACCTCGCGCGCGACTACCCGCGCGCGGCCACGCTCTTCGAGACGGCGTACCGCCTCGCGCCCGCTTCGGCCGCGCTGCTCCAGGCCGTTCGTGCGCACGAGCGCGCGGCCAACAACCTCCGCGCGGCCACGCTCGCGCTTCGTCTCCAGGCCTTCTACGGGTCGGACCCCGCCGCCGCGCGGCAGGCCGACGCGACGCTGGCCGCGACCAGCGGGCAGTTCCTCCGCATCGACGTGACGTGCGTGGGCACGTGCACGCTCGAGCTCGACGGAGTGCTGCAGGAGCACAGCTCGTTCTTCGCCGCGCCGGGTGTCGCCCACGCCGTGCGCGCCACCTTCGAGACCGGTGATCTCGAGCGCCCCGTCACGGGCGGAGCGGGCACCACGCAGCGCATGTCGTTCGAGCCACCCGCTGCGGCCGTCGCGGTCGGCGAGGGTGTGGGCGGACAGAACCAGACCGGGGGCGAGAGCAGCGGAGGCGGAGGGCTGTCGCCGATCCCGTTCATCATCGTGCTCGTCGCGACGGCCGCTGCGGGCGGCGTGCTCGCGTGGTCCGGTGTCGACGCGCTCGACGGCGTGCCCGCGTACGAGGCCATGCCCACGCTCGCGCGTCTCCAAGACGGTCAGTCGCGCGAGCTCCGCACGAACATCCTCATCGGAGTGACCGGCGCGCTCGCGCTGACCACGGTCATCCTCGCGATCGTCACGGACTGGGACGGTGACGGCGAGCGCGCGGACGAAGCGAGCACGACGCCGCAGGTCTCGCTGACCGTCTCGCCCGAGCTGATCATCTCCCCCGAGCTGGGGATGCTCACGCTCGGAGGTCGGTTCTGATGAGCGGCGCGGCGTCCATGGTGCGTGACCTGACGGGCCGTCGGCTCGGTCGCTACGAGGTGCTCGCGCAGCTCGCGGCGGGCGGCATGGCCACCGTCTACGCAGCCCGCGCGCAGGGCGTCGCCGGCTTCGAGCGCTTGGTCGCGATCAAGGTGCTGCACCCGCACCTCGCGCACGACGACGAGTTCATCTCGATGTTCCTCGACGAGGCGCGCCTGGCCGCGCGCATTCGTCATCCGAACGTGGTCCCCACGCTCGACATCTCGGACTCCCAGGGCGACGGCTACTTCCTCGTCATGGAGTACATCGAGGGCGATCACTTCGGATCGCTGCTCCGCGAGGCCGCGCGGGCCAGCAAGAACATCCCGCCCGCGGTCGCGCTGCGCGTGGTGATCGATGCGCTCGAGGGCCTCGGCGCGGCGCACGCGCTCGCCGATGGAGACGGCAAGGCGCTCGGGATCGTCCATCGCGACATCTCGCCGCACAACATCCTCGTCGGCTCGGATGGCATCGCGCGCATCACGGACTTCGGCGTCGCGAAGGCCGAGGTCCGCTTGAGCTCGACGCGCGACGGACAGTTCAAGGGCAAGCTCGCGTACATGGCGCCCGAGCAGGCGTCGTCGGGCTTCGCCGATCAGCGCAGTGATCTCTTCGGCATGGGCGTGGTCTTGTGGGAGTCGCTCGTGGGTCGGCGCCTCTTCAAGGCGGAGAACAACGGCGAGCTCTTGAACCGCCTCCTCTACGCCGAGATCCCGAAGCCGTCCGAGTATGTGCCCGAGCTCGCGCCGCTCGACGACGTGCTCGCGAAGGCGCTCGAGCGCGACGCGGACGCGCGCTTCCAGAGCGCTGCGGAGTTCGTCGACGCGATCGAAGCGGCCGCAGCGGGCATCGGCGGCGTGGGCAACCAGCGAGCCGTCGGCCGTAGCGTGAAGGAGCTCCTCGGCGCGAAGGTCGAGGCGGAGAGCGGCCGCATCCGCAAGGCGATCGACTCGCTCGGTCGCAGTGATCTCGGGAGCGCCGCGATCCCACGGCCCGAGCCCAGCGGCCTCGTCGGGCTCGGCGGCTACGTGCCGAGCGGCGAGCGACCCACGTCGTCGTCGCAGCCGAGCCAGGTGCGTCGCGCTGCGTCCGAAGACATGACGGTGGGCGCCAAG
The DNA here is from genome assembly GCA_964502175.1 of uncultured Sandaracinaceae bacterium. Classification (GTDB taxonomy): domain Bacteria; phylum Myxococcota_A; class Polyangia; order Polyangiales; family Sandaracinaceae; genus JAFLCL01. The sequence goes on from CAZCVE010000005.1 coordinate 227,614, forward strand.
CCCGCGACGATGGCGCTCGACGAAGAGATCGAGAAGTCCGCGAGCGACAACAAGAAGATGGCGCTCGGTGTGATCGCGCTCGCGCTGCTCCTCGTGTCGCTCGTGATCGGAGGCTGGTACGCGATGCGACCCGGCCCCGACGTGGCCGCGCCCGCGACGACGATCGCGACGACGCCTCCTCCCAGGACGACCGAGCCCGAGGCCGTCACGCCGCCGCCGACCACGCCCGTCGGGATCGAGCCACCCGTCACCGCATCCACGACGGAGCGAGACGAACCCCGGGGCGATGGCCACCGTCGCGTGAGGACGGGGAGCTCGGGCACTTCGATGAGCACATCGAGCTCTGGCACGTCGATGGCAGGCACCTCGAGCTCGGGCACGTCGATGGCCGAGCCGACGGGCGCCGAGACCGCGCCGACGATGGCGACCCCGCCGCCCGAGGACGACGAGGTCATCCCGAGCCCCTACCAGTGATGCGCAAGACCGCCATGCGAAAGAACTCTCACGAGGCCCGGATGCACGATCGCGAAGGGGCCGTGCGCGCCTGCGCGTGGAGCCTCGCGGGCGTCGTCGGCGTCTTGGGCGCGGGCTGCGTCGTCTACGACCCTGCGCTCGTGGAGCACGACGCGGGACCCGGGACGGGCATGGACGCGAACAACGACGCGGGTCCGGTGCTGACCGGCTCGCGACAGCCTCCGAGCCGACCGACGGATCCGGACGACGGCATCGACGACGGCGAGGTGATCTGGGGCCTGCGGCAGGTCGTGCTCAACCAGCTCGACGAGTGGGTCAACATCGGCTTCGACCTCGACGACCGCTACACGCAGCGCCCCGACTACGACACGGAGTGCACGCCGCCCGCCACCGGAGCGCGGCCTTCGCTCGACGGCAACGAGGGCATCGACAACGTCTTCGGCGACGAGCTCTATCCGCTCGTCGAGCTCACGGTGCCGGGCCTCGAGACGACCGCGCGCGCCGCGCAAGAAGAGGGCAACGGCCTTCCCGTGATCCGCGTCACCGGCTGGAACGGAACGCCGAACGACGCGCGCATCCGCGTCGTGATCACGACGACCGTGTTCACCACGAGCGCCGCGGGCGCCGACGCCGACACGCCGCCCATCGTCGACATCCGCGGCCCGCGCGACGTGTTGATCGGCGGAGAGCAGGCGCCGCTGCCGTCGTGGGATGGCGAGGACTGGGGCTGGGTCCGCGACGACTCGTACGTCGGCGGCGATCTCTCTCGCCCGATCATCACCGACGACAACGCGTACGTGCGCGACGGCGTGTTCGTGACTCGCCTGCCCGCTGGCATCGACATTCTCTTCCCGGCGATGGACGTCGGCGTGCTCGTTCGACTCAGCGACGCGATCGCGGTCGCCGATCTCATGCCCGATGGCGATCTCGGCACGGTCACGGTGGCGGGCCGCTGGAGCATCATCGATCTCCTCAGCACGGCCGAGAACGTCGGCATCTGCCGCGGCACCGGCCAGTACAACATCCTCGAAGGTCAGCTGAACCGCATCGCGGATCTTCGTCGTCAGCCGCCAGAAGAAGGCGATCCGATCCTCGACTGCGACGCGCTCAGCCTCGGCGTCACGTTCCATGGATCGCGCATGCGCATCGGAGGCCTCACCGCTGGCGCGCCCGTGTTGAACCAGTGCCTCAACGACGCAGGCGTGCTCTTCCAAGACGCGGGCACCGCGACGGACGCGTTCGTCGAGCCCGACGCCTTCACGCCGCCCGTCGACGCGGGTCCGCCCGACGCAGGTCCGCCCGACGCAGGCCGCGACGCGTTCATCCTTCCGGACGCGTTTGGTCCCGACGCCTTTCGCCTGCCCGACGCGTTCGGTCCCGACACGAACGACTGACCGCTCGCGCGGGTCACGACGAAATCGCGCGGGCGTAGCAACACGCGCGGCGAGCCGCCGACAACGGCCCTCATGACGAGGGTTCCCTACGACCAAGCGGCCAAGGCCCTCCTCGAGGAGGCGCTGGGAAGGCTCGGCACCGCGAGGGTGCAGCACGAGATCGCTGGCGGCGAGCCGCAGTGGGTCGACGTGTGGTTCGAGCCCGCCGACAACGCGTCGCCGGGTCCTGGATTGCTCGGCGCGATGGCGCAGACGCGAGGTCTGTTCGAGGCGTACCGCGATCCGCCGGGTGTCGATGAGATCTACGCCTGCCTTCGAAAGCAGCTGGCGCTCGCGCGCGGTGCTGGCGTCGCTCCGGCGCTGTGGGTGCTCAGCGCGGGGCGCCCTGAACGCGCCCTGAGCGCGCTCGCCATGCGACAGCGGGTCGGTTGGCCCGAGGGCGTCTACTCGATGGCGTGCGAGGCGTGGATCCCATGCTTCGTCGTGGTCCTCGCCGAGCTGCCGCGAGAGCGCGACACGTTGCTCCTCAGGCTGATGGGCGCTGGGCCGACCCTGCGCCATGCGGTGCGCGACGCCAGGGCGCTGGCCGACGACGCTTGGGAGCGGCGCGCGGCGGTGGCCGCGATCACCGTGCTACGTTCACGGCTCGAGACGCTCGAGCCACCCGATGAGGAGCTCGCCATGGAGATCAACGAGACGTACGACCAGTGGGAAGCACGAGTCACGCGCGAGGTGCGTGATCGCGCCGAGCGTGAGGGGCAGGCGAAGGGCATTGAAGAAGGCATCGAACGAGGCATCGAGCGAGGCATCGAACGAGGCATCGAGCAGGGCCGCTCCGCCGTGCTGTTGCGGCTGCTCGCGAAGCGGTTCGGTCCGATCGACGACCTCACCGCGGCGCGCGTGCGGACCGCGAACGACGCACAGCTCGAGGTGATCCTCGATCGTGTGCTCACGGCAGCGACGCTCGACGACGTCCTCGGCTGATCCTCACACGAGGGCGCCGTCTCCTTCGGGGTGGAGCTGGTTGCCGCGCTTGCTGCTGTCTCGCTTGCTGCTCTGGGGCCAGAGCGCGTCGAGCGCCTTGGCGAAGCGCTTGGCGCCTTCGATCAAGCGCTCCTCGGGCTCGAAGCAGTACGCGAGGCGCACGCCGTGGGCCTCGGGCTCCGGATCCGTGCGCGCGCCCGCGAAGAGATCGCCCGTCGCGACGAGCACGCCCTCGCGGCGCGCGGTCTCGCCGAGCGACTCGAGATCGATCGCAGCTGGCAATGGCAGCCAGGCCGTCACGCCGCGCGCGGGTCGCGGCACCACGACGCGACCGTCGAGGTGCTTCTCGAGGGCGTCGCACAGCGCGTCGCGACGTGATCGATAGACCTCGCGCATGCGCGCCGCGTGCGCGCGTCCGTAGCCGCGCTCGAGCAGCTCCGCGAGCGTGAGCTGCAAGAGCAGCGACGTGCCGAGGCTCGACGTGTGCTGGAGCGCAGCGAGCGTCGGACGAAGCGGCTCGGGCGCGAGCACGAAGCCCACGCGCAGCGCAGGCACGAGGCGCTTGCTGAAGCTCGACGTGTAGAGCACCTCACCATCGAGCGCGCGCATCGCGGGCGGTGTCGGCAGCGTGTCGAGCTCGAGGTCCTCGGCGTAGTCGTCCTCGACGATCGGCACGCCGCGTCCGCGCGCCCACGTCACGAGCTCGTGGCGTCGCTGCTCGCTGATGCAGCCGCCGGTCGGGTTCGCGTGGTTGGGCATCAGGTACACGAGCTTCGGTCGTCCGCGTGCGGAGGTCGGGACGAGCGGGCCCTCGGCGTCGTTCGGGAGGCCTTCGACGCGTGCGCCCGCGGCCGCGAAGATCTGGAGCGCGCCTCCGTAGGTGGGCGCCTGCACGAGCACCGTGTCTCCCGGGTCGACGAGCGCGCGCACGATCACGTCGAGCGCCTGCTGGCTGCCGCTCGTGACGATCACGTCGTCGGCCGACGCAGGCACGCCTTGTCGCGCGAGGTCGGCTGCGATCTGCTCGCGCAGGCTCGCCGCGCCTTCGAGCGGCGCGTAGCCGAGCGCGCGTCCGCCCGAGCGATCGAGCACGTGCTCCATGCAGCGGCTCAGGAGCTTCGTCGGCAGGAGATCGGGCCCGGGCTGGAGGCGCGAGAGATCGATCGCGGGGCCGAAGAGCGGACGCTTCGCGCGTCGCGCCACGCGCCGGATCGGCTCGCTCGTCGCGCGCTCGGCGAGCAGCGACGCCCATGGCAGCGGGCCCGCTGCGGGGGTCGCGACGGAGGAAGCGATCACGCGAGGCCCGCTCGCGCTCGCGCGCGGCATCGACTTCACGAACGTGCCGCGCCCGACGGTGGACTCGACGAAGCCTGCCTCCTCGAGATCGCGGTACGCGCGCACGACGGTGTTGCGGTGCACGTCGAGCTCGTCCGAGAGCTGTCGCGTGGGCGGCAGGCGAAAGCCCGGCGGGAACGCGCCCGTCGTGATGCGCGCGACGACCTCGTCGAAGAGCTGCTGGTAGAGCGAGCGCGCATCGTCGGGGTCGAGCGCGAGCCCGAGCGACCGACTGCGCGGCCTCGCGGTCGCATCGCTCGGCGCGCGCGTGGAGGAGGTCGAAGCGGAGCCCGTGGAGGAGGAGCGTCGTCGAGCCATGGTGTGAGCCTGGTCCGTGACCGAGCGTGTGCGCGACGTCCGCGCTCCGCGGTCCGGATGGACCATGGTAGTCCAATCACGTCCATCGATGAGCTCCAATGGAGAGCGCGTCGCGGGCCGGTTCGATGCGACAGTCTCGTGCGGGCGCGCCCGATGGCGCACCGCGTCCGCGCGCAGCGAGGAACGAGCCATGACGAATCGAGACGTGCTCCCTTGTGTTCTCCTCCTCCTCGTAGGTTGCTCAGGCTCGTCTGCAGCTCCCGATGCACCGGCAGACGCATGGGGGGCGGACGATTCGCTCGACGGCGGCCTCGATGGCGCCGTGTCGACCGACGCGAGCGGGCGGCCAGACGACGCGGACGTGGCCATCCGACACGATGCATCCGAGGGTGCCCCCGCGGACGCGTTCGGACGAGACTCGGGTCCGGTCACGTGTGCGGCAGGGACGAGTTGGGAGGCCTACATGGAAGCGGCGACGGAGATCGACTGTCGCACCGCACTCGAGTGCACGGGAGGGCGAGTCGTGCGGGGGGAGGCGGCCTACTGTCGGGTGGACGCGAGCGGACGCGACGCGCTCCTCGACGGGCTGGCGGCGGGTCGACTGGTGTTCGACGGGGCTGCCGCGTGTGCCTGTCTCGCCGTCCACGAGGCCGGCTGTGATCCGGGCGTGGCCTCAGTGCTGGAGCAGTGCATGGCCATCCTCACGCACACCGACGCAGAGCGGCTCTGCGCGTCGAGCGGAGACTGCGCGTTCGGCGCCTGCGAGTTCTTCGGCGACAGCTGCCCCGGTCGCTGCGCTCGCGCCGCTGAAGCACGTCTCGGCGAGCCGTGCGGCGAAGGATGCGGCGCGGGCCTCCGTTGCGGTGCGGGAGACATGTGCGTTCGGACTGCGCTGATCGGCGATCCGTGCGGCAGCTTCAGCGACTGCCTGTTCGCCGGGCGCGGCGCCTGGTGCGACATCCCAACCGGAGCTTCTGGTGGAGTCTGTCGCATGGGACGCGCTCTCGGCGAGAGCTGCGGGGTCTTGCCGACGGGGAGCCCCATCCGATGCGCGCCACGTCTCTCGTGCATCGACGGGCTCTGTGGCGAGGGCGGCGCCGAGGGCGATCCGTGCAGCGCGGCGAGGCCGTGTGGCGCGCGGAGTTGGTGCGATACGGGGGTCTGCGTTCCGTCGCGCGTGCCGGGGGAGACGTGCAGCGCAGAAAGCGACTGCCCAGAGGGCTTCGGGTGTGCGGGAACCTGTGTCGCGCTGCCCAGCGTCGGGCAGCCCTGCCTCGACGGCCGCTGCTGGATCGGACGATGCTCCGGCGGCACCTGCGTGGCGGCCTCGGATGGAGCGCCCTGCGATCCGACCCTGAGCCCGCGGTTGCCGCAATGCGTTGGCCGCTGCGACTTCGGGACGCGCGCTTGTTCGCCGCGGTTGCCCCTCGGAGCGTCCTGCGCATCGGCGGGTGACTGTGTCGACGGCGCGAGGTGCGCTGCCGGAACGTGCGTCGCGGCCTGCGTCCTCTGACACGGCCGCCCGCCGCGCCACGGGCCGTCGTATCCTCGCCGCGATGCCCACGCCCCGCTTGCGCACTCCGTTCCTCGCGACCGCCGTCGTTTCCTTGCTCTCGCCCTCGTGCGGCGCGGCGCCGGTGGCCGACGAGACCACGATGGTCGCCGTCGATCGCACGCCGCCGCCTCCCGACGCGCAGTCGGGCCCGCGGCCGCTCGCGCTCGGGCCGACCGGCGCGTCCGTGAACGCGATGCTCGGGCCCTCGCCGACCGATCCCGGTGAGCGCGACGAGTCGGGGCGCTTCGTCCATCGCTACTCGCTCGCGCTCGTCGCCGGTGCGCGCCTGCGCTTCCACGTGCCGAGCTACCAGGGCTTCGATCCGATGCTTCGGCTCGAGGGCCCGGATGGCTTCGAGATCATGAACGACGACGCGTTCCCCCACACGCTCGACGCGCTGCTCGAGTACGCGCCCGCGGTGTCGGGCGACTACGTGCTCACGGTGACGACGGCGCCGATCGGGCAGACCGGTCAGTACGCGCTCGCGATCACGCCGAGCCAAGGCGTCGGCGAGGCGATCGTGATGGGCCAGCGCATCACGTCGCAGCTCGGTCAGTCGAGCGATCCTTCGTTCCCCGGTCGATCGTTCCATCGCTTCGAGGCGCAGGGCGGCGCGGTGATCCGCGTGCGCGTCACCTCGCGCGACTTCGACACGATCGTGACGATCCTCGGACCCACCGGACAGATGTGGGTGAACGACGACGCGAACGACATGGGCGCGGATGGAAGCGAGCGCGCGCTCGACAGCACCGTCGAGCTCAGCGCGCCCGTGAGCGGCACGTACGAAGTGGTCGTGTCGAGCTACGCGCCGCAAGGACGCGGCAGCTTCGCGATCGCGACGAGCATGCGTCCGCCGGTCACGTACGTGGCCGGCGAGAGCGTGCCGCGCGGCGCGTTCGCGGGGCCCGACGGACAAGGCCGCATCCTCGGTCTCTACGGCGGCATCACCGCGTACCAGTCGAGCTCGCAGCTCTACGGCTGCGCCGACGACGCGACGCTGCTCGGTGAGGCGATGCGCGCCTCGCACCTCCAGCGCGTCGACGAGCAGATCGTGCTCACCGACGGACAGGTCACGCGCACGCAGTTCGTCGAGGGCATCCGCACGCTCGCGCGCCGCGCGCAGCCGAACGACGTGGTGCTCGTGTTCTTCTCGGGCCACGGCAACGTGCAGCCCGTCGCCGCGGGTGACACGTCGGAGCTCGATGGGCTCGACGAGACGATCGTGCTGTTCGACGGCGCGGTCACCGACAACGACATCGCGTCCGAGCTCTCGAACATCCACGCGGCGAACGTGATCCTCGCGCTCGACACGTGTCACTCGGGCGGCTTCGGCGACGACTGGGTGCGCGCCCCCGGTCGCATGGGCCTGTTCTCCTCCGACGGCGACGTGCTGAGCGACACCGCCGAGCCGCGGCGCGCCGGCGGCTACCTCAGCTGGTACCTGCGGCGCGGCGTGCTCGGCGAGGCCGACTACAAGCCGCACGACGGCGTGCTCCACGCGGGCGAGTTCACGGACTACCTGCTCGAGGGCATGGTCCGCGATCACCGCATCATGAACCCCGACGGCTCCGTCGAGCCCTCACAGCGCTTCGTGCTCCAGCGCGGCGGCGTGGTGTGGGACGACGTGATGTGGGTCTATCCGCGCGGCGAAGATCTCGCGCTCCCGCAGCTCCCGCCGAACACCCTCGAGTCCCCCGCGCCCTGAAGCGAGCGCTCATGGGCGCTTCGTTCGCCCTCGCAACCTGAGCGTCAACAACGCGAAGATGACGCCGACGGCGAACGTGACCGGCGTCGGGCCCGTCGCGCGTGCGGGCACCGCGCACCCGCAGGCGCGTCGTCGCTCGGGTCGCGCACCGAGACCCGCGTCGCGCCGCGGGCCCGCGTCGCCGGGGAGCGCGCAGGGCGGGAGGTTCACGACGACGGCGTCGACCTCACGCCCGACGTAGGCGCCGCTCGAGGCCCGCAGCGTCAGATCTCGCTCGAGGTCCGACCGCTGCAGCCGCGTGCGCAGGCGCGTCAGGTACGGCGACGAGATGCCGTCGATGGCTACGGCCACGTCCGTGCCCGCACGGTGGACGTCGCCGTCGGGGCCGGTCGCTTCGTAGGACGCGAGGAGATCGACGGGCATGGCGCTGGCGCTCTCCGTCACCCAGTTGGTCGTCTCACCAACCCCTTGAAACAGCGCCTCTTCGAAGAGCTCGTCGTAGTCGAATCGTCCTCCGTTCGCGTCGTACTCGAGGGCTGCGCGGGCGACCTCTGCGTTGCCGAAGCTCGCCGCCTCCATCCGGCCCTCGGCGATCACGAAGAGCTCGAGATCGATCGTGTCTCCCGCGCCGGCGGCGACCATGCGCAGAGGGAGTGACAGCGACACGCCCGGCATGCGCACCCGGACCGGCTGCATCTGATCGATCCCCACCCCTGGCCGCAACCGCAGCACGACGAACGACAGCCCGAGCTCCGCGTAGTGCGACAGCACCGGTCGCGTCGCTTCGGGGACGGCGTATCCGTGGGTCACGAGCCACTGGATCACCTCGTCTCCTGTCCCCTGCACCGTGACCGTCTCGTACGGTCCCACGACAGCGCGGTAGAGGATTGCTGCGGCCATCGCGTCCGGATCCATCGGCATGCCGACGGCGAGCGGACCCGCTTCGAGCGCGACAGGTGTGAGCGTTCCGTCGCTCGCGGCGCCGACGCAGCACGGACAAAAGACCGCCGGAGCGCGCAGCGTGATCACCGTCTCGCGAGAGAGGGCCTCGAAGAACCCGGGATCGGCGAGCTCCACCACTGCGTCGCTGCCGATGGGAAGCATCCACACGAACTCCTCGGGATTGCCGGTGTACTGGATCTGATCCCATAGGACCGTCTCGCCGGGCGACACGGACACCGCCATTCGGTGCGCGCTGAGGACCGAGACCTCTCCCGCGGGCTGAAAGCAACCACCGCAGGCTTCTGCGGGACGTGGCCAGGCCCACGCGCCCCACAGCACCAATGCGACGCACTGCCAGCGCATGATCCCTCCTTGGCACATCCCGACTCGGTTCCGAGCGAAGGGCCACACGCGTGCAATCCAGATGCCGACCACGCCGATGCCGAGCGCGCCCGAGCGCCCCGCCCGAGCCGAGACGAGTGGGTCTCGAAGTGTCTGTCTGGCTCGCGGCGGACGCACGTCGCCGGTCACGCGCAGGTGCAGTCGCTGCAGCCCTTCGCTGCGCAGGAACCGCACGCGGCGAGCAGGCCGCGCCGCAGCGCCTCGCGCGCGCGGAAGATGCGCACGCCGGCGTTGCTCTTCGTGATGCCGTGGGCCTCCGCGAACTCCTTCACGGCGTCGCCGTCGACGTCGATGCGGCGCAGGGCCTCGGCGTACTCGGGCTTGAGGCCCTCCGCGACGCGGAGCACGCAGCGACACACGCCCGCGGGTGACTCGTCGATCGTGTCGATGCGCTCGTCGAGCTCGGCGGCGAACGCGTCGAGCGCGCGACGCTCCACGTCCGCGCGGCGGTAGCGATCGGTGATCGCGTTGCGGAGCGATCGATAGAACCACGCGAGCACGGCGCGCTCGTCGCGCAGTGTCTCGATCGTGCCGATCGCGCGCGTATACGCGGCCTGCACGAGGTCTTCGGCGAGCGCGCGATCGTGCACGCGCTTCTCGACGAAGCCGACGAGCTCGTCGTGTCGATCGGTGAGCGGGGTGAGGCTCGTCATTCGTTTCCATCCTACGAAAAGGGAAAGGCGGGCGCCCGGGTGTTCCAGGGCGCCCGCGCTCGCTCACGCCTTGCGGTGGCTGCAGCCCACGCACGCGCACGCCTCGCCGCAGCGGCAGGTCTCGCCGCATGCACAGCGCGGGGCGGTCTCTCGCGCTCGCTCGCGCGCGGTCGTGCAGCCACAGCTCTCGTTCTTCTTCTCGTTCGTCGACATCGGGACCTCTGGTTCGCCGGGGGTTGTCTGCCGGCTTCGTCCCTGCTGACGCCGAGCCCCTCGGTTCATTACAGGGCGTTGATGACAGGTCCTCTCGCGGATGCGATCCCGTGAGAAGCTCTCGCGCGAGGAGCGGACCGCATGACCCTCTTGTTCGAAGGACCGTCCATCCCGGTGCGCGGCACGGCCGCCGGCGCGCGAACCATCGGCGACATGTTTCGTCTCCGCGCCGCACGGAGCGCGGGCGCGCCAGCGTTCTTCGAGAAGCGCAGCGGCGTGTTCACGCCCATCACCTGGAGCGACGCATACCGCACGGCGGCGAGCGTCGCGCGGGGCCTCGCCGCGTTCGCGAAGCCGGGCGATCGCATCGCGATCTGCGGCCCCACGCAGGCGCCCTGGGCCACCTACGATCTCGGCGCGCAGCTCGCGACGATGGTGAGCTTCGGCATCTATCCGAAGCAGACCGTCACGCAGGTGCGCTACCTGCTCGACGACGCCGACGCGCGCGTCGTGGTCGTCGACGAGGACGAGGAGATCGAGACCGTGCTCGCCGCCGCGAAGGACGTGCCGCAGGTCGTCGCGATCATCCCGTGGACCGACGCGGCGTACGCGAAGTTCAAGGATCGTGATCCGCGCGTGAAGCCTCCGTCGGTGCTCGCGGGCGATCCGCTGTCGGACGGCGAGATCGACGACCTCGCGAGCGCTCGCAAGCGCGAAGAGCTCGCGCTGCTCATCTACACGTCCGGCACGACGGGGCCGCCGAAGGGCGCGATGATCTCGCACCGCAACGTGCTCACGCTGCTCGAGGCGAGCGAGACGCAGCAGCGCCTGTTGCAGAGCGACCTCTCACTCAACTTCCTCCCGATGGCCCACTCCGCCGAGCGCATCCTCGGCTTCTACGGGCGCGTGTCGGGCGGTGTCCCCGGTGCGTATGCAGAGAGCACCGCGACGGTGCTCGACGACCTCAAGGCCGTGAGGCCGACCGTCTTCGGCAGCGTGCCGCGCATCTTCGAGAAGGCGCACGCGCGCATCTACTCGGAGATCGAGAAGCGTCCCAAGGCGCTCCAGCGCCTGTTCCACTGGGGCGTCGCCACGGGCGTCGAGCGGATGCGGAAGCAGATGGCCGGCGAGCGCGTGCCGCCGATGCTCGACGCGCGCTTCGCCATCGCAGACGCCTTGTTCTTCAAGCGGATCCGCGACGTCTTCGGCGGACGCATCCGCATGATGGTCACGGGCGCGGCGCCGACGGCGATGGCGATCCTCGAGTTCTTCTGGGCCGCGGGCCTGCCGATCTTCGAGGCCTACGGCATGACCGAGGCGACGGTCGTCACGCACCTGAACCGTCCGGGCGACGTGAAGCTCGGCACGGTGGGTCGGCTCATCTCGCCGATGGAGCACGAGATCGCCGACGACGGCGAGGTGCTCGTGCGCGGTCCGTTCGTGTTCCAGGGCTACTTCAAGAACCAGACGGCCACCGACGAGGCGCTCGAAGGTGGATGGCTGCACACCGGTGACGTCGGCAAGCTCGACGCGGACGGCTACCTGCGCATCACCGATCGCAAGAAGCACCTGATCATCACGGCGGGCGGAAAGAACCTCGCGCCCGCGAACATCGAGAAGGCGATCAAGGAAGAGGACGCGATCATCAGCCACGTGCTCGCGCACGGCGACAAGCGCAACTTCGTCTCCGCGATCGTGGCGCCGAGCCCGATCGAGACGCTCGAGTGGGGCCTGCCGCGCGGCCTCTGCACGAAGGACGTGATCGACGCGCGACAGAAGGAGCTGCTCGCGAACCCGACGGGCCGCACGCAGGCGCTCGCCGACGCGATGGCGCCCATCGTCGCCCACGCGGAGTTCAAGGAGCGCATCCGCGCGGCCGTGAAGCGTGGCAACGCCAAGCTCGCGCAGGTCGAGCAGGTGCGCCGCTTCTTCCTCATCGATCGCGACTTCAGCCAGGAAGCGGGCGAGCTCACGCCGACGATGAAGGTGCGCCGCAAGGAGGTCGAGAAGACGTACGGGCCGCAGCTCGATCGTCTGTACGACGACTCGAAGTTCGGGCTCGACGCCTGAGTGCTCAAGCGAGCGAGAGACCGCCGTCGATCGTGAGGATCGTGCCGGTCGCGAGCTCGGCGTTCAGCAGGAACGCAGCGGCATCGGCGACCTCCTGCGCAGTGCCCACGCGGCCGATCGGGTGGAGCCTCGCGAGCGCTGCGATCTGCGCGTCCTCGCGCGCATGTCGCGCATCGCCCTCGGGCATGGCTTCGCCTTCCGCGAGGCGCGGCGCGCGCACCATCGCGGTGTCCACCACACCGGGCGCGATCGCGTTCACGCGGATGCGATCGGGGGCGAGCTCGATCGCGAGCGCGCGGGTCATCGACGACACCGCGCCCTTGGTGATCGCGTAGACGCTGGTGGTCGGCGCGGGTCGCTCGGCGAGCGTGCTCGAGAGGAACAAGAGGCTGCCGGGCGCGCCGCGCTCTCGCAGCGACCGCGCGAGCGACTGCGCGAGATCGAAGCCCGCGATCACGTTGAGCTCGAGGTGTCGGTCGAGCTGCGCGTGATCGACGTCGGCGAGGCGTCGGTGCTCACCGAGCCCTGCGGCGTGCACGAGCGCATCGACCGGGCCGAACGAGCGCTCGGCGGTGGCGACGATGCGCGCGCGCGCCTCGCGATCGGACAGGTCGAGCACGAGCGATCCGATGCGCCCGTGGCTCTCGTCGGCGAGCGCGCGCGCGTCTTCGTTCCTTCGAACGATCGCGATCGCGTGGGCGTCGCTCGAGAGACGCAGCGCGATGGCGCGACCGATGCCGCGGCTCGCTCCGGTGACGATCACCCGCGTGATCACGCGCCCACCACCGCGTGTCGTCGGATGAGCGGCGCTTCGGTCACCGCGACACCGGGCTCACCGGCGACCTCGACCTCGTCGTCGGGGATGAAGCGCGGCGAGTCGATGCAGAGGATCGAGCCCCAGCGCTCGCTCTGGTTGTCGTAGCGGTGCGCGAGGTCGAGCGGCCATCGGTGCACGCTGCCGGCGGCCACGGGCTCGCCGTTCAGAAGCAGGTTGTCGCCGAGCACCATCTCGCTCTCCTGCATCACGCGGTGCACGTGGAGCGGGATGCCCTGGCCGGGCGCGATGTTGAGGCGATAGACGCCGACCTCGCGGGTCTCGTGAACGATGTCGACGGTGCCGAACGGCTTGTCCTCGCGCGCGAGCGTCACGTCCGCCGCCTCGCGGTGGATCTCGAGCGACGGAATCCCCACGCCGCCGAGCGCGAGCGGCTTCACGAGCCGCACCGTCGCGGCCTGGATCCGCGCGCGATCCTCTCCGAGCGCGGGGGGCGCGAGCAGGAGGCGCGCGAGCGCAGTGGCCGCGGTCTCGAGCAGGAAGAAGCGGCAGCTCTGCAGGATGAACGCGATCTGCGACGCGATCGCCGCGTAGTCGACGGTCTGCCTCAAGCGGTGCACCTCGAGCACCGGCTCGAGCTCGAGGCGCACGTCGATCTGCAGCGGCTGCGGCGTGTCGCGCTCGTGCGGATACACGCCGACGATGCACTCGACACGCAGATCACGGATCTCGATCACGTCGGGCCGTCGCGTGCTCATGCGGTCGATCGTGATCGATCGACGCAGCCCTTCAAGTCCGATATGCATCGCGCCATGTCTGGACCGCCCGCCCGTACGTCGAGCCCCTCGATCGCTGCCACCGAAGTGCCTTCGCTCAGCGCATTTCGCCCCGTGCCGCGCACCGGTGTCATCTACGTCACGGCCGAGGCCACGCGGCACGGCTACAAGCCCGAAGATCCGGAGTGGTCGAACCTCGGACAAGGTCAGCCGGAGACGGGGCCGCTCCCTGGCGCGCCTTCACGCATCGAGTCGATCCCGGTCGATCCCGCGGATCACGAGTACTCGCCGGTGGCGGGCCTGTGGGAGCTCCGCGAGACGGTCGCGAGCCTCTACAACCAGCTGTTCCGTCGCGGCATGCGCTCGCAGTACACCGCCGAGAACGTCGCGATCGGCGGCGGTGGGCGCGTGTCGATCATGCGCGCGTGCGCCGCGATCGGCGCCGTGCACGTCGGTCACTTCCTCCCCGACTACACCGCGTACGAAGAGCTGCTCGACGTCTTTCGTCGCTTCACGCCCATCCCGATCCTCCTCGATCCCGAGGGCGGCTACGACTTCTCCGTGCGGCAGCTGCGCCGCGAGGTGATGGGCCGCGGCCTCTCTGCGCTCTTGCTCTCGAACCCGTGCAACCCGACGGGCAAGGTCATCGGCGGCGAGGAGCTGCGCTCGTGGGTGTCGCTCGCGCGCGAGCTCGACTGCGCGCTCCTCTTCGACGAGTTCTACTCGCACTACATCTGGAAGAGCGAGTCGGGCAGCGGGATGCCTGCGGGGATGTCGAGCGCGGCGGCGTACGTCGACGACGTCGATCGCGATCCGGTCGTGATCTTCGACGGGCTCACGAAGAACTGGCGCTACCCGGGCTTCCGCATCTGCTGGACGATCGCGCCGAAGACCGTGATCCAAGGCATGGCGAGCGCGGGCAGCTTCCTCGACGGGGGACCGTCGCGCCCCATGCAGCGCGCGGCCATCGGCCTCGTCGACGAGGGCGCGACGAAGCGCGAGACGGCCGCGATCCACCAGGTGTTCTCGGAGAAGAGACAGCTCATGCTGACGGGACTGCGCCGCCTCGGCGTGCGCTTCGATCTCGAGCCCGAAGGAACGTTCTACTGCTGGGGTGATCTCTCGGGCCTGCCCCCATCGCTGCGCGACGGAGAGTCGTTCTTCCGCGCGGCGCTCGAGCAGAAGATCATCACGGTGCCGGGCGCGTTCTTCGACGTCGATCCCGGCAAGCGACGAGGCGGCCGCGGCTCGCGCTTCCAGCACCACACGCGCTTCTCGTTCGGCCCGAGCAAGCCCGTGCTGGAGCAAGCGCTCGGTCGACTCGCGACCATGGTGCGCGCCGCCGAAGCGCACGGCTGACGATCGACTCTTGGCCGCCACGAGCGCCGGAGGCGCGGGAAATCAACGCACGCGGAGGATCTCGAAGAACGATCGCTCGCGCCGCCAGTTGTCATCGAGCGCGCCCACCGTGCCGGTGCTCTCGACGTAGCCCGACACGACCACGAAGCCGGTCGGGATCCACGCCACGTGCGTGAGCCGCCAGTCCGAGTGCTCGGGCGCGTGCGTCCACTGCCAGCCCGCGATCGGCGCGCCGGTCGCGTCGACGATGCCGACGAACGGATCGGTCTGCGGGAGCATGTCGGCCGTGACCGTGAGCGTGCGGGTGTCGAACAGCTGACCGTTCTCCGTCGCGGTCGCCCACAGCGCCTCGTCGCGCCCCGTCGTCGCGAGCCAGCCCGTGTAGAGCAGGTTGTCCTCCGACGTCGCCGCGCCGGTGTCGTCTTCGGGGAAGAGCGCATCGACGTTGTGCGGCACGGCGGTGACACCGAGACCCTCTCCCGTGCGCGCGTCGAGGCGCACGAGGTAGGTGCCGCTGCGGGTGATCGTGAACGGCGCGAGCGGCGGGACCGTGATGTCCGAGCTCGTCTCGGCGCCGAGCCGCAGCGTCACCGCGAGCCACACGAACGACGGCGACGTCTCGAGCGCCTCGAGGTGGACCTCGATCGCGGGCGCGCTGCGTACGACGCCCATCCGGCTCCACGAGGTCGGCCCGATGCGGCGCACGCTCAGCTCCGTGACGCTGGGATCCGTGCGCGTCGTGCCGTCGTGCGTGAGATCGTTCGCAACCGCCGCCAGCACGAGATCGCCTGCGGCGTCGACGATCGGGCGCGCGAAGAACGGCGTGCCCTCGAAGCCGGCGATCGTCATCGACGCCGTCGTCGCGGCGTGCCCGACGACGATCGGATCCTGCACCACGAGATCGGTCGGCGTGGCGGTGATCCGGTAGAGGAGGAGGTTCTGCGCGTCGACGATGAAGTTCCCGTCCGTCGCCCGCTCCATGCTGTCGACCCGCGGCGCCCTCGCGTTCCAGGTGCGGACCGTCGCGACGAGCTGGCCGCTCGAGACGACGAGGTCCGTGCAGCGCGCGTGCGGTGACAGCATGTCCGGGGGCTCCACGTCGAGGGCATCGAGCGTGTGGATCGATCCGGGCAAGAGGTTGCCCTCGGCATCGATGAGGCCGACGAACGCGAAGTGCGCCGCGCTGCCCGCGATCGAGCCCATGCGTCCAGCGACCTCGAACGGCGCGTTGGCGGTGCCGCAGAAGGCGTACGCGCCCGAAGGAAGGTGCTCGATGCGGCGGATCGTCGGGAGACTCCCGACCGCCGGAGTCAGCGTCACGAGCCATTCGGGCGTGCCGCCCGAGTCGGTCGGCAGCTTCGCCATGAAGACGACGCCCTCACCCGCCGCCACCGTGCGCGATCCGAACACGAGGTCGCGGTCGTTCGCGGCGGACCCCGCGATCAGCACGTGCCCGTCCGAGACACCGACCGGATAGATCGCGTCGTGGATGTTGTCGTCAGGCCCCTGCGCGACCTCGATCTGTGGCGCGGGACGATCGGCGGGAAAGGTCGGCGGTCGCGCCGGCGGGCCGGCGTCGTCGGTGGGTCCCGTCGTGATCAGCGTGCCCGGGTCGACGTCGGGCACGGTCACGCACAGGCCGAGATCACACGTCTCCGTGGGCGCGCACGCGATGCCCACGCAGTCGGCCGAGAGAAAGATCGGGAGGCGCAGCACGCGATCGGGGAGGAAGCCCGTGCGCACGCGTCGCGAGACGAGCGGTCGCGCGGTGTCGAAGGTCTCCGTCATGCACGCGTCGCGCGTGTAGGCGCTCGCGCGGAGCTCCACGCGCGCGCGAACGTCACCGCCAGGTGGCGTCACTCCGAAGGAGAAGGGCACTGCGACGTGGGGCGTGCGATCCGCGAGCGCGACGTGAAACGTCTGCGTCGTGAGGTCGCTCGCGTCGTCCACCCGCGTGACCTCGACGCGCACGCAGCCCAGCCGCGACGCAGGCAGATCGGAGTCGACCTCGACGAGCAGCTGCGTCGCAGACCGCGTGCACGACGCGGAGAAGAGCGAAGCGAGCGCGAGACCGACGACGACGAAGCGGAGCCGCACGAGCGCCATCGTAGCCCGACGGTGCCCGCGCGACGTGTCCCTCAATAGTTGCGGACGACCACTTCGCTGACGAGACCGCGCCCGCGCGCGTCGCAGTTGATCGCGCGCGCCGCGGCGACGACGTCGATGCGGAACTTCGCGTAGAGCTCGCGGATGAACGGCACGTCGCTGTTCGAGAGCATGATCTTGGCGCCGCGACGATCGAGCTCGGCGACCACGTCGCGAAGGCGCGTCTGATCTGCGCGCGAGAAGCCGTCGCCTGCCGCGTACGCCGTGAAGCTCGCGGTCTCGCTCACCGGCTCGTACGGCGGATCGAGGTAGACGAAGTCGCCGGGGCGCACGTAGTCGAGCAGCTCTTCGAAGCCGGCCTGCTTGATGTCGGCGCTCGCGAGCGCGCGGCTCGCCGCGCGGAGGCCCGCCTCGTCGAGGATGCGCGGGTTCTTGTAGCGGCCCTCGGGCACGTTGAACTCGCCGCGGCGGTTCACGCGGTGGAGGCCGTTGAAGCACGTCTTGTTCAGGTAGATGAACATCGCGGCGCGCTCGTTGCGCGGCTGCGACTTGGTGCCCCCGCGGCGCGCGAGGTTGTACCGCTCGCGAACGCCGTAGTAGCTGCCTGCCGCGTGCGACATCTGGAGGAGCTCGAGCTCGGCGATCACTCCGTCGACGTCGTCACGCACGGAGAGGTACGTGTCGACGAGCGAGTGGTTGAAGTCGCGCAGCACCGCGCGCTCGGGGCGACGCGCGAAGAACATCGCGGCACCGCCCGAGAACGGCTCGACGTGACGCATGCGCTCGACGCCGCTCGGCAGGAGCGGAAGGAGCTGCGTGAGGAGCTTGCCCTTGCCGCCCACCCACTTGATGAACGGACTCGGCGCCCGCGTCTCCTCTTCGACGCCGATTCGGCGGAGACCGCTCCCGATGTTCGCCGCGGTGCTCGACGCCGTGTTCGCTGCGGGCGGCTGCGAGGGGCGCTTGGTGAGGGCGATCCGGGCGAGAGCGGAGGTGGTCATGTGGCGACCGTAGACCCACATGTACGACACAACAAAAAACCGACGGATCGGCGATCAGGATCGTGTGTTCGCGACCGCTGAACGCATGGATCGCCTACCGATCCAGGTGATCAGTGGGTGTTGAAATCACGATGGCTCGCGGTCATCGATCGGCTTTCTCGATCGAGCGCCTGCCTGTGCGCGTGATCGATCGGCGCCGAGGCCACGGCTACGCTGGGCCGATGAGCAGGGCCGACGAGCAGGGCGCGATGGGCGGGGCGCGATGAGCACACGTTCCGCCGCGGCCGACGCGATCCGTGCTGCGATCCGCTCGGCGTCCGAGGGCCTCGTCGAGCGCGACGTGCTCGTCGAGCTGACGGTGCTCGCGGCCGTCGCGCGTGAGCATCTGCTCGTGATCGGTCCGCCGGGCACGGCGAAGAGCGAGGCCGTGCGTCGCGCCGCGCGCGCGTTCGAGGCGCGCTACTTCGAGTACCTGCTCGGTCGCTTCACCGAGCCGAGCGAGCTCGTCGGCCCGATCGATCTCAAGCGTCTTCGTGAAGGCGTGATCGAGACGGAGACGAGCGGGATGTTGCCCGAGGCCGAGCTCGCGTTCCTCGACGAGGTCTTCCTCGGATCGACCGCGATCCTCAACACGCTGCTCTCGGTGCTGCACGAGCGCACGTTCCGACGCGGACGTACGGCGCACCGCGTGCCGCTTCGCGTGTGCGTGGCGGCGTCGAACGCGCTCCCCGACGACGACGCGCTCGCGGCGTTCGCCGATCGCTTCCTCTTGCGTGTGTTCGTCGAGCCGGTGCCCGACGCGATGCTCGAGACGCTCCTCGAGCGCGGCGACTCGCTCGCTCGCGCCAAGGAGGCGACGTCACCGCCAGCGACGCTCGCCGACCTCGATGCGCTCGCCGAGGCCGCGCGCGCGTGTGACGTGAGCGGCGTGCGGAGCGCGCTCGCAGAGGCCGTGCGCGTGCTCCGTGCGGGCGGCATCGCGCTGTCCGATCGACGCATCGTGAAGCTCCAGCGCCTCGTCGCGGCGGCGGCCGCGATCGACGGACGCGCTGCCGCGGATGGTCGTGACCTCTGGCCGATCGTGTACGCGGTGCCGACCGCCGAGGCGCAGGTGCAGGCGCGCGCGATCCTGGGACCCGTCGTGCGCGCGAGCGCGAGCGGCGCGCTGGAAGCCGCTGCGCTCGATGCGTCGCGGAGCCCGGACGCGCTCGCGTCGCGCCTCGTGCGCGAGGCGGACGAGATCCTCGCGATCAGCGTCGAGGGAGACACCGACGTGCGACGCAGGCGTCTGCGCGCCGAGGCGCTCTTGCGCGAGATCGACGCGAGCTTCGCGAGCGAGGCGCGCTCGCCCCGGCTCGTCGACGCCCGGTCACGCTTGGTCGCGCTCGCGGACGGGTGAACGTGACCGACGCGCTCCTCGCGATCGACGTCCAAGGGATCGAGCGCGCGCGGCCGCTCGCGGCGACGGTGCTGTATGTCGACGGCGAGGCGGCGCGTGAGCTCGCGATGCGCTTGGCGCGCCGACTCGGACCCGTCGACGATGCGATCGACGCGCGTGTGCTCGGCGTCGCCTCGCGGGATCGGGGCTATCTCGTGCTCACCGGGCCCACCGAGTCGCTGCCGTGGATCGACGGCGCGCGCTACTTCGGCGTCGATCCCGACGCCCCGCGCCTGCGCCTGTCGACGACACGCGGGCCGGCGCTGCGCGATGGAACGTCGCTCGCCGCGAGCCTGCTCGAGCGCGCGTTGATCGCGAAGCTCGCGAGCGAGCAGGTGACGGGCCCGCTCGTGGTGATGCGCCGTCGCGTGATCCCGCTCGGCCTCGCGAGACCGCTCGATCGCGCGCTCCTCGAGGCGTTCGCGGCGCCCGACACCGCGCCTGCGGAGCCGCCCGCATGACGGCGTTGCCGCGGACGCTCGCGCGCTGGGAGCAGGAGCTGTCGTGGCTCCCGCCGACGCTCGTGCCCGCGCTGGGCGCGATGCTGCCCACGCTGTCTTCGGCGATAGGCCCGCTCGCGCGGAGCAAGCGAGAGAGCGGCGAGCCCGATGGCTACGGGCGCATCTCGCGCCGCGGTCCGTTCGATCGACTGCTCACGAGCCAGTGGGCGCTCCTCGACGAGGTGCCCGAGGACTTCTTGCGGCGCGCGTCGAGCCAAGAGCTGCTCTTCTTCGAGCTCGCGCGCAGCGAGCCTCACGGCAGCGAGCGATCGATCGCGCTCTTCGACGCTGGCCCGTTCTCGCTCGGCGCGCCGCGCATCGCCCACCTCGCGATCGCGATCGTGCTCGCGCGACGCGCCGCGGACGTGGGCGTGCCCTTCTACTGGAGCACGCTCCGCGAGCCGATGTTGAGGCCCTTCGTGGGCGAGGCGAGCGTGCGGCAGCTGCTCGCGGCGCACACACCCTTTCGCGCGACGCACGAGACGTACGACGCGTGGAGCGAGCTCTTGACCCGCGCGACGGGCGCGGCAGCTCCCTCGAAGAAGAGCACGCACGAGGACGATGACCTCTTCGTCGTCGGCGATGGAGAGGCCGTGGCGAACGCGCGTCGCGCGCTCGGCCTTCGGCTCGCGGCGATCACCCACGAGGACGGACTCGCGAGCCCGCGCGACTCGCTCGAGCTCTCCATCGTCCGCGCGCGTCAGACCCGCAAGCGCGTGGTGCTGCCGCTGCCCGACGAGGCGACGCGCGTGCGTCTCCTGCGCGATCCGTTTCGAACGCCCGAGGGCGCGCCGCAGCGGCCTGAACGTCCCGCGACCGTCACGGGACCAGCGGCATGGCGGACACGCGTCGAGCTCGCGATCGACGAGAGCGCGGTCGCGTTCTCTCGCGACGGACGCAAGGTGCTCGCGCGCGCGCCGAGGGGAGGCCTCGTCGGCCTCGCGCTGCCCGAGGGCGACGAGCCGGGCCGCGTGATGGTGCGTCACGCGGGCGCGGGATCGGTCGTCGCCGCGGGGTCGCTCGGACGCCGCGTGGTGCGCGTCGTCCGCGACGCGAAGGGCTACCTCAAGCTCTTCGAGCTGCGCGGCGGCTCGCGCGATCTCGACATGGTCGAGCTGCGAGGCCGCTCGAGCCTCGGACCTCCGGGTGAGCTCGTCGCGCTGTCGATCGGTGTGCTCTCCACGCCCGCCGAGCCGCTCGATCTCGCGGTGCGAACGCGCATGGGGCTCACGCTCTGGTCGAGCGTGACCGCGGAGCCGCGCGTCGTCGCGGCGAACGCAGTCGTGCCGATCGGCTCCGGCGCCAACGGCTTCGCCGTCGTGACCCGAGGTGTTGTTGGCGTCGATGCGTCGCGCTGGGCACCGAGCGGCTACGTCGACGTCGGCGCGCATCCGACGGATCGAGACGCGGTCCTCGCGCGCGCGCCCGACGACACGCTCACGGTGGTGCGCACGGGCCGCTCGACGGAGGGGCCGATCGAGCGCGCGCAGGCGCTCTTGCTCCGACCGGGCTCGCCGCACTTTCTCCCGGTCATCGAGGTGCTCGAGCACGGCGAGCACGCGGCGATCGTCACCGAGCACGTCGAGTCGCCGACCCTCGGAACCCTGATCGCTCGCATGCGCGCGGGCCGGCACCGCATGCCGATCGGCGTGGCGGCCTCGATCGTCCACCAGGCCGCGGAGATCGTGCAGACGCTCGCGGAGCACGGGCATCCGCCGCACGGGCTCTTGCGACCCGATGCGATCCATCTCTCGTCCGACGGGCGCGTCCGGATCAGTCATTGGCTCGAGTGGCCGCTCGGACCGTCCGACCCCGAGGCGCCCGGCGGGCAGTACGGCTACATCGCGCCCGAGCAGCTCACAGTCGCGGAGAACGACGCGCGCACGGACGTGTATTCGCTCGGTCTCGTGCTGCACGAGCTGCTCGGAGGTGTTCATCCCACGGGCAAGACCGGCACGATGGATCGCATCCAGGCGAGCCAGGCCGGAGCGTTGTTCGATCTCGCGGCGCTCGTCCCGAACCTCCCGCCCGAGCTCCACGCCATCGTCCGTACCGCGACGTCGCGCGACCCGGCCGCGCGCTTTCAGAGCGTGCACGCGCTCGCCGAGGCGCTCGCTCGGTTCCTCGCGATGGTGCGCACGCCGCGCTTGCTCGAGGATCGCATCGCGGTCCTCTCGCTCGACGACGAGCCCACGACGAGGCGACAGCTGCTGACGCCTTGGGACGTCACGCTGCTGCGCTCGGGTCGTCACGAAGGCGGGCGCGAGCGCATCGCGCCTGCGCTGCGCGTCGTGGTCGGTGGCACGGCCGGCGGCAACGGCCTCTTCGGCTTCGTAGAGAGCGACCGCGTGCGCATCCTGTCGCCGGCGCGCGTGGGCGCCGAGAGGGTCGTGGCGTTCGCGCCGGGCGCGGAGGTCGTGGGCGTGTGCGGGTACGACGAGTGCGTGATCCGTCGCGGCGATGCGCTCGAGATCCGCGACGCGAACGGAACCGTCGCCTCGTTCCCCGCGCCCCACTCGGCGCGCGTGACGATGGCGCCGGGCTGGCCGCACCTGGCGATCCGAACGCAGGGCGGCGCGCTCCGCGTGATCTCGCTCGCGCTGCGTCGCGAGGTTCTCGTGGCCGGGGCCGACGCGTGAGCGCTCGATCAGACGAGAAGGGCGCGGGCGGTCGCGAGCTCGAACCCGCGCGTCGCGTGCACCGAGGTCACGTGCGCGTCGCGGGTCTCCTGTTCCTGGTCGACGACGCACGGGCGCGCTCGTCGATCCTCGCGTGCATGCGCGCGGGCGACGTCGTCGAGCGGTTCGGTGGCTCGCTCGTCGTCCGGCATGCGCGCGTCGAGCGCGCGGAGAGCGCGACGCTGGCGGGACTCGCGCTCGTCGACGAGGCAGGCGTGCTCAGCAGCGCGCCGCTCTCTCGCGCGGAGCTCGCCCGCGCGAAGGAGCTGCCCGGTCACGTCGCGATCGTGCGCGGCGGTGCGCTGTCGGTGGAGCGCGCTGAGGCGCGCGTCGATCCTGCGGGCTGGATCGACGTGTCGGAGCTGGTGCTCGAAGCGCCCGTGTCGCTCGGCGTTCCGCCCCCGCGCCTGGCCTCCGCGCCCGTCGCGCGCGCCGCGCGTGAAGCACTCGGCGTCGCTCCGCTCTCGCACGAGTCCGAGGCGTTGCGACGCGCGATCCTCGGTCCGAACGACCTCCGCGGAGCGCGCGTGGTGGGAGGCACCGGTCCTGCGTCGGGCTTCTTCGCGCGGCTCGCGTCGCGTCTCGTCGGCAGCGTCGCAGACGGCGTGGCGTCGATGGTGTCGCTGCTGCGTCGCGTGCTCGGCGGCAGTGAAGCTCAGACCGCGCCCGCGCTCCCCCCGAACGCGACGTCTCCTGCGAAGAGCACCGCGCTCGCGCCCACGGCGCCCCGACCGCCCGGTCTGCTCGCGCGGCTCGACGCATGGCTGCGTGATCGCATGCGACGGCTCGGCTGGCGCGGCTTCGGGAGCTTCCTCGTGCGCAAGCACGCCGAGCACCTGCAGAAGCTGCTCGAGCTGCTCGAAGGACAAGATCTCGACGAGGCGCTGCGCCACGCGATCCCGCTCTCGAACGAGGCTGGCGGAGGAGCCGCGGGGGCTCCGTCGTTGTCACCGCCGTCGCCGCGGACCGAGCTCGCGATCTCTCCGCACCGCGCCAAGGGTGGTGGTGCGCTGGGCCTCGACGGTGGCCTCTTCGAGCACCTTCGTCAGCGCTACCGCGCGCTCTACCAGCGCCTGCTCACGCTCGAGCGGTGGAAGGACGCGGCGTTCGTGCTGGCCGAGCTCCTCGACGATGCGCTCGGCGCCGTGGCGCTGCTCGAGAAGCACGGCTTCCATCGCGAGGCTGCAGAGCTCGCGGAAGGCCGCGCGCTCGCGCCTGCGATCCAAGTGCGTCAGTGGCTCCTCGCGCGTGATCTGCCACGGGCGGTGCTGATCGCGCAAAGGCACGACGCGTTCGGTCCCGCGATCACGCGCATGCGCACGAGCGATCGCGAGGCGGCGCGCGCGCTCGCGCTCGCCTGGGCGGACCTGCGGGCGCGAGGTGGTGACTACCTCGGCGCGATCGCTGCGCTCGAGGCGGGCGATGCGCTCGCGAGCGCGCGGGGTCTCGCGGTGCGGTGGGCTGATCGCGGCGTCGACGCGGGAGGCGTGCTCGGCGCCGAGGCGCTCGTGTGGCTGCTCGTGCTCGACGGCGATGCGCTCACGCGCGTGGGGCCACGCCTCGATCCGCTCTTGCGTGACGACTCTGCGGACACGCGCCACGTGAGGCACGCGGTGTACGCCGCGATGGCCCGACATCGGAGCGCGAGCGCCGCGCCGCTCTTCGACGCCGCACGCTTCGCTTGGCGCGCGGCGGTTCGCGATCGTGCGCTCTTCGGCGAGCCGACGCTGTCGCAGCTCTCGGAGCTCGAGTCGCTGTCTCGCGATCGCACGCTCGGCGCCGATCGCCCGACGATCGTGCCGCTCTCGCGCACGAAGCTCGATCGGCTCGCGGCCCCGCTCGTCGTCGGACCGAGCAGCGTGGGCGCGTTCGAGGTGCTCGATGCGGTGGTGCTCCCGGATCGGCGCGTGCTCGTCGCGCTCGGCGAGGCGGGTCTTCGTGTGCTCGCTCCGGACGGCCGCGCGATCGCGAGCTTCGACGTGCCCACCGATGCGCTCGTGCTCTCGGACGAAGGCACGCGCGCGCTGTCGGTGACCAAGCGCGGCTCGCTCTCGGTCGTGCACCGCGTGGACACGGCGCAGCGCCGCGTGGGCGATCGGTTCGAGATCTTCGGGCTCGAGTCGTTCGCGCGTACGTTCGACGGCGAGCGCTGGGCCGTCTCGCTCGAAGGCGTGGGGCAGGTGCTCGACGTCTCCGAGGACACGCCGCGCTCGCTCTTCCGTGTGCGCGACGTGCGCGTGATCGAGGTCGACCGATCGCCCGGCTTCGTCTCGTTCATCGCGTCGAGCGGGCCGATGCCCTCGGCACCGAGCGGCCTCGAGCGGCTCCGCTACGAAGAGAAGGGCCTCGTGCTCCGCGAGCGTCGCGCGCTCCCCGAGCGCTTCGGCATGGAGGGACGCCTCCTCGGTATCGCGCGCTTCGAGCCCGAGCCCGTGCACCTCATGATGACGCACGGCAGCTACTACGTGTCCGAGGGGCTCACGGGCTATCCAGGCTCGCGCGAGCGTCACGGACGACCGAAGGGGCCCGACTCGCTCACCATCGGGCCGCGCTGGATGGCGCTCGTGGTGGAACACCTCTCGCCCGTACGGGACGAGCTGCGCGCGGTCACCGACGTGGTCGTGCTCGATCGCACCGAGCAGCGCGAGCGCTTGATCGTGCCGATCGACGACGGCACGGGCGCACCGGTGTCGCGCCTCTCCGCGCGCCTCGAGACGCGTCGCGGCGAGCCGCCGCTGCTCGTCGTGTGCGACGCGCGAGGGCGCGTGATCGCGATCGAGCTCGACGAAGGCCGCGTCGTGGTCGACGTGGGCGTGCGCTGACCCGCACCTCTACGTCGCCTCGCGGACCTTCCTGATCTCCGCCTGCGTCATCGGTCCTCGCAGGTACGAGATCGCATGCCGCGGATGGAGCAGCGACGTCGCCGATCCCTTCGCGTCGCGCATCACGAACCACCGGGCCTTCAGCTTCGTGAGCGTCTTCGAGAGCGCGCTCTTCTTCGTGTCCTCGCCGAGCCCATCGAGCACCCGCTCTCGATCCGCATCGGTCGAGAGCCGACCGAGGCACCACGTGCCCGCGTTCGAGAGCGCTCGGTAATCCAGGTCCATCGGGTTCTGCGTCGCGAGCACGACGCCGACGCCGTACGCGCGCGCCTGCTTCATCAGCGACACGAGCGGCCGCTTCGTCGGTGGGCTCGCGGGGTGCGGAGGCAGGTAGCCGTACACCTCGTCGAACACCACGAGCGCCCTGAGGCGTGAGCTCCCCGACAGCGTGCGCACCCAGCCCAGCACCTCTTCGAGCAACACGCCGAGCACGAGCATGCGCTCGTCGTCGTCGAGGTGAGCGACGCTCACGATCGTCGCAGGCGTCTTGCCCTCCTTCTCTTCCATCCACGCCGCGACGTCGATGCTCTGCCCTGCGCGCCACGCGAGGAACGTCGGCGTCGCGAGCAGCGTGTTCAGATCCGATGCGAGCTCGCGCCGCAGCTTCGGCGTGACGAACTCGTCGAGCGGAAGCGCGCCGACCGTCTCGATGCACGGCTCGAGCACTTCCGGAATCAGCGCATCGAGCGGCGCATCTCGCCCGCCTTTCAGTCGACGCTCCGTGAGCAGCGCGAGGAGCGCGTGCTCCTTGCTGCGCGCGGGATCGCTCTCGCGCCCGATGAGCTTCAGCACGAGCGAGATCGCCGCCGACATCGACGCGCGCGCACCTTCCACGTCGGTGTCCCATCGCGGGCAGCGTCTCTCGAGCGACGACAAGAGATGAAGCCCCTCACCCGCGGAGCTGCCGGGTGTGATCATGCGCACGAACGATCGCGCGCCGAACTCGGCGAGCTCGGCCTCACCGATGCCGCTCTTCGCGAGGCCCGCGCGACGATCCTCGATCGCGCGGGCCACGACGGGCGCGTCCGCCACGCCGTCGTCGTCGTTCGGCGCGGGCTCGACCCAGGGGGTCATGCGCTCGGCATCGAACGAAGGGAACGCGAGCGCGAGGTTCGGGAGATCGCCTTTGACGTCGACGATCAACACGGGAACCTGCGCGCGCAGCGCCTCCTCCACGAGCACGGTGACGAGCCCCGTCTTCCCACTTCCCGTCATGCCGACGATGACGCCGTGCGTGAGGAGGTGCTCGGTCGGGAGCTCGAACCGTCCGAGGTCGTCGCGTCCGTCGACGGTTCGACGCTCACCCAGGTGAAGGGTGTCGTGGGTCTTGGCGGTCATGGCGGATGTCTTTCGGGTCGAATGAGAAGGGATGGGACGTGAGCCACACCAGTTCCCTCTCCCGCATGCGGGAGAGGGGAAGGGTGAGGGCCAGGCCACCGCGAGCTTCAGAACGGCGGCGGCGTCGGCCCACCGGGGCTCGGCGGCGTGTCGATCACGACGGGCTGGACCGGATCCAGCTCGTCGTCGCCGTCGCGGGTGACGCGGTACGTGTCGATGGGCGCCATCGCCGAGACGAAGCGCGCGACCGTCGACGGAGTGAACGCGTCGACCTTCAGCGAGCACGCGCGTGCGTACGCGCTCACGGCGAACGCGAAGCGACCGATCGTCTCGGCCAGGCCCCGCGTCGAGGGGATGGCGGCCGCACCGGGAGAGAGGCGCGTCGCCTCCGCGAGCGCGGCGTGCGCATGGCGCACGGACGCGAGCATCGCGGGGTTCACGAGGGCATCGATGCGCGCCGCGAGCGACTCTTCGTCGATGCGCTCGAGCATCATCGTCGAGTGTCCCCAGAGCGCCCGCGCGTCGCTCTGCACGAACGCGACGCCCTGCGGGAAGAGCGACTCGGCCAGCTGTCCGGCGGCAGCGCCGACGGCGCTGACGTGGGAGGGGATCGCACGGAGCGCGTTCAACCCGTCATGGAGGCCGGACCAAGCGCCCGCGAGGGCGAAGCGCGGCGTCTTGGTGGCAGGCGGTGACGTGCGCTCGCGGAGCTTCATCAGCTCCACGACCTCGTCCGCGCGGAGCACGACGCCATCGAGCGCTTCACGCTCGGTGGCCGTGATGTCGGCGGGCGCACAGTTCTGGAGCTCGGTCGCGAGCGCGTGGCAGTGGCGCGCGGAGAAGCGGGTCGGGCTCGTGTAGACCGTGATGGTCTGCGTGGTGTCCTTGTTGGTCATGGCAGTACTTTCGAGAGCGGAAACGGAACCCCGTCCCACCGCGGGCCGGGAGCGCGGTCGGTCTTCGTGACCGTCCACGCGCCCCCTTGTCGGCGGGTCGTTTCGCGAGTTGCGTGCTCGAAACGAAAAAGATCACGAACCTCGCGCGACCCCAGAAACGCCGAGGTTCCCGTGCTCGGGCCGCCGTCGATGCACCGGGCGGACAGCCTCGGCGGTCCGGAATCGACGTCGACGTGGAAACGCCAACCCTTCGGTTTTCCGAATCGACGTCGATGCCGAAACCTCAAGCCTTCGGCTTTCTGAGTCGACGTCGACTCCGAAACCTGGAGGGTCGGCGTTCCGGAGGCTCGGTCGACTCCAGATCGCGAACCCTTCGCACCTCGGGGGCTCGGTCGACACGAGAACCCCGAGGGTCGGCGTTTCTGGGTCGACGTCGATGCAGGAACGCCGAGCGCTGGCGTTCCGAGCTCGACCTCGATGGCGCGCCGGCGCTCGACATCGCCCCACGGTCGGCGCGACAGTCAGGAGGTCGTGGACCAAGCACGGACCCAGGGGACGAACGGTCGAGGCGGCCCAGACCTCGGCGGACGGCCCATCGCGATGACGCTGCCGACGGACCCAGACTTCGATGGCACGGCCCCCGAGATCGGCGGCGGGCTCGAGTACAACGCGCGCGGTCTGCCTTCACGCGTGAACCTCGTCGTCGACGCG
>CAZCVE010000006.1:0-19888 GCA_964502175.1 uncultured Sandaracinaceae bacterium
CGCGCAGCCTCCCGCGACTCCGCCCGCCGCGCAGCCGCCCGCGCAGCCCACCCCGCCGGCCCAGCCGCCTGCACAGCCGCCCGCAGCGCCGCCTGCACAGCCCCCTGCACAGCCGACCCCGCCGGCGCAACCGCCCGCCGAAGAAGAGAATCCTTGGTGGGCGCCGGCCGCCGGCAACTGATCTCCTTACAGCACCGATTCGACGCCAGCGATCTCTGATCGGAACCGTGCCTCCACCCGTGTGTCCGACACACGCAAGGAGGCACGCATGCCGATTGCGAACGACTCGAGTGGGTTCGGGATGTTTCCCACCACGCTGGGTACGGTACGCATCGCGCGCACGCCGACAGCAACCTGATCGCCCTCTGCGATCAGACGGTCGAGAGCGCGGTCACGAGCTCGTGCGAGATCCGGCCGAGGCGCGGATCACTCGTGAACCGATCGGGATGAACGCTGCCCGCGACGCGACGAAGCGCACGTCGTCGCGCGTCGGCATCCGTGGCGGGGCCGAGCACCGCACGGGCGCCCTCGTTGCGCACACGCGCGTGAAGCCGCGTGAGCAGCCGGACCTCGGGCTCGACGGGCACATCCGTGAGCCCCGCGGCCGCGAGCGCGATCGCGAAGCGGGCGCCCGGCGAGGAACGCACGACACCGCGGGTCGCTGCGAGCTCGTGTGGGAACAACGCCGCGCGCTCGACCCAGTGCATTCCGAGCGCGCTCGACACGATGCAGGCGGCGTGCGGCAACGTCTCGCTCGGGAGCGACTCGGCGTACGCGCGCAGCACCTCGGCCACCAGATCCGCCGCGCTCATCGGGTCGGTGAACGGCGCGGGCAGGTGAGGCGCCGCCGTCCAGCGCGTCTCCACCTCGCCCCAGCGCGCGAGCTCGCGCGCGCGCAGACGAAGCTGTCGTCTCAGCGCCCACGCGAGATCGTTCCGGCTCACGCGACCGGCGGCCACGACGGCCGCGCCGAAGCGCTCGACGGTGGCGGTCGTGTCGTTCGCGCGCGTCACGCCGAGGAGCTCGCCGATGCGCGGCCCGAGCTCTCCCTCGAAGCCCACGACCTCACCTCGCGCGAGTTGGATCGTCGCGCACCGCCCGTGCGCCTCGAGCGACAGCGCGCCCGACGCCTGCGCGCGCGCGAGCATCAAGATCGATCGAAGCCAACCCAAACCCACGCTGACGGAGCTCTGGACGGACGAGGCGCGCATCTCTCGCGTATGCCCGAGCCCGCGCGAGCACGGCAAATTCGTGCGCGTCGGATCGCCGAGATCGATCGGTCGCTGGAGCTCAGCGCGCGCGCTCGACGCGCACGACGAGCCCGGGGTCGATCTCGGCGAGGCAGGCGTCGACCGCCGCGTCGATGAGCACGGGATCGGTCCCGTCGAACGTCACCTTCACGCTGTGATCGCTCTCGTCGAAGCGCGGGTAGCTCCCCACCAGCACGCGGTGCTCCGTCTCGATGCGCGCGAGCAGCGCGGCGATCGTGCCCTCGTCGCAGCGCGTGTAGATCGCCGCGCTGAGGTACGGCGCGCCGTGCCCGAGTCGCTCGCGCACGAGCTCGAGCTTGCGCGCGAAGATCTCTGGCACGCCGGGCAGCACGTAGACGTTCTCCATGACGAGCACCGGCCAGTGCACGCGGTCGCTCGCGAGGAGCGTCCCGCCCGTGGGCACGTCGGCCATGCGCAGGTGTCCCTCGGTCGTGCGCGCGCCGAAGTGATCGCGGATGCGCCGCGCGAGATCTTCGTCGCGTCGGATGGCCACGCCGAACGCCCTCGCGACCGCGGGGATCGTCACATCGTCGTGCGTGGGGCCGACTCCGCCGCTCGTGAACACCACGTCGTGTGAGCTCCGCAGCAGGTCGAGCTCGCGGACGATCGTGTCCTCGTGATCGCGGCAGATCACCACGCGCTCGAGCGAGATGCCGAGCTCGAAGAGCATGCGCGCGAGCAGAGGCACGTTGGCCTCCACCACCTTGCCCGTGAGGATCTCGTTCCCGACGACGAGGGCCGCTGCGCGCCGCGACATGGCCGCGACTCTACACGCCGCGCTTTCAGGGATCGAACGCGATCGCCGTCTCGGCGCCATCGCGCGCGACGACGAAGAACGCTTGCGCGGGCGTCACGCGAGCCACGACTCGGCCCGCGGGCGGCTCTTGTCCCCAGCCGCCGTCGTGCGCGAACGCGTGGTGGACGATCTCGCCCTCCACGTTTCGATAGAAGAGGTCGATCCCTGCGGCGCCGGCGCGCAATCGCACGTCGGTCAGCGCGACGCTCGCGCTCGCCCACCACGGATGCTCCGTGGGCTGTCCGTTCTCGCGCAGCGACACGATGCAGATGCGCGCGAGACCCGACTGCGACGCGTCGAAGCCGCCGAAGAGGACCGCCAGCTCGTAGGTGCCGCCCGGCGCTGCAGTGAGCGCCGCCATCCCCCATGGGATCGCCACGTCGTGCGGCGCCTCGCGCCACGTGCCGTCGAGCGCGATGCGCCCGAACACGGTGTGCACGTCGGCTCTCGTGTCGGACTGCTGCTCCTGCATCACGACCGCGAAGCCGCCCGCTTCGCTCGCGATCACGAGGCCCGCCGGTCGCTGCGGGCTGCGCGCGCCCGACACCGGGAGAAGCGTGTCCGTGCGCCGTCCGCTCGCGAGATCGATGATCACCACGCCCGCGAGAGGCTCGGGACCTCCGTGGTAGTAGCCGACCGCGACGACGTCACCGAGCGATGCCGCCGCCGTGCGCACCGTGCGTCCCTCGAAGGCGCGAACGCGGGTCGCGCCGCGCACGAGATCGACCTCCGCGCGACGAGGGGTGCCTTCGATCCAGCGCGCGTCGATCACCACGGGCCCACCCGTGCTCGTGACGACCTCGGGGGCGCCCGCCTGCGCCGAGGAACGCGAAGGAAGAAGGAGCGCTCCTGCGATCGTGACGGCGGCGAGGCCCGCGACCGCGATCGCAGACGTCCAGGGGCTCGCGCTGGAGCGGATGAGTGCAGGCATGTCCCCCCGTGGCCGCGAGCCTCCGCGATGTGACCGACGTGCTCGCCCCTCGACGTTTCGGTACGCTCGCGCGCCATGCGTCGCCCTGCCCTCCTCGTCGCGTCCGCGCTCACGCTCGCTTCTGTGTCCCTGGGCTGCGAGCGCCGCGAGCCGAGCGCCGACCCCGCCACCGAGCCGTCCAGCGAGCCCACCACCGAAGAGCGCCGCCCCGCGCCGCCCACGCCGACGGAACGTCAGGAGCCCGAGGCCGCCCCGCTGCCCGCGTCGCGCGACGTCGAGATCGAGACGATCGATCACGTCCTCATCGGCGCCACGCTCTACCCCGCGCCGGATGCGAACGCGCCTGCCGTGGTGCTGGTGCACGAGCTCGGCGCCACGCGCGCGCAGTGGGCCATGGTGATCGAGGCGCTGCGTGTCGCGCCCGCGCTCACCGTGCTCGCGATCGATCTGCGCGGTCACGGCGCGAGCACCCAGCGCCTCGCTGGATCTGCGGTCTCGTACGGAGACTTCGACGCCGAGGCGTGGAGCGCGACCGCGAACGACGTCGTCGCCGCCGTGGAGTGGCTGCGCAGCCCCGATGGCCCCGTGCATCCGTCGCGGGTCGCCGTGGTCGGGTCGAGCATCGGCGCGACCGCCGTCGTGCGCGCTGCGGCGAACGATCGAACGCTCGACGTGATCGCGACGCTCTCGCCAGGTCGTGCGTACCGCGGCGTCGACAGCATCCTCGTCGCCGTGGACCTGGGCCCGCGCGCGTACCTCGGCGTGGCCTCGCGCGAGGAGACCGACTCGGTCGAGACGGCCGAGGCGCTCGCGCGCATCACGCACGGGCGAACCGAGTTCGTCGACGGTTCCGCCCACGGCCTCGCGATGCTCGGCGAGCACGGCGACATCACCGAGCACCTCGTCTCGTTCCTCCGCGAGAGCTTCGCCGCACCGGCCGCGGTGGCGCCGGTCGCGGCGCCTCCCGAAGAGGTCGCGCCGACCGCGGCGCCGCAGTGAGCCGCGCGATGATCAGGGCCCGGTCGTGACCAGGACCCCGACGTGACGACGAGCGCCTCGACGAGCGAGCTCGCGCGCTTGGTCCGCACCGCGCGCAGCGGCGTCGTGCTCACGGGCGCGGGCGTCTCGACGGACTCCGGCATCCCCGACTTTCGCTCGCGGCTCGGCCTCTGGCGCGATGCGGATCCGATGCGCTTCGCCACGCAGCGCGGCTTCCTCGCGGATCCGATCGCGTTCTACGACTTCTGGCGCGTGCACCTCGGCGGCCTCGCGGACGTGAAGCCCAACGTGACGCACGAGGTCGTCGCGCAGCTCGAGGCGCGAGGCTTCGTGCGCGCGGTGATCACGCAGAACATCGACGGGCTGCACCAGGCCGCAGGATCGAAGAACGTGCACGAGGTCCACGGCACGTTCCGCACGGTGCGCTGCCTCGAGTGCGGCGTGCGCGAGCCGTCGTCGCGCGCGTTCTCGATCGCCCGGCGCGCGCCTCGCTGTCGCGTGTGCGCGGGGCTCCTCCGACCCGACGTGGTCCTCTTCGGCGAGCCGCTCGGCGGCGTCTTCGAAGACGCCACCGAAGACCTCGCGCGCGCCGACCTGCTGATCGTGCTGGGCACCTCGCTCGAGGTGGCGCCGGTCTCGGAGCTCGTGCCGTACGCCTCGGAGCGAAAGGTGCCGATCGCGATCGTGAACCGCGAGTCGACCGAGCTCGACGACGAGGCGAGCGTGGTGCTCCATCAGGAGCTCGCGCCGACGATGCGCGAGCTCGTCGCGCTCCTCCGCGCCTGACCCGCCTCGCCCGACGACGTCAGCGCTGGATCGACGCGGCGTAGAGCGCGATGCCTGCCGCCACCGACGCGTTGAGTGATGCGATCACGCCCGGCATCGGGATGCGCGCGAGCACGTCGCACTGCTTGCGCACGAGCGGACGCAGGCCGTGGCCTTCGGAGCCCACGACGATGACGCGCCCGCGATCGGCGGCCGGCAGCTCGGTGATCGACACGTCACCCTCGGCCGCGAGCCCCACGACCTGACGTCCCGTCTCACGCAGCGCGTCGAGCGAGCGCGCGAGGTTCGTGACGCGCACGATCTTCGCGTGCTCGGTCGCGCCCGCCGACGCGCGCACGACCACGGGGGTCACGGGCGCCGCGCGATCCTTGAGCGTCACGATCGCGTCAGCCCCGAAGGCCACCGCCGAACGCACGATCGCCCCGAAATTGTGGGGATCGGTGACCTCGTCGAGCGCGACGATCAGCGCGTCGTCCGGCAGATCCAGCACCGCGTCCCAGCCGACGTAGGGGTACTCGCCGGCGAGCGCGAGCATGCCTTGATGACGTCCGCCCGCCGCGATCGCGTCGAGCTCTTCGTTGGGTCGTCCATCGATGCGCACGCCGCGCGCGCGGATCTCGTCGAGCGCCGCCTTGTGTCCTCGCTCGGCGCTCGTCGCCACGATCACGACGGTCACCTGCCCAGGTCGACCGCGGATCGCCTCGAGCACGGCGTGCGGACCGAGCAAGAGCCGCTTCACGATCGCACCTCGAGCGCGGCGCTGATCTCGTCGACGATCGCGGCCGCTGCTCCCTGCGGGTCGCTCGCCTCGCGGATCGGACGCCCGACCACGAGGTAGTCCGCGCCGCTCGCGATCGCGCTGCCGGGCGTGGCCACGCGGCGCTGATCACCGCGGTCGCTCCCCGCCGGCCGCACGCCGGGCACCATCAGCAGGCCTTCGGGACCGACGATCTTCTTGAGCGCGCTGGCCTCTTCGGGCGAGCACACGAGCCCGCGCACGCCTGCCTCGGCCGACATGCGCGCGAGCCGCGCCGCGGCCGACGAGGGCGCGTCGAGCCCGATCGTCGCGAGCTCTTCGGCGTCGAACGACGTGAGGATCGTGACCGCGAGGATCCGCGTCTGGGTGTCCTTGGCGATCTCGGCCACCCCGCGGAGCGCACGCGGACCGGCCGACGCATGCACGGTGAGGAACGCGACCCCGCTCGCGACCGCTCGCTCGGTGGCGCCCGCCATGGTCGCGGGGATGTCGTGCAGCTTGAGATCGAGGAAGCAGCGCGCGCCGCGATCGTGCACCGCCGCCACCGCATCGGGCCCCGCCGAGACGAACAGCTCGAGCCCGACCTTGAAGACACCGACGTGGCCCGCGAGGCGCTCGATCCAGCCGCGGGCCTCCGCGAGATCCTTCACATCGAGCGGGAAGACGAGACGATCGCGCGCCGAGATCGACATGGCGCGCGATTGTGGATGCGCCGCCGCAGCGAGCAAGCGCCAAGATCGAGCGCGGGCCAGGTGGGTCCGCGATGCGAGCCAAAGCAAAACGCCCGCTCTTCCCGAAGGACGAGCGAGCGTTCAGCACTCGGGCTCAGCTTCTGAGAGATCTCAGAAGTCGAGGCCGCCCAACGGATCGTCGTCGTCCGATCGCGAGCCTCCGCCGCCCATCGCGGCCGCTGCGCCACCACCACCACCGCCGCCACCGGCCGGTCGACGCACCACGCGGCGGCGCGTCTGCTCGACCTCCGCGCGCGCGGCCTCGGCGCCTGCCGTGTCGCCCGACGCGGCGAGCTCCGTGGCGCGGCGCTCCATGTCCGCGAGCTGCTGCTGCAGCTGGGCCTGCTGGGCCTGCTGCGCCGCGAGCGCCTGACGCTGCTGCTCGGCTTCCTGCGACGCGCGCTCGGCCGCCTGCTGCTGGAGGCGCGCCTGCATCTCGGCCGCTTCCTGACGCGGCTTGATCACGCCGAAGTACACGCCACCGCCGGCCGCGAGGAC
The DNA here is from genome assembly GCA_964502175.1 of uncultured Sandaracinaceae bacterium. Classification (GTDB taxonomy): domain Bacteria; phylum Myxococcota_A; class Polyangia; order Polyangiales; family Sandaracinaceae; genus JAFLCL01. The sequence goes on from CAZCVE010000006.1 coordinate 6,770, forward strand.
CGCGATGATGCCGACGACGAAGAACGCCGGGTGGACGCCCTTTCGGCGCGTGGCCTCGATGCGCTTCACCTCTTGTTCGTGGGCGAGGAGGCGATCCTGCTCCGCCGCGCGGGCCTTCTGCTCGGCCTCGAGTCGAACTCGAAGCTCCGCTTCTTCCTTCACGCGGATGCGCGCGGCCTCTTCGTCGCGCTTGCGACGCTCGTCGGCCTGACGCGACTCTTCTTCCGCGCGAACGCGGGCCTCTTCGGCCTGACGCCGCTTGCTCGCGTCGGCCTCTTTGGCCATCCGCGCGTCGTCTTCAGCCTTTTGCTTCTTGTCGGCCTCGTCTTTGACCCGATCCTCCTCGAGATTCATCAGCTCGCGGAGGTTGAAGAGGACCGACGATTCTTTCTGCTCAGCCATCGTGTCTCGACTCCACACGGGTTGCGCCGGAAGGACGGGCGGCTCCCGATCGTCCGGGAGGCTAACAGCCCGTTTTTCAGAGTGTCAACGGCATCCCGAGACATGCGTCGACGGCGCTCCGACTTGCCCACTGTCGATCACCTTGGGTCGCCTCGCGACTTTCGTTATTCTGGAGGCATGCGATCCCGCCTCGCGTTGGTCCTCGCCCTCGCTGCCCCGGTGTTCGCCGGGTGTGTCGGCGTCCAGGGTGGCCTCGCGGCAGGCGCACGATGCACACGCACCGCCGAGTGTGGACCGGGCCTGCTCTGCAACATGGGCGTCTGCTCCACCGATCGGACGGGCTTCGGCATGGGCATGGTCCCCGTGATGCCCATGGACGCGGGCCCCGTGGACGCGCCCCTCGAGCCCGACGCGTTCATCGAGGGCGTCGACGCCTTCGTCGAGCCGATCGATGCCTACGTCCCGCCGGGCACGGACGCCTGGGCGCCCGACGCCTGGGCCCCCGAGCCCGACGCGTTCACCCCACCGATGCCCGACGCCTTCACCCCGGGCATGCCGGACGCGTTCACTCCGCCGGTCGACGCGTTCACCCCGCCGATGCCCGACGCGCACGTCGACGATCCCGACGCGTTCGAAGAGCCCGACGCCGCGATCTGATCGGGATCACACCAGAGGCGCAGCGTCCGTGAGCCCACGTCGCCGCCCACGCCGCAGTTGCCGTGGCCGCTGTCGTCGTAGCGGTCGAGCCACTCCTCGAGGAGGTCGCGTGCCGTGGCGACGTCCGCGTCCAGCGCCGGACGCGTGAGGAGGATCTCGATGGCGAGACCCTCCTCCGCGACGTTCGTCGGCGTCGGCACGCGCTCGTCGGCTCAGCGCGCGATGCCGGGAGCGGGGTACTGCGCGGTGAGCGCGAGGAGCTCGTTCTTCACGCGCTCGTGCACCTTCGTGTCCTCGGGCGCCTCGATCACGTCGGCCATCCAGTGGCCGATCGTCTTCATGTCCGCTTCCTTCATGCCGCGGCTCGTGATCGACGGAGTGCCGATGCGGATGCCGCTCGGATCGAACGGCTTGCGCTTGTCGAACGGCACCGAGTTGTAGTTGCAGACGATGCCCGCCGCCTCGAGCGCGATCGCGGCCTTCTTGCCGCTCACGTTCTTGCTCGTGAGGTCCGCGAGGATCAGGTGGTTGTCGGTGCCGCCCGTCACGAGCGTCACGTCGCGCGAGAGCAGCGCCTCGGCCAGCGCCTTCGCGTTGTCGACGATCTGCTTCGCGTAGACCTTGAAGCTCGGCTGGAGCGCTTCGTGCGCCGCGACCGCGAGGCCTGCGATCGCGCTGTTGTGCGGGCCGCCCTGGAGGCCCGGGAACACGGCCTTGTCGATCGCCGCTGCGTGCTTGGCGGTGGTGAGGATCATGCCGCCGCGCGGGCCGCGCAGCGTCTTGTGCGTCGTCGACGTGATGATGTCCGCGAAGCCCACGGGGCTCGGGTGCGCGCCGCCGGCGACGAGGCCCGAGATGTGCGCGATGTCGGCCGCGAGCACGGCGCCGACCTCACGCGCGATCTCCGCGAACGCGGCGAAGTCGATCGTGCGCGGGTACGCCGTGGTGCCGCACCAGATCAGCTTGGGCTTGTGCTCACGCGCGAGCGCGGCCACCTGATCCATGTCGATGCGGTGATCGCTCTCGCGAACGCCGTACTGCTGCGCGGAGAAGAAGTCGCCCGTGATCGAGACCTTCCAGCCGTGCGTGAGGTGACCGCCCGCAGGCAGCCCGAGGCCCACGGTCTTGTCGCCCGGACGAAGGAGCGCGTAGTGCACCGCGAGGTTCGCGGGCGACCCCGAGTACGGCTGCACGTTCGCGTGCTCCACGCCGAACAGCTGCTTGATGCGCGCGATGCAGAGCGACTCGATCGCGTCGATGTTCGCCTGGCCCTGGTAGTAGCGCTTGCCCGGGTAGCCCTCGGAGTACTTGTTGTTGAGCACGCTCGCTGCGGCCTCGGTCACGGCGCGCGACGCGTAGTTCTCGCTCGCGATGAGGCGGATGACGTCGAGCTGACGCTGCTCCTCCTTCTGGATCAGCGATGCGATCTCGGGGTCGACCTGGGTCAGCGTGGGCTCGGTCATCTGTGTCCTCCGTGCCTCGACCGGGGTCGAGGTGCGCGGCGGGTATAGCACCGGCGCTCACCCGTCCATTCGCGTTCACGCGCGGGCCGATGCTTCAGTCGTCGTCCGTCGCGTCGAAATCCATCTCGAGGGCCAGCGCGACCGCGCGAGCGAGCAGATCGATGTCGCGCGCCATCGCGTCGAGCTCCGCGCCCAGCTCCTGGAGCATGCTCTGGTGCGCCGAGAGGAGACTCGGGTCGTAGACGCCGCCGTCGCGGAACACGATCTCGGACGCGAGCGGCCGCCGATCCCGCGACACCGCTTCGCCGAGCTCGTCCTCCCACGTCGCGACCAACCGATCGCGAGGCGAAGGGCCGCCGCCGACCGAGGGCATCGTGAGCATGCGGAACACGAACGTCGGGTAGAGGAGATCGGGGTCCTGGCCGTCGAGCACGGGCTCGAGGAGGTTGTGCTCGTGGACGTACGTGACCTCGCGCGGCTGCCTCACGAGGACGGCCGCGCCGAGGCCCGTGCCCGCGAGCGCGCCGCCGATGCCGATCACCAGCGGCGCCTCCTCTGCCACCGGCGTGGTGGTCGACGAGTTCGCGAGATCCCAGACGGCCGCGGTGAGGCTGGTGGCAGCGCCCACGACGAGCGAGACGATCGTGTAGGCGAGCTGTCGATCGGTCTCGCTCTCTTCGTACTCGCCGAGCTCCACGTAGAGGAGGTTGCGCACGCAGTCGCACTCGAACTCGATCGCTGTGAGCTGCGTCTCGAGGGACGCGATGCGCTGCGCGAGCTCGAGGTGCATCGAGAGCAGCGCCGGGTCGTGCGGATCGGCGCCGCGGGCGCGCACCTCGAGCACGTGCGCCAGGAGCGGCTCGAGCCCGGCGGCGACCGCCGTGCGACGGACCGTCGGATCGAGCGCCTCCACGTACGCGCGGCGCGCGGGATCCTCCTCGGCGCCGGGCAGCGGCTCGCGGTACGGGCTGTTCGGTCCCGGCACGCCGTGCATGCAGCGATCGCTCGCCGTCTCCGACACGAGGAACGACTCGTCGGGGATCGGATCCGGCCGCCCGGCGCGCAGCGTGGAGGCGCACCCGCTCAGCGCGAGCAGCGCGAGGGGGAGCGCACGAGGCGAGAGAGTCCGCAGCACGCGTGGACGATACCGGATCCGCCGCTACCGGCGGTCCTCGCCCGGCGCGGACTCACCGGCAGCCTGATCGCTCTCTCGTCTTTCCACGGGGCGGAACTCACGCAGATAGTCGGTCAAACGCAGCAGCTCGCGCAGGCGTTCGAGCCGCTCGAAGACGACCTCGTCGGTCAGCTCCGGATCGTCACGAACGCTCATCGAGGCCCTCCAACGCAGCGATGTCCGCCAGGTCCTGCGGGCGTCCGGCGATGCGCTTCATGGCGATGAGACCGGCACGCGAGACGACGGGCAGTGTGATCGACCCTCGCTCGAAATTCTGACGACCGCGCCACACCTCGGGGAACGTGGGCTCGACGAAGATCAGGTCGACCGTGACGAGCTCCTTGTCGCCCGCCTTCGAGACCCGCTGAACACGTCGTTCCGCGTGAGTTCCCGCGCCGAAGGTCATGGGAAGAGCCGGCAGATCGAACCCGATGCCTGCGAGGACCCGGAGCGCCTCCGACGCCGAGGTCGTGAGCAGGAGCAGATCGATGTCGCGTGTGGCGCGGACGTGTCCGTGAATCGCCACTGCGAGCCCGCCGCAGACCGCGAACTCCACCTGCGCGTTCGCGAGCGCGGCCGCGATGCCTTCGAGCTCGGCGACCAGGTCGGCCATCCGCTCAACCTATCACGCGACCTCCGTCCGATCGTCGGGCGTGCCGCGTCGATGGGTCTCGGAGCGTCGCACCTCGGAACGGGCATGGGCTCGGGGTCGGGGTACTCTCCGCGCCCCCATGCGGCCGTACTACATCACCACGCCCATCTACTACGTGAACGGTGAGCCCCACATCGGGCACGCGTACACGACGATCGCCGCCGATCTGCTCGCGCGATTCCACCGCATGCGCGGACGCCCCACCCGCTTCCTCACGGGCACCGACGAGCACGGTCAGAAGATCGAGCGCAAGGCGCAGTCCGAGGGCCTCGATCCGCAGGCGTTCGTCGATCGCTTGATCCCCAGCTTCCACGAGGCGTGGGCAGCGATCGGCTGCGAGCCCGATGACTTCATCCGCACGACCGAGGCCCGACATGCGGTCGTCGTCGAAGATCTGTGGAAGCGGTGCCTCGCGAGCGGCGACATCTACCTCGGCCACTACGAGGGCTGGTACTCGGTGATCGACGAGGCCTTCTTCACCGAGAAGGACATCGAGAACGGCAAGGTCAAGGAGACCGGCAACCCCGTCGAGTGGGTGAAGGAGCCGGGCTACTTCTTCAGGCTCTCGAACTACACGGACAAGCTCCTCGCGTACTACGAGGCGCACCCCGACTTCGTGCGGCCCGAGGGCAAGTTCAACGAGGTGAAGGCCTTCGTGAAGCAGGGCCTCGAGGACCTCAACATCTCGCGCACGACGTTCCGCTGGGGCCTGCCCGTTCCCGGCGCGCCCGATCACGTCGTGTACGTGTGGTTCGACGCGCTCACGAACTACATCAGCGCGCTCGGTGGCTTCGACGGTGCTCTCTTCAAGCAGCACTGGGAGCCGGGCGGCGAGGCCGTTCACCTCATCGGCAAAGAGATCACGCGCTTCCACTGCATCTTCTGGCCGGCGTTCCTGATGAGCGCGGGGCTTCCGCTGCCCACGGAGGTCTTCGCGCACGGCTGGATGACCGTGAACAACGCGAAGATGAGCAAGAGCGCGGGCAACTTCTTGCCGCCCGTGCCCATCGCGGACGCGATCGGCAAGGACGCCCTCCGCTACTACCTCATGAGGGATGTCGCGCTGGGCTCCGACTCGGACTTCAGCCACGCGAGCTTGCTCGCGCGCTACCACGGGGATCTCGGCAACGGCCTCGGGAACCTCCTGAACCGCATGGTCGCGAGCATCGTGAAGACGTCGTTCGACGGACGCGTGCCGCACGTGACGAGCGATCGCCTCGGCGAGCTCGAGAAGAACGTCATCGCGACCGCGGAGCGCTCCGCGGAGAACGCTGCCAAGTTCTTCGCCGACATCGCGCCGCACCGCGCGCTCGAGGCCATCTGGGAGCTCGTCGGTGTGACGAACAAGTACGTCGATCAGACGGAGCCGTGGGCGCTCGCGAAGAAGGGCGAGACCGCGAAGCTCGAGGTCGTCGCGTGCACGGTGCTCGAGTCGCTGCGCTGGCTGTCCTTGATGCTGTGGCCCGTGATGCCCAGCAAGTGCGACGACCTCCGCGCGCAGCTGGGCCTGCCGCCGGTCGCGCCGACGGTCGATCTCGATCGCTGGCCGAGCGCGTGGGGCGGCCTCGTCGCGGGCACGCAGACCAAGCCAGGCGCGCCGCTCTTCCCGCGCATGGACGACGATCAGCAGCGCGCGTTCTACCTGCGCCTCGGGGCGCCGGTGCCCGCGAGCCTCGAGAAGAAGAGCGAACCGAAGAAGAACGAGCCGAAGGCCCCGAAGGCGGCGAGCGAGAAGAAGGAGACGAAGGTGACCACGAGCACGACGAGCGACGCAGGCACGGGTCTCATCACGATCGATCAGCTCTCGGCCGTCGACATGCGCCTCGGCCTCGTGAAGAGCGCGGAGCGCGTGGCGGGCTCGGACAAGCTCCTCGAGCTGAAGGTCGACATCGCCGAGCCCGAGCCCCGCACGATCCTCGCGGGCATCGCGGAGCACTACGCGCCCGAGGCCCTCGTCGGAAAGCGCATCGCCGTGGTCACGAACCTCGCGCCGCGCACGTTCGCGAAGTTCGGCAAGACGTCGCACGGCATGGTGCTCGCGGTGAAGGACGCGAGCGGCCTCAGCGTGCTCTCGCCCGACAAGGACATCACGCCGGGCGTGAAGGTCAGCTGAGCCGGCGCGCCGTGTCGCTCTTCTTTCCTCCGCTCCGACCCAACTACGAAGCCGCGCTGCGCGACGTCGAGGCTGCCGAGCCGAAGATGCGCGCGCTCGCGGCCGAGCGCCTCGGAGATCTGCGCGGGAGCGAGTCGGTGGCCGGCGCGAGGGATCGCGCGGTCACCGGCCTCGTGAAGCTCGGTGACGACGCAGACGCGACCGTGCGCACGATGGCGATCGCATCGCTCGGCAAGCTCGGCGACGCGCGGGCGATCGAGATCGTGCTCGCGCGCTTCGCCGATGCCGAGGGCTCCGTGCGCGAGGCGGCGGTGATGGCGGCGGGCGAGATCGGCGGCGAGCAGGCGCGCGAGGCACTCCGCAAGGCGCTCGGCCACGAGCGCGCGGACGTCCGCTTCCAGGCCGTGGCCGCGTACGCCGCGGTCGCCGGAGAAGACGCGCGCGCGGCCCTCTCCGTGGCGCTCGGCGACGACGATCCGCTCGTGCGTCAGAGCGCGATCGAGTCGCTCACCACGCTCGGACCGAGCGAAGACGCGTGCACGCGCATCGCACGCCTCCTCACGGATCGGGACGAGGACGTCGCCGACGAGGCTGCGATCGCGCTCGGGCAGATGGGCGATCGGCGCGGCGTGAAGCGTCTCGCGAAGCTCGCGGTGGGGCACCGCGGCTTCGAGGCGATGGCGGCGATCGGAGACGTCGGCGCGCGCGGCGAGCTCGACGCGCCGGAGGTGAGCGACGTGCTCGACGCGCTCGCAGGCGCGCTGCTCAAGCCGCTGCTCGTGAAGGCCGCGGCCGCGACGGCGCTGATCCGCATCGGCGATCCGCGCGGCGATGCCCACTTCCGAGCGACGTTCGGCGCGTTTCGGAACGACGCGCGCACGTACTGCGTCGAGGTGATCGGCGAGCTGAAGCTGAGCGGATACGCCGACGACGTCGTCGCGCTACTCGGTCGACCGCGCGGCGCGGAGCCGGCGGCGATCGTTCGCGCCCTCTCGCGCCTCGCTCCGTCGAGCGACGTCGCGCGCGCTGCGTTCGACGGGCTCCTCACGCGCACCGACGTGCTCGGTGGCCTCGCGCGCGAGCTGCGGCCCAGCACCGAAGCGCGCCCGACGCCGACCTCCGAGGACTCGGCATGAACGTGCGCTGAAAGGTCCGAGCGCCCTCCTCCGTACCGACGAACACCGCGGAGGATGGATGACGAGGACGACGACGTTCGTGATCACGTGGGTCTGGGTCTCGGCGATCGCCGGCATCGCGGCGAAGGTCCACGCCCAAGATGCGATCGAGGCAGAGGCGTCGCTGACGCGTGAGCCCAGTCTCGCCGCTGCTCCCGCCGACGCCGATGCGATCGGCGCGCGCGCGCTCGACGAGCCGATCCCGGAAGGCGTCTTCGTCGGCCGCCGTGCGCGTCGCTTCTCGCTGCTCGCGGGCGCTGGGTTCGGAGTCCAAGACGGCGCCGGCGACAGCATCCTCCCCGAGCTCGGCTTCTACGGGCGCGTCAGCGACTGGGTCTCGATCGGCCTCCGGATGCGCGGCCGCGTGGGGCACTCGTCGATCGAAGGCGCGCACGTCCGTCTCGCGCTCGCGATGCCGTCGGTGCGCGTTCACATGCGCGAGGATCTCTCGTCGTTCGTGAGCCTCGAGCTCGGCGTGCATGCCGAGGGCGGCCTCGCGTTCGACTGGATCGAGAACCGCGCGTTCGGCGCAGACTCGCTGTCGTTCGGCCTCGGCGCGGGCGTCTACGGCACCCTCGAGCTCGGTGACATCAGCGGGATCACGCTCGACGCGTGGATGATGGCGTACGGCCTCGGAGGCACCAACACCTCGATCGAGATGGGCGCGACGCTCTCCTACGTCGTGCGCTGGGACTGACTCAGGTCAGCACGAGGTCGTCGCGGTGCACGATCTCGTCGCCGCCGTGGAAGCCGAGGATCGACGCGATGTCCTTCGTCGCGATGCCCGCGAGCCGAGCCGCGTCGCGCGTGCTGTAGCGCGCGAGGCCTCGCGCCAGCTCCTTGCCGGCCGCGTCCGCGATCACCACCGAGTCGCCCGGCGAGAAGTCCCCGCGCACGCCGATCACGCCCGCCGGCAAGAGGCTGCGGCCGCCGCCGAGCAGCGCCTTCTTCGCGCCGTCGTCCACGAGCAGCGTGCCGCGCGGCCGGAGCGTGTAGGCGATCCAGTGCTTGCGTGACGCGAGCTTGCCGCCTTGCGGAACGAACAGCGTGCCCACGTCGTCGCCGCGCACGATGCGCGCGAGGATCTCGGGATCGCGCGCGTCGGCGATCATCGCCGGGATGCCGCGGAGCGTGGCGCGCCTCGCCGCGTCGAGCTTGCTGCCCATGCCCCCCGTGCCCACGTCGCCCTCGGAGGTGCTCACGAGGCTCATCGCGGCGGTCATGTCCTCGATCACCGGCACGCGGTTCTTCTCGCGATCGAGCAGACCCTCCACGTCCGTGAGGAGCACGAGCAGGTCGGCGCCGCTCAGCGTGGCCACCATCGCCGCGAGCTGATCGTTGTCGCCGAACTTGATCTCCTCCACGGAGACCGTGTCGTTCTCGTTGATGATCGGCGTCGCACCGAGCTCCACGAGCGCGTCGAGCGCCGCGCGCGCGTTGAGGTAGCGCTCGCGGTCCGCGAGATCGGCGTGCGTGAGGAGCAGCTGCGCCACGGGCTTGCCGTGCGGCGCGAACGCCTCTTCCCACGCGTTCATGAGCAGCGTCTGGCCCACGGCAGCGCAGGCCTGGAGCTGCGCCATGTCCTTGGGCCGCGTCGCGAACCCCAAGCGCTGACGACCGAGCGCGATCGCGCCGGACGACACGATCACGACGGAGCGCCCTTCCTTCTCCAGCATGGCGATCTGCTGCGCGAGCGTGCGGAATCGATCCGTCGCAGACACCAGCGAACGCGAGCCGATCTTGACGACGATGCGGCGCCCATCGGGCGCGCCGCGCGACGCGCCCGTCATCGTGCGCTCCCGATCATCGCGACGACTCCGAGCGCTCCATGGCCGCGTCGAACAGATCGCACATGCGCTGGAAGACGTCGCTCGGCGCGTCCGCGGCGCCATCGAGCAGGTGATCGACGAAGCGCTCGACGAGTCCGCGGTCCTCGAGATCGGGCTGCATGCTGTCCTTGCCGGCGTTGATCAGCGTGTCGAGCGCGCCCATCGGAACGGAGCGCAGCGCCTCGAGGCCGCCGTCCACGAACGCCTGCTCCATCGCCGCGCGCACGCGCAGCGCCTCGGCCTCGCCGACCGGCGCGCCTGGTCGTCGCGACGAGCTCGCGAGGTAGTGATCGAACACGAGCGCCGCGAGGAACGTCGCGCCCGCCTCTTCCATGCGCGACGCGATGCGGATGGGGGCGAGCGCACGCGACAGCGCGGCGCGAAGGAAGCGCGCGGGGCCCGTTCCCGTCGAGCGCGAGAGGCTCACCTGGCTCAGCACCTTGCGCGCCTCACGCGACAAGCGAATGCCGCGACGCGAGGCGACGCGCCGCATCGCGGAGCCGCGCGCGATGCCGCCGAGGATTCCGTCGAGGAAGGGGATGGGCACCGCCGAGACCGCGCCGGCCGCGGCCGCATACACCGCCGCTCCTGCGGTGCTCGGTCGGGCGAGCGCCCGCGGCGTCTCCTTCACGAGCGTCGCCGTCGGCGTGGGGTCCACGACCTCCGCGTCGATCACGGGGGCGTTCTTCTCGTCGTTCGGGTCGGAAGGCTGGCTCACGGGGTCCTCGTGGCGGAAGAAGCGCCGCGCGTCCGCGCGTTGCTGTTCGGAGCTCCGTAACGGCGTACTCGTCGCGGCAGCCATCTACTACCATCGAGCGCGCGTGCTGGTCGAAGAACTCTCCCCCGTCTTGATTCGCGTCATGTGGTTCGTCTGGGGCGCGCTCTGGGGCAGCTTCTTCAACGTCGCGATCTACCGCTGGCCGCGCGACATGTCCGTGGTCACGCCCCCGAGCCATTGCCCTGCGTGCGGCAAGCCCGTGCCCGCGTGGCGGAACCTCCCGATCTTCGCGTACTTCCTCCAGCGCGGCCGCGCGGCGTGCTGCGGCGCGAAGATGACGCCTCGCTATGTCGTCGTGGAGGTGCTGAGCGCGCTCCTCGCCGTGGCGGTCGCGGAGCGCTTCGTGATCGGCTCGCCCGGCTCTCGGTCGCTGTTCGACGCGTCGATCGAGGCGCTCGTGTACTTCACGTTCGTCGGTGGTCTCGTGATCGCGACGTTCGTCGATCTCGAGCACATGCAGATCCCCGACGAGGTCTCGCTGGGCGGTGCGGCGCTCGGTCTCGCGACCGTGCTCGTGCGTGAGGACATCGACATCGCGTCGGTGGCCATCGGTGGCGGGTGTGCGTACCTCTTCACGATGCTCGTTCCCGTGTGGGCGTGGGAGCGCATGACGGGGCAGCGCGGCATGGGCGAAGGCGACGCGAAGCTCTTGATGTGCATCGGCACGTTCCTCGGCTGGCAAGGCGTGCTCTTCGTGATCGCCGCGGCGAGCCTCCAAGGAACGATCGGCTACTTCATCCAGCTCGCGTGGCGATCGCGTCAGCCCGTTCAGCCCGCGGTCGTCGGATCGACGGTCACCGAGAGCGCGACGCCCACCGAGAAGCGCGCCGACTCCGAGAAGGCGGAGGGCACCGAGAAGACGGCGGATGCCGAGAAGCTCTCCGACGCCGAGAAGCCGGCGGACACGGAGAAGGCCGCCGAAGCCGACGTGGCGACAGACGCCGAGAAGGTCGCGGAACCCGACGACGTGGCGACGGTCGAGGGCGACGAAGACGTCGACGTGATCGAGGTCACCGGCACGGGACCGCTGAAGGCCGACCTCGACGTCGATCTTCCCGGCAAGGTCGTCGCTCGCGTGAAGAAGCAGAAAGACGGCCTGCAGCTCGTCGTCGAGTACCGGCCCGACGTGGGCGCGCCGAGCGCCCCGCACATCCGCTTCGGCCCCTTCCTCGCGCTCGCGGCGCTCGAGTTCCTCTTCTTCGGTCAGCGCATCGTCGACTGGTACATCGAGACCGTGTTCATCACCGATTGAGCGCTCGATGACGCAGCTGAGCATTCGACCGATCGAGCCGCGTGACGACGTCGCCGTCGCCGCGATCATCCGCGAGGTGATGCCGTCGTTCGGCGCCGGCGGCGAGGGCTTCGCGGTCCACGACCCCGAGGTCGGCTTCATGAGCCGCGCGTACTCGGCGTCGGGACACGCGTACTTCGTCGTCGAGAACGACGAGGGCACCGTCGTGGGTGGCGGCGGTGTGGCACCGCTCGCGGGCACGGACGACGGCACGTGTGAGCTGCGCAAGATGTACTTCCTGCCGAGCGCGCGAGGTCACGGCGCGGGTCGTGCGCTGCTCGAGCGATGTCTCGAGGCCGCGCGCGGGCTCGGCTACCAGCGCTGCTACCTCGAGACGCTCACGGGCATGGACGCGGCGCAGGCGCTCTACCAGAAGCTCGGCTTCGTCGCGCTCCCCGCGGCTCGCGGCGCGACGGGCCACCACGGCTGCAACCGCTTCTATCAGCGCGAGCTCGGCCCGACGTGATGCGTCGTCTCCTGGCGGCGAACGACGCCAAGGCGCACGTGGAGCGGCTGTGGCTGCTCTACACCCCGATCTGGGGCGCGATCACCGGCGTGATCATGCTCGGCGGTTTCGCGGAGCGCTGGGGAGACGTGCCCTGTCTGATCTTCGGTCTGGTCGTCGCGGCGGGCGCGCTCGCCCCGCTGGCGTGGCCGCACGAGAGCGAGCGATCGACTCCGTTCGCGCAGCGCACGAGCACGAAGCTGGTCGTGTCGGTCGTGCTGTTCGCGCTCGGCCTCAACTACGTGCAGACGCCGTTCTTCTTCGACGTGCTCCACATGCACTACGGCTTTCACGTCACGTGGACGATCGATCGCAACCCGGTCTTCCTCTACCTGGTGACCATCGCGTACTTCGCGACGTACGCCGCGCTCTGCATGATGGCGTTCCGCTTCCTCGCACCGAAGATGGCCGCGCTCGCGTGGATCGTCGCTCCGCTCGCGATGGCGTTCTTCGAGACGGTGCTGAACGCGAACCCGTTCATGACGCACCTGTTCTGTTACGACGACATGCCATTCATGTTGAGCTTCGGCACGACCGTGTACGCGATGTCGTTCGTGCTCGTGCTCCCGCTGTGGATGCACATCGACGAGTCCCCGAGCGCGCCCCGCATCCCGCTCGCGCACGTCGTGATCGCGATGGGCTGCGTGCTGCTCGTCGATCGCCTGGGCCTCGACTTCATCGAGGGCGTGATCGCGCCGCACTTCACGACGGTCATCCACGACGCCGCAGGCCTGGGCGCCCTCCCCGGCACCTGCCTCGCCCCCTGACCTTCCGCGCCTGCTCGCTCGGGGTCTGCGCGCGCAGAGAACTCAACAAGCGTGCCGCGGAGGCTTCTGCATCTGCAGAACGCGATTCTGGGCGCCTAGAACGCGATTCTTCGTCCCAGAGTGGGGGCTCCGACGCCTCAAGATGCTCTCTGCGGACGCAAGACAGGCGGCCCCCGCCCCGAGGCGTCTCCTGCACGCCGGAATCGTCCGCACGTGAGCCCAGGCCGGGTGCCGCGACCGCCGAAGACGAGTCGATTGCCGATGCCTCACGTCGCGACTGCAACGTCGCGAGGACAGTCGCTCCCCTCGGACC
>CAZCVE010000006.1:19988-189314 GCA_964502175.1 uncultured Sandaracinaceae bacterium
TGCCGGACGCTTCGCGGAGCGCGCGCGTCATCACAGCAAGCATGCGGCGCTCGGACGTGACGGCGGCGGCGTGCGAGCCGCTGCTGCCTCATCGCGAGCACACCGACGCGGTGGTTGACGTCGACGCACCCGCGACAGCGCCCGGCAGGATCGAGGGGAGATGCGAGCGCCGAGGCCGGACAGTGCGAACCGACGAGTCGATGGCCGACGCGTTACGGCGGGACCGCTACATCGCGAGGACAGTCGCTCCCCTCGGACCTGCCGGACGCTTCGCGGAGCGCGCGCGTCATCACAGCAAGCATGCGGCGCTCGGATGTGACGACGGCGCCGTCGCGCGTCGAGCGTTGCTGCGTCGTCACGAGCACAGCGACGCGGTGGTTCGCGTCGGCGCACCCGCGAAAGCGCCCGGCAGGATCGAGGGGAGATGCGAGCACTTGGGCCGGGCTGTGCGAAGCGAGGAGCCGATGGCCGATGCCTCACGTCGCGACTGCAACGTCGCGATGACAGTCGCTCCCCTCGGACCTGTCGGACGCTTCGCGCAACGCGCGCGTCATCACAGCAAGCATGCGGCGCTCGGGTGTGAGGACGGCGCCGTCGTGCGTGCGCGTGCTGCTTCGCGAGCACACCGACGCAGTGGCTCGCGTCGAGGCATCCGCGACAGCGCCCGGCAGGATCGAGGGGAGATGCGAGCGCAACGGCGCGGCAGTGCGAACCGACGAGTCGATGGCCGATGCGTTACGTCGGGACCGGTACGTCGCGATGCCAGTCACTCCCCTCGGACCTGCCGGACGCTTCGCGGAGCGCACGCGTCATCACAGCAAGCATGCGGCGCTCGGACGTGACGACGGCGTGGGTTGTCGTGCGTGCGAGCGCTGGTGCGTCATCACGAGCACACGAGCGCGGTGGTTCGCGTCGACGCGTCCGCGAAAGCGCCCGGCAGGATCGCGGGGAGGGACTCACTGCGCGACCCAACGCTGCGCTTCGACGTGACAAGCCGCACGGCGTGTCGTTGAGAGTCGCTCGGAAGTTGAGAGTCGGTTGCCTCAGCAGTCAGCACTCATCACAAGGCCCAGATGACCGATCACACCGACTGCCAACGGCGAATCGCCGAACTCGAGGCAGAGGTCGCGCTGCTGCGTGGCCGGCTGCGGGTTCGTCTCACGGGGAAACTGGAACTGGCGCGGCTCTTCGACGCCGATCGAAAATCTGGCTTTTCCGGCCCAGCGATCGCGCGCCGCCACGGCTTTTCGAACGGAGGTCACGTCAACCGATACCTACGAATTCTGGACCACGGTTCCGAGGAGCTTCGAGAGGCTTGGGACGCGGGTGAGATTGCCGATACCGCCGCAGAGAAGCTTGCGCGCGAGGGACGGGAAGATACCGACCAGAACTCGCGCCTCCGAACGCTGATAACGAATCGACGGAGGCGGTGAGTTACTCGGCGGGTTCGGCTTCGGGGGCTCGGCGTTCGCCGTGCCACCAGTAGGACGGGGAGAAGAGGATCGAGTAGTCGGGCTTCGCTACGCGCTCGAACGCCTCGCGTGTTCGCTCGCCTCGCGCGACGCAGTGCGCGGCGCAGAGACACTCTTCGGGCGGCGCGGTGTAGAGCGAGCCGGCCATCTGGTCCCAGAGCTTGAAGAAGAAGCCCGTGTGCATCGGCTTGCGGATCGTCGAGCGCGCGTGGTGCACGTAGTGCTGGAACGACGTGTTCACGATCGGCTGGTGCGCGCCGAGCCACGTGAGCTCGTGGCCCCAGTGGAGGTACACGCCGTACCCGTAGAAGAACGCGCCGAACGTGAAGAACAGGAGGTCCATGTTGATCGGCACGATCAGCGGGAGGACCAGCATCGGCGCCGAGCGGATCAGCTGATCGGCGTGATCGTCGGCGATCACCGCGAACGGCGAGGGGTTCGCGAACACGTGATGCGCCTTGTGGTGCGACCACCAGAAGTCGAACGAGTGGCCGAGCCGGTGGTAGGCGAACTCGTAGAAGTCCGTGCCGATCCACACGACGAAGAACGACGCCACGAGGTAGCCCACGCCGTGCTCGCCGAGGCCGCCGTACGCGTGCGAGATGCCGAACGGTACGAGGTGCAGCGCGACCGCGGGACAGAACGTCGCCGTGTAGATGCCCTTCAGCATCTGCAGCACCTCGCGGCGCACGATGGCGGGCTTCGGGTACTGCGGGCTCGACTTCTGGCGCCACGTCTCGAACGTCGGGCGCCAGTAGTAGCGAGCGAAGAGCAGGCCCGACATCAGCATCGTCATGCCGAAGGCGAGCACCGTGAGCACGGCCCACGTGATGAGGAAGTTCCCGCGCTGCGCGAGCTCGACGAGCATGGCGCCAGGGTACCCCGACCCGAGGACGGCAGGCCACGTTCGGTCTCGTGGCCGTGCGATGGTCGCCCTGATTGGGCCTCGATGCCGCCGCCGACCGTGGACTGCGCGCCCGTCACGAAGCTCGCGCCCTGCGACGCGAGGAACGTGATCACGTGCGCGACCTCCTCCGCCTTGCCCATGCGCTTGAGCGGGACGAGCGAGAGGATGCCCTCGCCCATCGCGGCGAGCTCCTTCTCCGAGATGCCGAGCTTCTCGGGCGTGAACAGCGGCGTCTCGATCCTGCGATCGGGCAGGCGTGCGCGCCGATCGAGGGCGAGGTCCCTAGACTCGCGGCCATGCCTCCTCGCGCGCAGGACGTGATGCCGCCCTTCCCTCCGTCACCGAGCACCGAGCACGCGACGCTGCGCGACCTCGTGCGTGATCGCCTCGCGAGCGATGGTCAGCACGACACGCCGCTTCCGAACCTCCGCTTCTACCGGTTCAGCGAGCCGACGACCTTCTCGAAGGCGCCCGCGTTCGGCGTGACGCTCGGGGTCGTGCTCTCGGGCACGAAGGACATCCGCGTGGAGGGCACGACGCTGCGCGCGGATCCGAGCCGCTTGCTCGTGATCACGAAGGAGACCGAGTACGAGCGCGCGACCGTCGGCGCGACGCGCGAGGAGCCGTAGGTCGGCGTGAGCGTCTGCTTCTGCTCGGAGTCGGTCGCGCGCGCCCTCGTCGCGCTCTCGGACGCGGGCGCTCCGAGCAACCACGAGACGATGCCGGCGTTCGTCATGCCCAGCGATCGCGAGGTGATGTCCGCCCTCACGCGCCTGGTCCGCGCGGTGGACGATCCGCTCGATCGGCAGATCCTCGCGCCGCTCGTGATGCAGGAGCTCCTCTACCGGCTGCTTCGATCCGACGCGGCCGCCGCGGTGCGGAGCGCCGTCGCGCGCGAGCCCGATGCGCCGATAGATCCTCGCTGCGATGCAGTTCATTCGTCGCGAGAGCAAGAAGCCGCTCACCGTCGCGGGAGAGACGGCGGCGCGCCGCTGAGTCGTACGATCACGCGGCGAGGAAGCGCGCGATCTCCTCGTTGACCTGCGCGCTGTGCGTCACGGGGCCCATGTGCCCCGCGCCCGCGATCCGCACGCGGCGAGCGTTCGGGATCGTCCGCTCGAGACCCGAGAGCACACGATCGGCAGCGAGGGTCGAGGTCTGGCTACCGAGCAAGAGCACCGGCATCGCGAGGGTCGAGTACGCCTCGAGGGGCGTGCGATCTTCGCCGAGCGTGAGCACCTCGCCGATCACCTTCGGCGCCGTCGTGCGGAACGTCGCGCGCATCGGCTCGGGCAGCGCGTGCCACGCGCCTGGACCGTTCCAGTACGCGATGAAGCCCTCGAGCCACGCCTCGATCTCCTCGGGTGTGCTCGGCCAGCGCTCGCTGATCGAGGCCAGCGTGCCCAGTGCCTCGCGATCCTCCTCCGATCGGAGGATTCCGAAGGCCACGGGCTCGTACACCATCACGGAGCGCACGAGCGCGGGCCGATGCAGCGCGACGAGCAGCGCGAGCAGGCCACCGTACGAGTGCCCGACCACGTGCACGGGCTCGCCCATGCGATCGACGAGCGTCTCGAGCGCGAGCTGATCCATCGCGAAGTGACACCGCTCGCCGATGCTCACGGGGCTGCTCTCACCGTAGCCGACGAGATCAGGCAGGATGACGCGGTGCTTTCCGCCGAGCGCCTCCGCGGTCCGTCGCCATTGTCGCGAGCCGAGGCCGCTCGAGTGGATGAGCAGCACGGGATCGGCAGTCGCGCCTTGCTCCGTGAACGTGATGTGACGGCCACCGATCTCGATCCGCGTCGACATGCGCCCGTTGTAGCCGCGCGCGGAGCCGGAGCCCGCGCTTCGATCGAGCGAGCCCCGGCCGATCGACGAGGTCGCGCATGACCGAGGCCCCTCAGATCCGCGACGCGATCCGTCGCGGAGAGGTCCGCGGCGCCGAGCTCCGCGCGAGGCTCGACGCGATCTCCGCGGACGACCGTGATGCGTGGCTCGATCGCGTGCTCGGCATCGACGAGCTCCCCGACGACGGCCCCGAGCTGCCGCCCGGTGGCGTGCCCTACCTGCCGTGCGCGGTCGACGACGTGCTCGCGATCCTCGACGCGTGCGCGGTTGGTGAGGGCGCGCGCGTGGTCGATCTCGGGAGTGGGCTCGGACGCGTGCCGATCGTCGTGCACCTGCTCACGGGAGCGACCGCGCACGGCATCGAGGTCCAGTCGGGTTTGGTCTCACGGGCTCGCGAGATCGCCGCGAGCCTCGCGCTCACGTCAGTGACGTTCGAGCACGCCGACGTTCGCGACGCGGCGCTCGAGGGTGATCTGTTCGTGATGTACGCGCCGTTCTCGGGCGCGATCCTCGAGCACACGATCGAGCGACTCGGGAGCCTCGGACGACGGAACGCGATCACGGTCGCGACGATCGATCTCGTGCTCCCCGCGACGTTCGTCTCGCGCGAGACGAGCAGCCCGCGCGTGCGCATCCACTCGCTCGCGTGAGCATCGCCGGACGTCGCGATCAGTCGAGCGCGAGGACCTCGGTGATGCCCCGGTCCTCGCAGAGCAGTGTCTTGGCGCCTGTCGCGTCCACGAGGTGGATGGCCGCGCCGTCCGTCACGATCCAGCGGCCATCGCCGAGCAGATCGAACGCGCGCACGCCCTTGGCGATCACGCGCTCCTCGCGCGCCTCGGTGATCGTGACGAGCTGCCAGTCGCGCACGGCCTCGACGGCGGCCTTGTCGGCGTCGCGGCTCGCCTGCTCGCGCGCCGCGGCGAGGTTGCCCGACATCATCATCTGTCGGATGTCCGCCGCACGGCGACGCGCATCACCCGAGCTGAACAGCGGCTTGCCGGTGTAGCGCAGCGTGAAGAAGCTCAGGTAGCCGACCACCGCCATCGCGAGGCGGAGCGGGAAGAGCGCGACGTCGAGGAGGAAGCGGCCGAAGCTCGGCTGGGTCGCGTCCTCGTACGCGTGGCGCACGCAGTGGAGCGTCCGCTTCGCGTCCATGCGCGGCAGGAGAAAGTCCTGCTTCGTGTCTTCGCGCACCACCTGCGACTGCCCCGCTTCGGCATCGAGCAGCGTGATCGACGCGGGACCGATCGCGACGAACACACCCGCGGTGTTCCGGCCGATGCCCGCCGACTGATAGACGAGCTGGTGCTTGCGGCCGTCCTTGCACGCAGCCTCGGGGAGCCACTGCGGCGCGAGATCGATCACGTCCCCATCGGTCACCGAGTGGAGCTCGGTGCCGTCGCTCGACATGACCGCGATGGCGCTCACGCCGCCCTTGCCGCGCAGCGTGCAGGCGATCACGTCGTGATCTCGGCTCGTCGCGATCTGCTCGATCCGCTTGTCGGCGCTGTGATGGAGACGTCGCTCGTCGCCGCTCTCGATCTCGAGCTCGAGCAGGCCGCCCACGACGCCGGTGCTGATCGCGTAGAGGAGCTTCCCCGGTCCGCGTCGCGCGATGCCCGTGTAGGCGACGGGCACGGCCTCGAGCTCGCTGTCGTCGCCCCACAGCGCCGATCCGCCGCGGAGGAAGCGGGCGCTCTGTCCCTCTTCCTTCCACGCGTGCTTGCGCTGCATCGAGCGCACGCGCTCCTTGTACTGATCGGCGAAGCGGCTCTCGATCTTGCGCGGCGCCGCGCCGTCGAGGACGAACAGCTCGCCGTGGGCGAGGAAGGCGATGCGCGGTCGATCAGCCACGGCTCGCGGCATCCTCGGCGATCATCGGCCTCACGTCGACCCAGCGCATGCCCGCGGCGCGCGCGGCTTCGATGCCGAGATCGCCGTCTTCGTAGACGAGGCAGCCCGAAGGCGCGCGACCGAGCAGCTCCGCCGCGCGGAGGAACACGTCGGGCGCGGGCTTGCTCCGCGTCACCTGATCGGCGCCCACCACGGCCTCGAAGAGCGACTCGATGCCCACACCCCGCAGCGTGCGGCGCACCACCTCGGTCACGTTGCCGCTCGCGACGGCGAGCTTGCGCTTCCCTTGCTCGGCGCGCGCGATCTCGATGACGGGCGCGATCGGCGCGCCGTGCGACTCGCGCACGAGGAACCGATGATCCTTGTCGAGCGAGACCGCGAGCGCGTCCACGCGAACGTCCTGTTCCTTCGCGAGGAGCTCGACGATGGCGCGGGTGGAGACGCCCGCGAGCGCGTAGAAGCGCTCCTCGCTGAGCACGAGACCGTTGTCGTTCAGCACCTCCGTCCACACCTCGAAGTGCACGGGCATGGTGTCGACGAGGGTGCCGTCGCAGTCGAAGATCAGCGTGTCGATGTCGTCGGGGATCGTCACGCGCCGGTAGCTAGTCTCCCGATGCATCGCGCGCCAGTTGGTCAGCGCGCCGGCTTCGTGTAGCACGCACGCTCGGCCCCGCCGTCAGGTCCTCCGCGCCCGAGCGTCTGGATTCCTTGACGCGTCGCGCCCATTTGCTAGACGCGGGCGCCCGTCGAGCCGTTAGCTCAGTCGGTAGAGCAGCGGGCTTTTAACCCGTCGGTCGAGGGTTCAACCCCCTCACGGCTCAGCGACCTCGGCAGCTCTTTCCAGTTCGAGTCCCCATCGTCTAGAGGCCCAGGACTCCACCCTTTCACGGTGGCTACGAGGGTTCGAATCCCTCTGGGGACGTCTTCGCGGAGAGCGCTCTGGTCCAGCGCCCCGCACCTGCTGCGGCGATACTTGCGGGGATGACGCCCGCGGAGCGAACCAAGCGCTTTCATCCGGAGCTCGCGACCGCGGCGCTGTGGTTGCCGCGTGGGTTCGTGCGGGAGTGGTCGTTGTGGTTTCTCGCTCGCGCGAAGCCGCCCACTCTGCCGCTGCCGCGCGGCATGACGCTCGCCGAGCGGCTCTTGCCCGGCGGGCATGCGTCGGTGCGCATCGTCCGCGAGATCGAGGGAGCGCAGCGTCGTCCGGTGGTGATGTGGCTCCACGGCGGCGGCTACGTGCTCGGGGATGCGCGACAAGACGATCGCGTCTGCGCGCGCTTGGCGAAGCGGCTCGGCGCGGTCGTGGCCTCGGTGAACTACCGGCTCGCGCCGCGACATCCCTTCCCCGCGGCGCTCGATGACTGCATCGCGGCTTGGGAGATCCTTCATCGAGACGCCGACGCGCTCGGTGTCGACCCCACGAGGTCGATCCTCGCAGGGCAGAGCGCAGGCGCAGGTCTCGCAGCGGGCCTGTCGCATCGTCTCCTCGACGAAGGTCGACCGCTGCCTCGCCTGCAGATGCTCGCGTACCCGATGCTCGACGACAGGACCGTGCTCCGCGAGATCGACGGAAGGCATCACCGCGTGTGGGATCGCGCGAGCAACGAGATCGGCTGGGCCCACTACCTCGGTTCCGCGCCCGGCACTGCGGACGTGTCGGATCACGCGGCGCCTTCACGCCGCTCGGATCTGCGAGGTCTGCCGCCGACGTGGATCGGTGTCGGCTCGCACGACCTCTTTCATGACGAAAACGTCGACTACGCGCAGCGGCTCGCCGCGGCAGGCGTGCCCGTGGAGCTCGTGGTCGTGCCCGACGCGTTCCACGCGTTCGACCTCCTCATGCCCCACGCCGCGGTGAGCCGCGCGTTCGTCGAGTCGCAGACCCAGGCGATGGAGCGCGCGCTGGCCGACGTCCCGTGACGCCGCTCAGGTCGGCTCGATGCTCGCTTCGCTCTCGGTGCTCGGAGCGCGCGGTCGCCCGCGCTCGCGGCGATCGCTCTCGCGGGTGCGGAGCAGGTGATCCCACAGCGTGAGCGCCTCTCCGAAGTTCACCTCGGCGTTGGCGTGGTGGCGGTTGTGGAACGCCGACGTGTTGATGAACACGCGCGGCAAGGTCGCCTCGACCAGGCGCGAGCTCACGCCGGAGTGGAGGTAGAGGTTGAGCAGCACGAACGCGCCGACGAGCCCGAAGTAGACGGGCGCATAGTGCGGTGCCCACGGGAACGCGACGAGCACGATCGGCCAGAACGTCAGCACGGACTCGACGGGGCCGACGGCGAACGACGAGAGCGACGTGGGGTCGCGGTAGACGTGGTGCGCGCGGTGGAACGCGAAGAACGCGCGCGTGTGGAGCAGGCGGTGCTTCCAATAGAGCCACGCGTCGAGCACGAGCACCGCGAAGACGTTGCCCACCACGAGCGCAGGCCAGCCGCCTGCTTCTTCGACCGTCCACACGAGGCCCGTGGGCTGGCCCGCCCACATCTGCGAGACCGGCCAGGCGAGAAAACATGCGGCGACGAGCGAGGCGAGCGCCGTGTCGCGCGCACCGCGCAGCGCGAGGCGAGGCTTGCGACGCGGACCCTGGAGGCGCTGCGCCGGCTGCTCGGAGATCCACGCGGCGATCGCCTCGAGCGCGAGCACGCCGCCCGCGATCCCTGCGAAGCACGCCGCGAGCGCGCCGTACCAGAGCGCCAGCCCATGAGGACACGCGAGGCCCGCGCCGAGGAGCGCCACCATCACGAGACCTTCCACCCAGTGCGCCTTCTGCATCGTCGTCGCGTCTCCGGACAGCGTGTCGCTGTAAACGTTACACACAGTAACAGAGTTCGTGACGTCGCGAAACGGCGTGGTGCGAAGCGGGCTGCGGTACCTTCGCGGACCGATGCCCCGGGCGATCCCACGCGCCAAGCGCTCCGCTCCGACGCCGACCGCGACGCCTCGCGTGCCGGCCGAGGCACGGCGGCGACAGCTGCTCGACGAGAGCGCGCGCATCCTCACGGAAGAGGGCCTCGAGCGGCTCGAGATCACCACGCTCGCCGAGCGCGCCGGTGTGTCGCGTCCGCTCGTGTACCGTCTCTTTCCGACGCGGAATGCCGTCGTCCGAGCGCTCCTCGACGAGTTCACCGCGGCGATCTCGGAGCGCTTCCAGCGGGCGATCCTCCGCGCGCTGCCCGGCACGATCGAGAGCATCACGACGACCTTCGTCGAGGCGTGCTGCGACGCGATCGAGCAGAAGGGCGCGGGCCCGTGGCTCTTGCTGCTCGACGCGCGCGGCGCGGATCCGGAGGTCGCGAGGATCGGGCGCGAGGCGCTCTCGCACCTGCTCGGTCCGTGGGAGGAGCAGCTCGCGACGTTCACGGGGTCGCCTGCGCGCCGCGCGGCGAACCACCTGTGGGTGATCGTGGCGGCGGGTCGCGCCGCGATCAGCGGATGGATCGACGGCTCGATGACGCGGGCCGAGGCGGTGAGCGACGCGACGCGCGCCGTGAGCGCGCTCGTCGCGGCGTTCCAAGCGGCGGGCATGGAGACCGCGAAGCCCCAGTCCAAGCTCCAGTCCAAGCTCCTGCCCAAGCCGAAGCCGACGCGGAAGCCCACGCCGACGAAGCCAGCGCCGACGAAGCCAGTGCGTCGGTGATCAGCTCACGCCGTCGCAGCGCCCGCTCGCGGAGAGGCTGAACACGCGCGGCACGACGCCGGGGGTCGTCGAGCTGAGGCGCAGCGAGACCTCGAGGAAGCGAGACGCGGTCACGGGACCTGGCGGCAGCGCGAGCGAGGGGCTCGGCGGATCGAACGGTCCGATCCACGTCGCGCGATCGAGCGCCTCGCGCGTGTCGGCGGCGCGCACGCTGATGCGCACCGACGTGTCTTCGGGGATGTCGACCTCGAGCGTGAGGCCCGTCCACACCGTGGCGCGGCAGCCCTCGATGACGACGCGGTGCTGGCCCGTGGCGCCGAGGAGGCCATTGAGGCCGAAGCCCGTGAAGTCCGAGTATGTGTACGGCGTGTGGCCCACGCGGAAGCTGTCCACGTCGCCCGTGGCAGGGTCGAGGCGGAACGCGCGATCGGCGCCCTTCGCGATGCCCCACACGCGACCGTCGAACGCGATGCCCACGCCGACGAGATCGAACGCGCCTGGCAGGATGTGTGTCTCGGTCAGCGAGAGGTCCGCGACGGAGAACTGGAACAGCGCGCCGTCTTCCGTGGGCGAGCGCCCCGCCATCCAGATCGAGGTCGCGCTCGAGGCGATGCCGCGCACGGGATAGTCGTTGGGCGACGCCTGCACGGTGCCGCTCTGAGACCATCGCTCGGTGACGGGATCGTACGCAGCGACGCCGCGCCAGCGGCGGTTCCACGAGCCCGCGACGATCACGCGCCCGAGTCCGTCGACGGAGATGCCGTACGTCTCGACCACCTCCGGCAGCGGAACACGCGTCACGCTGAACGTCTCGGGGTCGACGGCGACGATGTACGGCGCGGCCGCAGGTCCCGAGGTGAACCACACGCGACCGTCGGCCGCGGTGACCGCGCCGTAGGGGCCGAGCCCGAGAGGCACGGACGCGATCTGGGTCCCGAGGTCGCGCGAGAGCACGAGCGCGACCTGCTCGTTGTAGAGGCCGACCCACACGTCGCCGGGCTCGCCGTCTTCGCCCGAGAGGCCGATCGCCAGCGCGCGCGCGACGGCGTCGTTGCCGCCCACGGCGACGGTCCACAGCACGCACTCGTCGGCCGTGCCCACGAACTCTCCATCGACCGGTTCGAGCGAGATGCGGCCGTTGCCGTCGAGATCCTCGCTCGTCTCGATCACTCCGTCGGCGTCTCGATCCACGCAGCGCTCGCGCGAGCCCGCGATCTTGGTGACCGACGCCACCGTGTCGAACGCGCGGTTGGCCACGTACGCGTCGAGCCTCTGATCGAGCGCCGTGCGCGAGGGCTGGTTCTCGCGGCCGAACGGGAGCCCGCCGCGGTCCACGCTCGGGTAGCGCGCGGTCTCGAAGCCGGTCGTCGGATCGAGGCGCGACACCGTGCCTTCGTCGGTGTTCGCGATCCAGACGGCGGGCTGCGGCAGCTCCACGCGCGGCGGCTCGAGCGTGAGCGAGCCGTCGTCGAGCACGATCACACCGCTCGAGTCGGGCCCGAGCACGAAGCCGGCGGGCATCGGGTACGTGTCGCAGTCGGCGCCCTCGTCGATGAGTCGATCGCAGTCGTTGTCGAGGCCTTCGCAGTACTCGGGCGCGTCCGCGTCGTCGACGATGCCGTTGCAGTCGTTGTCGCGGCGATCGCAGACCTCGCGCTGGATCTCGCACACGAACACGTCCGGGAGGTCGGGCGTCCCACCTCCTCCGCGATCGCAGCCCGCGACGATCCCGGCGATCATCAGCGCTGCGGCGAAGGGTCTCATCGAAGGACGCTATAGCGCGGCGAGGACCATGAGGACGCTCGCTGCGTGTTTCCGAGTGCTCAGCGTCGTCGAGCGGCGGCGCGTCGCGACGCGAGGAGCAGTCCGAGCGCGAGGACGAGGGCGACGGACGGCGTGGTCGATCGCGCGTTGGCGCGGCAGCCGCATCCGCTGCTCGGTGCGGCAGTTCCCGCGTCGATGCCCGCGCCCGCAGCGTCGGTCGTGACGGCGCCAGCGTCGCTCGTCATGACGATGGGGCCTCCGTCCACGCCTGGGGGAACGGCTGCGTCCACGCCTGGCGGGACGGCGGCGTCGATCGCGATCACGCCGCCGTCGACACCGGGCGGCACGGCCGCGTCTTCGCCCATGACGAACGCGTCGGGTGACATGCCTGCGTCGCTCGGCGGCGGCGCGGTGCCGAGCTCGTAGGCGCCGAGATCGATGGTGCCGACGAGCGGCCGCGGCGTCGTGCCCACGCCGTGGGTCGGCGACTGATCGAAGACCTCGAGCGGACGCGTGAACGGCGACGCCGTGAACGCGGGTGGTGGCGCGAGACCGACGTCGACGACGGGGCTGCCCATCGAGCTCGGACGCGCGTCGAGCGCGGCGAGGTCGTCGATCTCGAAGAGACCCGGATCGCTTCCGGTGATCGTGCCTGTCCACTCGGGAGGTACGTTCGTCGATCCCGTGGGCACCCAGTTGTTCGTCCCGGCGACGAGGCGACCGCGCACCCACTCGGCCTCGACCTCGCGAAGGAGGTTCGGAGATCCGCCGCCGCGCATCGCGAACACGTTGCCGTGCATCTCCACGCTCTCGAGTCCGGAGAACAAGCGGAAGATCGCGGCTGTGGCACGCGGCGCGACGATGACGGTGTTGAACGCGAAGCGGTAGCGGCCGAGCGACTGCCCGGTGCCGTCGCCGCCGAAGCGGACCACGGCGAAGTTCTCGTTCATGCCGCGCTTCACGAACACGTTGCCGACCACGTCGGAGTCTTCACGCGCCTCGTCTTCGTCGATGCCGCCGGAGGGGTCGGGGCCGATGAGCTCGAGCTCGTGGTAGTAGCCGCCCTCGATCCAGTTGAAGAAGATCTCGTTGCGCTCGGCGCGCGACTTCACGCTGTTGCCGCCGTTCGCGTCGTGCACCCAGCAGCCGATCATGCGGAACACCGAGCCGGGGTACGCGACCTCGTCGGTGGCCATGTAGATCTGGTGATCGAACGTGCCCCCGCCCGAGCTGTGCACCTCGACGCGCTCGAGCGTGAGCGAGCCGGAGTCGTTGTCGGCGCCGAGGATCCCTTGGCGCGGGCAGTCGTGCACGACGCTGTCGCGGATCGTGATGTCGTCGGCGTGGTGGAACACGCAGCGCCGCGAGCCCGCCGAGACGTCGAGGTTCTCGAGCACGTAGTGATCGCCCTGGAGCTCGATCGTGTTCATGCCTCCGACGATGCGCGGTCGCGTGCCTCCGTCCGAGACCACACCGCGGATCACGATCGGCATCGCGACCGAGCCGTCCCAGTCGGCGTCGAAGACGACGCCACCGTCGTAGTCGGTGCTGCCCTCGACGAGCACGAGGTCGCCCGCCCCGAGAGCGGGGAGCTCGTCGAGCTGTCGGTAGTCTGCGGAGTCGCTCGTGCCGACGCGGTACGTCGCAGCACGCGCCGCATCAGCCGCGAGGAGCGTGGGCACGAAGATCATCGCGCTGAGCGCGAGCGAGACGAGCGTGGGGGTCGTGGGGACGCGCATGCCCCGATCATCGGCGACCCCGCGCGCCCATGGAAGGGCGCACATCCAGCGTCAGCGTTGCGCGTCGGGTGCGAGCGGTAGGTCCGCGAGGCGACCGACCTCGGTGCGCATGTGTCGGATGAGCTCGTCGATCGGCATCTCCTGCACACGATCGGCGTCGAGCGGCGGACCGAACGTGATCCGCACGGGTCCTCCACGCGGAGCGGGCGACTCGCGCGGCCACGTCTCGAGCGAGCCGTGGATCCCGATGGGCTGAACCGCCGCGTGCGCCTGCTTCGCGAGGTGGAACGCGCCCTTCTTGAAGCGGCCGATCACCGGCTCGTGCGCGCGCGTTCCTTCGGGGAAGACGAGCAGCGGGTGGCCCGGCTTGAGGATCCGCGCGGTGCGATCGATCGTGCTCGCTGCGGCGTCGTGCTTCTGACGATCGATGAAGACGTCGCCGCGCGTCTTCATGGCGCGGCTGAAGAGAGGCACGCGAGAGAGCTCGCGCTTCGCCAGGAACACGGGCATCTCCGGCACCGTGAGGAAGAGCGCGACCACGTCGACGTAGCTCTGGTGGTTCGCGACGAGCACGGTCGGCGTGCCCGATCGGTAGTGCGAGAGCCCTTCGACCGTGAGATCGAGCTTCCAGAGGCGCTCGAGGCCGCGCGCCCAGCGCAGCGAGTGTCGGTTGAGATCCTCGGCATCGCCGCCCATCGCGTTGCCACCGACGGCCGCTGCCGACGCGATGCCCGTCCACGCATAGCTGGCGAGGGCTCGACCGACGTCACGCGCGCGCACTGACACGCGCGCAGCCTACCAGAGCGCCCTCACCTGCCGCGACGCGATGTGGCGCGTCGTCGACGCACGACGATGGCGAAGAACACGAGCTACGGTAGGGGCCATCGCCTTCGATGCGTCCGTCTCCGTGGTCGACGATGCCCGCCGTGGTCGTGGGCGTCTCGTAGGCCCCGCGAAGGAGATGGCTGCGCTCGTAGATGTGGCTGTGTCCCGCGAGCACGAGATCGACGCCGTGCGCCTCGAGGATCGGCAGCGCGTTCTCGCGCATGTCGACGAGCTGCGACTCCGTGTCCGAGTCGTGCGTGCCGTCGGTGTAAGGCGGGTGATGGAAGTAACAGACGATCCACGTCGCCGACGTGGACGCGAGGTCCGCGTCGAGCCAGCGCAACATCGCGCCGCCCACCGCGCGGGGGCTCTCGTGCGAGTCGAGGACCACGAAGTGAACGTCGCCCCAGTCGTAGGCGTAGTAGGCCTCGGTGCCGCTGGGCACGCCGCCCGCGCGACCATCGGTCGGCACGACGTAGGCCTCGTAGTACGGGCCCGTCTGTGACGCCGCGTCGCTCAGCGTGCCCTCGTGGTTTCCGATCGCGGGGAAGACCGGCGTGCGCCGCAGCACGCTCGCGTAGGGCGCGAAGAAGTTGTCGTCGAACTACGAGGTCGACCCCGACGCGTACGCCATGTCTCCCACGTGCACGAAGACGTCGAACGGGCGCATCGCGTCTTCGACGAGCGCGGCGTCGCGCACGCGCGCCTGCACCGAGTCGCCCGTGCCCGAGTCGCCGACGATCCGAACGGAACGGGATCGCCGGCGGCGGGCGCCGTGGTGAAGTGATCGTCGCGTGAGCCTGCGGCCGGTGACCGGAGACGGTATCGACAACCCGCATGACTGGGGAGGCGCGGCGTCGGATCGCGGTGCTAAGTAGGCCCGATGCGCTCGCGGGCCCCGTCTCTCGTCGTCTCGTGCGTCGGGCCCCTCGTGCTCGGCGTGCTCATCACGACGCCGATCCGGGCACAAGACGCGGTCCCTTCCAGCGCGGCGCCGGCCGGCGCAGAGGTCGAGACGGCGAGCCCCGAGGTCGCGGCAACGCCAGACGTGGCCGCGACCCCTTCCATCGCCAGCGAGGCCGCGACCACCACGCCCGTGACGCCCGCCGACTCCGAGATCCGCGTGGCCGTCGTGCTCGTCGGCGATCCCAACGACGAAGCGCGGGCGATGGCCGAGCGCGTCGAGGCTGCGGTGCGCGACCACCTCGTGGTGCCGTCCGACGCAGCGCTCCGTGCGTCGCTCGTCGGCGCGTCGGGTGACGATCTCATCGCGCCCGTCGTGCGAGACCGACGCTCGCTCGGCGGGACCGAGCGCGAGGACGTGCCGCTGCTCGCGAGCCTCGGTGACCGTGCCGACGTCGTGCTGCTCCTCGTCGTGCGGGCGCGGGCCGGAGCGCGCGAGCTCGTGGGCTTCGATGTGCGTCATCGGGCGTTCTTCGAGGGCTCCGTCGCGCTCGACGGTGATCTCGAGGCCACGCGCATCGTCCGGTTCGCACGGTCTCGCGGGCGAGCGGCGCTGTCGGGCGAGGCCCTCAGCGCGAGCAGCACGGCGGAGCTCGAGGCGCGCGCGATCGAGCGTGATCACAGCCAAGCCGCCGAGGCCATTCGCTCGGGAGCCCGAGACGGCGAAGAGCACGAGCCCGAGTGGATCGAGGTCAACTGGCCGTTCCTCGTCGCGGGCGCGCTGCTCGCGGGCGCGGCCGCGTTCGTCATCGTCTACACGGCGAACGACTCGGATCCCGTTCCCATGTTGCGTTTCCGCCCGGGAGGCACGCCGTGAATTCTCTGCGCAGGATGCTCGCGACTCTCACTCGCGGCGCCTGCGCCGCGGTGGTCTCTCTTGGTGCGAAGCTGGTTCCGATCGCGATGACGCTCGCGCTGAGCTTCGCGATGCTCACGCCGGGCTTCGCGATGCTCGCGCCGTCCGCACACGCGCAAGACGCGCCGCCCGACGTCGCCGACGCGCGAGGGCTCGAGATCCCGGCGGCCCCCGAGGGCTTCGTCCACGTGGATCGAGGAACGCCCGAGACCGGGCTCGTTCGTTGGGAGATGCCCGAGCGCGCGCGAGGCATGGTGGAGCCGCTCTTCGAGACGTGGGACGGGGCGCTGCCGCGCATCCGTCGAGAGCTGGGCATCGAGCGGCCGATGCAGCCCATTCGCATCCGCGTGGGGGTCGACCCCGACGAGATGCGCGCGCTCGCGCCCGTGGGCGCACCGCCACCTTCGTACGCGGTGGGCGTCGCGTACCCGGGCCTCTCGCTGATCCTCCTGACGATGACCGCGCCCGAGACGTGGCAGCGTCCGGAGCTCGACGAGGTGCTCGTGCACGAGCTCAGTCACATCGCGATGCACGAAGCGCTCGCGAACGAGCAAGGTGTCGTGGTCGAGGACGCGCCGCTGTGGCTGCTCGAGGGCGTCGCGATCTACCAAGCGCGCGAGCGCTCGATCGAGCGCGTGCAGACGCTCTGGGAGGCCGCGTTTCGCGGCGCGGTGATCCCGCTCGACGATCTCGATCAGCGCTTCCCGAGCCGTCCGCACTCCGTCAGCCTCGCGTACGCCGAGTCGGCCGACTTCGTCGCGTGGCTCCTCCGCCGCAGCGGTCCCGAGAAGCTCGGGCAGATGCTCGGACGCATGCGCCGCGGCCAGGACTTCGACACTGCCGTGCACCAGACCTGGAGCCTCGGGATCGGAAGCCTCGAGCTCGAGTGGCGCGACAACCTCTCGAACCGCTTCGGCGCGCTGCCGATGTTCGCGACGGGCAGCATCGGCTGGGTGGTGGTGGGCGTGCTGATCGTGCTCGCGTGGCGTCGCCGCAAGGACCGCGGGAACGTCATCGTGCAGCGCTGGGCCGAAGAGGACGCGCGGCAAGAGCGCCTCGAGCTCGCGTACGCGCGGCATCGCGCGCGCCTCTTGGCGCGGGAGCGCGCGATGAGGCTCGCGGCACAAGGTGTCCTCGCGCCCTCTGCCCCGCCTCCGACCGCGGAACAGATCGACGCGATGGCGGACGAGGACGCGAACAAGACGCGTCGCGAGGCCATCCTCACGTCATACACGCACGAAAAGCCCACCACGGTGTTCGTGGTGGGCTCGACCTCGGCTCCGTCGCCGTTGACGTCTCAGGCCGTGACGTCTCAGGCCGTGACGTCTCAGGCCGTGACGTCTCCGTCCGCGACGGAATCGTCCTCCGAAGAGGGCGAAGGGTCAGGACGCTTCGATCACGACGTCGACCGAGGAGACCGCCCGCTGCATTGAGGTCGTGGCCCGGGCCCGAACGACAAGGGCAGCTGCGAGCGAACGCCCGCGGTCGCCGCCATGCGCGCCGCGGCTCAGGCCTTCTTCTCTTCGACGTGGATCGGGAACTTCGGCGTGGAGTTCTTCGTGCGGGCGCGCTTGTGATCGCGGCCCTGGGTGGCGCGCTTGGCGCGACGACGACGCTCGGTCTTGCAGGTATCGGAAACCATCGAGTCCTCCAGCAGGGCGGCGTCTCTACCGCGGCGCTTCCGGGGCGTCAACGAGCGACCGCGCGACGAACGCGTGATCGGTACCTGGCGTGGAGGCGAGTCGTCACGGGCCCGACCCGGCCGGACGCGATCGAGACGCCGTCGATCGAGGTGATCGGCACGACCTCGCGCAGGCTGCTCGTGAGGAAGGCTTCGTCGGCGCGCTCGAAATCGCGCGCGAAGATCAGCCTCTCGACGATCGGGACGCCGTCCGACCGCGCCTCGTCGAGCACCAGCCTGCGCGTGATGCCGCCGAGGATCCCGCTCTCGAGCGGAGGCGTGACGAGCACCCCGCGATCCACGACGAACAGGTTCGACGAGTGCCCCTCGGAGATCGAGCCGTCGGCGCCGACGAACGCGGCCTCGTAGGCACCGCGGGACTGCGCGACCTGGAGCGCCAGCAGGTTCGAGACGTACGCCGCGACCTTGGCTCCCTCGGCCTTCGTGTGATCCGTCGGTCGCTCGGCGCGGACCGTGGCGATCGAGACGCCTGCGTAGAGCTCGGGCGGGAGCGGGAGCAGCGGGGCCGCGATCACCACGCGCGTCGACGGGCCGAGCGCACGACGCGGATCGAGGTGCAGCGCGCCCTCCCCTCGGCTGACCATCACGCGGACGTACGCGTCGGTCCGATCGAGGGCGCGCACCGCCTCGTGGATCTCGGCGCGCAGATCCGCGAGCGCAAAGCTCGGCATGATCGCGAGGCCGTCGAGTGAGCGAGCGAGCCGCGCCAGGTGCTCGTCGATCGCGAACGGCAGCCGCTCGTAGACGCGCAGCACCTCGAACACCGCATCTCCGAAGAGGAAGCCGCGATCGAGGACCGAGATGCGCGCGTCGGCGAGGGCGACGCGCGCCCCATTCAGAATGATCACGGGATCGATCGAGCCGACCCCGTGTTCTTTTCCGTCCGACATGCGCGTGCCGCGCTCAGCCTGCCTTGAGCTGCGCGAGGAGCGCCGCGGCCTGCGGGTGACCCGGCGACTCGACCAGCGCGCGATCGAGCATCGAGATGGCCTTCTTGGGGTCACCCTGCTTCGCGGTGATGTCGCCGAGGTAGAAGTAGACGTCGCCCTTCGAGATGCCCGAGTTGGCATCGAGCTTCTGGAGGAGCAGCGCGCGGAAGGTCTTCTGCGCGCGATCCCAGTCGCCCGTGGAGTGACAGAGCCGCCCGAGGTCCCGCAGGATCGCGACGCTCGTCAGATCGATCTTGAACGCGGAGTCGAAGGCGGCGAGCGCCTCCGCGGTCTTGCCCATGCCCTCGAGCGCCTGGCCGAGACGGTGGTGGTAGGTCGCGACGTCCTTGCTGCGGCGCGTGCCGAACGACGCGATGATCTTCTCGAGCACGGGCACCGCGTCGCTCGCGCGACCGGCCGCGATGTAGAGATCGCAGAGCGGAAGGAGCGCGTTCCGATCTTCGGGATCGAGCGCGACGGCCTTCTCGAAGTAGGTCGCGGCGCTCGAAGGATCGCCGAGCTGCTTCGAGTAGATGTCCGCGATCTCCTTGTAGAGAGCGAGCTTCTGCGCGCGGTCGCTCGTGGCCTCTGCGTCCTCGCCGAGGATCTCGGCGCGACCGCGGTGGTTCTTCGTCTTCTCGAAGAGCGCGCGCAGCTTGGTGCGGGCGGCGTCGTGGCCCGGAGAGAGCGAGAGCGCGCGGCGGAGCGCACCCTCGGCCACGCCCGGATCGGCGAGCGGGCCTTCCGCGATCTCGGCGACCTCGAGCGCGTTCGCGACCGCCGCTTCACCGGCGAGCGATGCGCCCACGGTCTCGAGCGCCGAGACCGCATCCGCGTGACGACCGAGGCCGCGGTAGAGGCGCGCGAGCGCCGCGAGCGTGTCGGCATCGTCCGGACGCTGCGCGCGGACGCGCTCGAGCGTGACGGCCGCGTCGGCAGGCTTCGCGAGGTCGCGCTCCTGGATCTGCGCGAGCCTGCCGAGCAGACGGAGCTCTTCGGTGTGGTCGCCCTCGTCGGCAGCCGCTTGGGCGCGCGAGCCCACGCTCTCCGCGAGCAGGTCGAGCTTGCCGTCCGCCTGATAGAGACCCTCGAGCGCGTCGAGCGCCTCGCGGTCTCCAGGGGCGTCGGCGAGGATGTCGCGGAGCTGATCCATCGCTTCGCTGCGGCGGCCCTGGAGCTCCGCCAAGCGCGCGAGGCGCACACGACCCGCGATGCGATCCGCGTCCGACTCCGCGATGTCGAGGCGTCGCTGCACGAGATCCTCGAGGTCGCGGTAGCGCCGCTCGGACTCGAACAGCGTCTCGAGCGCGGCGATCGCCTCGAGATCCGTCGGGACCTCGTCGAGCACGGCCTGCCACGCGTCGATCGCGCGCTTCGGGTCCTGCAGTCGATCGCGGATGATGACCGCGAGCTGGCGACGCTGCGCGACCCGGCGATCGGGATCGCTCTCGGCGTCGATGCGGCGCTCGAGGAGCACGGCCGCGTCCGGCCAGCGCTGCTCGGTCGTCGCGAGTCGCGTGAGCTCGTCGAGCGCCTCTGCGTTCGCGGGATCACCGTTCAGCACGCGCTCGAAGGCGCGGCGGGCGATGCCCGCGTCACGAAGCGCCGACTCTGCGAGGCGCGCGGCCTCGAAGAAGCGTGCGACGCGCGCCGGCTCGTCGAGCTCCACCTCGGCCCACGCGAGGAGACCGTCGACGAGCGAGCGCTCGCGTCCGGGCTCACGCAGGAGCTCCACGATCTGCTCGTGGGCCGGTCCGTGCTCGCGATCCGCGGCGAGCGCGGCGCGCAGGGACTTCTCCGCCGACTCCAGATCGCCGAGGCGATCGCGGTACCAGCCGGCCGCGCGCACGAAGAGGTCGCGCTTCATCGTCGAGTCGAGGGCGTCCTTGTTGTTGCCCTCGGTCACGCGCTCGGCGAGTCCGCGCAGCGACTCGTAGCGACCCGACGCGCCGGCGAGGCGCTCGAGATCGGCGAGCAGGCTCTCGTCGCGAGGATCGAGCTCGTACGCCTTGGTGACGCACTCGAGCGCGCCAGGCGCGTCCGAGAGATCGTTCTCGCGCAGCTGAGCGAGATCGAGCCAGAGACGCACGCGCTCGCCGTCCGAGTCCGCGAGGCGGATGCGCACGTCGTAGAGGCCTGCGATCTTCGTCGTCGTCCCCGTCGCGCGGTACGCCTGGTCGAGCACCTCGACCACGTCGCTCACGAGACGCTCGTCCGCGAGCAAGCCTTCCGTCGCGCCGAGGGCGCGCGGCTCGGACGGATCACGCTCGAGGACCTCACGGAACGCCGCGAACGCAGCGGGCGTGTCGCCGAAGCGCTCCCAGCGCAGCGCGCCGAGGCGCACCAAGAGCTCCGTGTGCTCCGCGGGGCTCGAGCCCGTGGCGGCGCCTTGCGCACGGCGCTCGAGGACGTCGGCGAGCTCGGTCCACGACGAGCTCTTGGTGTAGAGGCGGTCGAGCGCCGAGAGCGAGGTCTCGTCGTCCGACACGATCTGGAGGCGACGGCGGTGCGCGTCGATGGCGCGCGCGTCGTCGCTGAGCGAGCCCTCCGCGATCCGCGCGAGGCGGCCGAGGAGATCGAGGCCGGTGTCGGCGTCGACGGAGCCGCCCGCGCGGGCGGAGAGCGTGTCGGCGACCTGCTCCCACACGCGCAGCTCGCCGCCGAGGCGCTCGAGCTGATCGACGAGCGCCCGATCCGAGGCGTCTTCCGCGAGCGCCCGGCGCGTGGCCTCGAACGCCGCGGCCTTGTCGCCGCGACCTTCTTCGTGGATCTGGGCGAGCCGACGCAGGTGCTGCTGCTTCTCGAACGGGTCGGAGCTCGCCGCGACCACGAGCTCTTCGAGCTCGGCCACGTCTTGCCATCGACCCTGTGCCTCGAGGTACGGCAGCACGATCTGCGACGCCTGCTCGCGGTGATCCTCGAGCCGCGAGATGCGGACGAGGGCTGCGATCGACGGCTCGTGGCGCGGATCGATCGAGAGCACGTTCTGGTGGGTGGCGAGCGCCTCGGGCACGTCGTCGAGCTCGCGCTCGAGCACCTCGGCCGCACGGAACGTGAGCGCCACGCGCGACGCGGAGGACTCCGCCGACGCGGCCTGGAGGCGCAGGTTCTCGAGGAAGTCGGGCCACTGCGCCTGTCGCTCGTAGAGTCGACCGAGCGCCGTGACGGCGGCCGCCTCGCCCGGACGATCGGCGAGCGCTTGTTGGTACGCGCGGATGGCGCTCTCCGGCTCGCGGAGCTGCTCTTCCGCGAGCTGACCGAGGCGGAGCGCGACGTCGACGCGCAGGTCCGCGTCGGTCTCGAGCTCGAGGCGGCGGGTGAGCACCGGACCGAGCGACGCGAAGTCTTCGGCCTCCGAGTAGAGGCGATCGAGCGACTCGTACGCGATCGCGTCCGTGTCGTCTTCGTGGATGGCGCGCTTGTAGAGCGTCACGGCCATGGCCGGATCGCCGAGGAGATCTTCGGCGACCGAGCCGGCGCGACGCAGCGTCTCTCCGCGCTCGACGGGATCGTACGAGCGCTCGACCTTCTTCTCGAGGGTCGTGACCATCCCGCGCCAGTCGCCGACCATCGTGTGCAGCGCCTCGAGCGCGTCGAGCGGGCTCGGGTCGTTCGGATCGACCGAGAGGATGCGCTCGAAGGTCTGGATGGCCGCGCGCGGATCGCCGCGCTTCTCGTCGTGCACGCGCGCGAGCGTCGAGAGGAGCGATGCCTGAACGGCTGCATCGCTCGTGCGGGTGATCGCCGCTTCGTACGAGCTCACGAGCCCGTTCCAGTCGTCGAGCGCCGCGGCGAGGCGATCCACGTTGCCGCGCACCTCGTCGTTGCCGGGCTCGATCGCGAACGCGCGCGCGTAGGCGGCGAACGCGAGGTTGCCGTTGCGGCCGCGATCCTCGTGCAGCCGCGCGATCTCGCTGAAGAGACGCACCTGCTCGCTCGGCTCCTCCGTGAGCTTCGCCTCCGCCTCGTGGATGGCGATCTGCTTCTTCCACTGATCGGTGATCGAGTAGATGGGCTCGAGGATGCGGATGATGCGGAGCTGGTGCGCCGGCTCCATGACGAGCGCCTCGAGCGCGAGCACCGAGGGCTGATGGTCCGGGCGCGAGCGCAGCACGTCTTCGTACGTGTCGATCGCGGCGTCGATGTCCTTGAGGTGCTTGGCCTGCACCTCGCCGAGGCGCGCCTTGAGCGTGACCTCCGCGTCGCTGCCGTCTGCGTGGTCGACACGCAGTCGAAGGAGATCGGCGAGGTCGTTCCAGCGCTCACGCGCGACGAGCAGCGACTCGAGCGCGTCGGTCGCCGTGGGATGACGAGGATCGCTCTCGAGCATCTCGCGGTAGAGCGCGATCGCGCGGTCGGCGTCCATGTGCCGATCACGCTCGACCTCGGCGCTCTTCTCGAGGAGCGCGAGGCGCTCGTCGTCCGTCTCTGCGACGTCGATGCGGTCTCGGTAGACCTTGAGCAGGTCGGCCCAGGCCTGCGCCTTGGTGAGCAGGCGCTCGAGCGCGTCGAACGGCGCGCGCTCCGTCGGCGCATACGCGCTCGCGAGTCGGTAGAGCTCGACCGCCTCCGAGCCCTTCTTCGTGCGCGTCTCGTAGAGATCGCCCGCGAGCATCGCGAGCTTGTAGGTGACCGCGTCGTCGACGCCGATCTCCTTCAGCGTGTCGCGGTACGTGTCGGCGAGGCGGTCGTAGCGCTCGAGCACGCGCGAGAGGCGCGTGAGCGTGTCCCAGCTCGACTCGTCGCGCGGGTCTTCGCGGAAGAGGCGGACGTACATGCCGAACGCGCCGTCGAGATCCTCGAGGTAGTCCTCGTGGAGCTGTCCGAGGCGCGCGAGGAGGGCCTTGCGCGCTTCGAGATCCTGCTCGGGCGCGAGCCGCGCCTCGAGCGTGCGCTGCACCTTCTTCCACTGGAGGCGCGCGAGATAGATCGGCTCGAGCACGGTCGCCGCGGCGGCCTTGTGCTCGGGGCTGTCCATCAGCTTTTCGAGCGCCTCGATCGTCGGCTCGTGAGCCGCGCCCTGCGCGAGCGCCTCTCGGTACTGCTCGATCGCAGCCTCGGTGTCGTTGAGCTTCTGCCCGTAGACGTTGCCGAGACGGAAGCGGACCTCGATCGGCGAGCCCACGCGCTTGTCGAGCATGCGCTCGTAGAGCGACACGAGGTCCGACCAGCGCTCGCTCGCGCCGTAGAGCCGCTCGAGCGACGCGTAGACCTCCGGCGGGTCGGCCTCGACGAGCACCTCGTCGAGCGCCGCGATCGCGCGCGGCACGTCGTTCAGGCGCTTCTCGCAGATCTCGGCCTGCTGCACGAGGAGCGCGGAGCGCTCGCTGCCCTGCGCGAAGTCGGTCTTGCGGCGCACGACCTCGAGCAGCGCGGGCCAGTCTTCACCCGCGGAGACGAGGGCTTCGAGCTGCGCGATCGCATCTTGGTCGTCGGCGCGCAGCTCGAGGATCCGCTCGTACGTCGCGCGCGCGCCAGCCGTGTCGTCGAGCCGATCACGGCGCAGCACGGCGAGGCGTCGGTAGGTCTCGATCTGGAGATCGGAGTCGCTGACGTCGGGCGCGAGGTCTTCGAGAAGCGCGCCGTGATCGAGCCAGCGATCCGACGCCGCCGCGAGTCGATCGGCCTCGCCGAGGAGGTAGCCGAGGTCGGCGTCGCCAGCGGCAGCGCGCACCGCGGCCGAGAGACGCTCGTAGGAACCGCCTGCGTCACCGAGCGAGTCGGCGACCTCCGAGCCGCGTCGAAGCGCCTCGAGGCGATCGACGGGATCGTCGGTGCGGGCGAGCACGTCGAGCACGCCGAGCAGGTCGCGCGACGGTCCCTGCACCTCGAAGCGAGGTCGGAGGATCCGCGCGGCCGCGAAGCGAACGTCGGCGTTCTCCGACGACGTGAGGGTGACGAGGGCCGCAGTCGCTCCTGCGTGAGAGGGCTCGAGCTCGAGGACCGCTCCGTAGGTCTCGACCGCGGCCTCTTCCTCCTTCAGCCGCGTGCGACGGATCTCGCCCACGCGGAAGAGGTTGGCCGCGCGCGCCGACGCGTCGGTCTCGATCTCGCGCAGCTGGTCGAGGGCCTCGAGCAGATCCTGCCAGCGCCCCTCGGCCTCGTGCAGCGCGACGAGCGGTGCGAGGCAGTCCCGCGCCGGCCCGAAGCGCGCGAGGACATCGCCGTACGCGGCGACCGCGCGCGGTCGATCGTCGAGCTTCTCGTGCGCGAGCGCCGCGGCACGGAGCGCGTAGCCGCGACGATCCGCGTCGTCGCTGGCGGAGGCGTCGAGCTGCTCGAGGACACCGAGCAGCTCGGCCCAGCTCTCGCTCTGGGTGTACAGGCGCTCGAGCGAGCGGAGCGCGTCCGCGTCGTTCGGATCGAGCTCGACGCGCTCGCGGTGCGTGCGGATGGCCGCCGCTCGGTCGCCGAGCTTCTCCTCTTGGAGATCGGCGAGTCGAACGAGCAGCTGCCCCTTCGTGGCCGGGTCGTTCTCGAGATCGATCTGACGACGGAGATCTCCCGCGAGCTTGTCGGACGAGCCCGATGCGACGTGGATGCGCTCGAGCGCCTGCGCGGTGCGGAGTCGCGCTTCCGGATCGTCGACGGAGAGATCGTAGCTGCGCTCGAGCCAGGGCTCCGCGCGCGACGAGTCCTGAGCTTCGTCGTCCCAGAGCGACGCGAGCTCGCTGACGATCTCGCGCTCGGTGCTCCCGCCGGGCTCGCTCTGCGAGACCTTCGAGAGCGCCCTCTCGAGGACCGCGGCGCGCTGCTCGTGCGCCGCGCGCTGCGA
Source organism: uncultured Sandaracinaceae bacterium (assembly GCA_964502175.1). Lineage (GTDB taxonomy): Bacteria > Myxococcota_A > Polyangia > Polyangiales > Sandaracinaceae > JAFLCL01. The sequence continues at coordinate 45,263 of CAZCVE010000006.1, forward strand.
GCTCGCATCGGCCGCGTTCGCGGCGCGTGCGCGCGCGCTGTTCGCGAGGTTCTCGCGCATCGCGGCGTCGGTGGGCGCGAGCGGGACTGCGCGGGCGTACGCGTGGAACGCCGCGTTCCAGTCGCTCAGCTGGACCGACGCGAGGTCGGCGATGCGGCTGAGGAGGCGGACCTTCGCGTCGTCGTCCTCCGCGGCCTCGAGCTGCACCTCGAGCACCCGCGAGAGGCCCGCGAAGTCTTCGCGCATCTCGTAGACGGGCTCGAGGATCCCTGCGATGCGCTGCCTCTGCGTCGGCTCGGGCATGAGCCGCTCGAGAGACTCGCGCGCCGCCGCGTGATCGGGGCTCCTGCCCAGCGCCGACTCGTAGGCGTCGACGGCCTGCTTGGGCTCGCCGAGCTTCATCTCGTGAAGGTCACCGATGCGGACGAGCGTCTCGGTGGCCTCCGCGTCCGTCGCGTCTTCGACGTCGAGGCGGAGGAGCTCCGCGAGGTCGCGCCACTGCTCGGTGCGTGCGTAGAGTCGATCGAGCGCGCGCCGCGAGGTCACGTGGCGCGGCTCGATCTCGAGCACGTCGCGGTACACGCGGATCGCGTTGCGCGGCTCGTCGATCAGCTCTTCGAACACGAAGCAGAGCTGGAGGAGGAGGTCGAGCTTGCTCTGGACGTCGACGGTCTGCGCGATGCGCTGTCGGTAGAGAGCCTGGAGATCCTGCCAACGTTCGGCGTCGGTGTAGAGCTCCTTGAGCGCCGTGAACGATGTCTCGTGCGTGGGCTCGATCGAGAGGACCTTGCGCTCGAAAGGCTCTGCGTCTGCGGGCCGGCCGAGCACGTTGCGGTACACCTGCGCGGCGCGCTCCGCGATGACGAGGAGCTCGTTCGGCGCGAGCTCGCCGGCCTCGACGACCGTCGCGAGCGCGAGCGCGTACGGCTCGTGCTGTCCCGCGGCCTCCGCGGCGGCCGCGAAGCGCTCGCCGATCTCGCTGTCGCCCGGCGTGTCGAGGAACGCGCTCTCGAGCGTCTGGTACGCACGCTGCGAGTCGCCGAGCGGCCCGAGCGAGAGCTCGGCAGTGCGCAGGCGGAGCGCGCGTCGTTCGTCGGCGTCCGTGCTCGCGACGAGGCGCGAGTCGAGCACCGTGCGCAGCTTGTCGAACGAGCCCGTCGCTTCGTACGCGGGCTCGAGCAGTCGGCCCACCTCCGACGCGGACGTCGGGTCGGCGTCGCGCACACGCTCGAGGCCCGCGATCGCGCGCGCGTCGCTCGGACGGGCCGCGAGCACCTCGGCGAGCGCGGCCTTCGCGGTCGCGAGATCGGGCTTGCGGTCGAGGTGCACCTCGCCGAGCCGCAGCGTGAGATCGTGTCGCTCGGACTCGCTCGCGAGCGCGCGCCGACGCTGGAGCACGTCGACGACCTCGTCCCAGCGTCCCGCTTGTTCAGCGAGGCGATCGAGGGCCGCGAGCGACTCGCGATCCTTCGGATCGATCTCGACGGCGCGTCGATAGAGCGCGGCGGCCGCGACCTGATCTCCGAGCTCCGTCTCTTCGAGACGCGCGAGCTCCGCGAGGAGCATCCACTTCTCGGCGTCGTCGCTCGCGAGATCGATGCGCCGCTGGAAGTGCGCGCGCAGATCGGAGTGGCGGCCCGCCTTGCGGAGGAGACCGTCGAGCGCGGCGGTCGCCTCCGCGTCCGACGGCGACTCTTCGAGCACCGCGCGGAGCGCGGCGGCTGCCCGATCCACATCGCCGAGGTGATCTGCGGCGAGGGTGGCGACACGACCGCGGAGCCAGCGACGCTCGTCGCGCGCCTCGAGGCTCGAGCCGATCGCGGCGAGCCGTGCCTCGTACGCTTGAACGACCGCGGCGTGGTTGCCCGTGCGCTCCGCGGTGCTCTCGAGCGTGGTGCGCGATGCCGAGCCCGTGGGATCGGCCTGGAACGCCTCGGTCGCGTAGCGGAGCGCGAGCGGCGCGTCCTTCAGTCGCTCGGATGCGATCTCTCGCGCCGACGTCAGGAGCGCGAGCTTGCCGCGCGTGTCCGGCGTGTGGCCGAGGAGCACGTCGTAGAGCGCCGGCAGGCGCGACCACTTCTCGTCCTTCTCGTAGATCGGGAGGAGCGCGCGCGCAGCACGCTCGTTCGTCGGCACCGCGGCGAGCACGCGCTCGTAGGCGCGGAACGCACGCTGAGGCTCGCCGATCTTCTGCTCGTACACCTCGGCCGCGCGGAACGAGAGCGAGGCCTTCTGCTCTGCGTCCTCGGCCTTCTCGGCGGCGTTGCCGAGCACCTCCGCGAGACCATCCCAGTCGTTCGTCTCACCGTAGAGCGCCTCGAGCGCGTCCCAGTCGGCGGCCTGCACGTAGCTCTCGCGGAGCGTGCGGAGCGCGCGGCCGTTCTTCGGATCGATGCGGAGGACGCGCTTCCACGCCTCCGCGGCGTGGGCGCCATCGCCGACCTGTTCGCCGTAGAGCGTCGCGAGCTTCGTGAGGAGGCGCGTGCGCTCCTTGTCGTCGTCGGCGGCCTGCACGCGCCGCTCGATCACCTCGGCGAGCGTCGTCCAGTCCTTCTCGCGCTCGGAGAGCTTCTCGAGCGAGTCGATGGCCTCCTTGTTCGCAGCGTCGCTCTCGAGCACCTGCTTCCAGAGCGGGATCGCGTCCGTCGGTCGGTGCAGGCGATCGGCCGCGAGCCGCGCGAGCTCCACGCGGTGGGCCTGTCGCACGTCGGGATCGCTCGCGAGCGCAGCCTCCGCGGAGAGCACGTCGAAGAGCTGCTTCCACGCGCGGCGCTTGGTGTAGATCTCCTTGAGCAGGTTCAGCGCCTCGCGGTGCGAGGGCTCCTTCTCGACGACGATCTCGAGCGGACGCGTGGCCTGGTTGTAGTTCGCGAAGCGATCGATCCAGAGCTTGGCGACGCGCATGTACAGCGCGACCTGATCGACCGGATCCTCGGTGGCCTCGGCCTTCTTCGTGAGGACCTGGATGAGGTCGTTCCAGCGACCCATCCCCTCGTACGTGGAGGCGAGCGACTCGAGCGCCTCTCGATCGGACGGCCGCAGCGCGAGGATCGCGCTCCACGTGTTCACGGCCATCACGTCGAGCTTCAGCTGGTCGCGGTAGATGGCGACCATCTCGCGGAGCTTCTCGATCTTGGCGTCGACGTCCGCGGGCTCGTTGCCCATCGCGTCGACCTCGGCCTTGAGGATCTCGACGAGCGCGTTCCACTTCTGCGAGGACCGATAGAGCTCACGGAGCGCGGGCAGCGCCTCCGCGTTCGTGGGATCCACGCGCTGCACGGCCTTCCACGCGTCCACGGCCTTGTCGGCCGCGCCGCTCGCCTGCGCAGAGCGCGCGAGCTCCACCCCGAGCGTGGCCTTCTGCTTCGGGTCCTGCGTGATGCGCTGCGCGTCCGTCAGGATGGTGAGGAGCTTCGCGTGGTCGCCGGTCGCGGCGAGGTGATCACGGTAGAAGCCGAGCATGCCGGGGTGAACGGGATCGAGCTTGCGGAGGCGCGCGAAGTACGGCTCCGCGTCGGCGGGTGCCTGACGGAAGCGCCAGTGGACCATGCCGATCTGGAGGAGGATGCCCTGCTCGGCCTCGGGCTTGAGGCGGCCGCGGAGCGCATCGTCGTAGAGCTGGACGAGGTGCTCCCAGCGCTCCTGCGCCATGAAGTGCTCGACGAGGTACGCCATGCCCTCCGAGTGGCCGGGCGAGAGCGAGACCACCTGGTCGTAGACGGCCGCGGCGCGGTCCTTCTGCTCGAGCTTTCGCGCGATCACGCGCGCGGCCTGGAGGAAGAACGAGAGACGTTCTTCGCGCTGCTTCGCCTTCTCGGCTGCCTCGAGGAGCACCGAGGCGAGGTCGTCCCACTTCTCTCGGAGCGTGAGCGTGTGCGCGTAGAGGCGCGTGGCGCGCGCGTCGCCGGGGTCGGCCTCGAGCGCCTGCTTGAAGACGCGATCGGTGTCCTTCTCGCGACCGCGCTTCTTGTAGTTCCAGACCAGCGAGGCGGCGCTCACGAGGAGCGAGCACTTGAGCGACGCGTCGCTCGCTGTCTCGGCCTCGTCGACGAAGCGCTTCGCGATCTCTTTCCAGTTCCCCTCGGCCGCCGTGATCTGCTCCACGGCCTCCTTGATCGACTCGTCACCGGGGCGGAGCGCGAGCGCGCCCTCGAAGCTCTTCTTCGCGGCCTCGTCGTCGAGCAACTCTTCGCGCTGGAGGCGTCCCGCCTTCATCAGCAGCGCAGCGCGCGCGTCGGGATCACGCTCTCCTCGCTCGAGCTCGGCGACCTCGACGAGCAAGAGCCCCACGGTCGCGACGTGCTCGGACCGGAGCTCGTGCTGTTCACGCGCGAGCTGCACCAGCCCGAGAGGCGCATCGCCCGTGCGCGCGACATCACCGCTCGCGAGCGCGTCGCGAAGATCGCTCACGATCTTCGTGTTGTCCGGATCCTCCTGCAGGGCGCCGAGCAGATGAGAAACAGTGAGCACGCGGACTCCTCGCCATGGTTGGGAGCGTGAGCGGCACGTCGCCTGAGGAGCGACGTGCCCGAGCGAGATCGAGGGCTCGCGAACGAGCGAGCCAGGCCTGTGCCGTGCCGCCTCTCCGCGGTCGCGGAACGAACCCGGGAACCCCGACGAAAACAAGCAAAAACCGCGGAATTTCCCGCGAGAACGACCGATGGTACGCAGCGTTTGCTCGGGGTTTCAAGGGATCTGTTTCGCCCTCGAAACAGGCCAATTCGAGAACCCCGGTCGGCGTCATCGGCAGCGCGCGCGGAGGGCCTCGGCGTCGCCGTGACACCGAACGCAGGCGGCCGGCGCAGACGCCAGGATCACGCCGCAGCCCTGCGCGAAACCAGGCGGGTGCGGGCTCACGCCGCCACCCCCCACGCCCGCGGATCCGTGGCACGCGACGCAGTCGTCTTCGGCGTGGCAGGTCACGCACGTCTGCATCGATCGACGCGCCTCGACGCCGTGGAGGTTCGGACCGCGGATCCACATCGCGGACGGCGGGTGAAAGCGCTCGCCGCTGCGGGTGGCGGGCGCCGCGAACGTCGCGAGGCCGAGGCGCGCGTGGCACTCGCTGCAGAACGTCGCGACCGAGTGGCAGCCCGCGCAGCGCGTCTCGTCGCGGCGCGCCATCACGGGGTGCGTCGAGAGGAAGTCACCGGGGTGCACGCGGCGCGAGCGCACGCGGCTGTCGTGACAGGCCGTGCACTCGCTCTCCACGTGACACTCCGCGCAGAGCGAGCCCGAGTCTGCGGCGATCCAGCGATGTCGCACGAGCCACTCGTGATCGTGCCTCATGCCCGCCATCCACGTCGGTGGGTTCATCCAGCCGTCGGGCGTGTGCGCGCGGACGCGGCCGTCGGGCAGCGCGTCGTGACAGCCCGTGCAGGCCATCGCCTGCGAGCCCTCGCGCGCCGTGCCGCCGCGCACGAGGTCACCGAGGCCCTCCACGGCGTGACAGCGCAGACAGTCGCGCATCGTCGGCAGGTGCGCGCGCGTCGCGACCGTCGCCTGCCGCACGCCCGCGTGACAGCTCTCGCAGCCGCCTTCGGTCGACGCGTGCGTCGCGTGCGAGAAGCGCAGCCGCGGCGCGGGCATGCGCGAGGGCGGGATGAAGATGCGACCGACGAGATCAGGCGCCGCCGCTTCGCGATCCGGCAGACGCGCGCCCACGTGACAGAGGCCGCATCGCTCCACGCTCGGACGCGCGCGGTCCGTCTCCGCGTGACATCCGGCGCACGAGGCCTCGGTGGGGAGCAAGAGATCCGCGCTCGCGGTGCTCGTCTGCGCACGCTCGTGGCACTGCGTGCACGCGAGCGCGGCGTGCGCGGGGTGCGCGTGGCTCATGCGCAGCGTGATCTCCTGCGGCGGATAGACCACGACCGACCGCCCTGCCCCCGCCGCGCCCATCGCGGGAGGCAGCGGCGGATCCTGGCGCAGCTGGCTCGCCGCCGGATCGCTCGCGACGAGACCGAGCGCGGCACAGGCGACGAGCGCGCTCACCGCGAGCGCGAACAACGAGAGGTGAGCTCGCCTCAGCGCCACGTCATCACCTGCAGGATCAACATGCCGCGGAAGCGATGGCCGACGCTGCGCGAGTGCGCGTGCTGGAGCTCGAGGACGAGCACGGACTGCGGCGTGATCGCCCAACGACCACCGAGCACCGTGCTCACCACGGTGCCGTAGGCCTCGCTGCGGAGCGGGTCGTCGAAGTGCCACACGCTGAGCTGCGCCTCGATCGCGATCCCCTCCACGATCGTGCGCGAGCCCTCGAGGGCGACGCCCGCGACCGGGCCGAGCGCGCCGCTCCACGCGAAGCCGCTCGCGCCGACGCGCACGCCCTCGATGCGCGTCTGCGCGTCGAGCTCGAGGCCTGCGTCGAAGTCTTCGTCGGGGCTGCGATCGACACGCCTGCCGCGCACCGCGCCGCCGATCTCGAGATCGTCCGACACGCGCGCGCTCGCGCCGAGCCGTAGCTGCTGGACGGGCGCGGCGTCGAACCACGCCCAGACGGTGCTCGGATCGAAGCGCGGCACCTGATGATCGATCGACGCGCGGAGCGTCACCGGCGCGAGCCGCACCTCGGCGGCGGCCATCGCGGAGATCACCTCGAGATCGAGGAGGTCGAGGGTGCCCTGCGCGTCGAGCCTCACGAGCTCGTGCGGCGTCGACGAGAGCGCGAGGCCTGCGCGGCGCATGAGCTCGCCGCGATCGTCCCACGCGTAGCGCGCGTCGACGGACGCTCCGAAGATCGGGCCCGCGCTCGCGCGCAGCTGCGCGCCGATCACCCACGCGTCGCGGTGGGGATCGACGATCGCGGGGCCGAGCACGCCGTTCGCCGAGGCCACGTAGCGGTTGCCCTGGAGATCGAACTGCGAGCTCCCCGCGAGGCTCGTCCCGCGCACGAGCGCGCCGCCGAAGACCTCGGCGCCGATGGCTGCGATCGGCTGCACCGCGAGCGCGAGGCCGTCGAAGCGCGTGAAGCCGATCGTGTCGACGCGCAGCTGTCGCCCGAGGCGCACGCTGCCATCGAGCGGCAGGCCGGTGACCTCCGCGGCGAGCGACGGAACGTCCACGCGCGTGTCTGCGGCGAGCGGCTGGTACTCCGCGCGGGCTTCGCGATCGGTGGCCTGCACGCACATCGTTCCATCGACGAGGCAGTCGTCCGAGAAGCCCTGATCGAGGCGCAGGCGCCCGCCGACGGCGAGCCGGATGCGTCGGCCGAGCGCGTCGGGCTCGGTCAGCGGCTCGACGAGCCGCACGCCCAGGTTGCCTACGAAGCGCCGCCTCGCGAGGAACACCGACGCGCCTGGCGTACGGACCTCGTAGACCTGGAACGAGACGTCCGAGTCCACCTCGACGTCGAGCGCGGCCGCCGACGAGATCGCCGCGGACGAGCCGAGGACGAGCGCGCACGTGAGCGCGCCCGACGCCACCCGCTGCCTGCGCGCCCCACCCTGAGCGCGCGTCGGATCGCGCGCTGGGCTCAGTCCGACGATCGCTTCACTCCGAAGCGCTGCGCGAGCGCGTCGTCGTAGCGGTCACCGATACGGCCGACGTTGCGGATCGCGGCCTCCACTTCGGAGGCATCGAGATCCTTCACGCTGCGCTCCGACACGACGACGACCTCGTCGCCGAACACGCCGAACGCCGCGCCCACGAGCTCGCGCGCGTTGAGCTCGAGCAGGTGCTTGTAGAGATCGGGAGACGAGGTCGCCTCGATGCGCACGCACGGCGAGAGCACGCGGAAGGTTCCGCCCGTCTCGGTCGAGTGCACGGCGACCACCACGCGCGCGCTGCCGCGCTTGAGGGCGTAGGCCTTCGTCGCCGCGTCACCGGGGATCGTCGCGCTCGCGGGATCGAGGCCGAGGCCCTTGATCACCGACTCGATCAACCGCAATGCCTCCTCGACGTCCGGGCTCATGCTCGCTCCTTCTTCTCTCCGTCGCGCGTCGACCGCGTGTCGCGGTCCGCGGTGCGGCGTCCGCATTCGACTCGGGGCCATCGTCGCCGTCAAGCCCGACCTCTGCGTCACCCGGGACGAGCCTCCGCTCGACGCTCCGTTTGCGCGGCGCGCACCCCGAGGACACGAACGCGGTCTCCGAGAACGTGCCCGAGCGTCGACCCCGCAACCCGCCCCGCGCGCTGACCGTCCCCGAGGCGCCGGCGCCGAGCTTCGCAGAAGGGCTGATCGAGACCCTCGTGGCGCGAGCCTCGTCGCGCGAGCGAGAAGAAGCGCGCGCGGCGTTCGAGGCGCGAGGCGGAGCGTTCACCACGGCAGACACGTTCCACGAAGAACGCATCCGCGCGTTCTCGGACGAGCTCGTCTGCGCCTACCGCGGGGCGTCGGGCCTCACGCTCGCCGAGCAGGCGGCGGCCGAGCTGCCGACCGCGGACACGAGCGAAGCCGGCGCGTGGGTCCGCGCGCTGACGCGGAGCGAGCGAAGCATCTACCGCGTGGAGCTCGCCGCGGCGGGCCCCGCGATCCGCTGTCTGCTCGGCGGCAGCGTGCTGCTCGTGCGCCTCGACGCCGACCCGCGCGAGCCCTCGGCGCGACTGCGCGAGGGCGACGTGTTCGATGGTCGCGCGGTGCCGGTGCGCGACGAGGTGCGTGTGCTCCCCGGCATGATCTTCCATCGCGAGGAGGCCCACGACGCGCTGTTCGCGCTGGTGCCGCAGGCGCTCTCGCGCGGGATGTCACGCACGGCGATCGTGGACGGTCTCCTGCGCATGCGCATGAGGCACGACCGCTTCACGAGCATCCACGCGCGGCACCTCTACCGCGTGGACGCGCTCACGACCCGGGAGATCCAGGCCGCGAGCTGGAAGCCCCCCAGGCCGGAATGATCACAGCTCCGGCTGTGAGGCGAGCATGCCGGCGCGCACGAAGTAGTTCACGACCTTGCGCGACGCCTTCTCGCGGTGCTCCCGCGCGGCGGGGCTCGCGAGCGCAGCCTGACGGAGCGCGTAGCCGTCGCCGACGCCTGCGTCTTTGTACATGGTGGGGTTGTAGAAGTCGGCCCAGCTCGACTTGAGGTACGCCGCCAGCCACGCCTGGAAGCGCGCGAGCACCTCGGGCGACCACGTGGGTGACCACTTCTGCCAGAGCTCGGTGGTGAACTGTCGACCGAAGCCGAGGTGACGGCTCTCGTCGCGGTGGTGGACGAAGTTGATCTCCTGCACCAGCGAGTGGATGCGTTTGTCCCGCATCATCACGACGTTGTAGTAGTCGCCCAATTCCTCGACGACCATGACCTTGCAGAAGAAGGCCATGTCCTCCTCGCCCTTCACGTACTCGCGAGGCAGAGAGATCTTCTTCTCCGGGTAGACCTTCCCGAGGTAGCGCCGGCAGAACATGCCGAACATCACCATGTGCTTGTTCTCCTCATCCATGAAGTGATGGAGGTACTCGGTCTGCGAAGCCGCGAGCTTCGACGAGTAGAGGAGATCGCTCATGCCCGCCACGAGCGGGCGCTCACCCTGCAGCGTCAGCGAGAAGAAGTTGCCGATCTCGTAGAGGCTCAGCCGCTTCTGCTGCGCCTCGGTCAGCGCGCTCCACGCCTCGGTGCCGTAGAGAGAGCAGAGCTCGGGGCTCATGCACCACGCGTCTTCGGGCAGCGCGTCGGGCCACTGGAAGTACGAGTACACGTCCCAGAGCTCGCGTCGCGAGGCCTTCGTGAGCTGCTCGGCCAAGGTGGCGCTCGGGGACTGGGTGGCGCCGTTCGACGGCGGCGAGGCGGGCTGCATGGGCCCGAGGTGTAGCAGCCGACCCGCTCGCGTGCCCCGCGTCGCGAGCGCGAACCTACGGTCGCGTGTCCGATCGCACCGACCGCGCCGCCGCTCCACGGCGACGGACTTGCGTCAGAGGCCCTGTGGCCCGTGTCCGTCCATGTTGGTGAGGAAGAAGCCGCCCTCGCGCTCGAGCTCGCTCACGGGCTCCATCGCCTCCTTGAGCGCAGGAGCCGCGCAGAACAGGCGACGGCCGGGGAGGAGCACGAAGCCGTTCGCTCGAAACGCCGAGATCCATCGGCGATCCGTCTGGTTGGCGAAGACCACGTCGGCGCCTTCGTTGCGGAGCGCGCGGAAGCCAGCGGCGATCACGTAGGGCGCGTCCTCGGGGTCCGCGAGGTAGTCGACGAGGCAGCCCACCGTGAGATCGCCGAAGCGGTGATCGTCCTCGAGGCGTCGGCACGTCGTGACCACCCAGCCCACGGTGCGCTCGGCGCGTCGCACGCGGTAGCGGCGCGGCGTCGACCACTCTCGCTGGGTCTCTCCCGGAGGCAGCAGCGTGTTCATCGCGTCGGCGTCGCGCACCGCGATCGCTTGGTAGCGGTGCCGCACGCGCTCCCAGGTCTCGTCTGCCCACGCGCCGAAGCCGGGGACCTCTTCGTAGTCCGCGCGGTAGAGGCGGCCCGACCCCACGCGCATGAGGCCATGCATGCCCGTGATGCCGAGCGTTCCGAGGCCCGACATCGCCAGCGCGTCGAGGGCGACCGCGCGCTCCGGACGATCGCGGAGGATGCGGTTCCTGCGGAGGAACGCGTAGGGGTTCACCACCCGGAGCGCGACGGGGGTGGGCATCACGAGCCAGCCCAGCGCCTTCACCATCTGGATGATCGGCGCGTCGTCGGCGCCGTGTCCCCAAGAGAACAGCATCGGCCGCTTCTTCAGCATGTCGCGCACGAGGCGCATGCCGAGCGCCGCGTACTTCTTGTCGACCGCCCCTTCGGTGAACGGCCCCTGCCAGTCGGTGACGACCGTCTCCTTGCCGTGCACGAGCCACCTCTGAGGCTTGAGCGCGTAGCCGCCGCGCACGGTCTGGCCGTCCTCCACGCAGAGCCAGTACTCGCGCCAGCTCGCTTGCTCCTCGTGAGTCTTGGGGATCCAGGTCGGCTCGGCGTCCACGTAGAAGCCCCAGTGCGAGCCTGCGTCGCGCATGCGCCGGTTGAAGGCCTCGACCCCGTCTTTCCACGACGGGGCGTGCGGCACGATCTGGATCGCCATCGCACCTTCTTATCAGGCGACCGCGGCCACGCGCACGACGCATGGCGGCCCGCCGGGCCCGGGCTATACGGTCGCGCCAATGACGATGCGCGAGGTTCTGCGACCCATCGACGTCGAAGGCGTGCGCGCTCAGTACCGCCGCGCCCGTCCCTACCCCTTCTTCGTCATCGACGACTTCCTCGAGGCCGACTTCGCGCGCGACCTCGTGGCGGAGTACCCGAGGTTCGACGACGCGACCTCGCGCGGACGTCACTTCGATCGCCTGAACGAGTCGGGCAAGGTGCAGATCACGGACGCGTCGCTGTTCCCCCCGAACGTCTCGCGGCTGCACGAGGTGCTCGCGTCGCAGCCGTTCCTCGACACGCTGTCCGAGATCACTGGGACCGCCGATCTCGTCGCGGACCCGAAGCTCCACGGCGGCGGCATGCACATCACCCGACGCGCCGGCCGGCTCGACGTGCACGCAGACTTCAACTGGCTCGAGGATCAGAACCTCTACCGCCGCTTCAACATCCTCGTGTACCTGAACCCCGTATGGGATCCGGCGTGGGGCGGCGGGCTCGAGCTGTGGAACGAAGACGTGTCGCGTCGCGAGTTCTACTGCCTCCCGAAGCTCAACCGCTGCCTCGTGTTCGAGACGACCAAGACGAGCTTCCACGGCGTCGAGAAGGTCGCGTGTCCCCCCGAGTTTCAGCGGCAGAGCTTCGCGGCCTACTACTACACGAAGGCTCCGCCGCCGGGATGGGACGGCACGCACTGGAGCACCATCTTCCGCGCGCGTCCCGACGAACGAGTCCGTGGCCGCGTCCTCATGCCCGCCGAGAAGGCGATCGAGAGCGCGAAGAAGCTCGCGGGTCGCGTGCGGAGTCGCCTCGACAAGCTCCGCGGGCGCGCGTGACGCGAACGTGAGCGAAACCTCGAGCCAGAGCGAGACGGACAGTCAGCCGGTCGCGCCAGCCGCGCCGCCGCCCGGCAGCGAGGCGGGCGAGGTGCGCCGTCGCGCGCTCCGCGGGTCCGTGTGGACGCTCGTGGGCCACGCGTTCAACAACGCGGTGCGCCTCGGCTCGAACCTGATCCTCACGCGCCTCTTGTTCCCCGAGTACTTCGGCGTGATGGCGCTGGTGAACATCTTTCTCCAGGGCCTCCACATGTTCTCGGACGTGGGGATCGGCACGAGCATCATCCAGCACGCGCGCGGTGAAGAGCCCGCGTTCGTGAACACCGCGTGGACGGTGCAGGCGATCCGTGGCGGCTACCTCTTCCTCGTCGCCTGCGTGCTCGGCTGGCCTCTCGCGTGGTTCTACGAGCTGCCCGAGCTCGTGTGGATGGTGCCCGTCGCGGGCTCCACCGCGCTGATCGACGGCTTCACGTCGACGTCACTCTTCACACAGAACCGAACGCTGACCCTGGGCAAGCTCACCTTGCTCGAGAGCGTCGCGACGCTCGCGGGCTCGCTCGCGAACGTGGCCGTGGCCTACGCGACGCGATCGATCCTCGCGCTCCTCGTGGGCGGGCTGGCCGCGGGCCTCGTGCGGCTCGCGCTGAGCCACCTCTACCTGCCCGGCATCCGCAACCGCTTCGCGTGGGAGGCCGACGCCCGCAAAGACCTGCTCGGCTTCGGCCGCTGGGTCTTCGTGTCGACGGCCGTGACGTTCGTCGCGCTCCAGATCGATCGCCTCGTCCTCGGCAAGCTCGTGACCGCGGAGGAGCTCGGCGTGTACTCGATCGCGCTGATGCTCGCGACGATCCCGCGCGAGATCGTCGGCCAGCTGGCGCAGCGGGTGTACTACCCGGTCGTCGCGCGCGAGATCCGCGAGCAGCCATCGAGCCCGCTCGTGAAGGCGCTGCGGCAGAAGCTGGTCTGGCTGCTGGTGGTCCCCGTCGCGTGCACGATGGGCGTGGCGCTGCCCGTCATCACGTTCCTCTACGACGATCGCTACGTGCTCGCGGGCCCGCTCATGGCCTGGTTGACGCTGGGCACGTGGCTCTCGATCCTCGAGTCGACGTACGGCGCGATCGCGCTCGCGATCGGCGAGCCCAAGTGGATCACGTACGGGACGATCACCAAGACCGTGGTCTTCGGGATCGGCGTCGTGCCGGTGTTCGGCGCATGGGGCATCGAGGGCGTCGCGATCCTCGTGTCCGTGTCCACCCTCGCGCTCGTGATCACCAACGCGTGGGCGGTGCACCGGCGTTCGCTCTCGTCGATCCCCGTCGACCTCGGCGCGACGGTCGCGATGCTCGCGCTCGCCTTCGGCGCCTACCACCTGCACGGCCTGCTCACGCACCTCACGGGCGTGTCGCTCGTGGGCATCGTCGTGCTCGCGACGCTCGCGGTCGGCGTCCCTGGCGGCCTGCTCGCGACGCGACGCGTGAAGCTCCTCTGAACGCGAGCCCCGGATCGATCCATGCGCATCACCTTCTGTCACAAGACGGCGAACCGATCGGGCGGCAACAAGGTCGTCGCGCAGTACGCCGATCGGCTCGCGCGCCGGGGTCACGAGGTGACGGTGGTGACGGGCCCCGAGGCCGTGCCGTCGCCTCGGCGTCGCGCGCGCGAGGCGATGCAGAGCGTGCTCGCGGGCCGCGGCGTGCCGCGGTTCGTGCGCTACCCGGGCTCGATGCTCGACGAGCTGCCGCACGTGCGTCACCTGCGTGTGCCCGAGGCGCGCCCGTTCGTCGACGACGACTTCCCCGACGCCGATGTGGTCGTCGCCACGTGGTGGGAGACCGCCGAGTGGATCGCGCGGCTGTCGCCGCGCAAAGGGAAGAAGGCCTACTTCATCCAAGGTCACGAATCGACGATCGACGGCATGCCCTCCGAGCGTGTCGAGGCGACGCTCGATCTCCCGCTCCACCCCATCACGATCGCGGAGTTCCTCGTCGCGCACCTCGAGACCGCGCACGGGCGTCGCGACGTGACGCTCGTCCCGAACTCCGTCGATCTCGCTCGCTTCGACGCGCCCTCGCGCGGAAGGCAGTCGCGCCCGACGGTCGCGTGCATTCACACCGGTGACTCGCGCATCAAGGGCTTCGACGTGACGCTCGCCGCGCTGTTCGAGCTCTCGCTGCTCGTCCCGGAACTGCGCGTCGTCTCGTTCGGAACGCAGGCCCCGGCGCGCGGCTCGCTCCCGAGCTTCGTCGAGCACCGTCGCGATCCCGCGCAAGACGAGATCCCGCGGCTCTACGCCAGCGCCGATGTCTTCGCGCACGGCTCGCGCGTCGAGGGCTTCGGCCTGCCGATCCTCGAAGCGATGGCGTGCAGAACGCCCGTCGTCTCTACACCCTCGGGCGCGGCCCCGGAGCTCTTGCGAGAGGGCCGTGGTCGCATGATCGAGGCGGTCGATCCGAGCGCGATGGCGCGCGCCCTCGAAGAGGTGCTGCGGTCCTCGGACGACGAGTGGCGCGCTCTGTCCGATCGCGCGTACGCGCACGCGCACGGCTACACGCTCGACGACGCGACGGTTCGCTTCGAGGCCGCCCTCGACCACGCGCGCGGCCGTTGAGATCGGGCACGAGTCAGGCGCGAGCGCGGCGTCGCGCGTGGTGCTTCTGGGCGATCTGATCGCGCTTGGCGGTCGACCACTGACCGCCCTCGAGGACTCCCATGAGCACGCCCGCGAAGAAGTACGGGTAGTAGCTGAACAGGCCGTTCGGCAAGAGGTCCGTCGCGTTCAGGGCCACGATCAGCGCCAGCGCCGATACGAGCCATCGATCCGACGTCTCTGGGATCGTCTTCAGCTTCCGCGCGGCCACGAAGACGGGGATGACGAGCATCCCGTAGAGGCAGAGGAAGCCGACGATGCCGCGCGCACCGAGATCGATCATCCAGGCTCCGTCGGTGACGGAGAGGTCCTCGCCCGTCGACGGATCGTAGACGCGGTACCGACCGTAGCCGCTCCACCCGAACCAGCGTCGCTCGCTCGCGCGCTCGAGCAGCTGATCCTCGTTGAAGAACCGGAACCAGATCGACAGCGCGCGGTCCTCGCTCAGCGACTCCGCGGCCTCGACGATCGTGTCGGTGGGAAAGACCTGGGTCGCTCGAAGGAGCGGGAACGTGAGCACGAGCACGGCGAGCACGACCGCGAGCTTGGTGCCCGGCTTCCGCCAGAACGCCACGAGCGGCAGCGCGATGAGGCCGTAGAGGATCGCGCCCGTGCTCTTCACGATGACGAGGATCCCGGAGAGGTAGATCCCCGCCGGCGTGGCGCTGAGGCTCGGCAAGCCCGGCAGGGCGATCCGGAGGTTGGCCTTGCGCATCGCGACCACGCCGATCGCCGCGCTGAGCACGAACATCGCCAGCGCGAGGCCGCCGCTCATGAAGACCATCGGCCGGTACCCGCCTCCGCGCACGGTCATCTCGTAGTCGGTCTGCATGAAGCCGTAGACGTCGGAGTGACAGCGCGGGCTCATGCGGATCTCGAAGAGCGCGAACAACGAGTAGACGAGCGCAGCCGCCGCGAGCACCTGGAAGAAGACACGTAGATCAGCGGAGCTCCGGAACATCGCGCGACCGAGGAAGAACGGCAGAAAGATCGCGAGCGTGTCCTTCACGGTGCCCGCGAAGGAGTCGTACGTCGTGGTGCCCTGGATATGCAGGGGGCCGAAGGCCTGCTCATCGGTGTTGAGCGCGTTGGTGACGAAGAGCCCGGCGCACGCGGTCACGAAGAGGACGTCGATGCCGCGCAACGGCTTGGCCGCACGCAGCTTTCCGGGGGCCCTCAGCAGGCAGCCGATGAGCACCCAGAACGTCGCGACCGACTGCTTGTCGATCGGGGGCAGGATCGGCGGATCGATCTGCACGCGCTCGGGCAGGAAGAGGATCGCGCCGAGCAGGAGCCACGTCGTCGCCACCACGGGGCGCGCGGTGAAGAACGTGATGATCGCGATCGGGAGGAACGCGAAGAGCGCGATGTAGGAGAAGGCGTTGGCCTCACCGCCGAACATGAGCCGCGCAGCATACCCGTCTGCGCGACGGCCGCGGCCTGGCGTGCTCCCGAGGCCGCGCGTAGATCCACGCGATGCAGCTGGAACGGCCGCGGTACGGGCTCGTCGCGGTCGCGATGCTGCTCGGCCAGGGGTGCTCCGATCCCGCGCGCCGCGTCGCACACGGAGACCCGGTCGCACACGCCGACCCGCCAGAGCGCGAGACGCACGAAGAGCTCGCGCCGCCGATCGAGCCCGCGGCGCCGCTCGACCTCGGCGCGCTCCCTGCGGAGGTCCGTGCGATCTGGCCGTCGTCGCCCCGCACGACGCGCACGCTCGAGACCGCAGACGCCGCGGAGCTCGCGCGCATCGTGGAGGTCTCCGGCACGCGCGTCGTGTTCCGCGGGCGTACGTCGGAGTCCTTCGTGCTCGCGGCCGACGACACCGATCTCGAGCTGACCGACGACGCCGAGATCGGCGAGCTCCGGATCGAGCGAGGCACACACCGCGTGCGCGTCCGCGGCGGGCACGCTCGACGCGTGGTGCTCGCCGAGCCCGCCGTCTACCGCCCCGAGCTCCACACCGATCCGGCCTGGTTCGTGGAAGACGTGCTGATCGACGACGTCACGATCGATCATCCCGAGGGTGGCATCGAGCTGCGGGGGCGACGCGCTGCGGTCGTTCGCTGTCGCACCCGCGTGCGCGAGTACTCCATCTGGTCGGGAGGCGCGTACGGCGATCGGCGCTCCGAGGATCTGATCATCGCTGGCAATCGGTTCGAGTCCGGCGGGCTCGAGGCCACGGTCCGCGTGCACGACGCCACGATCGTGATCGTGGTCGACAACGTTCTGGTGAACGGCACGCCCGAGATGGAGAGCTCGAAGCACAACCTGCGCTTCCATGGTCACGTCGACCGCGCCTACGCGGCGCGCAACGTGTTCGTGCACTCCGGCGTGATGACCGCGCTGGATCAGCCGCCGCAGCTCCCGCGCGACCGCGTCGAGAGCGTGTGGCTCGTCGACAACGTGTTCCACCAGCTTCGTCCGAGCCTGCTGGAGCTCTCGGCCGACCACCTCCCGCACCTCGTGCTCACGGGCAACGTCGTCCACTCCGACCGGCACTCGTGCTTGTGGTGCGGGCCCCCGCGCGCCGGCTGGATCGTGGCCGACAACGAGGTCGGGCCGTACGCGCCGGCCATCGACCCGGCGGTCCCCCTCGCTCGAGGTGCCGGGCGGCGCTGATCGACTCGCCGAGGCATGTGCGCGGGCGGGTGTCGCGTGACACGGTCCGCCCCCCCGCCGTCGCCGGCATGGAGATCACGCATGAACGTCTGGGTCACCGGAGGCGCCGGTTTCATCGGGTCGAGCTTCCTCCTCCGCTACGTGCCGCGCGCTCCCGAGCGTCGCTTCGTCAACGTCGACAAGCTCACGTACGCGGGCAACCCGCTGTCGCTCGAGCCGATCGCGAAGCGCGACAACTACCGCCTCGCGCACCTCGACATCTGCGACTTCGAGGCGCTCGATCGCCTCGCAGCCGAAGAGCCGCCGGATGCCATCGTGCACTTCGCCGCGGAGTCGCACGTGGATCGATCGATCCTCGGGCCTCGCGAGTTCGTGCGAACGAACGTCGAGGGCACGTTCAACCTGCTCGAGATCGCGCGCAAGCACTGGAGGCCCACGAAAGACGGCCGCTGCGTCGATGCGAGCGGCAAGCCGCGCGTCTTCCACCACGTGTCGACGGATGAGGTCTACGGCTCGCTCGGCGAGACGGGTCTCTTCACCGAAGACACGCGCTACGACCCGTCGAGCCCGTACTCGTCCACCAAGGCCGCGAGCGATCACATCGTCCGCGCCTATGCCCGCACGTACGGCATGCCCGTGCGCATCACGAACTGCTCGAACAACTACGGCCCCCGGCAGTTCCCCGAGAAGCTCGTGCCGCTGATGATCCTCAACCTGCTCGCGCGAAAGCCGCTGCCCATCTACGGCAAGGGCGTGAACGTGCGGGACTGGCTCTACGTGGACGATCACGCCGACGCGATCTGGACCGTGCTCGAGCGCGGCAAGGACGGCGAGACCTACAACGTCGGCGGCCACAACGAGAAGAAGAACATCGAGGTCGTCGACACGCTCGTGTCCCTCGTCAGCAAGCACACGGGCGCGCCCGGGGCCGAGCTCCACGCGCTCAAGACGTACGTGACGGATCGCCCGGGACACGACCTCCGGTACGCGATCGACGCCTCGAAGATCGAGCGCGAGCTCGGATGGAAGCCGGCCGAGTCGTTCGAGACCGGCATGGACAAGACGGTGCGCTGGTACCTCGAGAACCAGGCATGGGTGGCCGCCGTTCAGAGCGGCGACTACCGCAAGTGGATCGAGACCAACTACGGGGAGAGCGCGGGACGATGAAGACCGGAATCAAGAAGGGGATCGTCCTCGCAGGCGGCAGCGGCACGCGCCTCCATCCGCTGACGAAGGCCGTGAGCAAGCAGCTCATGCCCATCTACGACAAGCCGATGGTGTACTTCCCGCTCACCACGCTGATGCTCGCGGGCATCCGCGAGGTGCTGGTGATCACGACGCCGCACGAGCAGGCGCTGTTCGTGCAGCTGCTCGGCGACGGCAAGCAGTGGGGCATGGACATCCAGTACGCGGTGCAGCCGAGCCCCGACGGTCTCGCGCAGGCGTTCTTGATCGGCGAGCGCTTCATCGGCGGCGAGGCGTGCGCGCTGGTGCTCGGCGACAACATCTTCTACGGACATGGCCTCCAGGGCCTGCTCGAAGAGAGCGCGCGACGCGCCGAGGGCGCGACGGTGTTCGGCTACTGGGTGAAGAACCCGCAGGCCTACGGCGTCGCGGAGTTCGACGCGCAGGGCAAGGTGATCGGCCTCGAAGAGAAGCCCGAGAAGCCACGCTCGAACTACGCGGTCGCGGGCCTCTACTTCTACGACGCAGAGGTCGTGTCGCTCGCGCGCTCGCTCAAGCCGAGCAAGCGGGGCGAGCTCGAGATCACCGATCTCAACCGCCTGTACCTCGAGAAGGAGAAGCTCCGCCTCGAGAAATTCGGCCGCGGTGTCGCGTGGCTCGACACCGGAACGCCCGACTCGCTGCTCCAGGCCGCGCACTTCGTGCAGACCATCCAGCAGCGCCAGGGCCTCCAGATCGCGTGCCCCGAAGAGGTCGCGTTCCGCAAGGGCTGGATCGGACAGAGCGAGCTGCTCGCGCTCGCCGAGCCGCTGAAGAAGACGGCGTACGGCCAGTACCTCGTCGAGATCGTCGGCGAGTCGCGCTGAGATCTCATGCGTGTCACCCCCACGGAGCTGCCTGGTGTCCTCGTCGTCGAGCCGAAGGTGTTCGGCGACGCGCGCGGATGGTTCACCGAGACGTACAGCGTCGAGCGCTACCGCGAGGCGGGCGTCGCGCTGCCGTTCGTGCAGGACAACCTCTCGCGATCGTCGCGCGGGATCCTGCGCGGCCTCCACCTTCAGAGCCCGCACGCGCAGGGCAAGCTCGTGTGGGTACCGGACGGCGCGGTGTTCGACGTGGCCGTCGACGTGCGCGTGGGCTCGCCGACGTTCGGTCGCTGGGTCGGCGTCGAGCTCTCGAGCGAGAACCACAAGCAGCTCTGGATCCCACCGGGCTTCGCGCACGGCTTCCTCGTGACGAGCGAGCACTGCCTCTTCGCCTACAAGTGCACGGAGCTCTACGTGCCCGCGGCTGAGCTCGGCATCGCGTGGGACGACCCGGAGATCGGCATCGAGTGGCCGCTCCGAGACGTCGTCCTGTCGGCCAAGGACCAGAAGAACGCGCGGCTCTCGCAGATCGATCCGGCGCGGCTGCCCGTGTACGAGGCCTCGTGACGAAGCGCGTGTTGCTCGTGAGCCCGGACGGAATGCTCGGTCGCGCGTTCGAGGCGCAGCTGTCACGTGATCCGTCGGTCGAGCTTCACGGCCTGCGCTACCCCGAGATCGATCTCTCTCGCCCCGAGACGCTCGAGGCCGTCACGCTGCTCGAGCCCCGCGTCGTCATCAACTGCGCCGCCTACACGGACGTCGATGGCGCCGAGTCGAACGAGGCGCTCGCGACAGCGATCAACGGCGACGGAGTGGGCGCGCTCGCAGAGCGGTGTCGTGCGGTGGGCGCCACGCTCGTCCACTTCGGCACCGACTACGTGTTCGATGGACACGGAACGGCGCCCTACCCCGTCGACGCGCCGCTCGCGCCGCAGGGCGCCTATGCCCGCAGCAAGGCGCGCGGCGAGGTGCTCGTTCAGGAGAGCGGCGCCGAGCACCTCTACGTGCGCACGAGCTGGCTCTATGCGCCGTGGGCGAAGAACTTCGTCCGCACCATCGTGAAGAACGCGCGCGTTCGCCCTGAATTGAAGGTCGTTCATGATCAGCGTGGTCGACCGACGAGCGCCGAGCACCTCGCGAAGAGCACGCTCGCGCTGCTCGATCGCGAAGGCGCGCGGGGCACCTTCCATGTCTGCGATGGCGGCGAGTGCACGTGGTTCGAGCTCGCCGCGTTCATCGTCGAGGCGCTACAGCTCACCGACCGCTGCACGGTGCGCCCGTGCACGAGCGACGAGTGGCCCACGCCGACGAAGCGACCGCCGTACAGCGTGCTCGATCTGTCGAAGACGGAGGCGGTCTTGGGCGCGATGCCAGACTGGCGCGATCAGGTGCGCGACGTGCTCGCTCGTCTCGAGCCGATCTGATCTTCAAGCGAGCGTCAGCGGGAGCCCTGACTGCGCGTGACCGCGGAGCGCGAGGATCGCGTTCGCCACGGCCGGCGCGATGCAGGGCACCGCCAGCTCGCCCGCTCCGGTGGGTGGCTCGTCGCTCGCGACGATCACGGTCTCGATCTCCGGCGCGTCGCCGATGCGGAGGAGCGGGTAGTCCGCGAAGCTGCCGAGCGCGGGTGCGCCGTCCACGATGGGGACGCGTCCGTAGAGCGCGGCGGTGAGGCCGAAGATCACGCCGCCTTCCATCTGCTGACGCACGAGATCGGGGTGGACCACCGTGCCCACGTCGGCCGCGACGACGACGCGGTGCACGCGGATGCGGCCCTCGTCGATCGACACGTCGGCCACCTCGGCGACGAAGCTGTGGAAGCACGCGTGACAGGCCACGCCGCGCGCACGCCCCTCCGCCAGCGGATGTGCTGACGCCGCAGCGATCGCGAGATCGAGCACGGCGAGCAAGCGCGGCTGACCGGCGATCACACGCCGCCTCGCTTCGATCGGGTCCGCCGAGGCGCGGCGCGCGAGCACGTCGATCGCGTGCTCCTTCACGAACGCGGTGTACGAGTGCGCGACCGATCGCCAGATGCCGGTGCGGATCGGCAGCCGCACGCCGGTCCAGTGCACGCGCTGCACGTCGAGCCCGACGAGCGGATCGAGCACGCCCTTCACCATCGGCTCGCTGTACGTCGACGGATCGTGCGACGGCGTCGCGATCGCGATCTCGAGCACGCGCGGCGATCCGTCGGGCCTCGCGACGCCTCGAACCTTCGCGAACGCGGCGTCGCGGAAGGTGTCGAAGCGGAGGTCGTCGTCGCGGCTCCACACGAGCTGGATCGGCCCCGTCGTGCGCATCGCGCGCGCGACGTGCGCGGCCTCGCGGACCTCGTCGCCCTCGGCGCGTCGACCGAAGCCGCCGCCGAGATACGTGACCTCGAGGATCACGTCGTCGGGCGGGAGATCGAGGATCGTCGCGATCTCGTCGCGGTGCGCGATGGGGTTCTGGGTCGGCGCCCAGACACGCGCGGTCGAGCGCTCTCGATCGAGGTCGATCGTGCAGCTCAGAGGCTCCATCGCGGCGTGCGCCAGGTAGGGGAACGAGAGCGCGAGGTCGACCTCGGTCTCCCCTTCCGCCACGGCGGTGCTCGCTCCATTCGAGAGATCGAGCGCCGCGTGCTCTCGTCGGTCCGCAGCCTCGCGCAGGCGCTGCGCGATCGCCGTGTCGTCGAGCCCCGCATGCGCCGAGGGCGAGTACGTCGGCGCGAGCGCGTCGCGGCCTCGGAGCGCGGCCCACGTGGTCGTCGCGATCACCGCCCAGCTGCCGAGCGCCGGGAGCTCGAGCACCTCGACCACTCCTGCGATCGCGCGCGCCGCCACCTCGTCGACGCGCTCCGTTCGACAGCCCGTCGGAGCGCGTGCGAGCACGACGAAGCGCAGGCCCGCGATGCGCACGTCGATCCCGAAGCGCGCCGCGCCGCGCACCTTGTCGAGCACGTCCACACGCGGAACCCCCACGCCGATCAGGCGACGCGGGCCCTCGCGGAAGATCGGCTCACTCGGAGGATCGAGCGTCATCGCGCGCTCGACGAGATCTCCGAACGCGATGGATCGCGAGCCGTCGCGGAGGATCACGGCGCCGGGCTCGGTGTCGAGACGCTCGATCCCCACGCCGAGATCCCCGGCCGCGGCGAGGAGGAGCACGTGCCTCAGCGTCGCGCCGGCCCGCCTCAGCGGCTCGTGCGTCGACCGCACGCTCGCGCTGGCCATCGTCGCCATCTCCCCGAAGCGCGGATCGATCGGCGCTTGTTCGACGCGCACGCGATCGAACGGCACGTCGAGCTCCTCGGCGACGATCATCGCGAGGCCCGTGCGTACGCCCTGCCCCATCTCGCTCTTCGGGACCCAGATCGTCGCGAGCCCCTCGCGATCGAGGGCCACGAAGGCGCTCGGCGAGAGCAGGCCGTCGCGCGCGATCGGATCGCCGACGCGCGGCCTCGAGACCCGGCGATACACGACCATCCCGAGCCCGCACGCCGCGAGCGCGGCGCCGCCGAGGCCGAAGAGCTCGCGGCGGGTCAGCGTTCGGAGGTGGGGGCGCTCGGCGCTCACGGGGTGACTGTCGAAGGGCGGTGCACGTCCGTCAACCACGCGCGGGCGATGCGCTCGCCACGGCGCGTGATAGAGGCGCGCCGATGCGCATCGGCTACCTCGTCACCGAGTACCCCGCGGTGAGCCACACGTTCATCCGCCGCGAGATCCACGCGCTCGAAGAGCTCGGCGTGGAGGTCGTCCGCTACACGGTGCGGAGGCAGCGCAGCGGTCCGCTGAAGGATCCGCTCGATCTCGCCGAGGCGGAGAAGACGCGCGTGATCCTCGAGGTCGGCGCGCGCGGTCTCGCGAGCGCGAGCTCACGCGTCGCCGCGCGCAACCCGGTTCGTTTCGCGCGAGCCGCGCGGCACGCGAGCGAGATGGGCGCTCGCTCGGAGCGCGGGCTCGCCTACCACGGCGCCTACCTCGCCGAGGCGGCGGTGCTCCGCGAGTGGATGGAGGCCGACGGCGTCGAGCACCTGCACGCGCACTTCGGCACCAACTCGTCGATGGTCGCGCTGCTCGCGCACGAGCTCGGCGGGCCGACGTTCTCGTTCACGTGTCACGGTCCCGACGAGTTCGACAAGCCGCAGCTGATCCACCTCGGCGAGAAGGTGCGCGGCAGCTCGATGGTCGCTGCGGTCTCGAGCTTCGGGCGCAGCCAGATCTACCGCTGGGCGCGCAAGGAAGACTGGTCGAAGGTCCACGTCGTGCGCTGCGGCGTCGACGATGCGTACCTGTCGCACGTGCCGACGCCCGTGCCCGCCGCGCTGCGGATCGTCTCCGTCGGGCGTCTGTCCGAGCAGAAAGGTCAGCTGCTCCTCGTGCGCGCCGTGGCCGCGCTCGTGAAGAAGGGCCTCGAGATCGAGCTCGTGCTCGTGGGCGATGGCCCGATGCGCGCGGACATCGAGCAGGTGATCGCCGACGAGGGCATCGCGCGCTCGGTCCGCATCACGGGCTACGTGTCGGGCGACGTCGTGAAGCAGGAGATCCTCGGCGCGCGCGCGTTCGTCCTCCCGAGCTTCGCCGAGGGCCTTCCCGTCGCGATCATGGAGGCGCTCGCGCTCGCGCGCCCCGTCGTCAGCACGTACGTCGCGGGCATCCCCGAGCTCGTCGTCCCCGGACGCACGGGCTGGCTCGTGCCCGCCGGATCCGTCGACGCGCTCGTGCCGGTGATCGAGGCGGTGCTGACGACGGATCCGGAGCGCCTGAGCGCGATGGGCAAGAACGGACAGGCCGCGGTGCGCGCGCAGCACGACGTGCGCGTGTCCGCCGCGCAGCTGCGAGATCACTTCGCGAGCGCGATCGCCTCGGGCGCGAGCTGATCGTCTTCGCCCCGCGCATCGGTCGGCAGTCCCGGAGAGATCTCCGAGACGCCGAACAGCGAACGCGTGTCGTGGTCTTCGAGCACCGCCGAGTCGTCGACGTCCACCGAGCACCACACGCCGACGCGCGTGAGCGCGTGCTTCAGAGTGATCGCGTCCACCACACCCGCGAGGTCTCGCGACGCGCGCGCCCCGATGACGATCGGATGCCCATGAAGACCGCGGACGCGAGGCCGGGCGATCGCCGAAGCACCTGCCGTGCGGACTCGGTCGATCAACGCGACCACCGTCTCTGCGCGCACCCAGGGATGATCGATCAGCGACACGACGACCGGTCCATCCGTGTCACCGAGCGCGGCGAGCCCGACCCGTAGCGACCCCAACATGCCGAGCTCGGGTCGATCGTTCTGAGCGACGAGCACATCGCTTCGCGCTCCGACGTGTGCGCGGATCGCCTGATCCCATGGGGCCGCGACGACGACGACCACTCTCCCCACGCCGGCCGCGCGCTGCGCCGCGATCGCTCGATCGAGCCACGTCGTCTCGGCGTCGAACGCGAAGAGCGCCTTACAGCCGAGGGCGCGTCGCGAGGCGCCAGCCGCGAGCACGAGGCCGCTCGAGGGGCCTCTCACGGCGCGTCCTCGTCCACCACGCCTGCATCGCGCAGTGTCCTCGCTGCCTGATCGAGCTCGCGCACGCGCCTCGCGGCTTCGTGTACGGCGCGCCGGATCCGCGGATACGTGCCGCACCGACACAGGTGACCACCGAGCGCCTCGTCGATGTCGCCGTCCGACGGCTGCGGCTTGTGGCGCAGGAGCGCGACGGTCGCGACGATCTGGCCCGACTGGCAGTAGCCGCACTGCGGCACCTGCGCGTCGATCCACGCGCGCTGCACCGGATGAAGATCGTCGCCGCGCGCGAGGCCCGCGATGGTCGTGATCGCTCCGCGGACCTCGTCCGCGGTGATCTGACAGCTCCGCGCGATCTCGCCGTCGATGAGCACCGCGCACGCGCCGCACTGGCCGACGCCACAGCCGTACTTCGTGCCGGTCCGATCGAGCACGTCGCGCAGCACCCAGAGGAGCGGCATGTCGGGCTCGACGTCGACCGTGTGCTCCTGCGCGTCGACGTTGAGGAGGAGGCGCGCCACGCGATCAGCCGATCTCGATGGCGAGGAGCTCCGACGGCGCGTCGGGATCGTCGCGGTCGGTCACTGCCCAGAAGCGACCGTCGTCCACGCCGGGCCGTCGCGTCGCGAGGCCCTCTGCTTTGCCGAGGTAGGGCGTGCCGTCGCGCTCGCGCACACGGCCCCAGCGCGCGTCGTCGCCCGTGAGCGACATCGTGCCGAGCGCGACGCCGACCACCACGCCGTCGTCGATCGCGTTGGGCGAAGCCTCGGCGCCTGCGAGGAAGACGAGGCGCTCGCCCGCACGCGTCGCGTCGGTGAACGTGAGCCGCACGCCGTCGATCGCGCCGAGATCGAACGGCGTCACGTCGCGAAGGGGAGGCGGAGGTGCGCCGCGCAGCAGGTGCGCGAGCAGCGCTTCGACGTCGACCGAGCACGTCGCGTCGACGGCCCCGCAGACCTCGCTCGCGGCGCCGTTGCCGCGCTGGAAGAGGACGAGTCGACCGTCGAACGCCGCTGCGCCCTCGAGGTTGAGCTCGCTCCCCGCGAACGCGGTGCTCGCGCGCAGCGCTGCGTAGAGCTGCGCTGCCGGCAGGATCCGCGTGCCCCCTTCGGGGTCGACGAGCACCATGCGCTCCCGAATGGGCAAGGAGCCGGAGCCGATCACGAGCACGTGCTCGCGGCCCTCGATCTCGAGCGCCGCGCACGCCTCGAGGTCGAGCTTCTTCTTCTTGTTGCCGAGCCGCTGCTCGAACACGCGGCGCGCGCCGACGACGTGATCGAGCGCGATGGCGCGGACGTGCGGCTCGCGCGGGTCGGGATCGATCACCGCGAGGAACGACGTGTCGTCCTGCGCGACGACGAGCCGTCGCTCTCCCTCGATCGTCATCCACGCCAAGCCCGATGCGGCGCGCACGTGCGGCGTCCTGTCGGCCTCGCGATCACCGCCGTCCGCGTAGCGCAGCGGACGGCGATCGGTGACGACGGGCCGGAGCGCCGGATCCTCGCGGGCGACACGCACTCAGGGCTCCTTGGTCTCGACTGCCTTCGCATCGGGCACCTCGTCGCCGTGCGGGTGCGGCTCGATGCCGAGCCGTCGCGTGATCACGTCGTGCGCCAGGTAGCAGAGCGGCGTGAGCGCGATGGCGACGAGGATCTTGTAGAAGTACTGCGTCGCCGCGACGCTCGCGATCTCCGCGAAGCCGCGGCTTCCGACCATCACGCCGAACGTGACGACCGCCGTGTCGACGACCTGGCTGATGAGCGTCGAGCCGATGGCGCGCGCCCAGAGGTGCTTGCTCTCGGTGAGCCGCTTGAACGTGGAGAACGTGTGGATGTCGACGATCTGCGAGATCAGGTACGCCGTCAGCGACGCGAAGATGAGGCGCGGCGCCATGCCGAACACCGCCTGGAACGACTCCTCGGGGATGAACGTACCGGGCGACGGCGGGAGCACGCGCGCCATCAGGATCAAGACGAACGCGAGCACGAGCATCGCCATCCCGACGCCCGTCATGAACCGCGCACCGCGCTTGCCGTAGTACTCGTTGACGATGTCCGTGAGGATGAACGCGACGGGGAACGTGACCGTGCCGGCCGACATCTCGTAGCCGCCCATCACGAAGTACTTGCCCGCGACGAGGTCCGCCACGATCAGCGACGTGACGAACACGCCGACGAGGGAGACGTAGATCTGCTCGCGGAGGTCGAGTGTGAACGGCATCGGCCCGTGCCTATGGGAAAGCCGAGGTGACTGCAAGGTCCCTTCGAACTGGGGACGTCGTGGGGAGGGTGTGCGGTTGCCCGCCTCAGGCGCCGTGCGATGGTTGCGCCCCTCGCGGCCCCTCGGATTTCCCGAAGGGTCCGCGCCCCGCGCTCGGTGCGGCCGGCCGAGAGAACATGCCCGAGATCAGCGAGACCACACTCTGGATCGGCTTCATCGTCTTCCTCGTCACGGTGCTGACGGTCGACCTCTTGGTCTTCCATCGCAAGACGAGGGTCGTCTCGTTCAACGAGGCGATGCTCTGGACGGTCGTGTGGGCGGTGTTCGCCGCCGGCTTCGCGGGCCTCCTCTACGTGATCCCGAACATGGGCCCGCAGCGCGCCCAAGAGTTCGTCACCGGCTACGTGCTCGAGCAAGCGCTGTCGGTCGACAACCTCTTCGTGTTCGTCCTGATCTTCGCGGGCTTCTCCGTGCCTGCCGCGTACCAGCACCGCGTTCTCTTCTGGGGAATCCTCGGCGCCATCTTCTTGAGAGGTGCGTTCATCCTCGCGGGCGCGGCGATCGTTCACCGCTTCGAGTGGGTGCTCTACATCTTCGGCGCCATCCTCCTCTTCACCGGCGCGCGTCTCTTCTTCAAGAAGGATGACGACGACGGCGAAGAGAACATCGAAGACAGCCGCCTCGTGAAGATCGTGCGCCGCTTCCTGCCGGTCACGGCGGGCTACCGCAAGGAGCACTTCTTCGTGCGGGAAAATGGCGCGCTGATGGCGACGCCGCTCTTCCTCGTCCTCATCATCGTCGAGCTGTCGGACCTGATCTTCGCGGTCGACTCGATCCCCACGATCTTCGGCGTCACGACGCACGGCCTCATCGTGTTCTCGTCGAACATGTTCGCGATCCTCGGCCTGCGCTCCGTCTACATCGTGCTCGAGCGTCTCTTGCCGATGTTCCGTTTCCTCGAGCGCGCCATCGCGATCATCCTCGTCTTCATCGGCATCAAGATCCTGATCCGCATGGAGGACTTCTTCGGGATCCCCGTGCCGCTCGGGATCCACATCGGCGAAGGCGTCTCGCTCGGCGTCGTCATCGTGCTCCTCGTCGGATCGATCGTGCTCTCCAAGATCTTCCCGGCGAAGGAGGAGGGCGAGAAGAAGAAGCCCGCGGCCGATGGCGGCGCGGAGACCGACGCACCGAAGGCCGACTCCAGCGCCAGCTGACTGGGCGCGAGCCGACGCGGTCGAGCGTCACGGAGCGATCGTCTCGTCGGCGACGATCGCGAGCACGTCGAGCAGCGCCTCTGGGCCGCGCTCGTGACCGGTGCACACGAGCACCGCGGACTCGAGCGTGCAGAGGCCACCGCGTAGCCCGCTCACGCGATCGCCGATCACACGGCTCGCGACCCGAGCCCGGAGCGGCGCGGCGAGCGTCAGGCGAAGGACCGGGGGCGGGAACGCAGTGCCCGCGATGGCGGTCGACGGTCGCACCGCGTCGCGCGTGAACGCGGTCCACACGTTCGGCGCGAGGGCCACCGAGGAGGAGACGACGCGCGCGGAGCCCCCCTCGATGGCGAGGCGAAGTGTGATCGCGCGGGGTGCGCCGTCCGCGAGTGTCGCGAACACGGTCAGGCGGACCTCGCCCGCCCGAGGCAGCTGGCTCGCCAGCGCCTGAGAGATCCAGCGAAGACGCGACAGCGGCGCGGGCGCGGGCACCGTGGCGAAGCTCGCGCTCGCTCCCGAGGGCCACCGCGCACCGAGCTGAACGACGCCGAGCACCGCGTCGGCGAGCAGCGCGCCATCGACGCGCGCAGCGAACGAGGTGATCGCTCGCTCGGGGTCGGCGGCTCGCAGCAGGAGGTAGGCGAGCTCGGCGAGCGCCTCGCGCGGCACCTCGATCCCCGGAGCACGAGTCGTCACGGTGGGCGCCTGCGCGCGGTGGACGTCGAAGCTCGCCTCGACCGTCGTGAACGAGAGGCCTTGGTCCCTGCCAGAGATCACACCCGCGCCGAGCGCTCGGCGCTCGTCCGCCGACAGCGACGGTCGGAGCTGAGCGAGCGTCGCGTCGATCGTGGCGTCCGTCGCGGTGTCGACGTACGCGCTGCGGATCGCAGCGTCTTCGGGCAGGAGCTCGAGGGCGCGGGCGGCCAACGCGTGCGCGGCGTCGAGGTCACCCAGGTCTCGCAGCTGCGTCACAGCGTCGAGCGCCGCGGTCACGTCTTCGGTGAGATCGAAGAGTCGCCCGAGCAGCTCTGCGCGCTCACGGCTCCAGGCGACGCGGCGCTGGGTATCGCGGGACACGCGGATCGCGAGGGCGCGCGCGCTCGCTTGTCGGTGGATCGCTCGCGGCTCGTCGAGATCGATCTCCGTGAGCGGCAGGATCCGATCGCGCGCAGCCCTCCGCACGCGCGTGCGTCTCTCGAGATCGAGATCCGCCACGCTCACCTCGACGGTCGACCACGGCAGCGGCAGGTACTCCTCGGACGTGTCGCCGCGAATGCGGAAGCCGAGGTGATCGGGGCCCACGCGCGGCGCGAGCTCCTCGATCGCCACGCTGAGCGCGGCCGTCTCGGCGAGGTCGAGGGTCGCGGATCCGCCGGGCTGCGTGGAGAGGTGACGCCGGAGGCGGGCGATGCCGCGGGTCATGCGCTCGAGCGAGTAGAGGACGACGATGCGCGTGCTCCCTGCCCGCGCGGCGGTGATCTCGAAGCTCTCGGGGCGCGCCGCGAGCTCGCTCGCCACGAGCCGACGGACGTCGGGCTGCGAGGTGTCGATGCCGGGCCGAGGAGGTCCTTCGATCTCGATCGTGTCGGACGTGACCAGGCGCAGCGCACGCCAGCCGCACGTGAGCGTGTCGCACGGCTCGTCTTGCCACCTCGCCGCGAACGGCAGCGCCTCCGTGATGCGCTCGCGGTCGGCGGTCGTGAGCGGACGCGAGAACCTCACCATCGTGTGCTCGCGCGAGGCGTGCTCGTCGCCCACGACGCAGCGCGCGAAGGCGAGCGAGCGCGGCGCGTCGGCGGGATCGTCAGGATCGATCGCGTAGCCCAGCGCGAGCTCGGGCCGAAAGCGCGCGAGCAGCGAGCGCCTCGCGTCCGAGAACATCGTGGGGCGTGTGATCGAGCAGCTCGCGGCGTGACCCTCGATCGTCCACACGAGATCGAGGGCAGCGCTGATGCTCGTTCGCGCCTGGGCCTCGCGCGCGGACCGAGACGACGACGCCGCGCCGGGACCACATCCCGACGCGGCGACGAAGGCGAGCGTGAGGGCGAGCCTCTTCATCGAGGCTGCCTCTCGTCAGCGGAGCTCTGCGTCGAACGTGACCGCACGCGTGCCCACCAGCATGACCGCGGAACCGATCTCGAGCCGCTCGTAGCGGCGAACGGTGCGCGTGAGGTTGACCGTTACGAGGCCTCGGAGCGTCGGGAACGCGGCGAGCGAGAGCGTCTCGCTGCCGTCGTCGTTGAGCTCGGCGTAGGCGGCGATCGTCGGATCGCTGCGGCTGAACACGAGCACCGTCACCTCGGCGTCTTCGCCCGCCACGGTGTCCCACGTGATCGGGATCCCGCTCGCGGCCTCGAAGGACCGCGGGCTGTCAGCCGGCGGCGAGGTGACCACGAAGCTCGCCGGCATGCGCAGCGAGGCGGGCAGCGTGGTGTACGGGATCGACCCTGCGGCGCCGCGGATCTCGACGTCGAAGCGCGGCGCCTCGGGCAGCGTCGATCCGAACATCGTGCCGTACGCGACGAGCGTTCCTGCGCGTCGCTGACGGAAGAGATCCGTGGTCGTGCCCGCGTTCGTGAGGCGCACGGGGCTGCCGACCTCGAGGCTCGGCGCGATCTCCGTCGCGCCCGTGGGGTTCGGGCCGAAGCTGTCGCGGCTCAGCGTGTCGCACGTCAGCGTGTACGGCAGCGGCCCGCGCTCGAAGTCCCAGAACTGCGCGGCGGCGCCGCTCGAGGCGAGCACGCTGTCTCGCACGCCATCGAAGCTGCGCGTCTCGAGGCGGTTCGCGCGCACGACGCCGCTCACGTAGCGGAACGGGAACGCGAGCGTCGGCGCGGTCGTGCACGAGTCGCCGCCGTTCACGAAGTCGGTCTGCTCGACGAAGGTGTCTCCGCCGGCCTGCGCGCGGCCCTCGATGATCGCGCCGACGCGCGCGGCGCCGGTGACGGTGTACGTGCCATCGCGCCCGGTGCGCGTCGTGGCGCTCGAGGTGACGCTGCCTCCGGTCAGCGTGATCTCCACGCCGGGCATCGGCATGCCCGAGCAGTCGGTGACGATGCCCGTGTAGCAGACGGGGATCACAGGACGATCACAGTTCCACGTGCCCGGACGGCCGACGTTTCCGGTGAGGATCAGCCCGCCCCCGGGGCCACGCACGGCGCAGGCTTCGCCCTCTTCCACCCAGATCGCGCGCTCGGGATCGAACCACCAGAGCGGCATGCACTCGCCCTCGAGCAGCGGCGGATCGCCCGGGGGCAGCGTGCCGACGGGGACCTCGATGGTCGCGCTCGTACCGTCGGCGAAGTCACCGGGGCCGGTGGACGTGGTGATCTGGATGTCCACCATGCCATAGCTCACGAGCGGATCTTCATCGCCCGCGGCGGTCTCTCCGACGAAGTCGCCGGGTGCACCGTCGATGTCGGCGACGGGATCGATCGGCGTGACCGCGACCTCCGCCATGGCGACGGGCGTGCCGGTCGCGTCGACGAGCGAGGTGCCGAGGACGCTCACGCGCGTGCCGTCGGTCGAGACGCTCCCGCCCATCGTGCCGTCGACCATCACGCCGTCTGCCGCGGGCAGGAGCGAGACGTTGACGATCACGCGCTCCCAGCCGTCCACGCGCACGCGGCGGTGCACGGAGAGGAACCCATCCGCCGTGTAGTGCGCGACGTAGTCGCCCGGTGTGATCGGCAGCGCGTAGTTGCCCGCCGCGCTCGTGAGCGCATCGCGCGCCGCCGGCGTGAGCGAGACGCGCACGTTCTCGAGCACCGCGTGGGTCTCCGCGTGGGACACGACGCCGATCAAGAGACCCTCGACGGGCCCGAGGAACGGATCGGTCTCCGCGAGATCATCGGGCCCTGCGTCCGCGCCTTCGAACGCGTCCACGGGCGCGGTGAACGCGTCGGGATCTCCGGGACCTGGCCCCGTGTCCTCGCCCGTCGCGACGAACGCGTCGTCGCTCGTGATCGTCACCGCGTCGCGTCCTGCGTCACGCCTCGGCGGGGGCGGATCCTCCGGGCCCGGACATCCCGCGAGCGCGAGGGCGCTGGAAGCACCGAGGGTGAGCAGCCAGAGAGGACGACCGGACACGGCTTGGTTCACGTGGGCTCCTGGGTGGAGGTCAGAGTGCGCTCCGCCAGCATCTCAGAAGGAGCCTCGGCTGGGTATGGCCCCGGCGACCGACCCGTGTCAGGCGGCCGGCAGCACGCCACGCTGCGTGAGGAACACGCGGAAGACCTCGGCGATCCGCTCGCTCGCCCGGCCATCCCAGAGCTCGGGCACCCTGCCCTCGCGGATCTCCGTGGCGAGCGCGCGGTCGGCCTCGCGCCGGATCACGTCGGGGTCGGTCCCGCAGAGCACGTTCGTGCCCTCGGTGATCGTCACGGGTCGCTCGGTGTTCTCGCGCAGCGTGAGGCATGGCACCGAGAGCGCGGTGGTCTCCTCCTGGATGCCGCCCGAGTCGGTGAGCACGAGGCGCGCTTGTGACGTGAGCGCGAGGAACTCGAGGTAGCCGAGCGGATCCACGAGCCGCAGGCCCTTCATCGCGCTGAGGCGTGCGCCGAGGCCGAACGTCTCGAGCTGCTTTCGCGTGCGCGGGTGCACGGGAAACACGATCGGGAGCGCGCGCTCCACGCTCTCGATGCCGTCGAGGAGGCGCGTGAACACGGCCGGATCGTCGACGTTCGAGGGCCGATGCAGCGTGAGCACCGCGTAGCCCCGCGGCGTGAGACCGAGATCCGTCAGCGTCGAGGTCGCGCGGGCGCGGGGCAGGTGCTGGAGCAGCGAGTCGATCATCGTGTTGCCGACGAAGAAGATCCGCTCGTTCGGCGTGCCCTCGCGGAGGAGGTTCTCGTCGCCGTCGCGCGAGGGAGTGAGGAGGATCTCGCACAGCCGATCGGTGACCACGCGGTTCACCTCTTCGGGCATGCCCCAGTCGTTCGAGCGCAGGCCCGACTCCACGTGGGCGCAGGGGATGCGCAGCTTCGCGCAGTCGATCGCCGCGGCCATGGTGGAGTTCACGTCGCCGGCGACGACGACGAGCGCGGGCTTCTTCGCGAGCAGCACGCGCTCGAGCTCGACCATCACCTTGGCGGTCTGCTCCGCGTGGCTGCCCGAGCCCACGCCGAGGAAGTGATCGGGGCGCGGCATGCCGAGATCCGTGAAGAACACGTCCGACATCGCGGCGTCGTAGTGCTGTCCCGTGTGGAGCAGCGACACGTCGGCGAAGCCCGCGCGCTCCACCGCGCGCATCACGGGCGCGATCTTCATGAAGTTCGGGCGAGCGCCCACGACGTGCAGGATCAGAGGTCTCATGTGCTCCGTGGCTCCGTGGCGTGGGAGGCGGGGGAAGGATCGATCGTGAGGCCGCCGCGTCGCTTGCGACGGGGGGCGCGTCGCACCACGTCGCGCAGCACCTGCGCGTAGCGCTTGGCGAGCACGCCGCGATCGAACTCCGTGGTCGCGACGTGATGGCCCGCGCGTCCCATCTCGTCGCGCAGCGCGGGGTCGGCCGCGAGGGCGCGGATGCCGTCGATCAGCGCGCGTGGATCGCTCGGCACGAAGTAGCGCCCTGCCCCCGCGCGCTCGACCAGCCGCCGCGCCTCGCCGTCGACCCCGAGCAGCATCGGTCGCGCGCAGCCCATCGACTCGAAGAGCTTCGAGGGCAGCACGGTCTTGAAGAGCGGATCGTCCTTGAGCATCACGAGGCTGATCTCGGCGCGCCGCAGGAGCTCGGGCACCCGCTCCCGCGGCACGCGCCCCGTGAACGCGACGTTGTCGAGCCCCTCGCGCTGAGCTCGCGCCTCGAGCTCCTTGCGCTCGGCGCCTTCACCGACGACGAGGAAGAGCACGTCGGGCAGCTCGCGCTTCGCGATCGCGGCCGCGTCGAGCACCGTGCCGAGGCCGTGCGCCATGCCCACCGTGCCTGCGAAGCAGACGACGAAGCGTCCCGGATACGGGTCGGGAGCGGGACCGGGGCCGGGCACGAAGAGATCACGGTCGACGCCGTTCGGCACGAACGAGAGCTTGTCCCGCGCCACGCCGCGCTCCGCGAGGATCTCGCGGAAGGACTCCGTCACGACGACGATGTGATCGGCCTGTCGGTAGAGCGACTCCTCGATCACGTGGAGCCCACGCACGACCGGATGCCCCTCCGTCATCGCGCCGACGGCCACCACGGAGTCGGGCCACAGGTCACGCACCTCGAGCACGAACGGACGACGCAGGAGCTTCGCGAGGTAGGCGCCCGCCACGCCGACGAGCAGCTGCGGGCTCGTCGCGATCACGACGTCGGGCCGATCGACGAGCCACGGCCCGAGCGACGACGCGCTCGTGCAGAACGACGCGTACGCGAGCGAGCGCTTGAGCACCCCCGCGTTGGCCGCTGCGTAGATCGGCGCGCGCACCACCTTCACGCGACCATCACGCTCACGCACGGGCTTCCGCGCGTCGAAGCCGGGGTACACGCGGCCCTCGGGGTGGTTCGGAAAGCCCGTGAGCACCGTGACGTCGAAGCCCTCTTCGTCGGCCCACGCGCGCGCCAGCCGTGAGACCCGGTTGGCCGGGGCGTTCGACTCGGGCGGGTAGTACTGAGAGACGAAGAGGACCTTCATCGACGCTTTCTCGAGGACGCTCACGGGCGGGCGCTGGGTCGTGCACCACTCAGTGGCGGCAGCAGGAGCGTGTATTCGATGCGTCCGGGGCCGTGCAAACGGAGGCGTGGCGCCTCGAGACGCGCACCGAAGCGATGCGAGACCGCGCCGGTCTCGACCCCGATGCGTCCCTCGGACTCGAGGTGGACCGTCAGGACGCTCGCTCCGTTCCTGGTCACGCGAGCGCGTCGCTCACCGTCCATCACGACCGCGAGGTCCGGTGCGAGCGGGATCGCGGCGTTCATCGTGTCCGATCCGTCGATCGCGTCTTCGATGCGGAGCGCTTCGTCGCCCACGTGAAGGGTGCGTCGAACCGTCCGCGCGTCGTGGGGCCCGAACGCGCGCGCTTCGCAGGTGAGACGCTCGCCCGACCAGCGCGCCTCGATCGAGCGCGGCCGCCATCCGCAGCGAAAGCGGCTCCAGATCTCGGCCTGCTCGCGCCCCTCGAGGCTCGGCGTCGCGTGCGAGTGGCTCGCGCGCGTGCGCGTGCGCCACGTCTCGTCGTGATACGCGTGAACCCCCGGATCGGCGACGACGCGCTCTCCACCGACGTCGAGCTCGAACGCGAAGAGATCGCAGTGAGCGTGCCCCGGCTGCGCAGGCGCGCCGAACGGTCCGTGGCTCACGAACAGGTCGAAGGCGTCGCCCGTGATGCGGCTGAACCCGGAGCGCGGCAGCGTGCGGCGCGTCCGGCTTCCGCACGCGTGGGTCGCGGTCGCCGTCGGGCGGAGGGCCATCGCGTCTGCCCACGCAGCGATCGAGCCTCGCGTCGGCGCCGACAGTGGCGCGCTGTCACCAAACGCCGCCACGTGGTCGTCGGCGTGCGTGATCACGTCGAGCGCGGCCACGGCCCGCTCCGCGTGGCGTGCGATCGCCTCTCTCGCGCGATCGAGCGACGCGTCACCGCCGCTCGTCGTCGAGGCCTCGAGCGCGAACAGGAGATCCATCGCCGCGTGCGCGTGGTACGCCGGGCAGCGCTCTTCGTGCATGCCGTCGCGATCGAGCTGCGCGTCGCACTCCGCGGCGAACGAACGAAGCGCGCGCGCGCGCAGGCGCTCCCCGAGCGCGCCGTCGAGCCATGCGCTGCCGACCACGAGCGCGGCCCGATCACGCAGCAGGTGGTTCGCGAGCAGGTGCGTCTCGCTGAGGCCGAGGAGGAGGCGCGTGGCGTCTGCGAAGGCCTCGGTCATCGACTCCGCAGGCACGAGGCCGAGCTGGACGAGGCCCTGCCACTGGAGCATCCGCGTCGCGAGCGGATAGGGATCGATGGCGACGGAGCCTCGCGGCGCGCGCATCGACACGTACTCGGCGAGCCATGCGGCGAGCCGCGCTTCGAGCACTGGCGAGCGCGTCATCGCCTCGCGCAGCCACGCGTGCTCGTGGAGCTGATAGCGGAACAGCGGATCGCGCTCGCTCGGCTCGAACGGCGCGCGCTCCGGGAGCCGGGCCGCATGACCTGCGAGCCGCAGCGTGCCGGCTTCGAGAGCGGCGATGTCCTCGTCGTCGAGCGGACAGCTCGACGGCAGCGCACCACGCGACGGGAGAGCCGGAACGCGCGCCGTCCACGACGGTGTCTCGCGCACGAGCGGCCACACCGCGCGTCGCGCGCGAAAGCCCACCCGCCCGACGATCTGCCTCGGATCGAGCTCCCAGATCGTGCGCGCGAGGCGTCCAACCGACATCGATCAGGCCGCGCTGCGCGGGAGCGTGATCACCTCGCCCGTGCGGATCGACTCCGCCATCGCGAGCGTCGCGCGCGAGACCTCGAGGATCTCGCCCGGCGGGATCGGCGCCGGGCCACGACCTCGGATCGCGTCGAGGAACCGCGTGACCTGCGCCTCGTGTCCCTTGTCCTTCTCGAGCGCGCGCGCCGTCTTCTCTTTGCTGCCTCGCACCCACGATGCGCGCATGAAGTCGTCGACGATCGCGCTCGCGCCGCCCGCGTGGAGCTCGATTCGCTCCTTCGGGAGGAGCGTGTTGCCGATCGACGTGTAGAGGAGGCTCGCGACGCTGCCGTCCTCGAAGCTCAGCGTGGCGACGAAGTTCTCGTGAGCGTGCACGTTGCCGTTCGTCGACGCGCCCGTCGCCGCCGCGCAGTGCACCTTCACGATGCGGTGGCCCGCGAGGTAGCGCGCGAGATCGACGAAGTGACAGCCCTCGCCCACGAGCCGTCCGCCGCCTTCGGCAAGGTCGACCGTCCAGTGGCCCGCGGGGATCGCGCCTGCGTTGACGCGGATCTGGATCGCGGCCGCGTGCGCGCTCGCGTCGCGGAGCGCGCGCGCCTGGATGGCCATCGGCGCGAACCGGCGGTTGAAGCCCACGTGGAGGATGCCGCTCGATCCAGCGAGCGCCGCCTCCACCTCGGCGAGCCCTGCCGCGTCGATGGCGAGCGGCTTCTCGACGAACACGTGCTTGCCGGCGCGGAGCGCCGCGGCGACGAGCGACGCGTGAGAGTCGTGGCGCGTGACGATGACGACCGCGTCGGTCTCGGCGTCTTCGAGGATCTCGCGCGAGCTCTGCGCGACGTGCGCGAAGCCGAAGCGATCGGCGACGCCGCGCGCCGTGAAGCCGCGGCCGGTGGTGACCGCGCGCAGCACGCACTTGTTCTGGAAGGCAGGCAGCAGCACCGAGCGGGCGAACGCTCCAGCGCCGATGAACGACACGCGCGGCGCGCCTGCCACTTTCTTCGACGGAGCGCGCGGCGCAGCGTCGGGCACGGGCGTCACGCGCGAGGGGTACTCGAGCACGATCCCCATCGAGGTCGTGCCCTTCTTCATCAGCTCGCCGTAGGCGTCGAGCACACGATCGAAGGGGAAGCGGTGCGTGACCAGCGGACCGAGCTTCACGCGACCGTTCGCGACCAGCGCGAGGAACGAGCGGAGGTTCTCGGTCTCCGTGAAGCGCACGTAGCTTCGCGGGTAGCCGTAGCCGCGCTCTTCGTACGCCGGGTCGTAGCGACCGGGGCCGTACGAGCGCGAGAGACGGACCTCGAGCTCCTTCATGTAGTAGGCGTTGCGGTCGTACTCCATCTTCACGGCGCCCACGACGATCACGCGCCCGCGATCACGCGCGATCTCGCCCGCGAGCACCATCGGCGCGTTCGAGTCGGACGACGCGCACACGAGCACGGCGTCGAGACCGTAGCCGCCGGTCGCGTCGAGGAAGCGATCCTTGGCGTCGCCCTCGTCGAGCGTGAAGGCCTCGTCGGCGCCGAGCTCCTTGGCGAGCGCGACGCGCGCGGGGTTGAAGTCCGCGCCGATCACGCGACAGCCGCTCGCCTTGAGCAGCTGCACCGTGAGGAGCCCGAGGATGCCCAGGCCGAGCACCGCGACCTCTTCGCCGAGCTCCGGCTTCGTGATGCGGATGCCCTGGAGCGCGATGGCGCCGAGCGTCCCGAACGCAGCCTGCTCGGCCGTCACGCCCGCGGGCGCCGCGACCACGAGGTTCTTCGGGACGAGCACCTCTTCGGCGTGGCTCGCGTAGCCCGCGCCTGCGCACGCGACGAGCATCCCGGGCGTGAAGTCCTCCGCGTCGGCCCCCGCGCCCACGACCTCGCCCGCGCACGCATAGCCCACGGGGACCGGCTCGTTCAGCTTCGACGTCACCGCGCGGTACGCGGCGCTGAGCCCATCGCGCTGCACCTTGTCGAGCACCTTGCGCACGAGGTCGGGACGCGCGCGGGCCTTCTCCGCGAGGTTCTTCTGCGCGAGCTCGAGGATCATCCGCTCGGTCCCAGGCGAGACGATCGACGCCACGTTCCGCACGTGGACCATGCCCTCGCGAGCGCGAGGAGACGGAACGTCGATCACGGTGAGCGCGCCGTCGTTGAGCGATTGGAGGAGCTGTCTCATGGGATGTCCGCGAGGCCGTCAGGCCGCGTGCTGGCGGTTGAACACGTAGACGAAGCCGTCTTGCTTGGCTCGGACGAACCCGAGCGCTTCGATCTCTCTTGCGAGGTCTTCCTGCGTGACGTGGCGGCCGTCGCGCTCGGTCTCGTGAAGCTCGGCGAGGATCTGCCGACACCCGATCAGGGCCTCGCGATCGCGCGCGAGGATCTCGGCCTCGGCGCCTTCGATGTCCATCACGAGCGCGTACGAGTCGATCGCGTGGCGCGCGAGCAGCGCGCTGAGCGACATCGCGGGCACGCGCACCGACGCCGCAGACGACTCGCCTCCGACGCGGCCCATCGTCGTGTCGAACCCGAACTCGAGCGCGACCTCGTCGGCCCCGTACGCGATCGCTGCGCTGACCACCTCGAGCTTCGCGCGCGGAGCGTTGTTCGCGACGTTCTTGCGAATGGACGCCGCGAGCCGCGCGTCCGCCTCGACGCAGACCAAGCGCCGACCCGAGCCGAGGCGACGCGCCAGGTGAGACGAGACCACGCCGAGGCTCGCGCCGAGCTCCACGATGTCGGTGTCGTCGAGCAGCGAGGTCTCGATCGCGCGACGCTCGCCGCTCTCGTACATGCCCCACCACATCTCGGCTCGCGTGTGATCGGCCACGAACGGGAACCGCGTGTCGATCGTGCACTCGCCGCACGGGATGCGGCCCGCGACGATGCGGAGCGGAGCCGCCAGCGGGGTCGAGGTCAGCACGCTCGCGAGGCGTGCCTTGCGCTCGCCCGAGAGCCCGCGGCGGGCCATGCCCTGTGCGACGTCGCGCACGCGTCGCAGCGCGTCGTTCATGCGCGCGGTCAGTAGCACCGCGCCTGCGTCCCGTTCAAGCTGCGCGCCCATGTCCGCGGCTCGTGAAGAGCGCCCGAGCGTTCTCGTCGCCGGCGCGTACGCGTTCGACTTCTACGAGCCGGCGTTCTGTCGTGGCCTCGAGCGCGCGGGCGCGAAGGTGCACCGTTTGGTCGATCACCGCTTCTTCGGCCCGGGCTCCCTGATGCGACGCCTGCAGAGCCGCTTCGTCGCGGGACCGGGCGTGCTCGCGGTGCGTCTCGCGTTGCTCGCGCGCGTGGCGATCACTCGCCCGGACGTCGTCCTCGCCTGGCGGACGCCGTGGCTGGATGCGCGCACCGTGCGCGCGCTCCGAATGGCCGGCGCGCGTCGCGTCGTGACGTACAACAACGACGACCCGTTCGGGCCCGACCGACAGCTCCGCATCTGGCGGGCGTACCGCGCGTCGCTGCCCGCGTTCGACGTGACGTACGTGTACCGCAGCGTCAACGTCGAGGAGGCCCTGGCGGTCGGGGCGCGCGCGGCCCGGGTCCTGCGCTCGGCGTTCGATCCCGCGGTGCATCGACCACTGCCAGCGAGCGATCCGCGGCTCTCCGCGCTCGCGTGCGACGTGGCGTTCGTGGGCCACTTCGAGGACGACGGTCGCGATGCATCGCTGCTCGCGCTCGCCGCCGCGGGCCTGTCTGTACGCGTCGCAGGCCCCAACTGGGGCGAGCACGCCGAGCGGTTGCGCGCGGGCGGTGTGGTCGTCTCCGGGCCAGCGCTGGGCGACGACTACGTCGCGGCGCTACAGGCCGCGAAGGTCGCGCTGGTGTTCCTCTCCTCGCGCAACCGCGACACGTACACCAGGCGCTGCTTCGAGATCCCCGCGATCGGCACGGCCATGCTCGCGCCGCGCACCCGGGACCTCGAGGAGCTCTTCGAGTCCGGTCGCGACGCGGTGTTCTTCGAGGATCAGGAGGCGCTCGTGCGCGAGGCCCGCGCGCTGATCGACGACGACGTGCGTCGGCGCGCCATCGCCGCGAGCGGTCGGGCTCGCGTGCAGCGCGACGGTCACGGCATCGACGCGCGCGCCGCAGCGTGGCTCAGCGACGCGCTCGCGACCTGAGCTGCTCGACGCGATCGAACGCGAGCGTCACGGGGTAGCGCTCGGCGGTCTTCCGAGAGAGCGCGCCCATCCGCAGGACCTCGCCCGGCGTCTCGACGAAGTGCCGCATCGCGCTCGCGATCGCGGCGACGTCGCCCTCGCGGATCACGAACCCTTCCGCGCCGTCGGTCACGCGATCCACGACGGAACCCGAGACGTTCGAGCCGATCACGGGCTTGCCCCACGTCATCGCGTCGAGGACGACGGTCGGGAACGGATCGCGCGCGGCCGGGTGAACGAAGACGTCGGCGGCGAGGTACGCCAGCTCCATCGCATCAGGCTGGAGCCAGCCGTGGAGCACCACCCGCTCGGACACCCCGCGGCGGCTCGCGAGCTCTCGCAGCGCGCCCTCCTCGGCACCGACGCCGCACAGCCAGAGCACCGCGTCGGGCACCTCGACGAGCGCTTCGATCGCGTCGCCGTATCGCTTCTTCTGGACGAGCTGACCTGCGCCGACGAAGACGGTCTTGCCCTCGCCGCGATGCGCGGCGCGGAAGCGCGAGGCTTCGTCCTGCCGCTCTGGCGTGACGGCAGGCAGGCGGTCGAGGTCGAGAAAGAAAGGCAGCTCGCGGGTCTTCTCGGACGAGCACCCGATCGCTTCGAGCGCCTCACGCCCCGGACGTCCGGTGCTCCAGACCTCGTCGAAGTGCGCGAACACGAAGCGCGCGAGGCCTGCGCGGGCCGCCTCCCTCCCCGCGCCGCGACGCACGCGCGTGTCGGGCGTGTCGGTCCAGAACGCGCGCGGCCGCGTGAGGAGCGGCATCAGCGCCACGTACGCAGGGTCGTTCCAGCCGGCCATGACCGTGACCTCCGCTTCGCGCACGGCGCGCAGCACGTCGATGCGGTCTTCGCGGACGTGGAGCACTCGGTACGAGGCGTCTCCCAGCTGCCATGGGTGGCTCGCGATCGACTTCTGCTGCAGCACCACCGTGAGCGCGTAGCGTCGAGCGAGCGCCGCGAAGAGGAAGTCGTTGTACGGCGAGCGCGCGACGCCGAGCCAGGTCAGTTTCGCACGCGCACCGCTCGCGTGCGTCACGCAGATCCTCGCCGGCTGAGCCACGCCTGGAGGACGAGCAGCGCCCACACCTTGAGCGACACGTCGCGCCGGCCGGCCTTCATCTGCGCGAGGAGATCGCTGACGCCCTGGGGCGCGAGCACTCCCGTGTCCCGCAGCGCCTCTGGCGAGAGGTATCGATCGACGAGCGGCGCGAGGTCGCGGTTGATCCAGATCCCGATCGGCGGGTTGAAGCCGAGCTTGGGCCGACGGAGGATCCGCTTTGGGAGCAGATCCTTCACCGAGTCTCGGAACAGCTGCTTCATCGAGAGCATCGGCATGCGGAGCTTCGAAGGGATTGTTGCGACCCGCTCGATCAAGACGTGATCACAGTACGGCACGCGCAGCTCCAGGCCGTGCGCCATGCTCATGCGGTCCCCGTACGCGAGGATATTGTTCGGGAGGAACGAGCGGAGGTCCACGTACGACGCACGCTCCGCGTCCGACCCGCGCGGGCGGTCCTCGAAGATGCGGGCGAGATAGTCCTCGGGCGGCGTGGTCGCCAGGTGCTCGGGCTGGAGCACGGCTGCCCGCTCTGCGGGCTCGAAGTAGCCGATCCAGCGCTGGTACCGCTGCTCGAGAGGCAGCGTCGTCGTCGTCAGGAATTCACGCACCCGGCGGTACGTGTGGTTGCCGGACACCGACTCGCGGATGCGAGGCGCGATCGCGCCGGCGATGACCTCTCTCGCGCGCGGTGGCACCCAGTCCGTGGCGCTCGCGAGCGTGACGCCCGCGTAGCGCGGGTAGCCGAGGAAGAGCTCGTCGCCGCCGTCACCCGCGAGCGCGACCGTCACGTGCTGCCGCGTGAGGCGCGAGAGCTCGAACGAGAGCAGCGCGGTGGGATTTCCGAACGGCTGATCGAAGTGATCGAACATGCGCGGGAGGAGATCTACGAGGTCCGGCTTCACCTCGATCTCGGTGTGCTCGGTCCCGAACCAGGCCGCGACCTCTCGCGCGTACATACGCTCGTCGTAGCGGTGCTCGCTCTGCCCGAACGCCATGCAGAACGTGCGCAGAGGGAGCGGCGAGCGGCGCTGCATGAGGCCGACGATGGTGCTCGAGTCGAGGCCTCCCGAGAGGAACGCGCCCACCGGCACGTCGGCCACCGCGTGCTGCGCGATCACCGTCTCGAGCTCGGCGCGGATCTCGAGCGCGAGCTCTCGCGGGTCGCGCACGGACGTCGCGGTGTCGGGGATGTCCCAGTACCGCTCGGTGCGGATCGCGCCGTCGGCGTCGACGGTCATCGTGTGGGCGGCCTCGAGCTCGGCGATCCCCTCGAACGTCGTGCTGCGCCCAGGCACGTAGAGGTACGTGAGGAAGCGATCGATCGCCCCCCGCGCGATGCGTCGCTCGACGCCGAGCGCGAACAGCGCCTTGAGCTCCGACGCGAACGCGACACCACCAGGGATCGGCGAGACGAACAGCGGCTTGATGCCGAGCCGATCGCGCGCGAGGAAGAGCGTTCCGTCGCTCGCGTCGAAGATCGCGAACGCGAACATGCCACGCAGCCGCGGCACGACGCCCGCTCCCCACGCGCGGTAGCCCTCGAGGAGCACCTCGGTGTCCGAGGTCGATCGGAACGCGACACCGAGCGCCTCGAGCTCTCGGCGCACTTCGGCGAAATTGTAGATTTCCCCGTTGAACACCACCGTCGCGCTGCCGCGCGTCATCGGCTGCGCACCCCCTTCGCTCAGGTCGAGGATCGCGAGCCGGTCGTGTCCGAGCAGCACCCGTCGTCCCGCGTGCGTGAGCTCCACGTGCGCCTGCGCGTCGGGGCCGCGATGCCGCTGTACGGCGACCGCTCGCTCGATGGGCGCCCGGTCCCCCCGCCCGACCCAGCCGACGATGCCGCACATGTCAGGTCCCACCCGTGGGCGGTGTCGCTCCGCGCGTACGCGTCACGACGTTCGGCCGAGTCGCAGCGCCCGATCCGAGGGGGCGTCGTGGTGGAGAGTGGGCCATCGATCGAGTGGAAGCTTCGTGGGCGCGTGTGCGCGCGTCCGAGGCATGGCCTGGACTCTGCGTCCGCGCGGCGCGATCCATAGCAGGTTCGCGAGGCACGAGGTCTCCTCCTGCGGGGATCAGCGCTGAGCTGGCGTTGGGGAAACAGGCCCCAGCGGCCCGGACCGTCGCGTTCATCGCCTCATGCCGTTGCTTCGCGAAACACGTCGAGCAGGCCCGCGGCGGTGCGCCGCCACGAGTACCGCTCGACGCGCGCCAGGCCCGCGGCTCGGAGGGCAGCGGAGGCTTCGTCGTCACGGCCCGCCTCGACGAGCGATCGAGCGAACGACTCCTCGGAGGTCGGGTCGAAGTACCGCGCGCCGTCCGCTGCGATCTCGGCCATCGGCCCGCGGTTGGACGCGAACGTCGGGGCG
The DNA here is from genome assembly GCA_964502175.1 of uncultured Sandaracinaceae bacterium. GTDB lineage: Bacteria > Myxococcota_A > Polyangia > Polyangiales > Sandaracinaceae > JAFLCL01. The sequence continues at coordinate 89,311 of CAZCVE010000006.1, forward strand.
CCCGAGGCGATCGCCTCGATCAAGATGTTGGGGAAGTTCTCGACGAGCGACGGGAAGACGAACGCGCGACACGCTCGGTACACGTGAGGCAGGGTCTCGTACGGGATGGCGCCGATGATGCGAACGCGGCCCTCCAGACCGAGCGAAGCGATCTCCTCGCGGACGCGGCTGGCGTAGGCCTTGTCGTGCTCCGCGCCGACGATCGCGAGCGAGAGGTCGGCCGGCAGGTCGGGGAGCGCGCGGGCAAAGGCGCGCACCAGTTCGACGAAACCCTTGTAGAAATAGAACTGCGAGACGGTGAGGAGGTACGGCCGCTCGAGCCTGAAGGAGCGCAGCACGCGCTCGTCGACAGGGCCGGGTCGGAAGGTCTCGTCGCGACCGAGATACACGCACGACGAATCGAGCGATCGCGTCCCGAGGAGCGGGAGGATCGAGCGCTGCGCGTAGCGTGAGATGAACACCACCTTCGAGACGAGGCGGCCCGATGCGATGCCCAGCGTGCGCAGCATGACGAGCCGCTTCTCGAGATCGCGCGGCGCGCGCTTCATCACCTCGGGCTCGAAGGGCGCCATGTTCTGGTACATCAGCACCTGGCGCTTGGGTGACGCGAAGACTGCGAGACCGCCCGGCGAGAAGATGAGGTCCACGCCCTCCCGGAGCGCACGCATGGGCACCTCGATCTGCTCCCACACGAGCCGGTCCGAGAGGCCCTCGCCGTGGTCCCCCGCCACGAACCGAACGCGAGGATGGCGCGGGTCGATGGAGCTCGCGGTATCCCTCGGACCCACCACGACGTACTCGTTCTGGCCGCCGTCCTCGGCGACGAGCGCGGGCAAGAGGTTGCGCAACACCGTGATGCCGCCCCCCAACCGGGCCGAGGTCGCGTTCACGAGTATTCGCATCGAGGCGACGGTATAGTGGCGCCCCTCTGCGAGCACGTTCGAACGTCCCTCGCGCCGCGGGCACCAGAGGTGTCCCTCTCACCCCCCTCCCTCATGAACTCGACGTCGGCGCCTCGGCGCGCACTGGTCACCGGCATCACCGGTCAGGATGGCTCGTACCTCGCGGAATTGCTCATCTCGAAGGGCTACGAGGTCCACGGAGTCATCCGTCGCGCATCCACGTTCAACACGGGGCGCATCGACCACCTCTACCGGGATCCCCACGACGCGGCGGGCTCGCGGGGGGGCGGACGCCTCTTCCTCCACCACGGCGATCTGGCAGACGGCTCGGCGCTGCGGCACATCCTCGAGCAGGTGCAGCCCGACGAGGTCTACAACCTCGGCGCGCAGTCTCACGTGCGTGTCTCCTTCGATGCCCCCGAGTACACGGCCGACGTGACGGGCTCGGGCACGCTGCGCCTCCTCCAGGCGTTCCGCGATCACCAGCGCGCCAGCGGTCGGGACGTCCGCTTCTATCAAGCCGGCTCGTCCGAGATGTTCGGCGCGGCGGCTCCGCCGCAGCTCGAGTCGACACCGTTTCATCCTCGAAGCCCGTACGCCGTCGCGAAGGTCGCGGCGCACTGGTACGCGGTGAACTACCGCGAGTCGTACGGCCTCTTCATCGCGAACGGCATCTTGTTCAACCACGAGTCCCCTCGCCGCGGCGAGACGTTCGTGACGCGCAAGATCACGCGGGCCGCCGCGCGTATCAAGCTCGGCCTCCAGCGCAAGCTCTACCTCGGCAACCTCGACGCGAAGCGCGACTGGGGCTTCGCCGGCGACTACGTCGAGGCGATGTGGCGGATGCTCCAGGCGCAGAAGCCCGACGACTACGTCGTGGCGACTGCCAAGGCCTACTCCGTTCGCGAGTTCCTCGAGGCCACCTTCCGCCGCCTCGATCTCGACTGGAACCAGCACGTCGAGACCGACGCGCGCTACTTCCGACCGGCCGAGGTCGACCACCTCCTCGGGGATCCGAGCAAGGCGCGCGAGAAGCTCGGGTGGTCGCCGACCGTCGACTTCGACGCCCTCGTCACGATGATGGTCGATCACGATCTCGAGCTCGCGAAGCAAGAGAAGACGCTCCGTGAAGCCGGCCACCAACCGGCAGGTGTGGCGCATGGCTGAGGGGCGCGTGCTGACGCCGGGGAAGCGGATCTTCGTCGCCGGACACCGAGGCCTCGTCGGCTCGGCGCTGGTGCGCCGCCTCGAGAAGGATGGCCACGACGCGCTGCTCGTCGCGCGACGGAGCGAGCTCGACCTCACCGACCACGCCGCGGTCGAGCGCTACTTCGCGGAGCATCGCCCCGAGGTCGTGTTCCTGGCGGCCGCGAAGGTCGGCGGCATCCTCGCCAACGATCGGCACCCCGCGGACTTCATCCGCGAGAACCTGCTGATCCAGACCCACGTCATCGATGCTGCCCACCGGCACGGCGTGGAGAAGCTCGCGTTCCTCGGCTCGTCGTGCATCTACCCGAAGCACGCCCCGCAGCCGATGCGCGAAGAGCACCTCCTCACCGGCACCCTCGAGCCCACGAACTCGGCCTACGCGATCGCGAAGATCGCAGGCATCGAGATGGTGAAGGCCTACCGAAGACAGCACGGTATGCACGGCATCTGCCTCCAGCCGACGAACCTCTACGGCCCCGGAGACAACTTCGATCTCGAGAGCTCTCACGTGCTTCCGGCGCTGATCCGGAAGTTCCACGAAGCCAAGCTCGCGGGCGCGCCGCACGTGGTGCTCTGGGGAACGGGCACGCCACGTCGCGAGTTCCTGCACGTCGACGACCTCGCCGACGCGTGCGTGCACCTCGTCGATCGCTACGACGAGGCCGAGATCGTCAACATCGGCGTGGGCGAGGACATCTCGATCCGAGAGCTCGCGGAGACGGTGCGCGACGTCGTCGGGTTCGAAGGCGACCTCGTGCAGGACACCCAGAAGCCGGATGGCGCCCCGCGCAAGCTGCTCGACGTGAGCAAGCTCCATGGCCTCGGGTGGCGCGCGCGCGTCGGACTCCGCGAAGGCATCGCGTCGACGTACGCGTGGTACCTCGCGAACCCGCGCTGATCGCGCCGGCTGGCTTCAAGCAGGGCGACGAAAGTGGAAGAGCCCGCACGCGTACTCCGCGTGCTCGAAGTCTTCGAGGCGCGCGGGGTCGACGAGGTCGCCGCGATCGTCGACACCGGCGAAGCTGACGAGCTCGAGGGACGAGAACGCGCTCCGCACCGTGTGCGGTGACAAGACGCGGTGTGCGTTGAAGCAGACGCGCTCGCGGCCCACCGGAATGCCGAAGTAGAGGTTCCCTCCCGGTGCGACCACGCGCGCGAGCTCGCGCATCGCGTTCATCGATCCGTCGGGATCCACGGGGTCTCCGTAGCGACCGAGCCCCACGTGCTCGACGACGTGGAGTGAGGAGAGCGACGCCACGCTGCGGTCCGCGTACGGCAGCGCCACCACGCTCCCGACGACGGAGCGGAGGTTCGTGACGTTCGCGTCGAGGGCTCGGATGTCGACGTACGTCACCTTCGTGAAGCACGCGCAGTGGGCCACGAAGCCATCCACGCGCGAGCCGACGTCGATGTGCTCGGGCGCGCGCGACTCGAACACGCGACGCGCGGCCCAGAGGTCTTGGTGGAAGTAGTGACCTTTCGCCGATCCGGCGCTCGCGCGCCGGTCCAAGAAGGCCGGATGCGTGTCGAGCACGGGCACCCGCTCGCCCGTTCGCCGCTTGTACTCCCGACGCGTACGGAGGAACCAGGGGACCTCGGCGAGGACCGCGGGCAGAGTCCGGAGCTCGGTGAAGGGGACGACCTGTCGCTGGACGAAGTGCGCGAGATCTCGGACCGACCTGACCATCGCGGGCACTCTAGTTCGGCCATGTTGGGTGGGCACGCTCCCTTGGTGTCGCGAGGCGCGCTCGGCATGCTAGGACGCCGCACATTTTCGAACGCGCTCGATCGCCCGCGCATCGAAGCTGCGCTCCCCCGCTGCGCATCGAACAAGGCCGCTCCCCATGCACCCCGGCATCAAGGCGCTCGTCGAGCGAAACCCACCTCTGGCCGCGGGCTACCGTGACGCCGTCGCTTGGTGGCGCGCGCGCCGAGCGAAGCCGCGGACCACGGCCCACGGCTTCCCGTTGCGGGGCGACGCGGCCGTGGCGTCGCCGGGCTTCGAGCACGAAGAGGTCGACTGGCTGCTCGCGCGCATCGACGAGTTCGACGTGCTGATCGACGTGGGCGCGCACCACGGCTTCTACACGTGTCTGGCGGGCACCAAGGGCAAGCGCGTCGTCGCGTTCGAGCCCAACCAAGACAACCTCCGCTACCTGCTCGGCAACATCACGCTGAACGGCATCGAGTCGAAGACCGAGGTCTTCCCGCTCGGCCTCGCCGAGACCCCGGGCGTGCTGCGTCTCTACGGTCGCAACACGGGCGCGTCGCTCCGCCCGGGTTGGAACGCGCAGTCCGAGACCGACGCGACGTTCGTCGCGATCTCGACGCTCGATCGCGTGCTCACCGCCGTCGATCCGCGCGCACGCCTCGTGGTGAAGATCGACGTCGAAGGCGCGGAGCTCGGCGTGCTCCGAGGCGGGGCGAAGCTGCTCCAGCGCGAGGTGCCGCCGAAGTTCCTCGTCGAGGTCTGCTTCGACGAGAACCAGTCCTCCATCAACCCGAACTTCCGCGCGACGTTCGAGACCTTCTGGAGCGCCGGCTACGAAGCCCGCACCGTGGTCGAGGACCGCGTGATCACGCCCGCCGACGTGGACCGCTGGCTCGCGAACGGGCGTCGCGACTTCGGCAGCTACAACATTTCATTCACGAGGAACGTCCGATGACGCTTCGCACATTTCTGGGACTGGGGCGCAACGACGCCACGCGCGATGTGTGGGTGAAGCAGAAGCTCGCCGCCCTCCCCGCGGGCGCGTCGATCCTCGATGCAGGCGCCGGCGCGGGCCGCTTCCGGAAGTACAGCGCTCACCTCCGCTACACCTCGCAGGACTTCGGTCAGTACGACGGCGTCGGTGACGGCAAGGGGCTGCACACGGGGACCGTCGACTACGCGCCCATCGACATCGTCTCGGACATCCTCTCGATCCCGGTGCCGGACGCGAGCTTCGACGCCGTGCTGTGCACGGAAGTGCTCGAGCACGTCGCGGATCCGGTACGGGTGGTGGGCGAGCTCGCGCGTGTGCTTCGGCCGAGTGGGAAGCTCATCGTCACCGCACCGTTCGCGTCGTACACGCACATCGCGCCCTACTTCTTCGCGACGGGGTTCAGCCGCTACTGGTACGAGCACCACTTCGCCGCCGCAGGCCTCGCCATCGAGGAGCTCGTGGCCAATGGCGATTGGTATGACGTGCTCCAGCAGGAGATCGGCCGTCTGCCCGGGATGGCTCGGTCGCGCACCTCTCGCGCGCTCTTGCGACCGGTCGCCACCGCCGCGATGGTGGCGTTGGGAGTGCGACGCGCGCTCGCTGGCCCCCCGACCACGTCGGACCTCGCGTGCTTCGGCTGGCAGTGCGTGGCGAGCCGGCGATGAGCCCGTTTCGTCCCGGCAGAAGGCCTCTCGAAGGCGCGCGGGTCGCTCTGATCTTCTCGCCGGGCAACATCGGCATCGACTACTCCGCGGCGCTGGTCCGGGGCCCTGAGCGCGCGCTGTTGGAGCTGGGTGCGGTCGTCGACACGATGACCACCGCGCATCACCGCGAGGACATCGAAGCCTTCTACCAACGCAAGCCCGTGCTCGGCCGCGAGGTGTTCGAGGCTGGGTCCACGCTCCACGACGGACTCTTGGCCTTCCTGTCCGAAGCTCCGCCGGGCGGCTACGACTTCGTGCTCGGCTACTTCTACGACGTGATGCTCGCACCCGCGGTCTGCGAAGCGCTGCGACGGTCCGCGCGTCGGCTCATCAACTACCCGCTCAACCTGCTCGATCAGACCGAGCACTTCCGGCGCTGTCTCGAGTTCTTCGACGAGACCTGGTGCGCGGAGGAAGGCGTCATCGACGAGCTCCGTGCGACGTCAGGGCTCGCGGACAAGACTCGCTACGTCCCCATGGCGAGCGATCCGTTCTTGTTTCGCTCTCTCGGACAGCCGACCGCGCCTCGGGTGCTGTTTGCAGGCTCCTCGTACGGGCGGCGCGGCGAGTTGCTCGCGCGCTTCGGTCGCGAAGTGCCGGTCACGATCAGCGGCGCGGGGCATGGTCCCCTGGGGACCGCCAAGACCATCGCGCGTGAAGTCATCAAGGACCGTCGCTGGGTGAGTCCTCGCGAGGTCGCGGACCGTCTCCGTCGAAGTCGCAAGGTGGGCGAACCGGTGGGCGACGAGGCCTACTCGCGTCTCGCCGCCACACACGGGATCTCCGTCGGCTTCAACGACGTTCGGCGTGAGCGAACGGGTGAGGTGGTCTTCAAGGTCCGCCTCCGCGAGTACGACGCCACGATGGCGGGCCTCTGCCACCTGGCGCAGCGACTCCCAGAGCTCGAACGAGGGTTCGAGGACGGTCGCGAGATCCTGCTCTACACCGAACCCGACGAGGCGGTGGCGTGGCTCGCACGAATCGCGCGGGGCGAGGTGGACTGGCGCGCCATCGGTCGCGCAGCACGGGCGCGCGCCGAGACCGACCACACGTGGACGCGGCGTTTCTACGACGTCTTCGCCTGAGGCGGGCGGAGACTCAGGCGGGGCGAGCGGTTCGCCGTAGAACGATGTCGCGGATTCGGGCGAGCCACGTTCGCCCCCAGTCGCGCGTGAGCAGCGCGAGGAGCAGCGCGACCATCGCGAGCACCGCCCCGACCACGACCGCGAGCAGCGCGCTGGCCCGCGAGGTTCCCCACGGAATGAAGCGGGCGACGAGGACGGCGATCGCGACGGCGCCGCCGACGCACAGCGTGTCTTTGATGATCTGTGAGTCGAGACCAGGGACGAAGCGACGCACGGCGACGGGCGCGGCCGCGAACAGGATCAGCGTGTTCATCCCGAGCCAGCCGCACGCGATGACCGAGAGGGAGACGTGTGGAGTGACGAACGCGAACCAAACGATTCCCGCCACCGTCGCAGCACCGGTCGCGAGGATCTGGGGACGGAGCCACCCCGAGGCATACTGCAGGGCCTGCGGGAGGTGATGCAGCGCGGCCACCGCGTAGCCGAGCGCCAGCGCGCAGAGGGGCCCAGCTGCCGCCGATGCCAGGTCCGCGTCGCCGGTCCATGCGAAGAGGGTCTCGTACGAGAACACAGCGAGCGTGAGCGCTGGCGGGAGCACGATGACAGCCATCGCGCGGCTGCCCTGCACGAAGGCCTCCTGCGTCGCTGCTTCGTCGGTCCCCACCGTTCGGCAGAAGCGAGGGAAGTACGCCGAGTAGATCGGGGTGATGAAAGCGTGCAGGTTCGCCGCGAGCGAGAAGGCGAGCGTGTAGACCCCGAGCTCTGCGAGCGGGAGGGTGCGTGAGAGCACGATGCGGTCGGTCTGCGAGATTCCGATCTGAAGCAGAGTGATCGTGAATGTCGATGCGCTCATCACCCAGGACGCCCTGACCATGTCCGTTCGAAACGCCGAGCGACGGCTCGGTCGCGGCAAGATTCGGCGGACGGCGACGGCGAGCACCGCGAGAGTGATGACCGTGACGCAGACCTGAACGGACGCGAACGCGCGCGGAGTGGCCTCCACGCCGCGCAGCACCAGGACCGTGACGATGGCGCGAGCAACGCTGGACACCGACGAGATCACGTTCTGGATCCCCTGACGCTCCGCGGTGGCGAGGATCGTGTTCAGCATCGCCGACGGCCAGAGCAGCGCGAGGTACACGCCCACGACGAGCAAGGCGTCGCGCACTTGCGACGTCGAGAGCGACTCCGCTCGGACCCACGAGGTCGCGATCCACGGCGCCGCGAAGGTCGTGAGCATCAGAACTCCGACGCCCATGGCTGCGAAGACGGTACCGAACGTTCGTACGACGTCGGCGATCTCGTCGGCGTGCGTGACGGGATCGGCGAGGAGCCGAGCGAGACGACGCGACATCTCCAGACCGAGCCCCGCGTCCAGGAGGGTCTGGATCACTTGCAGCGACGTGAAGAGCCCCACGAGTCCGAAGCCCTCGCGGCCCATCGCATCGAGATACAGAGGCACGACCGCGAGCGAGACCAGAGTCCCCGAGGCACGACCCAGAAAATTCGCGAGGACGTTCGCGGCAGTGCGCACTCAGCTGCCTTGTGACGCGGATTGCACGGCGACGCTCGGCGGTCGTGACCGCGACGACGCTCGCAACCCCTTCACAGACAGCCCGCCGCGACGATTGCGCTCCTCCACCCAACGCAGGTACGCGACGAGAGGGAACAAGAAGATCACGCCGTTGGCGATGCCCCGGAACACCTGTGCGAAGCCGTAGCCGTACCCCTGCACGAGGCCGGGAGCGATGGCGCACGCGAGGGCGAGCCACCCCCAGCTCGAGCGCGCACGAACGTCGACCAGGAGGAGAAAGCCGATGAGCACCGCGCTCATCACGATCAGGCAGAAGTATCCGCCGTTCCAATAGAACTCGCCGAACGTGTTGATGCCGCCGCCGTGGATGAAGTAGTCGCCGAGCTCCCACGCGGCCTCTCTCGAGCGCTCGAGCCCGAGGGGTCGGATGAGGACGGAGGGCTTCACCGTGTACTCGACGGGGCCCCAGATGGAGCGCCACTCGCGAGAGTGCCCCGCATCGTAGAGAGCGATGCACATCGTGATGTGCGCCGCGCCCTGCGTACCGTTGGCCGCAGACTCCAGGCCTTCTTCCGAGTCCGCATCGGTGAGGCTGGTCAGGCGCTCGACGGCTCCAGTGGCCGCATCGCTGAACCCGCGCGTGGCGATGTAGGACCGCGCACTGCGAACGAACATCACGACCAGGGCGACGGAGACGAGGAGCGTCGCGCCGGCGGCCGCCGCTCGAAGCATGGCCCGCCGGTCGAGCTTGGGGGTTCCAGCGGCCCGGCCTTCGCCCAACAGGCCCGGGAGGAACACCATGAAACCGATGGTGATCGTGATACCCGTCGCGATGCCGGTCGAACCCTTCAAGAAGTCCAGAAGGAAGATCAACGCGAGGGCGAGCGCGAGCGCGCGCCACGATGAGAGCTCCCCCGCGTCGACACGCCGCCGGAGGTCGAACGCGACGACGGCCCACGCGAGGACGTAGATGCCGCCGCCCGCCGAGGCTCCGTAGAGAGTCTGATCGCTCGACGCGTAGACAGTCTCGAACACGGTTCGCGACGAGAAGAACATGAACACGAAGTACCCACCGACCACCCAGAGGATGAGCGGAGGGATCTTCGGGAGCGGCTCGGTCCGTACTGGCGGCGACAACGGCACGACGCTCGCGATGAGGAGCAGCACGGTCGGCACGGCCATCACCGATGCCGCATCGTCCATCATCGGACGCGCGAAGAGCTCGGGGGGCAGGTAGTGGTAGGCCGCTGGCTGTCCCCGCAACGTCAGATTCTGGAACGCGACCAGCACCAGCATGTGGTTGCTGGCAAAGATGAGAATGTTGGCGCGCCGATGAAACACAGCCGCCGCGCAGGTCGCGACACACAACGCGAGCTGGAAGTCGAAGCTCATGGCGATGGTTCGTGGTGTCCCGCGCGGCGCGCGTTCAACTCTGGGGTCGGGTCAGCCGACGTCGTAGCCCGGGAAGAACCAGCCGATCTCGAACTTGGCGGTCTCCGGACCGTCCGAGCCGTGCGCCGCGTTCTCGCCGAGGTTGGCGCCGTAGAGCTTGCGAACCGTGCCCTCGGCTGCCTTCTCGGGGTTCGTCGCGCCCATGATCTCGCGCCACTTCGCGACGGCGTTCTCGCCCTCGAGCACCATCACGACGCACGGTCCGCGCGTCATGAAGTCCACGAGCTCACCGAAGAACGGGCGCTCCTTGTGGACCGCGTAGAAGCCCTCGGCGATGGGGCGGGTCATGTGCATCATGCGGAGGGCGCGCACACGAAGGCCGCTCTTCTCGGCGAGGGCGACGATGCCACCCACGTGGCTCTTCTCTACGGCGTCGGGCTTACAGATCGCGAAGGTCTTCTCGATGGCCATGAACGACAACTCCTGAAGCGTTGGGGAATCGGGCCGCCATGTAGCGCGATCCCACCGCCACCGCACGTAAGTCGTCGAACTGCGTCAGCCGCGCGCGAGGACCAGCAGCGTGTAGCCGCCGAAGATGCGCGCAGAGAGCGACTCGCTCACCCGCCCCACCAGCCACCGCGGCGCGTTCGCCACGGCGCGGCGCGCCGTGGGCTGGTTCCAGAAGAGGTCGCGCGCTGGGTTCATCAACCTGGACGCGATGACGTCGTAGCCGGCATCACGCAGCGTCGCGAGGGCAGACTCGGCGGTGAAGTAGTGGAGGTGTCCGACCGACGCGCGGGCCGACAAGAACGAGCTGCGGAGCACCGACGACACGTGGAGGTCGAGGGGGATGTGCAGCACGTGATGAGGGGCGAGACGCCGACAGCGCTGGAGGAACCCGAGGTAGTCGGGGACGTGCTCGAACACGTCGATCGAGAGCAGCAGCTCGATGTCGGTGGGCGCGCTCTCGAGCAGATCTCCGCAGCGATACTCCACGCGCGCGCCCTTCGAGCTCGCCGCGATGTTCTTTGCGAGCGCGATGGCCTGCGGCGAGATGTCATAGCCCGTGAAGGTGCCGCCCATGAGGCGGGGCTCACGCGAGAGGTTGCCGATGACCTGCCCCGCACCGCAGCCGATCTCTGCGACGACGCGCGGCGTGATCGCGTGCTCGGCGAGCAGCGACGCGATCTTCTGCGCCTTCCACGCCGAGTCCTCGGTGTGATAGCTCGCGTTTCGCGTCGCGTACTCGCCGTCGGTGTAGAGGCTGTCGTCGCTCACGGTCTCGCCTCTCGCCGTCGCGCTCAGCTCACTTGAGGAGCGACTTGAGCGTCTCGCCCATGTGCGTGGGCGTCGGGGCCATCTTCACGCCGGCCTCGGTCATCGCCGCGATCTTCGCCGCTGCCGTGCCCTTGCCGCCCGAGATGATCGCGCCCGCGTGGCCCATGCGCTTGCCCGGAGGTGCGGTGGTGCCCGCGATGAAGCCCGCGACGGGCTTCTTGAAGTGCTTCTTGATGTACTCGGCGCCGGCCTCTTCGGCGGTGCCGCCGATCTCGCCGATCATGATGACGCCGTCGGTCTCCGGATCCTCGTTGAAGAGCGTGAGGAGATCGACGAAGTCGGTGCCGTTGATCGGGTCACCGCCGATGCCGACCGCGGTGCTCTGACCGAGGCCGAGCGAGGTGAGCTGGAAGACCGCTTCGTAGGTGAGCGTGCCCGAGCGCGAGAGCACGCCGATGCGACCGGGACGGTGGATGTGACCCGGCATGATGCCGATCTTGCAGCCCGCGCCCGGCGTGATCACACCGGGGCAGTTCGGCCCGATGAGGCGCGTCTTCGTCGTGCGGCGCACGCCATCCACGACAGCGCCGGTCTGCGCGTCGAGCACGCGGCGCACGCGCAGCATGTCGGCGACCGGGATGCCCTCGGTGATCGCGATCACGAGCTCGACGCCCGCGTCGATCGCCTCGAGGATCGAGTCCGCCGCGGCGGGCGGCGGCACGAACACGCAGCTCGTGTTGGCGCCCGTCTGCTTCACGGCGTCCTTCACCGTGTCGTAGACCGGCACGTTCTTCTTCGTGCTCGCGCCCGTCCACGTCTGACCGCCGCGGCCCGGCGTCACGCCTGCGACCACCGACGTGCCGTACGCGATGCACTGGTCCGCGTGGAAGCCTCCGGCGCTGCCGGTGATGCCCTGGAAGAGAACCTTCGTGTCCTTACCGACGAGAATCGACATGTTCTTTCCTCAACCCTTCGCCAGCTGAACGATCGTCTGCGCGCCCTCGGCCATGCTCGCGGCCGGCATCACGGCGATGCCCGAATTCGCGAGGATCTCGCGACCCTTCTCGACGTTCGTGCCCTCGAGGCGACACACGACGGGGACCTTGAGGCCGAGCTCCTTCGCCGCGGCGATGACGCCCTCGGCGATGGTGTCGCACTTCATGATGCCGCCGAAGATGTTGACGAAGATGCCCTTCACGTTCGGGTCCGTGAGGATGATGCGGAAGGCCTTCGTGACCTGGTCCTTCGTCGCGCCGCCGCCGACGTCGAGGAAGTTGGCGGGCGAGCCGCCGTAGTGCTGGATGATGTCCATCGTGCTCATCGCGAGGCCCGCGCCGTTCACGAGGCAGCCGATGTTGCCGTCGAGCTTCACGTACGAGAGGCCCGCTTCTTTGGCCTCCGTCTCGGTGGGCTCTTCTTCTTCCGGATCGCGGAGCGCGTCCCACTCGGGGTGACGGAAGCTCGCGTTCTCGTCGAAGTTGATCTTCGCGTCGAGGGCGATGACGTGGTTGTCGCCCGTGATCACGACCGGGTTCACCTCGAGCATCGAGCAGTCTTCCGCGACGAAGAGTGTGTAGAGCTTGCTGGTGAGCGCGACGAACTCGCTCAGCGCGGTGCCCTTGAGCTCCAGGCCGAAGCCGAGCTGACGCGCGTAGTGGCCCGCGAACCCGACGGCGGGATCGATCACGACCTTGAGGATCTTCTCGGGGTGCGTCTCCGCGACCTCTTCGATGTCCACGCCGCCAGCGGCCGACGCGATGGCCGTGATGCGGCGCGTCTCGCGGTCGATGAGCATCGAGAAGTAGAGCTCGCGCGCGCCCTCGAGGTTGAGGCCCTGCTCGACGTAGAGGCGGTTGACCCGCTTGCCGTCGGGGCCGGTCTGCTTCGTGACGAGCGTCGTGCCGAGGAGGGCCTTGGCCTTCTCTTCGGCGGCAGCTGCGCCCTTCGCGACCTTCACGCCGCCAGCCTTGCCGCGGCCGCCTGCGTGGATCTGCGCCTTCACGACGACGACCTCGTTGCCGGTCTCGGCGATGAGCTTCTCGGCCGCTGCGCGGGCCTCTTCGGCGGTGAACGCCGGGATGCCCTTGGGATGCGGCACGCCGTAGCGCGCGTAGATCTGCTTGCCCTGGTACTCGTGGATGTTCATCGCGTCTCCGGAAGGGCCGCGAGGCTAGCGGCCCGGAGCGCGGGAGACAACGCGTTTGTGCCCGCACCGAGCGTGCTGCGGCCCTGGCACGCGCCACGAACCCGGGTTACGGAGGCCTCGAACGAAATCGGCGCGACGCGCACCACAGGCAGCGCGAGCAGGTCGCACTTCGAGGAGACGATGGAGGCAAAGGACTTCTACCGGCTGCGCAATGGCAAAGGGTTCTTGCCCGCCGTGTCGCGCGCCCTGACCTTCACCTACAACCACGTCCGGCCTCCGCACCCCTACCCGGGGCGGAACCAGCAGGTGAAGTTCTACGAGAAGTACCTCGACCGGCGGGGCGCCGTGCTCATCCTCGGATCCGCGCTCGCCCCCAGCGAGACCGCGAAGTTCCGCGCGACCAAGGTCGTGCAGATGAACATCACCGCGATCCCGAACGTGGACGTGGTCGCGGACGCGGAGGTGATGAGCGAGACGTTCGGAGAGAGCTCCTTCGAGTACGTCGTGAGCACCAGCATGCTGGAGCACACGCTCCATCCGTGGCGGGTCATCGCGGAGAGCTACAAGGTCCTCAAGCCCGGCGGGATCTTCTATGTGGGGGTGCCGTGGATGTTTCCGCTCCACGGTGAGCCGCACGACTACTACCGCTTCTCGTTGAACGGCATTCGCCAGCTGATGCTCGACGCGGGGTTCGAGGAGGTCGAGAGCGGCTCGGAGACGGGGCCACACGCCGCGTTCCATCTCCTTCTTCGGAGCTACCTCGCGGAGACTCTCTCGGGGAACAGCAGCATGCGGTACTACGCGCTGACGTACCTGCTCGACTGGCTCCTGTTTCCACTCGGCGCGGTCGAGCGCGTCTTCGAGCCGAAGCCACGCAAGCATCACTACACGGACTCGCTGGTGTACTTCGTCGGTCGCAAGCCGCTCGCACAGCGTGCGACGACCGACTGAGCGCGACACGAGTCGCGTCGAAGCCGCTGTCTTGCGCATCAGCGCTTGATCGCGCTCCTCGCCTCGGGGATCCCGTGGCGCTCGAGGAAGAGCTGGATGCCGCGCGAGGCGAAGTACTCGTCGGTGGCCTTCCGCGCGCCCTGCCAACATCCGTAGTCGTCGATGATGATCACGCCGCCCACGGACAACCGGGGCCACAGATGCTCGAGCTCGTGCTTGGTCGAGGCGTACCAGTCGGTGTCGAGCCTCAGGATCGCGATGCGGTCGGGCGCTGCCGCAGGGATGGTGTCCTCGACCATGCCCTTCACCAGGTGGACGCGATCAGCGGGGTAGCCCGTCGAGCGGAGGTTCTGCTCCACGTCCTCGAGGCTCGCGAAGCAGTAGTCGTTCGCGCCATCTGCGCGCTGGCCGCTCTGCCACGCGGACCGTGCCTCGCCGGCGCGCGCCGCGTTGAACGAGACGTCCTCGGGTCCCGGCTCAGCCATGCCCGCGAAGGTGTCGAAGAGATAGAGATGCCGCGTGGTCGAGCCGAGCGAACGCAGCATGGTCGCCATCGCCATCGAGCTGCCGCCGCGCCACACACCGCACTCGACGATGTCGCCCGGGATCCCAGCGGACTCGATGTACCGAACGGCATCGCGCAGCGATGCGAGCTGGCCGGAGCCCGTCATCGTGAACGGCAGGATCTCCGCGATCGCGTCGCGCTCCGCCTCGTCGATGTCCGGAGGAAACCGAGTGTCGACCGAGGCCTTGACGTGCAGGTCGTAGCCGAACGAATTCAGCACGTCGCGCAAGCCCGTGCGCAGCCTCCGCGGAACGAATCTGTGAGCGGTCATCATCGGGCTCGTACTGGTGCGCGGTGCCCACTGCAAGTTCAGCAGCGACGACTCGCGCGTTCAGCGGTCGGCGAGAGAGTCGTCCGCCGGAGCGATGCCGATCTCACTCGGAGGAGCGCCGACCCCAACTTTCGCGACGCCGAGCGGGGATCCGCGTGCGCCGACTCCGCTGCGAGGGGTCGCCAGCGTCGACGATCGGCTCCCCGACATGCTCTCGGAGCTTGCCAAGCTGCTCTCGGAGCTTGCCGAGCCGCATGCGCCGCTTCGCGACCGGTGTGTTCGGGCTACCGAGCTGCGTGGGCGAGTCGCCGAGCGGGGTGGACGAGGACCCTGTGTACCTCAGAGCGTGCGGCGTCGAGTCCAGGGGCCCACTGCACCGCCTGGTCCACACCACGCCTCCCCCGCCGGTGATCGCGCACGACCCCCAGCACGCGGTGGCCGCCGGGACCTCCGTGCGGAGCCCCGTGTGGAGGTACGTGTCGCCGAACGAATCCACGACGACGAGGTCGTCGAACGACCCGCCGCACGCAGCCCGCGCACCCGCGAAGCCTGCGATGGGCACGTCGGCCGTGACGCTCCTCTCATCGAGCAGTCCCCAGCACCGGAGCTCGGCGCCGAGCGCACACCCGAACTCGCGTCTCCCCGTGATGGTCCGGAGCGTGGGATCGGTGACGACGGTGCTGATGGGAGCGGAATCGGTCCAGCACCGCACCGTGCCCGACGTGTCGAGCGTGCAGAGCCCATCGAAGGCGGCGGCCACGTCTCGAAGGCCAGACGTTCCAGCCACGAGGACAGGCCGCGCACGGTTGCCGGCGGCGGGTGCGCGCGCGAGGTTGGCGACGTCTCCGCCCCAGAGCCAGAGGTCACCGCTCTCGGTCATGGCCACGAACACCGTCCACGTGTTCACGACGCGAACGACGGGCGGGAGTCCGACGACACGTACGGGCGATCGGCGCTCCACCAGCGTGCCGTCCCCGACCTCACCCTGGCGGTTGTCGCCCCAGCACCAGACGCTGCCGTCGGCCCGACGCACACAGACCGACCCCACCCCGAGGCTCGCGACCTCGACTGCGTCGGCGATCGACGGGAGGAGGCGCGGTAGCGCGCTGCTGGGCACCTCGGGCGTTCCATCGCCCAAGAAGCCGGGGCCGCGACACGCGACGTCACCTGACGCGAAGACCGCACAGCGCTGCGCGAGGGAGACGACCTGCGCGCCGACCGACCCCGCGTCCCGCGGCGGAGGAGGAGGCGGAAGATCCACGCACGCTCCGTCGATGCATTCCATGTCGAGAGGGCACGCGGGCTCGCACGGCAGGTAGACGCGCACGGCTTCGGTCGAGTCGCCGCCGGGACGTCCCAAGAACTGACGATTTCCCCAGCAATAGACCTCGCCGTCGAGCGCCAAGGCGCACGTGTGATCTTGTCCAGCTTCCACGTGCACGGCGCGTGGCATCGCCGGGACGGGCGTCGGAGGAACGGGCGTCGCGGCGCCGATCCCGGCGCGCAGTGTCCCCCACTCCATCACCGTGCCATCGGAGCGCACGCCGGCACCGTGGTACCAGCCCTGCGTGAGGGTCACGTACGGGCCGGCGAGCACGGAACGCGGCGTGACGCTGTCGGTCGTGGTTCCGTCGCCGAGCGTCCCAGGCAGGTTCCAGCCCCAGCACCAGCCCGAGCCATCCGTCGTCGTCGCGCACGACGACTGGATCCCGAGCTGCAACGAGGTGACGTCCGTGAGGCCGACCACCGCGGTCGGTCGCCGCCGATCGATCATCGAGCCATCGCCCAGTCGTCCGTTGATGTTGCCGCCCCAGCAGCGTAGAGCCCCAGAGTCGCTCACCGCGCAGACCGCGCCTTCCGTCGCGGCGAGCGCGACCGTGTCCGCGAGCGCATCGATGGGCGCGACGCCGTCCGAGCCGAGAGCGAGCAGCTCCGCGCCCCAGCAATGCGTCCCGTCGCCCGCCACGACGCAGATGGCGGTTCCCCCGACGGCGATGCTGGAGATCGGCGGTGGGAGGGGCAACGTCACGCGCAGAGGCGTCGTCACGGGCGTGGGGCCGAGGGCCGTGTGCTCTCCCCAGCACCAGAGGCCGTCAGCGCGCGCCGCACATCGAGCGAAGCCGTTCGTGTCGACGCGTTCGACGTCGGTCCAGTCGGCCAGGCGCGTGGGCACTTGGTCGCGTCCCCAGCACCAGAGGCGATGATCGCGGTCGATCACGCACGTGTCGTACTTGCCGACGCTGAGGGCGACGATGTGAGGATCGCTCGCGGGCGGAGCGTCCGAGACGGTGCCATCCACCGGCGACGCGAACGCATCGCGCGCATCATCGACGAGCGCGTCGAGACCCACTGCGTCGAGACCCACTGCGTCGAGTGGCCGTGCGTCGAGGGTCTCGTACGCATCGAGAACGAACGCATCGAGGCCTGGCGCGTCGTTCTCGGACGCGTCCAGCGTCGCGCTCCCCGCGTCCGCGCCGGTCGCGTCCTCACCGCCTTCCGTCGGACAGCCCGTGAGTACCACCAACGCTGCGAGCCAACTCCATCGCCCCACCGATCACCTCATCGTCGTCGCGCCCAACGCTCGAGCGCGAAGAGCGCCCAACCTTGGTGGCCGTTGCCCCGTCCGCTCGCGACATTCAGGAACACCGCGTCGACCGCTCGCGGATCCAGCTCGCGGCGCACGAACGAGTCCGGCGAGCAGAGGGCGTCTTCGAACGCGCGACGCAGCGGGCCGCGGAGCCATGCCTCGACGGGGCTCCCGAAGCCTCGCTTCTTGCGCGTGAGGATCGAGGCCGGGAGGAGCTCGGCCGCGATCGACTTGAGCAGCGTCTTGCCCTCGTCGCGCGTCTGCTTCGTGGACCACGCCAGCGGCACCACGGCGCGCGCGAGATTGGGATCGAGGAAGGGGCTCCGCGACTCGACGCTCGCGGCCATCGCGGCGACGTCCGTCTTCAGCATCAGGTCGTCGGGCAGGTAGCGATGGAGATCCTCAGCCATCGCGAGGTCCGGCGCGGAGAGGTCGCGCGCGTCGATCTCTTCGATCGGATCGAGCCCACGCAGCGCACCGCCGAGGAGGCGCGCGCGCTCCCCCGCGCCGAAGACCTCGACGAGAGAGCGGGCGCGTGAGGCCGCGTCGCTCGCCGCGAGCAAGGCGCCGCGACGCGCTTTCGCGAAGGGGCGCGCACTCGCGCCGAGCTTCGCGAGCTGATCCAGTCCCGCGGCGAGGTGCCGCGCGCCGGGCACGCGTGGCAGACGCAGCACCTCGCGGTAGCGGTCATAGCCAGCGAAGAGCTCGTCGCCGCCGTCGCCCGTGAGCACGACCTTCGCGTGCTTCGCGACGGCCTCGAACACCGCGACCGTGGGCACCGAGCTCGAGTCGCCGAAGGGCTCCGAGTACGCGCGGAGCGCACGATCCACGCGCGTCTCGAGGTCACCGTCGAGCACGATCTCCGTGTGATCGGTGCGGTAGCGATCCGCGACGACGCGCGCGTGCGGGAGCTCGTCGTCGTCGCGCCCGAAGCCCACCGAGTAGGTGCGCACGGGCTGACCGAGCTCGCGCGCCATCATCGCGACCACGATGGAGGAGTCGATGCCGCCCGAGAGCAAGGCGCCCACGGGCACGTCGCTGCGGAGCTGGAGGCGCACGGCCTCTTCGAGGGCGCGCCGCGTGTCGGTCACGAGCGTGCTGCGATCGACCGCCGGTGCGCTGCCGGGCAGCGGCACGTCCTCGTAGCGCCACACGCGGAGGCCGCGCGCCGCGTCGAAGCCGAGCGCGTGCGACGCCGCGAGCTTCTTCACGCCCCGGTGGATGCTGCGGGGCGCCGGCACGTAGAGCAGACCCAGGTAGCCCGCGAGCGCGTCGCGATCGATCGCGGCATCGATCGCATCACCGCCCAAGCGCCTGAGCGCCGCCATCTCCGACGCGAAGAACAGCCGTCGTCCGACGTGCGCATAGAGGAACGGCTTCTCGCCGTAGCGATCACGCGCGCAGAAGAGCGACTGCTTCTTCGCGTCCCAGATCGCGAACGCGAACATGCCCCGCAGGCGCGCGAGCATCGCTTCGCCGCGATCCTCGTAGAGCCGCAGCAGCACCTCGGTGTCGGACGACGTGCGGAACGAGTGGCGAGGCGAGAGCTCCACGGCGAGCTCTCGGTAGTTGTAGATCTCGCCGTTGAAGACGATGGCGATCGATCGATCGTCGTTGAACATCGGCTGCCCACCGCCGCCGAGATCGATGATCGACAAGCGTCGGTGCGCGAGGCCGACGGGGCCCTCGACGTGGAAGCCGTCACCGTCCGGTCCGCGGTGAGACATGGCGCGCGCCGAGGCCTCGAGCGCATCGCGATGCGCGGCCGCTCCGCCGAAGTCCACGACGCCCGAGATCCCACACATGGCTACTCGGGTCCTACGGTGCGCGGCGTGCCCGGGACGTTCGCGTCGACGGCGCCCGGCGGAAGCGCCGTGACGATCGCGTGGAAGCTCTGGAGGGCGATGCCGTCTTCGTCCGCGGGGCTGCGCGTGGGCGCGACGCCGACGACCACCAGCGGAAAGCCCTGGCTCGGGGGCGCGAAGACCTCGAGCACGCTCGGCGGCGAGACCTCGTCGTCCATGAGGATCGCGGGCACGCGCGCCACCTCGACGCGCGCGCCGCTGCGCCCCCAGCGGATGACGTACTCCTGCGCGTCGATGTCGATCGAGAGCTGGGCTCCCACGTGCGGCGCGCGGAGCTCGACGAGCGCGGCCGATGCCATGCCGTCGCTCGACGAGATCCCCTGACGCGCGACGAGCGCCCTGCCCTCTGCCGTGGGCGCTTCGGCGAGCGAACGCGCGAGGATCATCGCGCGCGCGTCGTCGTCGTCCGCTTCGTCGAGACCGAGCAGATCGAGACCGGACGCGTCGGGCCCGGGCGCGAACACGCGCGCCGCCAACACCTCGCCGTGCTCGATGCGCGTGGGCCGCACGATCCACGCGTCGCCGTTCTCGCGGTAGAGCGCGCAGCCGCGAAGGCACCGCGCGTCGCGCGAGCTCGCGGGCTCGTCGAGCGCCACGAAGGGCGTGGTGCGCGCTCCCGGCGCGCGGAGCGACCGATCGAGCTCTCCGTCGCGCGCAGCCTCGTCGTAGAGCGCGGGCAGCGCGCTCGCGTCGTCGAGGCCCACGCTGACGAGATCCTCCGAGCCTTGGCCGTGTCCCGCGGCCGGATGGCCCACGAGCACGTGGAGCGTGCGGCCGTCGGACGAGACGAGCGCGCCGTCGATCGACATCGGCGCGACGCACGCGCGGTCGGTCTCGTCGCCGTCGCACGCGGTGGCCAGCAGCGGCAAGACGGCGATCAGTCGATCGACGCTGCGATCGACGCGGAGGAGGTGCAGCCGGTATGCGGTGGGGCCGACCTCGGCGTAGAGCCAGCGATCCGCGAGCGGCGCGCGCAGGGCGACCAGCGGCGCGTACTCGTCGAGCGAGAAGACGGTGCGCGCGCGGGCGGCGACGAGATCCGGCGCCGCGCGGAACGGGCGGCGACCGAGCGCCCGCGCGACGAGCGGCGCCCACGGCGGTGGTCCGCCTTCGTCGAGGAAGGCCTCGAGCGCGTCCGCGTCGATGCCTTCGATCGAGACCTCGCGGCGCTCGATCGACGTGCCGTCGAGGCGCGCGATCTCGAGGCGCGCGGGCACACCGTCTTCTTCGAGGCCACGGGGGCGCACCAGGATCACGTGATCCTGTGGATCGATCAGCGCGCAGCCGAGGGCGCAACGAACGCCCAGATCGTCAGCGGGCGGAGGCGGCTCGGGCTCGGCGCTGTTCGGCGACGAGAGCTGAACGAGCAAGGTGCGCGGGATGTCGACGCCATCGGGCGTCCGCACCACCTCGGGCTCGACCACGGGCGGGGGCACGACGACGGTGGGCACGACCACGGCCGGCGTCTCGAGGCCTGGTGGTCGCGGCGGATCGTCACAGCGGCAGCCCGCGAGCGCCGTCGCGTGCGCGACGACTCCGCACGCCATCGACGCGACGAAGCCGACGGAGGTCGCTCTCGCGATCCATCCGTCGGCTCTGGGTGCCATGGGGCTCATCGACTCGGCGAGGGTCTCACGGACCCTCGGATCTCAGAGCTTCGCGCTGTCCGTGATGAGACCGCGGACGGCCTCGGCGCTCTTGTCGAGCGCGGCCTTCTCGTCGGCCGAGAGCGCGACGTCGACGATCTTCTCCACGCCCGCGCCGCCGAGCACGACCGGCACGCCCATGTAGAGATCCTTGTAGCCGTACTCGCCGTCGAGGAACGCGGCGCACGCGAGGATGCGCTTCTGATCGCGGAGGAAGGCCTCGGCCATCACGACCGCGCCCGCCGCCGGCGCGTAGTACGCGCTCGTGCCCATGAGCTTCACGATCTCGCCGCCGCCGCCCGCCGTGCGCTTCACGATCTCGTCGAGCTTGTCCTTGCTGACGAGCTCGGTGACCGGGATGCCGTTCACGGTGCAGCTCGAGAGCACGGGCACCATCGTGTCGCCGTGGCCACCGAGGACGAGCGCGCGCACGTCGCGCACGCTCGCGCCGGCAGCCTGCGCGAGGAAGAGCTGCATGCGGGCCGAGTCGAGCGCGCCGGCCATGCCGACGACCATGCTCGCCTTGAAGCCAGTCTGCTTCTTCATCTCGTAGACCATCGCGTCGAGCGGGTTCGAGATGACGATCACGAACGCGTTGGGCGCGTTCTCGCGGATGCCCGCGGCCACCGAGCGGATGATCTTGAGGTTGATCGAGAGGAGGTCGTCGCGGCTCATGCCGGGCTTGCGCGGCACGCCCGCGGTCACGATCACGACGTCCGAGCCCGCGATGTCCTTGTAGTCGCCGGTGCCCGTGATGTTGCAGTCGAAGCCGTCGAGCGCGCCGGTCTGCATGAGATCGAGCGCCTTGCCGCGCGCGAAGTCCGCCTTCTCGGGGATGTCGAGGAGCACGCAGTCACCGAGCTCGCGACGCGCGACGAGCATGGCCAGCTCGCCACCGATGTTGCCCGCGCCGACCACCGCAATCTTGTTTCGCTTCGCCATGTTCAACACCTCGTGCGCGCGCGATCTCCGACCCTGCCGGGCGCGCGGCGCGCGGACTGTAGCGGAAGAATTTCGGAGCGCATCCGAGAGCGCGCCGACCCGATCCGTCTCTCAGCCGTCCGACCGCGACAGACGGGCTTCGAGGGCCTCGAGGATCGCGACCTCGCGGCGGTATGCGGCGGTGTGGTTGCGGCTCTGCACGAGCGCGTCCGCGCCGAACAAGAGGTACGCGTCCTTCACGCTGCCGACGCGATCCACCGCCGCGCGGAGCACTGCCGCGCGGAGCACGTCGAGCTCTTCGAGGCCGAGGGTTCGGTGCTCGCGCCGCGCAGCCAGCGCCCGCTCGACGAGGCTCTCGGCCGCAGCGCGCAGCGCCTCCACGCTGCCCGACGCCGGCTCGACGCTGGTCTCTGGCGACTCGAGCGAGAGCGCGCGCGCCACGCTCGGTGCGCCCACCTCGACCCCCCGCGCCCCGCCGCGCGGCGTGCCGCTCGTCGCGAGCTCGAGCGCGTACGCACGACGCACCACGTTGTCGAGCTGCCGCAGGTTGCCCGGCCAGCGCTGCGCCTCGAGCAGCGTGATCGCGTCGTCGGCGAACGTGGCAGCGCCCGGCGCGCGCGCGTCGACGTGTCGCCGCGAGAGCATCGCGCGAGACCAGCCCGCGATCTCGTCTCTGCGCGTCGAGAGCGGCGGCAGCTGCACGGGCAGCACGTTCACGCGGTAGTAGAGGTCTTCGCGGAACGCGCCCTTCTTCACCAGCTGCCTCAGATCGGCGTTGGTCGCGACGATGAAGCGCACGTCGACCATGCGCTCACGGCTCGCGCCGAGCGGCGCGAAGCGGCGCGTCTCGAGCACGCGCAAGAGGCCCGCCTGCGCGGCGAGCGAGAGCTTGTCGATCTCGTCGAGGAAGAGCGTGCCGCGATCGGCGGAGGCGACGAGCCCCTCGTGATCGCCCTGCGCGCCCGTGAACGCGCCCTTCTTCCAGCCGAAGAGCTCCGCCATCTGCATCGACTCGGGCACTGCGAGGAGGTTGGCGGTCTCGAACGGCCCCGACGCGCGACGTGACCGCTGATGACACCACTCGGCCAGGCGCGACTTGCCCGCGCCCGTCGGACCGCTGACGAGGATCGTCTCGTCTTGCTCGACGAACACGCGCAGCACGTCCACCAAGGGCCGAGTGTGCTCGCCGAGCACGGGGAGGAGCGGGTCGACCGGCTCGGACACGCGCACGTTGCGCGGCCGCACGGGAAGCAGCGCGAGCTGCGGCGTGGCGAGATCGGCTACGACCTCGAGGTCGCGTCGCCACGGCCCATCGGGGAACGCGAGGCCCACGCCCGCCGCCCACGCGAGCTCGATCGAGGCCATGCCGATGATCTCGTCGGCCGCGCGGAGCGGCAGCGCCACGAGGTGGCTCGCCTCGCGCGCGAGCATCTGCTCGACGCTCGCGGCGCCCGCGTGCGCGACGTACGCGGCGAAGAGCTCCAGGGGTTCGCCCTCGGCGAGCGTGACGCCCTTCTGCGTGCCGAGATCCACGGCGACGCCGCCGCGCGCGAGCACGCACGACCACACCGTGGCCGAGGGCGCGACGGGGGCGACGTCGTCTGCGCCCGCCCACTCGCGCGTGACGAGCGCGCGGTAGCCGGTGCGCTCGCTCCGGAAGTGCACCATCCCGCGCAGCGGCGCGGCGCCGTGGGGCGCGAGCGCGTCCTCCACCACCGTGCGCAGCGCTTCGACGAGGACGCCTGCGGCGGTCTCGACGTCCCTGGCCCCACGAAGGCCCTCGCGGAGTGATCGGATCACCTGCGTGACGTCTGCGGGTGTGGTCATTCGAAAGGGTTCAGGATGCCGGGGAGCGCGACGGGCTCGTCGGACGGCGGGTCGGCGGTCGCGCCCTCGCCTGTCGTGGTGGTCATCGTCGCGGGCGTGGTGGAGACGACGCGCGAGATCTCGCCGCCGCGCGGGGACGTGCTGCGCGACGCCGTCGTCGTCGCAGGCGGCGCGGAGCTGGTCGGCGGAGGATCGAGCGCCGTCGGAAGCTCGGTGGGTGGAGGATCGAGCGCGAGCGGGATCCGGGTCTCTGGAGGATCGTGCGCGACGGTCGGGCCCGTCGTCGTCGTCGTCGGTGGCTCCGGCGGAAGCTCGAGGACGGCGGTCGTCGGCGCCTCGTCGGGATCGGCGACGACAGGTGCGTCCGCGGTCTCGCTCTCACGACGCGCGACCACGATCGCGAGGATGACGAGCGCCAACGCGACGAGCGCGAGCGCCGCGATCCATGCCCTCGGAGACGACCCGCCGAGCCCCAAGCGTGCCATCGTGCGCGCGCCGACGCGGGCCTCCTGGGCGCGGATCTCGGGGAGGGTCTCGAGGTGGGATCGCTCGAGCTGCGGCGCAGCGATCGCAGTGGCGGGCGGCGCGTTGACGTGGATCGCCATCGCCGTCGGACGCCCCGTCGGCTTGAGCTGCACGAGCGCGTCGCGCATCGCGCCCGCGTGGGGATAGCGGCGCGCCGGATCGCTCGACATGGCCTGCGCGAGCACCTTGGCGAGGCCCTCGTTCCCGATCGCCGAGGCGTGGAGCGGCGGCAGGATCATCGGGCGTCCGAACGGCAGCGTGTCGCTCGCGGGCAGCGCGCCCGTGAGCATCTCGTACAGCGTCACGGCCACCGCGTAGACGTCCGCGCGCGCGTCGACGCCCTCCATGCGCAGCTGCTCGGGCGGCATGTACGCGGGCGTGCCGATCGCCGTGCCGCGGTGCGTGAGCTTGGGCCCCGCGAGCTCTTCGCGGAGCTTCACGATGCCGAAGTCGAGCACCTTCACGAGGTGCGCTCCGCTCGCGAGCGGGACGAGGAAGATGTTCGCCGGCTTCACGTCGCGGTGGGTCATGCCGGCCGCGTGCGCCACGGCCAGGCCATCGAGCACCTGCAGCGTGATGTCGATCGCCTCGGCCGCGGGCAGCCCTCCCTTGCGACGCAGGCGCGCCAAGAGCGACTCGCCCGCCAAGAGCTCCATCACGAGGTAGGCGCCGTTCGTCGCGTCGATGCCGAGATCGAGCACGCCGACGACGTTCGGGTGGCCGAGGCTCGCGGCGGCGCGCGCCTCGCGCTCGATCCGCGCGAAGATGATGCGATCGATGTCGACGCCGCCGCGGGCGACCTTCACCGCCACGCGACGCGCGATGTGCTCGTCGGTCGCCTCGTACACGTCGCTCATGCCGCCGCTGCCGATCGGGCGCAGCAGCCGGTAGCGCCCGCCGATCATCGTGCTCGGCGAGAGGGTGCTCGTGGGCGCGCGGGGCTGCGCGTCTCGCTCCTGACTGTGCGTGAGCGGATCCGGCTCGGGGTCGCTCTCCGAGCTGTCGCCGCGAGGCACGCCGACCATGGGGGGCGGATCCATGGCGGGCGCGCCGAGCAAAGTGCGGGCCGCGCTCAGCGCGTCGGCGAACGCACGGGCCGACGGGAAGCGGCGCGATGGATCGCGGTCGGTCGCCCGCTCGAGGTGCGCCACGAGCGAGGCAGGGACGTCGGTGCGGATCGCGGCGAGCGCCTCGGGGCTCTTGGTCAGGATGCGCGCCCTCAGCGCGACGGGGCTCGGCGCCTCGAACGCAGGCTTTCCGGCGAGCGCCTCGTAGATCGAGAGCCCGGCCGCGTACACGTCGCACCGCACGTCGCTCCGGCTCGCGCCTTCGCGCAGGCACTCCGGCGGAACGTACGCGGGAGAGCCCACCACGACCCCGGCCGCGGTGAGCCGCGCGGCGTCCGCCTCGAGCAAGCCGAGCGTCCCGAAGTCGAGCAGCTTGAGCGACGTGCGGCCCGTGGGCAGGAGCGCGAGCATCACGTTCGCGGGCTTCACGTCGCGGTGCACGATCCCCACGGCGTGCGCGGCCTCGAGCGCCTCGAGCAGCTCGAGCGCCAGGTCGATCACGTCGAGCAGCGGCAGCGGCCCTTCGCGCGCGATCCGGTCCGCGAGCGTCTCGCCGCGGAGTCGCTCCATCACCACGCACGGTGTCCCGTCCGAGAGCTCGCAGATGTCGAGGATCTGCACGATGTTCGGGTGGCCGATCGCGCCCGCGGCGCGCGCCTCGCGCTCGAAGCGGGCGCGCGCTTTCGCGTCCGCGTGGAGGTCGAGGCTCTTGATCGCCACCTCGCGATCGAGCTTCGCGTCGTGCGCGACGCGCACCGTTCCGGCGCTGCCGCGGCCGATGATCTCACCGAGCGTGTAGCGCCCATCCGACAGCGAAGGCGCGCGCTCCGTCGGCTCGATCAGCGGCTCTGCAGTGGCCGTCATCCGGGCAGTCGAGACTATCACCGCGCCGACACGGAGGAAGCGTTCTCCGCGCGTGTCGCCACCACGCAGGCGCGTGTGAGCCGCACACGCGGAGCCCGTCTTCGACGCGGTTTCGATGCGCACGGGCGTCGGCACGGAACCGGCTAACCTCGCGCCGCGTCCCGACGCCGGAGGAGCTTCATGAGCAGCAGACAGACCCTTCCAGTCCTCCTCCCGTCGATGCTCCTCGGGTCATGGATGCTCGGCCTCGGCCACGCGCACGCGCAGGCCACCCTGCTCCACTCCGTCGATGGCTTCGGCGCGAACGGACTCCTGCGGTGCAACGGCGCCGGCGCGTGCGCGGCTCCGGTGATGGGCGACGCCGGCGGTCCCTTCGATGCGGGGACCGACGCTGCGATGGCCGCGCGCGACGCCGGCGCGACCGACGCGGCCGGTCCACGCGACGACGCAGCGCTCCCGCCTGGCGTCGACGGTGGTGCGGCGGACGCCGCGAGCGCGGCCGATGATGCCGGAGGTCCCAATGTCCCCCGCGTGCCTCTGTCGTCCACGTGTGCGGCGACGGGCAGCGACCGCTCGGACAGCAGCGGGGCTGCGATCTTCGGCCTCGCGGCGATCGGCCTCGCGATCGCGGCGCGACGACGTCGCCCGATCGCGCGCAGCGTCGTCCACGCGATCGGGCTCTCGCTCGTGCTCGCGTCGTTCTTCGGTGCGCCAGCCCTCACGCGAGCGCAGGCCACCGCGCCTGCGACGGACGAGGCCGAAGCGCAGCGTGAAGCGCGCGCGCGCTTCGAGCTCGGTCATGCGCACTACGACGCGGGTCGGTACGTCGAGGCGGCCGCGGAGTTCGAGCGCGCCTACGCGCTCACGCACCGGCCAGGCCTCCTCTACAACCTGCACCTCTCCTACCAGTTCGCGGGCAACATGCCGGAGGCGACGCGGACGCTGCGCCTCTACCTCGAGAACGCGACCGACATCGAGGCGACGGTGCGACGCGCGCTCGAGCGTCGTCTCGCCACCGCCGAGGCCGCGCTCGCCGCGCAGACACCGACGGGGCCGGGTCCGACCGATCCGGTACAGCCCACGGATCCCACGGATCCGGAGCCGCGCGAGCCGATCGTGGAAGAGCCTGTCGTGGTCGTCACGCCGCCTGGCGGAGGCGAGGCGGTCGATGACACGGCATCCACGGGCCTCGGCCTCGAGCTTGGTCTCGCCGTGGTCGGCGTCGGCGCCGCGCTCGTGATCGGCGCCGCGGTCACGGGTGGCCTCGCGCTCGGCGCGCAGTCCGAGCGTGACGCTGCATGCACGGCGGGGGCGTCGATGGACGAGTGCCCCGCGTCCTACGATCAGCAGAGCGTCGTGGGTCGCTTCACGACCATGCGCGACACGGCGTGGGCGCTCGGCATCGTCGGCGGCATCGCCGCGGCAGCAGGCGTCGTGCTCGTGATCGTCGGAGCGACCGACGACGCACCCGCGGTCACGCCGCAGGTCGCGTGCGGCCCAGACGGCTGCATGGCCGGCATGTCCGGCCGCTTCTGATCTGCGAGGGATCAGGTCGGCTTCGGCGCACACCAGAAGGCGATCGCAGCGACAAACGCATCCAGGGCATCGAGGCCACTCGGGAGTTCTGCCCAGAGGCGCTCGTGGTCCATCGACGCGTAGCCGTGGGCGATGCGATTTCGCACCTGGGCCACGCCGGCGAGGGTGCGCGCGAGCTCCGCCGGGATGACGCCGTGCGCGGCGAGCATCTCGAACCCAGCGCGCTGGGAGTCGGGAACTCCCCATCCTTCGTCGGTACAAACGTGCATGGCGACATCGACTGCCTCGCTGACGGCGACGAGCAACGCCAGCGCGAGCGCGTCTCGTCGGTCGACGTCCGTCGCCAGCACTTCGGCCGCCGCAGGTCGACGGCGACGGGCGAGCGCCAGGTACTCTCGCAGTCGCGCGAGCTTGAACAGCACGAGCGCGATGTCGCTCACCGAGTGCCTCGCAAGATCGCCCTTCGATAGCGCTCGAGCCCTTCGCGCAGCGTCGGCTCGAAGTCGGCGTGCTCGACCGCGATCCGTGCGCGCCACCGCGTCACGTCCTCCGGACGCGACGCGATCAGGGCGACCGCGTCTCGGGCTGCCCGGAAGGCGAGCGCGGCGCTCGCGAGGTCCAGTCGGACGAGGTCCACCGACCGACCTGCCACGACCTCGAGGCGACTCGCGAGATCGTTCTCCTCCGCCAACGTCATCGCACGCTCGGGCCAGATGCCGACGTCGACGTCGGAGTCGGGGCGCATCACCTCTCGACCGCCGAACGAGCGCGCCGCGGACCCGAAAACGACCGCGAAGCGCAGCGCGGGGCCATCGGCGAGTACGCCCTTCAATGCAGCGAGGTCGCGCACCCCGCCAGGATACGCGACCTCGGATCGGGGCGCGACTCACGCGCCCGAGATCACATGTGCTTGATGATCTCGGTGCCGAACTCCGAGCACTTCACCTGCTTGGCGCCGTCCATCATGCGGGCGAAGTCGTAGGTCACGGTCTTGGCGCCGATCGCGCCGTCCATGCCCTTGATGATGAGGTCCGCGGCCTCGTCCCAGCCCATGTGGCGGAGCATCATCTCGCCCGAGAGGATCACGGAGCCGGGGTTGACCTGATCCTTGTCGGCGTACTTCGGCGCGGTGCCGTGCGTCGCCTCGAAGATCGCGTGACCCGTCACGTAGTTGATGTTGCCACCCGGAGCGATGCCGATGCCGCCGACCTGCGCGGCGAGCGCGTCCGAGAGGTAGTCGCCGTTGAGGTTGAGCGTCGCGATGACGTCGAAGTCCGCCGGGCGCGTGAGCACCTGCTGGAGCGTGATGTCCGCGATCGAGTCCTTGATGCGGAGCTTGCTCTTCCACTTGCCCGCGCCGTGCGTCTCCCAGAGCGCGAGCGCCGCCTCGACCTCGGCGTGCAGCTCCGCCTTCTGCTTCGGCGGGAGCATGTCGTAGCCGGGCTCCACCTGACGCGCGTTCGCCTCGACCGTGAGGCTCGCGTCGGCCTCCTTGTTGCCGAGGATCCAGCTCTCGCGCTCCGTCACCACGTCGCCGCGGAACTTCGCGACCGCGAGGTCGTAGCCCCACGTGCGGAAGCCACCCTCGGTGAACTTCATGATGTTGCCCTTGTGGACGAGCGTGACGCTCTTCTTCTTGTAGCGGAGCGCGTGCTCGATCGCGGCCGTGACGAGGCGCTCGGTGCCGTCCTTCGAGACCGCCTTGATGCCGAGGCCGCTCGACTCCGGGAAGCGGATCTTCGCGTAGTCCTTCGGGAAGTTCTCCTTCATGAACGCGAGGACCTTCTTCACGTTCTCGGAGCCCGCCTCCCACTCGATGCCCGCGTAGATGTCCTCGCAGTTCTCGCGGAAGATCGTCATGTCGCACTTCTCGGGCGACTTCACGGGCGAGGGCACACCCTTGAACCAGCGCACCGGACGAAGGCAGACGTAGAGGTCGAGCATCTGGCGGAGCGCGACGTTCAGCGAGCGGATGCCGCCGCCGATCGGCGTCGTGAGCGGACCCTTGATGCCCACGAGGTACTTCTTGAAGCCCTCGACGGTCTCGTCCGGCAGCCAGTTGTTGTAGGTGAGGAACGCCTTCTCGCCGGCGTAGACCTCCCACCAGGTGATCTTGCGCTTGCCGCCGTACGCCTTCTCCACGGCCGCATCGAGCACGCGCACGGACGACTTCCAGATGTCGCGGCCGGTTCCGTCGCCCTCGATGAACGGGATGATCGGATCGTTCGGCACCTGGAGCTTGCCGTCGGCAGACATCGTGATGGCGGTGCCCGAAGAGGGCGGCGGAAAGAGCGGCGTCGTCATGTCGTGTTCTCCTGTGGGCTCGTCGTCCGTGACGGGCCCAGCTCTCGTCGCGCACCCGGTCGCCTGTGTCGGCGTGGGCCGGTGTGTCGGCGTCTTTTGGAAATTGGTCGGGCGTTGTACCACAACGTTCGAACGTTCCGACGCTCCCGTGCGACAGACGACTTGCGCACGCTCGGAGTCGGGTGATAGGCGCCGAGACCACGATGATCCAGGGCATCAAGGCCGTCATCCTCTGCGGAGGTCAGGGCACGCGAATCCGCGACGCCAATGAGCTCCTTCCCAAGCCATTGCTGCCGATCGGTGGTCGTCCGATCGTCTGGCACATCATGCAGTCGTACGCGGCGCACGGGTGCCGCAGCTTCGTGCTGTGCCTCGGCTACAAGGGCTGGCTCATCAAGGAGCACTTCCTCCACCACCGCGCGATGACGAGCGACCTCACCCTCGATCTCGGCAAGCCCGAGTCGGTCGCGTTCCGCGATCCCGTCCCGGAGGTCATCCCGCCGAGCGCGAGCTCGGACGACTGGACCGTGACGCTCGCGGAGACTGGCGAGTCGGCGATGACGGGCGCGCGCATCGCCCGCATCCGACGCTACGTGGAGAACGACGACCTCTTCTTCGCGACGTACGGCGATGGCGTGAGCGACGTCGATCTCACCGCGCTGCTCGCCTTCCATTGCGCGCACGGAAAGATCGCGACGGTCACCGCGGTGCGGCCGCCGGGCCGCTTCGGCGAGATGGTCATGGACGGCGATCAGGTCGACGAGTTCAACGAGAAGCCGCAGGCGACCGAGGGCTTCATCAACGGCGGCTTCTTCGTCTTCGATGCGAAGCGCATCTGGGACTACCTCGGCACCAACGACAAGACGACGCTCGAGCGCGAGCCCCTCCAGCGCCTCGCGAAGGACGGCGAGCTCCGCGCGTTTCGACACACCGGCTTCTGGCAGCCGATGGACACGCTGCGCGAGTACCAGCTGCTCAACGACCTCTGGGCCTCGGGGCAGGCACCCTGGAGCGTCGGACGTCGATGACGTCTCGTCTCCGGGTCGCGATCGCGCTCCCCAATTTCGAACGCCTGGGCGCACAGCGCGTGGCGTTCTGGATCGCGGAAGGCCTCGACCGTTCGCGCTTCGATCCCTTCTTCCTCGTGCACGAGGCGACGGGCGAGCTCGCGTCGCAGGCTCCCTCCGATCTTCCCGTCGTGGAGGTCGATCGCTACCTGCCGCGTCTCTCGCGAGGACGCTCGATCGCTCGCCTCCGAGGCTACGCGCGCGCGCTGCGCGAGCACGTGCCCGACGTGGCGCTCGGCGTGGTGCAGTACCCGACGCTCGCCCTCGCAGCGGCGCGCGCCCAGCTCCGCGCCCCCTGGAAGATCGTGGCGTGCGAGCACTCGTTCGTGTCGAAGAACCTCGCGGACGTGGAGGCCTACGGTCCCGCGTTCCGCGCCGTCTACCGCGCCGCGCTGCGACCGACCTACAACCGCGTGATCGATCGCGTCCTGATGACGGCGGAAGAGGGGCGTGACGACCTCGTCGACAACTTCGGCGTCGAGCGCTCGCACATCGTGGTGGTGCCGAACCCCGTCGACGGTGCGCGCGTGCGGGCCCTCGCCGACGCGCCGCTCGATGACCCATGGCTGCCGCGCGACCCCACGCGCGATGCCGCCATCCCCGTCATCATCGGTGCGGGACGGTTCGTCGCGCAGAAGCGCTTCGATCACCTCGTTCGCGCGTTCGCGATCGCGCGCTCGCGGCGTCCCGCGCGGCTGATCCTGCTCGGCAACGGTCCCGCGCACGCCGACCTGCGAGCGCTCGCGCAGTCGCTCGGGGTCGCCGACGACGTGCGTCTCGCGGACGTGAGCCCCCCGTGGGCGCACATGCGCCGCGCCTCCCTCTTCTCGCTCTCGTCCGAGTGGGAGGGCTTTCCCATGGTGCTCGCCGAGGCGATGGCGCTCGGCTGTCCGATCGTCTCGTACGCGTGTCCCTCGGGTCCGCGGGAGATGCTCGCCGACGGACGTGCAGGCATTCTCGTGCCGACCTCCGACGTCGACGCGCTCGGCGCCGCGCTCGGAGACGCGCTCGATCGCCCTGAGCGCATGCAACCCATGGCGACCGAAGCGCGTGAGCGCTCGCGCGCCTACGAGAAGCGTGAGGTCGTCTCGAAGTACGAGTCGCTCTTCCTCGAGATCTGCGGCAAGACGTGATGCGCGTCGCGATCACGGGGTCGACCGGATTCGTGGGACGGCGCTGCGTTCGCCTCCTCGCGCGAGAGCGCGTCGAGAGGGTCGTGTGGTCGCGTCCCGAGGTCGACCTCCGTGACGCGCGATCGGTGCGTGCTGCGCTCGAGCGCACCAAGCCCACGCACGTGCTCCACCTCGCCGCCGCCGGCGTGTTGCCCAGCGACGCGCGGTCGCCGAGCGTGGCCGTCGACAACACGGCGATGGCGGCGAGCCTGATCGAGGCGACGTCCAACACCGACGTGGTGATCGTGAGCACGGGATCGATGGCCGAGTACGGCGCGCCCACCGCCGAGCGTATCGACGAGCGCGCGGCCTGCGGGCCGACGAACCCGTACGGGGTGGGCAAGCTCGCCAGCACGCTGCTGCTCGCCGCGCGCGAGGGCACGTCGGTCGCGCGGATCTTCGGTGCCTACGGGCCCGGCGAAGCGCCGCATCGTCTGTTCCCCGCCATCCTGCGAGCCGTCGAGACGCGCAGCGTGCTGCCGATGAGCGATGGTCTCCAGGTTCGCGACTTCATCCACGTCGACGACTGCGCTGACGTGCTGTTGGAGCTGCTGCGCGCAGCACACCCGCCGAACATCGTGAACGTGGGCACCGGCGTGGGGCTCTCGGTGCGTGAGGTCTCGGAACGCATGATGACCGCTGCGGGAGGCTCGCTCGATCTCCTCGCGTTCGGGGCGCGCGCACGCAACGCCACCGACGTGGACCGGCTGGTCGCGGACACGACGCTGCTCGAGCGCACGCTGGGGCATGCCGTGCCCTCGCGCTTGCAGCCAGCCGACCTCGGTGCTCTGGTCCAGTCCTACCGAGGCATGCCGTGAACGAGTGGTTCCGCGACAAGAACGTGCTCGTGACGGGGCACACCGGCTTCAAGGGCAGCTGGCTGTGCCTCTGGCTCGATCGCCTCGGCGCGCGCGTCTCCGGTCTCGCGCTCGATCCCGAGACCTCTCCCTCTCTCTTCGCGCTCGCGGACGTCCGGCGAAGGCTCGAGCACGATCTCCGCGTGGACATCCGGGACCGCGCGCGCGTGGCCACCGCCGTGAGTCAGACCGCACCCGACGTCGTGCTCCACCTCGCCGCTCAGCCGATCGTCAAGACGTCGTACGAGCAGCCGATCGAGACGTTCGCCACCAACGTCATGGGCACGCTGCACGTGCTCGAGGCCGTCCGCGCGCTCGGTCGCCCCTGCGTCGTCGTCGTCGTCACGACGGACAAGGTCTATGCGAACGCGGAGACTGGGCGCGCCTTCACCGAGAGCGACCCGCTCGGCGGCCACGATCCGTACAGTGCGAGCAAGGCCTGCGCGGAGATCGCGGTCGCGAGCTTTCGCGCGTCGTTCGCCGATCGCGCCGGGCTCCGCATCGCGACGGCGAGGGCGGGCAACGTGATCGGCGGCGGTGACTGGAGCGCACACCGGCTCGTGCCCGACATCGCCCGATCGCTCAGCCGCGGCGAGGCGATCCGCCTCCGCAACCCGAGCTCGACGCGTCCCTGGCAGCACGTGCTCGAGCCGCTCGCGGGCTACCTCGATCTCGCGGCCGCTCTCGGGCGCGACACGTGGAGCGGTGCGGCCAAGGCGTTCAACTTCGGCCCCGACGCGCATGGCGTGCGTGACGTCGCGAGCGTGGCATCGCTCGCCGTCGACGCATGGAACGCGCACGGGCTCGAGCCTGCGCGCGTGGAGATCGCACGCGAGGTCGGCGCCGTGCACGAGGCTGGCACCCTGTCGCTCACGATCGACGAGAGCGCGCGCGTCCTGGGGTGGGCGCCGCGCTGGGATCTGGAGACGTCCGTCCGCCGGACCATCGACTGGTACGCCGACCAACACCGTGGCCTCGACGCGCGCGCCCTCGTGCAGCGCGACCTCGAGGCCTTCGAAGCCGCACGCACATCGGCGTGAAGACCGAGGAGACCATGGAGATCATCGAACGCATCATGCCGGGCCTCGCAGACATCGAGGCGTCGCGCTCCGAGCATCCCGCGGACTGGGCGCGCTACGAGCACGCGGCCACGTTGGTCCGCGGCAAGCGCGTGATGGACTGCGCGTGCGGCGCTGGCTACGGCTCGTGGACCCTCGGTCGCGGCGGCGCGACCTCGGTGGTCGGCGTGGATCTCTCGCCCCGCGCCGTCGAGTGGGCCTCGAAGAACTTCTCGCTCCCGAACGTGAGCTTCCGGCAGGCGACACCCGATCGCTTCCCGCTGGCGGACGGCGAGGTCGAGCTCGCCGTGAGCTTCGAGACCATCGAGCACGTCCCCGAGGCGAACGCGCCCAACTTCGTGCGCGAGCTCGCGCGAGTGCTCGTGCCTGGAGGAACGCTGCTGTTGTCGACGCCGCTGACGCGCGGCGCAGCGCGCCTCCATCCACCGAACGAGTGGCACCTCCGCGAGTACGACGAGGACGAGCTCGCGGCGCTCGTCGAGCCGCACTTCGTGATCGAGAAGCGCTTCGGCCAGCACAGCCGCGAGGCGGCGCAGTTCGCTCGTGCCGCGCGCGCCCCGGGCCTGGGCGCCATCCTCCGCAGCGGTGCTCACCGCATCGTCCCTGCGCCGGTGCGCGCCGCGATCCGCGGGCAGCTCTTCCGCGCTCCTGCGACGGAGACCGCGCGCGCATGGATCACCGAGACCGACTGGCGGGACGCCCCGGTGCAGATGATCCTCGCCCGCAAGCGGTGAGAGGTCCGCGCGCCGCAGTTGACGGTACGGGCCGCGGCTTGCGAGCGTTGCCTGCATGGACGTGAGCGCGACGCGCTCTGCATTCGCTGTGCTCGCGCTCGGTCTCTCCGCGTGCGGCGGCGACGTGTCCTTCGGCGATGCGGGCGCACGTGACGCGCGCCTCGACGCTGTCACCGTCGACGCAGCGGAGCAGAGCCTCGACGCGCGTGCTCTCGACGCCCCCGTTCGCCCGCCTGATGGCGGGCGCGACGCCGCGCGCCTCGGGGCGCCCTACCCGGTGGTGCTGGCGCACGGCTTCTTCGGCTTCGAAGACTTCGCGGGCGCCGGCTTCATCGACTACTTCTGGGACGTGCGTGCCGATCTCGCCGCGCACGGAGAGACGCGCGTCTACACGCCCGCCGTCGACCCGTTCAACGACTCGGAGTCGCGAGGACGCGAGCTGCTCGCGCACATCGAGCGCATCGTCGACGAGACCGGGTACGCGCGCGTCAACATCATCGCGCACTCCCAAGGCGGCCTCGACGCGCGCGTCGTCGCGAACCTTCGTCCCGATCTCGTCGCGTCGATCACCACGGTCGCCACGCCTCACGACGGCACGCCCGCCGCGGACGTGGTGCTCGAGATCGTCGCGGACGAGCGTCTGCAGGATCTGCTGGACGCGCTCGTGCGCCTCGTGGCCGCGCCGCTCTACGACGCGGCTGGCGGGCAGACCAGCGTCTTCGCGCCCCTGCGTCTCTTCTCGCGCGACGGCATCGCCGCGTTCGAGGCGCTCCACCCGGACGAGCCGACCCTCCCGTACTTCTCCATCGCCGGACGCAGTGATCGCGAGCTCGCGAGCTCGACGTGTCGGGTCTCCGATCGCCCCGAATTCCTTCGCCGCTACGACGATGCGACCGATCCGATCGAGCCGCTGCTCGCCGTCTCGGAGGCCATCATCGGCGACGCGAACGACGGCCTCGTGCCCGTCGAGAGCTCGCGACGCGGTCGCTTCCTCGGCTGCATCCCTGCGGATCACCTCGACGAGATCGGTCACCTCTTCGGCGACTCGCCGGGGCTGTTCACGGACTTCGATCACGTCGTGTTCTACCGAGACCTCGTCGGCTGGCTGCGCGAGCAGGGCCTCTGACACACGGCGGGCGATGGCCCTGTGTTTGCAGCCACGCGTGGCCATGAGGAGGATGTGCCACGGTGTGCTGGTGGGGCTGTGTGCGATGGGGATCGCGCTCACGGGCTGTCGGCGCGAGTCGCCCCCCGAGATGCTCTCGTGTCCGAGCCTCACGCTCGGCGCGTGGCAGTGGGTGGGCGTCGTCGGACCGCCGGGGAGCGTCGAGCCCTTCGATCGTGTCGAGCTCTTCGAGGAGGGCGGCGAGGTGTTGTGGGACGGCGCGCGGTTCGCCACGGCCGACGGGTCCTTCGCGATCCGCGGTGCACGCCTCAGCGCCTCGCCCAGACGCGACCTCCGACTCCGCACGTCCAGCGGTCGCACGTTTTCGATCCGACCGGGACGCTCGGACGCGTACATCGACTACGACCCCGACACGTACGCGGTGATCGAAGAGACCCCGAACGTGATGCAGTTCCGCGGCGAGCTCGCGCCGACTCAGGCGGCGACGGCGATCACGCGCGCTTGGGCGGTCAATTGGAGCACGGGTGCGGTCGCTCCGATCGATCCCACTCCGCCGCTCGGCGTCACGTTCGATCATGCTCGGATCCCCGGCACCTACGGGCAGTGCATGGGCATCTTCAGCGAGCACGCGAGCGGGCGCACCGGCGGCTGCTGGTGGGCGACGCCCGGCGGTTGTCTGTGTCGACGTCGTCCGTGTCCACCCGCGGAGCTCGTGGCCGGCACCTGCGTCGACGAGCCCATCGACGACGGCGCCGACGATCCGTCGCTCGGCTGCCACTGTCAGTACCCACCACCGCCCGCGTCGACGCCGGGAGGGAACGGTCGCGAGCCCCTTCCGGCCCGCGAGCGGCACGATCCTCCGCCGCCGAGCGGAGGCGGTCGCAGTGGCCCGCCTCCGCCTCACGGACGCGGAGATGGCACGGGCGCGGTGCCCGAGACTCCCGCCTACACGCCTCCGGACGCGGGCTACACGTCGCCCTACGATCCGAGCACCATCGATGCGGGTCCCGTGGAGCCGCCGTCGTGATGCGCATCGTGCTGGTCGCGAGCCTCTGTCTCTCGTGGCTCGTCGGCTGTGAGAACGGAACCTATCGCTACGTGCGGTGCACCAGCGGCGACGGCTGCGAGGGCCGATCGGACTGCACGCCGATTCCGTGGCGCGATGGCAGCGGCAGCATGTGCACGCACGCCTGCACGACCATGAGCGAGTGTCCCTCGGACGGGCGCTGCCTCGACGTCACGGGCGAGTTCTTCTGCTTCGACGCGTGCAACGACGACGTCGACTGCGGGCCCGGCTTCTTGTGTCAGCCGCTGTCGCTCGGCGGCGCGGTCTGCTTGCCGAGCGGCTGATCACGTCGCGCGCCGCAGCGTGAACGGCAGGAAGCCGAGCGGCTTCGCGTGGGCGTCCAGCAGCGTTCGTGTCCACGACAGATCCCGCGCGGCGTGCGGCTCGAGCGTCTGCGCGAGCACGAGCGGATCGGGGCGGCGCAGCGGGTCGTGATCGAGCAGGGCGTGCACACACGCGGCGAGGTCGAGCGGGATGCCTGGCACGGTCTGGGAGAGGAGCGTCGGCAGGCCGCGTCGAAGCGCGACGAGCGTCTCGAGCGGCGTCTGCCCACCGTAGAGAGGCTCGCCCGTGAGCAGCTCGTGGAGCAGCACACCCAGGCCATGTCGCGCGGAGACGTCGTTCGGCGGTGCGCCGTCATCGCGCGCGCGCCGCCGCACCGACTCGGGCGCGAGGTAGCCCATCCACGACGTGCTCCCGCGGAGCCCGCCGTGCGCGCGAAATTCCGGACGCAGCAGCGCATCCAGGCCCGGATCGAGGAGCCACACGCCGCGCTCGGAGAGCCCCACCGACGACGGGTCGAGGCGCTCGTACGTCGTCTCCGTCATCGCTCGCGCCACGTCGACGGCGAGGCGAGCCACCACGTCGAACGGCCATGGTTCGCGCGTGGTCGGCGCGAGCGCGCGCGCGAACGGCAGCGTGGGCGTGACGGAGAAGAACGCGACGAGCCCGTCGTCGTTCGCGCCGGGAAGCGCAGAGTCGCGGTAGCCGACGGTCGGCTCGGTGTTCGATCGGATGCGCGCGCGTCGCTCGGCGCCGAGGCGCGCGCCGCGACGCGGGCCGATCGCCCGGAGGCTCGACGCGGCGCGCGCTCGCACGGACTCGCTCGCGCTCGGATCTTCGGACACCGCGAGCACGTGCGCGCCGCCGACGTTCGCGTCCCACGCGAGCAGCCCCGGAAGGAACGCCTCGCCGCGCGTGAGCACGTCCGCGCTGGTCCCATCGTCGAGTTCGATCCGGCGTCCGGGCGAGAACCGCACACGCCACTGTACACAGAGGCGCGCCGCCGCTCTCGTGGTTCACGCGACGCGAGTCAGAGCGCGTGGCCGCGGACGAAGCGCGAGGCGAGCTCCGCCGCGTGATCGGGCGCACGCCACACGCCATGTCGCGCGAGGTCCGACCATTCGCGCATCAGCGTGCGCGCCTCGCGACCCCCGAAGCCGAGGCGCCCGTCGTGATGTCCGAGCAGCGCTCCAGCGACGGGAAAGAGATACGTCGCGATCGTGAGCTGCGTGTGCATCCGCCCCGGCCACTCGACGATCGCCGCGTGCACCCCGCGCGCGGCGAGCGCTCGCGCGAGGTCTTCGTACCAGCTCGCGCGCATGCCGAGCGCGGGCGCGATCCCGACGATGGGCGCCTCGTCTCGAGGCCCCGTCGTCGTCCCCTCGGTGGCATCGATCACGCGCAGCGTCTCCGCGCCGCCGAGGCCAGCGAACGTGGCGTCGGGGAGCGTCACACGTCGAGCGCGGCGGCGTCCGCCCGGGGGGCGTTGTCCATGATGAAGCGGAAGCGCATCGACGCGTCCTTGCCCATCAGCTCGTTGAGGATGCGGTCGGTCTCGATCTCTTGCTCGATGACGACACGCAGCGCGCGACGCTTCTTCGGATCGAGCGTGGTCTCCTTCAGCTGGTCGGCGTTCATCTCACCGAGGCCTTTGAAGCGCTGGATCGTGTGCTTCACGTTCTTTGGGAGGCTCGCCACGATCCGGTCGCGGTCCGCGTCGTCGAGCGCCCAGTGCGACTCCTTGCCCGCCGCCACGCGGTAGAGCGGCGGCTGCGCGATGTAGACGTGCCCGCCGCGGATGAGGCCGGGGAGCAGGCGATAGAAGAACGTGAGCAAGAGCGTCGCGATGTGATGACCGTCGCTGTCCGCGTCCATCAAGAGGAAGATCTTGCCGTAGCGGAGACGCGAGACGTCGAAGTCCTTGCCCATGCCGCAGCCGAGCGCCGACACGATGTCGGTGAGCTCTTTGTTTCCCGTGACGGTGGTCAAGTTCGCGCGCTCCGCGTTCAGCACCTTGCCGCGGAGCGCGAGGATCGCCTGCGTCTTGCGATCGCGTCCCGCCTTCGCGGAGCCACCGGCGGAGTCGCCCTCGACGAGGAAGAGCTCGCTGTGTCCGGGGTCGGTGCTCGAGCAGTCCGCGAGCTTGCCCGGCAGGTTGAGCCGGTGGCTGATCGCCGTCTTGCGCGACACCTGCTGGCTCGCCGCGCGGCTCGCCTCGCGCGCACGGGCCGCCGCCACGACGCGCGCGACGATGCCCTCGCCCATCGACGAGTTGTCGAGCAGCCACTGCTCGAGCGCGGTGCGCACCACGTTCTCGACCTG
The DNA here is from genome assembly GCA_964502175.1 of uncultured Sandaracinaceae bacterium. Classification (GTDB taxonomy): domain Bacteria; phylum Myxococcota_A; class Polyangia; order Polyangiales; family Sandaracinaceae; genus JAFLCL01. The sequence continues at coordinate 128,921 of CAZCVE010000006.1, forward strand.
CGCCGTCACCTCGGGGTTGTTGAGGCGGTCCTTCGTCTGGCCCTGGAACTGAGGCTCCGCGACGTACACGGACACGAGCGCCACGAGCCCCTCGCGGATGTCTTCCGCCGCGACCGTCACCCCCTTGGGCTCGATCTTCTTCGCCGCCATGAACGCGCGGATCGCCTTGTTCAGCGCGGACTTGAGGCCGTTCTCGTGCGTGCCGCCCTGCGGCGTGGGGATGCCGTTCGCGTAGCTCTGGATCCGCTCTTCGATGCCCTCGGTCCAGCTCAGCGCGACCTCGAGGCGAGGATCGTCGGCGCGGTCGAAGGTGAACGGCTGCGGGTGGATCGCAGGTTTGCCCTTCTCCGTGATCAGCTTGCCGAGGAACTCGACGATGCCGCCCGGATGGTGGAGCTCCCACTTCTCGCCGGTCTTCTCGTCCTTCAGCGTGATCTTGAGGCCGCGGTGCAGGTAGCTCTTGGCCTCGAGGCGCTCCTTGATCCGCTCCACGTCGAACGCGAGCGCCTTCCCGAAGATCTGCGGGTCGGGCCGGAAGTGGATCGTCGTCCCCTTCCGCTTGGTCGCGCCGAGGTTCTTGATCTTCGCTTCCGGCGTGCCGCGCACGAAGCTCTGCGTCCACTCGTTGCCCTCGCGACGCACGGTCGCGACGAGCTTCTCGGAGAGCGCGTTCACGACGGAGGCGCCCACGCCGTGGAGACCGCCCGAGACCTGGTAGTTCTTGCCCTCGAACTTGCCGCCCGCGTGCAGCACCGTCAGCACGAGCTCGAGCGCCGTCTTCTTGTGCTTCGCGTGCACGTCGACGGGGATGCCGCGGCCGTTGTCGCTGACCGTCGCGCCCCGGCGATCGCCGTCGATCAGCACCTCGATGTGGCTCGCGTGGCCGTTGATCGCCTCGTCGACGCAGTTGTCGACGATCTCCCAGAGGAGGTGGTGGTAGCCCGACGCGTCGGTGCCGCCGATGTACATGGCGGGGCGCTTGCGAACGGGCTCGAGGCCCTCGAGGACGTCGATGTCCTGCGAGCTGTAGTTGCCGCTGCCCTTGGCGGGCGGGCGCACGGACTGGGTCTTCGGTGTCGGCGTCGACATCAGTTCGCTCCTCCGTCACGCGAGCCCGGCGCCCGTGAGTTGCGCTTCTTGGTGTCGCCCTCGTCGACCGGGAGCACCGGCAACACGGGCGCGCGATCGAGCGTGCGGATCGCCTTGCCGCGCTTGAAGAGCTCGTGGCCCTTGCCGCCGCGTCCGACGACGCCGCGCTTGGTGCCGTAGACGTCGTACGTCTTGCCGTTCTCGTGCTCGAGCACGAGGGGCTCCACGTTCGACTCCGTGAGCGCGCCCGCGACGAGACGCGCGCCGAGCACGGCGTCGTCCTTGTCCTCGAGCTTGATGAGCTTCACGCCCTTGCCCGCGCCCGCGAGGATCGGCACCTCGTCGACGACCGTCACGAGGCCGTGGCCCTGGGCGGTGGCGCAGGCGATGCGGTCACCGTCTTCGCAGACGTCGACCATCACCACCTCGTCGCCGGCGAAGTCCGCGTTGAGGCGCACGTACTTGCGGCCCGCGCGCGTGGAGGGCTCGCGGTGTGCGCGCAGAGAGAACCGCGCGACGAGACCTCCCCTGGTCACCGCGACGGCGAACGGCGGCTCGGGCTCGCTCGTCTTCCCATCGATCAGCGGACCGTCGCCCTCGGGCGAGGCCGGCGGCACCTCGAGCATGCGCGGATCGAACGACAGCACGCGCACGATGCGCTCGCCGTCGGCCATCTTGAACAGCGTCTGCACCGGATCGCCGTAGCCCGTGGTCTGCGGCAGATCGACGATGCGGCACACGTAGCAGGCGCCCTGGCTCGAGAAGAGCGCGACGCACGCCTTGGTCGATCCCGCGGCCACGTCGAGGATCGCGTCGCCTTCACGGACACGCGTCGTCGTGAGGTCCACGCGGCCCTGTCGCTTGATCCAGCCCTGCTTCGAGAGCAGCACGAACTGGTCTTCGTCGACGATGAACGCCTCGGCGTCGTACGAGACCTCTTCGCCGCCGAGCTTGGTACCGCGCTTGTCGCCGTACGTGATCCGCAGCTCGTGGAGCTCGGCGCGGATCAGCTTCCAGCGCGACACGTCGCTCGAGAGCAGCTGCGAGAGACGCTTCTCTTCCTTCTTCTTCTCGTCGAGCTCGGTTCGGATCACGTTGATCTCGAGCTGCGCGAGCCGATACAGCCGGAGCTCGAGGATCGCCTCGACCTGCTCCGCCGAGAGCTCGAAGCGCGCGATCAGCTTCTGCGCCGCGTCGGCCTTGCCCTGGCTGCGACGGATGATCCGGATGGTCTCGTCGAGCGCGTCGAAGATCGTGACGAAGCCCTCGAGGATGTGGATGCGCCGCTTGATCTGCGCGAGATCGAACCCCAGGCGCCGGACCACCACCTCCATGCGGAAGTCGAGGAAGTGCTTGAGGATGTCGCGCAGGCCGAGGCGCGCGGGCGTCGGGACCGTCTGGCCGCCTGCCTTCACGGGCACGAGGCACGTGAGGTTCACCGCGATGTTCGACTGAAACGGCGTGTGCTTGAACAGGTACGCGATCACGAGCGAGGGGTCGGTTCCCTTCTTGATCTCGCAGACGATGCGCGTGTCCTCGGTCGACTCGTCGCGCACGTCGAGGAGCTGCGGGAGCTTCTTCTCGATGATGAGCTCCGCGATCTTCTCCACGATCGACTTGCGCTCGATCGCGTAGGGGATCGACGTGAGCACGATCTGCGCGTTGGGGTTGTGCTTGCTCGGCTCCTCGACCTTCCAGGTGCCTTGGAGCTTCAGCGAGCCCTGCCCCGTCTCGTAGACCTCCTCGAGCTCCTTCTTCGTCGCGACGAGCTGGCCGCCCGTCGGGAAGTCGGGCCCGCGTACGAACTTGAGGAGCTGCTTGGTCGTCGCGTCCGGCTCGTCGATCAAGGCCATGGTCGCGTCGACGATCTCGCCGAAGTTGTGCGGCGGGATCGAGGTGGCCATACCAACGGCGATGCCGGCGCTGCCGTTGATCAGCAGGTTCGGGAAGCGCGCCGGCAACACGACGGGCTCCAACTCGCTCCCGTCGTAGTTGTCCCTGAAGTCGACGGTCTCTTTGTTGAGCTCGGCCAGCAGCTCGTTCGCGGCCTTGGTGAGGCGCGCCTCCGTGTAGCGCATGGCCGCGGGAGAGTCGCCGTCGGCCGAGCCGAAGTTGCCCTGCCCGTCGACCAGGGGGACGCGGAGCGTGAAGCTCTGCGCCATGCGCACCATGGCCTCGTAGATCGCCGAGTCGCCGTGCGGGTGATACTTGCCCATCACGTCGCCGACGATGCGGGCGCACTTCACCTGCTTCTCGTCCCAGCGGTGTCCTCCCTCGTGCATTCCGTAGAGGATCCGGCGCTGCACGGGCTTCATGCCGTCGCGCACGTCCGGGAGGGCGCGCGAAGTGACCACGCTGAGGGCGTAGTTCAGGTATCGCTTCTGGGTCTCCTCGGCGAGCGAGGCATCACGGATCTGCATCGAAGGGGGATCTCCTGAGCCACCGGCTCCGCCACCACCGCGCTTGGGCGGTTTGGGCGGCGCGGGAGGGACGGCCGCAGCCGCCGTCGGACTGACGGGGCTCACGACCGAGCCGGGGCTGGTCTTGCTCTTCTTGTCGAACAACGAGAGCTGCTGACGGGTCATGGTCGACACGCCTCCGTCGCTCGCCCGACCAGCGCTGGAAGTGCGTTCAGTCTCGCGAGCCGGCCGCTTCTAGCAGCCGCCCCGCGGTCCGCGCAACACCAGGGGCCCTGCGGAAGCCGCTGTTCGCCTACTGGCGACGCTTCGAGCCGGGACAAGAGCAGCTCGGGGATCTCAACTTCCTCGACCCGACGATCTACGGGATCGCGCGCCAAGCGGTCCGCACCCCGTCTCCGAGCGCATCACGCAACGCCGATCGACCCACCGCACATCAGTGGCCTTCGTTGAGGCCGCGACGAAGGCCGCGGAAGGCCATCAAGAGACCGCTCGCGACGAGGCCCGGGCGGAACGCCGGATCGGTGGACTCGATCGCCGCGATGATCGGGACGCCGTCCGACGGATCGAGCCGCGCGGCGAGCGTCGCGTAGGTGTTCGCGCCATCGGCGGGTCGCGTGCCGAGCACGATGCGACCCCCGCGCATCGCGCCCGAGAGCGCCTCGAGCTCCACCTCGTCCATCGTCACGTTCCGGATCGCGAGCTCGCCGCTCGATCCCAGAAACGGCACGTCCACGTTCCAGCCGTAGCGCGCGCTCGTCTCGTCGCGGGCGAGCTCCGTGAGCGTCGCGCCGTTGAGCAGGCCCACACAGAAGCTGACCGGATCGAAGAACGCGTGACGCACGCGATCCGCAGGGAACAAGAGCCGCGTGAGGCCGACGATCGCGCCCAGGTCCGAGCCGTCGGTCGTCTCGAGCACGAACACCTCGCCTCGCGAGACCAAGAGCCCGAGCGCGCTCGGATCGACCTGCAGCGTGCGCGGATCTCCGAGCGGCGAGTCGATGCGCGGACGGCTGACGCCAGCGCGACGTTCGGCCTCGCCGCGCAGGCGCGCGACGGTCGCGATCGACAAGACGAGGCTCAGCGATCGGCTGATCGTGAGCGCCGAGCCCGCCGACTCGCGCGCGATGTAGTTCGCGTCGCGGACGTCGTGGCGCCCCACGATCACCAGCTGGCAACGCCCCGACTCGCCGCGCACGGGCGTCGCGCGGATGACGCGTCGCGCGCGGCCGAGATCGCCCGCATGCGTCTCGAGCACCACGCGAAAGCCCGAGGCGCCGTCGCCCTCCGCGACGGTCGTCATCACCGTGCGGCCTCGGAACGAGAGCACCGAGGCCTGCCACGTCCACTCGAAGGCGGTGGTGTCGGCGGCCGTCGACTCGATCGTGACGGTGTCGATCGCCGGCATGAACGTCGGGTACGCGGCCACGTCTCTCGCCACCGCAAGCACGTCCGCGCAGCCAACGTTCGCGCGGGCGACGACCGTGACCTGAGGCAGCTCGACGAACTCGGTCGACTCGATGTGGGTGACCACCGCCCGATCGAGGAGCGGCTCGACCGACGCGAGCTCCGCGGGAGAGAGAGCGCGCGTCGGCAGCGTGAGCGCGTTCTCCTGCGCAGACGCGGAGGACGCGAGGCCCGAGAGACAAAGAAAAGCGGCAGCAAGTCGTGAGGAGTGGTTCACGAGCCCGATCGACGAACGCGGAGCGCGCGCATTCACGCGCGGTCGAATCCGCTACCCTGCGCGCCGTGCGTGTCCTCTGCCTCGTGAACCCGCGTGCGCGCCGCCTGCGACGCGGACGGCTCGCCGCTGATCAGGTCCAGGCGATCCTCGGGCGCGCCGGCGACGTGGTGATCACGAAGGACCTCGAGCACCTCGAGGCGGTGCTGCGCGCAGAGCTGGGGCGTGACCTCGCGTGCATCGTGACCGTCGGCGGCGATGGCGCGCTGCACTGGGCGCTGAACCTCGCGCTCCCGATCGCCGCGGAGCGTGGCATCACGCTGCCGCCGTTTCTTCCGGCGCGGAGCGGAACGATCGACTTCGTCGCGCGCAAGGTCGGCCTCGAAGGCAGCCCCGCCGACATCCTCGCGCGCGTGGCCGCGCGTGTGCGCGCGAACGAGCCGATCGAGTCGCGCACGCTCGCGACAGCGCGGTTCGCGATCGAGCCGGCCGAAGGCGCGCCGCGCGACGTGATGGCCTTTGCCGCCGCCGTGGGTGGCATCGGCGTGCGCTTCTTCGACCAGTACTACGCGCACCCCGACCCTTCGCCCGCGACGATCGTCGCCGTGATCGCGCGCGCCGTGAGCGGCTTTCCGTTCGGCACCGCGCACGCGAAGGAGATGTTCCGCCCGCAGGCCGCCGAGGTTCACGTCGACGGGGTGCGCGTCCCGAGCGACTTGCACAGCGGCCTGCACGTCGGCGCGATCGGCATCGATCTCGGCGGCGTGCTGAAGGTGTTCCCGCTCGCGAAGGATGGCCTGCTGCACATCCACGCGGGCCAGCTCGAGCCTCGCGGGATCATCGGCTCGCTCCCGGCGCTCGCGAGCGGTGGCCTGATCCGCGGCGAGAAGTTCGTCGAGACGGCTGCGTCGCGCTTCGAGGTCGAGGCGCGCGGAGACGAGCTGTTGCGCCCCGTGCTCGACGGTGAGCGCTACGCCGATCTGCGTCGCGTCGTGGTCACGCCCGGGCCCGAGGTCCGCGTCGCGCTGGTGTAGCCGCTCGAACGTCGACGCGGAGTAGGCTCCGCGGATGATCCGCCGGCAGCTTCCCGTTGCGCTCACGATCGCAGGCTCCGATCCCTCGGGCGGCGCCGGTCTCCAAGCGGATCTCAAGACGTTTCATCAGCACGCCGTCTACGGCGCGAGCGTCGTGACGCTGCTGACGGTGCAGAACACGCAGCGGGTCTCTCGCGTCGAGGTCATGCCCGCTGACCTCGTCACGCAGCAGATCGACGCCGTGTGCGACGACCTCGACGTGCGGGCGATCAAGACCGGCGCGCTCGGCTCTGCGGCCGTGGTGAGCGCGGTCGCGGCGTCGCTCGCGTCACGACGCGCGATCCCCCTCGTCATCGATCCCGTGATGGTGAGCAAGCACGGTCACGCCCTGCTCGACGACGACGCGACCGAGGCCTGCCTCCAAGCGCTCTTCCCTCTCGCGACGCTCGTCACGCCGAACGTCCCCGAGGCCGAGCGCATGCTCGCGTCACGCTCGCGGATCGCGTCACCCGATCAGCTCGCCGACGCAGCGCTCACGCTCGCAAGAGAGCTCGGCGTCGCGGTCTTGCTCAAGGGCGGTCACCTCGAGGGCGCCGAGAGCCCAGACCTCCTGGCCGAGGGCGGGCGCATCACGCGCTTCACCAGTCCGCGCCTCGACACGCCGCACACGCACGGCACCGGCTGCACCTTCTCGTCAGCGATCGCCGCGCGCTTGGCCCGCGGCGACTCGCTCACCGCGGCCATCGAGGGCGCGAAGACGTGGCTGAGCCGTGCGATCGAGAGCGCGCCCGCCATCGGACGCGGCATCGGCCCGGTCGATCACCTCACACCGATCGATTGACGCGCGATCGCCCAGAAGAACGGGCCCAGAAGAACGGGCCCAGAAGAACGGGCCCAGAAGAACGGGCCCAGAAGAACGGACTCAGCGTCCGAGCGTGACGATGTGGGTGACCGAGCGCGTCGTCGGCGGCGAAGGCACGCGCGTCGTGGCGACGAGGCCGGAGAGGCACGTGAGCACCGGGCCACCGCCGACGCCGCTCGGGAGCGAGGCGCCCTCGAGCACCAACGAGCCATCGGTGCGCACGCTGAGCCGCATCGTGATGTCGCCAGGCGTCGACGTGGACGCGACGGGAAGACACCGCAGGATCTGAGCGCGCTGACGATCGAGCGACGCGTGGACGAGCCCCTCGTCGTACTGATTGTTCGGCGGCGGCGGCTGGATCGGCGGGTGCGGCGGCGGGGGCACCGAGCCGCCGCGGACGATGCGCAGCGATCCGCTGACCGTCGGGCCGATCGGTCGACCCTCGAGCGGCACGAGCCAGCGACGCGCGGCCGTGTCGAGGCAGCGTGAGACCGCCGGATCACGCGGCGCGAGCGTGATCCGAAGCGCGAGACCGCCGCGTCGGCTGAGGCTCGCTCGCACCGACGCGCGAACGGCGCGAACCGACGGCGGCAGGCACCCCTCGAGATCGGGTCGCGCGCTGTTCAGCGCGGCCTGCACCTGCGCGCTCGTCAGAACGGGAGGCGGGTGCGGCGGCCGGATCATCATGGGCGCTCCCGCGGCGATCCCCTGGCCGACGGGAGCCGCTTCCTGCTCGACGGGCATGTCCCCCATGTCGGCCACCGGCCGTCGGGCGAGGAGCGACGAGGGTGCAAACGCGACAGCGCTGATCGCGAGCGCGAGACCGAACCGGGCGAGCTTCTGCATCGACGACCTCCACGTGTCCGCGTGCACGCGACTTGTGACCGAGACGCAGCACGTAGCTTGGCGCTTCACGCCCGCATCACTTCGACGATCCACTGGTTGCTCGTGCCGGGCCCGACGTCGACGACCTCGCGGACGGTGAGCCCCTCGGCCTCGAGCACACGAACACAGTCCTTCGCGCCGTCCAGCCGGTGATGCTCGAACGGCAGCGTCGCAGCGTGGGCCGCGCGCGCCCGAGGCACCGAGCGCACGAGGCCGAACGCCACGTCGTCGACGATGATCGCCACGCCTCCCGGTCGGAGCGCGCGACGGATGCGTCGCGTGAGATCCGAAGGATCGGCCACGTGGTTCCACGCATGAAGGACCAGCACCGCGTCGAACGCGGCGTCGTCTTCGATCCCCTCGCCGCCGCCGACGCGCGTGCTCGCGCGGGTCATGCGTGATCTCAGCGTCTCGAGGCGCTGGGCGTCGGGATCGATCCCCGTGTAGCGGACGTCGTCGCGATCGAGCTCGGGCACGTAGCGCAGCTCGCCGCAGCCCACATCGAGCACGTCTCCCGACACGGCGCGCAGCCGCTCGCGCACGCGCGCGTCGTCGCGCGCGAACACGTCTTCGTCGGTCACCTCGAAGAGGCCCGCGCATCGATCGCGATCCGCGCAGCCGCTGCAGATGGGCGAGCGCGTCAGCTGTCGGAGGTCGCGCGAGAAGTCGTCGCTCGCGAGCTTCGGCGAGACGTCCACGTAGAGCTGCCCCGTCTCTCGTCGCATGCGCACGAGCTCCACGTCGGCCGCGTCGCGTCCCGTGGCGCGAAAGCGAACCAGCCGCGATCCATGTCGCACGTGGAGGTCGCGCGCGTGATCCCACGGTGTGATCCCCAGCGGCCGCACCGGGCACGTCTCGGTCGTGATCTCGTCGGGCAGATCCTTCTTCACGATGCGCTCGGCCACGAAGTCGAACGAGTTGCCCCTCGCGCCGCCGCGTCGCGGCCGCAGCTCGCTCGATCCGAACGCCTCGTCATACGCGCGGTAGAGACCGGGGCAGGCGCCGCGCAGCGAGCAGCCTTCGCACGCCGGAGGCTGGACTTTGTTGAGGTCGTCGACGGGGAAGAAGTCTGCCTCGCCGATCTCGACCATCGTGCGGAAGCCATGCGTGCGCAGGTCGTCGTACGCGTGCTCCCAGCCAGGCAAGAGACAGAGCGGGATCCCGCCGTGCGCGAAGCTCGGCCCGCCGTCCGTGACCTTCGTGCGCGCATGCTCGAGCGCCTCGCGAACCCGCAGCGCGACGTGCTCGACGCGCGGCACGAGGTGCTCGAAGTTCTTGTCGCCCCCGCCCTTGGGCTCGACCATCGAGAGCTTGATCTTCGCGTCGCGGAACGGGAGCACCGCGTCGACGAGCTCGATCAGCCGGTCGACGTTGTGCTTGGTGATCACGCAGTTGACGCTGAGATCGATCCCGCGTCCCGCGCAGTTGCGGAGCCCCTCCATGGTCTCGTCGAACGCGTCCGAGCGGACCATGAGGTTGTGCGTCTTGGGCGTCCCCCCGTGGAGCGAGAGGTAGACGTACTCGAGCCGGTTCGCGATCAAGCGCTCCACGAGCTCCGGGTAGCGGAGCATCCGGCCGTTCGTGATCAGGCCGAAGCCCATGCCGAGCGAGGCCACGTGCTCGGCCCACCGCACGAGCTCGGGGCGGATCGTCGGCTCACCGCCCGAGAGCACCACCATGGAGTGGCCGAGCTCCTTCGCCCGCACGATCTTCGCGTGCACCTCGCCGGCCTCGCCGTCGACGTGGCGCACGTCGAGCGTGTGACAGAACGTGCAGTGATCGTTGCAGCCGTAGCCGACCTTGATCAGCGCCTTCACTGCGGGACCTGCACCCGACGAGCCTATCCCACCATCACGTGCTTCTCGAACATGGCGCGGTACTTCGGGGGCAGGGGCTGCGCCTTCATGCTCGCCATGTCGATGCACGCGACGACGATCTTGCCGCGCACCGCGGCCCGCCCCTCGACCGTCCCGCGGTAGACGCAGGTCACCGACGTGCGCCCGAGCCTCTCCACGTCCATCGCGACCTCGAGCACGTCGCCGAAGCGCACGGGCGACTCGAAGTCCGACTCGGCGTGCACCGCCGGCCACCCCACGCCCTCGTCGAGGCAGATCCGGTAGGGCACGCCCTCGCTCTCGAAGAAGTCCTCGAACGCGATGTGGAAGAAGTGGAAGAAGCGCGGGTAGTAGACGATGCGCGCGTGATCCTCGTCGGCGAAGCGAACCTTGATGCTCGTCCGGAACGTCATGGCGCGACCATGGATCAACGATGAAGCCGCGCGAGCTGCCTCGACATCGCGACCAGCTCACCGCTCTCGTCGAACACCTCGCCGTCTTCTTCGAGGTAGCCGCCGATCAGCGCCCGGGTGCGGAACACGGCGCGAACCCAGCCCGGCGCGGGGCGGCGCCTGACGTGAACGGTGAGCTCGAGCGTGGGCACCCAGCGCGCGGAGACGGACTCGAGGTTGAGGACGGGCGGCGGGAACGCGTCGCAGAAGAACAGGAGCGACAGCGCATCCGTGGGTCGGCCATCGCGGAGGCGTGCCCAGCCGGCGAGCTCGGCCACGTCGCTCTTGGCGCCGGACTTCCACGTCACGCTGCCGGGCGACATCCGCATCTCGACGCGCTCGGCGATCGAGAGATCATCGGTGGGACCTGCACGGCCGGGATCACACTCTTCGGGTGGAGGGATCACAGGAGCCACGCGCGTCACCACGGTCGGGCCGGAGAGCGATGTGAGATCGCCGAACGTGCTGATCACTCGCAGCACCTCTTGCCCCTCTTGGATCAGCCGTGCGACCGCCGTCCCGTGTCCTCGGCCTCGCCGCACGATCTCGATCTCGATACGCCCGGCGCCCGGCTTCGCGACGCGGAGGAAGTGGGTCGTCGTGGTGAACGCGTCGGGCATCTCCAGGGCCTCGCCCATCGCGCGCGCGACCAGCGCCGCGAGGTAGCCGCCGTTGGGCGCGCTGCCGATGCTCCAGCCACCGGAGATCTGCGTGTCGAACACGATCCGATCGCCTGCGGCTCCGACGCGGACCGACTGGGTGTCTCGATCCAACTCATACGACATCGATGTCGCGCTCATGACATATCCTGTCTCACCTGTGACGTTGACCGTCCGTCACCTCCCGAATACCATCGGCCCCCGCGTCGTTGACCACGACGCCCAAAAAGGTTTCGTCGGCTCCGACCCGGGTCCTCACGAGAGTTCGCTCGAGGGGCACCGCGCTTCTGTCTCACGCCACGCCCGATGTCATTCGACGTACGGCGACGTGAGAGGCCCGTCGCAAGGTGCGCCCATCCATGGCGAGCCGAGCGCCGAGCGAGCATCGCACGCAATGCTCCCGAAGCAACGAGCCGACACTTCGATCGAATCGAAGAGGAGTTGGATGCAAGCGCGCAAGGATGACGGTCGGTCGAAGAAGACCACCAAGGCGACGCCGCAGAAGCCCGCGCCGAACAAGGCCAAGACTCCCGCGAAGACGAGCGCCAGGCTCGCCGCGGTGAAGGCGGTCAAGGCGCCCCCCGCGGCGAAGAACGGCACGAACGGACACGAGGACAAGAAGAAGGTCACGAAGCTCGCAGCGAAGGGCAAGCCCGCGGTCACCACGAAGGCGAAACCCGATGCCAAGGTCGAAGCCAAGCCGGTCGCGAAGGTGACCGCCAAGATCGTCGAGAAGGCCAAGCCCCCGGCCAAGGGCGCCCTCAAGGCGCCGGCGACGCCGACGGTCGACCCGAGAGACTCGGCGGGTGCGTCGGAAGCCTCGAAGACGAACTCCTCGTTCGCCCGCCCCTCACCCTGGAGCGCCCCCGCGCTCCCGCCGGTGAAGGTCGATCCGGCGAAGGCCGAGATCCGCGTCGACGAAGGCGAGTTCAAGGTCGGCGAGACCGTCGTCTATCCCGCGCGAGGCGTGGCGGACATCGTGGCGATCGAAGACAAGGAGATCGGCGGACGCCGCCAGAGCTTCTACGTGCTTCGTGTGCACGACACCGAGCAGAAGATCCTCGTCCCCGTGAACAACGCCGCGCAGATCGGGCTCCGCCGTCCGATCAGCGAGGCGCAGGTCCGCGAGATCTTCCGGATCCTCAAGGTCACGGACGTCCCGCTCGACACACAGACGTGGAACCGTCGCTACCGCGGCTTCGTCGAGAAGCTCGCGACTGGCAGCGTGTTCGCGGTCGCCGAGGTGCTCCGCGATCTGTCGCGCGTGAAGATCGTCAAGGACGGTCTCTCGTTCAGCGAGCGTCAGATGCTCGAGCGAGCGCGCGGCCTGATCGTGAAGGAGATCGCGGTCGCTCGGGCCAAGCCCGAGGACGTCGTTCGCCAGCAGATCGAGGCGATCTTCGCCTGATCGTGCCCCGCTCGTCGCGCCGGGCCTCACCAGCGAAACACGGTGGGGCCTCTGGTCTCGACGAGCGCACCCGAAGTCCCGGTGAGCCGGAGACACACCCGAGGTGTGTCGGCTCCCGACGCGAGCGGCCGAGGCTGCTCGTGTGACCCCAACAGCGCGGCCGAGGCCGCCCCCAGGAGACGGGCGCCGGCCGCCAGCGAGGAATCAGCATGGCGAGCAAGAGCACGATTGTCGTGAGCGTGGACGTGGGAGAGACCCGCGTCGCGCTGATCGAGAACGGAATCCTCTCGGAGATCTTCGTCGAGCGAGAGCGGGATCGAAGCCCGGTCGGGAACATCTACTTGGGGAAGGTCACGCGCGTCCTCCCCGGCATGCAGGCGGCGTTCGTCGACGTGGGCCTGGATCGCGCTGCGTTCCTCCACGTCGAGGACGTCATCCCGCAGGAAGACTTCGACAAGCTGCTGTCGAACGAAGACGAGAGCGGCGACGACGAGGACAAGACCGACAAGGAGGGGAAAGAGGAGCGCGATCGAGACGCGAACCGCCTCTCCCGCAAGACGCCGATCCGCGACGTGCTCAAGGAGGGCCAGCCGATCGTCGTGCAGGTCTCCAAGGGCCCGATCAGCACCAAGGGCGCGCGCGTCACGAGCCACGTGTCGTTGCCCGGTCGCTTCGTCGTCTACATGCCGACGGTCGACCACCTCGGCATCAGCAAGCGCATCGGCAACGACAAGGAGCGCAAGCGGCTCCGCGAGACCGTCGAGCAGATGAAGCCGAGCCACGGCGGGCTCATCGTGCGGACCGTCGCGCAGGGGCTCACGAAGGGCACGCTCAAGGCGGACATCGGCTACCTCGTCAAGACGTGGGAGTCGGTCGCCGAGAAGCAGAAGACGACCAAGCGCGCCCCGCAGCTCCTCTACGCCGAGCTCGACATCGTGCTCCGCACCGCGCGTGATCTCCTCACCGAGGACGTCGCGAAGATCGTCATCGACGATCGCGACGAGTACCTGCGGCTCAAGCAGTTCGTCGAGAGCTTCATGCCCGAGCGGGCGGCCGACGTGGAGCTCTACGACGGCTCGGATCCCATCTTCGACGAGTTCGGGATCGAGGACGAGATCGCGCGCTCGCTGTCTCGCAAGGTGCCGCTCCCGAGCGGCGGCTACCTGATCATCGATCAGGCCGAGGCGCTCACCGCGATCGACGTCAACACGGGTCGATTCACCGGCAAGGGCAAGGACGTCGAGGAGACCATCTTCCAGACGAACCTCGAGGCCGCGAAGGAGATCAGCTACCAGCTGCGCTTCAGGAACATCGGTGGCCTCATCGTCCTCGACTTCATCGACATGGAGCGCTCGAACCACCGCGAGAAGGTCTACAAGGCGCTCGTCAATCACCTGAAGATCGACAAGGCCAAGACCACGGTGGTGCGCATCAGCGAGCTCGGCCTCGTGGAGATGACGCGCAAGCGAACGCGCGAGTCGCTCGGCCGCACGCTCTACGAGCCCTGCTTCTACTGCGACGGCACGGGCCACCTCCAGAGCAAGGCCACCATCTGCCACGAGATCCTGCGGCAGATCCGCCGCGAGAAGGACTCGCTCCCGGGCTTCAAGGTCGTCGTGAACGCGCACCCCGCGGTCATCGACACCCTCCAGCGCGAAGAGAAAGACGCGCTGACCAAGGCGAGCGCCCGCTACGCGCGGCAGATCGTGCTCACGCCTCGCAAGGACTACCACCTCGAGCAATTCGATCTCGGCGGCAGCTGACCTTTCGAGGCCTCGACGCGGCCCGAGCGTTCACAGTACAACCGAGGGCGCCATGTCGAACCAAGCGAGTCAGCGAAAGGACGACCGCGTCACGATCAACAAGGAGTTCGAGTCCTTCGACGCGTTCATCCAGGAGTACGTGACGAACATCTCGCGCACCGGCGTGTTCGTGAAGTCCAAGCAGCCGCTGCCGATCGGCACGCGCGTGAACCTGAAGTTCACCGTCATCATGGACGACATCGAGACGATCGAAGGCATCGGCGAGGTCGTCCGCGTGCAGCAGGATCCGCCCGGCATGGGCGTCGTGTTCCGCGAGCTCTCTGCCTACTCGCAGTCGCTCCTCGAGCGGCTCCTGACCGCGCCGGCCTCGACGAGCGACGGCGACAAGCCCACGAAGGGCTGATCGCCCCGCTCGCATGCAGTCCACCGTGATGCCTCTCAGCAAGCCCGTGAACGAGCTGAGCGATGCAGAGCTCGACGCCGAGCTCGATCGCCGTCGACGCGCGCGCGGTGGCGCCGCGATCGTCGAGCCGTCGCCGCGCGTGCAGCGGGCGCTCGACGCGATCGAGAAGGACCGCGAGGTGCTGCAGGCCTACGCGAACCTCGAGCTCCAGCGCACCGCGAAGTGGAGCGAGATCGAGACGCGCTACCGCGAGCTGCTCGCGCGCTTCCACCCCGACAAGCACCGCAACGATCCCGAGCGCTACCGCGCGGCGCTCGACGTCGTCGCCGGCCTCACGCGCGCGTACCAGGTGCTCTACGAGCGCGTGAAGCGCTGAGGCCGGCTGCGCGATCAGCGGACGTAGCCGCGCTCGACGATCAAGCCCGCCATCTGCGCGTAGAGCGCAGGATCGTCGGGCGTCGTGGCGCGCAGTCCATCGACGTAGCGGTTGAACATGCAGAACGCGGCCGCGATGAGCACCGCGTCGTGGATCTCGAGATCGACAGCGCCTGCCTCGCGCGCCTTCGCGATCAGCTCCTCGGTCACGTGCAGCCCGCCGAGCTGAACGGCCTCGGCGATCGCGAGCAGCGCGTGCATCTTCGGCGTCACGTCGGCCTGCGTGTGATCGGCGATCACCGCGTCGACGAGCGGCATGCCGGGCTCGAGCTGCGCGGCCGCGAACGCGGCGTGCGAGCGCGTGCAGAAGAGGCACTGGTTCTTGCTCGAGACGAACGCGGCGATCAGCTCCCGATCGCCGCGCGACAGCGGCGAGGGCCCGCGCAGCAAGGCCTCGGCGAGCGTCGAGAGCGGCCCGCCCGTCTCGGGCCGGAGCTGCATCAAGGCTCGGATTCCCGGCGAATTCGGATCGGTCGCGACGTACGGCACGGTCACCTCCTCGCGGGATGGTGCCATCGCCGACCGCGCCGCGTGGTGCCTTCGCGCGCGAGTGTCATCATCGCGGCATGCGCTCCTGGCCCGCTGTGTCGTCGCTCCCCCGCATGCTCGCGATCGGCTGCGTGCTCGCGATCGGCTGCGCGCCGCCGGCGCCCGAGGGCGTGAGCGACGAGCTCTGGGGCCTCTGCCGCGACGACCTCCACCTCACGGCGCGCGACTGTCAGGACATCGCCACGTGGCGCCTGCCCGACGCGCTGCCCTCCGCGCGCGGGAACCGCTACGCAGACGACGTGCGCGCGGCCGAGCTCGGTCGCGCCATCTTCTTCGACACGGGCTTCGCGACCGTGCCGGAGGTCAGCTGCGCGACGTGCCACGCGCCGTCGCTCGCGTTCGGCGATGGTCACCGCACCCCGCAGGTGATCCTCGGCAGCCCGGGCCCGCGCAACAGCCCGAGCCTCCTCGTGAGCGCGCGCCTCGAGGGCTTCTTCTTGTGGGACGGCCGCGCCGACAGCCTCTGGTCGCAGCCCCTCGGCGCGTTCGAGAACCCGATCGAGATGGCGACGACGCGCCTCGCGATCGCGCACCGCATCGCCGACGTGGCCACCTACCGCGCGCCCTACGAGGCGATCTTCGGGCCGCTGCCGGCGCTCGACGACTTCGAGCGGTTCCCCGAGAGCGGCATGCCGGGCACGCCGAGCTGGGACGCGATGACCGACGCGGATCGCGACGCGATCAACCGCGTCGTCGCCAACGTGGGCAAGGCGCTCGAGGCCTACCTGCGTCACGTCACGAGCGGCGAGTCGGCGGTCGATCGCTACCTCGATGGTGATCGCGACGCGCTGCCTCCCGACGCGCGGCGCGGGCTGACGCGCTTCGTCGAGTCGGGATGCACGAGCTGTCACTCGGGTCCGATGTTGACCGACGAGCGCTTTCACTCGGGCAGCGAGATGGAAGACCGCGGACGCGCACGCGGTGTGGAGCAGCTGCTCGAGAGCCCGTTCAACTCCGAGGGCGCGTACTTCGATCACGACGCGGGCGACGCGCTCGAGCTTCCGCTCGGCCCGGAAGAGCGCGACGAGCACGCGTTCCGCACGCCGTCGCTCAGGAACGTGACGCTCACTGGTCCGTACGAGCACGACGGCTCACGCTCGCTCCCGATGATCCTCTCTGCGCGCGGGATCCTCTACCGCGAGGGCGACGACGTGCTCATCGGCGCGTTCCTCGCGGAGCTCGTCGGCGAGCCGCCCCCTGCGGAGTGGACGCGCCCCTGAGCTCCAGGCGCAGTCGTCTGCGCGTTTTTGGCGGAGAGACGATCCAGCTCACTACGATCACGGCTCGACCCAAGGAGCCGCAGTCATGTCGAGCACCCCTCCCGTCCGCAAGACCACCCGCTACATCGTGAAGGCCCGCGGCCAGGCCGTGGACGACTCGTTCCGCCTCGTCGGAGAGCGCGTGATCGAGGCCTCGGCCACGGGTTGCCTGCTCGCGTGTGACCGCGAGGTGAAGCGCGGACAGCGTCTGCTGTTGTCGTTCGAGGTCCCCGCGACCGGCCTGTGGTTCGACGCGGAGGCCGAGGTCGTCCGTGTCGTCGCTGGTCAGCGCGATGGAGATCCCGGCTACTGCGCCGGCCTCGCGTTCCGCGACTTCGATCGCGAAGCGCGCCTCGCGCTCGGTCTCGATCTCCGCGACCACCCTCGCCTCGCGGCGCAGCGCTCGCCGAAGGAGCGCCTGCGCATGCTCGCCCTCGCAGACATCTGACCCGAGTCGTCCTGCGACGCGAAGAGCCCGGTGCACTGCGTGTGCACCGGGCTCGATTCGTCTGGATGCCGCGGATCAGTTCGTCATGACGTTGATCATGGCCATCGCGTCGAGCGAGGCCTCGGCTTCGTCCGCCGAGAGGCCGCGATGAGCAGTGCGTCCCAACATCTCAGCCCGACCCGGACGGCTTGGGCTTCTTCGAGTGCCCCGGCTGTTCAGCCGGGGGTGAGCAATGGCTCAGCCCCAACTGAAGGTCAGCCCGTCACACAGCGACGCCGAAGTCGCGCAGCGCTGTGTTCAGCGACGTCTTCCTGTCGGTGCTCTCCGTGCGCTGACCGATGATCAGCGCGCACGGCACGCCGTACTCGCCGGCGGCGAACTTCTTCGGGCGGGTGCCGGGGATCACGACGCTGCGCGCCGGCACGCGGCCTCGGTGCTCGACGGGCGTGTCGCCCGAGACGTCGATGATCGGCGTCGACGCCGTGAGCACCACGTTCGCGCCGATGACGGCATCTCGCTCGACGTGCACGCCCTCGACGACGATGGCGCGTGAGCCGACGAAGCAGCCATCCTCGATGATCACGGGCGAAGCCTGGGGCGGCTCGAGCACGCCGCCGATGCCGACGCCGCCCGAGAGGTGAACGTCTCTCCCGATCTGCGCGCACGATCCGACGGTGGCCCACGTGTCGATCATCGTGCCCGCGCCGACGTACGCGCCGAGGTTCACGTAGCCGGGCATGAGCACGACGCCCTTCTCGAGGTGACTGCCGTAGCGCGCGACGCCGGGCGGCACGACGCGAACGCCGGCCTTGTCGAGGTCGCGCTTGAGCGGGATCTTGTCGTGGAACTCGAACGGCCCGAGCTCGATCTTCTCCATCGAGCGCACGGCGAAGTAGAGAAGGATCGCGCGCTTCACCCACGCATGCGTGATCCAGACGCCGTCCTCGGTCTTGCTCGCGACGCGCAGCTCGCCGGCATCGATCTTCGCCAGCGTGTCGAGCACGGCGTTCTTGTGCGCCTCGTTCGCGAGGAGGGAGCGATCGGCGAAGGCAGCGTCGATGAGATCGGAGGACATGGCCGCGCACGCTAGTCGTGTGAAGGCTGGATTTCCACGCTGCTGTTCCCGCCCCCGAGGCTAGAGCTGAAGAGACCCCAGTTTCTTGCTCACCCCCGGGCTCAACAGCCCGGGGCACTCGAAGAAGCCCAACCCATTCGGGTCGGGCTGAGGTGTTCTCTCGCGTCGACGCAACCATCGCGGGCGGCAGCCGACAAGTGGCGATGCCGCGTCGATCCCCGTCCATCGTCCTCATTCACATCGTGTGGAGCACCCGCGGCCGCGAGCCTCAGCTGATCGCGGCGAACGATTCCGCGCTCGAGCGGTTGCTCGCGGCGAAGGCTGCCGAGCTCGGTTGTCAGCTGCTCGCCTTCGGATGCGCCGAAGACCACATCCATGTGCTCATCCGCCTCGCCGCAACCACAGCGCTGGCCGCCGTCGTGCAACGCATGAAGGGCGCGACGTCGTACCTCTTGCCTCGCGTGCTCGACGCGCCCCTGTCGTGGCAGGACGGCTACTGGGCGGCGTCGTTCGCAGCGCACGAACTGCGGAACCTGATCACCTACGTACGCGAGCAGCGGGCCCATCACGGACGCGGAAGCGGCGCCGAGGACTGGGAAACAGACCGTTGATTGCCGCCCCCTCGACTCAGCCCGACCCGAATGGGTTGGGCTTCTTTTGTTGCCCCGGGCTGTTCAGCCCGGGGTGGGCAGTCTCACAGGTTCGGCCGCCGATCACTCTGGAGTGGGCAGTCTCACAGGCTCGGCCGCTGATCACTCCGGGGTGGGCAATCTCACAGGCTCGGCCGCTGATCACTCCGGGGTGGGCAATCTCACCGGAAGGCCGCGCGTGCCGCGGCGCACCTGGCTCATGTCGCGGTAGCGATCGAAGAGCTCCGTCTGTCGCGAGCGCAGCGGGAGCTCGCGGCCTCGCACGTAGACGTGGACCGGAAGCGTCGTCGTCTCGAAGGGATCGCCGTTCCACAACACCATGCTCGCCAGGTGACCAGGGGCGATCGTTCCGTAGTCGGCGCCCTGCCCCGCGAGCTCGGCGGGCACGCGCGTGATCGCGGCGAGCGCCGCGTCGGCGGGCATGCCCCACGCGACGGCGTTACCCGCCTCTTGGCGGAGGTTGCGGACGTCCCACGCGCCGGGCTCGTAGAACGCGACGCGCACACCCGCGGCGGCGAGCAGCGACGCGTTGTCGTAGCGGGTGTGGAGCGCCGCGAACGTCGACGGGAGATCGGCGAGCGGGTGCACGATCACGGGCACGCTCGCGGCGGCGATCGCGTCCGCGATCATCCAGCCTTCTTCGACGCCCGAGAGCACGAGCGTGAGGTCGTACTCGTCGGCGAGCGCGAGCACGCCGAGGATGTCGGCTGCGCGCGAGACGTGCACGAACACGGGCAGCGTGCCGTCGAGCGCGAGCACGACGCGCTCGAGATCGAGGCGCGACACGCCGGTCTCGCGCATCGCGGCGCGATCGAACGCGGCGCGCTGTCGCGAGAAGAGGCGTGCGTCGTCGAACAGCTCGCGCAGGCGCTGGATCGCCGCGGGTCGCGCGCCGTGGGCCGCGCCGACACCGCCTTCGGTGAGGTCGATGTGGAGCGCGGCGTCCGCGTCGCGGATCGCGCTCCGATCGCGACCCGCGAGGTCGACGAAGCTGCTCGTGCCCGAGACCAGACCGCCGTCTGGCGTGCTCAGCGCGGCGACGACACCGCCCATGCGCGCGACGGGGATCAGCGTCGAGAGCGGGTTGTATCCGTCGCCCGCCGTGAAGGCCGCGCGGATCGCGTCGGCCTCTTCTTCGTGGCCCGTGTCGCGCGTGCTCGCCTCGAGATCGATCTCCGCGAGGCCGAGGTGCGTGTCGAGCGCGATGAAGCCTGGCGTGAGCACGAGGCCCGTGCCGTCGACGAACGAGCCGGTGCCCGACGTAGGCGCGGTGGCCTCGATGCGGGTGATGCGCTCGCCGCTCACGAAGACGGTCGCGCGCTCGATCACGGCGCGATCACCGAGCTCGCCGGTGAGCACGCGGACGTTCGCGATCGCGAGGGTCTCGCCGGACGTCGAAGGACGCTGCGCGGTCGGACGCGCGGCCGGTCGCTGCGTGCCAGCGGAGCGCGGGGTCGCGGGCACGCGCGGCTCGAGATCGAGGCCGAGCTCGAAGTCCGTGCGACGACCGACGGCGTCGATGCTGCGCTCGTGCTCGAGCAGGCCGTCGACGAAGACCAAGTCCGCGTGCGTGTACACGGAGAACGGATGGCCCGACCACACGACGACGTCGGCGAGGCGACCGACCTCGAGCGTGCCCACGCGCTCCTCGATGCCGAGCGTCCACGCCGCGTTGGCGGTGATCCAGCGCAGCGCTTGGTCGTCCGAGATCGCGATGCCTCGCCCGCGGGCCGCGGTCACGGCCTTGCCGACCTCTTGGTTGAGGCGCTGCACGAGCATCGCGTCGTCCGAGTGGAGGACGCCGCGCACGTTGGCCTGCGTGAGGAGGCCGAGGTTCTCGGGGATCGCGTCGAACGCCTCGAGCTTGAAGCCCCACCAGTCGGTCCACGTGGAGATCGAGATGTCGGCGTCGTGAAGGAGATCTCGGATCTTGTAGGCCTCGACCGCGTGGTGGAACGAGCGCACGCGGAAGCCCATCTCGTCGCCGACCTCGATCATCCGCGCCATCTCGTCGGCGCGGTAGCAGTGCATCTGCACGAGCACGCGGCCCTCGATCGCGCCGAGCACGAGCTCGTGTCCGAAGTTGCGCACCGGCGGATCCGGCGGGCCCGTGTCGTCGTCGGAGTCTTCGTCTTCGTCTTCGTCCGCGTCGCTCGTCGCCTCGTCGCCCGACGTGTCTTCGGCCTCGGCCTGATCACGCTGCCAGCTCTGGTGCTCGCGCTGCCACGCCTCCCACGTGCGGCCGTACTCGATCGCCGCTTGGAACGCGGCGCGGTAGCCGGCGACGTTGCCCATGCGCGTCGCGGGAAACTGATGCTGCTCGCCGTAGACGCGCTTCGGGTTCTCGCCGCACGCCATCTTCATGGTGTCGGGTGCGCCGACGAAGATCATCTCGCTCACCGAGCGGCCGGGGTGCATGTGGATCGTCTCGCCCGCGCCGCCGATCAGGTTCGCGGATCCGGGGAGCACCTGGATGGTGGTGACGCCCGCCGCGACGGCGCGACCGAGCGCGGGATCCTGCGGCCAGAACGAGTCTGCAGCGCGCACCTGCGGCGTGGTCGGGCCGGTCATCTCGTTGCCGTCTTCGTGCGCGCCGACCGACGGCACCGGGTAGACGCCCATGTGCGAGTGCACGTCGATCACACCCGGCGTGACGAAGCGACGCGTGGTGTCGATCACACGCGCGCCCTCGGGGATGGCCGTCGTGCTGCGTGCTCCGACGGCGCGGATGAGGCCATCGTCGATCACGACGACCCCGTCTTCGATCACGTCGCCCGCCGCCGTCATCACCGTGCCGCCGACGAGCGCGACGAGCGGCGTGTCGAGCGCGGGCAGCGCGCCCTCGTCGATCATCCAAGGCAGCGGCGGCAACGGAGGATCAGGCCGATCCGCACGCGCCGCACGCGGCGTGGTGGAAGCAGGCGGCCCACCGCACGCGAGCAGCGGAGCGAGCATCAGGGCAGCGAGTGATCGAGTCGTGGGGCGCATGGCGCGCGGAGCATCGCATGGGATGCCCGAGCCACGTCCGCATGCGACTCAGGCCTCGTCGGCGCGGTGTCTTCGGCGGGCGGACTCGAGCGCGCGCTGCATCACGCGGTGCTCGTCGGCGTGATCGACGATCGTGATCGTGTCCTGCTCGTGCGGCTCGAGGATCTTCGGGGCGAGCGTCTCCATCGCCGCGGTCGCATCGAGGAGCTCCCACGTGCGGCCGGGCAGCGCGAGCGCGGCGCGGCGGATGCGCAGGCCGTCGAGCACCTCGAGCATCGCCGCGATCACGCGCTGCGCGTGCGCGCGATCGAGGCTCGCGCTCGGACCCGCTCCGATGAGAACGATCTTGTCGAACGCGAGGCGACCCGCGGTGGGCACGAGCACGCGCTCGCCCTCACGACCCGTGAGGCGTCCACGCACGAGGAGCTGCGAGAAGCGTCCCGAGAGGCGCCAGTCGAGGAGACCCGTGGCGCCGCGGAGCGGGCGCTCGTCGCTGTGCACCGGCACCGCGATCGCTTCGGCGTCGAGGACGTCGAGCTTGCGGAGATCGGGCGCGACGAAGCGCACGTCCATCGGACGTCACTCCTTCTCGAGGTCGGACGCGATGCGGTCGAGGACACCGTTCACGAACGACGCGCTCGTCTCGGTGCCGAAGCGCTTGGCCAGCTCGATCGACTCGTTGAGCGTGACGCGGCGCGGGATGTCCTCGCAGGCGACGAGCTCCCACGCGCCGAGACGGAGCACGTTGCGGTCGACGCGCGTCATGCGCTCGAGGCGCCAGTGCTGGCTCACGGTGCGAATGAGCTCGTCGATCCGCTCTTTCTCGGACGCGTAGCCGCGCACGATCGCGTTGGCGAAGTCCGCGCCCTCGCGCTCGGCGGGATCGATCGTCTCTTCGCTGCCATCGAGCGCGACCGCGGCCGCGGCCGCGTCGGCCGTCGGCGGAAAGCTCGACCAGAACAGGCGGATCACCTCGTCCGCCGACGCGGCTGAAGCCTCCATCTGATACAGCATCTGGAGCGCCGCTTCGCGCCCTCGTCGCCTCGCACCCACGTCGATCTCGCTCCCGTCTGGATTCGTTCGATTCGGTGATCAGTGCCGCGGACCCGCGCGGAGATCAGAAGCCGGCGGTCTTCATCGTGCGCTCGAGCTGCACCATCTCGATGGCAGAGAGCGCGGCTTCCCAGCCCTTGTTGCCGGCCTTGGTGCCCGCGCGCTCGATGGCCTGCTCGATCGTGTCGGTCGTCAGCACGCCGAAGATCACGGGCACGCCCGTCGACAACATCACCTGCGCGCAGCCCTTGGCCACCTCGCCTGCGACGTAGTCGAAGTGCGGCGTGGAGCCTCGGATCACGGCGCCGAGCGCGATCACCGCGTCGACCTTGCCGCTCTGCGCGAAGCGACGAACGGCGAGCGGGATCTCGAAGCTGCCGGGCGCGCGCACGATCGTGATCTGCTCGTCCTTCACGCCGTGACGACGAAGGCCGTCGAGCGCGCCCTCGAGCAGGCGGTCGCCGATGAAGTGGTTGAAGCGGCCGACGACGATCGCGAAGCGCGCGCCGGCGGGGTTCTCGTACGTGCCTTCGATCTGGGTGAGCGGCATGGGGGCGTGTGAGAGCACGGACGCGGGCCGAAGGCCAGTCGGCGCGGCCCAGTCTCGGTGCGCGGCCAGTCTCGGTGCGCGGCCAGTCTCGGTGCGCGGCCAGTCTCGGTGCGCGATCACTCTTCGGCGTGCGTCTCGTTGCCTTCGGCGAACTGGAGGGCGTGGAGGCGCGCGTAGAGTCCGTTCTTCGCAAGGAGCTCCTCGTGCGTGCCCTGCTCGGCGATGCGGCCCTTGCTGATCACGACGATGCGGTCGGCGCTGCGGATCGTGCTCAGGCGGTGCGCGATGACGATGGCCGTGCGGCCCTCGAGCAGCGTGCTCACCGCGCGCTCGAGGCGTGCCTCGGTGGCCGAGTCGACGTTGGCGGTGGCCTCGTCGAGCACGAGGATGGAGCGGTCGAGGTAGAGCGCGCGGGCGAGCGCGAGCAGCTGACGCTCGCCGACGGAGAAGTTCACGCCGCGCTCGTCCACGCGCGTCTCGAGGCCGCCGCGCGACTGCACCAGGTCCCACACGGCCACGCGCTCGAGGCACTCGCGCACGCGCGCGTCGTCGCGGCTCGGCGAGAAGGCCGCGATGTTCTCGGCCACCGTCCCCGCGAAGAGGAAGACGTCCTGGGGCACGAACGCGAAGCGCTCCCGCAGCTCGCGCGCCGACATCTCGCGCACGTCGCGTCCGTCGACGAGCACGTGCCCAGCGTTCACGTCGTAGAGCCGTACCGCGAGCGCGGTGATCGTCGTCTTGCCCGAGCCCGTGGGGCCGACGATCGCGATGCGCTCGCCGCGCTTCACCACGAGATCGACGTCGTCGAGCACGCGCTGGTTGGGGCGGTAGCCGAAGGACACGCTGCGGAGCTCGAGCGCGACGTCGTCTGGCGAGGGCGTGCACGGCTTGAAGTCGAGGCCCTCGGGCGCGTCGGCCTCCGGGTGATCGAGCAGCGCGAACACGCGCTCCGCTGCCGCGAGCGAGCTCTGGAGGATCGTGTACTTCGTCGAGAGGTCGCGGATCGGGCCGAAGAAGCGCTGCACGTACTCGTAGAACGCGATGACGGTGCCGACGTAGATGGCCGTGCTCTCGCCCGAGGCCGTCTCCGCTTCGAGCATTCCTGCGCGCACCGAGCCGTACCAGAGGACGATGGCGACGGTGATCGCCGCGATCGACTCGACGACGGAGTAGAGGAGCGCGTCGTAGCGGATGGAGCGGAAGTTCGCGTCGCGGTGCTGCGCGTTGATCTCGCGGTACTCCTCGAGACACTCGGCCTCGCGGGCGAACGCCTGCACGACCGCCATGCCCTGCACCTGCTCGGCGACGTACGCGTTGAGCTGAGCGATGTAGGCGCGGATCGATCGGAACGCCTCGCGGGCGCGCACGCGGATCCACTGCACGGCGATCACGAGCGGCGGAACCGCGAGCAGCGTCACGAGGGTGAGCCGCACGTCGAGGTAGAACATGAAGCCGAGGATCGCCAGCAGCGTGAGGAGGTCTGCGAGGCCGAGCACCGCGCCCGAAGCGAAGAGCTCGCCGATCGCGTCCGCGTCGTTGGTCACGCGCGTGACGACGCGACCGACGGGCGTGCGATCGAGGTACGAGAGCGGGAGGTGCTGGACCTTCGTGTACGTCGCGCGGCGCAGCGCCGCGACGGTGCGCTGTCCGCCGAGCTGGAGCGCGTAGGTCTGCGCGAAGCGCGTGATGAACTCGACGAGGATCGCCACGCCGAAGAAGCCCGCGACGCGGAGGAGGTCGGGCGCGCTGCGATCGACGATGGCCGCCTGCACGGCGGCGCGCTGGAGGAGCGGCTGGACGAGGCCGGCCAGCGAGGTGATCGGCACCAGCACGCCTGCGATCACGAACAGCGCGAGCGAGGGACGCGCGAACGGCGCGAGGCGCTTGAGGAGCGCGATGTCGTAGGTCTTCTCGTCGCCGCTGCCCGTGGCCTCGAGCGGCGGGCGAACGTTCGCGGGTCGAACGGCCTCGGAGGTGCGCGTCGTGCTCACGACGTGGCCTCCGCGGTCTCGGGGCCGGCGTCGATCTCGCGCTCGAGGCGCTGTCGCTCCGCGAGCCGCGCGTAGTGCCCGCCGAGCGCCACGAGCTCGTCATGCGTGCCGGACTCGACGACGACGCCTGCGTCGAGGACGAGCGTGCGATCCGCGCGTCGCGCGGCGGCGATGCGGTGGGTGACGAGCACGAGCGTGCGGCCCTCGGCGGCGCGATCGATCGCGGCGAGGATGCGCTCTTCGGTGCGGGCGTCGACGGCGCTCAGCGGGTCGTCGAGGACGAGCACGCGCGGCGCGTCGAGGAGCGCGCGGGCGAGCGCGAGGCGCTGCTTTTGTCCGCCCGAGAGCTGGACACCGCGCTCACCCACGATGGTCTGGAAGGCCTCGGGCATGGCCGTGATCTCTTCGAGCACCGCGGCCTCGTCGGCGGCCGTACGCAGGCGCGCGGCGGCATCGCTCGAGGTCGGATCGACGGTGCGCGAGAGGGCGAGCTCGAGGTTCTTCTCCACCGTCGTAGAAAAGAGAAACGGCTCCTGCTGCGCGAAGCCGACCGTGTGCCGCAGCGAGCGGAGCGTGAGCCCGGTGACGTCTTCGCCGTCGAGGAACACGGAGTCGGCCGGGGTGGGCAGCAAGCGGGAGAGGAGCGCGGCGAGCGTGGACTTGCCGCTGCCGGTCGCGCCGACGATCGCGAGCGAGGTACCCGCGGGGACCTCGAAGGTCACGTCCCGCAGCACGTCGCGGCCCTCGATCGTGTACGAGAGGTGACGCACCGAGAGCGCACCGGTCGTCGGGGCTTCGCGCGCGTCGGGGGCCTCGGCGACGGCGGGGCTGCGCGCGAGCACGCTGGCGACGCGCTGGTACGAGGCGCGGCCGCGCGTGATGACCGAGAGCAGGTAGCCGAGCGCGAGCGTCGGCCACACGAGCTGCGCGAGGTAGGCGTTGAACGCTGCGAGCTCGCCGACGGTGAGCGATCCCTCGATCACCATGAGGCCGCCCTGGTAGAGGACGATCAGCGTGCCGACGGACGAGAAGCCCATCAGCACGGGGAACATCACGCCGCGGATCGCGACGAGCGCGAGGTTGTGCTCGACGGCCTCGGCGTTGGCGATCTCGAAGCGCTCGGCCTGACGCGCCTCGAGGCCGAGGGAGCGCACGACGCGCACGCCGGCGACGTCTTCTTGCACGCGCTCGGCGAGCTTCGCGAGGGCAGCCTGCGCGAGGTTCGAGCGCTTGAACATCGCGCGAGAGAAGCCCATCGCGCTGAGCGCGATGAAGGGGAACGGGATCAGCGCCAGCAGCGTGAGGCGCGGTGACACGACGAGCATCAGCGCGATCGCGGAGGCGAACGCGAGCGTCGAGTTGACGAAATTCAGCGCCCCGAACCCGACGAGCAAGCGCACCTGCGTCAGGTCGTTCGTCGCGCGGCTCATGATGTCGCCCGTCGAGAGCGTGCGGAACAGCGACGGTCCGAGCTGGTGGAGCTTCGCGAGGAGCGCGTTGCGGAGATCGAACTCCACGTCGCGGCCCACGTTGAAGAGCTGGATGCGGCTCGCGGTGCGGACCGTCCACGCGCCGAGCGCGACGACGATCACCCAGAGCGCCGCGCGGCTCACCGCGTCGAGATCACCGGCGACGAGCCCGTCGATGCCGGCGCGGAACAGCCAAGGGATCGCCTTCTCGGCGACCTGCGTGAGCACGAGCCACAGGACGCCGAGCGCGAGCGCACGACGGTGCGGCGCGATCCAGTCGTAGATCGACGGGATCGCGCCGGAGCCGGTGTCGGCGGTGGAAGAGCCTCTAGGCGTCGGTGGAATCGGGCGGCCTCGCGGACGTCAGCGCTTACGGCTCGCGCGGCGGCGTACCACCAGCCATCCGAGCAGGCCGAGCGAGATCCACGTGAGCGGTCGTGCAGCACTCTCGCTGCCAGCGCCGACGACGCAGCGGCCGCAGCCGCTCGTCACCTGCGAGCGCATCTGCGGCTGGCACACCGAGGTGACGCCGTCCGAGGTGAGCGTGCAGTCGTAGTCGCGCGGACACGCGTTGGTCGCGTCGCAGGTGCGGGTGCACTGCGACACGCCGCCGATGGCCGCGCAGATGTTGCTCGCGCAGCTCTCGTTCACCGTGCACGGCGCGCCGAGGCCGCCGCGATCGGGGACGCAGACCGAGGTGGTCGCGTCGACCATGGCGCAGGCGAAGCCACCCGGACACGGACGCGACGAGTCGCAGAACGACGTGCAGAACGACGCGTCGGCCTGCGCGGCGCACATGCGCGAGCTGCAGTCTTCGTTCGTCATGCACGCGTCGCCGAGCGCGCCCGCCTGCTGACACGAGCCACAGTCGGCCGTGAGGCCGGTCTGGCAGGTGGTGCCGGTGGGGCACGACGTGACGCCGCCCGGGATGCAGGGCACCGAGCAGCGACCCTCGGCGCAGAAGAGCGACTGGCAGTCGGTCGACGCGCCGCACGCATCACCGAGCGCTCCGCCGCCCGCGCTGCCCGCGAGGCAGAGGCCCGAGCCGCAGGTGCCCGTCGCCTGACCGTTGCAGTAGAAGCCGCCGGGGCACGAGGTGGGATCGAGCCAGTTGCAGCTCTGCGAGCACGCGCCGCTGAAGCACACGCCCGAGCTGCAGTCGGCCGCGCCGCCGCAGGCCGCGCCGATCGCACCGCCCGCAGCGCGCGGGATGCACTCTCGGCTGAACGCGTTGCAGCGCTGATCCGAGGGGCAGTCGGAGTCCGTCGTGCAGCCCCCCATCGCCATGCCCGTGCAGTCGGCCGTCCTCCCCGTCACGCGGACGCATTGGTTCGACGTGCCCTCGATCGCGACGCAGGTGTCCCCGCTCGCGCAATCGGCGCTCGTGGTGCAGTCGCGACCGCAGTATCCGTTGCCGTCGGGGTACCCCAGGCAGATGCCGTTCGTGCAGGAATCGCCCGTGTCGCATGGCGAGCACGTGTCGCCGTCGCCCATGGGCCGCGAGCAGGTGCCCGCCACGCACTCGTAGCCCGACGGACATCCGGTCGTCGCGCAGTCGCTGCCTGTTCCGGGGTAGAGCGCGCAGATGCCGTTCTGATCGTCCGTCCCGATCGTGCCGATCCCTCCGCTGTACGCGAAGTACATGATGGCGGACTCCTCGGCCGAGTGATCGAGGCCGTAGTAGTGGCCTGCCTCGTGGGTGATGATCGAGTACGCGTTGACCCGACTGCCGCGCCCGGAGTCCGTCGTCCAGGTGAAGTTGACGCTGTTCATCTCCATGTCGGCTTCGGTGATGGATCGCCAGAACTGAGGCGTCGTCACACCGATGGCGTTCGTGTCGTAGGGCCAGGCGCTCTCGCGCCACCCGATGCTCGACACGCCGTCACCGCCGCGCGGGAGGGAGCTGACGGTGCCGCCGTACGCTGTCGTCAAGCTGGTGCACGCCACGCGCGTCCAGTCGTCCATGCCACGGCGGACCTCGGCCTCCGTGGTCGCGAAGCCGCCGAGATCGACGGAGCCGGCGGATTGGAGCGAGTATGGCGCCGCCGTCGTCCACACGGGACGACTGTCGGCGATGGGCTCCCACGCGCGGGCGAGCGACGTCGCGCCGAGGACGGCGCAACCGGTCAGAGCGAGTACGACGGGGATGCGGGGGGTCATCGCGCCCCCCCGGTCGCCGCGGCGAGGTCACGAGCGTAGTCGAGGAACGCCGCGAGAGGCATCGACGCCACGCGACCTGGCTGAATCGTCATCGCGTCGCGCACCCAGCTCACCAGGCCCACGGCGCTCGTGTCGCGGACGACGACCGCCGCGACGCCGGGCACGCCGGGGCGCACCTCGAAGTGGCCCTGCGCCATCGCGTACGTGCGGTAGCTGCCATCCGGCAGCGCGCGGAGGAACACGATGCACTCTTCGCCGCCTCGGTAGCGCGGCGTCCCCGCGATCCACGTGCCGCGTCCCTGCACCTCGCCGCCGATCTCGTCGATCACGAGGCGCGCGCCGACGTCGCCCTTGATCGGCTCGAACACGTCGAGCTCGGTGAGCGTGTGCGGCATCGCGCCGTTCGCGTCCATCACCAGGCGCGAGCCGGTGCGGAGCACGCGGCCGTGCACGATCACGTCCGACTCCCGAGCGAGGCGATCGAACGCCACCTCGACCATCACGGTCGCGCGCGCGTTCGTCGCGGTCCCGGTGACGAGCGCGAGGCCGCCCACGGCCGCAGCGCTCATCCAACCTCGGCGCGACACGCGCCACGTTTTGTCACTCACGGCGCTCTTCTCGAGCACCTTGGCCAGCCACGAGGTCATCGATTCCTCCCGAGTCCCGAGTCCCGAACAAAAAGAGCGCCGACCGACCCGATCGGCGCCGAAGCCGCGAAACTATGCGCGAGTCGTAGGCAGAGTCGAGGCCGCGAGCAGACCGCGCTCGATGACTCCCCACGTCTTGTGGTGCTTGCCAGCGCCGGCCGTGTCGCCGAGCGTCTCGAAGAGGCCTGGGATGGCCAACAGCACGTCCGCGCCCTTGCTCTTCTCGATCGCGCTCCGGACCGTGGCGAGGGGCACGGACGCCGGGCACACGAGCTTGCCGCGGACGGCGCGCCTCACGGTGGGAGGCTCGTGCGTGTGCGGGAGGAACGTCTCGCCGGCCGCGCAGCGCGGGCACACGCGATCGACGCGCGTGTCGTGCAGGTACCAGACGCAGCCGTCCGGCAGCGCCGCGGCGATGCGCGAGACACCGCCCTCGTCTTGCTCGAGCGCGAGGAACGGAAAGCGCTGCTCGTCGCCGCGGCGCGCGACGTGGAGCAGCGGCAACACGGGCCGCGACTTGCCGTCCGACTCGAGGCTCGCGACGGCCGCGGGATCGAAGATCACGACGTCGCCGAAGTCCACGATCGCCTCGCGCGCGGTCGGCGTGCGGACGACACCGTGGCACGGAGAGAGCGGCGTCACGCCGAGGACCTCGAAGGCGATCGCGGTGTCGGGCACGTCGTCGTTCGTGCGACCGGTCCCGCGCGTGGGCACGCGCACGAGCACGTCATCGAGCAGCGCACCGCCTTCGCCGTGCACGAGGGGCAGCGCGTCCTTGGCGACCTCGACGCGAAAACCCAAGCGCCGCCACGCGTCCGCCGCTTCGTTCACGTCGCCGCTCGCGGTGGCGACGGTGGCGCGGTTGAAGAGCACCTGGCGCTTGGGCCCGAGGCGCTCCTCGGCCCGCGCGAAGGCGAGCATCGCGGCGCGGAAGCGACCAGCCCACTTGTGACAGAGGCCGAGATCGAAGAAGAGCGTGCCGTCTCGCGGGGCGAGGCGGACCGCGCTCTCGAGCACCTCGATGGCGCGCGCGTCGTGCCTCGGCCCGAGCCGGCGGTGCGCGTTGCCGATCATCCCGAGGAGGCTCGCGCGATCGCGCGGCGTCGTGATCGCGGGGAGCGCACGCTCGCCGAGCTCGAGGACCACGTGCGCCGGTGAGGTCGGCGTCGCGGGCTCGTCGGGACCTCGTCGCTCGTCGGCGCGGAGCAGCGCACGGAGCCCGAGGAGAAGGAGCGCGTGATCGCCGGGGAAAGCCCAGAGCGCTGCGCGAACGTCGTCCGTGAGGCCCGCGCGGGCGGGAGCAGCCTCGAGCAGCGTGAGCCACGCCTCGGCGATCTCGCGATCCTCGGTGACCCGCTGCCGGAGCGGCGCGATCAGCGTGAAGACCTCGTCGCGCGAGCGCGAGCGCAGGGCTCGCTCGATCAGCGCACGTTCAGCGGGGAGCACGCGCGCGAGTATGTTCGCACCGCGCGCCGGTGCCACCCGTCCGACGCGTTCGAAACAATGTCGACGCGCGAGCTACGGGGCGGCGGCGAGGGAGATGCGTCGCGTGCCGTTGAGGAGACCGGGGCCGACGGTCACGGTGACCTCGACGCTCTGCCCCGGACGGTGCGTGCGGATGGCCTGCTCGAGCTCCGCGCCGTTGTGCACGGGGTGGCCGTCCACCGCCGTGATGATGTGGCCGGTCCACGGAATTCCGAGGCGGGCGACGAGCTCGGGCGGGTTGTCGTTCACGCCGAGGAGGCCGGCGTGCTGCGCGGGGGAGCCGGGCTCGACGCCGTCGATCTGCACGCCGACGAAGCCGCCGCCGACGAAGTCACGGCCGCGCACGCCGAGGAACGCCTGCCCCGCGGCTGGCAGCTGCGGCTGCTGACCGCTGCTGCCCTGCTGGGTGGTCTGCGATCCCTGTCGTGTGGCGACCTGAGCGCTCCCGGTACCGGTGCGCTGCTGCTCCCTCGTGTTCGCGAGGAGCTCGCCGACGTAGTTGGAGGGCACCGCGAAGCCGATGCCGTGGCTGCCGCCCGTGCGGCTGAGGATCGCGGTGTTCACGCCGATCACGCGGCCGCGTCGGTCGACGAGCGGTCCGCCGCTGTTGCCCGGGTTGATCGGCGCGTCGGTCTGGATGAGGCGACGGGCCATGCCGCCGCCCACGTCCGGCACGTCGCGGCGCGCGCTGACGATGCCCTCGGTCAGCGTGCCCTCGAGGCCGAACGGGCTCCCGAACGCGAGCACGGTCTGCCCGACCTCGACGTCGTCCGAGTTGGCCAGATCGAGCGGGGGGGACGGAACACGCCCGCCCATCACCTCGAGGATCGCCAGGTCGTGCGAAGGATCGAGGCGGATCACGCGGGCCTGGAGCGTCGTGCCGCTGCCGAAGCGCACCTGCACGCCCATGCGCGCGGCCTCGACGACGTGATGGTTCGTGATGACCCAGCGCTCGGTCCCGACGACGAAGCCCGAGCCGGTCGACGGCCCGCACAGCACCGAGACCGTGCTCTGCGCCAGCCTGCGCGCGATGCGAACGCGGCCCGACTCGGTGAGCTCTTGCGCCTGCGCTGCGCTCGGGAGGGCCGCTTGGAGGAGCGCCGAGCCACCGAGCGGCGCCAGCACCAACGAGGCGACGAGCGTCGCGGCGCGGAGCGAGGAGGTTCGGCTCGCGGTCGCGAGCGTGGTCCGGACCAGGGTCATCGGCTCCTCCTCATCAACGAACTGCAGGCTCGCGAAGCAGCGAGGCACGAGGCGAGAGACCCGCGCCGACCGAAAGCCTTGGCCATGTGCGACCGAACGCTGTTCCCCGCGGCGATGTTCCGACTCGCTGGACGCACCTCGAAGAGGATACGCAATCTCGCGGCGAATCGCCCCCTCCTCGATCGAAGGGGATCCCGAGCCTCGCTCCGCCGCTTGACCACGGAGCGGAGAAACCGCTACGCCCACCCCCGATGTCGGCCGATCTCGGCGCTCGGCTCCAGCGCGCGGGGCTCGTCACCCGCGAGCAGCTCGCGGAAACGCTCGCGACCGCGCCGTTGCACGGCTCGGCGTTCGTGCGCGCGCTGGTCAGGCGAGGCGTCTCCGAAGACGCGCTCGTCGGCTACTTCGTCGCGGAGGGGTTCGGTCCGCTCATGGCGCCGGCCGACCTCGCGGCGGCTGACCCAGCGCTGCTCGCGAAGATCCCGGCCAGCGTGATGCGCGAGTTCGCGGTGCTGCCCGTGCGTGCGATCGAAGGGAGCTGGATCGTCGCGATGCTCGCGCCCACGGAGCGACACGTGGTCGCCGAGCTCGAGCGGATGTCGGGCGCGCGCGTCATCGCCGCGGCCGCGCGCTGGAGCGATCTTCGCGCGGCCCTCGCCGACGTGGGCGCCGCGCAGTCGTCCGAGCCGGCGCCCGCGGAGCCGCCCATCTCCGAGCCGCCGCCGGTGATCGAGCTCGTGCGTCGTCGGCCATCGCACGCGCCCGCGGACTCGGGCTACCGGACGACGACCTCCGAGTCGTCCAGGCGTGATCAGAAGCTGATGCTCGAAGCGCTGGAGGCGCTCGACGCGGACGACGCGGTCCCGCTCGTCCGACACAAGCCGATGGCGAACGCCACGAGCTCCCTCCCTCCGCCCGAGAAGATCATCGCGAAGTCGTTCGCGCCGCCGCGCGAGACCACGCCGAGCCGAGGCCTCTGGGCGCGCGCGAAGTCCACGGTGCCGATGGACGTGTCGGCGCCTGAGCCCGAAGAGCCGCGCAAGAACTCGGGCTCGCACGCGATCGTGCCGCCCACGGCGCTCGAGCTCGCGACCGCCTCCGCCGTGGACGCGCTGCCCGCGACCGCGCCGATCCCGCTCTTGCGACACGCGGTGGTGCCGCCGGCGATGCGCGAGGCGAGGCCCGAGCTCGAGGCCATCGTCGACTCGCGGAGCGAGGAGCACGACGATCACGAGGCGCGATCGGAGACCGAGCGCCCAGCCGAGCCCGAGCGCCCAGCCGAGCCCGCTCGCCCGCCGTCGATCGCACCCAAGGGCGTGACGGTTCCTCGTCCGTCCGAGCCGTACAAGCGCGGCGGCATCACGGAGGCCCCCGCGGTCGCCGTGCGCCCTGCCCTGACCCGCACGCGAACGCTCGCGCCGCCGGCCGCATCGCTGAGCCCACCGCGCTCGGTGACCGCTCCGCTCGAGGTGGTCGCTCCCGTCATCACGGAGGTCGCCCCGACGCCTGCCGAGACGCCCGCCGCCGCGCCGAGCAGCGCGCCGCTCGAGCCCACGCCCACGGCCGACGAGAGCTGGAGCGTTCCGCCGGCCGCGCCCGCCAAGCCCGTGCGCAGCAGCGCGACCAAGGCCAACAAGATCTCTCCGCGCGCCACCCGCGACCTCGCGCCGATGAAGGCACCGCTCGGCGACATCCGCGGTGTGATCGTGTCGATCAGGCAGGCCACCGATCGCGACGACGTGGTTCGGCTCGCGCTCGACGGCTCGCTCAGCGTGTCGCGCAGCGCCGTGTTCTTCGCGCTGCGAAAGGGCCTCCTCAAGGGCTTCGACGGCATCGGCAGCGGCGTCTCCGAGGACTCGGCGCGAAACCTCTGGATCCCCACGTCCACCGCGTCGCTCTTCCAGCGCGTCGTCGAGTCGGGCGTCGGCTACTTCGGTCCGTACGGATCGGCGATCGCCGATGGTCTCTTTCGCGCGGCCGTCGGATCACGCGGCGGTGACCTCGCGCTCTTGCCGATCAAGGTGTCGGGCAAGGTCGTGGGTCTGCTCGCCTGCGACGACGTACGCGCCGGTCCTCAAGGTCATCAGCGCCTCGAGCTGCTCGCGACGGCGATCGAAGAGGCCTTCTCGCGCATCATCGTGAAGCAGAAGCGAGGCTGAGCGGGTGGGCGCGCGGGGAACGACGTGACCGAGCGCGTCGCGGTGCTCCTTCCGTTTCGCGACGTGGCGCCGTGGCTCGACGAGGCCATCGCGAGCGTGCGCGCGCAGCCGATCGTCGATCGCCTCGTGCTCGTCGACGATGGATCGACCGACGCCGGCCACGACATCGCGCGCGCTCACGCGAGCGCAGACCCACGCATCGATCTCGTGCGCACCGAGGGGCTCGGCCTCGTCGCCGCGCTCACGCTGGCCCGCTACCGCACGACCGCCCGCTACCTCGCCCGCATGGACGGCGACGACGTCTCGCTGCCGCACCGCATCGCCGCGCAGTGCGCCCACCTCGACGCGAACCCCGAGCTCGGCGCGGTCGGCAGCGTCGTCGAGGCGTTTCCTGCCGAGCACGTCGCCGAGGGCATGCAGCGCTACGTGGCGTGGCAGAACGGCGTGCTGACACCGACCGACCACCGCGCGAGCCTCTTCGTGGAGGCCCCGCTCTGCCATCCGTCGGTCACGCTGCGCGCGAGCGCGCTCGACGCGATCGGCGGCTACCGCGACGGTCCGTTCCCCGAGGACTACGACCTCTGGCTGCGCCTCGATCGCGCGGGCTTCGGCCTCGCCAAGCTCGAGCCGCTCGGGCTGCGGTGGAGGCACCGCGAGGGTCGCCTCACGTTCCGCGATCCTCGCTATGCGCTCGCGGCGCACCGCGCGCTCAAGGCGGAGCACCTCGCCGTGCGCCTCGCGAAGACGCCGCTCGCGATGGCGCACGGCTTCGTGATCTGGGGCGCAGGCCCCACCGGCAAGCGCCTCGCGCGTGACCTCGAGGCGCACGACGCGCGCCCCCTCGCCTTCCTCGACATCGACCCCGTCAAGATCGGCCGCACGCGTCGCGGCGCGCCCGTGCACGCCGCTGCGTTCCTCGATCGATCGCCGCGACCTTTCGTCGTCGTCGCCGTCGGCGCGCGAGGCGCGCGTGATCTGATCGTCGACGATCTGACAGCGCGGGGGCTCGCGCCGCTGCTCGACTACCTACCGGCGTCGTGATCGATCAGATCGACGGGCGCGGGACGTCTTCGATCGCGAGCCGCTCGAGCGCGTAGCGGATGAGCGCGCTGCGCGTCATCCGACGGTGCCCGCGCTGCTTGAGCGCCTCGACCTTGCCGTCGAGCGACGCGAGATCCTCGACGTACATGGAGATGCAGAGGATCTCGTAGTGATCGGGCTTGGGCTTGCGGGTGACCTTGCGGGCGGTCGCTTTGCTCGCGCGCGCGAGGCCCGGTCGCTTGCTCTTGGCCACCGGCTCGGCCGGCTCGCTCTTGTAGAAGGAGGTCTCGAGGACCTCGCGGATCTCGTCTCGGTCGAAGAGCGCGTGTGCAGCGCTGGAATGCTCGGTCATGGGTCGCTCCAAGGGTCGGGACACGAAATCGAAAACGCTCAGACGGCAGCCGCGAAGGCCTCGACGTCGTTCATCGCCGCGTCGGCGCGCAGCCCCACCGCGGACTCGCTCACACCAACGCTCGAGAGACCGGTGTCGAGGAGGCTCGCGTCGCCGCGCACGCGCCGCACGTGCTCGACGAGCGCGCGGTAGTCCTCGGCGCCGTGGCTGTCGGGCGCGTGCTCGAAGATGGTCTTGCGGACGCTCGGCGCCTCGCGGAGCTTCGTGCTCGCGCGCACCGCGGGCAGGCAGCGATCGCCGAAGTGCTCACGGAGCGCGTCGATCGAGTCGCGCGAGATCTTGGCGCGCGCGTCGTAGAACGTGGGCAGCACGCCGAGCATCGCCACGTCGTGCTTGAGGAGCTCGCGGACGTTCTTGAGGGTGCGGAGCACCTGCTTCACGCCGACGAGCGCGAGGTAGTCGCACGACACCGGCACGAGCACCGAGTCGGCGTAGACGAGCGCGTTCTGGTTCATCAGCGAGAGCGCGGGCGCGCAGTCGATCACGACGACGTCGTAGCCGTTCACGCGCTCGCCGAGGCGCTCGCGGAGGATGCGATCACGGTTGGGCCGCGTCGCGAGGTGGAGCTCGGCCGCGGCGAGCATCTCGTTCGAGGTGAGCACGTCGAGGTTCTGGCGGACGGGCACCGCAGCGCGGTCCGCAGGGATGCCGTGCACGAGCACGTGATAGAGCGTGTGCTCTCCGCGGATGCCGAGGCTCGCGCCGACGTTGCCCTGGCCGTCTGCGTCGATGAGGAGCACGCGGTTGCCGGACTCGGCGAGACCGGCCGCGAGGTTGACGGCCGTGGTGGTCTTGCCGGTGCCGCCCTTGTGGTTGAACACGGCGATGCGACGCGGCCCCTGCGCCTGCGCCACCCGCGGGCTGACGAACTTCGCCGCGCCGCGACACGCCATCGAGCAGTAGTAGCGAGCGCCCGTGTCCGAGACGCTGACCTGGAAGGGGAACTCGAACGCGAAGCGCTTGCTGCACACGTCACAGCAAGAGCCAGCGCTGTTGGCCGCCGGCGAGTCTTCCTCGCCGCTGCTGCTCGTCGTCGCGACCGGCGCGACGCTGGGGCGCGGCACGACGAGGCTCGGTCGCGCGCTGGTGGTGCTGCGCGTCGGCACCGACGGCGATGCTGTCGAGACCGACGAGGCGCGTTCACCGCGCTCCCCGCCGCCCGTGAGCGATCGCTGCTGGCACATCTGCGAGCAGAAGTACTGGAAGCCCCCGGCGTCCTCGCGGACCTGATAGCGGAAGCGAACCTGAAAGGTCCGTTCGCAGACCGAGCAGCTCGAGAGGGGTGTGTCGACCACGCGTTCTCTCCTTCGACGAAGCCACACACGTTCGACCACCGAGCCGTGCGCAGACCTCGAACAGCCGTCGGATAACGGGTTCCGATCGAAGCCGGCAAGAAAACGGCAGACGACTTCGGTACCCTCGTCTTCCATGTGGGCGCGCATGAAGGCGATGGGATCGTGGGTGATGCGCCCGACCACGATCCGCGCCGCGTGGGGCGCGTCGCTCGTCTTCGTTTCGATCGCCTACTCGACCCAAGGCGTACGGCTGGCGATGCCTCGGGTTGGAGAGCACTGGCTGTTCACGTCCGCACCATTCCACCTCACGTGGTGGGGCATCGCTGCCGTCACCGCGGTCGCCCTCGCCTTCTTCGTCCACGCACCGAGGGTCGACGCGTTCCTGACTCGCCATGGCACCGGTGCGGCCGCGGCGGCGCTCGTCGTCGCGACGGCGCTTGCGCTCGGCGCGGCGATTTGTCCGCGCACGCCGACGGCGGACGCGTTCCTCGCCAGCGCGGAGGCGCCTGCGCGTTCGTTCTTCGCTCCCCCCGGCGCCACCCGAATCGCGCCTGTCTTGGGCGCCGACGAGTCGTACGTGGTGCGCACAAGCGAGACCAGCGTCTACCGACTCGACGATCGAACGCTCAAGATCTGGCCTGCCACTCGGCGTGGGTGGGTGCGGCTGGGTCTCGACGACGAGCCCGCCAGTGTCTGGGTGCGGCTGAGCGAGGTTCGGACGCTCGCGGTGCATCGGGTCGGCGACCACTGGATCGTCGTGGCGTGGCGAGGAGCGCATCCGTCGCCGCACGTGCTCGCGGGTCCGAGACGGTGGATGAGCCTCGGCGTCGCGGAGGCGCTCCCTGGTCGCGTCGGCGCAGGCGATCTCACGGGGTGGTGTCTCGCGCTGTCCATCCCATGTGCGGCATTCCTCTGGGTCTGCGCGCGTCGCGCACGCCGCACACTGGCTGTCCTCGAGAGCGCGACACACGCAGAGGTCGTCGCAGGGGCCGACGACACGACCGCGACCGCCGTGCTCACGAGCGGCGAGCGCACACGACTCCACCCCGCACCGCCGGCCGACGCGCGAACCGTCTTCCTGAAGCACGCGCGCGCGGTGGCCGCCTACCGCGAGGAACCGCGCGCGGTCGCGACGGTGATCCACACGAGCCCGTTCGATCGAACCACGACGCTTTCACTGGCGCGCACTCGCATCGCTCGGCTCGACGCGTTGTGTGTGCTCGTCGTGTTGGTTCTCACGGCTCCTGCCCTCGGTGCCCACCTCCGCGGCCTGACCGTGTCGCTGCCCGCGGAGCTCGGAGCGACGCCTTGAGCACGCGCCCGTACATCGAGGCGATCGGATCGTGGGCGACGCACCCGAGGTCGATCCGCGCCGCATGGGGCCTCGCGCTTCCCGTGCTTGCGCTGAGCTACGCACTGCACGGCGGCCTCTTGAACACGTACACGGGAGTTCGCCTCATGGCCGCCCCACACCTGATGGCGCTGTGCGGAGCGCTCTGGGTCGGTGGAATCGCTGGACTGCTCCTTGGCTCGCAGGCGCTCCACGCGCGGCCGCTCGTGATGCGAGTGACCGCCGTCGCCGCCGTGGGTGCCGTCGCGGTCTTCAGCATGTGGGCGTGGCGTCACCCCGCGCTGCCGAGCTCGCGCGAGTTCACGGCCGGCCTCGGCAACGCGAGCGCCCTCTCGTCACCGCCCGACCCGGTCACCGCGGTGCCTGCCCCACTCGGGGTCGACGAGACGTTCCTCGTCAGACGCCAGGTCACCCTGCGGACTTATCGGGTCGGTTCACGCGAGCTGACGATCGACCCATCTCCACGCGAGCGAGACGAGGTTCGCCTTCGACTCGAGGGAGAGCTCGCCCCCGCATACTTGCAGTTCGACGATGCGGCGACGTTCGCGCTCCATCGCATTGGGCCGCACTGGATCCTCGTGTCTGGCACCTCACGACTGCAGCGCAGTGTCATCGGGGGTCCACGCGCGGGCATGGATCTCGGAGTCGCTGACGCCTTTCCGGGTCGCGTCGGCGCGGGTCCCCTCGCGGAGTGGTGTCTCGTGCTCTCCGCTCCGCTCGCGCTCACGCTCTTCGCGCTCGCCTCCATCACACGACGACGCCTCCGTCCGTACGTGGACGCGGCCTACGGAACTCCCGTGTCGGATCGGGATGAACTCGTCGTGCGCACGGTTCGATGTCCTGACGGCCGGATCGTGAAGCTCACTACGAGCGTCCCGCCCGAGACTCAGGTGGTCTTCTTCGAAGTCCATGAAGCGCCGAACGCCTATCGGGAGGAGCCGCGCGGCACTGCGATAGTGCTCTACGCGAGCCGCTTCGATCGCGTCACGACGATTGCGTCCGCACGCATGCACATCGCTCGGCTCGACGCGCTGTGTGTCCTCGTCGTGTTGGTTCTCACGGCTCCTGCCCTCGGCGCCCACCTCCGCGGCCTGACCGTGTCGCTGCCCGTCGTGTACAACGCGGCCCCGTGACCAAGTCTCTCGTGACCGGCGCCGGCGGATTCGTCGGCGAGCACCTCGTTCGACGTCTCCACGCGCGCGGCGACACCGTCGTCGCGTCGGACGTTCGTGATCGCACGGACCTCCCGGTGAAGATGTCCGTCGCCGATCTCACCGACGCGGCGCAGATGGCGCCGCTGCTCGAGGGCGTCGACGTCGTGTTCCACAACGCGTCGCTCGTGCAGACCGCGCGCGCGGGTGCGGATCGCGTGTGGGCCGTGAACCTCGGCGGCACCAAGACCATGCTCGAGGCTGCGAAGAAGGCGGGCGTGAAGCGCTTCGTCTACGTGTCGTCGGCGAGCGTCGTCTACCAAGGCACGGACCTCGAGAACGGCGGCGAGGACCTGCCGTACGCCGCGACCTCGCAGGCGCCTTACGCGGACTCGAAGATCGCCGCAGAGAAAGAGGTGCTTGCGGCCAACGCGCCGGGCTTCCTCACGTCGTCGATCCGTCCGCACGTGATCTTCGGACCGGGCGACGCGCGCTTCCTGCCGAACATCCTCGGACGCGCCGACAAGGGGCAGATGAAGGTCGGCATCGGCCGCCACGCGCACCTCTCGGACTTCACGTACATCGACAACCTGATCGACGCCCTCGTACTCGCCGATGAGGTCCTCGCGCGTGATCCGTCCATCGGCGGGCGCGCGTACTTCGTGACGAACGGCGAGCCGATCCCCTTCTGGGAGTTCGTCGATCGTGTGCTCGTCGCGCGCGGCGACCCGAAGATCCAGTACCGACTCCCCTACTGGTTCGCGTACAGCGCGGCCGCGATGGTCGAGTGGTCACGCGCGCTCACCGGCCGCGCGAACATGCCGGAGGACGGCTTCACGCGCTTCGCCGTCCGCTACATGTGCACGCACCACTACTTCTCGATCGAGCGCGCGAAGAAGGATCTCGGCTACGTGCCGAAGGTCTCGATCGACGAAGGCATCAAGCGCACGGTCTCGGCCCGCGTGCCTCAGCTGCGGCCATAGACCGGCACGAGCGCGCCGCGCGTCGAGCGGTTCGTCGGCGACGCGAGGAACGCGATGGTCTCGGCGACGTCTTCGACCTTCGGCCACTTCGAGAAGTCTGCGTCGGGCATCGCCGCGCGGTTCGCGCCCGTGTCCATCGTCGACGGCACCACGGCATTCACCCAGATGCGCTCGTCCTTCACCTCTTCGGCGAGCGACGTCGTCAGCGCAGCCACGGCCGCCTTCGACATCGCATAGGCCGTGACGCCGCCCGCCGGCACGAGCGCGGGCTTGGCCGAGACGTTGACGATGCGACCGCCCTCGCCTGCATCGCCGCGCACGCGGATGCGACGCACGGCCTCTCGCGAGCAGAGCCACGCGCTCATCGCGTTGCTCGCGAGCAGCCTTCGCGCCTGCGTCGGCGTCGTGTCCACGATCGCCCCGCCTGCGTAGCCACCCGCGACGTGGATCGACGCCCAGAGGCCGGGCACATGCGCGTAGAAGGTCTCGACGGCGAGCTCGTCCGAGAGATCGAGGCCCGCGCGCACGACGACGCGCGGATCACTCTTGAGCACGAAGCGCTCGGCCTCCGCCTCGTCGAACGCGGGCACGTGGATCGTGCGTGCTCCACGGGCGAGCAGCAGCTTGCAGAGCGCCGTCCCGAGCGCGCCCGCGCCACCCGTCACCACCACGTCTTTGCCGTCGTAATCGCTCATGAGCTCCCTCGTTTCGGCGCGAGGGTACGTCATCCGCGCGGGTGGTAGGTGCCGTGGACCTTGCTGAGGTGATCACCCGTGACGTGCGTGTAGACCTGCGTCGTCGTGATGTCGGCGTGTCCGAGCATCGTCTGCACCGCGCGCAGATCCGCCCCGCCGAGCAAGAGGTGCGTGGCGAACGAGTGACGCAGCTTGTGCGGCGAGATGGTCTTGGTGATGCCGGCGACGAGCGCGTAGCGGCGCACGAGCGCGAAGAAGCCCTGCCGCGTCATGGGCTTGCCGAGGTGCGTGACGAAGAGCGCGCGCGAGCTGTCGGGCGCCCAGCGCGCGCGCACCTCGAGACGCCAGCGCTCGATGCGACGACGTGCGTGCGCTCCCAAGGGGACGATGCGCCGCTTGCCGCCCTTGCCGAACGCCTGCACGAACCCGGTCTCGAGGTTCACGTCACCGAGCGAGAGCGACACGAGCTCCGACACGCGCAGCCCCGCCGCGTACATCGTGTGCAGCATCGCCGCGTCACGAAGACCACGCGGCGTGTCCTCGTCGGGCGCATCGAGCAGGGCGAGGACCTCCTCGCGCGAGAGCACGACCGGGAGCTTCTTGGGCGCGCGCGGCGGGTCGAGGAGCTCGGTCGGATCCGCGCGTACGTGCTTCTCGGCGACGAGGTACCCGAAGAGCCCACGCAGCGCCGACAGCAGCCGCGCCTGCGACCGCGCGCCGAGCCCCTCCTTCGATCGCTTCGCGAGGAAGCGCGACAGATCCGGGCCGCCCACGCGATCGATCTCGATCCGCTCGTGCGCGATGAACTGCGCGAACGGCGCGAGATCGGTCGCGTACGCGAGCGCCGTCTTGGCCGCGAGGCCCTTCTCGATCCGCACGTGCTGGAGGAACGCGTCGACGAGGAGATCGGCTTCGCTCACCTGCCCACGGTCGCATGGGTCGCGATCGCGCCCCAGAAACTCACATGCGCGTCGAGCTGCAGGTTCAGTCGGTCGCCCACGGATCCGCATGTCGCGGGTCGGTGAGGAACGTCTCGACGAAGACGCACGCGCCGAGCGCGCCTGCCATCATCACGAGCGCCCACGGGCGCATCACGCGCGTCGCGTGCGAGTGCGTCGGGGTTCTCGGTGGGTCCCTCGTCGGAGCCCCACGTCCTTGGAGGGTTTGTACTGCCCTCTTGCCTCGATCCCGCGATTCGTCGACAGTGGCCGCTGCGGAAGTGATCTCTCCTCTCTCGTCGCCCGTAACGGCGCGAGCGGAGATGCACCTCCGTGAGGGAGAAACATGAACTACAAGAGACAAGCAGCCTGGACGCTGTCGACGCTAGGGGTCGCCGCCGGTCTCGCCTTCGTGGCGACCCAGCAGACCACGGTCGAAGCAGCCGATCACTTGGACCCGCCTGCCCGCACGAATCCCGACGCGATGCCGACGCCTGGCCTGGAACGCAACGGCGACATCGCCGACGTGTACGCGTGGTACCGGGGCGAAGGCGTAGCCCGCACTGCGGTGCTCGCCCTCTCGTTCGGCGGCCCGAACGCGGCGGTCGCGGGTCAGGACGTCAACTGTGACACTGGCGCCGTGTACCAGATCCACATCGACAACAACGGCGACACGATGGGCGGCGTCGAGCCCACGGCCACGATCGAGATGCGTCTCGGCGAGGACGACCGCGGCAACTGCTTCTACCGAATCAGCGGCATCCCCGGCGCAGGCACGGACCCGATCGTCGGCGCCGTCGGCTACACGCGCCAGGTCGGCACCACCTACACGCACGTCGGCCTTCGCGCGGACGCGTTCTTCTTCGACCTCCAGGGCTTCCGCGAGACGCTCGCGATGGGAACGCTCCGCTTCGTCGACGACCGCGACTTCTTCGCGCTCAAGAACACGCCCGTCATGGTCATCGAGGTCCCGCTCGCCTCGATCAGCCCGGCGGACGCCCCCTACCGCGTGTGGGCGACCACGTCGCGCATCGGAAGCTGAGGAAGGAAGAACATGAAGAACATCCTTCGAATCAGCGCCTTCGGCCTGCCCCTCACCGCCCTCTTCCTCGCGGGCTGCCCCAGCGACCCCGTGACGCCCGATGCGTTCACGGCCCCGATGCCCGACGCGTTCGTGGCCGTCGAGGACGACGCGTTCGTGGCCGTCGAGGACGACGCGTTCGTGGCCGGCGATGCGCCG
This sequence comes from uncultured Sandaracinaceae bacterium, assembly GCA_964502175.1. Taxonomy (GTDB): domain Bacteria; phylum Myxococcota_A; class Polyangia; order Polyangiales; family Sandaracinaceae; genus JAFLCL01. The sequence continues at coordinate 172,636 of CAZCVE010000006.1, forward strand.
GCGGCGATCACCAACGACTGCGCCGGCTACTGCACGCAGATCACGACGAACTGCACGGGCGCCAACTCGCAGTACGTCGACAACGCGGACTGCCTCGCGCAGTGCAACGCCCTCAACTGGCCCGCGGGCACGCCGGGCGCCACCGACGGCAACACCATCGCCTGCCGCATCTACCACGGCGGCACGCCTGCTCTCGGAGCCGGCGCGGCGGAGCACTGCCCGCACGCGGGCTCGAGCGGCGGCGGCGTCTGCGGCGCCTCCGTCACGTTCAACGCGGCGGCGTCCTCCACGGCGACGCGCATCGACCGCATGGGCATGCCCGCGGTCGCCACGGCGGCCATCTCCAGCGCCATGAAGAACGCGTACAACGACGGTGACCCGTCGGACGACGCCGCCCTCATGTTCGCGACGGACCAGATCACCACGCTCACCGGCATCCACGCGGCGCTCGACGACGATCTGACCACCGCGGGCTTCGTGCCCTGCAACATGTCGCCGACCGTCGAGGCGATCGACGTCGGTGGCGGGCTCGTTCTCCCCGAGTGCCTCGGCCAGAACGTGCTCGGCCCGATGACGCCGCGCGTCTACCAGCTCGTCATCCCGGACACGCTCGTCGTGAACCCCGGGGCAGTCTCGCGCTTCCCGAACGGCCGTGACCCCGACGACGTCGTGATCGACATCACGCTCGCGGCGGTGCTCCTCGACCTGTCGGTGACCGGCCAGACGGCTGGCTCGCTCGCGGCGCTGCCCCTCAACCCGCCCGCGAACGCGGCCGGCGAGGTCCTCACCACGTTCCCGTACTTCGGTGCACCGCAGGCTCCCTGAGGCCGGTTCATCGAGGCGCGGGGGCTGACTCCGAGCCCACCGAGAGAGGCCATGGCGAGAGCCGTGGCCTCTTTCATTTGAACGACGCACGCTGCGCGCACTCATGTCGGGACCGTCGCCTCGCTCCACCTCGATCATGGCCCTCGCGGTCATGGGGATCGTCGCGCTCGCGACGCTCTTCTGGCCGCGCGACAGCGCCCCATCGACTCCCGAGCCGCACTCGACCACCCCTAGAACCGCGACCGACACGAGCGACCCCGAGCCGATCGCTCCTGCGTTCTACGATCGACGTGCCGCGCTCGACGCGCGCATCGAGGGGGAGCGCGCGGCCGCCGAGCGCGGTGGCTCGTGGATCGAGTGGGAGAACGTCGCGCAGCTCTACATCGACCGCGCCGACTCGGGTGGAGGTCTCGACGATCTCGGCGAGGCCAGCGACGCGCTCGATCGCGCCTTCGCCGTCGCGGACCCCGGCGTGGGCCCGCACCTCCGTCGCGCGACGCTCGACTTCCGCCTTCACCGACTCGATGACTGCGAGACCATGATCGAAGCCGTCGAGCGGTACGCCGTCCAGGGCGCCGACGATCGAGTCGCCGTCGAGTCGCTGCGCGCCGACCTCGCGTTCTTCCGCGGCGACTATCCGCGGGCCCGCGAGCGCTACGGGGCGCGCGCCGCCGTGGGCCCGCCCGACCCCGTGGAGATGTTCTCGCTCGCTCGCCTCGAGTGGAGCACCGGACACGCTGCGCGCGCTGCGGAGCTGCTCGCGTCGGCGGACGCCGCGAACACCGAAGGCGAAGGCATCGAGGGCTTCCTCGCCCTCGCCCACGCGACGCTCGAGCGTGAGCGCGGCGCGCTCGACGACGCAGCCCGGTACGCGACGCGCGCGATGGCCCTGCGCTCGGAGAACGTCGACACGATCTTGCTCCTGGCCGAGATCCGCCTCGAGCGAGGCGAGCTCGACGCCGCCGACGCGCTGGTCGCCCGCGCCCTCGCGATCGACGACGCGCCGCAAGCGCACGAGGTCGCTGCGCGCATCGCGAACGCGAGGGGCGATGCCATCGCGACCGAAGAGCACCGCAGCGCCGCGACGCGCGCGATCGAAGCGTCGTTCGCGCGCTTCCCCGAGGCGATCGCCGGGCACGCGCTGCTCCACTTCTTGCGGTTCGAGGACGAGGCGCGCGCCGTCGAGATGGCCGAGGTCAACGCGCGCGCCCGACCCTTCGGCGAAGCGCGCGCGCGGCTCGCGCTCGCGTACCTGCGCGCGGGCCGCGCCACCGAAGCGCAGCGAGAGATCGAGGCGGTGCTCGCGACGGAATGGAGCACCGGCGAGTCGCACGCGATCGCCGCCGAGATCTTCGAGGCGACGCACGATCCGCGCGCGAGCGTCGCGAGCGTGACCGCGAACCTCCTCGCGCCGGGAGCGAGCGCGCGCGTCGCTGATCTTCGTCGCCGCTGACGTCTCCTCAGCGGTAGCCGAGCAAGAGCCCGCGCTTGGTTCCCACGAGCAGCAGCGAGCCGTCGCGCGCGATGGCGGCCGCCCTCGGCGTGCCGAGCGCGAGGGCGACGTCGAGCTCACGCACGACCTCGTCGCCGCGGCGTACGACGACCCTCTCGTGCTCTTGGCCCCTGCGCTCGCAGCTCGCGGTGAACGCCGCATGCGGCTCGGCGGGCACGTCGTGCTCGATCACGTTGCCCTCGAGATCGAGCGCGACGCGACGCGCGCGGCCCTCGTAGTCTTGGTTGCCATCGCCGTCGACCGGTCCGCGCTGGATCCACTCGACCTCGATCACGAACGCGTCGTCTGCGTGCTGGACGCGCGCGCTCGACCACGGCGGGATCTCCCACGCCCCGCGCCACGCGGGGTCCGGACCGAGGGTGAACGTCCACTGCACGCGCCCTTCGGCGTCTAGCAGCACGACGCGTCCGCCCGTGACGAGGATCATGCGCTCGCCGTCCGCCAGAAAGCCCCCGGCGAACGCGTGGCCGGGCACGGATCGAACCTCCTCGAGCACACGCACGCACGCCCACCGGACGAGATCGAAGAGGATCACCTGATCCGCGTGGGCGATCAGGGCGCGGTCTGCGCGGGGAGAGATCACGACGCGATCGATGGGCCGCGCTTGCGCGTGCTCGAGGAGCGTCTCGCCATCTCGCAGCGAGACGACGCGGCCCGAGGGCGTGACGAGCCGACCCTCCGACGTGACCGCGCCGCTGAGGCTCGCGGTCTCGCTGAGCACACGCACGAGGGAACCGTCGCTGACCGATCGAAGCTCGGTCCGCGCATGTCGACCCATGTGCAGGGCGACGAGCAGGAGACGCTCGCCGTCGCACGTGACAGGCATCACCGCGACCGCTTGGCCCGGGAGCGTCGCGCGCGCGGCGTGGCTCGCGTCCCAGAGGTGCAGCGCGCGATGTCGATCGACGAACGCGACGCGATCCTCGATCCACGAGACCGCGCTCGCGCCTCCGCCCGTGTCGAGCGCGCGGAGCGTCGCGCGATCGCTCCACCGCAGCAGCGTGATGGTCCCGTCGCGGTTCCTCGCGCCGTCCCACGGCGCACACACGAGGAGCAGCGATCCATCGGACGACGGCCAGACCCTCGAGCCCAGCGGGAGCACGAGTCGAGGCGCGTCCGTCGCGCCATCGGCCGTGGTCCTCTTCACCTCGAGCGTCGCGCCGAGGTGGGTGATCGTCGTGAGCCCATCGATCGAGCTGGCGTGCGACGGCGAGCGCGCGGGCGCGGGATGCGTTCGCAATACGCGGCCCGTCGCGATCTCGATCTCGAGCACGCCGCCATCGACGCCGACGAGCACGCTCTCCTCACCTGGCGCGATCGCGATGTGGCTCCACGGGCCCGGCGGCCAAGTCTCTTCGCCCCAGATCCGCGGCGGGTCGGTGAACACGACGCGAACGATCGCATGAACCGCCACACGGGGCTCCGGTTCGTGCGAGATCCTCGCCATGCACACGATCGTCCTCGATGGCCGCGGCCCGAACACGATGTCCGTCGCCATGCTCGATCGCGTGGTCGCGCAGCTCGACGCCGCAGGCGACGAGCCCGTGCTGCTGACGGGCGCTGGCAGCGCGTTCTCGTCGGGCCTCGATCTCGACGCCCTCGCGCGAGCAGACGCCGTGCAGGTCGGTGCGCTGCTCGACGCGATCGAGCGCGCCGCGCGCCGGCTCTTCCTCCATCCCGCGCCGGTGGTCGCCGCGATCAACGGGCACGCGATCGCAGGCGGCTGCCTCGTCGCGCAGTGCGCGGACGTGCGGCTCGTGACGGACGATCCGAGGTGTCGCCTCGGCATGACCGGCGTGGTGCTCGGCCTCGTCTATCCGCCGTTCGTGCCCGCGATCTTCCGCGCGCGTGTGCCCGTGCCCCACGTCGAGACGGTGCTCATGGGCGCCGATCGCGTCGCGCCGATCGAGGCGCTGCGCCTGGGTCTCGTCGACGAGATCGTGCCCGCGGATCGGCTGACGGAGCGGGCCAGCGAGGTGCTCGGTGCGCGCGCGAAGCTTCCGCGCGCCGCCTACGCGGCGATCAAGCGCGCGCTCCGCGAGCCTGCGTACGCTGGCGTGGCCGAGGCGCACGAGCGATTCCGCGACGAGGCCGTCCCGAGCTGGACGCACGCGATCGTCGGCCCGCGGTCCTGAGCGCGCGCGAGAGAGTTTCTGATCGAGAGAGGAGCCGGCGCCCTATCCTCGCTGGATGAGTCGACGAGCCTCACCGGTCGGTTCCGCCCTCCTCACGCTCCTCGTCGTCGTCGCTGCGAGCGCCGTCAGCTCGACCGTGCGCGCGCAGTGCGACTGCGATCACACGCTCGACACGAGCGTCACCGTCGCGAACGGCGACGAGCTCGGCGTGATGCCAGGCGATCGTGTGTGCGTCTCGGCGGGCGCGAGATCGTTCCTCCGCTTGAACGAATTCCACGGCACCGCCGCGAGCCCCGTCACGATCCTCAACTGCGGCGGCGTCGTCGAGATCTCCAACCCCGATCGCGCGTACGCGCTCGTGATCGAAGGCGAGAGCGACTTCGTGCGCGTCACCGGCACGGGCGATCCCATGTGGGAGTACGGGTTTCGTGTGAGCGCGCCCGATCGCGAGCCCTACCCCGGCATCGGCGTGTGGATCCTCGGACGCGCGACGAACATCGAGGTCGACCACATGGAGGTGTTCGACACGGGCTTCGCGGGCGTGATGGCCAAGACCGATCCCAGCTGCGACGACCGTCCGTTCTGGGACGACTTCGTGATGCGCGACACGCGCCTCCATCACCTCTGGGTGCACGACACCGGCGGCGAGGGCTTCTACATCGGCAGCACGCAGAGCGCGGGCTACACGCGCAGCTGCGACGGTGCGGACGTCGTGATCCCCGCGCACCGCATGGAGGGCGTCACGGTCGATCACCTGCTGATCGAGAACACCGGCTGGGACGGAATCCAGATCGGCTTCGCGAGCGACTGCACGTTCAGCGACAGCGTCGTGCGCCACACCGGCCTCGAGCGCGTCGAGTACCAGATGCAGGGCGTGCAGCTCGGCGGTTCGATCTGCGAGCTCCGTCGCCTCGACATCCGCGACACCGCGGCGATGGGCATCATCGTGCTCGAGGCGAGCGACGTGACGATCGCAGACACGCTGATCGCCGACGTCGAGGCCGACGGCATCTACCTCAACCTCCGCACGGTCGCGGCAGGACGGTGGGACCTCGTGCACAACACCATCACGGGCGCGATGGGCGCTGGCGTGCGCGGCTTCGGCGACGGCCAGCTCGGCGACGTGACGAACAACCTCGTCTTCGGCAACGCGATGGGCAACCTCCAGCTGCCGCGCACGATGACGAGCACGACGAACGTCGTGGTCGCTGACGCGACAGCGGCCGGCATCGTCGGCAGCGGCGACCTCCACCTCACGGCGTCGAGCCCTGCGCGCGGCGCGGGCACTGACCTCACCACGATGGGCTTCGCGATCGATCTCGACGGACGTCTCCGCTCCGCGCCGCCCTCCGTGGGCGCGTACGAATTCGCCGATGACAGCCCCGACGCCGGCGTGCCGCTCGACGCCGCCGTCCTCACACCGCCGCGCGACGACGCGGGAACGACGATGCCCGGACGCGACACCGGAGCGGCGATGCCCGGTGTCGACGCAGGCCCGACGTCGATGCCCTCGAGCGGCTGCGGCTGCCACGCCATGTCTCGAGGTCGTGATCTCCGTGCGCTCATGCTGCTGACGCTGGGCGCGATCGTGTTCGCCCGCCGTCGCTCACGATCTCAGAAGTACTGATCGAAGCTCAGGTAGAACGCGACGGGGCTTCCGTTCGTCGTCGGGTCGTCGTCCGCCACGCGCGTGATCGGCACGCCGAAGTCGAGCGCGAGCACGCCCGGCTGCACACCGCCGTACTCGTAGTGAAAGCGGAGGCCCATGCCGGCTTCGCCTGCGAAGCGCGCGGTCTCGCCGCGGGTGGTGTCGAAGACTCCGCCCGCGCCGGCCCACGTGACCATCTGCACCTCGCGCGCCCACACGCCGTGGAGGATGTTGATCGCGAGATCACCGACGAGCGTGTAGCGGTGCTCGATCACGCCGAACACGATGCCGTTGCCGACGAGCTCGTCGTTGGCGAAGCCGCGCAGGCCATAACGACCGCCGAGGATCTGCCGGTCGGCGTCGAGCGCTCCTCCGATCGTGAAGCCGCCCGCGCCGAGGAAGAAGAACGCGTTGAGCAGGCCCGCGGGGACGATGCCCGACACGCGCACCGTGCCGCGCGCGGTGAACGCGATCGAGCCGTCGTCACGAACGGTGCCGCCACCCGTGAGCTGCGCGATCGCGGTCACGCCATCGCGTGGGTCGGCCACGAACCGCTGTGTGCTCAGCGTGCCGAGCAGCTCGAGCTCGAGCGCCCACCCGCCGAGCACGCTCGTCGCGAAGCCGGGCTCGACGCGGCTGAACGCGAGACCACCGCCGAGCTGCATGCTGCGACGGTTGTTGTGCACCTTGGGCCCGAGCCCCTGGAGGTAGCGGATGCGTCCCGTCGTGCGCGCCACGGTGCGAGAGAGGCGCAGCACGACGGCGTGCTCGAGGTCGTAGCGCTGACGCAGCGTGATGTCGGCCAGGCCCGTGACGTTCGCCTCGGACGCGAGCACGTCGATCGAGAAATTGTTCAGCAGCGGCAGGCGCCACGGCTGTGACGTCGCGTCGTCCGCGCGCGGATGACCGTCGGCGACGCGCGCGCTCTGTGGCAGTCGCTGACGCGGATCCACGGTGACCGTGCGGCGCTCGCCCTCGGTCTCGATCACGACGCGGCCCTCTCCACCCTCGCCATCCCAGCGGCCGATCACGCGGAGCCCTCGATCGTCTTCGACCTCGACCTCGACGGGCTCGATCCGTGTGTCGCCGTCCCGGTGCACGATCACCGTGTGCCGCCACCGCTGCGCGCCTTCGGGCGTGGTGATCGGCTCGCTCGTGATCTCGCCGAGCCGGTAGTTCACCTCGAACGTCGGGTACGCGATCCACGTCGGCATGTGCGCGCTCGCGCCGGGCATCGCGCGCTCGAGCGCGTCGCGCACGGAGCGTCGGCCGCGGACGAGCATCGCGACGAAGCGACGCGTGGGTGCTTCGCCGAGCCGATCCGTGATCGACGCGAGCAAGCGTCGCCCGCGCACGATCGGGAGCCGCGCGCGCAGGGGATCGTCGCGAAACGGATCGGGCTCGTCGATCGCGCCGAAGTAGACGTCTTCGAACGCGACCTGCGGCGCGTAGAGCAGCTGATCGACCGCCGGATGGAACGAGAACGGCTGGAGCATCTGATCGACACGCTGCTCGGCGCCGTGGCGCCGGATGTCGTCGAGGTCCTGCAGCGCGACGGCCCGGAGATCCTCCGCGAACGCCCGATCCGAAGGCGTGTCCGCGGCGCTCAGCGGCTGCGCGAGGACCTGGAAGAGCGCGCGTCTCGCGGCGCGGCGGTGCGTCTCGCGCAGATCTTCGAGCGGAAAGATCTGGAAGATTCGGTCGGACACGATCGCGATCGAGGGCGCGCTCGCCGCGAGCTCGGTGCGGCTCGGGACGACGAACACGACGAGCTCACGAGGCACCGGCACCTCGAGCCACGCGGCCGTGCGCACGACGTCTCGCGCGGCCTCGAGCAGCAGCGCGAACCGATCGACGCCGGCCACGTCCTCGAGCCCTGCCACGCCCTCGGCATCGCGAGGAGGCGGCACGTACGCATCGCCGTGCTCCACGACCACGAGGCGATGCGCGCGATCGATGTCCGTCGCGCGCGCGCGCAGCTGTCCCGACGCGAGCACCGACACGTACGAGCCTCGCCGCTCGATCGCTCGCTCAGCGCCGACCACGCCGTCCTCGAGGCTCACCAGGCCGTGCAGCGCGCGCACGCGCACCGCGTGGATCGCAGGCGCTTGCCAGGCCTCGCCATCGAGCACGAGCGGATACCAAGGCGCAGCGAGCGACACACGCGACGACGCGTGGCCGAGGCGACCGAAGCGATCGGGAACGTCGAGCGTCGCGCGGATCGAGAGCCGCACGGTCCGCGCCTCACCCGCAGCGATCGGCACCACGAGATCCGAGCCGCCCGCGTCGCGAGAGCGGAGCGCGCGACGGGGATCCTCGTCTGCGTGAGGGCCGAGTGCGGCGACCGTGGTGCTCGCGACCTCGCCATCGACACGCACCTCGTCGATCGCGATGCCCCCGCGGTCGATCTCGCCCGGATAGATCCAGCGCGCGCTGCGCTCTTCCATGTTCGCCGGCGCCACGGCGAGCCGGTCTGCGTAGAGCCACAGCCGCACCTCGCGCTCACCCGCGCCCACGCGCACGTCGATGTCGACCCGCTCCTCGACGCGCCCCGTGTCGACGTCGAGGGTCGCGTCCACCTCGTACCGCTCTGCCGACGCCGCCTGGGCAGTCGTCACGAGGAGCAGCGTCGCGAGCCCGATCACGATCGGCCCAGCGAGGGTCGCGATCGCTCCCACGAGCCCGCGGAGAGGCCGAGCGCGACGTGTCATGCTCCCGCCCACGCTCTTGTTGGACGTCGACCTCACCCTCCCGATCGCGATCCTCGGTTCGGCAGTCGTCATCGTGCTCGTCTTGCGCGCATGGCTGAGCTGGGAGGAGCGTCGCATGGTCGAGCGCACCGCGACGCTCTTGCGTGATCTCGGGCTCGATGCACGCCGCGACGCAGACGTTCACGACGAGCCGCCGCGCGAGTGAGCCTGTCGACGTCGACGGGACGAGCCTTGACGGAACCCGCGTCTCCCGAACACTGTCGAGAGGTCCATCGGGTCGTCCCTCGATGGCGCTCGGGCTCCTTCTGGAGCTCGCAGCGAGCGCGCCGGTAGGTGGCCAGCCGAATCAGAATGCGCGGACCGACTCGCGCGTTGTCGTTCACGTAGCCTCGTCGTTCGATGCGCTCAGCCCGAGCCCATCGCGAGGTCCGGAGTCACTCATGGCGCGCCTCGTTGCTTACGTCGCGAATCGGACCGACCGCCTCTCGGAGGCGCTCGACGAAGAGCGCGCCGCGGTGGGAGACGTCCCGTCCGAGCATGCGGACGCGTGGGGCATCGGCTTCTACCAAAGCGGTGAGGTGCTCCATAAGAAGCGCCCGCACCGAGGCGAAGATCGCGTGTCGTGGCAGGACATCGTCGGCAACGTGAAGACCGAGTGCGCCGTGATCCACCTGCGTCAGGCGACGGTCGGCGACTACCGCGCCGAGAACACGCATCCGTTCCGCATGCGCCAGTGGCTCTTCGCGCACCACGGCACGGTGCACGGCTTCGACGCGATCCGCGAGCCGCTCAGCGATGGCCTGCCCGACTTCCTGCGCCGCAACGTGCGCGGCACGACGGACAGCGAGCTCGTGTTCCACACATTCCTCTCGTTCCTCCACGATCGCGGGGTGCTCGATGCGCCCGACGTCGACGACAAGGTCCTCACCAGCGCCATTCGATCGACGATGTCGCTCGTCGATCGCCTCGTGTCCGAGGTGGGCGCGCCCGAGGCCGAGCTCGATCTCGTGATCTCGAACGGTCGCACCACGGCCGTCGCGGCGCGCGGCGCGCCGATGCACTACGTCGAGCGCAACCTCGCCACGGAGGCGCGTGGTCCCTCCGGTCCTGGGTTCCGCTACGTGCTCAGCCTCGCGGGCGAGACGGCACCGCCGGACTACCGCCCGATCCCGCGTGGATCCGTGCTCCTCGTCGAGCGCGATCTCTCCACGCTCCTCTCCGCGCCGTGACCCGACGCGCCGCTGCGTCCATCGCCCTCGTGGTGAGCTCGCTCGCCGGCTGCTCGGGAGCGGCGACGACGACGACGACGGCAGCCGAGCCGACGCTCGCCACGCGGACGTCGCTCTCGCGCGCGACCGCTGCGCCCGGAGAGCGCGTGCCCGGAGGGGCGGTGACGACGCGAATCGTCGAAGGCGAGGACGTCGCGCGCGCCGTGCTCTTCGAGCTGCTCGACGCGCTGATCACGACCGACGTCGAGGCGATGAGACGTCTGCTCGGCGAGGCGCCGATGAACGTCCACGCGATCCGCGCCAGCCGGAACATCCCGGAGGAGTTCGTGCTCGGACGCCGCGAAGCGGTCGTTCAGCGGCTCGTGCTTTCGCAGCGGGCCGCGCGCATGCCCGAGGGCATCGCCCTGCGCGATGTGGTCCGTCCCTCAGACGTCGAGATCTCGCCCGCGCACCGCAACTTTCCAGACGGCGTTCCAGGCGGCCTCGAGCCGGGCGATCTCATCGTGCGCTTTCACGTCGACGAGTCGGCGGGCCGCGCGCTCCAGGTCGTCGCGGCAGAAGGCCGCGGTCTCATCATCGTCCGCGTGGGCACCGACGGCGCTCACATCGTCGGTCTCTAGCGCGCGAACTTCGCCCGAACGCCAGCGACCAGCAGAAAACCCGGGGGAGCCAGCCGGCGGGGGAGCGCAGCTCCCCCTCGAGGCGCGAGCCGGCGATCGGACACCGCGCACAGCAACGAAGTTGCGAGCACGGGGAGAACCCGGGAGGAGCGCAGCGACGAAGGAGCGATGGGGGTGCGGGGGTCGAGCCCCCGCATCGAGCGCCGGAGGCGCGGGAGAATCAGCGCCTGCGGAGCTCGGTCAGCGTCGCGCGGATGTGCGCTTCCTGATCGCTTCCTTCGCCCTGCCAGTCGCTCGGTCCCACGACGACACGCTCGAGGCGGTGACCTTCGAGCCACAGCAAGAGCTCGGTCGCTTCGCGCGTCGCGAGGTTCTCCACGCGCACGTCGGGTGTGAACCCGATGAGCATGAACACCTTCGCGCCGGGCGGGTTCGTGATGATGCGGACCGACCCGAGATCACCCGGCGTGCCCGGCGTGCTCGGCATGAGCGACGGCCCGAGATCGACGGCGAGCGGATCTTCGTCTGCGGCCAGCGCGGCGCCCACCTGCGCGGCGAGCTCGTAGCGAGGACCGTCGGGCGTGTCTTCGTAGCGCGCGTCGGCGGGCACGATCACGCGCTGCGGGCGGTGCCCGTCGGCGAACACGATGAACTCGTGCGCGACGCCAACTGGGAGGTCCTCCACGATGCTCGGTCCGCGGCCGACGAACAGGAACGCCTGCGCCTCGGGAGGCGTGCTCTCGACCTCGAGCGTGCCCGCCTCGGGCTCGGGCAGCGGCGCGACAGCGGCGTCCGGGATCTCGTCGGGCGACGGGCGACCGAGGATCTGATCGACGAGCTCGGGTCGCTGCGTCGCGAAGTAGAGCGCGGCCACCGCGAGCCCAGCGATCAGCGTCGCGAGCACGAACCACACGCCGTTGCCGCGCCCGCCCGACGGCATGTCGTCGGCGAGCTCGATCGGGCGCGGACGTCGCGGCTCTTCGGCCTCCGCGCGGCGCAGCGCCTGCTCCGCGCGCGGTCCCTGCGGACGCGGACCGGCGGCGGGTGGGATCGGCGCGGGATCGGGCTCGATTGGCGCGCGCGGCGCCGCGGGTCGCGGGGCCTGCTGTGCCGCGGCCGGCTCCGGCGGCGGGGCGGGACGAGGAGGCTGGGCCTGCTGGATCGGCGCGGGTACCGGGTCGCTCGGGAAGTCGATCGGCTTCGCGTCGTGGACGGGCAGCGGCGCCGTCATCTCGTCCGTCGACTCGCGACGCGAGCTTCCCTCCAAGCGCGCCCCATCCAGGCGGGGCAGCTCCGTCGCGGGAACGGAGCGCTCGATCGGACCCGGATCGAACGAGCTCGGGTACGGCGCGGTCGACCGACCGTCGTGCGGCGTCGAGGGCGTGGGCGCATCACCGAGGAGCGAGTCGAGATCGTCGTCGACGCCGCCGCTGACCGCACCACCACCGGACGGCAGCGGCGGCGGTCGCTCGGTGGACGGCCGTCGCGCCTCGCGGATCATGCGCGACAGCACGCGACGCGCGGCCTGCCGGTTCAGCGGGACGAGCGCCGCTTCGAGCATGTCGCGCAGCGCGATCAGCGCGTCGGGGCCGCTCGGACCACCCGACTCGACGATCCCGATGAGCGGCGTGGGCACCGCCGTGCCCGCCGCGACGAGCAGGCCCGCGAGCATCGACACGAGGCTCTGCGCAGACGCCTCGGCCGAGGCGGATCGCGGCGTGACGTAGATCGAGACGAGCCCCTCGTCCGAGAGGCGCACGTCCTTCATCGTCACGAGCGCGGGACCTTCGAGGAGGCGCTCTGCGCACTCGAGCGCGACGAAGGTCCCGATCTCCGCGGGGACCCGGAGCTTGCGCGCCTTCATCGTCCGGACGAGGTCCTCGATCGTCGCGCCCAATTCAGTCATGGGGCTCACTCATGCGGCTCACTCATGCGGGCTCTCTCATACAAGAACTCACTCGTCGCGCTCCACGTCCATGCCGCTCGCGCCCAACCGGACGGCGATGCCGCGGGCGCGAAGGTACTCCTTGACCGCACGAACCGAGAAGACTCCGTCGTGAAATACGGACGCCGCGAGGACGGCGTCGGCCCGCCCCTCGAGGACGCCCTCCGCGAAGTGCGCGAGCGTCCCGACCCCGCCCGACGCGATCACCGGCACCGGCACCGCGTCGGACACTGCGCGCGTCACCGTGAGATCGTAGCCGTCGCGCGTTCCGTCGCGGTCCATGCTCGTGAGCAGGATCTCGCCCGCACCTCGCGTCGCCGCCTCGATCGCCCACGCGATCGTGTCCTTGCCGGCAGGCTTGCGACCGCCGTGCGTGAACACCGCGAGGCGATCTCCGAGGCGTCGCGAGTCGATCGCGACGACCAGCGCCTGGTTGCCGAACGCGCCTGCGATCGCGTCGATCAGCGAAGGGTCCGCGAGCGCGGCGCTGTTCACGGCGACCTTGTCCGCGCCGGCGAGGAGCAGCGCGCGCGCGTCCGCGACCGATCGAACGCCACCTCCGACGGTGAGCGGAACGGTCAGCGCGTCGGCCGTGCGCGTGACGATGTCGAGCAGCGTCCCGCGCCCCTCGTGCGACGCGGAGATGTCGAGGAACGTCACTTCGTCGGCGCCCTCGCGGTCGTAGCGGAGCGCGCTCTCCACGGGGTCACCCGCGTCGCGGAGATCGACGAACTGCACGCCCTTCACGACGCGACCGTCCTTCACGTCGAGGCACGGGATGATGCGCCGCGCGAGCGTCATGGGTTCGCTCCGGCGATCTCGGCGAGTCGCCGCACCGCGCTCGCGTAGTCGAACGCACCTTCGTAGAGCGCGCGACCACACACGGCCTCGCGTACTCCTGCGTGGACGAGCGCCTCGACGTGATCGAGCGCGCCGATGCCGCCCGACGCGATCACCGTCGCGCGCACGGATCGTTGGAGCGCTGCGGTGGCCTCGACTGCAGGACCTCCGCCGGTTCCGTCGCGCCCGATGTCCGTGAACAAGATCGCGCCCACGCCCCACGCGTCGCACTCGGCGGCGACGTCCTCGACGCGACGTCCGCTGCCCTCGAGCCAGCCCGCGATCCGGATCTCACCGTCACGCGCGTCGAGCGCGGCGATCACAGCCACCCCGCGCTCGCTCGCCAGCGCGCGCACCCACGCGGGCTCACGCACGACCGCCGTGCCGATCACTACGCGCGCGGCGCCTGCGTCGAGCCATCGACGCGCGACCTCGGCGCTGCGGATCCCACCACCGACCTGCACGGCGAGCGAGGTCTCGCGCACGATCCGCTCGACGAGCGCGTGCTGCGCGCCCTGTCCCTCGCGCGCGTCGACCCTCGTGCGCGCGCCCTCCAGATCGACGACGTGGAGGCGCGTCGCGCCCGCGTCGCGGAACCGCTTCGCCTCCGCGAGAGCGTCGTCGGCATACACGGTGACCTTCGCGTAGTCGCCTTGGTGCAACCGCACGACGCGGCCGTCGAGGAGATCGATCGCGGGCACGAGCGTGAAGGTCATGCGGCCCTCGCGAGGAACTGCGTGAGCACACGCGCGCCCGCCGCCGACGACTTCTCGGGGTGGAACTGACACGCGAGCACGTTGTCGCGCGCGACCGCCGCGCACACGGGCTCGCCGTAGTCCGCGACGCCGATCACGATCGATGGATCGCGCGGCACGCAGTGGAACGAGTGCACGAAGTAGAACCAGTCGTCCTCGAAGCGCTCGCCCCGCACCACGTTCCAGCCCATGTGCGGGACCTTCCGCAGCGAGCCATCGGCGAGGACGACGCGATCCGCGAAGCGCACCACCCGCCCCGCGAACACCCCGAGCCCGCGCGCGCCCGGCGCCTCTTCGCTCTCGTCGAAGAGGATCTGCATGCCGAGACAGAGGCCGAGGTACGGACGTCCCGACGCGACGTGCGCACGACACGCGTCGCCCATCGCGCCCACCATCGCGCGCGCGCAGTCGGCGAAGTGGCCCTGCCCCGGCACCACCACGCGCGGCGCGCGCGCCACGAGATCGGGGTCGCTCGAGACGGTCACTCGCCCACCCGCGCGATCGAGCGCGCGCGCGACGCTCCGGAGGTTTCCCATCCCGAGATCGACGACGACGACCTCGCTCATCCGACGAGCGTGCCCTTCGTCGAAGGGACGACGCCCGCAGCGCGCGGATCGATCTCGGTCGCCATGCGCAGCGATCGCGCGAGCGACTTGAAGCTGATCTCCACGATGTGATGGAGGTTCTGCCCCGCGTGCAGCTGCACGTGCAGGTTGCACTGCGCACCGCGCGCGAAGCCCTCGAAGAACACCTCGGCGAGCTCGGTGTCGAACTCGCCGATCTTCGCCTTGGGCAGCGGCACGTTCCAGACGAAGAACGTGCGGCCCGAGAGATCGACGGCGCACGTCACGAGCGCCTCGTCCATCGGCAGCGTCGCGTGGCCGTAGCGGCGGATGCCGGCCTTGTCGCCGAGCGCGTCGGCGAACGCGCGACCGATCACGATGCCGAGATCCTCGGTCGTGTGGTGGCCGTCGATCTCCACGTCGCCCTCGGCCACCACGTTCAGATCGAAGAGGCCGTGTCGCGAGAGCTGCTCGATCATGTGCGTGAGGAACGGGAGCGGCGTCTTCACGGTGTGCGCTCCGTGCCCGTCGAGATCGAGCTCGACACGGATGCGCGTCTCGTGGGTGTTGCGCTCGACGGTGGCGCGTCGCGTCATGGTCTCGCGACCTTACCAGCGCTCGCCGCGGATCGCCGCGTTCGCGGCCAGCGCTGCCCGATCACTTCTTCAGCTTCGCGACCACTTCGTCGTAGCGCTGCTTGAGCGCTGCGTTGTCGGTCTCGTGCTGGAGCGCCATGCCGAAGTTCAGCTTCGCCTGCTGGAGATCGCCGCGCTTCTCGGCCTCGAGACCCTTCTGCAGGAAGGGTCGCGCCCGCAGCGACTTCACCTCGATCGAGCCTTCGGGCCGCTTCGCCGCGCGCTCTTCGGTGGCCGTCGGATCGACGTAGCGGAGCTGCCCGGACGCGATCAGCGCGTCGTAGCGCTTCCGCTGCTCGGGGCTCGCCAGCACGCGATACGCCTCGGCGCCACGACGGTAGATCTGCGACGCGCGCTCGGCCTTCTCGGGCGGAGCGCCCGCGTAGCGATCGGGGTGGTAGCGCATGGCGAATTCGTGGAACGCGCGGCGCACGTCGTCGCCCGTGGCGGTCGGCTCCACGCGCAGCAGCTCGTAGTAGTCGAGAAGGTCGAGGCGGTCGTCCGACACCCGGCATCACTCCGTCGACGGTTAGGAACCGAAGATCTGGTTCTGACGTTCTTGCATGCGCTGGATCTCGGCGTCCGGCAGCGCGCCCACGAGCTGAACGCGGATCGTCTGCTCGCGACCCGAGTCGAGGTCCTTGGCCTTCACGCCGAGCGTGCCGTTCGCGTCCATCACGAACGTGACGCTGACCTTCACGTGGCCTCGGCGCTCTTGGCGGATGCCCGACAGGAGGATCTCGCCCAGCTGTTGGTTCTCCTCGAGGCGCCGCGACTCACCCTGCACGATGCGAACGCGCACCTCGACCTGACCATCGTTGGCGGTCGTGAAGAGGCGCGACTGCTCCACCGGGATCGCAGCGTTTCGCTTGATCACGGCCTCGCAATAGCCGCTGACGGTCTCGACGCCGAGCGAGTGCGGCGTGACGTCGAGCAGCAGCGGCGACGGCGCGCCCGAGCCGACGATCTCCATCGCCACGGGCGCTTGCTGCGGCCAGCCTTGCTGCTGTTGTTGGGGCCACCCGCCTTGCTGCGCGGGCTGTTGCTGCTGAGGCCAGCCGCTCTGCTGCGCGGCCTGTTGTTGCTGAGGCCACGCGGGCGCCTGCTGCGCGGGCTGTTGTTGCTGAGGCCAACCGCTCTGCTGTGCGGGCTGTTGTTGCTGCGGCCACGCAGGCGCTTGCTGCGCCGGCTGTTGCTGCGGCCAGCCGCTCTGCTGTGCGGGCTGTTGTTGCTGCGGCCACGCAGGCGCTTGCTGCGCCG
>CAZCVE010000006.1:189414-255243 GCA_964502175.1 uncultured Sandaracinaceae bacterium
GCTGTTGCTGCGGCCACGCCGGCGCTTGCTGCGCGGCGGGCGCGGGCACGGCGGCGCTCTGCGCCCAGTCGTCGAGCGGCTCCGGCACGGGCGGCGGGAACTCATCCGTCAGTCCTGGGAACGCAGGCACCGAGAGCTCGGGCGCGCGCGACGGCGGTGCGGCCGGCGGCGCAGGTCGCGCGGGTGCACGGCTCGCGCGCTCGCCGACGGACACGCTTCGTCCGGTGACGACAGCGGGCGCTTGCACCACCACGGGCGGGGTGGGCATCGGCTGCGAAGCGACCCTCCCGCGCGACGGCAGCGGAGGCGCAGGGATCGACGGCGGCGGCGGCGACGAGGGCAACGACGAGACGTCGAGCGGGCTCGGCCCTGCGCGCGTCGGCGCGTCCATCGGCGGCGAGGACGGAAACGCGCTGGCCTTCGCGACCGTCGGTGCGTCGTCGCTCGCGAGCGAGAACGGGCTCGCCTTCGCGCGCGTCGGCGCGTCGTCGGGGAGGAACTCGCCCGACGGCGGCAGCGACGGAGGCGGCAGCGGCACCGACACGGGGCGCGGGACCGGAGGCGGCGCCTCGCGCGGCGCGAACGCCGGCTGCTTCGGGCGAACGGCCGCGATCTCTTTCTTGATCTCCTCGCGACGCTGCTCGCGCTTGGCGTCGCTCGCGCTCCCCGCCTTCTTGAGCGCGACGCGCGCGACCGCCTTCGAAGGCGGCATCGAGCCGCGGTCTGCGCGCAGCGAGAAGCCTTGGAGGGCCGCGCCTTGCGACACGACGAGGTCGGGATCGATGCTCGCTTGCGGCTCGATACCGAAGTAGTCCTTCACCATCTGGCGCACGAGCGGCATGCGCGTGGTGCCACCGACGAGGATCACGCTGTCGAGCTGCGTCGCAGCGATGCCCGCGATGCGCATCGCCTCGTCGCACACCGCGAACGATCGCTCGACGAGCGGACGCGCGAGCTTCTCGAGCGCGGTGCGCGAGAGACCGAACGTGAGATCGAGCGACTGCCCCGAGTCGCCGTACGCGAGCTCTTCGACGCGGAGGTGCACCTCCGGCTCACCGGTCAGCTGACACTTCGACCACTCCGCTGCGGCGCGCAGGCGCTCGTAGGCTTGCGCGTCGTTGCGCGGATCGAAGCGGTGGTGATCGAGGAAGGCGCCCGCCATCTGCTCGGCGACGAGCACGTCGATGTCGTCGCCGCCGAGGAACGTGTCGCCCGCAGTCGACATGACCTCGAACACGTCGCCCGCGAGCTCGAGGATCGTCACGTCGAACGTGCCGCCGCCGAAGTCGTACACCGCGATGCGCTCACGCCCCGCGCGCGGCGAGCTGTCGCGCGCGCGGCCATAGCCGTACGCGAGCGCCGCGGCCGTGGGCTCGTTGAGGATGCGCATCACCTCGAGCCCCGCGACCTTGCCCGCGGCCTTCGTCGCCGCGCGCTGCAGCTCGTTGAAGTTCGCGGGCACGGTGATCACCGCGCGGTTGCACTCCTGACCGATGGCCTGCTCGGCGATGCGTCGCACCTCGCGCAGCACGAACGCGCTGATCTCGGGGAGCGTGTACGTCTCGTTGCGCGCGCGCACCTGCACGCTCCGGTTCGCACCCTCGACGAGCTCGAACGCGAAGCGCTGTCTCGCGCGCACCACCTCGGGCGAGTCGTACGGACGCCCGATCAGGCGCTTCACCGAGTAGACGGTGTTCTTCGCGTCCAGCAGTCGTCGCTCGCGCGCGGCATACCCGACCAGCACGTCGCCCTGCGGATGGAACGAGACCACCGACGGAACGAGCCGGTTTCCCTCCGCGTCCACGAGCACCTGCACCCGCGTGCCGTCCGCGACGGCGACGACGGAGTTGGTGGTGCCCAGATCGATTCCGAGGACGGGCGGAGAGGACATCGTGGGCTCGGCATCCTACAGAAACACGACCGCTTCCGCGATCGTCAACTCTCTCTCTCGCCCGATGCCCTGAGCACCGGCGGATTCTCGGCGATGCGGGCGAGCTCGTCGTCGATCCAGCGGTTCACCTGCGCTCGGAACGGCCACATCCACAGGTACGCCGCCGAGGTGAACTGACTGACGATGTGCTCGCGCAGCGCCTTCGAGCGCGCGTGCTTCATCCCGTACACCTCGGCGTTCGCGCGCAGCGTGTCCGCGTACGCCTCCCACTCGATGCGCGCGCGGCCGTACGCGAGCCCGACCGGAAAGAAGACGACTCCGTAGTACAGCGCCATCCGCACGAAGCCCATGCGCCTCAGCTGTCTGAGGTGCACCGCCTCGTGTCGGAGCGTGATGTACCGCTCGTCGTCGCTGCGCGTGTCCCACGACTCCGGCGTGTAGATGGTGTGCCCGATCACGGTCGTGTAGCGCGTCATGTACGCGCGCTGACCGCCGAACGTGGCGACGCGGAGCAGCCGATCGAGCACGATCGACAGCCGATCGCTCGCCTTCTTCACGATGCGAAGGCGCGGGAACTCGACGCGGAGCTCGTCGAGGTATCGCTCGCTCCGCGTCGGTGCTCCGCTCATGCGACCTCAGCTCGCGTCGCCGCCGCCCGGATCGGTCGAGACAGGATCGGTCGAGACAGGGTCGGTCGAGACAGGGTCGGTCGAGACGGGATCGCTCGAGACCTCTGGCGTGGCCTCGACGACACCGACGGCATCGGCCGGGACATCACCCGCTGAGGCAGCGAGCTCGGGCACCGCCGCCACGTCGTCGTCCGCCACGGGCTCCACGGCCACGACGTGCTCGCCATCGCTCACGCGGAGGATGCGCACGCCCTGCGTGTTGCGGCCTGCCTCGCGCACCTGCGCGATGTGCGTGCGGATGATCTGGCCGCCGTTGGTGATGACCATGATCTGCCCCTCGGGCCGCACGACGCGCAGCGAGACGAGGTTGCCGTTGCGCTCCGACGCGTCCATCGCGAGCACGCCGAGGCCACCGCGGCTCTGCTTGCGCCAGCTCGCGCGCTCTTCGGTCTCGTTGGCGGGCTCGCTCACGGGTCCGTCGCTCGGCGCCGGCGGCTCGCTCACGCGGCCCTCGATCGCCTCACCGGCCGCGGCGACCTCGCCCACGGGCTTCAAGAGCGGCGTGCGCTTTCCGAAGCCGTTCGCGCTGATGCAGAGCACCTGCTGTGTCGCGAGATCCTCGATCACGTCCATGCCGATGACGAAGTCGCCCTCGCGCAGATCGATGCCGCGCACGCCGCGCGTGTCCCGTCCCATCGGGCGCACGTCCGAGACGTCGAACCGGATCGACATGCCGCGCGCCGTGCCGATGAGCACCTCGCTCTTGTCGGTCACGATCTTCGCCTCGAGCAGCTGATCGTCGTCGTCGATCTGCACCGCGATGATGCCGCTCGATCGGATGCTCTCGTACGCCGACAGCGCCGTGCGCTTCACGGTGCCGTTGCGCGTGAGCGTGAGCAGGTACTTGTCGTCGCCGTACTTCTCCACCGGCACGATCACGCGGATGCGCTCGTTCGCGCTCTGATCGAGCCCGAGCAGGTTGTTCGCGTGACGGCCTCGCGCCGTGCGCGCGCCCTGCGGCATCTCGTAGACCTTCTTCGTGTACGCGCGGCCCTTGTCGCTGATGAACACGAGATCGGCGTGCGCGTTCGCGACGAAGAGCGAGGTGACGAAGTCTTCTTCCTTGAGCTCCGCGGCCCTCGCGCCCTTTCCGCCGCGGCCCTGCGCGCGGTACTCCGTGAGCGGCGTGCGCTTCACGTAGCCGGTGTGCGTGACCGTCACGGCCATCGGCTCGTTGGCGATCAGATCCTCCATCGAGATGTCGCCCTCGGCCTGGACGATCTCGGTCTTGCGGTCGTCGCCGTACTTCTCGCGGACCTCGCGGAGCTCGCCGATGATCACGTCGAGCAAGAGGCTCTCGCTCGCGAGGATCGCCTCGAGCCGCGCGATGAGATCGGACAGCTCGCCGTACTCCGACGCGAGCTTCTCGCGCTCGAGCCCGGTGAGGCGCGAGAGGCGCATCTCGAGGATCGCCTTGGCCTGACGCTCGCTGAGGAAGTACTCGCGTCGCGCCTTGGCCTTCTCGATCTCGGCCTCGGGACGCCCCGCGCGGCGCACGAACTCTTCGAGGCCGCGCAGCGGCAGCTTCATCAAGCGGCCGCGCGCCTCCTCGGGATCGCGCGACTCGCGGATGGTGCGCACGACGAGGTCGACCTCGGTCGTGGCCATGCCGAGACCCTCGACGATCTCGCGCTGCGCCAGCGCCTGCTTGAGGTCGTAGCGCGTGCGGCGCGTGACGACCTCGCGGCGGTGCGCGATGAACTGCTGGAGCGTCTGCTTGAGATCGAGGACCTGCGGCTGTCCGTTGACGATCGCGAGGTTGATGACGCCGAACGTGCTCTGGAGCGCGGTGAGCTGGTAGAGCTGGTTCAGCACGATCTGACCGGGCACGTCGCGCTTGAGCTCGATGACGACGCGCATGCCCTCGCGGCTCGACTCGTCGCGCAGCTCGCTGATGCCCTCGATGCGCTTCTCGCGCACGAGCTCCGCGATCTTCTTCACCAGGTCGGCCTTGTTGACCTGGTACGGGATCTCGGTGATCGCGATCATCTCGCGATCGCTCTTTCCCGCCAGCGGCTCCACGCTCGCTCGCGCGCGCATCACGAGGCGGCCACGGCCCGTGGTGAAGTACTGACGGATGCCCGAGGTTCCGTAGACGAAGCCCGCCGTCGGGAAGTCCGGGCCCCTCACCCCGAGGTACTCGCCCTCGTCGACCATGAGCTCGTCGATCGTGACGGAAGGCCGACGGATGATGCGGATCGCCGCGTCGATGATCTCGCGCACGTTGTGCGGCGGGATGTTCGTCGCCATGCCGACGGCGATGCCGGAGCTGCCGTTCACGAGCAGGTTCGGCACGCGGCTCGGGAGCACGCTCGGCTCTTGCTCGGAGTCGTCGAAGTTCGGTCGGAAGTCGACCGTCTCCTTCTCGATGTCGGCCATCAAGTCGGAGGCGATCCGCGACATGCGGACCTCCGTGTAACGCATGGCCGCAGGCGGATCGCCGTCCACCGAGCCGAAGTTCCCTTGTCCGTCCACCAGCGGGTAACGGAGCGAGAAGTCCTGCGCCATGCGGACGAGGGCCTCGTACACCGCCGAGTCGCCGTGCGGGTGATACTTGCCGAGCACGTCGCCGACGATGCGCGCGGACTTCTTGTACGACGCGTTCGCGCGCACGCCCTGCTCGTGCATCGAATACAGCACGCGGCGGTGCACGGGCTTGAGGCCATCACGCACGTCGGGGATCGCTCGCCCGACGATGACGCTCATCGAGTAGGCGAGATACGACGAGACCATCTCGTCATCGATCGGGACCGGAACGATCTGCGGGGACGCCATCGTGTTGCTCCTGGCACTCTTCCGCGCGCGGCGTGATGCAGACGGGCCGCGCTGAAAGGGCGCGCAGGCTAACACGCCGGCCCTCCGCTCCACACCTCTTACTACGCGCGCGTGCACGCGTACGCGTACGCGTACGCGTGCGCGACCAGCCCGCGAGCAGCGCCAACGGCGTTGACACTCAGCCGTTTGCGTTGCTTGCTCGTGGTCCACGCGTCGCGCGGATCGAGCCTTGCTGGTCTGCGGTCGGAGCATCCATGTCTCGAGCCCTTCGTGCCCTCGCCCTCGGCCTCGCTCTGACCCTCGGTCCGCTGGCCCTCGGACCTCTCTCGAGCGGTTGCTACGGGCCCACCCTGCCCCTGCCGCCGCCGACCGCGCTGCTCTCGACGCCGGACGCGACGGGTGTGGTCGACGTGACGGGCGAGGCGCTCCCGGACGCCTACGTGTTCGCGCTCAACCTCGACACCGACGCGGGCGTCATCGGTCGGGCCGACGGCGCGGGTCGCTACGCCATGCGCATCGAGGCCGATGTCGGGCACACGCTCGAGGTCTGGCAGATGACCACGATGGACGGCGGGCAGCACACGACCGCCATCGTCCCCGCGCCCTGATTCGCAACGGATCCTGCGGGTCGAGCGCACGGCGGCTGGGGGCCTGCGGGCGCGGGGTGAGCGCTTGCCACGGAACGAGCCGCGTGAACGCGTGCCCGCGCTCCGGGCCTACAGGTCCGTTTTTTTGCTCCAGGATCTCACATGTCTTACATGCGTATACAGGTAGCAACTGGACTCCTGGAGGAGCCATGGACGGCACGATGCGCGATCTGAACCTCATCCGTGAGCACGCCGACGAGCAGGACGCCACGACCCAGCGCTGGGCGCTGTACGGGCTCGCGGGGGGCGTCACCGTCCTCCTCGTCCTCGCCCTGTGTTTCCAGCTCGGCCCCACCTCGGCGTCTGCCGAGACCGGCGACACCGATCCGCTCGCGCGCCTCGACGCGATCGGTCGCACCCAGGGCCACCCGGCCGCGGGCTCGCCGCAGGTCATCGACGACGAGGAGACCGCGCCGCCGTCGGTCGATCGCGTCGCGCTGTCGTTCCCCGAGCAGCTCACCGAGGATCCGCCGGACATCGCCGCGGCGCTCGCCGCAGCCGCCGCCGAGGCCGCGCACCCGGACTCGCTCGGCATGGATCAGGGCGCGATGCCCGTCGCCGCGATGCCGTCGATGGAGCACCTGCCCGAGATGCTCCCGGCCGCTGTCGCCGCGACCGAAGGCACGGACATCGCGCGCGTCGCGCTCCACGACGAGCTCGTCCAGAGCGCGTTCCCGACCACCCGCGTGACCGAGCCGGCGCGCGAAGGTCACGACGGCGAGTTCACCCTCCAGGTCATCTCGTACGACAGCGCCGACGGCGCGCAGGCGTTCGCGTCCGGTCTCCGTGCGCGTGGCCACCGCGCGTTCGTGATGCAGGCGACGGTCGAGGGCCGCGGCACGATGTACCGCGTGCGCATCGGTCCCTTCGAGACGATGGCCGAGGCGACCGGATACCGTGGCCGCTTCGAGTCGAGCGAGCACATGAACACCATCGTGATCCGCCGTCGCGATCACGAGTGACCGAGATTCTGCGAGCGAGCGGACGGTCCTGGTAGAGTCGGCGCGCCATGGACGAATCGACGCTTCACTCGCTCCTCCGCAAGGGGCAGCAGTACAACGCGAGCGACATCCTCCTGAAGGTCGGGCAACCCCCGGCCTTCCGCGTTGCGGGTGATCTGCACTACCTGCAGGGCGACAAGCTCCTGCCGCAGCACACGCGGGAGCTCGCCGACGTCATCCTCAAGAAATCGCGCTTCAAGGGCACGCTCGACGATCTCCAAGAGTTCGACTCGAGCTACGGCGTGCCCGGCGTCGGCCGCTACCGCGTGAACGTCTACCGTCAGCGCGGCACGCTCGCGATCGCCCTCCGCGCGATCCCGCTCAAGATCCCGCAGTTCGAGGAGCTCGGCGTACCGCCCGTGGTCGCGACGTTCGCGAGCATGGAGCGCGGCCTCGTGCTCGTCGTCGGGGCCGCGGGCAACGGCAAGTCGAGCACGCTCGCGGCGCTGATCGGTCTCATCAACCAGACGCGTCGCGTGCACGTCGTCACCGTCGAGGATCCTATCGAGTTCATCCACGCGGACTCGCTCGGCTCGATCTCGCAGCGCGAGGTCGGCATCGACACGCCCGGCTTCGCGCACGCGCTCCGCGCCGCGCTCCGCCAAGATCCCGACGTGATCCTCGTCGGCGAGATCCGTGACGAAGAGACGATGGACATCGGCCTCAAGGCCGCCGAGACCGGACACCTCGTGCTCTCGACGCTCCACACGCCCGACGTGCAGCGCACGATCGGTCGCGTGCTCGCGCTCTCGGGCCAGTCCGTGCAGGAGACGCGCGAGCGCTTCGCCGACAACCTCAAGGCGATCGTGGCGCAGCGCCTGATCCCCGCTGCCGACGGCGGCCTCTGTCTCGTCGTCGAGGTGCTCGTCGTCACGCCGACCGCGCGCGAGTCGCTGCGAAAGCCCGAGGGCAATCCGTCGCTCAAGGACATCATGGAGCGCGGCTCGCATCCCTACATGATGCAGACCTTCGAGATGCACCTGCGCGAGCTCGTGAAGGCGGGCCGCGTCACGGTCGAAGAAGCCAAGGGCGCGCTGGGTTGATCGCGCTGGGCTGATCACTCGACGAGGTGACAGGCCACCTGTCGGGTCACGTCGTCGCGCGTGACCTCGCGTAGCTCGGGCCGCTTCACGTCGCAGAGACCCGCACGCGCTTCGGGGCAGCGCGGCGCGAACCCGCAGCCCCGCTGGTGCCGCGGATCGCTCGGGCTCGGCGGCTCGCCCGCGAGCACGAGGCGCGTCTTCTTCGTGGCCGCGTCGATCGACGGAACGGCAGACAAGAGCGCGCGCGTGTACGGATGGAGCGGCGCACGGTGGAGCGCCTCGGTCTCCGCGAGCTCGACGATGCGGCCGAGGTACATGACCGCGATCCGCTGGCTCACGAGGCGAACGACCGAGAGATCGTGCGCGACGAACAGGTACGAGAGGCCGAGCTCGTCCGACAGATCACGCAAGAGGTTCACGACCTGCGCCTGCACGGACACGTCGAGCGCGGCGACGGGCTCGTCGCACACGAGGAAGCGCGGCTTCACCGCGAGCGCGCGGGCGATCACCACGCGCTGACGCTGCCCGCCCGACAGCTCGTGCGGATAGCGCGCGAGGTGCTCGCTGCCGAGGCCCACGCGCCGGAGGAGCGCGAGCGCCTCGTCGGTCTCGCGGTCACGTGTGACGAGGCCGTGCACACGCATCGGCTCGGCGACCGCAGTGCCGACGGTGATACGCGGGTTGAGCGCGCTCATCGGATCCTGAAACACCACCTGCATCTCTCGGCGCATCGCGCGGAGCGCGTGTGGCTGGAGCGCGAGCACGTTCTTTCCATCGAACGTCACCGTGCCGCTCGTGGCGCGGATCAGCGCCAGCACGAGCTTGCCCAGCGTCGTCTTGCCGCATCCGCTCTCGCCGACGATCCCGAGCGTCTCGCGGGGCGCGAGCGTGAACGACACGTCGTCGACGGCGCGCACGACGCGACGCGGTCCGTCGAAGACCCCTCCCCCGCTCTCGAAGTCCTTCGTCAGACCTCGAACGTCGAGCAACACCTCGCTCACGACGAGGCCTCGCCCGCCGCCGCGTTCGCGACGACGGCGTGCGCGACGAAGCACGCGACCTCACCGTCCCGCGCGCTCCCCGAGACGGCCGCGAGATCTGGCGATTCCTCGCGACAGCGCGCGATCACGTCGTCGCAGCGATCCGCAAATCGACAGCCGCGCGGCCAGCGTCCGAGGGCAGGCACGGAGCCAGCGATCGTCGGCAGGCGCAGCCGCGCGCGCTCTTCCTTCGACGCGCCAGGTCTCACGGCGCGCGAAGGGATCGATCGCAAGAGGCCGCGCGTGTACGGGTGGAGCGGCGACTCGAGCACGCGCGCGGTCGGTCCGCGCTCGACGATGCGGCCCGCGTACATCACCGCGATCTCTTCGGCCGTCTCGGACACCACGGCGAGGTCGTGGGTGATCAGCAGCATCGCCATGCCGAGCTCGGCCTGGAGGGCCGAGAGCAGCTCGAGCACCTGCGCCTGGATGGTCACGTCGAGCGCGGTCGTCGGCTCGTCGGCGACGAGCACGCGGGGCTCGCACGCGATCGCGATCGCGATCATCACGCGCTGCCGCATCCCACCCGAGAGCTGGTGGGGGTACGCGTCGAGCCGCTCGTGAGGTGCGGCGATGCCGACCTTCTTCAGCACCTCGATCGAGCGAGCGCGCGCGGCCTCGCGAGAGAGACCTCGGTGCGCGATCAGCCCCTCGGCGAGCTGATCTCCGATGGTCATCATCGGGTTCAGCGAGCTCATCGGATCCTGGAAGATCATCGAGAGCTCACGGCCACGGATCTTCGCGAGGGCGGGCTCGTCGAGCGTGGCGAGATCACGAACGCCCTCCTTGCCGGACACCTCGATGGAGCCCGACTCGAGGAACGCGGCGTGCTCGGGCAAGAGCCCCATGATCGAGAGCGCCGTCACGCTCTTGCCGCAGCCGCTCTCGCCGACGAGGCCGAGCGTCTTGCCCGCCTCGAGCGTCAGCGACACGCCATCCACCGCGCGCACGTCACCCGCGTCGGTGGCGAACGTCGTGACGAGGTCACGCACGCGAAGCGCGAAGCTCACGGCGCGGAGCCTACCAGGGGCGGGTCAGAGCGCGCCGCACTCGACGGGCTCGACGGCGAGGCCCGGGCGCGCCTCCTGCGTGAACACGCCATCGGGAAGCTCGACGTTGATCTCGATGCGCTCGAAGCGGACGAGCGTGTCGACGCCGTCGGCAGGGAGCTCCACTTGCACGCGGTACGGCAGCGCGAGGCCTTCTTGCGGGCTCGTCGTGCTCCGCGGATCGACGACGAAGCGGTGGTCGTCCCAGCGGATGCGGAGGCGCGTCGCCTGCTGTGCGTCGCGCACGACGGTCTCGCGCAAGCGAAGCCGCTGAGCCTCCGGCGCGCTGTCCGCGTCGCTGCTGCGGATCTCGTAGACGAGCTCCTGCGTGGTGCCGTCGGCCGCGCGAAGGGTCACGCGGTACGCGCCGCCTTCACACACCACGCTGCGATCGACCGCCTCGATCTCCGGCGCCTCGCCGAAGAGCACGCGACCGATGTCCTCGGCCTCCATCGGCACGCCGAGCAGGAGCGCGATGTTCTCGGCGCACGAAGGTCCTACGAAGAAGCGGTTCTCTCGCAGATCCATGAGCGCGAAGCTCTCGCCGTCGCTCGTCAGCGTGGCGGCCGGACCGAACTGCGTCATCGCGTCGAAGCGCACGCGATCGGGGCGCTGCGCGAGCATGAGCACGGTGCCGCGGAGCCGCGCGCGCTCGGCGGGCGCGCCCGCTTCACGTCGATCGACGCGCGCCTCCGCGCGGAGGTTCTCGGCCCACGCGAGCAGCTGCGTGTGGTGATGGACCACGGCGTCGGCCTCGGAGAATCGCAGCGTGGGCGCCGGACAGCGCGCGCCCGAGCAGCCGATGCCACCGAGCGCGCAGATCGCCGCGAGCCCGATCGCACGGATCGCGCGGCTCATCGCACGATCCCTTCGATGACGCGCAGCGCGAGCTCGTAGCGACCGAGCGGCGGCATGATGTAGGCGCCGCGCACGCGATCCTTC
Source organism: uncultured Sandaracinaceae bacterium (assembly GCA_964502175.1). Classification (GTDB taxonomy): domain Bacteria; phylum Myxococcota_A; class Polyangia; order Polyangiales; family Sandaracinaceae; genus JAFLCL01. The sequence goes on from CAZCVE010000006.1 coordinate 200,492, forward strand.
ACGGCCTCGAGCATCTCGCGCGCGATCGCGACGCCCTCTTTCCGGCCCGCCTCACCCGGTCCCGCCTTGCGCATGCGCTCGCGGATCGCGAGCGGCACGCTCATGCCGGGCACCTCGTTGTGGAGGAACTCCGCGTTCTTGTGGCTCGCGAGCGGCAGGATGCCCACGAGCACCGGCACGTCGAGATCGGCCACGTCGCCGAGGAAGCGCTCGAGCACGGCGGGATCGTAGACGGGCTGCGTCATCACCATGTCCGCGCCGGCCTCGATCTTCTGTCGCAAGCGCTTGATCTCGCGCTCGTAGTCGTGGGCCGCGGGCTCCGCTCCCGTCGCGCACAAGAAGCGCGTGGCGCCGCCGAGCGGCTTGCCGCCGGGATCGAAGCCGCGGTTCAGGCCGTTCACCAAGCGCAAGAGGCCGATCGAGTCGAGGTCGTAGACGGCCGTCGCGTCGGGGAAGTCGCCCATCTTCGGCGGGTCGCCCGTGATCACGACGAGGTTGTGGACGCCGAGCTCGTGGCATCCGAGGAGGTGCGCGACGAGCCCGAGCACGTTTCGATCACGCGTCGTGAGGTGCATGAGCGCGGGCATGCCGAGCTCCTGCTGGATGCGATGACAGAGGACGAAGTTGCCCATGCGCGCCGTCGCGCGCGCGCCGTCCGCCACGTTGATCACGTCGACGCCGCCGTCGCGCAGCATGCGCGCGACGTCGAGCGCCTTCTCGAGGGAGAGGCCCGCCGGCGGGTTCACCTCGACCGAGATCAGGAGCTCTTTCCGCGCCGCGATCTTCTCGCCGATGCGCCCCTTCTCGGAGAGCGGGATCACGCGCACGCCCTCGGCGATGCGGGCGCCCGTGGCCTCGTGAGGCTCGGCCTCGCCCGTGCCGTCGTCCATCGTCGCCGCGAGCATGCGCGCCGAGGCCGCCATCTGACGGATGTGCTCGGGCGTCGTGCCGCAGCAGCCGCCGATCGCCCGCACTCCGGCCTTCAGCATGCGGCGCGCGTAGACGAGGAAGTAATCGGGCGTCGCCATGTAGGCGAAGCGGCCATCCACGCGATGCGGCAAGCCCGCGTTCGGCTGCGCGATCACCGGCAGGCCGACGTTCAGCATCTGCTTGGACGTCTCGTAGACGCCCGCAGGGCCATCGGCGCAGTTCACGCCGATCACGTCGGCGCCCCACTCCGCGAGGCGCTTCGCGACGTCGGCGGGCGCGAGGCCATCGGCCATGGTGCCGAACGTGTCGAACGACACGGACGCGATCACGGGCACGCGCAGCTCGCTCGGGAGCGTCGCGATCACCGCGCGCACGGCGTCGAGCGCGAGGTGGATCTCTTCGGTCTGGCGGAACGTCTCGAGCACGATCACGTCGACGCGCGGCTCGCCTTCTTCCACGATCAGGAGCGCCTCGGCCTGCTCGCGGAAGGCATCCGTGAGGCGCGCGTATTCGGTCTTCGGGACCGTCTTCAGCAAGAGACCCGTGGGGCCCATGCAGCCCGCGACGTACGCGCCCTTGGTGTCCGCGACCTCACGGGCGATCCGCACGCCTGCGCGGTTGATCGCAGCGAGATCGCGCTCGAGGTTGTGCGTCGCAAGGCGCACGCGGTTGGCGCCGAACGTGTTGGTCTGGAGGACCTGCGCGCCCGCCTTCAGGTACTCGAGGTGCACCGCGCGCACGAGATCCTCGCGTCCCAGGCAGAGCGCGTCGAAGCTCTGCGTGTAGAGGACACCGCGCTCGTAGAGCATCGTCCCCATCGCTCCATCGAACACGAGCGGAGCATCACGGAGGGCCTCGAGGAACTTGCGCGCGGGCATCGGCGAGGTCATTTGCCGCAACGCCTCGGCAGTGTCGAGGGTCGTCGTCGCCTTGGAGACGGAGGTCTTGCTTGACGACCCGAATGGGTCCGCCTACACCTCCGCTCCCCCGCGCCGGACCGTGGGCTAGTCCCTCTGGTTTCCAGCGTTCGATCACCATTCCTGGTGGTCGCTTCCCAAGTGGAGGATCGTTCCATGCCGAAGATGAAGACCCACAGCGGCACCAAGAAGCGCTGCTGGATCACGGGCTCGGGCCGCGTTCGCCGCGGCACCGCAGGCCTCGGACACATGATGCGCGGCAAGAGCGCCAACCGCCTGCGTCGGCTCCGCAAGCACTCGATGTGCTCGCCCACGCACGAGCACATCCTCAAGCGCATGCTGCCCTACGGGCGCTGACTTTTCCTGGGGCTCCGCCCCAGACCCGGCCGTCCGGCGCATCGCTTCGCTGCCGGACGCTGCGCGCGGGGCCCCAACCCCGCTTGCCGGTTCCCTGATTTCGCTCGTGTAAGGAGAGTTTCGATGCCCCGCGCAAAACGTGGATTCAAGGCGCGTCGCCGCCGCAACCGTGTCCTCAAGCACGCCTCCGGCTACTACAGCGCCCGTGGCCGCATCTTCACGGATGCCCAGGAGCAGGTGCGCAACGGCTGGCAGGACGCCTACCGTCACCGCCGCGAGAAGAAGCGCGCGTTCCGCAAGCTGTGGATCGCCCGCATCAACGCTGGCGCCCGCGCCCTCGGCGTGAGCTACAGCAAGCTCGTCAACAAGCTCAAGGCCGCGAACATCGGCCTCGATCGCAAGATCCTCGCGGACCTCGCGCTCCGCGATCCGGGTGGCTTCAAGGCCGTCGTCGACGCCGCGCGATAGTCTTCTTCCGAGGGTCCGAGCGGACCCTCCCCGGCGTACGCCGGGGCCCCTCCCCCTCCATTCGCTTCCGCGAATGCTGCGCGCGGGGCCCCAGCCCCGCTTGCACGCGGTCTGACCCGGGCTTCAGTCGTCCCAGCCCCGGCTTCCACGAGCCGGGGTTGTTTCGTTTCGAGGCTGTTTCGTTCCGAGCTAGGGAGTGGACATGTCCGACGCCGTTCAGGAATTCGAAGCAGGCCTCGCGCGACTCGGAGGCGACGTCAGCGCGACGTTCGACGCGTGCGCCGACGAGAACGCGCTGCGCGCCGCCAACGCCAAGCTCGCGGGCCCGCAGGGCGACCTGACCGCGCTCTTGAAGCTGATGCCGAAGCTGCCCGGCGATCGCCGCAAGGAGCTCGGCCAACGCGCGAACCAGGTGAAGCAGGCGATCCAGTCTGCGTTCGACGCGCGCCTCGGGGCGATCGCGCGGTCGATCCGCGAGGCCGAGCTCTCGGGTCCGCAGCTCGACGTGTCCCTCCCGGGACGCAGCACGCGACCCGGAGGACAGCACCCGATCAGCAAGACGATCGAGGAGCTGCTGGACGTCTTCGCCTCGCTCGGCTTCGAGATCTCCGAGAGCCGCGAGATCGAGCTCGCCGAGTACAACTTCGGGCGCCTCGGCTTTCCCCCCGATCACCCCGCGACGGACATGCAGGACTCCTTCTTCGTGAAGGGCCGCACCGCCAAAGATGGCGACGAGGGCGTCGTCCTCCGCACGCACGCGACGGCGATCCAGGTGCACGAGATGCTCGCGCGAAAGCCGCCGATGGCGGTCGTCGCGTCCGGCACCGTGTACCGCCGCGACGACGACGCGACGCACTCGCCGATGTTCCATCAGATCGATGGCTTCCTCGTCGACAAGAACGTCTCGTTCGCGCACCTCAAGGGCGTCCTCACGACGTTCCTCAAGCGCACGTTCGGCTCGGACGTGCCTGTGCGCTTCCGACCGAGCTACTTCCCGTTCGTCGAGCCCGGCGGCGAGCTCGACATCGGCTGCACGTTCTGTCGCGCGTGGGTCGAGCCCGGAAGCGAAGCGCAGACCGCGCGCACGCTCGCGTGCCGCACCTGCAAGCAGACGGGCTGGATCGAGGTGCTCGGCTGCGGCTCGATCCACCCCGTGGTCTTCGAGTCGTGCGGCGTCGATCCGAGCGAGTGGAGCGGCTTCGCGTGGGGCATGGGCATCGATCGCATCGCGATGCTGCGCCACGGGATCCGCGACATCCGCATGCTCTACGAGAACGACGTCCGCTTCCTCGAGCAGCTGTGACGCTCGTCCCGAACTGACCGCTTCGAGGTACCGACATGAAGGCATCCTGCAACTGGCTCCGCGAGCTGAGCGGCATCGACGCGAGCGCCGACGAGATCGCCGAGCGCCTCACGCGCGCAGGCCTCGAGGTCGAGGCGATCGAGCGCACCGGAGAAGGCCTCGAGCGCGTGGTGATCGCGGAGGTCCGCGGCAAGCGGCCGCATCCCACCAAGGACAAGCTCACGCTCGTCACGGTGTTCGACGGCAGCGGGACGCGCGAGGTCGTGTGCGGCGCGCCGAACGTGCCGTCGCCGGGCTCGCGCGTCGTGCTCGTCGACGTCGGCGCGGTGCTGCCCGGTGGGCTGCGCATCGAGGCGCGCGAGGTCGCGGGCGTGCGCTCGGAGGGCATGCTCGCCAGCGAGAAAGAGCTCGGGATCGGCGCGGATCACGACGGAATCTTCGTCCTCGGTGAGGACGATCCGGGCAAGCCCGGCGCGCTCGCGGCGGTCGCGCTCGAGCTGAAGGATCAGATCCTCCACCTCTCGCTCACGCCGAACCGCCCCGACTGTCTCGGTCACCTCGGCCTCGCGCGCGAGATCACGGTGCTCTTCGGCAAGCCGTTCGCCCCGCGCCTCATGCTGCTCCCGTCGAAGCTCCTCTCGGTGCTGCCCGAGGCGCCGCGCGGCACGAGCGCGCTGCCCGTGATCGACAGCGGCACGGGGCACTCGGGCGAGACGGCGAGCCTCGTGGCGCCCGTCGAAGGCGTGCCGATGGTCGCGCCGATCCTCATCGCCGCAGCGGATCGCTGCGCGCGCTACGTCGGCACGGTGCTCCAGCGGATCGTCGTCGGTCCGTCGCCGTTCTGGCTGCGGCATCGGCTGCACGTGCTCGGTCAGCGATCGATCGACCGCGTCGTCGACGTGACGAACCTCGTATTGCTCGAGCTCGGACAGCCGATCCACGCGTTCGATCTCGATCGACTCGACGGCCAGCGCATCGAGGTGCGGCTCGCGCGCGCCGGCGAGCGCATCGCGCTCCTCGACGGAACGGAGCGCACGCTCAGCGACGACGATCTGGTGATCGCCGATGCGAGCAAGCCCGTGGCGCTCGCGGGCGTGATGGGCGGCTCCGAGACGGCTGTGCGCGCAGGCACGAAGAACGTGCTGCTCGAGGTCGCGTGGTTCGACCCGCGATCGGTGCGCCGCACCTCGCGCCGCCACGGCATCCACACCGAGTCGAGCCATCGCTTCGAGCGCGGCGTCGACCCGTCCGGCATCGTGATGGCGCAGCGACGTGCGCTCTCGCTGCTCACGACGCTCGCAGACGGCGTGTCCGCGCCGATCGGCGTCGACGCCGAGGCGCGCCGCATCGCGCACGCGACCATCGCGCTCGAGCCAGACTACGTGCGCAGCGCGATCGGCGACACGACCGTGACCGACGTCGAGTCGCGCACGATCCTCGAGGGCCTCGGCTGCGCGATCTCGCCGGGCGAGCACAGCGGCTGGCGCGTGACGGCGCCGACGCACCGTCCGGACCTCACGCGCGCCATCGATCTCGTCGAAGAAGTGGCGCGCGTGCGCGGCTACGATCGCGTGCCGACGCTGCTGCTCCGACCCGAGCCGCGTCCCGACGCGACGACGAGCCGCGCGCTCCTCGTTCGACAGGTGCGACGCGCTGCCCTCGCCGCGGGTCACCACGAGGCCGTGAACTTCACGTTCCTCGCGGCCACCGATCTGACGCGCGCGCGCGTCTCCACCGACGCCATCGCCCTCGCAAACCCCTTGTCCGAAGAGCGATCCGTGATGCGCACGTCGCTCGTACCGGGCCTGCTCGCGAACGTCTCGCGCGCGGAGCGTCATCAGGCGCCGCGCGGACGCATCTTCGAGATCGGTCGCCGCTACGTGCCGGGCACCGGACCGACCGGCGTCGACGAGACGCTCTCGCTCGGCCTCGTCGCGTTCGGTGCGCGTGATCAGTGGCTCGGCGAAGGCCCGAACGTCGACTTCTACGACGGCAAGGGCGCGCTCGAGCGTGTGTTCGAGACGCTCGCGCTCCGCATCGAGCATCGCGTCGCCGCGAGCGTGCCCGCGTGGCTCCACCCGCGTCGCGCCGCCGAGGTCGTGCTCCTGGGCCAGGCTGGCGAGTGCGTGCTCGGTCACCTCGGCGAGATCCATCCCGACGTGGCGGACGCGCACGGCCTCGTGACCCGACCCATCCTCGCCGAACTCAGTCTCGAACCCGTGATCATCGCGCTCGCCGCGCGCGCACCGAAGCAAGTCTCTGCGCTGCCGCGATCGATGGCGGTCGTGCGCGACCTCGCGTTCCTCGTGCGCAAGGAAGTGCCTGTCGCCGACTTCGAGCGGAAGATTCGCCAGGGAGGCGGGCCGCTGATCGAGCGCGTCGAGATCTTCGATCTCTACGAGGGCCCTCAGATCGCGAGCGATCGGAAGAGCCTCGCGCTGCGCGTCACCTACCGCGACCCAGAGGCGACGTTGACGGATGGGCGCGTCGACGAGGCTCAGCAGAGCGTCATCGCACACGTACTCGCTGAGTTCGGCGCGACACTTCGCGCCTGATCGCGCGCGGATCATGCCCAGAACGCGGACCCAGTCGGGGCACCCGCGCGGGCGAGCAGTACCTCGCGCGCGCCTGTTGCGGAGCAGGTGGGGCCCGTGTTTCGATCGGCGGGCATGACGAAGGCCGACATCATCGACAACGTCTACGAGACGGTGGGCGGATTCTCGAAGAAGGAGGCCTCCGAGGTGGTGGAGGAGGTCTTCAAGACGATGAAGGAGATCCTCGCGACGGGCGATGGCGAGATCAAGATCTCGGGCTTCGGGAAGTTCGTCGTGCGCGAGAAGGTCGAGCGTGAGTGGACGAACCCGCTCACAGGCCAGACGTCGAAGATCCCCGCGCGCCGCGTGCTCCGCTTCTACGCGAGCGAGAAGCTGCGCGGGACGCTGAACCCGCACCGCGTCCGCGGGAAGAACGCGTGAGCCAGAGCGCGCGCGGGCCCGCGGGGGCGCCGCGCAACCCGCCACTGCGACCGGACCCACGACAAGACGCGCGCGCGGAGTCGCGACGCGCGCCGGCGCGCGACATCGGCAGCTGGCCCGCGCCGGCCGCTCCTGTCGCGCTCGATCTTCCGCCGCTGCCGAACCGCATGTTCTTCCGCATCGGCGAGGTCGCCGAGCTCGTCGGCGTGAAGGCTCACGTGCTGCGCTACTGGGAGAGCGAGCTCGGCCTCTTGCGTCCGATGAAGACGCGCGGCTCGCACCGGCAGTACCGAAGGCGCGACGTCGAGATCGCGAGGCTCGTGAGGCAGCTGACCGAGGTCGAGGGCTACACGATCGCAGGCGCGAAGAAGAAGATCGCGGAGCTCCGAGGCGCGAAGAAAGAGCGCACCTCGCTCAGCCGCGACCTCATCGCGATCCGTGACGATCTTCGCGCGGCCGCCGCTCTGTTCGAGGCCTCGCCGCAGCGGCCGCACGTGTTCGACGTCGCGGGGGGCACGTGATCAGGCGCGGTCTCCTCGCCGTCGTGATCGCAGCGCTCGCGCTCGGCTGCGCCACCACGCAGACGCTCGAAGCGCCGCGGCCGCGGCTCGGCGTGCAGTCGAACGAGCAGCCGCTCGGGCCGATCACGCTGCGCGTGCAGCCGCCCGCGGGAGCCCGCTACCAGACGAGCCTCACCATCAACGCGGAGGCCACGGTCTTCGGGCAACAGATGCGCCTCGACGGCACGTACGACGACGAGCGCATCGTCGTCGAGCGACGCCCCGACGGCACGACGGTGATGTCGGCGCGCACGACGGGCGGCAGCTACCGGCTCGCGCTCGGTGATCTCCCCGCGCGCGACGAGCCGTTCGCGCCGAGCGACGTGCCGATCACGAGCGTGATCGACGCGCGCGGCCGAACCGTGGACGACGCGATGTTCGGCCCGTCGACCGCGGGCGCCGACCGCGCCGCGTTCCTGCGCGCCGTGGTCGATCCGCTGCTCGACGCGCTGGCCTACCCAGAGCGCGCGATCTCGCCCGGCGAAGAGTGGGAGAGCGCGGGCGAGCGGCCGCTGCCCGACGGTCGCGGCAGCGTGCGCTACGCGATGACGCAGACGCTCGTGCGCGTCGAAGGCAGCGGAGCGAGCGCGCTTGCCGTGATCTCCGTGCGCGGCACGCTCGATGGCTCCGGGCTCGGCGGTGATGGCCCCTCCGCGGGCACGCTGCGCATCGATGGCGCGTACACCGTGGCCGTCGCCGACGGACTCGTGCGAGGCATGCAGTCACGGGTCGAGGGACGCGTCACGATCGGCGACGTCCCCGATCCGCGCTCGCCCGACGCAGGCGCGCTCGACGTTCCGTTCGAAGGAACGATTCGCTACCGCGCGCAGTGACTCGAGCTCCCCGCGCGACGCGCGCAGGTGAATCATCCGCGTCGGGTATGATGGGCGCGATGCATGTCCGGCACTCGAGTCGTCCTTTCTTCTCAGGCGCGAAGAGCGCGATGCGCGCGATGCTCACCACGCTCGCGCTCGCAGCGATGACCGTCGCGCTCGCCGGATGCGCGGATCGCACGGCGCTGCGGCTCGTGATCCGGTCGAACCTCGCCGTGCCGACCGAGCTCGAGTCGGTGTTGATCCAGATGCGCAGCTCCACCGGCGCGACCGCGCCGCCTCGCTCCGTGAGCCTCATGGGCACCGCGTTCCCGCAGACGCTCGTCGTGAGACCCGAGAGCTCCGGCATGAGCGGCACCGTCACGTTCACCGTGCAGGGCCTCCGCTCGGGCTCGATCGTGATCCAGCGCGTGGTGAGCGCGCCGTTCCAGACGGGCCAGGTCGTCGACGTCGAGGTCGAGCTCAACAGCGAGTGCCTCGGGATCGAGTGCGGCCCTGGCGTCGACTGCTTGCGCGGCACGTGCGTGGGCACGCCCGTGGACGCCGGATCGCCGACCGACGCGGGACCGACGCCCGACGCCAGCACCGACGCGTTCGTCGTCGACATCGACGCGCTCTCTCCCGACGCGTTCGTGCCCGGTGCAGACGCGTTCTCTCCCGACGCGTTCGCTTTCGACGCGTTCGTGCCCGGCGCCGACGCGTTCCGCGCGCCCGACGCGTTCACGCCGGCAGATGCGTTCGTGACGCCCGACGCGTTCACGCCCGCGGATGCGTTCGTGATCCCGGACGCGTTCGTCCCCGCGGACAGCGGCATCGCGTGCACGGGCGCGGCCTGCGCGGGCATCGTGCTGATCAGCGAATTCACGCACACGGGCCCTGCCGGATCGCTCGACGAGATCGTCGAGATCTTCAACACGTCGACGCGCACGGCCGACATCGGCGGCGCGCAGATGTTCTACACGTCGGCGTCGGGCGGCACGCGCAGCGGACGCGCGACGGTGCCGGCCGGCGTGCGCCTGCCACCAGGTGGCTACTACCTCTTCGCGGGCATGACGTACGCGGGCACGCCTGCGGCAGATGGCACGCCGTGGACGATGGGCGCATCGGACACCGGCGGCTCGTGGTCGCTCGAGCACGGCGGCGTGATCCTCGATCGCGTGTGCTGGGCGGGCGCCGCGGCGAGCATCTGTGAGGGCACCGCGCTCTCGACCGCACCGCCATCGGCGGGCTCCTACGAGCGCAAGGCGAACGCAGCGTCGACCGTCGCGTCGATGAGCGCCGGCGGGGCCGACGAGCGCGCGGGCAACCGCCAAGACACGGGCAACAACGCGATGGACTTCGTGCTGCGCGCGACGCGCGATCCGCAGTCCACGATGAGCGCCGCGGAGCCGTGATGCGCCGACCGATCGTGCCGTGATATGTTGGGCGCGACGATGACGACGGTCACCGAAGCAGCAAAGCGTCTCGGCATCGATCTCCACCCGCTCGAACAAGCGGAGCTCGCGACCCTCAAGGACGACGCCGTCCTCGCGCAGCAGTTCGTGCGGCGTCTCTTGCTCCAGGCCAAAGAGATCGCGCCGAACGCGACGTGGAGCGCGGAGGATCTGCTCGACGTCGTCGAGGCTGCCGTCCACGGGCGCATCCCCGATCTCGATCGCGTGGTCGAGGGTCGCTACCTCCGCAAGCGCGTGCGCGAGCTGTGCGCGTACGCCGAGCGCTACGGCGAGCCCTTCGCCATGGTCGTCCTCAAGCTCGCGCGCGAGCCGAAAGAGGGCCTCTACGGATCGATGGCGCACCCGATCGTCGAGAAGCTCCGACGCACCGACATGGTGACCGCGTACAAGCGGCGCTTCGCGGTGCTCTTGCCTCGCATGGACGCGGCCGCCCTCCCCGCGCTGTCCGAGCGGCTCGCGGCGGTGGCGAACGATCTCGCGGGCGCGAAGGTCGTCGAGGCGACCACCTCGACGATGTTCCCCATCCCCGATCTCGACGAGACCCAGCTGATCCTCGACTGGCTCGAGGATCAGCTCCGGCTCGACGTCTGACCGGGGCTCCCCCGCCCCTCCCGCGGGCGGGAGGGGTGACTCGTTCGAAGCCTCGAACGACCTGGGAGCGTGATCAGTTGGCGTAGCCGAGCGCGCGGAGCTGCGCGCGGATGGTGTCGTCCATCTCGGCCTGCTCGGTCTGGAGCGTCGCGCCTTCGCGCTGCGTCGCCTGCCACCAGTGCCCGCGATCACGCGAGCCGAGGTACTGACCGAGGTGGATGCGGAGGAAGCGAGCCGCGATCGGGTGACGCGTGAGGTCCGTGATCTCGTTGCGCTCTCCCGGGTCGGCCTGGAGATCGAACATCTTCGCGTTGATGCCGCTCAGCACCATCTTCCAGCGGCGCGAGCGCACCACGCGCTTGTCGTCGAGCATGTTGGTGAACGCGAGGGCCGGATGGCTCGGCAGCTGACCGCGCATGTCGCCGACCAGGCTGCGACCTTCCGCGGCGCGGAGGCCGCGCACGTCGGCGAGCTCGATCACGGTCTGCGAGAGGTTGAGCGTCGAGACCGGCTGCGCCACGCGACGACCCTCGGGCACGAGGCCCGGACGGTGGAAGATCAGCGGCACCTGGATGAGCTCTTGGTAGACGCTGTGGCCGTGGCCGTAGCTGCCGTGATCGCGGAACTCCTCGCCGTGATCCGAGGTGATCACGAGCAGCGTGTTGTCGGCGACGCCCATCGTCTGGAGGCGCTCCATGAAGCGACCGAGCTCGCGATCGTGGTAGCTGATCTCGCCGTCGTGCAGGCCCTGGAGGCGCGTCAGGTCGCTCTCGTCGAAGACGACGCGCGGGTTGTTGCCCTTGGCCGCCTCGAGCAGCTCGCCGGTCTGACGCGGACGCACCTGGCCCGTGTAGTCCGTGCGCGGGTCGTACATCTGGAGGAACTCCGCCGGCGGGTCGTAGGGCACGTGCGGATCGATCGTCTGGATGTAGACGAAGAAGCGGCCCGAGTGGTGCTGCTCGATCCAGTCGCCCGCCTCGCGGAAGACGTCTTCGGCCTCGGTCGAGCGACCCTCGCGGATCATGTTGGTGTAGTGATCCCAGCCCTGATCGAACCCGAAGCGATCGGAGACGTAACCGTTCGCGAGGAACGACGCGGTGTCGAAGCCCGCGCCGTCGAACGTCTCGCTGATGAGCTCGGCGCTCGCCGGGAGGCGCGCCTCGGTCGTGATCGCACGATGCGTCGACGGCGTGAGACCCGTGAGCACCGACGCGACGCTCGGCTTCGTCCAGTTCTCCTGCGAGTGCGCGCGCTCGAAGAGCGTGCCGTGCTCGACGATGCCGTCGAGGATCGGCGTGCGCACGCGTGACTGCGGGTTGTACGCGCGCAGCTTGCTCGCGCGGAGCGTGTCGATGAGGAGGACCACGACGTTCTGCGCCGGCTCGGTCGCAGCGGCTTGCTCGGGAGGATCGACCATCACCGACGGCGCGGACCACGCGACGCGCGTCGCATCGCCGCCCTCGGCCTGGAGGTCGATGCGGACGATCTCACCCGCGAACGACGCGAGATCGAGCGACTGGTCGTTCCAGCGCTGACCGACCGCGCTCGTCCACAGCTCCTGCGCCTCGCCGCCCTCGGCCTGCACGCGAACGCGCGCCGTGGCGCCCGTCGCGGTCGAGTCGGTGCCCACGCCGAAGACGAGGTGCGCGCGCTCCGGCACGTCGACGTAGTAGGTGAGCGTCGTCGGCGTGCGAGCGAGCAGCGCGGGCCGCTCCGTCTCGCCGGTCTGCACGCGCGTCACGAGTCCGTCGTAGAGGGGCTCCACCCACGACTCGTCGGCGCCCGGCGCATCGCCCGGGATCACGCGCACGGATGACATCGCGACCGACACGTCCTGACCGTCGACCGGCGTGGTTCCACCGAACGCGAGCTGCACTTGGTTCTCGCCGACGCGCACGAGGTCCGCGGGGATCGCGATGTCGTAGTCGGCGAACTCGGTGCCTTCTGCGAACGACACGCCGCCCTCGGGGATCGCGGTCGCTCGGCCGTTCAGATAGATCTGGAGGCGGCGAGTGCCGTGCGCGCGCAGGCGCATGCGCAGGGTCAGCGGTCCGGCTTCGCGCACGTCGAAGTAGAGGCGCGCCATGCGGCCCGCGTAGGTGAACGTCTCGTCCCCTTCGGCACCATCGCTCAGCCAGCCGACGCCGTTTCCGTTCGTCGGTCGCCAGTTGCCGAGCGTGTACTTGGCGCGCGCGGGCGTGCCGAAGTCGATGTAGGTGCCGTGGTGATCGATCTCCGCGAGGTGCGAGAGCTCGATCAGATCGAGGTGCATGCGCAGCGAGTCGGCCTGCGCGGGGCGGGGACCGGTGCCACCTGGCTCGTCGGTCGCGCCTCCGCCACCTCCGCCACCACCGCCACCCGTCGCTTCGGTTCCTCCGCCAGTCGCAGTGGACTCCTCGCCGCCGCTGCATGCGACGACGGCGACACCAGAGACGGAGAGGCTCAGCGCTGCGCCGAGAGTCAGGGTGGTCAGACGTTGACGTGTCATCTCGAATACCTCGCGCAAACGGCTTGATACGTGCGCACGAGGGCTGAGGATTCGGCCGCTGGCCGATGAACGTCCGTCACGCCTGCGTGCCCGTCCAGGTCGGACCCGCGGTTACCACGGGCCGCAGAAACGGGTCAAACGAACGGCAGCTTCCCGACCCGAGCCGATTCGCGATCAGAGCGCCGGGAGGACGACCGTGCGATCGGCGAGCACGCGCACGAAGCGGACGTGGACGCTCTCGCCGCTGGTCTCGACGGCGTGGATCCCGACCGGCAGCGCGCGCGGCGCGTCGGCCGCGATCGCGGTGCCATCGACGCGCCATCCATCCCGCTCGGCGATCAACCAACCGGATCCCGTCGCGGGCGGCGCATGGTTCGGGCGCGTTCCGCCGAACGCACCGTCGGCTGGGCTCGCGGCGACGGGCGTCGTCTCTGGCGGCTGGTCGCTCGTAGGCGCCTCATCACTCGCGGGCGGTGGAACGGTGGCTGGCGGCTCGCTCGTCGTGGGCGCGATCGGATCCGCGGTCGTGGGCGGTGTGGGACGAGAGGTGGTCGTGGTGGCCGGCACGGGATCCGGATCGTTTCGACGCACGAAGCGCCAGATCACGAAGCCCGACAGGAACAGCACCGCGACCACGAGCGCGTAGATGAACGCATCCGGCGGTCCCGTGCGCGCGGGGACTTCGTCGCCCGGACGAGGCTTCGACGGTCGGCTCGGCTCGCGCGTGCGCGTGTTCGTCGCCTCTCGCGAGGGCCGCCGTGGCTCGCTCTCGCGGGCAGGCGCGCGCACGGCGAGCGGGGGCTCCGGCTCGTCGTCGTCGTCGTCGTCGCTGCCTTCGTCCGCGAGCGCGGCGACGTCGGCGACGACACCGCTCTCGGTGCTTCGGGTGACGGGCTTCGGCTCGGGAGACGGCAGCGTGTCGGCGGTCGCCACCTCGGCGCGCTCCTCGACGACGGGGCGCGGCGGGACGGCAGCGCCGACGCGCTCGTCACGCGCGGTCTCGCGCTCCGTCTCGTCGTCGTCCTCGTCGTCCTCGTCGTCGTGGTCCTCGTCGTCGTCCTGATCCCCGCTCTCGTCGTACGAGAGCTCGGGCGGCGGAGGCACCTGCGTCAGCGTGCGGATCTCGGGCTCGCTCGGCAGCGGCGCGCTCCTCACGATCTCGATCGCTTCGGCGATCCGATCTTCGCCGTTGGGCCCGCGGATGGCCGTCAGCGCGCCGGATCGCGCGAGCGCCAGCAGCGCCGAGCTCAGGCCTTCGTGCGAGGTCCCGCCCTCGATCAGCGTGGCGATCGCGCCGATGCGGACGATGGCGTCGATCACGCGCGCATCGACCGCGCGCTCCTTCTTCGCCGACGGCGCAGCGTCCGTGTCGATCTCGATCGACGCGATCCCCTGGATCATCGCGGGACGCGTGGCGCGCTCGAGGGCAGCGAGACGCTCGCGACCGTTCTCGAGCGCGGACTCGGGATCGGGCAGCGTCTTTCGCACGGGCGCGCTCGCGCGCTCGACCGCGACGAGGCCGCGTCGCATGCCGAGGAGCGGAACGAGCGCCGCGCTGCCGCGCGAGTACCAGCCGTCGCGCGCCGTGCGGATCACGTCGAGCAGCTGCCCACCGCGCATCTCCGCGTCGATCGCGTCGTGCGCGTCGCGCAGGTGGATGCTCGAGTCGGGGCGGCCGCCTTGGATGCGACCGAGGAGCGCGCCGATCGAGAGTCCGTCGAAGCGGTTCGACACGCGCGCGCGATCACTCGCGAGCGCCGCCTCCAGATCTTCGAGGCGCGCTGCGATGTGCGAGGGCTCGATCGGAGGCAGCTCGCGGAGGGTGAGCTTCAGCGCGCGAGAGAACGCCTCGCGCTGCGTGGGCGCGGGCAGTCCACCGGTCACCTCGGAACCCAGCACGCGCACGATCGCGCCGATGCGCACGGCTGCCTCGCGGTACCTCGCCGCGTCGACGGCGTCCGACGTGAGGATCGCGTCGGGACCGCAGCGCGCGAAGAACGCCGCGCTCGGCTCGCCCGGATCGGGCACGAGGATGTCGAGCCGCGGATCTCCCTCGAAGGCCGCGCGCACCGCGAGCACGGTCGCCTCGGGCGCGAGCACGGCGACCGTACACAGGGTGTCGAGATCGACGGACGCCGAAGGCATCGCGACGTTGCCGATGCCCATCAACGTCGGTCGCCCGGTGGCCTTGGGCGGGCGCAGGCGCGGCGCGCCGGTGGTGCTCGCCGATCGAAGGAGCGCGGGCGTCGGCGGAGAGCTCGGGATCGCCGGCGCGCCGGGAGACGCCTTGTTTCCGAGGAGAGGGAGCGTGGCGGCCAGCGCGGCCAGCGCGTCGAGATCGTCCTGCCCGAGCGCGACCTTCTGATCGCGCGCGAGGTCGAGGCGCTCGATCGCGTCCTTCAGCCCATCGCAGAGCGCCTCGATCTGGAACACCTGCGCGGAGGCCCACAGCGCGTGCAGGCGGCGACGAAGCTCCTCGCGCGGACGCTCCTCCGCCGGTGAGCCGACGAGCAGCGCCGTGGAAGCACGGAGCTCGGAGGCCTTGCGGGGGAGGCCCTCGACGAAGCGCGCGCGCGCCACGCCGAGCGCCGTGGGACGTCCGGTCTCGCTCATCGAAGGCGCGCACTCTATCGCTCGCGACCCCGCGAGTGCCAGCCACGCGCGCCCCACGCGCCCGAAAGGCTCACCCGGCGGACCCCGCCTCTCCGTGCTAGCCACGGCCCGCCATGCGTTTCGTCGACGAGGTCGTGATCGAGGTTCGCGGAGGCGACGGCGGCAACGGCTGCGTCGCGTTCCGCCGCGAGAAGTTCGTTCCCCTCGGCGGCCCCGCGGGCGGAGATGGCGGAGACGGCGGAGACGTCGTCTTCCGCGCCGACGACCGACTCTCCACGCTGCTCGACCTGCGCTACCGCCGAAAGCTCCTCGCGGGCCGCGGCGAGAACGGTCGCGGCAAGGACCAGTACGGCAAGGCCGCGGACGACATGATCGTGCGCGTCCCGATCGGCACGCAGGTGTTCGACGCCGAGTCGGGCGCGCTGATCGCCGATCTCGATGCCAAGGAGAAGATCCACGTCGTGGCGGCTGGTGGCCGCGGCGGACGCGGCAACATCCACTTCGCGACGCCCGAAGATCGCGCGCCGCGTCGCGCCGAGAAGGGCACGCCAGGCGAGACGCATCACCTCCGTCTCGAGCTCAAGCTGCTCGCGGACGTGGGCCTCCTCGGCTACCCGAACGTCGGCAAGAGCACGCTGATCTCGCACGTGTCGCGCGCGCGGCCGAAGATCGCGGACTACCCGTTCACGACGCTGGTGCCGAACCTCGGCGTCGTGCCGTACGGAGAAGAGGGCTCCTTCGTGATGGCCGACATCCCCGGCCTGATCGAAGGCGCAGCCGACGGTGCAGGCCTCGGGACGCGCTTCCTCAAGCACGTGGAGCGCTGCCGCGCGCTCCTTCACATCGTGACGCTGGATCCCGATCCGGACCGCGCGCCGCTCGAGGACTTCGACATCCTCGTGCGCGAGCTCGCGCGCTTCGACCCGGAGCTCGCCAAGCGCCCCATGATCGTCGGCGTCAGCAAGATCGATCTGCCCGACGTGAAGAAGCGCGTGGCGATCATCAAGAAGGGCATGGCCAAGCGCGGGATCACCACCGTGCTGCCGTTCTCCGCGGCGACCGGCGAAGGCATCGACGCGCTGCTCCATGCGCTCGGCGCGCTCCTCGAGGCCAACCCGATCAAGCCCGCGCCTCGCGCCGAGCCGCTCCCGCCGCGCGGCCGACGCACGGCCGTGGCTGCAGACACCGACGACGACGAAGAGGATCCGGGCGCCGAAAGCGACCTCGCGGTCGAGTACGTCCGCGACCCGGAGTGAGCGCGTGACGTCGCTGGTCTCGCACTCGATCCTCGCGGAGTACGGCTGGTCGAGCGCGACGCTGACGCCGATCACGATCGGCCTCATCAACCAGACGTTTCGCGTCGAGCACGACGGCGAGCGCTACGTCCTCCAGCGCCTCCATCCGATCTTCGCGCCCGAGGTGAACCTCGACCTCGACGCGATCACCACGCACCTCGCGACGCGCGGCCAGCTCACCCCGCGCTTGGTGCGCACACGCGCCGGCGCGACGCACGTGCTCGACGCCGAGGGGCGACCGTGGCGCGCGCTGACGTACGTCGAGGGCCGATGCGTCAGCGAGATCCGCACAACCTCGCTCGCGCGCGCGGCGGGCGCGCTCGCGGGTCGCTTCACGCGGGCCACGCTCGATCTCGATCATCGCTTCGCCTTCACGCGCAGCGGCGTTCACGACACCGCGGCGCACCTCGATCGGCTCGCGCGCGCGCTCGCGCTCCCGAGCACCGACGAGACGGCCGAGGCCCTCGAGATCGCCGGCGAGATCCTCGCGTTCGCGCGTGATCTGCCGCGGCTCGATCACCTGCCGACGCGCATCGTGCACGGTGACCTCAAGGCCTCGAACCTCCTGTTCGCGACCGACCGCGACGAAGGGCTGTGCCTCGTCGACCTCGACACCATGGCGCACGGCACCGTCGCGACGGAGATGGGCGACGCGCTCCGCAGCTGGACCAACCCCAAGGGCGAGGACGACGCGCGAGGCGAGGTCGACGTCGCGCTGTTCGAGGCCGCCGTGAGCGGCTACCTCGCGGAGACCGCGACGGTGCTCACCGACGACGAGCGTGGATCGTTCGCACCGGGTCTCGAGACGATCTCGCTCGAGCTCTCGTCGCGCTTCTGTCTCGATGCGATCGAGGATCGCTACTTCGGGTGGAACGCCGCGAGATACCCGAGCCGACGCGCGCACAATCTGATCCGCGCGCGCTCGCAGCTCTCGCTCTCGCGGTCTGCACGCTCGCGTCGCGCGGAGCTCGACGCCGTGATCGCGCGTCTCCGCTGAAGCGCGCTCAGGCCCGCGTCGCGGCCTTCGCGCTCGCGGCCGTCTGACCGAAGAGGATCTTCTTCGCCTCGTCGTCGAGCGGCCGCGCGAGCTCTGCACCGACCTTGCGTCCGCGCTGCACCGCCGGCCGCGCGCGCAGCGCGTGGTACCAGCGCGCGAGGTTCGGAAAGTGCGACAGGTCCTGCCCGTGCGACTCGGGGAGGATCCATGCGTACGACGCGATGTCGGCGATCGAGTACGCGTCGCAGAGGAACTCTCGCCCTTCGAGCTGGTGATCGAGCACCCCGTAGAGACGGTTCACCTCGTTCGTGTAGCGCTCGATCGCGTACACGATCTTCGGGCCTGCGTAGTCCTTGAAGTGGTGGAGCTGGCCCGCCATCGGGCCGAGCCCTGCGATCTGCCACGCCACCCACGCGAGCACCTCGTAGCGGGCGCTCCCGCTCTTCGGGAGCAGCTGTCCCGACTTGTCCGCGAGATACTGCAGGATCGCGCCGCTCTCGAACAGCGCGAGAGGCGCGCCTCCACCGATCGGATCGTCGTCGACGATCGCGGGCATGCGTCGGTTCGGGCTGAGGCGAACGAAGCCCGCCTCGTGCTGCGCGCCGCGGCCGATGTCCACGGGGACGACGCGGTACGGCAGCCCCATCTCTTCCAAGGCGATCGTGATCTTCCAGCCGTTCGGGGTCGGCCAGTAGTGGAGGTCGATCATCGTGGGCTCCTTCCTCTCGGGACCGACCCTTTCTGGGGCGCGCTCTTCGCACGTCGAGGGCTGACCTCGGGCCCTCCCCTCGAGAGCTCGTCGCGGAGCGCGCGGCCGGTGTGGCTCTCCTCGTTCGCGGCGATCTGCTCGGGCGTCCCGGACGCGACGATCCGTCCGCCCGCTTCGCCACCTTCGGGTCCGAGATCGATCACCCAGTCAGCCGCGAGGATCACGTCGAGCTGGTGCTCGATCACCACAACCGTGTCGCCCCGCGCGACGAACCGCTCGAGCACACGCAGGAGACGCGCGACGTCATCGCGGTGGAGGCCCGTCGTCGGCTCGTCGAGCACGTAGAGCGTGCGCCCCTTCGCGCTGCTCGCGAGCTCCGCGACGAGCTTCACGCGCTGCGCTTCGCCCCCGCTCAGCGTGTTCGAGGGCTGGCCGAGCTCGAGGTAGCCGACGCCGAGATCGTCGAGCAGAGAGAGAGGCGCGGCCACCTTGGGCACCGCCGACAGCACCTTCGCCGCGTCCTCGATCTCCATGCGCAGCAGCTGCCCCGCCGACGCGCCGTGAAGCTTGGGCGCGAGCGTCTCCTCGGAGAACCGCATCCCGCGACACGTCTCACAAGGCACGTAGACGTCGGGGAGGAACGCCATCTCGATCGTGAGCTGCCCATTGCCCTCACACGTCGGACATCGACCGCCGTGCGACACGTTGAACGAGAAGCGCCCCGCGTCGTAGCCGCGCGCGCGGGCCTCGGGCGTGCCTGCGAGCAGCTTGCGGATCTCGTCCCACACGCCGACGTACGTGGCGGGCACCGAGCGCGGCGTGCGGCCGATCGGGCTCTGATCGACGAGCACTGCGCGCTGGAGGTGCTGCGCGCCATCCAGCGTGCCGAACGGAAGCGGTGCCTCTTCGCCTTCGACGAGGCCGATCGCGCGACGCACCGCCGGCAGCAGCACGCGACGCACGAGCGTGCTCTTGCCCGAGCCGCTCACTCCCGTGACCGCGACGAGGCGACCGAGGGGGAACGACGCGTCGACCTCCTTGAGGTTGTGACCGCGCGCGCCGCGGAGGACGAGGCTGGGCACCTTCACGCACGAGCGCCGCGAAACGGGCACACTGGGTGGTCTCGCGAGCGACGCGCCCGTCGGCGACTCCGAGACCTTCGACAGCACGTCGGGCGAGCCCTCCGCGAGGACGCGACCGCCGCGCTTGCCGCCGTGCGGGCCGACGTCGATCACGTGATCCGACGCGCGGATCACCTCGCTGTCGTGCTCGACGACGAGCACGGTGTTGCCCTTGTCGACCAAGGAGCGGAGCGCGCCGATCAGCTTGTGCGTGTCGCGCGCATGGAGGCCGATCGTCGGCTCGTCGAGCACGTAGAGGAGGCCCGTGAGGCCCGAGCCCAGCTGCGCGGCGAGCCGCACGCGCTGGGTCTCTCCGCCCGAGAGCGTGTCCGCAGGTCGGTCGAGCCCGAGGTAGCCGAGCCCCACCTCTTCGAGGAACGCGAGACGCCGAGCACACTCACCGAGCGGCGCTTCGGCGATCACGGCCTCGCGTCCGCTCACGGTCATCGCGCTGATCTCGCGCCGCGCTGCGCTCACGGGTAGCCCGAGCACGTCGGTGATGCGTCGATCATCGAGTCGCACGGCGCGCGCGAGCGGCGAGAGGCGCGTGCCCGCGCAGTCCTTGCAGGCTCGCGAGACCTCGCGCGCCGACTTGCCGCTGCCGACCGTCTCGACGACCACGCCGCGGCCCTCACACGGCTCGCACTGACCCTGCTTCGTGTTGAACGAGAAGAAGCGCGGATCGAGCTCCGGATAGCCCGTGCCGCACTTCGGACACGCGCGACGCGTCGAGTAGAGCCCGTCCTCCACCGAGCCGTCGCGCTTGCGACACGTGAGGCGCAGCGAGCCGTCGTCGGCGAGCGCTGCAGCGCGCCGCACGGACGACTCGAGCTTCGCCGCGTCGCCCGTCACGCGCTCGACGACCAGCTCGATCTCGTGCTCGACGAAGCGCGCCAGCGACATGCCCGCCTCGAGCGGACGGAGCGCTCCGTCGATGCGCGCCTCCGTGAAGCCCTGCTTTCGCCAGCCCTCGATCTGCTCGCGGTAGTGGCCCTTGCGCGCGCGAACCACGGGCGCGAGCACGGTGATCTCGCGCTGGCTGCCGAAGCGCCGCAGCGCGTCTTCCGTGAGCAGAGCCGGTGCGCGCGCTGCGATCGGCACGTCACACTTCGGACAGTGCAGCGTGCCGGCGCGCGCCCACAACAAGCGCAGGTAGTGCGCGACCTCGGTGACCGTCGCGACCGTCGACGTCGACCCTCCGCGCGTCACGCGCTGCTCGAGCGCGACGGTGGGCGGCACACCGGTCACCCGATCGACGTCGGGACGCGGCAGCTGCGGCAGGTACTGACGGGCGTACGGAGAGAGCGTCTCGAGGTAGCGGCGCTGCCCTTCCGCGAAGAGCACGTCGAACGTCAGCGTGCTCTTGCCGGATCCCGAGGGACCCGTGACCGTGACGAGCTTCTCGCGAGGGATCGCAACCGACACGTCCTTCAGGTTGTGCTCGCGCGCGTGCTCGATCTGGATGGCCCCCACGCTCCCGCCGTCTTCGCGCGGGCTCGCTGTACGTGCTCGCTTCTGACTGCGCGCAGCGCGCGTGGTGCCCTTCTCCGTGACCTCGATCCCGAGCTCGCGCGCGAGGTACTTCGCCGTCTTCGAGGTCGATCGGGCCACGTCTTCGGGTGTGCCCATCGCGACCACTCGGCCACCCTCGTTGCCGGCGCCGGGCCCGAGATCGATCACCCAGTCCGCGCGCGCCGCGACGCGCATGTCGTGCTCGATCACGACCACCGTGTCGCCCCGCTCGACGAGTCGATCGAGCACCACGAGGAGCGGCTCCACGTCGACCGCGTGGAGGCCCGCCGTCGGCTCGTCGAGCACCACGAGCGCACCAGGAGGCGTGTCCGCGAGGGCGAGCGCGAGCTTGAGGCGCTGCGCTTCACCGCCGCTCAGCGTGTTGAGCGATTGTCCGAGCCGCAGGTAGCCGAGGCCCACCTCGAGCGCGGGCCCGAGGCGCGCGCTCACGCTCTTGTCGCCGGCATACAGCGCGACCGCCTCCGCGATCGTCTTCTCGAGCAACTCGGCGACGTCGAGCCCGCGGTGCTTCACGTCGAGCACGGGCCCGACGAAGCGCTTTCCGCCGCAGTCGGGACAGCTGAACGTCACGTCCGCGAGGAACTGCATCTCGACGGTCTCTGCCCCGTCGCCGCCGCACGTCTCACAGCGACCGCCGGGCACGTTGAACGAGAACCACGCGTGCGAGTAGTCGCGCTCCTTCGCGAGCGGCTCTCGCGCGTAGCGCTTTCGGATCACGTCCCACGCGCCGAGGTACGTGGCCGCGTTGCCCCGCGAGGTGCGCCCGAGGGGAGACTGATCCACCTCGACGACGGCGCTGAACGCCTCGAGGCCTCGGAGCGCCGCGTGCGCCAGAGGCACCTCGGCGCCGTGCTCACGCAGCGCGCGCTGCGCCGCGGGAACGAGCGTCTCGAGGAAGAGAGAGCTCTTGCCCGACCCCGACGGCCCCGTGACGCACGTCATCGCGCCGATCGGCAGCTGCACGGTCACGTCGCGCAGGTTGTGTCCGCTCGCGCGCTCGAGCTCGATGCAACCCGGACCACCACGACGCGCGCGCGTGCGGGTCACGGGCCCTGCCGCGAACGCGCGCCCCGTCACCGTCGCTGCGCGCGCGAGGGCCTCGGGCGTTCCATCGAACACCACCCGCCCTCCGTGCTCGCCCGCCGCGGGTCCGAGCTCGATCACACGATCCGCCGCCGCGAGCAGCGCAGGATCGTGCTCGACGACGATCGCGATGTTGTCGCGATCGGCGAGCCGACCCACGACGTCGACGAGCTTCTCCACGTCGTCCGGATGGAGGCCGACCGTGGGCTCGTCGAGCACGAACATCGCACCCGTGAGGCTCGAGCTCAGCGCGCTCGTGAGCGACACACGCTGCGACTCGCCGCCCGAGAGCGTGCGCGACGCACGGTCGAGCGTGAGGTAGCCGAGGCCCACGTCGTCGAGCGTGCCGAGTCGCGCGCGCAGCTCACGCAGGAGGAGCAGCGTCGCGGGCTCCATCGCCGCGCGTGTTTGGATCTCGGCCTCGGCGACGTCGAGGAACGCTCGCGCCTCGGCCGCGGGCATCGCGAGCCAGTCCGCGATGTGCTTGCCCGCGATGCGATGAAGGAGCGCGTCGGGCTTGAGGCGCTTTCCATCGCACACCGTGCAGCGCTCGTAGCTACGGAAGCGAGAGAGCAGCACGCGGACGTGCATCTTGTACGCGCGACCCTCGAGCCAGCCGAACCACCCGCGAAGTCCCCACCAGCCGCGCGGATAGCCGACACCGTCGCCGTCCTTGAGCCAGGTGAGCTGCTCGGGGGTGAGGTCCTTGATCGGCGTGCGACGCGGGACACCCATCTTGTCGGCCCACTTCGCGAGCTCCTTGCGCTCCCAGTCGGTCGAAGGGCCACCCCAGCACGCGATCGCACCGCCCTCGAGGCTGCGCCACGGATCGGGCAGCACCTTGTCCCAGTCGATCCCGATCACGCGACCGAACCCGCGACACGTCTCGCACGCGCCGATGGCGCTGTTGAACGAGAAGAGACCGGGGGTGGCGTCGCGGTACGCGATGTCACAGCGCGCGCAGTGGAGACCGCGCGAGAACTTCATCGTCGCGCCGCCGTCGACGATCACGCTCGCGCGTCCCTCGCCGCGCCGCATCGCCTGCTCGAGCGCGTCGACCAGGCGCGCGCGGCCATCGGATCGCGCGACCGTTCGATCCGCCACGACCTCGAGCTGAGCGACCGGTGCGCGCGGCACGTCGACGGCGCTCGTCTTCTTCTTCGCCTTCTTGGTCGACGTCTTCTTCTTGGCGCTCGACTTCTTCGCGGCCTTGGCGAGGGCGACCTCCGCGCCGAGCACGTCGGACGGACGCACCTGATCGAGATCACGCACGGCGCCGTCGATGCGCACGCGACGGTAGCCCTCGCCGATCAGCGCATCTCGCACCCCGAGGAACGCGTCGGCGTCCATCACGGGGACTGGGTACGTGACGGTGATGCGCGCGTCGGACGCGGCCGCGATCACGCTGTCGGCGGACGCCTCCGCGTCGTCGCGCACCACGGGCTCACCGCACGATCGGCAGTGGAGCACCGACGCGCGCGACCAGAGAGACTTCGCGTAGTCGGCGACCTCCGTCATCGTGCCTACGGTCGATCGGCTGGTGCGCACGGGCGCTTGCCGATCCACCGCGATGCCGGCCGCGACGGGCTCGAGCGACGTGACGGGGGGGCGCGCGAGGCGCTCGAGGAACTGTCGCGCGTACGCCGAGAAGCTCTCGACGTAGCGCCGCTGCCCCTCGGCATACAGCGTCGAGAACGCGAGCGAGCTCTTGCCCGCGCCGCTCGGGCCCGCGACTCCGACGAGCGTCCCGGGCTCGAGATCCAGGTCGACGCTCTCGAGGTTGTTCGTGCGCGCGCCGCGGAGCTCGGTCTTCTTCATCGGGTGCTCATCGACAGGGCGCGAACTCTCCTACAACTCCAGCTGCATGCCCATCTCGACCACCCGATCTGGGGGGAGCTTGAAGAAGTCGGTCGCCGACCTCGCGTTCTTCGAGAGGAACGAGAAGAGGAACTTGCGCCACAGCGCCATGCCGGGGTTGCGCGTGACGACGAGCTTCTCGCGGCCGAGGTAGAAGCTGGTCGAGTCCGAGCGAGTCTTGAGGCCTCGCTTGTCGCACTCCTTGAGGATGTCCGTGACCTTGGGGATCTGCATGAACCCGTAGTGCGCGGTCACGCGGAAGAACCCTTCTCTCAGGCGCTCGACGTTCACGCGGTTCTTCGCGCTCACGTGCGGCACGTCTTCCGTCAGCACGGACAAGAGCACGACCTGCTCGTGAAGCACCTGGTTGTGCTTGAAGTGGTGCAACAGCACAGGCGGCGTGCCTGCGTTGGTGGACGTCATGAACACCGCCGTCCCCTTGACCCGAGCCGGGTCCGCCGCGTCGACCTCGTCGAGGAACTGATCGAGGGGCTCGGAGCGGTCGCGAAGGAACTCGGCCACGCGCTGCCGCCCGAGCTTCCACGTGGTCATCATCGACAGGATGCCGCCGGCGACCACGAGCGGGATCCAGCCGCCGCTCGTGAGCTTGACGAAGTTCGCGGAGAAGAACGCGAGGTCGATGGCGAGCATGATCCCGCACACGAGTGCTGCGCGAGGACGCCCCCACCACTTCTGGGTGACCACGAAGAAGAGCACGGTCGTGATCGCCATCGTCCCCGTGACCGCGATGCCGTAGGCCGCGGCCATCGCGCTCGACGTCTGGAACGCCAGGACGAGCGCGAGGCACGCGAGCATGAGGAGCCAGTTGATCTCGGGGACGTAGATTTGCCCTTCCTGATCGCTCGACGTGTGCCGGATCTCGAGGCGCGGCAGGTACCCGAGCTGGATCGCTTGGCGCGTCAGCGAGAACGCACCACTGATCAACGCCTGCGACGCGATCACGGTCGCCATCGTCGCGAGGATGACGACGAACACCCGCAGCGCGCCGCCGCTCCCGGTCAGCGCGAAGAAGGAGTCGTCGTGAAGCGACGGATCGTCGAGGAGCAGGGCTCCTTGTCCGAAGTAGTTGATCACGAGCGCCGGGAAGACGAGCGCCCACGCGAAGGAGATGGGCCGGCGGCCGAAGTGACCCATGTCCGCGTAGAGAGCCTCGCCTCCGGTGATGCAGAGGACCACGCTCCCGAGCACGAAGAAGCCAGTCCATCCGTTGGACAAGAAGAACCGGAGCGCGTGCGTGGGCAGCATGGCCCAGAGGACTCCGGGGTGCGCCACGATCTGGATGATGCCGAGCACGGCGATGGTCGCGAACCAGACGGTCATGACGGGTCCGAACGCCGCGCCGA
Organism: uncultured Sandaracinaceae bacterium; assembly: GCA_964502175.1. Classification (GTDB taxonomy): domain Bacteria; phylum Myxococcota_A; class Polyangia; order Polyangiales; family Sandaracinaceae; genus JAFLCL01. The sequence continues at coordinate 225,940 of CAZCVE010000006.1, forward strand.
CCTTCGCGGTCCCTCGCGACTGCACGAGGAACAGCCCGACGAGGATGGCGCAGCTGATCGCGAGGATCACGCTTCGGTCGAGGTGCCCGTGCAGCGCCTCGATGCCCTCCAGACCTTCCACGGCCGAGAGCACCGAGATCGCAGGCGTGAGCATGCCGTCGGCATAGAGCAGCGCCGCGCCGAACAGGCCCGCGAGCACCAACATCTTGACCTTCGGCGCGCCTCGTTTCGGCAGGACGAGCGCGAGGAGCGCGAGGATGCCGCCCTCTCCTTCGTTGTCCGCGCGCGTGATGAAGATCACGTACTTGACCGTGACGACGAGCATCATCGACCAGAAGAACAGCGACAGGAGCCCGAGCACGTTGTCGTGCGTCACCGGGATGTTGTTGGCGTGCCCGAAGCACTCGCGGAGGGCGTAGAGCGGGGATGTGCCGATGTCGCCGAACACCACGCCGAGCGCGGCAATGCTCAGCTTCCACATGCTGCCGTGCAGCTGGTGATGCGAGTGGTGGTGGCCGTGACTGAGCGACGACGTGTCCGCCGTGGAGAGTTGCTTGCGCCTGGAGCTGTCGTCGGACGCCGTCGCGTCAGCCTTCGGGCTTCCGTTGGCGGGCGGCGGGACGCTCGGTCGTGGCGTGGTCCGCTCGGCGGCAGCCGCGTCGGCGGTGGTGCTGGGCTCCCCAGTCGCTGGTGGATCGTTCTCCGCCGCCTGGCCGGGGACCGCGGAGGAGTCGCCGGGAACGTCCGAGTTCGCCATAGGCCGCGCGCTGTACCGCCCGGCCGCGAGGCGCGCAACGTCGACGCCATGGCCTACGAACCTCTTGCCCCCGCGGACGGCGCGAGGGCATCTTCGACGGCGCGCGCTGGCGTTCCCCCCCTCGTCGGCGCGGCCCATGTCGTCCACCAACGGCATGGGCTCGCTTGCGCCGTCCATGGCCGGCGCGCTGCTGACGAATTGTGCGCGAGCACCGCGTCTGTATCATCGCGCCATGGCAGCCCCCACCGAGCAAGACGACGTCCCCAAGAGCGCCGTGCCGCTCGCCGACCTCAGCGTGCTCGACAAGGCACTCAAGGGCGACGACGAGGCCCTCGCGCGCTGCGTGCGGTCGCTGCGACCTGCCGACGTCGGCCGGGATCTGTCGCGCAGGACGGCGGACGCTGGTCGCCGCATCGTGCTCGCCGCCGACGATCGCCGCGGCTCGACGATGCTGCGCGCCGCGCATCCCGGTGTGGCCGCGAAGATCGTGTCGCAGCTGCCGCCGGAGGCGGCCGGGCGGCTCCTCGCGCACATGCCCACCGAGCCACGCACGGCCATCCTGACCGCGCTCGAAGAGCCCGACCGCGTGCGCCTCGAAGGCGGCCTCATGCCCGACGAGCGCTCGTTCTTCGAGTCCGTCCTTCGGCAGAAAGAGACGGCCGTCGCGCACGTGATGACGCCGCGATTCTGGGCGGGAGATCACCGAGACACGATCGGCGCGGCGCTCGATCGACTCAAGGCCGAGGGGGAGAACATCGAGGTGGCCGCCAACCTCTACGTCACGGCGAGCAACAAGCTCATCGGCGTCGTCCCGCTGCGCGAAGCCGCCGTGCACGATCGCGCGGCGACGCTCGAGAGCGTGATGACGCCCGATCCCATCTCGTTGCCGCCCGACGCCGACCGCGGTGACGCCGCCGAGATCCTTCAGACGCACAACTTCCTCTCGCTCCCCATCGCCGACTCGGACAACCGTCTGGTCGGTGTGGTGCGCGTCGACGACGTGCTCGACGCGGCTCTCGAGCGGAGCGCGACCGGGATGCTCAACCAAGGCGGTGTCGCCGGAAAGGTCGCGGCGAAGGAGCCGTACTTCCTCACGCCGATCTCGAAGGTCGTGCGCAGCCGCATCACGTGGCTCGTCCTCTTGTTCGTCGCCGAGACGCTGACCGGCACGGTGCTGCGCCACTTCGAGGACGAGCTCCAGCGTGTCGTGGCGCTGTCGTTCTTCGTTCCGCTGCTGATCGGCACCGGAGGCAACGCTGGCTCGCAGACCGTCTCGACCGTCATCCGAGCCCTCGCGCTCGGGGAGGTCCGCGTCACCGACGTCTGGCGCGTGCTCGGGAAGGAGGTCACGACGGGCGTCATCCTCGGCGTGCTCCTCGCCGCAGTCGCGTACGTTCGCGCGCTCATGTGGGGCGTGGGCAGTGATCTCGCGCTCTGTGTGTCGATCACCATCCTGGTGGTCTGCACGTGGGCGAACCTCGTCGGCGCGATCATCCCCATCACGGCCGAGAAGCTGAAGATCGATCCCACCGTCGTGAGCGGTCCGATGATCACGACGCTCGTCGACGCCTCAGGCCTCTTCATCTACCTGACGATCGCGCACTGGACCGTCGCCGCCCTCGCGCACTGACGCGTCACCGATCGAACGCGCCGCCGGCTTCGATCACCGGCGCGCCGTCGTCGTCTCCCGCGACGCGCGGGTCCGCGTAGATGTGCTCCCACACCAACCGCACGCCAGCGGTCGCGAACCACGCGGGCGGCTCGTCGCCGACCACACACGCGCCCGTGGCGTCGATCTGAAGGGCGTCATCGAGGAGGAGGCGCGTGCCGGCCTGGATGGTGATGTCGTCGTTCGTCGCATCGAGCGCGTCGCCTCGAAACACCTCGCCGACGAGGGCGACAGGCCCCCAGACGCGGCCCTGCGCCCCCGCGCCTGCCAACCAGACGACGGTCCCCGTCCCCTCGTCGACCGAGAAGCCCGCGTTCGCGTGCAACAACAGATCGTCGTCGTACAGGGATTGGCTCAGCGCCACGTACGCGTAGGCGGACCACGCGTGCTCGACCGGCGAGAGCCCTTCGTGCGGGCCGAGGGCACCGACCGCGACGGCGAGGCCGGGCCCCTCCCCGGCCCGCACCTCGCGGAGCAGGAGCTTTCCCGCGATCAGCGGACCGACGATCTCGAGGCTCTGGTCGTGCGTGAACGAGCCGCCCCACACGAACCCGCCTGCGATCTCGAGCGGCCCGAGGGGACCGACCGACGCCGTGACCCAGTGCTCCGCGCCGTGCTCATCCACCACGGCCCACGTCTCGAACTGCGCGTTGCCCCCACCGACGGTTCGCGCGTCGTCGGTGAGAAACGGCCGGACCGCGAGCGCAGGAGCCGGGACGGCGAAGAGCGCGAGGGCGAGAAGCGCACAGGAGGCGAAGCGCATGACGCGAGAGGGTGCCGACTGCGCTCCAGCCACGCAACTCGCAGCAGTGCGGTCTTCGCCGAGCGGAAGGCGTCCTCGCTCGCGCCGCAGGTACGGTGGTCGGCTCGCTTCAGAGTCCGGAGGCCGACCTCGAACGTGGCTCGTCCCCACTCCACCCATGAGGTCGTGCCGCGGTCGGGCGGCGCGAGCGGTCGCGTCCAGTGGGTGAGGAAGCAGGCTAGTTCGCGGACCACGGTCTTCGCCGAGCGCGCAGAAGCGATCGCGCGAGGTCACGAGCTCGGCCGAGCGAACGCGCCCGCCGAGCTCCACGTCTACGGCGAGAGCGGTGTGGTCGAAGCGCGCTTCGTCTACGACGACCCCTCGAATCCGAAGCGCTGAGCCGGGGTGTGTGAGGCGATGCGCCGCGGGGCGGGCCCGTCGGGCGAGTCAAGGAACGAGGATGCGGCCGGGTGCCCCACTCGCCCCGCGCAGGGTGTGGCAACCGTTGCAGTCCCCGCTCGTCGCAGCCGTGATCATGCGCCGCTCGCGGCCTTCGAAGAGCACGCGCGCGGTGACCGGCAACGTCACGCCACCGCCGACCTGCATGAAGTTGCCGGCGGCGTTCGGCGTGAGCGCGTAAACCCGACCGGTGGCATCGGTGACCTCGACCACGACGGGCGAGGTCGCGCTGGAGGCGGCGCCGTTGCAGTCGTCGACCTCGTGGCCGCTCCCATAGACAGTGCCCGCGATCGTGAGCGCCGGGCCTTCTCGCATGGAGGTGTGGCACGAGATGCACGCGCCGCCGGGTCGCATGAGAGGCGATTCGTGGTTGCCGCCCGTCCAGCGTGTCCCGCTCGCGCAGCCGTCCGGCGCTGCGAACGGATCGGGCGCGAGGCTGCAGCTCCCCTCTGGATGGCCGGCGGTCGACCATGCATCGACGAGGTCGATCTCTGCCGGGGGCACGTGGGCCGCCGGCGCGGGGGGCATCGAGCCGTCTCGCATTCGCGCGATCGCGAGCGAGAGCAGGTTGGTCCCTGGACGCAAGCTCGAGTCACCGAGGAGCTGGTCGCGCGTGACCAACGAGTCCGAGGCGCCGCCCGCAGGTGTCGCCCCGTGGCAGCTCGCGCAATAGGTCGTGAAGACCGCGGCAACGTCGCAGGGCAATCCAGACGCGATGGTCCCGGCGTCCAGAACCTCGGCGTCAGAGCTCGCGTCGACGCGGTCGAGCGGAGGCAGGTAGTCGTCATCGGCGGCGCAGCTGGCGATCGTGAAGAGAAGCGATGCGGACACGAGTACGAGGGTGCGCTGCATGCTCGAATGATTCGAGGAGCCGACACTCCCGCCCAGTGAGTGAATTCTGCGCAGTGAGGGAGCGCTCGCGCCTGGGAGCGAGAGTGGATGTCGAGCGCGCGAGCCAGCACCGGATCACGCGTCGTGTTCTGTCGCGACCTCGAACGCGATCGCTGCACCGACGCTCTCGTCGTCCATGACGTAGACCGGTGTGCGCACGCCATTGCGTCGCCTGTGCTCGAGGATCGCCAGGCCGTCGTCGTCCGGCAGCATCCAGTCGAGCACGATGACGTCGTAGCCGAGCGAGTCGATCCGCGCTCGCGCGTCCTTGCCGTGCGTGCAGTGATCGTGCTGGTGCCCCTCTTCCCTGAGACCGCGCACGAGGAAGCGCGCGAGCTTCTCTTCGTCTTCGACGAGGAGGAGCCTCATGACGATGACCTCGGGCGCGCATCAGAGGAGCATAGACGGCCAGCAGAACGCGTGAGGCATGAGGTGAGGGTGGTCCGGACGAGCCCGCCTGAGACTGGTCTCGACGAGCGTCCTCCTCACTCGCAGCGAACCGACCCCTCGACCGAACGCATCGAGGTCTCGCCTGGGCACTGGAGCGTGCACGTCGAGCCGCTCGCGCAGCTCACGCCGCACGCCGCCACTTGGCAGGTGACTCGACACGTCGACGCGTTGCACGAGACGGTGCTCGACTCGCCGGTGACCACCACGTCGCACGTCGCGCTCTCGCGGCAGCTCACGCTCGCGGAGCGACCCACCGTGAAGTCGCACGTCGAGCCGACACACTCGGGGCTCGCGCTGTCGCCCGCGATCACCTCGCAGCTCGCGCCACCGGTACAATCGGCGTTGCACGAGTTGCCGCACGTCGCCGCGCACGACGCCGCGGTGCAGTCGAGGTTGCAGCTCGAGCCGTCCCCGTTGCAGCTCGAGACGTTCGTCCACCCGCAGCTCATCGAGGAGGAGCCGGCGCACGCGCAAGCCGCCCCCGTGCATGCACAGTCGGCCGCCGGGCAGGGAACGGGACCAGGCGCCGAAGCGCACGCGACGACGAGCCACGCGGCGAGCGCGCAGAAGACGGACGTGAGCGGAGGAAGTGAGCGCATGAAGTGACCTCCGCGTTCGCCGACGCACCAGACATGCCAGCGCCTCCGCGCTCTCGGCGCCTCGAAGCAGGGTCGAGCATGGTGTGGCGACTGCGCAAGGCCTTGCGCGCTGCGCAGCTTCCGCTCGGCAACGTCCCCTAGCCGCGGCCGCGTACGCGCTGAGCACGGTGCTTGCGAAGGGACGCCTGCTCATCACGAGCCTTGGAGGTCTTCGCATGAACACAGCTCCCTTCCACCGTCATCGCGGCGCGCGCGTCGTCCTCGCGATGATCATCGCATCGACCGTTCTCTGGGGGTGCGACAACGGCACCGGGGTTCCCCCTGCCGTGGACACCGGGCCCTCGATGGACGCGAACGGTCCCGCGCTCGACGCGCCCGTCCTCGATGCGCCACGCCCGGGCGAGGACGCATTCCTCACGATCGACGCGCCCCTCGACGCGTTCCTCGGGCCGGACGTCTTCATGCTGCCCGACGCCGCGTGCGTCGCGCCGCGGCTCAGCTGCGGCATCGACTGCGTCGACCCGACCACGGACGACAACCACTGCGGCCGCTGCGACAACACGTGCGCTGCGGACCAAGTTTGCACGAGCGGCGTGTGCGCATGCGCCGTCGGGCTCGTCACCTGCGGCGCGGCCTGCGCGGATCTGTCCACCGACCCGAACCACTGTGGTCGCTGCGGAAGCGGATGCGGACGAGGCGAGACGTGCGTGTCCGGTTCCTGTGTGTGCCCCAGTCCGACGTCGGCGTGCGCCGGCGGCTGCTTCGATCTCTCCATTGACCCGCGAAGTTGCGGCACGTGCGGGAACGACTGCGGTCCGGGTGCGATCTGCGCCGGCGGAGGGTGCGCGTGTCCCGGAGGCACCACCGACTGCGGTGGAGGCTGCACCACCGGTCTGATGACCGACCCGCTCAACTGCGGAGTCTGCGGGCGGAGCTGCGCGACGGGTGCAACCTGCGGCGGAGGAGCGTGCATGTGCCCCGGCAGCGACATCGTCTGCGGCGGGGCGTGCGTGGACATCTCGGCTGACGAAGCGAACTGCGGGCGATGCGGCAACGCCTGCGCCGCCGGCGCCACGTGCACGAGCGGAGTCTGCGCTTGCGCGGCAGGTCAGATCGTCTGCGGCGGCGCGTGCGTCGACATCTCGGCCGACGAAACGAACTGTGGACGATGCGGCAACAGCTGCCCGGCCGGCGCGATGTGCACGAGCGGTGCGTGCGCTTGCCCCGCAGGTCAGATCGCGTGCGGTGGCTCCTGCGTCGATGTCTCGAGCGACGAAGCGAACTGCGGTCGGTGCGGCAACAACTGCCCGGCGACGGCGTCGTGCGTGTCGGGCGCCTGTGACTGCGGAGGCAGTCTCCTCGCATGCGGGACGAGCTGCGTCGACGTCGCGACGGATGCGGCGAACTGCGGGCGTTGCGGAAACCGCTGCTTCGCGGGTGGCACGTGCACCTCCGGCGTCTGTGCGTGCCCCGCGGGCCTCACGATGGTGGGCGGCCGCTGCGTGGACACGTCGCGCGATCCGTCGAACTGCGGCTCGCCTGGAAACACCTGCAACGACACCGAGTACTGCGTCTCGGGCTCGTGCGTGTGCCGGCCGCCCACCGTCTCGGACGGGGCCGGTGGATGCTTCGACCCCGCGAGCGACCCGGGCGCCTGCGGGGCGACGGGGGCGCGGTGCGGCGGCGGCACTCCACGCTGCGCGGCGGGAGTGTGCGTCGCGACCTGCCCCGGCGGCACCAGAACCTGCGGCAACTCGTGCATCGACACCCAGTCGGATCCGCAGAACTGCGGGGGCTGCGGCAACAACTGCAACGTCGACCAGCTCTGCATCCGTGGCAACTGCGAGGACTTCAACACCCCCGCGGGCTGCTCGATGTGCCCGTGTCCCACATGCACCGGAGACTTCCGCACCTGCTGCACCTACCCCTCCACGACGGACCCCGTGTGCGTGGTGGGTGGTCGCTGCAGCTGAGGTCTTCCCCCGGCCGTGAAGACGAGGCGAGACGATCGCGAGATCGCCTCGCCTCGCACGTCTCGCAAACCACTCGACTGCACTGCGCGCCGCTCCCCGCGAACACGCTTCACTCGTGGACCGACGCTCGCGCTCGCGTCGACGGAGCGACGGGCCGATGGGCACGGTTCTGGCAACTCGATGCGCATGTGCAGACACCACTCGCTCACTCTTGCTCTCGCTCTCACGATGCTCGCCGCGTGCTCGTCCGTCATCTCGCCAGATCCGAATCGCCTCGGTGGCGACGGCGGCGCGAGCGACGACGTCAGACTCGTACCAGGAGGAACGTGCCCACCGACGCTCGTGTCGTGCAGCTCGCGCTGCGTCGATCTCTCGAGCGATCCCGCGAGCTGCGGCGAGTGCGGACGGGGCTGCGCCCCGGGCCAGACGTGCGTCAGCGGTCTGTGCGCCTGCCGATCCGGTGAGCCCACCTGTGGACCGACAGGAGGCCTGACAGACCCCACCGCTTGCGGCGCCGCGTCGGTCCGATGCAGGAGCGATCAGCTCTGCCTCGACGGTGCATGTCGCTGTCGGCCGCCGCTCAGCTCCTCCGGAGACGCGTGCGTCGATCTCGGGAGCGACCCCGCCAACTGCGGGATGCCAGGAATGCGTTGCGCCGGCGGCGTCTGCGCGGGCGGACGATGTGTCGGAGGCTGCCCGGACGGCACGCGCGAATGCGACGGCGCGTGCGTTCAACTCCGAAGCGATCCGCTGCACTGCGGCGAGTGTGGGCGAGCGTGCCGCGCGACCGAGGCGTGTCAGGACGGCGAGTGCCGGGACATCGAGATCGCGCGCGGCTGCACCACCTGTCCCTGCGATGCCTGCGGTGGGAACCCCTGCTGCATCCTGCCGCGCTACGACGTTCCCTACTGCCTCGACGCGGACCAGTGTCCTTGAGGGTGTTCGCGCAGGAGTCGCGCCCGTGGCCCTCATGACGATGGCCGCATCAGACGTGCATCGACGGCGGGTACCACTGCTTCCTCGGGCGCGAAGCCCATGGCCTCCTCCGCGTGCACGCGAGAGACGAGGACGACGCCGTTCATCACTGCGATGCCGGAGAGCGCGACGAACCGATCGCTGCCGAGACCGAGAGCGGCATTCCCCGCACCTAGAGCATGGCGATGCCGCCCACCGCGGCGAACGGCACGTTGGCGAACACGAGCAAGGCGCTCTTCATCCGATCGAGCGCGCGATACAGCAGGAACAACACCGCGAGGAGGACGATGGGCACGACGAGGGACATGCGAGCCGGGCGCGGGTGAGGTTCTCGGACTGCCCGCCCCAGCTCGCCACGTAGCCGGCATCGGCACCTCCGCACGGACGCGCGCTCGAGCGTCCTCGACGACAGAGCCGAGGTCGCGCCCTCGGACGTTGAAGGCGATCGTGTGACGACTCCGTGAGACCAGGCTGAGGAGCTTCTCAGCTTCTCGGCTCCGCGCTCGGTGCCATCAGTGCTCCGTCTCGTCGACGTCGTCGCAGTCGAGCTCGGCGCGTCGCAGGTGCTCTCGGATCTCGAGGACCAGGTCTGGCGCGCTCGCCGCGTCGACTCGGATGACGCCTTCGATCGGGGGAGGGAGATCGGCTTCGCGGAGTGCCTGTGCAACTCCTCCGACGTCGACGCGCAATCGCGCCCCGAGGGTGTGTCCGGCCGCCAGCTCCAGTGGCGTGTCGCAGCGGCCTTCGATCCGGATCGACTCGTCGAGGCGCACCGCGATCTGTCGCGTCGGCTCGCGAACCACCAGATCGAGTCCAGCGCCCCAGGCCCCTGCGCCGGCCTCGACCTCGACCTCGCCGTACACCCCCGGCGTCGCGCCTTCGAGCATGATCTCGACGGGAGACGCGAGGAGATCGAGCGCGCGCTCCACGCGCATCGACACGTCACCGCGATCGTTGGGGGCGCGCACGAGCACGAGGCCGAGCGTGAGTCGCTCGAGGGTCGTGTCGTCCTCGAGCGTCTCGGGATCGACCTCGAGGGTGACGGCGACTCGCGCGCTGGGCCCGGGTCCATCGGTCGCGGCGTCGACGGCACCACCGTCCGCGAGCGACACGGGAGGCCCACAGGCCGAGATGGCCAGCGCGAGCGCCGCGATTCCACGCGCGTTCTTGCTGTTCATCGGCATGTGAGTCTCCATCGGGGTGAGGATACCGCTACGGGCAGCGATCGCCCTCGACGCAGATCGCGTCGGTGGTCATCGGGTAGCTGCAGCATGTCGGGGTGTCACCGCCGCAGCTGGGGCACGGGCACATGGAGCAACCGGCCGGCACGCGGAAGTCGCGACAGTTGCCTGCCCTGCAGACCTGATCCGAGCTGCAGGCATCACCGCATCCGCCGCAGTTCAGTGGATCCGTGTCCGTGTCCACGCACGAGCGACCGCAGCGGTCGGTCCCGCCCGGGCACGTCGCCACACAGGTTCCACCGGAGCAGAGCATCGTCGCTCCCGAGCACGTCGCCGCCGACGCACCGCAGGCCTCCGGGTTGCTGCTCGGGTCCACACAGCCAGAGGCGCTGTCGACCAGCGGAGGGCGACACGCGCACGCCCCAGCGACGCAGTACTCGGCGTCACCACATCGGTTGCCTGGGGCTCCGCAGTTCCGGGGATCGCGTGTGAGATCGAGGCACGCGCCGCCGACCATCGTCAGCGGCGCCGGACACGAGCACGCACCGGAGACGCAGGTGCCGCCGCCGGTGCAGCGGTTGCCGCATCGACCGCAGTTCGCGGTGTCGGTCGCCACGTCGACGCAGGCACCACCGCACGCGAGCTCTCCACCGCCGCAGTCACAGATGCCCGAGACGCACGTCGCGCCGCTGGGGCACGCATTGCCGCAGCGGCCGCAGCTCGCCTCGTCACTCGACACGTCGACGCAGCGGTCGCCGCAGACGATCTGACCCACGGGGCACATACACGCGCCGGATGCGCAGCTCGCCCCCATCGGACACGAGCGTCCGCAGACCCCACAGTTCAGCGGGTCGGAGTCGAGCCCGGTCGTGCAGCCCGCGCCGCAATCGGTCGTTCCTGCGGGACACGCGCACGCGCCTGCCGTGCAGATCGCGCCGGGCCCGCAGTCGTTGCCGCACGTCCCGCAGTGCCGTGGATCCGCGGCGAGCTCGAAGCAGCCGCCGGGGCACTCGGTCGCCGGCGCGGGGCAGACGCAGCTGCCCGAGATGCAGTCCTCACCCATCGCGCACGAGTTGCCACACCGGCCGCAGTGATCGAGGCTGCTCGACAGGTCCGCGCAGTCGGGGCCGCAGCTCACGAGGCCCGCCGCGCACGCGCAGACGCCGCTCGTGCAGGTCTGTCCGGCGGCGCACTCGTTCCCGCAGCGACCGCAGTTCAGCGCATCGACCGCTGGGTCGACGCACGCTCCGCCGCAACGCAGATCGGGCGCCGTACACTCCACGAACGCGTCGTCCGTCGTGACGCGCGGCGCATCCGGCGTCTGCGCGTCGAGCCCGGGCGCGTCTCGCCCCACGAGGTCGGCGTCGATGCTGGTCAGCCCTCCCGTGTCGTTGGGCGCGGTGCTCCCGTTGTCACAAGCAGCGACCAGCATCAGGGCCACCACCAGCGGACCGAAGCGACGAGTCATCTGGGGACGTGAGTTCATGTTCAAGCGAGACCTCCTGGCCTGTCGGCCGCGCTGGCCTCAGCAACAACCGTGCATGTCGATGACGGCGCGGGGAACCGAGGGACGTCGCGAGCGTCTCCGTGGGATCGCTGCGCACTGCGCAAGCGCTTGCGCAGACCGGAGGCGCACCGCCGTGCGAGAGTGAGCGTCGAGGCGCGGCACAGCGAGTGCTGACCTCGCGGAACACGCTCGAGCCGCGCATCGTGGTCGCGAGAACGGGAGACTTCATGCGGACCATTCGAATCGTTCTGGTGTTGGGGTTGATGGCGGGATGTGGCGGTCAAGCCGTCGGGCGATCAGGCGACGTGGTCGGAGGTCCCTGCACCAGCGAGAGCGGCTGTGCCGCGGGCTCCGTGTGCGAGACGGCGAGCATGTATCCCGCTGGCATGTGCAGCGTGGAGTGCAGCGCTCCGTCGGACTGCCCCAGCGGGTCCACGTGCATCACCGAAGGAGGCGGCCGCTGCGCGCTCTCGTGCGCGTCTGCGAGCGACTGCCGCTCGGGATACGGCTGCAACGAAAAGAGCACGCCGGGCGATGGCCACGCGATGGTGTGCATCCGCTGAGGCTCGGAGCGCTCAGCGATCAGCGGGGGGGAATTGAATCCCGAGACGCTCGAGCTTGTAGAGCAACGTTCGACGAGAGATGCCGAGCCGGCGAGCCGCTCGCGTCCGATTGCCCCGAGTGGCGTCGAGCGCGGCGACGATCGTCGATCGCTCGGTATCGTCGACCGCGCCACGCAGGGGACCCGCGGCGACTTCGTCGCGCGGCGGTAGCCCGAGGTCCTCGACGTGGAGCACCGGCCCTGAGCCCAAGGCGATGGCGCGAGAGAGCACGTTGCGCAGCTCGCGCACGTTCCCGGGCCATCCGTGCCGCTCGAGCGCGGCCCTCGCGGTCGTGTCGAGTGAGACCCGCCCCGAGGGATCGAGCTCAGCCAGGAAGCGCCGCGTGAGCGCGTCGATCTCGTCGGGACGCTCGCGGAGCGGCGGAATGGTGATCCGGATCACGTCGAGCCGGTAGAGGAGATCGGCGCGGAACGAGCCCGAGAGCACCATCGCATCGAGGTCCCGATGTGTGGCGGCGACCAGGCGCGTGTCGATCGGGGTCGGGCGCGTGGCCCCGACGCGGACGACCTCCCGCTGTTCGATGACGCGCAGAAGGCGCGCTTGCATCGGAAGCCCGAGCTCGCCGATCTCGTCGAGGAACAGGGTGCCCCCCGAAGCCGCCTCGAACACGCCTGCGGCTCGCGCGGCGGCACCGGTGAAGGAGCCCTTCTCGTGTCCGAACAGGAGCGACTCGGCGAGCGACTCGGAGATGGCGGCGCAGTTCTGCGCGACGAAGGGGCCCGTCGCGCGCGGGCCGTCGTCGTGGACGCGCCGCGCGAGGACCTCTTTCCCCACGCCCGTCTCACCGATCAAGAGGACTGGCAGAACGGTCACGGCCGCGCGCCGCGCGAGCTCTTGCGCGCGCGCCATCGAGCTCGAGCCTCTCGAGACCGCAGACGCACTCGCGTCGGGCAGGAGAACGAGCAGGCGGCGCGGACCCACGCGAATGACCCCGCCTTGCGCGACCTCGCGGCGGTCGCCGATCCTGACGCCATCGACCTCGGTCCCGTTGCGCGAATGGTGGTCGGCCACGACGACGCTCCGACCACCGGTCCAGCTGATCGTCGCATGCAGCCGACTCACCGCGGAGTCGTCGACCTGCACGCTGGACGAGCGGCTGCGGCCGACGGAGAGCGTGTCTCCCGCGCGCAGCTCGAACGGCACGCGATGGGGACCATCGAGAGGAACGAGCCAGGCGACGGTGGGCTCGACGCGGTCTTCGCCGGAGGAATCGCAGGTCGTGTTCTCGGACGACGACACGCTCCGAGCATGCCCAATCGTAGGCGCTGCCGCACGACTCATTCGGGGCCGCGCGGTGGCACGTATGCGGCGACGAGTCGTTCGCCGACCAAGAGGACGGAGCGATCGAGGAGGCGCGTCATCGCGTTCGCGCGCACATCCACGGGGAGCGAGCCAGTCGGCACGACCTCACCTGGCAGAGAATCGAGCCGCACCTCGACGAGCTCGCTACCGCGCACCGCGCTGGCGCCCGGCCCCCGACCCGAGGCGATCAGAGCGAGGCCGGGGCCGAGCCGTGTGGCGATCGCGTCCGCGCGAGGCGCGAAGAGCGCGCTCGGCGCGGGCGACACTCTCGAGAGCCAAGGATCGTGCTCGGGACGGACGAGGTAGAGATCGACGGCGTCGCTGATCGTCCCGGCAGCGTCGATTCCGCCTGCAGCGACCACCAGGCCGGTCTCGACAGCGACCCACGCCCGGCCCTCGAGCATCGGATCGACGATGGTGCTGAGCCTGGCGCCGGTCGTCGGGTCGACGAGCTCGTTCGTGGTGCCGCCCACCACCAGGACGACCTCGCCAGGATGTCCTCCGAGCTCCACCCCAACGACGATTGCAGATCCGTGACTTCGCGGGCTCGCCAGCGGTGTGAGCGGCGTTCGGACCAGCCGAGCCCCCGAAACCTCGTACCGGGTGAGCTCCGACGTGGGGCTGCCCGTGGTGTCGCTGCCTCCAGCCGCGATCGCCCATTCGCCGCCCGACGAGGTCGCGAGCGCGATCCCTCGCGACGGTCCGACATCGGATCCGACGAGCTCCATCACCAACGCACCCTGCGCGTCGACGAGGCTCGCCCCATCGTCGAGACCACCCACACCCAGCAGCGCCAGCGCGCCGTCCTCGCCACGCAGCTGCGTCCACGATGCGTCGCGTCGAGCGGGGAGTGAGAGCGTCGCGACCAGCACCGCCGCCCCGCCTGGGCCGCCGTGCGCGACGTACGAGAAGATTCGACCCTCCCGCGTCGTCATCACGGCACCGTCGGGTGTGGCCACGAGCGCCACCACCGACTCCGTGGTCTCGACGGTCCTCGTGATCCGTCCCAGGGTCGCGAGCAGCACGTCGGGCACGACGGGGCGGTCCTCGGCGCCCGCGTAGTCGAACGGGAACGACCGACCGCGCGCGAGCGGCACCGAGCCCGCGAATGCTTCGACGCGGAGCGCCAGCGATCGACCGAACGGCACGTTCGTCAGATCGAACCGGGTCGCCGGCAGCGTCACGCGCGTGCTCGCGCCGTCGACGACGCGGCCATCGGCGACGACGCTCACCACGAGGGTGTCGGCTCCGACGAGCGGGGCGTCATCGATCCCTCCCGACACGCGCGGCGTCAGAGGCGCGGGGGGGGCGCACGCGCAGGCGAGGCTGACGACGATGGCGCTCCATCGCTTCACGGAGCGATGGACCCCCGTACGTCGAAGCCTGCGGCTGGCTCGGAGAGCACGACACCGAGGACGATCCCACCGCCCGCCAACACCAGGACGCCGGCGCCGAGACCCAACCAGAGCCAAGGGTCTGAGGTCGTCGGCGAGGCGTCAGGGTCCGAAGGTGTGAGCGTGTCCGCGACCGCCAGCGGATCCGAGGCAGGCGGGAGCACCGTCGTCGGCACACGCACCCGATCCTGGACGACCTGTCGCTCGAGTCCGTCGCGGACGATCGAACGGCGCCGCTCGAGCGCGACGAGGAACGGCGGTGGGTAGTCAGCCGCTTCGAGCTCGAGGTCTGGGCTCGCCTCGAGCGCGCGATCCAACCAGGCGTCCGAAACGGTCTCGTCCCCGCGGGCGCGCGCCAGCTGCGCGGCGAGCACGAAGGTGGCGGTACGAACCTTAATCGAGCTTTCTGCCCGCTCGCTGATCGACAGAGCTCGCCCGAGGAGTTCCTCCGCCTCGTCCAACCTGAGCTGCGCGTAGGCCTCCTGGGCGCGTTCGACCCACGTGCTCGCGGCATCGTCGCCGGATGCGGAATCGTCGGATGCCACCTGCGCCCATGACGAGGCCGGCCAGACGAGCAGTCCCATGCCGACGAGCGCGAGCGCGAGCGCGCGGGCACGCACCCCATGTCCTCGCGCGCGGTACGATGGCGGAGGAGTCTTCGTTCGATCCGATGGCACGTTCCGACGATAGCAATGGTGACGATCCTCGTCACCGAGGCAGCGCGAGCGCGGCGCGAGGCCGCGTGGGTCGCTACCTCGTGCTGGGCACGCTCGCCCGCGGCGGCATGGGCGAAGTCCTGCGCGCGCGCGTGATCGGAGCCGCAGGCGCGACGAAGGAGGTCTGCATCAAGCGCATCCGCGCGACCCGTCTCGAAGACAAGCGCGCGGTGGAGCGGTTCGTCCACGAGGCGCGCCTCTCGCTCTCACTCACACACGCGAACATCGTCGCGACGTTCGACTTCGGCCGTGCGGACCTCGACTACTTCCTCGCCATGGAGTGGATCGACGGCGCAGATCTCGATCGCATCGCTCGCGCCTCGACCGCTGCGCTGCCGGTGGGCGCCGTCGCGCACCTCGGCTGCGAGGTCGCTCGCGCGCTCCGCTATGCCCACGAAGCAGATGGCGCACGCGACGCCATCGTTCACTGCGACGTGAAGCCCTCCAACATCCTCGTGTCGAGGAGCGGGGACGTGAAGCTCGCCGACTTCGGTGTCGCCGTCGCGCGGCTCGAAGGACATCGCGGTGGGACCCCGCGATACACGGCCCCTGAGCTGCGAGACGGTGGCGCGGTCACGCCCAAGGCGGATCTCTACTCGCTGGGCGTCGTGCTGAAGGAACTGCTCGCGCTGACGGGGCCATCGCCCGCCGAGCAACCGATCGCGAGCGTCGCCGTCGAGGTGGCGGCGCTCGTGGGTCAGCTGTTGGCGAGCGCTCCGCAGGATCGTCCCGACGCCAGCGCGGCAGTCTCACGCCTCGAAGAGCTCGCGGCTCGCGCGCGCGTGGCTGGCGAGACGTCGGCACGAGACGAGCTCGGCCGTCGCGCGGGTCTTGCCGCGCCATCGTTCGTCGGCAGCGCGCGCGATGAGATGGACCCTGACGCCAGCTACCTACGCGACGGCGCCAGCGACATCGAGTCGCGGATGACGGCCACGCTCTCGACCGCCGCGGAGCCAGCTGCCGCGTCGCGCACGTCACGCCCTATCCTCCTCGCGCTCACGCTCGCGTGCGTGATGGCTGTCGCGCTCGGCTTCGCTCTCGCCCCGTTCGTCGGCCCGGCAGACCCGCCAGCGGACACAGGATCCGTCGCTCGATCCACGGACCCACCGCGGCTGTCCGCACCGGAGATCGCGCCACCCGCGAGTCTCCCCGAGCCCGCCATCATCGCGGGCGCAGTCGTGCCGACGACCTCAGAAGATCCGAACGGGTCACCGACGATCACGCGTCCCGCTCCCTTGCGGGTATCGAGTCGGTCTCGTCCGCCGCGCGAGCCACCTCCGGCCGAGGTCGTCGATGAGGTGGACGAGCGCGCCCAATCGGCCGCGCCCGCCGTGCTCCGTCTCAACGCGATCCCGTGGGCCAACGTGGAAGTCGACGGACGCGCGCTCGGACCGACCCCGATCCTCGCGCTCGAGCTCGATGCTGGAGAGCACGTGTTCGTCTTCACCAACCCCGTGCTGGAGCGAACGCGCTCCGAACGAGTCACCGTCGTCGCCGGGGAGCGACGCGACGTGATCCTCACGATGTGAGGATCACGTCGTCCGGGCGGACGTCGCTGCGCGCCCGAACTCCCGGCAGCTCCACCCACGGTCATGACCTCGCATCCGAGGCTCCACGCAGCTCGGCGTGCGGTCACGTCACCGTCGTCGAGCCAACCCCACGCTCGGGTTCACGCCCGCGCTCGCGTCCATCCAGCCCGAGGTCACGGCCTTGCGCGGCGATGATCTCGAGATCGTCAACCTCGACATCCCTGCTGCCGTCACCACGGCGATGGGCTGTCTCACGGAGCTCGCGCCCTACCGCGAGCAGCTCGGCACGCTCCCGAGCGAGCCGGTGAAGGCGCTCGACAAGCTCGACGCCTACGCGAGCGCGCTCAGCCAAGCGCACGCGCGCTTCCTCGTGAGTGAAGGCGCCGGCGGCGATCTCGCCGAGGCCTCCAAGCGCGTGGTCGAGATCCGCGGCGTGCTCTTCGCTGCTGCCAACCTTCTCGTGCACCGCAAGGTGATCGAGGGCGACAAGCTCGGTCAGCTCAAGGGCACCGTCGGCTTCAAGAACCAGGGCAGCGACGTGCTCCAGCTCGTCGAGATCCTCCGCGGCGCGATCGCGGGAGGACAACGCTCGTCTCGAGCACCGAGCTCGACGAGGCCGAGGCCGCGGTGCGCGCGCTGATGATCGCGGTCGGCAAGCGCGAGCAGGCGCCGCAGGCGCAGACGGCCGCGGCGGATCTGCGTCAGCGATGCTTCACCCTGTTCGTGCGCGCGTACGACGAGCTGCGTCGCTCGATCTCGTACCTCCGGTGGAAGCACGAGGACGTCGACACGATCATCCCGTCGCTCTACAGCGGTCGCTCGCGCAAGGCGAAGGACGATGTGACGTCGCCCTTCCCCGTCACGCCCGTCGACGTCGTCGATCCGAACAAGCCGCGCATCCCGCGCGGCATGCCCGGCGCGGATCCGTTCGCGCCTTGAGTCGAAGTGGGGCCGCGTGGGGTGATCACCCGCGCGGCCCCTCGCAGCTCAGCCCGAGTACCATCGAGCGATGGGATGGACTTGGCGTCTATTGCTTCTGGTGTTCATCGTCGCGGCGATGGGATGCGAGACCACGGTCGTGATGGAGGACGCGAGCATCCCCGACGCGACGCCCGGCCCTCTCGACGCGCCCCTCGCCGACGTGCCCGTCTTCGACGCGGCGTCGCTGCCTGATGCAGCGCCGCCGATGTGCGCTCCCACCACGCGCCCCACGGGTGTGATCGAGGTCGTCGGCTCGCTCGGTGCGGGCGAGGTGACGCCGATCGCCGCCGTCGATCTCTGCGCGGCGTTCGCGGAGGCCGTGTGCGCGACAGGCTGCGGATGCGAGACATCCGGGTGCAGCGACGCAGCGCGAAGAAGTTGTGAAGGAGTGGAGGGGCCGTTGAATCCGCGGACGATGGAAGCCATCGAGCGCGGCGAGGTCACGTACGACGCGCTGGCGGCGGCGCGCGCGATTGCTGGTATCGCGGCCGCGGCGCGCGACTGTGCGCACCAACCGCGCATGAATCTCGCGGACATTCTCGCCGCGACTGGAACGCTCCACGCGGAGCCGAGGCCATCTCGACCCGATCGGTGGTGCGACCCCATGGAAACGTGGTCGTGCGCCGCTGGCAGTCGCTGCGTGAACACCGGCGACTTCGTCTTCGCGTGCGAGGTCTCGCCGGCGGCGACGGACGGTGCTTGCGACGCGTTCGGCCTCTGCCCGCGACCGTACAACACCGAGCTGCGTTGCGCGGGAGCGACCTGTGACCTCGGCGCGGCGCCTGGGGAGCAGTGCCGGAACAGAGCGTGCGCGAGCGACGGCTGCCGCGCGGACTACTGCACGTGCCCGTTGGAGCTGGGCGCGGCGTGCACGAACGATCAGACGTGCGCGACCGGGCACTGCCGAGGGGGCACGTGCTCTTCGGCGCCGTTGTCCACGCTCGGGGGACCATGTACGGGATTCAACGGTTGCCGCGAGGGCGTCTGCTCTGGCGGCACCTGCGTCACGAGGGAGTGCGGTGGACCGGTCTGGTGGCCGTGACGGTCGTAAGGGAGGACCGCTTCGGGCGTCCGACGTCTACAGCGGTCACTCGGAAGGCGAAGGACGATGTGGCGTCGCCGGAAGCCGCGCCCCGCGCCGAGCGCTCTCCGCATCGCGGGCAGTCCCATCGCAGCTGGCACGAGTCCTCTGGCATCGACTCTCGTGACGCGGCACGCAGCTCGGGCACGTGACCACGGACTCCAGCGCGACTGGCTCGCTCGGCATGACCGACGTCACCGCGATCTGACTGCCCGACCTCGGGCGGCGTCCGCAGAGTCATCCAGCGGCGCCACCCGTGCCTACTTCGGCGAGCGATGGCGGCCGTAGATGAAACATGCGAGCGAAGCTGCCACGAGCGCCCCGAGGACGTTGCAGACGACCGGCGCGTGGGACCGGAGCAGCGCGACGGTCAACAGCGGGGCGGCGCCGGGGAGGAAGAGAGTCCCGTTGGCACGCACCACGCGCTGAAGGCGCGGAGGCTGAATCGACGCGGCCACCGCGAGCCCGCACAGCACTCCGCCGAGAACGCACAGGACGAAGGGAACGCTCACGGATCACCTCGCCTTCGAGCGATCAGCGCGGCTGAGCGCCGCACACCGTGCACGGGGCACCGAGCGGGTTCTTCTTCCCGCAGTAGGCGCACGCGTGCATCTCCTCCGCGCTGCCTCGATAGCCCTCGAGCACACGACGCGCGGCGCGCGCGGCGGCCTCGGCGCGCTCGTCGGCCATCGCTTGATCGCGATCCGTCCAGTACGACGCGATGATGCCGGTCGTGAACTCGAAGTGCAGCGTGCCGGGCGTGGCCACGACGTAGAGGTGGTGCGTCTGCTCTTCCGGATCGCTCGTGAACCAGCGCCCCGAGAACTTGAGGTGCACGCGCTCCGCGTTCCGACCGACGAGCTCGTACCCGAGCTGGACGAGGTAGCCCGCCGCGCAGTCGCGCGCCTCGGAAGGATCGCCCGACACGAGCTTGTCGATCTGCACGCCGTTGATGGTCATGCACGAATCGTCGACGCGACGCCCCGCGTCGTCAACGTACCCCCCGCGCCGCTTGCGGCCGTCGTTGTCGCGCGGCAGCCTCGTCCTCGATGGGCGCGAGCAAGAGACAAGTGGCTTGGGTCTCGGTCATGCGAAACGCGGTCATGGCGATGGGACCCGCGTTCATCGCGATCGTCGGGTGGATCAAGCACTTCCCGCCGAGTGGCGTCGCCTTCGTGATGGCAGCGGGTATCGCCTACACGGCCTGGCAGACGCGCTGCATCGACTGGCACGACGGGACGTCGATGGGCTCGTTCTTCGGGCGATGGCGCTGCGACGTCTCGGACCTGCGAGGGATGGCGCTGATGGGTCGGCAGCTCTGGGTGGCGACTCCGCGGGGCACCGCGAGCGTCGCGGAGGATCTCGTGCCGAGCTTCGCGCGCCTGATGGTCGACCGCGCCTTCACGCAGAGCCCACCCGAGCGGCGACTCGACCCCGCGTGCGTCGCGACGCTGACGATCCTCGGCGTCGCCCCGCCGTACGTCGTCTGGATCATGGGAGGCGACATCGGGTTTGCCTGCGTCTTGCTCGTGCCAGCGTGGACGTTCCTCGCGCTTGCAGTGCTCGAGGTGGAGCGCACCAGCCGGACGAGCGTGCCGCGATCCCTTGGCGCCTCCGGCTTCGTGTGGGCTCGCGGACGGTCGTGCTGAACCTGATGGCCGAGACCCACCGCGCTCAGCTCGCGGGTCAGATCGCGGAGCACCACAGGCGCGCCCACCCCGACGAAGTCGTCGTTCCCGTCTCCGCGCGACGATCATGATCTCGCGCGTCGGAGCACGCGGGGCGAGCGATCGATGGGCCTCGATGCGGTCCCTGCGCTCATGCGGGGAAGTTGCTCGGGTTCGTTCGTACCATTCAGTGCGCCGTCGCATCTCTGCGGGCGCTGAGCTCCGCGCATCCCCACGCGATGGGTCTCTCGGCCCGCATGGCGCGGGGCTCTCCTCTTCGGTGAGGCTGCCCTCGCCACGTGGCGGGCGCGACGATGCTCGCGCGCCAACGCGAAGAGGACCGCCACGTGAATGGCGATCCTCCTCACTCTTCTGCCGCGCCGGCGTCGGGTCAGTCGACGCGGCTGGGAGAGATCACTTCTTCTTGGCCGAGTAGTAACGCGTCGCGCGGCGCGAGCCGGTCGAGCGGACCTTGCCCTCTTCCATCAGCTTCTTCATGGGGCGCGTGAGCTCGCCCGTGCCGATGGAGAGCGCCTTCGAGATCTCCTCGATGCGCTTGCCCTCGTTGCTCTTCACGAAGTTGTCGAGCTTCGTCTGGAGCGCCGCGAGCTCGGCCGGCGTGCGCTTCTGACCCTTCTTGC
Organism: uncultured Sandaracinaceae bacterium; assembly: GCA_964502175.1. GTDB lineage: Bacteria > Myxococcota_A > Polyangia > Polyangiales > Sandaracinaceae > JAFLCL01. The sequence continues at coordinate 247,077 of CAZCVE010000006.1, forward strand.
GCTTTCCGGCCTTGGGGGCTGCAGCCTTCGCCGCGGGAGCCGCTGCCTTCGCCGCCGGTGCGGCCTTCGCCGCGGGCGCTGCCGCCGGAGCCGCGGGCGCCGCTGCCTTGGCCGCGGGCGCTGCCGCCGGAGCCGCCGACTTGCGAGGACGACCGGGCTTGCGCTTCGCCGGAGCCGCCGCCCCACCCGAGGCAGGCGAACCCAGCGCAGCGTGCACGGCCTCGAGGGCCGCGGAGCGGATGAGCTTCTCGAGATCGGAGACGAAGTCCTTCACGCGGGCGTCGATGGCGCTGCTCATGGTTCCACTCTCTCTTGTCTGGGGCTCAGGGTTGGCGACCGGCGCGCGAGTACCTTGCGCGTCTCTCGATTGTCAATCGGGTCCCCGGTGTTTCGGGGTCATGGTCAATGAGAGTGCCAGTCACGGCGGGTGGACCCGCGGGCCCTCGAACGTCACGTTGCGCGTCATGCCCGAGGCTTTCTCCAATGGAATCACGCTCCACTACGACGAACACGGCGATCCGAAGGCGCCGCCGATCGTTCTCGTCATGGGCTTGTCGCTCCAGATGATCGCCTGGCCCGAGGCGCTCTGTGCCGATCTCGCGAGCCGCGGTTTTCGGGTGATTCGCTTCGACAACCGCGACGTCGGACTCTCCACCAAGCTGCACTCTGCGCCGACTCCCACCGTCGCCGACTTCGCCGCGCTCTTCCTCGCGAAGAAGCGAATTCCAGACTCACGCGTCGCGTATCGAATCCCCGATCTGGCGAACGACGTGCTCGGCTTGCTCGACGCGCTCGGCCTCGAGAGCGCTCACGTGGTCGGTCTGTCGATGGGCGGGATGATCGCGCAGGAGCTCACCATCCGTGCGCCAGCGCGCGTGCGCTCGCTCGTGTCGATGCACAGCTCGCCGCTCGAGCCCGGCCTCCCGATGCCCACGCCCGACGCACGGAAGGTGCTGTTCCAGAGCCCGCCTCGCGACCGTGCAGACGCGATCGAGAGAGGCGTCGAGGTCTTCCGCGTGATCGGCAGTCCCGCGCACTTCGATCTCGCGCGCACTCGCGCCATGACCGAGCGCGCCTACGACCGCTCGAGCTACCGGCTCGGCGTCGCGCGCCAGCTCGCCGCCATCCTCTCGAGCGAGCCGCGTCACGAGCGGCTCCGACGCACGGAGGTGCCCGCCGCGGTCATCCACGGACGCGTCGACCCGCTGCTTCCCTTCGCGCACGGGGAAGCGACCGCGCGAGCGATCCCCACGGCGTCGCTGCATCTCTTCGACGATCTCGGACACGACCTGCCGTCGGCCCTCCTCCCGCGCTTCGCGGACATCCTGGTGGAGACCGCGCGACGCGGCGAAGAGCGACGCGCGGCACGCAGCTGATCGTCCGCACATTCATCGCGAGCCGATCTCACGTCGAGGGGTGCAGGTCCGTCATGAGGCTGCCAACATGGCGCCCCCGCGCGAGGCGCGGGTACGGAGACCATGGCTGACGAGATCGACATCAACCCCAACGACATCGCGATCGTGGGGATGGCGCTGCGTGTTCCCGGTGCGAACGACCCCGAGGCGTACTGGCGCAATCTCCGCGATGGCGTCGAGTCCATCCGGACCTACACCGATGAAGAGCTGCTCGCGCATGGCGAGTCTGCGGACGCGCTGCGTCGCAAGAACTACGTGCGCGCCGCCGCTCCGCTCGATGCGATGGAGATGTTCGACGGCGAGCTCTTCGGCTTCTCTCCGAAGGAGAGCGCGATCCTCGATCCGCAGCACCGACACTTCTACGAGCTGTGCTGGGAGGCCTTCGAGCGCGCGGGTCATCCCCCCGAGCGCTTCACGGGCCCCATCGGCGTGTGGGCCGGCTGCGGGATGGGCAGCTACTTCTACTTCAACCTCTGTCGCAACCCCGAGCTCGTGCGCTCCGTGGGCATGTTCCTCCTCAGGCACACGGGGAACGACAAAGACTTCCTCTCGACGCGCGCGAGCTACCTCTTCGATCTGAAGGGTCCCGCGATCGGCGTGCAGACCGCGTGCTCGACGTCGCTCGTCGCCGTGCACCTCGCGTGTCAGTCGCTGCTCTCGCGCGAGGTCGACATGGCCCTCGCCGGAGGCGTCACGATCGAGCTGCCGCACCGTCGCGGCTACCTCTTCCACGAGGGCGAGATCCTCTCACCCGATGGGCACTGTCACGCGTTCGATCATCGCGCGCAGGGCACGGTGTTCGGCAGCGGCGGTGGCGTCGTCGTGCTGCGACGTCTCGAAGACGCGCTGAACGACGGCGACGTCATCCACGCCGTCATCCGCGGAACAGCCGTCAACAACGACGGGTCCGGCAAGGTCAACTACCTCGCTCCGAGCGTCGACGGACAAGCACGCTGCATGGCAGAGGCGCACGCGATCGCCGACGTCTCCGCAGACACGATCGACTACGTCGAGGCGCACGGCACGGGCACCTACCTCGGCGATCCCATCGAGATCGCCGCGCTCACGCAGGCCTTTCGACAAGGCACCAAGCGCACCGGCTACTGCCGCATCGGCTCGGTGAAGACGAACATCGGCCACCTCGACACGGCCGCTGGCGTCGCGAGCCTCGTCAAGGCTGCGCTCGCGCTGCGCGAGAAGCAGATGCCGCCGAGCCTCGGCTTCGAGAAGCCCAACCCCACGATCGACTTCGCGTCGAGCCCGTTCGTCGTGAACGACCGACTGCGCGACTGGCCGCGTGGCGCTGCGCCGCGCCGCGCCGCGGTGAACTCGCTCGGCGTCGGCGGCACGAACGCGCACGTCATCCTCGAAGAGCCGCCGAGCCGCGCCGCGAGCAGCGCCTCGTCGCGTAGGTGGCAGTTGCTCACCGTGAGCGGAAAGAACACCGGCGCGCTCCAAGGCAACTCGCTGCGTCTCGCGGAGCACCTCCGCGCGCACCCGTCGCAGCCGCTCGCAGACATCTCCTTCACGCTCCATCACGGACGTCGCGCGCTCGAGCGTCGTCGCGTCGTCGCGTGCGCGAGCCACGACGAAGGCGCGCGCCTGCTCCTCGACAACGACCCGCAGCGCGTGTTCACGCACACGGCGATCGACCGCGCAGAGGTCGCGTTCCTGCTCCCCGGCGGTGGCGCGCAGTACGTCGGGATGGGCCGCGATCTCTACGAGCACGAGCCCGTCTTTCGCGCGTCGATCGATCGAGGTCTCGCCCTCCTCTCGGCGAGACACGGCGTCGACCTGAAGCCGGTTCTCTTCGCGGCGGCGGACGCAGCGACCGCGGCGGCCGAGCTCGAGACCATGCCCCTCCAGCTGCCGGCGATCTTCCTCGTCGAGCATGCGCTCGCGGAGCTCTGGGCCAGCTGGGGCGTGAAGCCCACGGCCCTCCTCGGACACAGCCTCGGAGAGAACACCGCGGCCTGTCTCGCGGGTGTCATGTCGTACGAGGACGCGCTCGGCCTCGTGGCTCTGCGCGGCAAGCTGTTCGCGAAGGTGCCCGGCGGCGCGATGCTGAGCGTGAACCTCGACGAGTCCGCCACCCGCGAGCTCCTCGTGCGGCACGCGGACCTCGACATCGCCGTCGTGAACGTCCCCGACGTCACCGTCGTGTCGGGCCCAGCGCGCGCGATCGACGCCCTCGCCGCAGATCTCGCCGAGCGCGAGATCGAGCATCGCCGGCTCGCGATCCCGGTGGCGGCGCACTCACGCGCGCTCGCCCCGATCCTCGAGGAGTTCGCCGCGTACCTTCGCTCGATTCGCCTGTCCGCGCCGAAGATCCGGATGCTCTCGAACCGCTCGGGCACGTGGCTGACCGACGCCGAAGCGACGAGCGTCGACTACTGGGTCGCTCACCTCCGCGGCACCGTGCGCTTCGCGGAGAACCTCGCGACGCTGCTCGCGGACAAGCAGCGTGTGGTGATCGAGTGCGGCCCGGGTCGCACGCTCACCTCGCTGGCGAAGCAGCACCCGAGCGGCGGCGCGAGCCTCGCGGCGCTCGGATCGATGAGACACCGCGACGAGACGGTGCCCGACGACGCGTACTTCGTGGCCGCGCTCGGTCGCGCGTGGGCGTGCGGCCTCACCATCGACTGGAAGAAGATGTTCGAAGGAGAGACGCGCCGTCGCGTCGACCTCCCCACGTACGCCTTCCAGCACCAGCGCTACTTCATCGAGCCCGCGGCCGAGGCGCGCAGCGCGAGCACCGAGAGCGTCGATCTCCTCAAGAAGCCCGACCTGCGCGACTGGGGCTATCGACCCGCGTGGACGCCGCGCGCCGCCCCGCGCCGCGCGCGCCGAACCGACGGCACGAAAGAGCGCGGCAGCTGGCTCGTGTTCGTCGACGCTGCAGGTCTCGGCGCACGGCTGGCGGCTCGCCTCGAGGCGCGCGGCGACGTCGTCGTGACGGTGCACGAGGGCGACACGTTCGCGCAGGTGGGAGAGCGCGCCTACACGCTGGCGCCCGAGCGCGGGCGCGAAGGCTATGGCGCGCTCGTCCGTGATCTCGTCGCGCGGGGGCTCGTCCCCCAACACATCGCGCACCTCTGGCTCACGACGGCGGACGAGTCGTTCCGTCCGGGCTCGTCGTTCTTCCATCGCAACCAGGAGCGAGGCTTCTACAGCCTCTTGTTCCTCGCGCAGGCGATCGCCGAAGAGAGCATGCCCGTGCCCGCGACCCTCACCGCGATCACGAACGGCACGCTCGCGATCGATGGCCTCGAGCGCGCCGCGGAGGCCCTGCCCTACCCCGAGAAGGCCACCGCGCTCGGGCCCGTGCGCGTGATCCCGCGCGAGCTCGCGCCCTGCCGCGCGCGCCTCGTCGACGTGACGCTGCCGTCGAGCGCCCGCGCCGCTGGATTCGGTCGCTCGCTCCTCGATCCCTTCGCCGCCAAGCGCGACGTCTCGAGCGCGCTCGACGCGCTCGTCGCGCGACTCGAGGGCGAGCTGATCGGGACGCGCGCCGAAGAAGACGCGATCGTCGCGCTTCGTGACGACGGTCGCTTCGCGCTCGATCACGAGCCCGTCGTGCTCGAGCCGACGACGCGACCGCTCGCGGACATCGCCGAGCGCGCCGTCGTGCTCGTCACGGGAGGCCTCGGCGGTCTCGGCCTCCTCTTCGCGCGTCACCTCGCCGAGAGCCGACGCGCTCGCCTCGTGCTCGTGTCGCGCTCGGAGCTGCCCGCGCGAGAGTCGTGGGACGCGCACGTCGCGCTCCACGGCGACGCCGATCGCACGAGCGAGCGCATCGCTGCGATCCGCGCGATCGAGACCGCGGGCGGCGAGGTCCTCGTGCTCTCCGCGGACGTGACGATCGAGATGGAGATGGAGGAGGTCGTTCGCGCGGCGAAGGCTCGCTTCGGTCGCGTCGACGTCGTGCTCCACACGGCGGGCGTGGTGCGCGACGCGCTCCTCGTCGCCAAGTCCCAGGCGGACTGCGAAGAGGTCTTCACCCCGAAGATCCACGGAACGCTGGTGCTCGAGCGCGTGCTCGCGGCCGAGCCCCTCTCGCACTTCATCCTCTTCTCCTCGAGCTCGGCGAGCATCGGCGCGCGTGGTCAGGTCGACTACACGGCGGCGAACGCGTTCCTCGATGCGTTCGCCGTGTCGCGCGATCACGCGGCGCGCACGGGCGTCGGCACGCCGCGCACGACGCGCTACCTCGCGCTCGCGTGGGGCATCTGGTCCGACGTCGGCATGGCGCACGAGGCGATGTCCGAGCGAACGTCGCCCGTCACGTGGCGCACGACGGGCACCGCGACCCATCCGCTCTTCGAGGCACGCGAGCGACACCCGCGCGGGGATCTCGCGGTGCGCGGCACGCTGCATCCCGCCACGCAGTGGATCCTCGACGAGCACCGCACGGGCGCCGGCCACGCGCTCATCCCCGGCACGGGCTTCCTCGAGCTGGCGCGCGCAGCGCTCGTCGAGATCGGCGAGCGCGGGCCGTTCGAGCTCACCGACGTGTTCTTCATTCGACCGCTCGCCATCGGCGACGACGAGTCGCGGCCGCTCCGTGTCTCTCTGCGCGCGAACGACGCGGGCTACGCCGTCGAGGTGCGCTCTCGCATCGAGCACGAGGGCGCGCCCGCGTGGGAGCTCCACGCGCAAGCGCAGGCCTCGCTCGTGCGCTTCCCTGCTGCGGCGCGGCTTCCGATCGCCGACATCGAGGCGCGCTGCGACGTGCGACGACGTGCGAGCGCCACCGGTCTCGTCTCGCCCCAAGAGGCGCACCTCCGCTTCGGTCCGCGCTGGCGCGTGCTGCGAGAGGTGGCGTGGGGTCGCGGCGAAGCGATCGCGGAGCTGTCGCTCGACGCGCGCTTCGAGGACGAGGCCAAGACCTTCTTGCTCCACCCTGCGCTGCTCGATCTCGCGACCGGCTACGCGATGGATCTCATCGAGGGCTACGACGCCTCGAGCCTCTGGGTGCCCGTCGGCTACGAGTCCGTCCGCGTTCACCGTCCGCTGCCGCCGCGCATCCGCAGCTGGGCCCGCATCCAGACCGGTGCCTCGCAGGCCAAGGACTTCGCGAGCTTCGATCTGGTGCTCACGGATCTCGACGGCACGGTCGCGGTCGAGGTCACGCGCTTCACGATCAAGAAGCTCGACGGCGGCCTCGACCTCACGCAGCGCGCCGCGCAGCCGGCGCCGGGTGAGCTCGTGCGCGAGGACACGGGTCCGCGCGAGCTCTCGCCAGCGGAGGAACAGCTCCAGCGCAACCTCGAGCAGGGGATCCTCGCGAGCGAAGGCCTCGACGTGCTCTCGCGCGCGCTGGCCAGCGACGCAGGCCCTCGCGTGCTCGTGAGCTCGCTCGATCTCGATGGGCTCCTCGCGCAGGCCGCGCGCGCCACCGAGGCGCCGCGCGAAGAGGGCGACTCGACTCGGTTCGCGCGCCCTGATCTCGCGAGCCCGTACGTCGCGCCGCGCGACGATCTCGAGCGCACCGTCGTCGGGTTCTTCCAAGACCTGCTCGGCGTCGAGATGGTCGGCGTGGACGACAGCTTCTTCGACCTGGGCGGCCACTCGCTGATCGCGGTGCGCCTGTTCGCCGCGATCAAGAAGGCGTACCGCGCGGAGTTCCCGATCTCGATCCTCTTCGAGGCTCCGACGGCTGCGCGCATCGCCGAGCGCGTGCGCGAGAAGGTCGGCGTCGCGATCGTCGGGACGAGCACTCCGACGGCTCGCGCGGAGGCTCCGACCGCTCCCCGCACCCGCTACAAGCACCTCGTCGCGATGCACCCGGGCGCGGACTCGGGAGGTGACCGCAAGGGCCACGCGCGCCCGTTCTTCCTCGTCGCCGGCATGTTCGGCAACGTGCTCAACCTGCGACACCTCGCGCACCTCGTCGGCAACGACCGCGCGTTCTATGGGCTCCAGGCCCGCGGTCTCTACGGCGACGAGACACCGCACGAGAGCTTCGAAGAGATGGCGCGCGCCTACCTCGACGAGATCCGCACGGTGCAGCCCGAGGGCCCGTACCTGCTCGGTGGCTTCTCGGGCGGCGGCGTGACCGCCTACGAGATGGCCCGCCAGATCGTGGCCGCAGGCGACCGCGTCGGCATGCTCGCCATGCTCGACACGCCGGTGCCGCAGCGTCCTCCGCTCGGAGCGCGTGATCGCGCGCGCATCCAGCTCGACGAGATCCAGAAGCGCGGCCCGCGCTACTTCGGCGAGTGGGTCGAGAAGCGCGCGGAGTGGGAGATCACGCGCATTCGTCGTCGCTTCGAGCCGCGTGATGCCGAGACCGATCGAGGCACGGCCGAGTTCCACAACGAGAAGATGGAGGCCGCGTTCCGCGCGGCGCTCGGGCGCTACTCGCTCGCCCGCTACGACGGCGAAGTGATCCTCTACCGCCCGCGCCTCGTGCCGCGCTGGTCGTTCGCGGACGGAACGATGATCGACAAGGACCGCCACTACATGTCCGCCGACAACGGCTGGACGCCGTGGGTGCGCGGCCTCGACGTCATCGAGGTGCCCGGCGATCACGACGCGATGGTGCTCGAGCCCAACGTGCGCGTGCTCGCCAAGCGCATGCGCAAGGCCATCGAAGCCGCGGAGCGCGCGATCGAGAGCGCCGAGCCGCGCCTCATCGCCGCGCCGAGCCCAGCCGCCCGGGCGCTCGCAGAAAGCGACCTCGCCTGAGAACCTTGGGGCGCCATGCGGCGGGGGCTGCGAAGCAGACCCCTGGAGCAGGAGCGAGGAGG
>CAZCVE010000007.1:0-246727 GCA_964502175.1 uncultured Sandaracinaceae bacterium
GTCTTTTTCCTCAGCAATCTCGGGGGCTTGGCGAGCCGGGAGTGACCCCCTCTCTGTCCGCCGGCGTGCTGATCAGTCCACCACCGAGCCACCAAGCACCGACGCCTGCGGCCGCACCACGCATGAGGTTGGTTCATGCGCTCGAGCTGAGCAGCGGTCGTGCCGCTCGGATCGCGCGAATTGGGGGCCACGACTGTCGCAGCGGTGCCTCGGTCGGCGCGAACCGCCACGCTCGCCGCCGTGACGCACGCGCGCCTTGCGGAGCGGGCCGCGATCTCCCACGCACTCCACGTGGTGGACCCCACCGAACGATCGACACCTCGTCACGGCGTCTCGACGACGACGCTGCTCGTCGTGACGAGCATGATCGGATCCGGCGTGTTCACCACGAGCGGCCTCTTGCTCGAAGAGCTCGGCTCGCCGCTCGCCGTCGTCCTCGTGTGGATCCTCGGCGGCCTCGCGTCGCTCGCGGGTGCTTGGGTGTACGCCGAGCTCGCCGTGGCCTCGAAGGAGAGCGGCGGTGAGTACGCGCTCGTGTCTCGGTACCTGCATCCCGCGGCGGGCTTCGTCGTCGGCATCGTGACGTTCGTCGTGGGCTTCTGCGCGCCCATCGCGGCCTGCGCCTTTGCGTTCGCGCGCTACGCGAGCGCGGCGCTGTCACCGACGCTGCCCGATCCCGGCGCGGCGGCGAGCCCGAGCGAGGTGGTCGTCGCGCTCGTCGTGATGACGCTCGCGTCGCTCCTCCACGCGCGCGAAGGCCACGGCCAGAGCTCTGTCGGGGTTCGTGCGCAGGACGCGCTGACGATCGGCAAGCTCGGGCTCGTGGTGCTCGTCGTGGTGGCGGGGCTCGTCGCGCTCGCGGTCGGCGCGCCTGCCGACTCCGCGCTCGCCACCGCGAGCGTCGACGAGCTCTTTCACACGAGCCCGCTCGCGATGGGCCTGGGCATCGTCGTCACGTCGTTCGCGTACAGCGGGTGGAACGCCGCGGCGTACTTCGCGGGCGAGGTGGATCGGCCCGAGCGCACGATCCCGATCGCGCTCGCGGGCGGCACCGTGCTCGTGACGGTGCTCTACGTGCTGACGAACGTCGTGTTCCTCGCGGCCGCTCCGCGCGAGGTGCTGTCGGGGCAGATCGTCGTCGGTCACCTCGCCGCGCTCGCGCTCTTCGGCGAGACGGCCGCGCGCGCGCTGTCGGGCGTGATCGCGTTCGGCCTGCTCTCGACCGTGAGCGCGTTCGTCTGGACGGGCGTGCGCATCCTCGAGGCGATGGGTCGTCATCACGCGCGGCTCGCGGTGCTCTCGCGCCGATCGGTCGGCCTCGTGCTCCAGCTCGCGCTGAGCGTCGGCATGCTGCTCAGCGCGAGCTTCGACGTGCTCCTCGGCAGCGTCGGCTTCGCGCTCTCGATCGCGTCCGGCCTGACCGTGCTGGCGATCTTTCGGGTGCGACGCGAGACGCCCGCCGAGGGGCACTACCGAGCACCGCTCCACCCCGCCCCCGCACTCTTCTATCTCTGCCTGATGGTCGGGATCGTCGCCTCGACGCTCCTCGAGCGGCCCGTGCTCGCGGTCGCGGGCCTCGTTCCCGCGGCGTTGGCGCTCGTGGGGTATGCAGTCGTCAGTCGGAAAAGTGAATGAATCCGTGAGACGCGTGACGCCTTGTCGCGATCACACGGGGATCAGGTTCGATCCCTGGCCTGTCTCTGAGGCCTCGAATCCCCGGGCGGCGTGTCGGGCGACGAGAGAACCCTCGAAATGAAGGGAATTCGGCCTGGATTCTCTGCCGCGAGCTCTGGCACGCTCGTCGCTTAAGGAGGTCCCGAGATGCGCAGCGACGGTCACAAGACGCGAAGCACGAAGGAAGTCGGGAAGACCGACGTCCGTGAGGGCTCGCTCTTCGGCTTCGTCTCGAACAACGCTCCCTTCCTCGGTCGTGCGACCCAGGGCGCGGCGTTCGTCGAGTACGTCATCCTCCTCTGCCTCGTGGTGGTCGGTGGATCGACGGCGCTCTACTCGCTCGGCCTTCCGCTCGTGCGGATGGCGCGGTTCTCCCAGTTCGTACTGGGTCTGCCAATTCCCTGAGGGGCCATCCCTCGAACGGATGAGGCAGCCCGGACGGTCCGGGGCAGGTCGTCAATCGTCAGTCAACGTACGTAGAAGGAGAAACACCATGGAGAAGCTGAGCACCAAGAAGTCGCGTCGCGTTCGTGAGCTCCTCGCCGACACGCAGGGTCTCTCCACGGTCGAGTACGTGATCATCCTCTGCCTCATCGCCGTCGTGTGCTTCGCCGTGTGGCAGCGCTTCGGCAACATGATCAAGGGCAAGATCGACGGTTCGACGACCACGCTCGACGCGATGCCCACGTCGTGATGATCGCTCGCGGAGCGATCGGCCTGACCCGGCCGATCGCCCTGCGACGAGCCCCGCCGCATCGGCTGGCGGGCGACGAGAAGAGCGCGTGAGCGAGATCCTGCTCAACGGAGGCCCGAGCCCCCAGCTTGCACCCTGGGTGCTCGGGCTTGCGCTCGTTCTGGCGGCGGCGTCGGCGATCACCGACTACCGCACCGGACACATCCCGAACTGGATCACGATCCCCCCCATCGTCCTCGGCCCAATCGTGTACGGGCTGGTCGATGGCGCGGAGGCGGCGCTCGGATCGCTGATCTCGATGGTGATCTGCGGTGCGGTGCCCCTCTTCATGTTCTGGCGGCAGGGCATGCACGGCGGCGACACGAAGCTGTTCCTCGCCATCGCCGCGCTGGGCGGCACCTCCGTCGGGCTCGAGGCGATGCTGCTCACGTTCATCGTGGGCGCCATCTACGCGATGGGCCGCCTCGCCTGGGAGGGAAAGCTCTTCGCGACGCTGGGCCGCACGTTCTACCTGGGCCTCAACCCCATCCTCCCGAAGGCCTGGCGCAAGGCCCCGAGCCCCGAGCTGATGCAGAAGCTCCGCCTCGGAGGCGCCATCTTCGCGGGCTTGTTCCTCGTCGTGTTCGGTCGCTACCAGAACATGCTCTTGCCCGGTCTCGCGTGATCGGGCTCAATCGTGAACGGAGGCGCCCCATGAGCCGAAAGGATCGAAAGCCGACGCCGCTCGGTCACGGGCTGGCCGCCGACACCGGCGGTGCGGTCTACGTCGAGTTCATCCTCTCGTTCATCCCGCTCCTCTTCATGTTCCTCGGCATCCTGCAGATGGGGATGCTCTATGCTGCCTCGCTCGTCGTGCAGCACGCTGCAGTGACCGCGACGCGCGCAGCCGCGGTGGTCCTCGACGACGACCCCGATCGCTACGACAACCAGGACCGCCGCACGGTGGAAGGTTCCGAGTCGGGCGGAGCGCCGGAAGAAGGCGCGATGGGTGGTCTCTTCGGCGGCGGTGGTGGTGGCGGCGGCATCGGTGGAGGCAGCTCGAGCGGTAGCGCTCGCTTCTCCGCGATCCGCTACGCCGCGATGATCCCGCTGATGACCGTGACGCCGCCGCCCGAGGCGTTCTTCCCGATGGGACGACGCGCCAGCCTCGCGACCGACATCGGCTTCAACGCGCCCGAGACGCGCGCTGCGATGGCCCTCTGGTACTCGCGCGGCATGATGAACATCACGTTCCCGCGCGAGGTGCGCGGTGAGTCCTTCCGCGCCGACTGGCCGCGCCCCGACGACAACGGCAACAGCGACCAGGTCACCGCGCGCGTCACGTTCCTCTACATGTGCGGCGTGCCGATCGTGAACCGCATCATGTGCGAGGACGGTCTGTCGCTCATGGCGGGCAGCGGCGCGCCGGGCATGGCGGAGTCGCTCGCGATCTACGGCCGAGACGGCACGATCGACATGAACGAGCTCCAGGCGCTGAACGATCAGCGCAGGCGCTCGGAGGGCCACTTCGATCGCTGGGACGACGAGATGGGCGAGATCGACGACGGCCCGGGCTTCAGCACCGCGGTCGCGATCTACGGCGTCACGTTCGCGACGATGGGTGGCGGCGCGCGCTTCCGGCCGCTCCAGGCCGAGGCGACGCTCCCGGTGCAGGCAGCGAACTACTGCTACCGCAGCGGCGGCGGCGGAGACTGCTGGACGCAGCGCTAGTCCTCTGGATCAGTGAAGTCGATCAGAACTCCCTGCTCCAGGGGACCCAATCGAGTCCCCTGGCGAGCGCTGACTTTGGATAGTCATCTCTGCGCCAGGGGACTAGGTACGTCGGTTCGAAGCTGCTTCCGTCGCGCTAGCGCGATCGGATACGCTCGAACGCCATGAAGTCCAGGGCGTTGCTCGTCGCCATCGCTGCGGCCGTCGTGGGCCTCGTGCTGGTGGTGTTTTACATGCAGTCGTTCGAGGCCGAGGCCTCGGGCGGTGAGCCGGTCGTGATCCTGGTGGCTCGCCAGACGATCATGATGAACACGCAGATCGACCCCGCGACGATGCTCGCGGAGCGCGTCATCCCGAGCGCCTACGTAGAGAACCGTCACGTGCGCGCCGCCGACGTCGATCGCATCCGCGGCATCCGCGTGGTGAGCTCCGTGTGGGCGGGCGAGGCGCTCCTCTGGACCGACCTCGCGACGACGAGCGACAGCGCGCGTGATCTCTCGAGCCTCGTCTTGAACGGCATGCGCGCGATCACCATCCAAGCCGATCAGACCGCGACGTTCGGCGGCCTCGTGCGGCCCGGCGATCGCGTCGATCTTCTGCTCACGCTCGATCGGCCCACGCCGAACAGCTCCGAGCCCGAGCGCGTGACGGTGCCGCTCCTCCAGAGCCTCCTCGTGCTCGCGGCTGGCCAGGACACGGGCATGATCCAGCGCGCGTCGCAGCAGACCGCTCCGGGTCGCGCGCAGCCGATGCAGAACGTCACGCTGCTCGCGACGGTCGAGCAGTCGCAGATGATCGCGTTCGCGACGCAGCGCGGGCGCCTCGCGCTCGTGCTGCGCAACCCCGACGACATCCCGGTCACCGAGGGTCTCGGCGAGACCACCACCGAGGACCTCGTCACGATCGAGCGTCGCGAGCGAATCCAGCGCACGCGCCCGCCCCCGCCGCCGGCCACGGCGACGGGCCCCGTACGCATGCCGTGACCGAGCCGACCGATCGACCGCGCGGGCGATCGGTTCGAGCGAGGACGGCGAGATCTCCAGCCAGGCATCGAGAGGACACGAGGAATGCGGAACGAACAGTCAGGCAGCCGATCGAACGGCACCCGATCGGGTGGCTGGGCGCTGATGAGCGCGCTGGCGCTCGGAGCGCCGCTCGCGACGAGCGTGGTGTCCGTCGACGTGGCGCACGCGCAGCGGCGCGCCGAAGCGCGGGTGCTCGAGCTCACGGTCGGTGAGTCCGAGGCCATCCAGAACGACGGCGTCTCGACGTTCACCAACGGCGACGACACCGTCGCGCAGGTCGACTACGACGACAACACCGGCAACTTCCTGGTGCGTGCGCGGCGCGCCGGCGAGACCGAGCTTCTCCTGATCTACGACGACGGTCGTCAGGTGCGTCACCGCATCACGGTGCGCGCGCGCGTGCAGGCCGCGGCGGGCATGGAGGTCCTCGCGCGAGACGACATCCGGCTCGACCTCTACTTCGTCGAGCTGCGCGAGAGCTACACGCACCAGATCGGCATCAGCTACCCCACGTCGTTCCCGCCGGGCGGCGCGGGCTTCCAGGGCGAGCTCGACTTCGACCTCGTCACCGCGACGCTGACGCGCGCCACGGCGTCGATCACCGAGGCGCTCTTGCCGCGCCTCGATCTCGCGCAGACCGCGGGCTGGGCGCGCCTCCTGCGCCAGGCCGTGCTCGTCACGGTGAACGGCGAGCAGTCGTCGATCGACGCGGGCGGCGAGATCAACATCGTCGTCACCGCGGGCCTCCAGACGCAGCTCCGCACCATCCGCTTCGGCACGGTGATCGAGATGACGCCGCGCTACGACTCGAGCTCGGGCCGCATCGAGGTGCAGATCAGCGCCGACGTCTCCGAGCTCACGCCGCCGGTCGCGGGCAACGTGCCGGGCCGCAGCCGCACCGCGGTCACCACGCTCGTGAACCTCCAGCTCGGCCAGTCGATCATGCTCGGCGGTCTCACGAGCCGGAGCACGCAGCAGTCGCAGTCGGGCCTGCCGGGCCTGAGCCAGATCCCGATCCTCGGCGTGCTCTTCGGCTCGAACCAGCGCCGCGAAGAGGCGCAAGAGAACTTCGTGTTCGTCGTGCCGACGGTCACGCAGGCGGTCGGCCGCGCCCAGCAGGATCGCATCCGCGAGGCGCTGCGCGTCTACGAGTCGTTCGGCTCGATCGGCGGCAGCGGCCTGGGCGACATCGAGCTCGTCGAACCCTCGCCGCCTGGATACGAGTGATCACGACGGCAGAGAAGACGACGCGCGCGCTGGAGCGTGCATGGCGCTGAGCCTCTCCATCGAGCTCGCGGACGGAACCGTCGAAGGACTCACGGTCGACGTCGCGGGTCCGGTCACGATCGGACGCGATCCGACGTGCCACGTCGTCTTGCCTTCGCCGGATGTCTCGCGTCGGCACCTCAGCATCGAGCCGCTGCAGAACGGGCTCTTCATCGTCACCGACAGCTCCGCCAACGGCACGATGGTCGGCAACCAGCGTGTGCGTCAGCAGGGCGTCCAGGTGCCCGCGAACGTGCCGATGCGCGTGGGACCCTACATCGTCCGGCCCGTGCTCTCGCCGGGTCAGCAACCGTCGCCAGGTCAGCAGCCGCAGCAACAGCTCGCGCCACCGCCCGCGCAAGCGCAGCCACAGCCGGGGTTCGGCGGCCCGGTCCCGCCCGCGCCGCAAGGCTACGGAGGCCAGCCGCAAGGCTACGGAGGGCAGCCGCAAGGCTACGGAGGTCCGCCACAAGGCTTCCAAGGGCCTCAACAAGGCTATCCGGGCCAGCTCGGCTCGACGCAAGCGGGCGTCACGCAGGGCGTGCCTGGTCAGCAGGGCATGCCGGGCCAACAGGGCATGCCGGGCCAACAGGGTCAGCAAGGTCAGCAAGGCATGCGCGCGGCGCCGCGCGCGCCTGCGCCGCCGGGTGCGCCGCAAGGAACCCAGACGACGGGCGGTGGCTACCGCGACGGCCAAGCAGCCAAGCCGCCTCCGCCTGCGTCGGACAATCCGTACGACCAATCGGGCACCGCGATGGTGCCCGTGGAGATGCGCAAGCGGACGCACCGCTTGTTGCTCGAGAACCTCGACCTCGCGTCGCTCGATCGCAACAAGATGGAAGACAAGGTCATGCGGCCCAAGGTGCGCGCTGCGCTCCGCCGCATCGTGACCGAGCTCGCGGGCGAGCTGCCGCAGGGCACCGACCACGCCGCGCTCATCGACGAGATCACCGACGAGGCGCTCGGCCTCGGCCCGCTCGAGCGCCTGATCGCCGACGATCTCGTCAGCGAGATCATGGTCGTCGACCCGTACACGATCTACGTCGAGCGACGCGGCAAGATCGGCAAGACCGCGCTGCGCTTCACCGACGACGAGGCCGTGCGCGCCGTCATCGAGCGCATCGTCACGCCGCTCGGCCGACGCATCGACGAGTCGACGCCCCTCGTGGACGCGCGCCTCAAGGACGGCTCGCGCGTGAACGCGATCATCAAGCCGCTCGCGATCAAGGGCTCGTGCATCACGATCCGAAAGTTCGCCCGCACGCCGCTGACGCTCCAGAACCTCGTGAACTTCGGCGCGCTGACCGAGCAGATGGCGAAGTTCCTCATGCGCGCGGTGAAGGCCCGCAAGAACACCATCATCTCCGGCGGCACGGGCTCCGGAAAGACCACGCTGCTCAACGTGCTCAGCTCGTCGATCCCCGAGGACGAGCGCATCGTCACGATCGAAGACGCCGCGGAGCTGCAGCTCAAGCAGCCGCACGTGGTGTCCCTCGAGACGCGCCCCGCGAACATGGAAGGTCGCGGCGAGTACACGATCCGCGATCTCGTGAAGAACGCGCTCCGCATGCGCCCCGATCGCATCATCGTCGGCGAGTGTCGCGGCGGCGAGGCGCTCGACATGATGCAGGCGATGAACACGGGCCACGAAGGCTCGATGACCACGACGCACGCGAACAGCCCCCGCGAGGCCGTGTCGCGCCTCGAGACGCTCGCGCTGATGAGCGGCCTCGATCTGCCCATGCGCGCGATCCGCGAGCAGCTCGCGAACGCGGTCAACATCATCCTCCAGCAGACGCGCTTCGCCGATGGAAGCCGGCGCATCACGAGCATCGCGGAGGTCGTCGGCCTCGACGACGACGGCGAGGTGGAGATCCACGAGATCTTCGCGTTCCATCGCACGGGCACGGGCCCTGGCGGCAAGGTGATCGGCGAGCACCGCGCGTCGGGCTACCTGCCCTCGTTCGTCGACGACTTCATCGTGCAGGGCCTCGTCACCGACGGAGACTTCATCTGAGGGCCGACCTTCCACGGGAGGCTGGCTCTCATCGGAGAGGACCATGAACGGCGCGAGCGGATCGACGTACCTGATGGGCTATGTGGGCGCGGCGCTGCTCGTGCTGGGCTCGACCGTCGCCGGCTACATGCTCTTCACCGACCCGACGAGCCTGCCGCGCAAGCGCTGGGCGCAGTACGAGGCGGCGCTCGAGGTCGAGGTGCGCTTCCAGCTGTGGAAGACCACGGGCGCCTACATCGCGCGGGTGCAGCTCGCCGTGGTCTTGGTGCTCATCGTCACGTGCGTGTTCCTCGGCGAGCCGCTGCTCTGGCTCACGGTGCCTGTCGCGATCGGCGGACCTTGGTTCCACATCCAGCGAGAGCACGTGCGGCGCATGGAGGCGATCGAGATCCTCCTCGACAGCTGGCTGCTCCTGCTCGCGAACGCGCTCAAGGCCTCGCCGTCGCTCGGCGAGTCGATCTCGAACAGCGCGAAGCTGATCCGCCCGCCGTTCAGCGAAGAGGTCGATCTCGTCATCAAGGAGATGAAGCTCGGCACCCCGCTCGACGCGGCGATCCTCAACATGTCCGCGCGCCTCAAGAGCCGCGTGGTGTCGAGCTCGCTCGCGACGATCCTCGTCGGCCGTCAGACCGGCGGCGATCTGCCGCACATCCTCGAGCAATCGGCCTCGACGCTGCGCGAGATGCAGCGCCTCGAAGGCGTCGTGCGCACCAAGACGGCCGAGGGACGCATGCAGGCGTTCGTGCTCGGCGCGATCCCCTTCGTCCTCTTGGCGGTCCTCCACCAGATGGACCCGACGTACCTCGTGCCGCTGTTCGAGACGACGACGGGCAACGTGGTGCTCATCATCGCCGTCATGCTGTGGTTCAGCGCGATCATCATGGCGCGCCGCATCCTGACCGTGGACATCTAGTTTCCCGAGGGTCCATGCGGACCCTCCCCCGCGTCGCGGGGCCCCCTCCCGCTCCGCTCACTTCGTTCGCGCTCACGCGCGGGGCCCCAACCCCGCTTGCCACCGACACCATGCAGCCCCACCACCAACTTCCGAGGTCCCCGTGAGCTCCACGCTGTACGCATGGATCGCGATGGCGATGATCGGCTCGGGGATCTTCGTCGGCGTCTTCACGCTCGGCTCGAGCAAGCCGCAGGACTCGCCCGCGCTCGGCATGAAGGGCCTGCGTCGTGCGCGCGCGATGGGCGAGGGCGGCCTCTTCGCCACCTTCGAGCCGCTCGTGCGCTTGGTGGCGAGCTGGATCGCCTACCTGCCGCTCGTCGAGCAGCGACGCCAGGTCGACGAGCTCCTCAAGCAAGCCGGCGACTTCCTCGGCCTCACGGCGAACGAGTTCTTCGCGCTGTCGGCGCTGGGCTTCGTGGGCATGGGAGGGCTCGGGCTCGCGCTCCTCAACTTCGGTCAGATGCCGCCGATCCTGTTCATCGTGTTCGGCGCGATCGGCGCTGCGATGCCCTACTTCTCGGTGACCGGCGAGCGCGATCGCCGCTTCAAGGAAGTGAACCGGGGCCTGCCGCCCGCGATCGATCTCGCCTCGCTCTGCATGGGCGCGGGTCTCGATTTCCCGGGCTCGATCAAGCAGATCGTCGAGAAGACGCCGAACAAGGACGACTCTCTCGTCGAGGAGTTCTCGCGCGTCATCCAGGAGCTCGACCTCGGCAAGACGCGCAAGCAGGCGCTCGAGAATTTCGCAGATCGCGCGCCCACCGAGGCCGTGCGCGACTTCGTCGGCGCCGTCGTGCAGGCCGAAGAGAAGGGCAACCCGCTCGGCGAGGTGCTGCGCATCCAGGCGAGCATGCTGCGCATGCGCAGGAGCGTCATGGCCGAGGAAGCTGCGGCCAAGGCGGCCGTGATGCTGATCGGACCGCTGATGCTGATCTTCGGCGCCATCATGCTCTGTCTCATGGGCCCGTTCGTGATCGCGACCGCGCAGTCGGGCATGTTTTGATGACCGGGATGTCCTGAGGAGCGAGCCATGGAAGCCTTCGTCGAGATCATTCGTGAGGACGGCTCGCTCGAGCGCACGCGCATCGAGGGCGATCAGATCACCGTCGGTCGCTCGCCCACCGCCGGGATCCCGCTGCCCGATCTGCGCGACCTCGAGCCGGAGCACCTGCTGATCGCTCCGCGCGGCGAGGGCTGCTGGGTCGCGTGCAACCAAGAGGCGCGTCAGCAGGCGAAGGTGAACGGTCAGCCGTTCCAGCACGGCATGGTCGCGTGGGGCACGGAGATCGAGCTCGCCGGGATCAAGATCAAGGTCACCGACAAGCTCCCGAAGGAAGTGAAAGAGAAGGGGAGCTCGCCGATCGTGCTCCTCGGTGGCGTCGCGACCGTGCTCATCCTCCTCTGGAGCCTCGGCGGAGATCAGGGACCGGGGCTCGAGACGCGCCCGCCCGCCGAGCCCGTGGCGCTCTTCGCGGTGGCCGAGACGTGTCCGACCACGGGCTCTGCGGTCCTCCGACAAGCAGATCTGTTCGCGGAGATCGCGCTCGCGAAGAGCGAGCGGTATCCGTTCGATCCGTCCGATGGCGTCGAGTCCGTGCGTCTCTACCGACGCTCCCAGGCGTGCTTCGTCGCTGGCAGTGTCCCCGACGCGGCCGCGGAGATGCAGCGCTCGGGTGACTTCATGCAGAACCGCATCGACGAGGACTACGCAGCGCATCGCCTGCGCCTCGAGCGCGCGCTCTCTCACCAGCGCCTCGAAGACGCGCTCTTCGAGACCGAGGCCATCCTCGCGATCCTCCGCGGCGAAGATCAGCAGAACCCGTACATCCAGTGGCTGACGCGCACCAAGCGTCACCTCGAGCTCCTCGTCGCGCCGGGTGGCCGCGCTGCTGCGGCGTCGTGACGTGATGCTCCACCGCTCGATCACGCGCTGGCACCGTTCGATCACGCGCTGCCCCCGTTCGATCACGCGCTGCTGGGGGCCGGCCTCTCTCGTCGTCTTCGCGCTCGGCAGCGGATGCGGCGGTCCGGGCGTCGAGGTGCAGACGAGCTCGCCCGCCACGGCCGCCGATCCGCTCGATGCGATCGCGCCCTCGGAGCTCTTCCGACGTGGCGTGATCCTCGGGCGCCACGGCGACTTCGTGCGGGCCGAGCAGTACCTCCTCGCGTCGCGGAACCGCGGCTTCGACGAAGACCGCGTGATCCCTGCGCTGATGGAGGTCTGCGTGCGCGCCTCGCGGCTCTCTGCCGCGCTCGGGTACGCCGAGCCGTACCTCGAGAGCCATCCCGCGCAGTGGCCGCTCCGCATCCTCGTGGGCAGCATCCACCTCGGCCTCGGTCAGCTCACCGACGCGAGGCGGCACCTCGAGCGCGCGGTGCGCGACGGAAGCGCTTCGGCGGAGGGCGAGGCACGCACGGCCGAGGCGCACTACCTCTTGGCCATCGTGCTGCGCGAGCAGTCCGAGATCGTCGAGGCTCGGGTTCACTTCGCGCGCTACGCCGCGCTCGAGCCGGAGGGCACGCACTCCGAAGAGGTGCGCGCGATCCTCGCCGAGCCGGAGCCACGACAGGCAGCGCCCATCCCTCCGAGCGTGCGGCCCGAGACCGTGCCCGTTCGGCTCCCGAGCCCGTCCGAGACCGCGACCCAACCCGCATCCGACGAGCGAGCGAGCGCCTCGCGTGGAGGCACGCCGTGATCCCCAAAGACGTCTTCGACCAGACGCTCCTCAAGTTCCTCGAGCCGATCAAGCCGTTCCTCGACGACCCGTCGGTGAGCGAGGTGATGATCAACGGGCCCTCGCAGATCTACATCGAGCGCAAGGGCAAGCTCACGCTGACGCAAGCCCAGTTCGCCTCGCGAGAGGCGCTCACGGCGGCCCTACGCAACCTCGCGCAGTACGTGGGCAAGCACATCGACGACAACCGTCCGATCCTCGAGGGGCGCCTCCCGGACGGCTCGCGCGTCGAGGCCGTGCTGCCTCCTGCCGCGCCCGACGGACCGTGCGTGGCCATCCGCCGCTTCTTCCGCGAGACGCTCACGATCGAGAAGCTCGTGTCGTTCGGCTCGTTCACGCCCGAGGCCGCCGAGTTCCTCCGCGCCGTGGTCGCGGTGAAGGAGAACACCGTCGTCGCGGGCGGCACGGGCTCGGGCAAGACGTCGATGCTCAACGCGCTCTCGGGCTTCATCACGCACGAAGACCGCATCGTCGTCATCGAGGACAACCGCGAGGTGCAGTGTCAGCAGCCGCACGTGGTGCAGCTCGAGGCGCGCCCGCCCGATGCGCGCGGCAAGGGTGAGGTCTCGATCCGCTCGCTCTTCAAGGCGACGCTGCGCATGCGGCCCGACCGCATCGTCGTCGGCGAGATCCGCAGCGGCGAGGCGCTCGATCTCGTGCAGGCGATGACATCGGGTCACGGCGGCTGCATGTGCACGGTGCACGCGACGTATCCGACGGACACGCTCAACCGCCTCGAGACGATGTGCTTGATGAGCGACATCGAGATCCCGCTCTCGGCGATGCGCGCCCAGCTCGCGTCCGCCGTGGACATCATCGTGCAGACGGCCCGCCTGCGCGACGGATCGCGCTGCGTCACGCACATCACCGAGGTCTGCGGCTACGACCCGAACCGCGGCGGCTATCACCTCGAGGACGTCTTCATCCGCCGCTACCACGGCGAAGACGCGAACGGCCGCGTGATCTCGACGTTCGAGCCCACGGGCTACATCCCGCACTGCCTCGAGACCATCAAGGGCTACGGCCTCGACATCCCGCACGTCATCTACCACGCAGCCCAGCAGCGAGCGGCGCAGGGCCTTCCCCCGCTGGGTGGTCCGCGCCCCGAAGGCGGCGGCGGCCACGGCGGCCATTAGCCGCGCTGTGTGGGCTCAGGCGTCGTCGGGCCAGCGTCGGTCGGCGCTCACGCGCGCGAGCAGCTGCTCGAGGGCCTCGACGTCGAGCGCGCTCACCACCGAGGCGCGTCGCGCGTCCCACTCGACGCCGTGCGCACGACAGAGCACCTCGACCGCGACACGCAGGCCCTCGAGCCGTCCCTCGGCCTTTCCCTCGGCCTTTCCTTCGAGCTTTCCGTCCTCGAAGTTCCGTCGAGCGAACTCGCTCACGTAGGGGTTGCCGTCGGTCTTCATGATCACCTCCAAGAGAGCCTGAAAGTCCTCGCCGCCGCCACCCCCCTGGCGGCCGCCACCCTGGGAGCAGGCCGATTGCGTGACGCTAGTGGTTCCCGATCCTTCGGGATGCTGGCAAGCTGGCGCGGCAGTGACGGTGACGAGAGTTGATCGGATGAGGTCGATCGGATGAGTTGGGCCCGCGCCACGCTGCGAAGAGGCACCTCGAGCGGCTCGGTCTGGCAGGTCGACGCGAACTACCCGCAGGCGCGCGTCGCCGTGGGGAGCGCGTCGAACGCGGGCTGGGTCGTGACGGGGCCGGGCATCGCGAACTTCCACGTCGAGCTCTACTGGGACGGCAACGCGCTCTACGTCGCGGACACGCAGGGCGTGGGCGACGTGCGGCTCAACGGCCAGCCCGTGCGCGAGTGGACGCAGGTGCAGGGTCGCGGACAGCTCGTGTTCGGACACGCGATCCTCGAGCTCGAGACCGCGGTCGCCGAGGCCACCGCGATGGTGCGTGATCCGGGCACCGCGCCGCGCATCTCGCTCGTCGATGAACGAACGCGCGTGGCGGGGCAGTCGCCGCCCACCGCGGAGATCGAGCTCGAGAACGAGCGCACGCGCGTGGCGAGCTCGCTCGACGAGATCCCGCCGTCGAAGGCGCAGGTCTCGATGCGTCCACCCGCGCCGCCGGGACGCGGGCCCTCGATCCCGCCACCTCCGCCGGGACGCGCCCCGCAGACCACGCTGCCGACCACACCCGCGGCGCCCGCCGGTGCCGAGCGACCGCGCCTCGGTGGTGCGCCTGGCGTGCCTGGACGCAAGGAGGCCAAGACGCTCGTCGGCGAGGAGCTGCCGCCGATCGGCCAAGAGGCCACGCGCATGGTGGACACCGACGCCCTCGCGCCGTCGGCGGGCTTCGGCGCGTCACCGGGCTTCGGTGGCCAGCCCCAGCAAGGTATGGGTGGGCAGCAGCAAGGCTTCGGCGCGCAGCCGCAGCAGCCCTACGGAGCGCAGCCGCAGCAAGGCTTCGGCGGCCCACAACAAGCCTTCGGGAGCCCGCAACAAGGCTACGGCGGGCCACCGCAAGGCTTCGGAGGCCCCCCACAAGGTCAGCCGCAGCAACAGGGCTACGGCGGCGCTTCGGGCGTGCAGATCGACGGCTCGCTCTCCGTCCCGCAGATGGATCCCACGGCGGGCCAATCGATGGGCCAGCAGCCCATCGGCCAGCCGATGGGAGGCCCCGGCGCGACGGGCGGCATGGCGCCGGGTACGGGAGGCTTCGTGCCACCCCCGTCGTTCGCGGCCACGCAGCAGCTCAACGCTCAGAACGACGGCTCGGTGCCGCGGCGCACGCGCCTCCTCATCATGCTGTTCGTCGGCGTCGTGATCGCGTGGCTGATGATGCCGACGCCCGAAGAAGAGGCGGCGGCCGAGCTCGCGCTCCACCCACCTCCTCCCACGTCCGCGATCCCGCCCGGGGTCGACGGCGGCGTCGACGCGGGGCCGCGTCAGTACACGAACCCCAGCACCTTCGTGCCCGTGCTCGTGACCGAGATGCTCGACGGCGGTCTCTCTCGCACGCCCGACTCGATCGCCGCGCAGCTCGTGACCGACGGTCACCTCGAGGACGCGCTCGCGCAGTACGAAGCGCTGCGGCTCAACCACCCCGAGCGTCCCGAGTACGGCGTGATGTGCGAGGTCCTCCGCAGGCGCCTCATGCGCACGTGCACCAACGGCATCCTCTGGAACGGCACGCCTTGCCGCCCGTGATCGGCTGAGCCCGTCTCGGATCAGCGCAGGCGGAGGAAGCCTTCTTCGAGGAACTTCGCGAGCTCGGTGACGAGCTGCTCGCGGCGGGCGGGGCCGAGCTCGGGAGAGCCCAGCTCCGTCGAGCGCAGCACCGCCTCCTTGAGCGCGCCGATCGCGAACGTCGCGAGCAGGTCCGTGTCGCCGCTCGCGACGACGCCGAGCGCCTGACCGTCGCGCAGCGTGCGCGACAGCAGCGCGATCACGTCGACGTGCATGCGCGTGACCGAGTCGATGAACGCGCCGTCGAGACCGCTCGTCGGGCCGAGCACGATGCGCGCGAGCGCAGGATCTTCGGCGAGCACCGCGATCGTCGCGCGGATGTTGTGGCGCACCTGCGCGCCGAGGTCGGCCTGCTCGTCGACGCGCACGATCGCCGCCTCGATGCGCGCCACGAGACCGTCGACGAGCTCCGCGAAGATCGCGCGCTTGTCCTTGAAGTACAGGTAGTACGTGCCCTTGGCGACGCCCGCGCGCGCGGCGATCTCGTCGAGGCGCGCGTGGTGGTAGCCCTCTTCGACGAGGACGTCGCGGGCCGCGCGGAGCAGGGCTTCGCGCTTGTCGCGCTCTCGCGGACGGGGCGTCATCGACCCCTGTGGTGCCCGAACGAGCGCTGGGCTACAAGGGTCCATTCCGGCCGTTCGGCCGTTTTCTTCTGCTGTTCTGGAGCGCGACTACGCATGGCCGACCTCGAGCGTGAGATCAAAGAGCTGATCGTCGAAGCGCTGATGCTCGACGACGTGACGCCGGAGAGCATCGACTCGGGGGCGCCGCTGTTCGTCGAAGGCCTCGGCCTCGACTCGATCGACGCGCTCGAGCTCGCGATGGCGATCGACAAGAAGTTCGGCGTCCGCATCCGCGCCGACGACGAAGGCAACAAGGCGATCTTCCAGAACGTGAAGAACCTCGCGGCCTACGTGGCGCAGCACCGCGCCTGATCGACCGGGCGCCGGTGGAACGAGAAGACGGCGAGCCTCGCAAGGAGGGCGCGCCGCGTCCGAGCCGCCTCGGCCTCGTGCTCGCGATCGTGAACGGTACGCTCGTCGGTCTCTATCCGGTCGCGGTGTGGATCGGGCTCAGCTACCTGAGCACGCGCGCGGTCGGCCTCTTGGTGATGGCGTTCGTGGTGCCCATGCTCGCGCTCCGGCTGCGAGGCGCAGATCGCGCGTCGTTCTGGGCGATCCTGCGCATCCCGCTGATGATCCTCGGTCTCGTGACGCTCGGCGTGGTGCTCGACGATCCGCGCTACGTGCTCGCCATGCCCGTGCTGATCAACGCGGTGCTGCTCGCGACGTTCGGGGCGACGCTCGCGCCCGGTGCGATGCCGATGATCGAGCGCTTCGCCCGCATGCAGGACCCCGAGCTCGACGCCGCGAAGCAGGCGCACTGCCGACAGTTCACGTGGGTGTGGTGCGCGTTCTTCGTGATGAACGGCGCCACGGCTGCGGTGCTCGCGCTCGGAGCGCCGCTCTCGGTGTGGGCGACCTACACGGGGCTCGTCGCGTATGGCCTCATGGGGTCGCTCTTCGCGATCGAGTACATCGTGCGCAAGGCGCGGTTCCGCGAGTACGGACGCTGGCCTCACGATCGCGCGCTCGCGGTGCTCTTTCCGCCCCGCGACCCGAAGCCGAGCGCCACGGATTCGCGGCGCTGACGCCTCGTCGCGCTTGGCGTCTGGGCGGTCGGCCTCTAAGCTCGCGTCGTGATCTCGCCCGACCTCACGCGCCCGCCCACTGCGAGCGCGGTCGCGCGCGCGGTCGGGCGCTGGCTCGTGGCGCTCGTCGCGCTGCTGGTGGCGACGAGCTTCGGGGCGCTCGAGGTCGGCGGCGCGCGCGCCTACGACGGCGAGGGAGACGCGAACGTGATCGCCGCCGCGAGCGCGGACGCGACACCCGAGGGCGAGCCCGCGGCGCCCGAGGTGCCCGAGGAGCGCGACGAAGACGAAGAGCGCGACGAAGAGCGCGACGACGACGAGCGCACCGATCCGGTGTTCTTGACGCGAGGGCGCGCGGACACCGACGGGGCGGTGCACGGGCTCCACGGCCGCGGGGCGCGCGGGCATCGGGCTCTGAGGCAAGAGCGGGGCGAGCGCTGCGCCCACGCGAGGATGATCGACCGACCGCCGCACGCCTGAGACCGCCGTGTGCGCCTCGCCCGATGGCGTCATCGGGGAGGCGCGAGCTCAGGTCTCGCGTGTGATCGGTCGATGCCCTCCAACCCGTTCTCCATCTCGCCTCCGAGTCGGCGGGTCTCGCGCGTCGCACGCGGGGTCGGGGCGGATCTCCGTCGCGCGCTGACGCTCACCGACCTCGCGCCCGACGCGCGGAGCGGCCTCGCCGTCGCGCTCGCGGCGCTGCCGATCACGCTCGCCGTCGCGCTCGCGTCGGACGTGCCGCCCGGGCCTGCGCTCGTCGCGGCGATCGTGGGCGGTCTCGTCGCGAGCACGCTCGGAGGCCTCCCCGTGGTGATCACCGCGCCGGCCGCCGCGCTCGCAGTGCTCACGGGATCGATCGTCGATCGCCATGGCCTGGCCGGCATCCTCGTGGTGACGCTCGTCGCGGGCGCCACGCAGCTGGCGCTCGGCGTGAGCGCCCTCGCGCGCCTCGCGCGCCTCGTGCCCCGCAGCGTGCTCCACGGGTTCGACGTCGGCCTCGGCGCGCTCCTGATCATCGGGCAGCTCCCGCGCATGCTCGGGCTCGAGTCGCCCGACGAGTCGCACGTGTTCGACGTCGTCACGCACGTCGGCACCTACGTGCGCGAGGTGAGCCCCACCGCGATGGGCATCGGCCTCTTCTCGCTCGTCACGATGCTCTTTCTGCCGCGCGCGATTCCGTCGCTCCCTGCGGCGTTCGTGGCGGTGGCCGTGCCGACCGCCATCGTCGTCCTCACCGGCGTGGGCGCAGACGTGCTCCCGATGCTCGATCCGGGTCGCCTCGGCTTCGCGTGGCAGCTTCCCCACTCGCCCGGCCATCTGCCCGAGCTCGTCGGCGATGGCCTTCTCGTCGCGGCCGTGTGCTCGGTGCAGTCGCTCCGCACACTCACGCTCGTGCACGCCAAGCGCACCGAGATCGATCTCGATCGTGAGCTCGTGGGGCAGGGCGTGGCGAACCTCGTCGTGGGGCTCGCGGGCGGCATTCCGGTGTCGGCAGTGCCCAAGCGCTCGCAGCTCGCGGTCGAGGCCGGCGGAAAGACGCGCCGCGCGGGGTGGCTCGCGGCGCTCTTCCTGCTCGCGATCTCGATGCTGCTCTTGCCGTTCGCGCCTCGCATCCCGATCGCGGCGCTCGGCGGCGTGATCCTCGCGCTCGCGGTGCGCTTGCTCGGCCTCACGGAGCTGGTGCGGATCGCGCGCGTCGATCGCGCGGAGGGCGCGGTGCTCGTGCTCACCGCGGGCTCGATGGTGCTCTTCGACTTCGAGGGAGGGATCCAGGCTGGCGTGATCGCCGCGCTCTCTCTCGGCCTCGTGCGCGGCTCGCGCGGTCGCATGCTGCTCGAGCCCGGGAGCGAGGGCGCGCCCCACCACCTCGAGCTCGGTGGGCCGCTGACGTTCGTGCACGTGGCGGGCCTCGATCGCCTCGAGCCGCAGCTCGAGAAGCTCTCGCCCGAGCACGGTCTCATCATCGACGTGCGCCACGTCGAGCAGCTCGATCACACGGCCGCGAGCCACCTCTACCAGCTGGTGTCTCGCGAGCGGGCGCGCGGGATGCGCGTGGCGCTGCTCGGGCCGCTCGCGGACGTGCAGCGCGCGCTGCTGGCGATCGACGAAGACGCCAAGACGCTCTTCGCGATGCGCGAGCAAGACCTCGATCGCATCCTCTCGCGCTCGCGCACCAAGCACGCGCAGCAGCGCCTCGTGCGTGGCGTCGAGCGCTTCCGATCCGAGGTGCGTGACCAGCTCTCGCCGCTGCTATCCGAGCTCGCCGATGGGCAAGAGCCCCACACGCTGATCGTCGCGTGCGCCGACAGCCGCGTGGCGCCGAGCCTGATCACGGGCGCGCAGCCGGGCGAGATCTTCGTCGTGCGCAACATCGGCGCGCTCGTTCCGCCGTCGTCGGCCGAGGTGCGCAACGACGAAGGCGCGGCGATCGAGTACGCGGTTCAGGTGCTCGGGGTGCGCAACCTCGTGGTCTGCGGGCACAGCAAGTGCGGCGCGATGAAGGCGCTCAAGGGCGGAGAGATCCCGAGCGATCTCGTCGCGCTCGGAAGGTGGTCGCGCACGGCGCGAGAGATCGTGCCCGACCTGTCGGCGTTCGAGAGCGTCGACGCGGCCACGCGCGCGACGACCGTGCGCCAAGTGGAGAACGTCCTGAGCTATCCGGCTGTCGCGGAGAAGGCCGCGCGCGGAGAGCTCACGGTGACGGCGTGGTTCTACGACGTCGAGCGCGCCGAAGTGCTCGAGTGGCGGGCCGTGGAGGGCCGCTACGTGGATCTCGGCAAGCGTGAGGAGGAGGAAGTCTGATGTCAGCTCCGGGAAGTGACGCGTCGGTCGACGCCGAGAACGAGACGGTGAGTGAGGGTGGAGGCACGGTCGCACCCAGGAGGAGCGACGCGCCGCGGACGCCATCGATGGCTCCACCGCGCGCGCCTCGCTGGGATCTGCATCCCCTCCAGAACTTCCGCTACGACCTGCCCGCAGGCTTGGTGGTGTTCCTCGTCGCGCTGCCGCTCTGCCTCGGCATCGCGCTCGCTTCGGGCGCGCCCCCGCTCGCGGGGCTCATCGCGGGCTGCGTCGGCGGCGTCGTGATCCCGCTCGTGAGCCGCGCGCCGCTCTCGGTGTCGGGGCCCGCGGCAGGACTCGCGGCGATCGTGTTCAGCGCGGTCGAGCAGCACGGGTTCGCCGTCGTGTGCGCGGCGACGATGGTGGCGGGCGTGCTCCAGGTCGCGCTCGGCGCGCTGCGCGCTGGCTTCGTCGTGTCGTTCGTCCAAGCGTCGGTGATCCGCGGCATGCTCGCGGCGATCGGCATCCTGCTCATCCTCAAGCAGATCCCGCACGCGATCGGCTACGACCACGAGAACTTCGCGGGTGAGTCGTTCGAGGTGGCGGGCGAGGGCAACACGTTCTCGCTCTTCTGGCACGCGCTCTCGAGCCTCGAGTGGGGCGCCGTCGCGATCAGCGCGGTCGCGCTCCTCGTGATGTGGAGCTGGGAGAAGACCGGCCTCAAGAAGAAGCTGCCGGTGCTCCCGGCCGCGCTCGTGGTCGTGCTCCTCGGCGGCTTGCTTGCGTTCCTCTACCCGACGGTCGCGCCAGGCCTCGACCTCGATCGACGTCACTTCGTCGACGTGCCCGAAGAGGGCTTCGGCGCGCTCGTCGGCTCGCTGAGCGTGCTCGACTGGCATGCGTTCCTCGCGCTCGACACGTGGATCCTCGGCGCGGTGCTCGGCATCGTGGCCAGCCTCGAGTCGCTGCTCTCGCTCGACGCGGTCGATCGGCTCGATCCGTTCAAGCGGCGCTCGGACACCAACCGTGAGCTCGTCGCGCAGGGCCTCGGCAACACCCTCTCGGGCCTGCTCGGTGGCCTGCCCGTGACGAGCGTGATCGTGCGCTCGGGCGCGAACGTCGACGCCGGCGGGCGCACGCAGGCGGCCTCGTTGACCCACGGCCTCTTGCTCCTCGGGGCGATCCTCGCGCTCTCGAGCGTGCTCAACATGATCCCGCTCGCGGCGCTCGCGACGATCCTCGTGTGGACCGGCAGCAAGCTCGCGCACCCGTCGGTGTTCCAGGCGATGTGGAAGCGCGGCGCCGACCAGTTCGTGCCGTTCATCGTGACGATCGTGGCCATCGTGCTCACCGATCTCTTGAAGGGCGTCTTGCTCGGCATCGTCGTCGGCCAGGTGTTCAACGTGCGCTCTGCGATGCGCAACGCGTTCACCGTGGACGACGAGGGCGAGGTCCGCACGATCCGGTTCACCAAGGACATCTTCTTCTTCCACAAGGCCGGCCTGCTCGCCGCGCTCGATCGCCTGCCGGACGGCACCAAGCGTGTGGTCGTCGACGCCGCCTCGGCAGACTACGTGGAGCTCGACGTGCGCGAGGCCGTGCACGACTCCCGCGAGAACGTGGAGCGGCAGGGCGCGACGCTCGAGATCCGCGGCATCGCCCCTGTGGAAGGCGCGCTCGGACACTGAGAGACCGAGAATCTTTCTGGCGCCGCGCACTTCCATCGACGCGAGCCGTTCGGTAGCGTGCGAGCGTGCAGACGGTGCTCTGGGGCTCGAGTGATGACGCCATCGTTCTCGACACGACGCACTTTCCCGTCGTGATGAGCACGTGGTTCGGGCGCGCGAGCGCCGAGACGGTGCGGCCCTTCTACGCAGCGCTCGGCGCGGCGCTCGAGCGCGCGAGGCGCGAGGGCCTCGTGTTGATCAACGTCGTCGACTCGGCGCACGCGGAGGTGCCCTCGGCGGACGTGCGTCGGTTGATCTCCGAGCTCACCGAGACGTGGGAGAAGGACGGCGCGGGCCCAGACACGGTGCGCGCGTTCGTCGTGGTGGAGAACGCGGCCATCCGCGGCGTGCTCCAGGTGCTCAGCTGGATGCACCCGACGGGCGCGATGAAGTCCGTGAACGTCGCGAGCCTCGACGCCGCGGTGAAGGCGGCGATCGAGGCGCTCCGCGCCACGGGTCAGGAGACGCCGTCGGGCTTCGCGGTCGGCCGCCTCACACGCCCTGCGCGCCCCCAGCGCTGACGTCGCGTGCGCTCGGGCGTCGGCTCAGCCGCGCTGACCGCGGCGCCGCGTTCCCTTGCGCTCGAGCGTCGGATCGCGCGGAGGCTTGGCGCTCGACAGGAGCGCCGCGTCGAGCTTGCGCAACGTCTCCACGCGCTCGGAGATGCCCTTCTTCTGGATGCGCTCGAGGCTCACCTCGAACGCGCGTCGCACGTCGGGGTGTCGCGCGCGGGCGCACTCGGCCTCGAGCCACGCGGCGCCGTCGGCCGCGCCGTGGATGTCCTTCGCGAACAGCGCCGCGGCGATCGAGATCGACGTGAGGCTGCGTCGGCGGCCTTCGGATCGCTCGGCGGCGCGCGGCGCGTCTGCGAGCTCGGCGATCCACGTCGAGGTGACCTCGAGCAGGCGCGCGCGATCGGCGATCGTCGTGAGCGCACCGCGCTCCGCGACCGCGTCGAGCGCGGTGGCGAGGCCGCCCCAGCGGATCTCGCGGTCGTCGATCTGCGCGCCGTCGAGGCCGATCCACGAGGCCATCGCGGACACGAGCCGATCACCGCCACCGGGAGTGCGCGCGGCGAACGACGCGAGCGCGTATCCCGTCGCGAGGCGCACGGGCGCGCGCTCGTCGGAACCGAGCGCCGCGAGGCGCAGCCAGCACTCGTC
Organism: uncultured Sandaracinaceae bacterium; assembly: GCA_964502175.1. GTDB lineage: Bacteria > Myxococcota_A > Polyangia > Polyangiales > Sandaracinaceae > JAFLCL01. Next base: position 22,602 of record CAZCVE010000007.1, read on the forward strand.
GACGGTCTCGCGCGTGAAGCCAGCGGGCAGTCGTGTCGCGGGCATCGCGGCCTTGCGCGCGAGCGCAGCGTAGCCCCACGCGGCGACGACCGGCAGGAAGACCTGCGGATCGTCGGCCCCGGAGTCGTCGTCCGCGAACGGGCCGAGCAGCGCCATGACCTCGCGCGTCGGATGATCCGCGAGCGAGTCGCCGACGGCCTGCGCGAGCGTGAGGTTCGGGCGCGGACCGGGCAGGCCCGAGTGTCGCGCGAGCAGATCGGCCAAGCGCGAGGGGCGCCGCCCTAGCGCGTCCTCGAGCGCGCGACGCAGCTCGTCGCTGCGCAGGCCTCCGAGCTCGCGGCTGCTCGAGGGGGTGACGGCGCCGGGCGCCGACAAGATCGGACCGCGACGGCTCATCGTGCTTCTCCTGCGATCGGACCGGTGCGGAGGAGCTCCTGCGCCATCCCGAACTCTCCCTGGCCGATCATTCCGGTCTCGACCGACGCCTCGAGGGCGCGCCGTGCCGCGGCGCGATCGCCGGTGCGGAGCGAGCGGATCGCCGCGTAGAAGTGCGCCTCGCAGCGCTCCGAGTTGCCCTCGGCGGCGGCGAGCACGGCGCTCTCGTCGAGCTCCCCGCGCGCGAGGCTCGCGAGGCGCGCCTGCCATCCACCGCGGCTCGCTTCGGCCGCGAGCACGCGCGCGCCTTCTTCGCTGACGGGCGCCTCGGAGAGCGCGCGGACCGCCTCGACCCAGAGCGCGAGGTAGACCTTCCAGGCGTGGCTGATGGGCGAGCCCACGCGCGCGCGGCGGAACACGAGCTCGGCGAGCTCGGCGTCGGGATGGTCGGTCACGAGGTGACGCAGGATGCTCGACGCGTTCTCCGCGGTCGGCGCGCGCGCGACGGCGTCTTCGAACGCCGTACGCGACGCGGCCTGATCGCCGAGGCGGCGGAGCACGATCCCGCGAGCGATCGAGCGGCGCGCGATCACCTCCGGACGCGCCCCGCCCTCGAGCGCATCCAGCAGCTCGAGCGCGCGCTGGTAGCTCTCTCGCGCTGCGTCGGCGTCGCCCGCCACGCGGTGCGTGTCGCCCACGCGGCGGAGGAGACGCGCGCGCAGCTCGTCGCCCTCGCGGCCCTGCGAGACGAGGTCGAGCGCGTCGGTGAGGAGCGCTCGCGCCGTGCCCGTCGAGCCCGCACGGACCTCGAGCTCCGCGAGATCTTCGCGCGCTTCGATCGCCGCGGGCGGCGTCTCGGGCAGGCGTCGCGCCTCCGCGATGGACGCCTCGAACTCGCGCCGCGCTTCCGTCGTGTGACCGCCCGCGAGCTCCGCGCGCGCGAGCGCGAGGTGGAGCGTGGGCTGATCGAGCGGTCCGCTCTCGGCGTTCGGAAAGCGGCTCGCGCGCGTCGAGATGATCTCGTGCGCGGCCTGCCCCGCGGTCCGCACCTCACCGACGTCGCCGCTCTGCGCCAGCGCGCCTTGCGAGATCATCGCGGCGAAGGCCTCGAGCGCTTCGTCGTAGGTCTCGAGGTCGTCGCCGTCGAGGCGCAGCGCCGTCGCGTAGTAGTCGGACGTGTCGCCCACGGCGCCGAGCGTGGCCGACACGCGCGCGAGACAGAGCGGGAAGCGAGCGTCGGCCGGGAAGCGGCGCAGGCCCTGTCGGCAGAGCCCGAGCGCGACGTCGGGCCGACCTTCGGCATAGCCGTTCGCGATCTGCGAGAGCGCCTCGGCGCCGCGCGAGTCTTCGCCGCGCGCGTCTTCGATCACGCGGCGCACGCGCGACGCATCGCCGCGGCGGTCGCTCGAGCTCGCGCTCGACGCGAGCTGCTCGATCGCGCCCTCGAGATCACCCCGCGCGAGGAACACGGCGGCGGCCTCGAGCGGCGCGCGCTGCATGATCATCGCGGCCATCTCGAGGTGACGCATGTCGCCCATCGAGCTCGGCGGGCGGAACCCCTCGGCGAGCGTCGAGCCGCGGATCGCGTCGCGCAGGCCGAGGTACATCCCTGCGAGTCGACCGAGCACGGCAGGCGCGGGCGTGAGGCGCGCGTGCTCTTCCCACACGCTCACGAGGCCCATGCCGCCCTCGACCACCGACATCACGTCGTCCGTCGGAGGCATGCGCGCCTCGCGTCCCCACGCCGACACGCGCTCGTACTCCGCGTGGTGGAGGTACGCCTGGTCGTGGTCGAGCGTCTCGAGGATCAGCTCGGCGGCGAGCACGCGCGGCTCGTCACCGCGACGCGCACCGTGCACGGCGATGTGCTCGGCCAGCGGGCGCAGCTCTGCGGGCAGCGTGTGATCGGGGCCGAAGTCTTGGCTCGCGAGGAGAGACGTCATCTCGCCGAGGTGACCGACGATCTCGTCGTAGTCGCCCGCGTGGAGCACGGCCTCGCTGCGCGCGCGGAGGTGCGTGAGCAGGCGAGCGCGCACCACGTCTCGACGCGGATCGTCGGTCGCGAGCTCGAGGTAGCGGCGCCGCACCTCGGCGTAGCTCTCGTCGTCGACGACGCGATCGGCGAGCGCGCTCTCGCGAGGCGTCGCGCCGCCGCAACCGAGAAGGCTCGCACCCGCGAGGGCCGCCCCGAGGACGGGCCCGACCCACGAACCAACGACGAGGCGCACCATGGAGCGCGCAGCATAGAGGGTCCGGCGCAGCGCGGCACCCTGCCCGAACCGCGCGTCGAAGCGGGGCGGACGACGGGCTCAGGCCTCGCGGGTCAGGCCGCGCGCGACGACGAGATCGCCCTCTTCTTCGGGCACCTGGTCGCGCTCGCGCATCATCGAGCCTTCCATGTTCGAGTAGGCCTCTTCGCCGTGGAGCGTCACGTCGAGGCCCTCGGCCTCGGTCTCCTCGTCGGGGCGCAGGCCCATCACGCGCTCGAGCACCTTGAGGATCACGAAGCTGACGCCGCCCGCGTACGCCGCCGACACCACGACGCCGAGTACGTTCTCTCCGAAGAGACCCCAGTTGCCGTACATCGCGCCGTCTTGGCCGGCCGGGTTCCACACGGTGCTCGCGAACACGCCGGTGAGCACCGCCCCGAGCGCGCCGCCGAGGCCGTGCACGCCGAACGCATCGAGCGCGTCGTCGTAGCCGAAGCGGCCCTTGAGCATCACACCGCCGAAGCACGCGCCGCCCGCGAGCGCGCCGATCGCGAGCGACGCGACCGGACCGACGAAGCCCGCGGCGGGCGTGATCGCCACGAGGCCCGCGACGAGACCCGACGCGACGCCGAGCGCCGAGGGCTTGCCGTGGCGGATCCACTCGATGCCCGCCCACACGAGGCCCCCGGCGCCCGCCGCGACGTGCGTGTTCACGAGCGCGAGCACCGCGAGCTCGTTCGAGGCGAGCGCGCTGCCGGCGTTGAAGCCGAACCAGCCGAACCAGAGGAGGCCTGCGCCGAGCAGCGTCATCGTCAGGTCGTGCGGGAGCATCTTCTGCTTGGGGTAGCCGCGGCGCTTGCCGAGCACGATCGCGAACACGAGCGCGCTCGCGCCCGACGAGAGGTGCACGACGGTGCCGCCCGCGAAGTCGAGCGCCCCGCGCGCGCCGAGCCAGCCACCGGGCGCCCAGACCCAGTGACAGATCGGGTCGTAGACGAGCGTGGTCCAGAGCAGCGTGAACACCACGTACGTCGAGAACTTCACGCGCTCGGCGAACGCGCCGGCGATCAGCGCGGGCGTGATGATCGCGAACATCAGCTGATAGAAAGAGAAGAGCAGGTGCGGGATCGAGCCGCGCGCCTCGAGGCCGACGCCGTTCAAGAACGCGAAGTCGACGTTGCCGATCACGCCGCCCACCGTCGGACCGAACGCGAGCGAGTAGCCGATCACGAGCCACTGCACCGTCACGAGGCCGAGGGCGAAGAAGCAGTGCATGAACGTCGACAGCACGTTCTTCCTGCGCACGAGCCCGCCGTAGAAGAGCGCGAGCGCAGGCGTCATCAAGAGCACCAGCGCGGTCGAGATCAGCATCCACGCCGTGTCCGCACGATCGATCGAAGAGGTCGCGTCCATCGCCCGGCATGGTCCGCGATCCATGTTTCCGGCGCGTTTCGCGGGCGTAAGGAGTGTCGCCGAGACGGGGCCCCCCGGCCGGCCCCTCGCCGCGGGGCCAGCTGTAGTACAAACGTCCGACTGCGCGACGCCGCGCACCAGGAGGGAACCCGTTCCATGTCATCGATCTCGAACCACGCTTCGCACGCGGCGCTCGCCGTCCTTCTCGCGCTCGGGAGCGCTGCGCTCGTCGAGGGCTGCTGCTTCGCGCCCACGCCCGTTGCGCCCCCGATGCCCGTCACCTCGACGCCGGCTGTCCTCCCCGCGGCCGAAGTGCCGGCGGCGGCAGCGGGTGGTGGCGGCCTCTGCGGCCGCGCCAGCGAGTGCTGCACGGCGTACTGCGATGCCATCACCAACGCGCAGGGCAACATCGCGGCCCAGGCGATGGCGGGCTCGATCGGCCAGGTCCGCTCGATCTGCGGCACCTACGCGAGCATGGGCGCGCAGCCCGGCACCGAGGCCGGCTGCCAGTCTGCGATCGACGGCTACCGCTCGGGCCTCACCGCGATGAGCGTCGCGGTCCCGACGGCGTGCCAGTGATCCGCTGCTGATCGCGCGGCTCTCGCGCGGCTCTCGAACGACCGTACGAACGACGACGACGCGACGTAGCGAGCTACGTGCGTCGTCGTCGTCGTTCCGTCGGCGTGTCCACCGGACACGCCGCGCTCGCGGGTCAGGGCGTGAGGTTCACGGTGCGCGTCGGGTACTCACGACCCGTCACCGTTCCGTCGCCCACCGAGCCGCCGATGTTGTTGCCCCAGCAGAACACCGCGCCCGCGGTGGAGACGAGGCACGGCGTGCGGTACGCGCCGCCGCCGCCGTTCGCCAGGACGCGCGCGCTGAACGCTGCGCCGCCCGAGGCCACGTTCACGCGACGCGGCGAGAGCACCGGCGCGCCGCCCGCGCCCGTGCACTGCGCCTCGTTGTTCGCGCCCATGCAGTACACCTGTCCGAGCGTGTTGCGCACGCACGTCGTGTCGTCGAACGTCATGATCGCGGTCGCCGATGTGAACAGCGTGCTGACGGTGCTCCCCATCGGGGTGATCGTCGATCCGTCGCCGAGCTGTCCGTTCGTGTTGTCGCCCGCGCACTCGACGATGCCGCTGACGCGGCGGATGCACACGTGGTCGTCGCCGCTGTCGATCTCGACGATGTCCTCGACGTCGCCCCAGAGCTCTCCGTAGCCCGTCCAGTTCGGCGAGAAGTCGCCCGGCGGATCGCCCGTGGCGAACACCGAGCCCCAGCCGCGCGCGATCACGGCGATGTACGTGGCCCCGAGCACGAAGCCGCTGATGCGCTCGCCGTCCTTGCCGCCCTTGCCGCTCCCGCCCGGGACGATCTCGACCTGGTGCGCGCTGTCGTAGCTGCCCGGGCCGTCGTACTCGATGATCTCGCTCGCGTTCGAGCCCCAGCACGAGAGGTATCCGGTCGTGCGCAGTGCACACGTCGTGTACCGACCCGCCTCGAGGTTGGTCACGCGATCGAGCGGCATGCCGGTCGACTCGGAGAGGACGGCAACGGGAGAGACCTGGTTCGTGCCCGACGTGTCGCCGAGCTGATCCTGCGAGTTGCCGCCCCAGCACTGCACGAGGCCGGACGAGAGGAGCGCGCACGTGTGCTCCCAGCCCGCGACGATGTCGACGACGTCGGCGAGGCCGGGCACGACGACCGGCGTGAGCTGATCGATGACCGAGCCGATGCCGAGCTGTCCGCTGCCGTTCTCGCCCCAGCACACGACCGTGCCCGAGCTGCGCAGCGCGCACGTGTGGTACTGGCCGTTCGCGATCTGGAGGATCTCGTCGCAGGCACCGCTCGCGCACTCGCCGCCGACGCCGCATCGACGACCACACGCGCCGCAGTTGTTCGCGTCGCTCGCGGTCGCCGTCTCGCATCCCGGCACGCCGGGGCTGCAGTCGGCGAAGCCGCCGTCACACACGACCGGGTCGCACGTGCCCGCGAGGCAGGTGCCCGTCGTGACGTTCGGGAGGTCGTTGCACACGTTGCCGCAGAAGCCGCAGTTGGCGGCGTCGGCCGTCGTGTTCGTCTCGCAGCCGTCCGACGGGATGGCGTTGCAGTTGCCCCAGCCGCCCGAGCAGCTCGCGATCCCGCAGCTGCCCGCGGTGCACGCCGGGACGCCGTTGGCCGTCGCGCAGACCTGACACGTCGCGCCGCACGCGGTCACGTCCGTGGGCGAGGCCTCGCAGCCGTTGGACGCGATCCCGTCGCAGTCGTGGAAGCCACCGGTGCAGGCGGTGATCGTGCAGCCGCCCGCCACGCACGACCACGCGGCGTTGCCGCCCGTGCACGCACGACCGCAGCTGCCGCAGCTCGTCACGCTCGTCGAGGTGTTCGTCTCGCAGCTGCCGTTGGCGTCGCAGTCCGCTGTGGGCGCCGTGCACGTCGAGGTGGAGGTCCGGCACGTGCCCATCGACACGTCGCAGAACTCGGTCGCGTCGCACGAGTCGCCGCACGCCATGCAGTTCATGCCGGTGCGGAGCGGCGTCTCGCAGCCCGTGCTGAGGTCGCCGTCGCAGTTGCCCCAGCCGGCTTCACAGTCCGTCGTGGGGTTGAACGTGCAGCTGCCGGACGCGCACGCCTGTCGCGTGACGTGCGCGAGCGTGCAGCGGTCGTTGCAGTCGCTGCAATCCGTCGCCGTGCCGATCGTGCGCTCGCAGCCATCGACCGCGCTGCCGTTGCAGTCGCTGCGTCCGCTCGGGCAGCTCGTGATGCGGCAGTCGCCCGCCACGCACTCGCGCGACTCGCCGCCGCTCGACGCGCACAGGTTGCCGCAGAAGCGGCAGTTCATCTCGTCGCCCGCGAGATCTGCCTCGCAGCCGTCGGGCGTCGTGCCGTTGCAGTTCTCGTAGTTCGGATCGCAGCGCACGATCGCCGTCATGCCCGCCACGCAGCCGACCTGCGCGTGCGGGAGCGGCGCGAGCGAGACCGAGTCGTCGGCCGCGCCGTCGCAGTCGTCGTCCTCGCCGTTGCACACCTCCATCACGCCGGGGCGCCGCGCCGCGTCGGTGTCGTCGCAGTCGCCGCCCATCGCGACGAAGCCGGCCATGCCCATGCAGCCCACGATCGTGCCGCCCGTGCTCGAGCCGTAGCCGTCGAGATCGGCGTCTCGGTAGAACACCGCGCTCGTCGCGCCTTCGTCGACGCTCACGTCGCAGTCGTTGTCGCGGCCGTCGCAGATCTCCGTCGAGCCGGGGCCCGTGGCGGGGTTGCGGTCGTCGCAGTCTTCACCGAAGGGCGCGCCGCACGCGAGGTCGACCACGCCGTCTGCGTCGTCGTCCTCGAAGTCGCCGGGCGCGATCTGGAAGCTCGGTCCCGCGACGCAGTCGTCGTCGATGCCGTTGCACGTCTCGGTCGCCGCGGGGCTCACGGCGCGCGTCGTGTCGTTGCAGTCGCTGTCGAGGAGCGAGTAGCCCATCGACGTGAGCGGCTCGCAGGAGTTGCGCGTGGAGGGGCCGTCCGCGCCGAAGCCATCGCCGTCGACGTCGCGGTACCACGGCACCTCGCGCGTCATGTCGTCGACCGTGCCGTTGCAGTCGTTGTCGACCATGTCGCAGAACTCGGGCTGTCCCGGGTTCCGATCGATGCGCGTGTCGTCGCAGTCGCCGGGCGTCGCCGAGTAACCCGCCGTCGTCGCGCACGCCTCGATCGCGCCGCTCGCGAGGCCGTATCCGTCGCGATCGGCGTCGAGGTACACGGTGAGGAGCTGACCTTCGTCGGTCGCCGCGTCGCAGTCGTCGTTGAGGGCGTTGCAGATCTCGACGCCGTCCGGGTTCGTGGTGCGGCGTCCGTCGTCGCAGTCGGAACCGCAGTTCGGCGCGCTCGAGCCGGCCATCATCGGGTTACAGCAGCGGATGTCCTCGAAGCCGTCCGCGTCCGCGTCGACGCCGCCGCGCGTGTCGAGGCTGCAGTCTTCGTCGTGGCCCTCGTCGTCGCAGATCTCGAGGTTGCCGGGGAAGCGCGCCGCGTCGGTGTCGTCGCAGTCGTTGCCGAGCGGCATGCCGCGATCGTCGATGCAGCGCGCGTCCATGTAGCCGTCGCTGTCGAGGTCCGGCACGTCGTGCACGCACGTGCGCGCGTCCTCCGAGCAGCTGTCGGTGGTGCAGTCGATGCCGTCGTCGCACTCGGTCGGCGTCGTCTCGCAGCGGCCGAGCTCACACGTCTCGGTGCCGTTGCAGAAGAGGCCGTCGTCGCAGTCGTTGTCGCGCTCGCACTCGATCGGCACGTCGGGGAGGTTCGGGACGTCGGGCAGCGTGCCCGCGTCGATCTCCGTCGTGATGCCTTCGCAATTGCAGCCCGACACGGCCAGGGTGCAGACCAGCGCCAAGAGCGTCGTGAGGTGTGAGCAGAGAGCGTTCCCTGCTCGTTTCGAGACCCCAGACCAGAGCGTTCCCATCACGACCTCGTTCGTTCGCGCGTCGAAAGGATAGATGCCGATCCGCTTCGGCGGTCTGGTACTGTAGGCGCCATCGCCGTGGCAGCTCAATCGGAAGCAGAAGCACCCCGAGACGACGACGAAGGATCGACCGACCACGACGAGCGGGTCGGGCTCCTCGTCGCGGACCGATATCGAATCGCCAAGGTCCTCGGCGTCGGGGGCATGGGCGGGGTCTACGAGGCCGAGCACCTCCTGATCGGGAAGAAGGTCGCGCTCAAGTGCCTCCACCGCGAGTACGCGCGTGACAGGGACATCGTCGAGCGCTTCAAGCGCGAGGCGCGTGCCGCCACGCTGATCGGCAACGATCACATCATCGACGTCACGGACATGGGCGACCTGCCCGATGGCTCGCCGTTCCTCGTCATGGAGTACCTCGCGGGCCGACCGCTCGCGGCGCTCTGCGAGCACGGGCCGCTGCCGGTGCGGCGCGCGGCGCACATCGCGCGTCAGATCGGCAGCGCGCTCAGCGCCGCGCACGACAAGGGCATCGTCCACCGCGACCTCAAGCCCGAGAACGTCTTCCTCATCGAGCGAAACGGCGATCCGGACTTCGTGAAGGTGCTCGACTTCGGCATCTCGAAGATGCACTCGAGCGGCGTCGACCGCGGCCTCACGCGCACGGGCATGGCGATGGGAACGCCGTCGTACATGTCGCCCGAGCAGGCGCAGGGGTCGAAGAACCTCGATCACCGCACCGACATCTGGGCGCTCGGCGTCATCCTCTACGAGATGCTCGCGGCGCGCCGGCCCTTCGACGCCGACAGCTATCCGCTGCTGCTCATGAACATCGTCGCGACGGATCCCGATCCCGTCAGCGACTACCGACGAGACCTCCCGCCGCCCCTCGCCGATCTCGTGATGCGCTGTCTGATCAAGGATCAGGAGCAGCGCGTCGGCACGATGCGCGAGCTCGTCGACGCGCTCACGCCCTACGAGGACATCGAGGTCGACATCGAGCTGTCTTCGCCGAACGCGGAGCAGAACGCGGCGCAGAACATCACCGATCGCTACCGGGCGACGGCGCTGAGCCGCAAGAAGCAGGCGGCGGCGACCGAGCCCGAGGGCGGAGTCGAAGAGCGTCGCAGCGGCGGCACGCAGCCGGACGGCTCGCTCGAGGGTCCCCCGCCCGTCTCGCTCGCGCAGGCCGAGGCGGAGGCGCGCGCACGCGGCGCCGGTCGTGAGCCTACGGGCAAAGAGGCGCTGCCGAGCCAGCCTGGCGGCCAGTCGTCGGGAGGGCCGTCGTCGGGAGGGCCGTCGTCGGGAGGGCCGTCGTCGGGAGGGCCGTCGTCGGGAGGCCACTCCGGCGAGAAGTCGAGCCTCCGTGCTCCCGCGCACACGGCCCCCGAGGTGCGAGCGCTCGAGCACCAAGCGCGCGGCGGCAACCAGACCACGCTCCTCGTGGCGGGCGTGGCGGTGATCGCCGTCGCCGCGATCGCGTTCGCCGCCGTGTCCGGCGCGTTCAACGGCGGAGCGACCACGCCGCCTCCGACCACCACGGCCACACCACCGCCGACCACGGGCGCGCAACCTCCGCCGACGACCTCGGCGCGTGTCGAGCCGCCGCCCACCACGAGCACGCCCGCGCCGCCCACCGAGGTGCGCATCCGCATCCGCGTCGAGCCCGCAGACGCGCGCATCCTGATCGCAGGCGTCGAGTTCCCGAACCCGATGGACGCGCCTCAGCCGCGCAGCCTCACCCCGACGCGCATCACGATCGAGCGCGACGGACACACGACCATCGAGCAGCTCGCGATCTTCGGCGAAGACCAGAGCTTCATGTTCCAGATGGCGCGCGGCCGCGGCGTCGAGCAGCGCGGCCTCGGCTCGTCGAGCTCGGGCACGGGCGGGTCGGGTACGGGCAGCACCGCGATGGAAGAGGCCACCGACATGGGCACGTCGATGGTCTACCAAGGCATGCAGGGCGGCTTCCGCGAAGAGTTCTGAATCTCTGCGCGCCTGTCGGCGCGCGCTCGGGGGCTCGGGCGCCCCCGGACCCCGGCGTCGCTCGATCGTCGAAGACTCCTCCTCACTCCCGCTCCAGGGGGTCAGCTGCGCTGACCCCGCCGCGTGGCGCCCCGAGGAACAATGACTCCGCGACCGCTTCCTCCTTGTGAGCACTTCGCGTCGGCGCGGCGCTCGTGTCAGCATCGCGCGATGAGCCTCGCTTCCCACTCTCGTTCTTCTCTCTCCTCTTCTCTCGTTCTGCCGTCTCTCGTTCTGATCGCTGGCCTCGCGGCCTGCGGCGGCGACGCGGGCACCTCCGACACCGGCGGTGGATCGCGGCGTGACACCGGCGGCGGCGCGATGGACGACGCGGCCACCGAGTTCCCCGACGCCGTGGTCGAAGGCCTCGACGCTCCGGTCGCGACCGAAGACGCGCCTGCGAGCGCCGACGACGCGCCCGTCACGCCGGGCGACGGCGGCGCACAGGTCGACGCGCGCGCGGGCGCTTCGTGCGGCGGTCGCGGCGGCACGCCTTGTCCGCGCGGCACGTTCTGCAACTTCCCGATCTCCTCGATCTGCGGCCGCGCGGACGGCCCCGGCATGTGCACCGCGGTTCCGTCGTCGTGCACGCGCGAGTACGCGCCGGTCTGCGGCTGCGACGGCATGACGTACTCGAACGAGTGCGAGGCGGCGCGCGTCAGCGTCTCGGTCGACACGGTGGGCGAGTGCCCCGTCCGCTGCGATCCCGATCTGGTCACCTGCGACGGCCTGCCCCCGCGCTGCGCCAGCGGCACCGTCGCGTCGGTCGAAGGCGGCTGCTGGACGGGCGACTGCGTCGACGTGATGACGTGCACCTGCGAGACGACCGAAGACTGCCCCGACATCCGCGGCGTCAGCGAGGTCTGCTACACGCGCGGCGTCTGCGGGCCTCTTTTGTAAGGCGCTGCTCCTCACTTCGTTCGTCGCATCGCGAGGGGCGCGCCCCTCGCCCAGTTTCGCGATGCGCGAAACCGGGCCCCACTCCCGCGGGGTTCGACTCCGCTGCGCTTCGCTCCGCTGCGTCTCACCCCCGCTTCGCGTTCCGACGCGGGGCCCCAGCCCCACGTCGGCGCTTCGTGGTCAGGTCGCTTCGTGAGACCGGGCCAAGTCGGCCTTGGTGAAGGTGTGAGCACGTCCAACACAGGGCGTTCGTCCAGCGTGCGCTGAGGCTGGGCTGACGTCCGTGAGGTGGAAAATCGCTTGGCGACGGGCGACTCAGCGCACGAAGCTTTCGTCGGGTGATGAGCCACGCGCGACCACACGGCCGCCACGGCGCGACAGGCATGGCCTCCGCGGGGCTCGCGCTCGTCCTCGCGGGGCTGGCGCTCGTCCTCGCGCTCCTGAGCGTGAGCGCGCCCGCTGAGGCGCAAGACTCGGCGCCGGTTCGCGTGGGGGCGCTGCCGCCCGATCACTCGCTCGTCCTCCGACCGGCGCCGTCGCTGCGTCAGATCGCGTTCGAGGTGCGAGACATCCTCGCGCTTCGTACGCCGGTCGTCGTGGTGCTCGGGCCCGACTCGATCGAGGGCACGCCCGATCTCGTCAACGCGGGTGAGGTCGGCATCGCGCTCACCGACGCGCGCACCACGCAGGAGATCCTCGAGGGCGAGCGCGAAGGCGAGCTCCAGATCCGCGTCGTGCTCGGCGCGCCCGACCGCGTCACGTACGCCACCGAGCTCACGACGAGCTCTGCGAGCCCGGCCTCGGCGCGATCGATCGCGCTCGCGATCCTCGCGCTCCGCGACAGCGCGCTCGTCGGTCGTGATCCGAGCGTGCCGCCCGATCCGAACGCGCCCGCATACACGTACCGCGTGCCGCACGACGGCCCGCTCGGGCCGCTCCCGTCGCTCACGCCCGTCGTGCGACCTGCCTTCGTGCTGCGGCTCCTCTTGGGCGCGTCCGCCGCGCGAGGCACGGCGCTCTTGGGCTTCGGCGTCGGCGTCGGCCTGTGTCTCGGCCGCGACTGCCTGCTGATCGAGGCCGACCTCCCGCTGCTCTTCGAAGAGCGGAACGCGCCCGCGCGCTCGCGCATCGACTACCGCCCGAGCGTGCTCGGCCTCCGCGTGCAGCTCCGACCCATCGTGGTCGACGACGTGAGCTTCGGCTTCGCCATCGGCCCGATCCTCCGGATCGGCAACGCGCACGTGCGCGACATGACCACGACCATCACCACGCCCGGCCTGCGCGGGACGCTCGTGATGGGCTGGGAGTTCGTGCGCCGCTTCGAGTGTCTGATCGAGCTCGGCGTCGACGCAGCGCTCGAGCTCGCGCGTCTCTCGACGCCCGGCGTCGTCCTCCTCGAGGACGTGGTGACCCCGTGGGCCGTGCTCGCGCTGCGGATCAGGCCCTGACGATCACTTCGCGATCACTGCGCGATCACTCGACCTGACGACCCTGCGAGTCGATCTGACGCGGACGCGAGCCGGCGAGCGCGCGCTCACCCGGCGTCTGCGCGCGGCCACTCGTCGTGGTCGACTCGCTCGACTCGCTCGCGCTGCTCTCGACCGTCACGGGCGTGCCGTGGGCCTCGCGGTCGAGCTCCTCTTCGGTCGCGATCTGATCGTCGTCGTCGTCCATCCCGAGGATGTCCGCGTCTTCGCCTTCGGGGAGGAGGTGCGGGCCGCCGGGCACGTCGAGGTAGAGGCCCTGCGCGCCGCTGATGATGTCTTCGCCCGCGAGCGCGAAGCCGTCGCCGTCGCCGACCCACGACTGCCGCACGGTCGTCGCCTGCAGCTCCTGCGTCGCCTGATCGATCCAGCTGTAGGTCACGAGCGACTGCGCGCCGCCCTGCAGCATCGAGATGTTCGTGATGTCCACGTCACCGATCGCGACCGTGCGTCCCCAGCGTCGGTGGCTGCGGATGAACGCCTCGCGGTACGCGCGTGAGCATCGGCCCGCGGCCAGATCCACACGGCCCCAACGCGCTTCGTCGTTGAGCATGTAGACGTGATCCTGGAGGCGCGTCTCGGGCGCGAGCCCTCCCATCATCCCGCAGCCCGTGCCGGGCACGAGGGCGAGGAAGCCAGTGGAGAGGGTGAGGACGGTTCCGAACGCGATCGAGGGGAGGCGCATGCGCTGAACCTAGGCCCCGAAGGATCACTCCTCCAAAAAAGCCGCGCGCCCGCGCCGCCGCTGCCCTCTTCAGCGCAGCTCGAAGAGCACGCCGAGCGAGCCCGTGAGGCCGATCGCCTCGCGCAGGTTCGACGCGAAGCCCACGTCCGCATGCACCTCCGTCAGCGCGCTCACCTCGGGCAACAGCGTGACGCTGCGCCCTGCGATCAACGCGTCCGCTCCGCGAGCCAGCGCTCGATCGGCGCGAACACCTTGGTCGGCGAGTCGTGGCCCACGAAGAGATCGGCGTGCGCGTACCAGTCGTCGGGCGTGCCGATCCGCAGCGTCGTCACGTCCTCACCGCCCCACGCGCGCGCGGCCGACGTCGCCACGGGCTCGGGCACGATGCCGTCCTCGTTCGCCACGACGAGAAGCAGTGGGTGCGAGACGTCGCGCATCGCGCTCGTCACGTCCACGCCTTCGATCACCAGATCCGTGTCCTTCATCCAGCCCGCGAGCTCGCGGTTCACGACGGGATCGGGATCTTCGACGGTGCGCACGAGGTCGCTCGCGGCGTCGAGATCCACGTGCGCTGCGTTCATGTACATCGCGAGCGCCGCGGGCGCGCGCTTCACCCACGGCAAGATCGCCGACGCGATGCGCCGCGCGCCCGACACACGCACGAGCCCTGCGAGACGTCGCGACGCGAACGGCACGCGCAAGACCAGCGGCACCGTCTCCCACCGCAGCGGAGAGCCGATCGCGATCACCGACGCGATGCGATCACGCTGCGTCGCGCGCGAGAGGTGCGTGAACGTGATCGATCCGCCGAGGCTCGCGCCGAGCACGTCGACGCGGTCGTGCCCGGTCTCGGTGTTCGCGATCACGAAGTCGATCGCCGCGAGCACGTCTTCGTGCGCGTAGCGCGCCATCGAAGGTCCTGGCGCGTCGCGTCGCGCGCGCTCGGAGCGACCTTGGGCGCGGAGGTTCGCCGTCCACACCTCCAGGCCTGCGTCGGCGAGGTAGGACTCGAGCGACGTGCCCTTCGGATGGAAGCCGAAGATGAAGCCGTTCATGCCGTAGCCCGGCACGATGAGCAGCGGCCGTCGCGCCCGATCGACGCCCGCGTCGCGTCGCGTGCGCTTGAGGTGCAGACGCCAGCCGTCGCGCGTCGGCGCGAAGAAGTCGTGGACGATCATGAGCGACGCGATCGTACCGGTGCGGGCGCGATCGGCGACGTTTCCGACGTGGACGTCTGGTCGCTGGCGGCCACCGTGGCCGCCTCGGAGGTGGCGCTTCGATCTGCCAGCGAAGCGCACGATCTCGTAGGTCCCTTGGATTCACGGTCGATCCGCGCGTCGAAGGGCGCGGCACAGCGGCTGCTACTGGGCGCGGCATGACCTCCTCGCTTCGCCTCTCTCCCGTGGTCGCCGCCGCGACGGGCGCCGCGCTCGCGCTTTCGATCGCCTCGACGGCGGAGGCGCAGCGCTGCGACGCGCCCCGCTTGATGCTCACCGTCGATCGCAGCTCGAGCATGCTCGGCGCGCTGCCCGAGGGGATCTCGAAGTGGCAGGCCGCGGTCAGCGCGGTGGACTCGATCGCGACGGGCTACGAGGGCCGCATCGACTTCGGCGTGCAGCCGTTCCCGTATCCGAACCACTGCGGCGCCGGGCGCGTGGAGCTCCCTGTCGGCGTACACACCGCGGCCGACGTCGTGACGGCGCTCGGGCCCACGCCCCCGGCCGGCGGCAACTGGACGCCGCTCACGCAGACGCTCGACGCCGCGCTCACGGACGTCGCGATGATGGAGGCGGGTCGCTCGCGCACGCTCGTGCTCGTGACCGACGGCTGGCAGTGGTGTGATCCGTACGATCCGGCCACGCGCTTCACGCCGATCGACGCGGTCGCGCGCCTCCGCGACGCGGGCGTCACGGTCTACGTCGTGGGCTTCGGCGCGGCCGTCGACTCGCTCACGCTCAACCGCGCGGCGATGGCGGCGGGCACCGAGCTCCCTGGCTGTGACGCGAGCCTCTCGGATCCGGCCGCGACCAACCACTGCTACATGCAGGCGAACAGCCTCGCGGAGCTGTCCACGGCGCTCGACGCGATCGCGCGCGAGATCACCGAAGAGCTCTGCGACGCGGTCGACAACGACTGCGACGGAACGATCGACGAGGGCTTCGACGTCGACGGCGACGGCGTGCGCACGTGCGACGGCGACTGCGACGACGCGACGGCCTCGACGCACCCGGGCGCGACGGAGCTCTGCAACACGATCGACGACGACTGCGACGGCGCGATCGATCCGACCTGCGAGTGCCGCGTCGGCGAAGAGCGCGGCTGCGGCACCGAGCTCGGTGTGTGCACCGTGGGTCGCGAGCGCTGCGTGGACGGCGCGTGGGGCGCGTGCGAGGGCGCGAACGACGGCGGCGCCGAGATCTGCAACGGCCTCGACGACGACTGCGACGGCGCGATCGACGACGGCGCGGACGCGAGCTGCGCCGAGGGCGAGATCTGCACCGCCGACGGCTGCGTCCCGCTTCGTCCCGACGTCCCCGAGGAGCCGCCGGTCGAAGATCCGACGAACCCCGAAGAGCCCGGCCCGATGGCGGAGCTCCCCCCGATCGATCGCGGCTGCGCCTGCAGCGCCCCGGGCAACGACGGCTCGCACGCCGGCCTCTCGCTCGCGACCCTCGCCCTCCTCGGCCTCGTGATCGCCCGCCGCAAGCGCTGACAATTCCGGGACGGTCGTTCAGCGACGCACGAGCCTGAACGTCAGGTTCATGCGCGGCCCGACCTGCTTGGCGGTGCGCGGGACGCTGTGTTGCCAGCGGTGCTGCGTCGCGCCGCCCATGACGAGGAGGTTGCCCTCGCCGAGCTCGAGCTCGCGGCGCTCCTTCGTGCGCCGTCGATGACGCAGTACGAAGCGACGCATCGCGCCCACCGAGAGCGACGCGATCAGCACGTCCTTCGGCGCGCTCGGCCCGAGCTCCGGCTCGTCGTCGGCGTGCCAGCCCATCGCGTCGCTGCCGTCGCGGTAGTGGTTCACCAGCACGCAGTCGAAGCGCGTGCCCGTCGCCTCGCGCACGCGCTCGCGCATCGACGCGAGGAACGGCGTCCACGGCTTCGGATCGAACACGCGCCCCGAGTAGCCGTAGCGCGCGTGCGGATCGCCATGGAACGACACGAGGCGCGGCGTCTCCACGTGCTTGCCGAAGATCACGAGCGACTCGGGCGCGAGCGGCAGCTCGTCGATGAGCGCCTTCATCGCGGCCGCGTGATCGACGACCACCTCGGGCAGGAGCGCGAACCAGGCCTCTTCACCGAGCTCGACGCCGTGCTCGGCGCGCAGACGAACGAGCGGGTCGATCGCGCTCACGCGATCGGGCTCACGCGATCATGCGATCGAGCACCGCGAGCGCGTCGGCCATCACCTCGTCGCGGTTGATCTCGTTGAGCATCTCGTGGCGACCCTCCGGGTAGAGACGGATCGTCGCGCGCGTCAGGCCCACGCTCTGCAAGCGCTGGTGGAGCTCGACGACGCCCTTGCTCGCGCGGCCCACCGGATCGCGATCGCCCGCGAAGAGATGCACCGGGAAGTCCTTCGGCACCGCGCCGAAGCCCGACGTCGCGATCGACCGCAGCCCTTCGAGCAGCTGCACCCAGAGCTCCGTCGTGCACTGGAAGCCGCAGCGCGGATCGGCGATGTACTCGTCGACCTCGGCGGGATCGCGCGAGAGCCAGTCGAAGTCCGTGCGCGCCGGCTTGAACGCGTCGTTGAACGAGCCGAACGAGAGGAACGTGAGCAGCGAGCTCGTGCCGCGCACGCCCGCGCGCAATCGCTCCATCCGCGCCACGCCGCTGCCCGCGCGCTCGAGCACCGAGCCGGGCGCGTTGGTGCCCGAGAAGATCATCCCGTCGTAGTCGCGCGCGTGCTTCTGCAGGATCGCCTGCCCGAAGAACGAGCCCATCGAGTGGCCGAGGAAGATCAGCTTCTTCTTCGGGTGCTCGCTCTTGGCCTTCTTGCCGAGCGCGAGCAGATCGCTCGTGACGAGATCCCAGCCGTGCGTGTCGCCGAAGTGGCCGACGTCCGCTTCGCTCGCCGTCTTGCCGTGGCCGCGGTGATCGTCGGCGTAGACCGCGTAGCCAGCCTTCGTCAGCACCTCGGCGAAGCGCGCATAACGCGCTCCGTGCTCGGCCATGCCGTGTGCGATCTGCACGACGCCGCGCACGTCGCCGTCCGGCAGCCAGCGGTAGACGTGGATCGACGCGCCGTCGCGACCCGAGAGAGAAAAGGTGTCGGCCTTCATGGGGGCCGCGAGCATATCGCGCGCGCCTCGGTCGTCACGGCGTCGCGGTGCAGACGGGCTCGGCGTCGTGAGGGAGCGCCCGGATCGCGCCTCAGACGAGTGACCGCCGCCGCGCGCGCGTCGTACCTTCCGCGCCATGAACCGCCGCCCTCGATGGCTCCTCGCTCCCCTGCTCGCCTCGGCGATCACGCTCGTCGCGTGCGGCGCGGAGACACCGCCTGCCGAGACCGCTGCGCTCGCGGACGAAGGCGAGGTCGTCGTCGAGCCAGGCGATCGTGCGGGCGCGAGCCGCGCGGATCTCGCGGGCGGTGAGACCACGACGCCCAACGCAGATCAGGACGACGAGGCCGCGATGCCGCTGCTCACGCTGACGCGCCTCGAGAACGTGACCGGAGAAGACGGACGCGGTGCAGAGCACGTCACGTCTGCAGCGATCGCCTTCGATCTCGACGCGCACCGCTTCCCGCCGCGCGCGAGCGATCCCGTGCTCCACGTCGGGCAGCTCGCCCTCCATCGCTACACGCACCCGCGCATCGGCGTGCTGCGCTTCGTGCTCGCCGAGGACGCGCTGCCGCCTGATGGCACGGACGTGTTCGCTCAGTACGGAGACGACACGGAGACGCGCCTCGCGCTCGGTGTGATCTCGCGCGCCGCGATCGGCGCGGCCCAGTGAGCGCCGTCACCACGAGCGGGTCGATGCGCGCGCGCATGCTCCTCACGATCGCCGCGACGCTCGGCGCGAGCAGCCTCTTCGGCTGCGACTGCGGCGGCACGATGCCGCCCGCGACCTGCGGCATGGACGGCACGCCCGTCGATCAGCCTGCGATCGACTGTCCCGAGGTCGTCGATCTCGGCTGCATCGCGTCGAGCGGCACGAGCTTCTCGATCACGCCGAGCGTCGCCACGTGTGACGGCTCGACGCCCACGATCACGTGCGATCCCGTCGTCGGCTCGAACGTCACCGCCGATCGCAGCACGGGCACGTGCACCGCGCGCTCCGCGAGCGGCGCGAGCGCGATGTGCACGTTCCGCATCACGGGCCGCGTCGATGGCATGGCGCGCCTCGCGTGCGCCGACGACACGACGGTCGAGTGCGCGGGCGCGAGCACGCCCGCGACGCTCGGGGATGCGACCGCGTTCGAGAGCTGCAGCGGCGGCGAGGTCGGCGCGATCACCGACGATCGCCGCGCCGGCGGCTACCCGCGCGGAACGACGACGGTGACCTTCTCCGCGATGGACGGAACCGGCATGAGCCTCTCGTGCACGAGCGACGTCGTCGTGCGCGACACGACCGCGCCCACGGTCACGTGCCCCGCGAGCTCGCGCATCGTGCGCACGAGCCCGACCGATCCCGTGACGAGCGCCGAGGTCACCGCGACGGACGCGTGCGACGCCGCGCCGACCGTCGCGATCACGCCGCCCACGCCGGGCCCCGGCACCACACGCATGACGGCGACGGCCACCGATGCCGCGGGCCTCACGGCGAGCTGCAGCTTCGATGCGACCGTGCTCGATCTCTTCGCGCCGACCGACCTTCGCGTGGTCTCCGCGACACGCACCGGAGCGGGCGCGACCGACACCACGATCGGATGGACGCCGAGCACGGGCTCGGACGTCGTGCGCGCGCGCGTCGAGCGCAGCGCCTCCGCGGCGGGTCCTTGGACCATGGTGGCCGAGGTCGACCCCGCGACCATCACGTACACCGACGTCGGCATGCTGGGCCCCATCGCCTTCTACCGCGTGATGGCGCTCGGCGCGGGCGGCGAAGAGGGCGGGGCGACCGAGCCGCTCCGAGTCTTCACGATCGACATCGGCGGCTACGATCTCGCGGGCCAGACGGTGCCCGGCGTTCCCTTCGCGACGAGCCTCTGGGGCACGATCCGCGCGCCCGTCGCGCTCGATGCCGGCCCACACCCGCTCGTGCTCTTCCTCCACGGCAACCACGGCAACTGCCGACCCGCGATGGGCGACGACGACTGCGAGACGCGCGAGGCCGATGCCTGCGAAGACGGCCGCTTCACCACGACGCCCAACGCGGGCGGCTACCTCTACCTCCAAGACACGCTCGCCGCGCAGGGCTACGTGACCGCGAGCCTCTCGGCGAACGCGCTCAACTGTCGCGACGACTTCATCCCCGAGCGCACCGCGCTGATCGTCGAGCACCTGCGCCGCTGGCAGCGCTGGGCCACGAGCGCGGAGGCGCCGTTCATGGGTCGCTTCTCGGGCGCGGTGGATCTCACCCACGTGCACCTCGTCGGTCACTCGCGCGGCGGAGAGGCCGTCTCGCAGACGCCGCAGGCGCTCGCGGCGAGCCCCATCGCGGGCCTCACGCTGAGCTCGGTGCTCGCGATCGGGCCGACCGACTACCACGACAACACGCCGCAGAACGTCAGCTACCTCGTGCTGCTTCCGTCGTGCGACGCCGACGTCGCCGACCTGCAGGGCGCGCGCATGTACGACCGCGGCCTGCGCGACACCGACGCGTTCACGCGCAGCCAGCTCTTGTTCGTCGGCACGAACCACAACTTCTTCAACACCGAGTGGCGCTTCGACGACAACGCCGTGCGCGGCGTGTGTCCAGGCAGCGCGCGCATCACAGCCGAGGCGCAGCGCGCGGGCCTCGAGCTGTTGATCTCCGACTGGATCGCGTCGTCTGGCGCGCGCACGGCGCCGCCTGCGTACGTGCGCACGGACGCGGAGCTGCCTGCGATCTTCGAGGCGTGGAGCGACGACTCGCTCGACATGCGCTTCGCGTACGCGCCGATCACGCGCCGCACGATCGACGACTTCAGCCGCGCTGCTTTCGCGACGAACTCGCTCGGCGGCGGCAACACGTTCACCGGCTTCACGGCGGCGCTCGACTGCACGGGCATGTGCGCGGCCAACTACGTGGGCGTGCGCGGCGCGGCGCGCATCGCGTGGGACATGGCGCCCGCGACGGCGACGTTCGCGCTCAGCAGCTTCGACGCGTCGATGGACGAGGCGATCTCCGTCCGCTTCGCCTCACGCGTGGCCTCGATCAACGACGGCCTCACGGAGCACTCGTTCTTCCTCCGCGTGCGCGACGCGTCGGGCACCACGGCGGAGGTGCGCGTGCCCGACATCGGCCGCCTGCCACACCGCTACGACGGCAACCGTCCGCTCGAGATCCTCACGACGGTGCGCGTCCCCACCGCGCGCCTGCGAGAGCTCGCCCCCACGCTCGACCTCGCCCACCTCGCCGCCTTCGAGGTCGCGATGCCCGCCCCCGAGCAACCGCGCGGCTCGATCTGGATCGCCGACGTCGCCGCCGACCGCTGAGGTCACGGACCGCCGAACCACGACGAGCACGCGAGCGGTGTCAGCGCGCGGCTCGCGCGGCGACCGCTGACGCGGGGTCACTTCTCGCGCTGTAACCCCACGAAAACAAAGGGCCGCTGGACGACACCGTGCACACGTGCGTGTTCGTCCGTGTTTTCGGGCCTGCGAACCAAATCCTGTCGGCTCAGCTCTTCTTCTTCTTCTGACACTTGCCGCAGAAGTACGTGCTGCGGCCGCCGTGCTCCATCTTCTCGATCGTCTTGCCGCACTCGGGGCAGGGCGTTCCGTCCTTGCGATACACGCTGAACGGGTTCGGGCCGCCGTCGCTCACGTAGACGAGCTCCTTCGTGTCGTCGAGCTCCGCGAGCGTGCGCGTGAGCGTTCGATCGATGCCCGCGGCGAGCGCGTCGAAGTCGGCGTCGCGCAGGCTGCTCGTCGGCGTGTCGGGGTGGATCTTGGCGAAGAAGAGCGACTCCGCCGCGTGGATGTTTCCGAGCCCTGCGATCTTCGCTTGGTCCATGAGCGCCAGCTTGATCGGCGCGATCGGCAGCTTGCCGCTCTTGCCGCGGTAGCGCGCCGAGAGCTCCGCGCCGCTGCGGATCGTGAGCGCGTCGGGGCCGAGCTTCTCGATGCCCGAGCTCTTCACCACGTCGCCGTGTGGACCTGCGATCGCGCGCCCGAGCCGTCGACCATCCGCGAGCCACACGCGCGTCGTGTCGGTGGCGATCGACCACCGCGAGAAGCGCGGCGCCTCGTCCTTCGTGTCGATCGGCCGCACGACGACGTGGCCCGTCATCCCGAGGTGGAAGAAGAGCCCGAGGTCACCGCTCGCGCTCGGTGACGCGAGCCGGAGCAGCACGCTCTTGCCGCGACGTTCGGAGCCCGTGACGCGTGCGCCGACGAGCGCCCGCGCGAAGCTCTCGCCGCCCTGCGCGACGACGATCGGATCGTTCGACTCCGCGTGCGTGATCGGACTGTTCCCCACTGCACGAAGAACGACGCGACGCGCATGCTCGACCTCAGGCAGCTCCGGCATGGCCGCGAGGATGCCAGATCACGCGCACGCGCCCCCACGGAAGGTTGGGCAGGTCCCGTGCGATGCTGCTGGTCTTGACGGATCTCCGAGACCACATCGGCCGCAGCCTCGAAGCGATCATGAGGATCGCGCTGAGGCCCGATCGCTGCTCAGACGGCGCCTCCGTGGTCAAGCACCTGGTCGACGAACCCGGGTGCGTCGAGCTCGTCGGCCACGCCTACTTCCTCCCCGATCGAGGTGGGGAGTGGGAGCTCGCGTTCGGCTTGCGCGCGGCGTTCGATGCGGACGGCGAGGCACGTCTGCGCGTGTGTCTCGATCCGAAGGTGCGACGACCGATGGACACGGTCGGCTTCCTCACCAGCATCGACGACGCGGAGTGGGCGTTCGAGCTCGAGACGTCACTCGCGGCGCTCGGCATCCTCGTGCCGCGCGCGGACGATCAGTCTTTGCACGCGCGCGTCCTTCGGCGTCTCGCGGCGACGTCCGAGGAGCTCCACCCGTGGAGCGACGCGATGAAGCGCGAGATCGAGCGCACGATCGATGCGCCCGTCCCCGAGCTCCTCGCGGTGTTCTTCGCGCATCACCTCCGCGGCGGTCTGGGTCCGCCGAACGGCACGCTCTCACTCGCCGATCGGCGAGAAGGCTGCTTCTGGGAGCGGCTCGTGAAGTTCCGCCGTCAGGCGTGGATTCCCGCGTTCGAGTACGGCTGCACCTACTGCGTGCTCGTCGATGCGAGGGATCCCGAGGCCGGAGTGATCCTCGATGGCGAGCTCGGCACCTACCGACTGGACCTCACGCTGGATGCGCTGCTCGAGCAGTGGCTCGCGGGCACGCTGGACGTCCGTGCGTGGTTCATCGAAGGCGAACCCGGCCCGATCGTCCGCTTCGGCGATCGTGTCGCGCGTGTCCCGCCGCCCGCGATCGGTGTGAGAGGCACGCGACTTCACGTTCCGTGAACGTCGATCTCGCCGGGCCGCATCGACGCGGCTCGCGTGATCACCTGGGGCTGATAGCTTCGCGCCGCGATGGCAGCCCCCGAGAGCGCGTCCGAGACGAAGACCGATGACGAGGTCGCGACCGCGACGTCGGCGACCGCACCTGCGGCGCCGAAGCTGCCGCTCGCGGTTCGCTTGCGTCCGTGGCTGATCCTCACGCTGAGCGCCGTGCTGATGTTCCTCGGCTTCGCGGGCTTCGGCGTGTGGCCGCTCGCGTTCGTCGGGCTCGTGCCCGCCCTCTACGTCTTCGATCCCGTGCTGAAGGATCACGGCGGCTTCGCGCGGCCCGTGGGTCGTGCGTTCTTCTGGCGCGCGTGGTTCTTCGGCTACCTCAGCTACGTCGGCGGCTTCTGGTGGGTCGAGTACACGATCCGCACGTTCGGCGGCTTCCCGCTCGCGATCAGCTCGCTCTTCGCCTCGATCTTCTGGGGCTTCCAGGGCCTCGAGTTCGCGCTGCTCGCGTGGGTGTTCCGTCGCGCGCGCGAGAACGGCTGGCCCGCGACGCTCGTCGTCGTCGCGGCGTACCTCGGCATCGAGGGCTTCTTCCCGCAGCTCTTCGAGCACTACTACGGCAACGCGTTCTTCGACGTGCCAATCCTCATCCAGGTCGCCGACCTCGGCGGCCCCGAGATGTGCACGGCGCTCGCGATCGGCGTGAACGGCGCGATCTACGAGACCATCGCCGATCGCCTCCAGGGCAAGCCGTGGCCGCGCGTCGCGATCGCGGCGAGCGCGGCGTACGTGCTCTTCACGCTCGGCTACGGCGGCTACCGCCTCTCGTCCGAGGCCGCGCGCGCGGAGCAGGCCGAGACGATCCGCATCTCCGCGATCCAAGCGAACCTCGGCCTCTTCGAGCGCTTCGACGATCCCTTCGAGGGCGTGCGTCGACAGCGCACGATGAGCGACGAGCTCGAGCGCACCGAGCACCCCGATCTCCTCGTGTGGCCCGAGTCGTCGGTGCCGATGTGGATCGATCGCCCCGCGTCCTTCGCGCGCATGATCCCCGACCTCGAGACGCCGCTGCTCTTCGGCGCGATCCGCCACGGCGAGGAGCGCGGAGACGGCAACCGACGCATGCACAACACGGCGTTCATCACGGACGCCGATCGACAGATCATCGATCACTACGACAAGACCTACTTGCTCACGTTCGGTGAGTACATCCCGTTCGGCGATCAGTTCCCCTACGTCTACGAGCTCTCGCCCGCGAGCGGTCAGTTCTCTCCCGGCGACGACGTCGAGCCGCTCCCCATTCGTCTGCGCGACGGTCGCGAGTTCAGGACGAGCGTGCTCGTCTGCTACGAGGACATCGTCTCGGCCTTCGTGCGCAGCGCCGTGCGCGAGGGCGATCCGCACGTGCTCCTCAACATCACCGTCGACTCGTGGTTCGGCGACACACACGAGCCGTGGGTGCACCTCGCGCTCGCGCAGTTCCGCGCGGTCGAGCACCGCCGCTGGCTGGTGCGCACGACGATCACGGGCGTGTCGGCGTTCATCGACTCGACGGGCCAGGTCCGCGATCACACCGCGGTCTTCGAGGCGGACACGCTCACGCACGACGTGCCGATGCTCGCGGGCGCGACCACGCTCTACGGCCTCGTCGGTCCCTGGCCCGGCTACCTGGGCGCGCTCGTCTCGCTCTATGTGCTGCGCCGCAAGCGCGAAGCCAAGTAGCCCTTCTCGACCACGCGCGCGCGTCGTGCGAACTCTCCCCCATGATGCGCGCCCCGCTCCTCGCTCTCGGCTGCTTGGTGATCGCTCCGCTCGCGCCTGCGTGTGACTGCGCGAGCGACGAGCCCTCGTTCAGCGCGCGCAGCACGCCCGCACCGCCTCCGAGCACCGCGCCCGAAGAGGCGATCGTCGGCGCGATCGACGAAGCCGCGCTCGCGCCCGCGACGCGCACGGATCTGCCGCGCGCGGTGCCTGCGATCACAGTGTCGATCACGGGCTCCACGCTCGACGTCTCGAACGAGGCGGTGCTCGCGAGCTGGCCGCCCGCCGATCGTGAGCGCGTCACCGCGGCGCCTCCCGCCGGCGCGGCGAGCACGTGGCCCCGCGTCGACACGCACGTCGAGCTCGAGGCCGAGCCACCGATCCGCGTGCCCGGCGTGGTCGATGCGCTGAGCGCGGCCGTCGCCGTCGAGCGCGCACGATCGGGCTCGGGCGCGCCCACCGTGGTCGCCATGCGCGTGACGGGCGCCTCGCCGTGGTCGAGCGTGACGCGCGCCGTGTACGCCGCCGGCATGGCGGGCTTGTCCGAGCCGCGCTTCGTGCTCACGAGCGGCCGCGACGAGGTGGAGCTGCGGCTCACGCTGCCGCGCTTCGAAGGAACGTCGGCGCCGCTCGCCGGCGCGCCACTCGGCGGTGCGCTCGCGGGGCGCGATCCCGCGCAGATGGCAGCGGCGATCCAGGCCGCGCTCGCCGAGCACCCGCCCGCGGCGGTTCCGTCCGAGGGCATCACGCAGGGCGGCGGGACGCCGCACGCGGAGATCGCGCCCGACGTGCTCGGCGGCACCGACTCGATCACGGGCGCGGCCGTCGCGCGCGGCGCGCCCGTGGACGCGACGTTCACCGTGCGGCTCGCGCGCGAAGGCCTCGTGGTCGAGCGCGGCGGCGAGCGCCTCGGCGCAGGCTGTCAGCGCGTCGCGATCGGCCCCGCGCCCTCGCTGCCCATGGCCGCCATCACGCACACGAGCGTGCGCGAGTGCCTGCTCGCGTCGGGTGTGCCGACGTCCGCGTATGTCTTTCAGGCCGAGCCCGAGATCTCGTTCGTCCGCGTCGCGCCCGTGCTCGAGGTGCTCGACGAGCTCGGCTCCGTCTCGCTCGCGATGTGATCAGTCGTCCAGCGCGGCTGGCCGCGCGATCGATCACGCGCGCGCGAGGCGCACCTCGGCACACGACGATCGCCCACGAAACAGGGTGATCTCGTCGATTCAGCCGTGGCACGGTCGCTGCTGTCTTCGGCCCATGCGTTCCGTCGCCCACCTCGTCAGCCCTGCCGCGCCTCTCCTCTCGGCGCTGGCCCTCGTCGTCCTCGCGTTCATGCCGGGCTGCTCGTGCGGCAGCACGCACTCGCGCGACGACGCGGGCACGTTCTCCGACGGGGCCGTCATGTGCTCTGGCTCGCGACCGCTCTACTGCGAGGTGTGCGGAGGCGACGCGGGTCGTGATCCGATCTGCGTCGACGGCAGCTGGGCGTGTCCCGCCGGCTCGCAGCTCCCGGGCACGTGCCCGCCCACGTGCTGGGGTCCGCCTCCGAGCGCCGACTGCGTCTGCAACACGACGTCATCTCCAGCGGCGTGGGTGTGCGGCGGTGAGTGTCCGTCGGGCATCGATCCGTGGAACCCCGAGAACCCGGCGAACGCGTGCGGCCCCGAGGGCCGCACCTGCTCGAGCGGCGGCACCGGTGCGTGCGGCTTCTACATGGGCTGCGAGTGCGAGGGCGGACGCTGGAGCTGCGTCGTCGCCGAGCCCGATCCCGCGTGCTGGTGCGGCCGCGAGCCCGAGCTCGGCAGCCAGTGCAACGAAGAGGGTGCGCTCTGCGGATCGTGCTGCCCGACGCCCGAGTTCCCCGAGCCGTTCGGTCCGTTCACGTGCATCGACGGTACGTGGAGCGCGAACGACTGCCCCGCGCTCGAGTGCCCTGCGATCGATCCGCCTGCCTGTCCTGCGGTGCGCGAGCTCGGTGCGCCTTGCGCGAGCGAAGGGCAGACCTGCGGCGACGTGTGCTGCAGCGCGCAGACCTGCTCGGGCGGCGTGTGGATCCCCGGCCCCGACGCCGACTGTCTCTGTGATCCGTCGCGCTCGTTCGCGTGCGGCGGCGGCAGCTGCACGAGCACCAGCGCGTGCACCTCGTACTGCGGCCCCGACGACGGCCTCGAGCACCGCTGCGATCCGCTGCCCGCTGGCTGCACCTCGTGCGGCTGCCTCGACCTCGAGCCCGGCCAGATCTGCGAGGACCGCGATGGCCACGTCTTCCTCAGCGGCAACGAGCTCTGCGGCTGATCGATCGGCGGGTGACGACGTGGGTCTGTCGGCGTAGCTTCGGCGCCGTCGGGACGAAGGACGTCTCCGGCGCCGAAGGAGCCCACGCATGTCGAAGAAGCTTCCGTCTCGCGCACGCTGTGTCGTCACCGGTGCAGGCGATGGGTTCGGTCGCGCGGTCGCGCTGGAGCTCGGCTCGCGCGGCGCGCGCGTGCTCGTCAGCGACATCGACGAAGCTCGCGCCGAAGAGACGGCTGAGCTGCTCGCGAAGCGCGGCGTCGAGGCCGAGGCGATGCGCTGTGACGTCTCCGATCCAGACGCGGTGCTCGCGATGGCCGATCGCGCAGACGATCTCTGGGGCGGCACCGACGTGCTCGTGAACAACGCGGGCATCGCGGTGGTCGGCGAGTTCGAGCAGATCCCGCTCGCGAAGTGGAAGCTCCAGATCGACATCAACCTCAACGGCGTGATCTACGGCTGCCACCACTTCGTGCCGCGCCTCAAGGCCAACAAGGGCGGCGGCTACATCCTCAACGTGGCCTCGAGCGCGGGCCTCCTCGCGGCGCCGCTGATGTCTCCGTACAACGTGACGAAGGCCGGCGTGGTCGCGCTCTCGGAGACGCTCTACGCGGAGCTCGCGAAGTCGAAGATCCACGTCACCGCGCTCTGCCCGACGTTCTTCCGCACGAACATCCACACGCGCGCGCAGAGCTTCGGCGGCGGCACCGACAAGTCGACCGACAAGCTGGTCACGCAGTCGAAGTGGAGCGCGGAGGAGATCGCGAAGGTCGCCGTCGACGGCCTCCTCTCGAACCAGCTCTACGTGATCCCGCAGCTCGACGGAAAGGTCATGTGGCACACGAAGCGCGCCCTCGGTCAGCGCTTCTACAAGGGCCTCGGCTACCTCATCCAGAGCGGCCTCCTCGAGAAAGCCCGCACCTCCGGCCGCTGACGCGGGTATCGACCCGCGGCGAGGGTTGCCCCTACGCTCGGCGCATGGCCTTCGGCGGGTTTCCCAAAGACACGCTCGCGTTCCTGCGCGAGCTCGAGAAGAGCAACACCAAGACCTTCTTCGACGCGAACAAGAAGCGCTTCGAAGAGGTCTGGGTCGAGCCCGCCAAAGAGCTCGTCGCCACGCTCGGGCCCAAGCTCCAGAAGCTCGCGCCCTCGATCGAGTTCGAGCCGCGCGTGGGTGGCTCGCTCATGCGCATGAACCGCGACGTGCGCTTCTCGAAGGACAAGAGCCCGTACAAGACGCACCTCGATCTCTTCTTCTGGGACGGCGAGGACAAGGGCCACGAGCGGCCGGGCTTCTTCTTTCGTCTGACGACCACGCAGCTCATGTGCGGCGCGGGCGTGCACGGCTTCGAGAAAGAAGCGCTCGCGAAGTATCGCGCCGCGGTGGACGACGACACGCGCGGCGCCGCGCTCGCGAAGCTCGTCACCAAGCTCCGCAAGATCGATGGGCTCGTCGTCGGGCGCGAGGACTACAAGCGAGTCCCCAAGGGCTTCGACGTCGAGCATCCCCGCGCGGATCTCCTGCGTCACGGCGCGCTCTACGCGGCCTTCGAGACACCCATCCCGAGCGAGCTCACCACCGCCGGCTTCGTCGAGCTCGTCCACTCACGGATGAAGACCGCGAGCCCGCTCCGCGAGTGGCTCGCCTCGGCGCTCGCCTGATCCGCGGGTCAGGCGGCGCGTACCGCGGCGAGGTCCTGGAGCTGCTCGCGGAGCTTGCCGCGCGCGCGCACCTCGAGCTGACGCGCGCGCTCGCGTGAGACACCGAGCGTGCGACCGAGATCGGCGAGCGAAGCCTCGTCGTCCTGCATGAAGCGCTGCTCCACGATGAAGCGCTCGCGCGGGTCGAGCTTCGCGAGCGCGTGGTGCAGGCGCGCGTGCGCGATCGCGTTCGTCTCTTCGCCGACGAGGTGGCGCTCGGCGTCGGGCTCGTGGCCCTCCATCGTGTCGAGCAACGTCGTCGAGGTGTCGTTGGCGATCGGTGCGTCGACCGACACCGCGCGCAGATCGAGGTGCCCGATCAGGTGCTCCATCTTCGCCTCGGTCGTGCCGAGCCTCTCCGCGAGGATGCGCGTGCGCTCTGCGCCGTCGATCCCGGCCTGCGCGAGGCGCGCGCGCTCGCGACGCAGTCGGAAGAAGATCTTCGAGCGCATCGGCCCCGAGCCCGCGCCGACGACGGCCGACGCCCGCACGATCAGGTCGAGGATGTACGCGCGGATCCAGAAGCCCGCGTAGGTCACGAAGCGCGTGCCGCGGCTCGGGTCGAACTTCTTCGCGGCGATCAGGAGGCCGATGTTGCCCTCGGCCACGAGGTCCGCGAGGCGCACGCCCTTCCTCTGGTGCTGCACCGCCATCGACACCACGAACCGCAGGTTCGAACGCACGAGGTGCTCACGCGCAGCCTCGTCGCCCGCGGCCGCGCGCGTCGCGATCTCGTGCTCCGCGTCGCGATCGAGCAGGGGGATGCGTCTCACGCGGTCGATGTAGCGGGAGAGCCCGCGGTCCTCGGAGTCGTTCTTCATACGAGGCACGAGGCTGGATCGCGCGCTCTCTGGCGTCAATATATTTCCTGGACACGAATGTGAAGAAGTCTGATCTGGCGCGAAAATCGCCGATTCGTGCCCGCTCCGTTCGGACCAAACCTGGACAGCCCGAACCTGGACAGGCTCAGGGGTTGGTCAGGGATTGAACCCGACCCACGCCTGCATGACGACCATGCGGGCGATCCACTCCGCGCGCTCGGTGTCGATCGTCGTCCTTCGCAGGCGGAGGCGCGTCACGCCGCGGGACGGCGCGCGCACCCAGAGGTCGGCGCGGCCCTCCTCGGGGCGGCAGTCGACGAGCACGATCGCGTCGATCGGCGTCTCGGTGCGCACGACCCGCGTGGCCGCGTCGAGATCCTCGGCGCTCCACCGCGTGAGCTCGAGACCATCGTCTTCGTGGCCCGCCAGCTCGCGCGTGCGGTCGCCGCCGATGCGATGGAGGGTCGTGTCCTCGTGACGAAGGATGCGCGTGATGTCGCGCATGCAGTCGGGCTGTGCGCTGGCAGGCGCCATGTTCACGAGCAGGAGCTCGAGCTTGCGATCGCCCGCGCGCGCGGCGAACGGCGCGACGAGCACGAGCGCGATCGAAGCGAGCGCGATCCACGGGAGCAAGAGCTTCATGACGCCCTCTCGGCGCGAACGAGGGAGATGAGCCAAGGCCAGAGCTGCTCGTCGGCGCCGCGCCACGCGGCGTCGTCGTCGATGCGTAGCTCCACGTAGGGATCGGGCTCGCCGCGCCTCCACGCGATCGCACCGCCGAAGCCGCGCGTCGCGCGCTGTCCACGGTCGAGCTCGCGGTTGGGCGGGATGCGCAGGAACACGACGGTGCCCACGCCCGCGAGGCTCGCGGGGAGGGCGCCGGGCGCCGCTTCGCCGGCGAAGTGGGCGCGCGCGAAGGTGGCCTCCTCGTCGGTGGCGTCGCGACGGATCGCGTCGATGCGGCGCATCTCCATGCGCTCGGCCACGACATCGAGCAGGCGCTCCTCGGAGCGGAGCAACGGATCGTCGTGCAGCACCACGATCACGACCTCGTGCGCAGACATGTCGGGCGCGGCCGCGACGGCCTCGTCGTCTTCGTCGTCTTCGTCTCGGTCTTCGTCTCGCGCTTCTTCTTCGCCGTCGTCGTCGGCGGCGGCAGCCGCGGGCGCCGTGGCCTCCGGCTCGGTGACCTCGGGCTCGCCGCTCGCTTCGGGTGCTTCGGTCGAGCCGCACCCGAGGAGCGCGGCCGTCAGCGAGATCGCGAGGAGGGATCGCATCGCGCTGATCTATCCGCGGCTCGGCGCGAGGCCAAGCCCTGCGTCGGATCTGCGTGAGAGGCCCCCGGGTCCGCGAGGAACCAGTTAGGCTGGGACATGCTCCGCGCCCTGGTGTTCACGGCGATCCTGCCGGTGATGGGCTGCGGGCGGATCGGCTACGAGCCGGTCGACGCGGGTTCGACGGATGCGCCGGGTCTCGACGCGCCCGGACTCGATGCGCCGGGTCTCGACGCGCCGGGACTGGATGCGCCCGGCCTCGATGCGCCAGGCCTCGATGCGCTCGAGATCGACGCGAACACCGATGCATGGATGGACGACGCGCCGGGCGCGCTCTCGCTCATCGCGGTGACACCTTCGTACCTCTTGCCTGCGGGCGGCGAGATCGAGCTCACGCTCTCGGGCGACCTGACCGGGCTCGCGGTCACCGTCGACGCGCTGCCCTGTGCGTCGCTCACCGTGATCGATCCGACGCACGCGCGCTGCACGGCACCTCCGCACACGCCTGACATCGTCGACGTCGTCGCGAGCGGCGCAGGGGGCGCGATCACGCTGCCGCTCGACCTCGTGTACCTGACGCCGGGGCCGTACCAGATGGGCGGAACGGAGGACGACCGCACCTCGGGCGTGGTGGTCGACGCCGAAGGGAGCGTGTACCTCAGCGGCGCGACGAGCGGCGGTCTCGACGGACCGAGCGCGGGCGATCGCGACGCGATCCTCGTGAAGTACGACGCCGCGGGGCGCCTCGTGTGGACGCGTCAGCTCGGGACGAGCGTGTGGGACTACGCGCGCGACGTGGCGATCGACCCAGGCACCGGAGACGTGCTGATCGTGGGGTACGGGGCGGGTGACATCGACGGCGACGGCTCGACCGAGGGAGGCACCGACGTCTTCGTCGCGCGCTACACGTCGGACGGCGCGCGCGTGTGGGTCCGCCAGATCGGAACGCCGGGTGACGACGAGTCGTGGGATCTCGCCGTCGACGCAGGCGGGAACACCGTGGTCTCGATGTGGACCGACGACGCGTTCGCGGGCGCCACGAACGCGGGCGCCGTCGACTACGCGATCGCGCGGTTCGCGCGCGACGGCTCGCTCACGTGGGTTCGTCAGGCCGGCACGTCCGAGAACGATCAAGCGCACAGCGTGGGCGTCGCGCCCGACGGAACCGCGTACCTCGTCGGCTACACGCGCGGCGTGCTCGAGGCCGGAGGAACGAACGCGGGCGAAGAAGATCTCTTCGTCGCGCGCTACGACGCGGACGGAACGCGCGCGTGGATCCGTCAGCGCGGCACGGCTGCGGTCGATCGCGCGTACGACGTGACGGTGGATGGCACGGGTCGCCCGTGGCTCGTCGGCGTCACCGACGGCGCGCTCGATGGTCAGCCCAACGCAGGCGGCACCGATGTGTTCGTCGTGCGCTTCTCGAGCGCTGGCGACTGGGAGCTCACGCGTCAGCGCGGCTCGACCGGCTCGGAGCTGACGTTCGGCGTGGCCGTGGACTCCGCGGGGCGAGCGCTGATGTCGTGCAACACGCCCGCGAGCTTCGATGGTCAGGCCTTCGTCGGTGGCGCGGAGGACTACTGCGTGATCGCCTGGAACGGCGATGGAACCCACGCGTTCACGCGCATCGGAGGGACCACCTCGAACGACTCGGCGTCGTCGATCGACATCGCGCCGAGCGGCCTCGTCTACCTGTCGCTGATCACCGAGGGCTCGCTCGACGGCGCGCCTTCGCGAGGCATGTCGGACGTGGCCGTCGCGAAGCTCGACGCGACGGGCACGTTCCTCTGACTCGCGAGCGTCAGTCGCACATGGGCGCGAGCGCCTCGGCGATCGTGACGAGCTCCGCGTAGTCGTCCATGCGCGTCGCGCCTTCGCCGTCGAAGCGGTACGACACGATGCGCTCCGGCGGGAGGCCGGTGCTCACGTACGCGGCGGCGTCGGTCTCGGTGTTGCCGATCCCGTACGCGAGGCCGCCCGGAAAGCGCGTGGTGAGCGCGGTGAGCTCGTCGGTCTTGAAGGTCGCCGCCGGCGCGCCGGTCGCGCCCGTGAGGCCGAGCGTCGTGTGCACGAGGCCCGGCGGATAGCCCATCTCGTCGAGCCATGCGTGCGTGCGGGGCTCGAGCCACTCGGGCCGCGCGGTGAGGTAGAGGATGCGGTAGCCGCGTCGCGCGAAGGTCTCGAGCGCCTCGGCGCCGCGCGGCTGCGCGGCGGGGCCCGAGCCCGTGAGCAGCGAGCCCCACTCGGCGGTCTCGCTCTCGGTCTGCGTGCCGTCCACGTCGGTCACGACGAAGCGCGCGTCGTCGGGCACGACGTCGATCAGCTGCTCCGCCGTGGAGAGATCGCCGCGGACGACGAAGAGGACGCGGTGACGGCCGAGGCCCAGGCGCATCGCCGCGGGGATCTCGAAGAAGACGCGGCCGCCCGTGTCGTCGACGCCCTCGACGCTCGCGTGCTCGTCGTCGTCGGTGATGCGCGCCATGCCGAGCGGCTCCCACGCGCCGCTGCAGTCGCGATCGAGGTAGAGGTCGACGTCCTCGCCCTGGATGTCGTCGTCCGACACGCCGTATGCGAATTTGCCGAGCGCCCACTGCGCGTCGCTCGCGCGGAGGTAGAGGTCGCGGCCGCGATGGCGCGGCGATCCGAGGGCGACGGTGATCGGCGTGCGGATCGAGTCGTTCCAGTCGACGGTCTCGCCGAGCTCGGGGTAGGGCGCGTCGCACGCGGGAGGGAGCGCGCACTCGATCGGGCCCGCATCGTCGGCGGTGAACGCGTCCGGCGCCGTCGCGTCGTCGTCGCTCGCGGCGTCGGGGCGCGAGGCGTCGCGCACGGCGGCGTCGTGATCGCCGACCGGCGCGTCGCAGGCACAGCCCGCGAGCGACACGGCGCCGACGGTGAGGGTGAGGAGCAGCGAGGACGCGTGCGTCATGGCGCCGACGATACCAACGCGCGCGCCGGCTGGATCATGCCGACGCGTCACGTGAGCGTGTCGAGCTTCGGTCCGCGCAGGGCGATAGGCGCAGGTCGGATCGCGTTGCCCGAAACGAGGAGCGCGCCGCACCCCGCGAGGGATGCGACGCGCAGCGATCGCCGACGAGCGTCGGTCATGCGGAGCTCAGCGACGCGTGGGCGGTGGAGGCGGGGTGACCGGAGCCGCGAAGCGATCCTTCACGAGCTGCGGGACGTCGAGGCCCGTGGCGGCCTTGATCTGCTCGTTGGTCGTGACGAGCTGCGCCGCGAGGCTGCCGCCGCCCGTCCCCGAGCTGTTGAGCACGGTGAGCTTGTCGATCTTCACGTCGTTCATGCTCTCGAGCACGCGCTGCATCGTCGGCACGAGCTTCTGCATGAGGAGCACGTCGCGTCCGGCCGTGCCGGCCTGGCGGTAGGTGAGCGCGAGGTTCTTGAGCACCGTCGCCGTCGCGCGACCTTGCTCGATGATCTTCGACGCGTCGGCCTTGGCGAGCTGCTCGGCCTGCTGCCGCTGCGCCTCGGCGGGCTGGATGATGTCGGCCTCGAGCTGGAGCTTCACCTGCTCGATGCGCGCGTCCTGCATCTGGATCTCGGCCTGCGTCTGCGCGACCTGCGCCTGCACCTCGGCCTGCTGCTCCGCGATCATGGCGCCGCGCTTGGTCTGCGCGTCCATCACGCGTCGGTTGTTCTCCGCGCTCGCGACCTGGATCTGCGCGTTGAGCTTGCCGAGCTCGGCCTCCATCGTGTTGCGCCACTTCTGCTCGGCGGTCTGCGCCTTGGCCGACGCCTCCGCGATCTGAGCGTCGCGTCGCACCTCGGCGGAGCGCATGCGGCCGATCGAGTCGAGGTAGCCGACGTCGTCCGTCACGTTCTGGATCTTCAGCGTGTCGAGCACGAGGCCGAGGTTCGACAGGTCGTGCTCGGCCTCCTCCGTGAGGCGGTTCGCGAACGCTTCCTTGTCCGTGTTCACCTGCTCGGGCGTCAGGCTCGAGAGCACGCCGCGGAGGTTGCCTTCGAGCGTCTCTCGCGCGACCTCCATGATCTCGGCGCGCGACTTCCCGAGGAAGCGCTCGATCGTGTTGTGGATGAGGGGCTCTTCGCCGGGCACCTTGATGTTGGCGATGCCCTGCACCGTGAGCGGGATGCCGCCCTTCGAGTAGGCGCCCTTCACCTTGAGCTCGATGATCATGTTCGAGAGGTCCATCGTGTCGACGCTCTCGAACAGCGGCACGCGCAGCGTGCGGCCGCCCTTCACGATGCGGTACGCGATCTTTCGGCCGTCTGCCGTGGTGCGAGGCGAGGCGCCGGAGAACACGAGCACCTCGTTCGGCGGGCAGACGTAGAGCACGTTGCGCACGAGGATGAGCGCAGCGAGCGCGGCCGCGGCCGCGAGCACGAGGAGGATGAACAGGGGGAAGAGGACACTCATCGCTCGGCTCCTTCCTTCGAACCAGAGATCAGCGCGGGGACGTCGACGCCCGTGGAGTCACGGAGCGCGCTCATCACGGCGCCGACCATCTTCGGGTAGCTCGCCGCGTAGCCGGCGATCGCGCTGCCGTCGCCGCCGTCGAGCACGTGCACTTCCTTCGGATCGAGCGAGCCGAGGCTGTTCACGACCGAGCCGACGATCTGCTCGAGGTGCTGGACCACGTAGATCTCTCTCGCCTGCGGGCCCATCGTGACCCACGCGTCGCTCATCGCCGCGAGCACCTCGGCCGCCGCCGCACCGTTCTCGACGGTGGGCGCCGCGAGGCCCTTCGCGATGATCGCCTGGGCCTGACGCTGGAACTCGGCGGGGATGACGACCTCCGCGTGGAGGCGTCGCTGCTCGAGCTGCGCGCGGAGCGACTGGAGGTCGCGCTCGGCCATGGCGCGCGCGGTCTTCGCGGCGGCCTCGGCCTCGCGCTCGACGGCCTGCGCCTGACCCTCGAGCTGAGCGCGGACCTGGCGCAGCTCGTTCTGCTTGGTCTGGATGGACGTCTGCGCCGTGGTGCGCGCGAGCTCGGCGTTCTGCGTCGCGGAAGCCTGCGCCTGCTGGATCTCCTGCTGCGCCTGGCTCTCCGCGTTCTCTGCGTCGCGCAGCGCGGCGGCGATCTTCGGGCGACCGATCGAGTCGAGGTAGCCCGTCGAGTCGCTCACGCTCTGGATCTTCAGCGTGTCGAGCTGGAGGCCGAGGATCTGGAGATCGTCTTCGGCCGCGTGGATGAGCTTCTCTGCGAACTTGAGGCGGTCTTCGTTGACCTCCTCGGGCGTGAGCTGCGCGAGCACCTCGCGAAGCGCGCCCTCGAGCGTCTGCTGCGCGACGAGCTCGATCTCCTGCCTGCTCTTGTTCAGGAAGCGCTCGACGGCGTTCCTGAGGATC
This sequence comes from uncultured Sandaracinaceae bacterium, assembly GCA_964502175.1. Classification (GTDB taxonomy): domain Bacteria; phylum Myxococcota_A; class Polyangia; order Polyangiales; family Sandaracinaceae; genus JAFLCL01. The sequence continues at coordinate 58,894 of CAZCVE010000007.1, forward strand.
TTCTCCTCGGAGTGGATCTTCACGTTCGCGATCGCGTGGATCTCGAGCGGGATGTTGCCGCGCGAGTACGCGTTCTGGACCACGACGTCGACGGGGATGACCGTCATGTCGAGGCGGCTGACGATCTCGAGGATCGGGATGCGCACCGCGCGCTGTCCGGCCTTCACGATGCGGTAGCCGACGTCTTGTCCGTCGTCGGTCTTGCTCCGCTGGCCGGAGAAGACGAGGACCTCGTTCGGCCGCGCGATGAAGAGGAACGCACGCAGGAACTGCACGATCGCGAAGAGGGCGAACGCCGCGAGCAGCGCGCCACCGATCACGTACCAGAGCATCATCGAGTCGAGGCCGAGGAGCGTGGGCTCCGGCGGCGGCGCGTACGGATCGTAGTTGTAGGTCTGCATGCTCCCTCCGAATGGCTCGCCTGCGCGTCGCGCGCAGCGGCGGAAAATCGTGACGCCCTCTCACCGACCTCGCGGGGCTCGCGGTGCGAGCTCACCGGACGTCGGGCGGGGGGACTCTATCAGCCGCGCGACCGGACGAGATCGTCGGTCGGCAGGCCGCGCCCAGGGGGCGGCTCAAGGCTTCGAGATCCGCGTCCTGGCGATCTTCGCGCGGGTGCCGTCCATCTCCACCACGAGGACCTCGTCGCGCGTCTCGTACGTGCTCTCGTCCATCGACGTGCACAAGAGATCGATCGTCGAGCCCTTCACTTCGAGGCGGATCTTGCCGGTCGAGCCCGGGCCGAAGCCCACGAGCAAGCGGCCCGTCTTGCCGATGTAGTCCGCGTTCGAGACCGCGCTGTTCGAGGACTCCGCCGTCATCGTGCGCACGAGCCAGCTCGCGAAGATGCCCGCGAAGAGGCCCATGCCCACCGCGAGGAGCGCCGCGACGATCGGGCTCGAGACGACGCCGAAGCCGTCGAGGATCACGCCCGTGATGCCGAAGAAGGCGGCGAAGAACGTCCAGAAGCGCGCCGAGAGCAGCCAGAGCATGAAGCTCTCGATGCCCTGCGGATCGCCTGCGCTGTGCGCCGTCGCCTCGTGGCCGTGCCCCGTATCGGCGTGATCGCCGTGCCCACCGAGCAGGAGGCTCGCGCCGAGGAGCAGGCCTCCGACGATCAACGCAAAGATGTACAGGTAGATCATCGAACGCCCTCGCGGCCCTTCTACGCCCAGGGTAGCCGGGTTGTTCCCCCCGACCAAACGCGAGACGCGCGCGTGCGCGGAGGCGAACGCGGGTATCGTCGTCGAGAGACGCCGTGACCGACACCATCGCTCTCGCCGCGGGCACGATCGTCGCGGATCGCTATCGCATCGACGCGCCCATCGCGCGCGGCGGCATGGGCGCCGTGCTGCGCGCGACCGATCTGCGGCTCGAGCGCGCCGTCGCGCTCAAGGTCCTCCTCCCCGCGCTCGCGGAGGATCTCGAGGCCGTGCAGCGCTTCCAGCGCGAGGCGCTCGCGGCCGCGCGTGTCCAGCATCCCTCGATCGTCAGCGTGCTCGACGTCGGCACCGCGCCGCATCCGTCGGGCAGAGGTCGGCTCTGCTACCTCGTGATGGAGCTGCTCGAGGGCGAGTCGCTCGCGGCGATGTCCGCGCGCGGTCCGATGGATCCGCGGCTCGTCACGCGGCTGGCGATCGAGGTGCTCGGCGCGCTCCACGCCGCGCACGAGGCGGGTCTCGTCCACCGCGACATCAAGCCCGCGAACGTCGTCGTCGTCGCGACACCAGACGGACCGAGCGCGCGGCTCGTCGACTTCGGTCTCGTGCAGATCAAGAGCGGCACGGCGCACACGCGGCTCACGCAGACGGGCGTGATCATGGGCACGCCGCTCTACATGTCGCCCGAGCAGGCGCGGGCCGAGCGATGCGACGCGCGCACGGACGTGTACGCGCTCGGACTCGTCGCGTGGTCGTGCCTCACCGGACGCCTCCCGACCCGAGCCACCGACCTCGCGGCCGCGATGGTGTCCGTCCTCACCGAGGTGTTGCCGAGGGCCGACGCGGTCGTGCCCACGGTGCCGCGAGCGCTCGGGGAAGCGATCGCGCGCGCGATCGAGAAAGATCCCGCGCGACGCTTTCGGTCTGCGGCGGAGTTTCGCGCCGCTCTGTCGGCGTCGGGCGCCGCGACGTCGGCTGTATCCACGGTCTCGACGGGCTCGTCCCTCTCCTCGCCCTCCGTCTCGGCGGTGCCCGCGGCGCCCTCCGTGCTGAACGTGTCTGCCGCGCCCTCGCGCCGTGGCGCGACGTGGGGATGGATCGCGCTCGTCGGCGCGTCCGCGGCGCTCGTCGGCGCGCTCGGGATCGGTCTCTTCGCGCTCGCGGCGGGGGCCCTCTACGAGTCGAGCGTCCACGCGCGCGAGCCTCTCGCCGAGCCTTCACCCTTGGTCGAAGAGCCGCCCGCGCCGTCGATCCCCGAGCGCGTCGAGCCCGTCGAGGCGCCCGCGCCGACTGTCGTCGAGGTGCCGCGCACGCCCACGCCGTCTCCGAACGAAGCGACACCACACACCACGACGCCTGCGCCCCCCACCACGCACGGGCCGCCCACGACGCATGGGCCGCCCACGACGCATGGGGCTCCGAGCGCGCGCCCTGTCGATCCCGTGTTCGCCGGAGAGCCTGCCGTCGCCGCGGCGCCGTCCGTTGCGGCGCCGCCAGCTGTCGTCGAGGCCCCCGGCCTCAGCGCCGACGGAACGACGTACGTGCCCGTTCCGGACAGCAGCCTCATCGCCGAGTGCCGAACCATGATGACGTGCTGCCGCGGCTACAGTCCCTACGCGCCGTGCAACAGCGTCTACGACGGCGTGCCGGCGAGCAATCGCGCAGGCTCGTGCACGGCGATCGCACGCGACTTCCGCGATCGCATCGCGGCCGAGGGCCGACGCGTCGCCGGCTGCGATCCGTGAGCACCGCCTAGGGTGCGCGAGGCGCTCAGGTCTTCTTGTGACCGCGCGTGGCGCGCTGCGCCTGCTCGCCGAGGAACGCGCCGAAGAGCGAGATCATCACGCCCATCGCGCCGCCGACGAAGTACGCGATCAGCGACGGCTCGAAGCCATCGGGCGTCGACCACTTCAGGTACACGATCGTCGGGATCGCCGCGACGAGCGCGCCGACGGCAGGCTCGAGGAAGGTCTTGCCGGGCGACACGAAGCCCACGGCGATGCCGCCGAAGAACCACACGACGACCGAGATCGCGAGCCCCGCGAACCCTTGCGGGTCGTAGGTGGGGATCACCATCGGCAAGAGGCCGATGATCAGGCCCTGGAGCACGATGTAGACGAAGAACGCGAGCAGCACCCAGAGGACCGAGAAGCCGTCCTGTTGGTTGGCGCGCGCGGCCTCTTCTTCGGCGGTGTACTCGACCTGGACTGCCTCGAGGCGTGCGCCGCACGAGACGCAGCGCTCGGTGCCGGGCTCGTTCTTGAAGCCGCAGACGTGGCAGATGATCGGGTCCTTGGAAGCCATGCTGGGGGCGATTGTCGCCTCCCCGCGCACCCGCCGCAAGGAACGCGCGTCGCGCCGGAGATCAGGGCGCGGGCGGTGCTTCGCTCGGCGGGGTCGCGAGGAGGGAGCGGACCGCGTCGAAGCGCTCGTTCGGCACCGTGATCGTCAGGTTGTACTGCGCGATGCGCCACTCGAACGAGTGATCGAGCACGAGGACCCCGCTGCCGCGCGCTGGGCCGAGGTTGACCGTCTCGAGGTCTTCGTCGAACCACGCGAAGGCCCCCGCCATCACCACGTCACGACGGATGGCGCGCATCCGCCAGCCCCGTCCCTCGGAGAACGGGGCGTGCGCATAGGCGCGGAGCTCGTCGCGCGTCCAGCGCTCCGTCGCGTCGGTCCCGAGGAAGATCGCGTCCGGCGTCATCAGCGCGAAGTACGCATCTTCGTCGGAGCGCGCGGCCGCCTCGTGCCACGCATCGAGCGTGCGCCGCACGTCCGCTTCTTCCTCGGCGCTCGTGCCGACGGCCGGCGTGTAGGAACGCGAGGCCTCTACGCCGCCGCATCCGAGCGCGAGCGAGACGAGGCACGCGAGAGCGAGAGCGGTGCGCTTCATGCGTCGGTGATCCCGAGCTCGTCGAGCTTGTTGTAGAGGGTGCGGCGGCTCACGCCGAGGAGGCGCGCCGCCAGCGTGCGGTTGCCCTTGGCCTTGCCGAGCGCCTCGCGAACGGCCGCGCGCTCCGCGTCTCGTCGCTGCGCGTCGAGCGTCGTCGCATCACCCGTCGTGCTCGCAGGAGTCGGCGTGCTCGCGCGCTCACTCGTGATCGACGCACCGCCCGGACGCGACGCCAGCTCGCGATCGATCTCGGCGCCCGTGATCGTGTCGTCCTCCGCGAACACCACGATGCGCTCGAGGAAGTTCTGCAGCTCGCGGACGTTCCCCGGCCACTCCGCTTGCTCGAGAGCGCGCATCGCATCGGCGCCGAGCGTGATCCCCGATCGGCCGTTCGCGGCCCCCAGCTTCGAGACGAAGCTGCGTGCGAGCGAAGGGATGTCGACGCGTCGATCGCGCAGCGCGGGCATCACCACGGGCACGACGTTGAGGCGGTAGAAGAGATCCTCGCGGAACGTTCCGTCCTTCACCATCTGCTCGAGGTTGCGGTGGGTCGCGGCGACGAAGCGCACGTCGGCCTTCTCGCTGCTCGTCGCCCCGAGGCGCTGGAACTCGCGCTCTTGCAGCAGGCGCAAGAGCTTCACCTGCACCGCGGGCGTGACGTCGCCGATCTCGTCGAGGAAGAGCGTGCCGCCGCTCGCGAGCTCGACGCGCCCGGGCTTGCGGTTCGTCGCGCCGGTGAACGCGCCCTTCTCGTAGCCGAAGAGCTCGCTCTCGAGGAGGTTGTCGGGCAGCGCCCCGCAGTGCACCGCGACGAACGGCCCCTTGCTGCGCGGCGAGAGGCGATGGAGCTCGCGCGCGGCGACCTCCTTGCCCGTGCCGCTCTCTCCGCGGAGGAGCACGGTGGCCATCGTCGGCGCGGCCTTCTCCAGCCGCTTCATCGCGTCGCGCATCGCCTCGGACGTGCCGACGATCGGTCCGTCCTTCGAAGGCGCGGCCTCGGGCGGCTTGCTCGCCGCGTCCTTCGCGCCAGTGAGCGCCTTGCCGATCGTGAAGAGCACCTCGTCGCGATCGAAGGGCTTGGTCAGGAAGTCCGTCGCGCCGTTCTTCATCGCCTCGACGGCGAGCGACACGGTGCCGTGCGCGGTCAGCAAGATCACGGGCACGTCGCCGTGCTTTCGCTGCACCTCGGAGAGCAGCTCCATCCCATCCATGCCGGGCATGCGCACGTCCGACACGATCACGTCGACGCCGCCCGACGCGAGCGCCGCGAGCGCCTCGGCGCCAGAGCCGACGTAGCGCGCCTGATGACCGGCCTGCGAGACCAGCGCGGTGAGCACCATGCCGACGGCACGATCGTCGTCGACGACGAGCACACGCGCGCGAGTGGGAGACGACATGGCCGCGATGATACCGAGGTCGCTCAGGACGCGTCGGAGCTGCGAACGCAGCGGTACGAACGCCCACCATCGCTGACCATCAGCTCGGCCGTCAGGTAGGCGGGCACGGTCATGCAGACGACGTCCACGCACGCCGGATCGCAGCTCGACAGGGTGCAGTCCCCCTGGCTGCCGCACGCGGCGGGGCGCGGCTCGCACGTCGCAGTCGATCCGGCATCGACGGACTCGTTCGTATCCGACACGACGCCGCCTCTCGGACCGACTCGCGTCACGCAGATCTCCCCCGCCGCGCACGTGGACGGCCCGCATGTGAAGGTTCCTGGCAACGCCGCGTCGATGCCTGTCGGATCGCTCGGGCAGCCGAGACACGCGAGCGCGGAGAGGGAGAGGGCGAAGACGAGCCAAGTGGATTGGGGCATGTGTTCTCCGGAGACTACGACGGCTGCCGATGGCCGTGTCGTCTGCCATCCTCACGCGATGGCCGAGCGCGCGGTTCGTCGAGCGACGTGGGCAGACCTCGAGGCCGTGCCGTCGACGCACTCGGCGGAGCTGATCCGCGGGTCGCTGGACACGATGCCTCGCCCTCGGTTTCGGCATCGGAACGCGGGCAGTGTCCTCGGCGCGGAGCTCAACGGTCCGTTCCAGCGCGGCCGCAGCGGTGGCCCTGGCGGTTGGTGGATCCTCGACGAGCCCGGCATCGCGCTGCCCGACCTCGACGTGGAAGAGATCGCGCCGGACGTCGCTGGCTGGAAGAAGGAGCGACTCCCGCATCCGCCGGAGAGCGGCTCGATCACGATCGCGCCGGACTGGGTGTGCGAGGTCCTCTCGCCGACCACGCGCCGACACGACCTCACCGTGAAGCGACCGCTGTACGCCGAGGCGGGTGTTCGCTGGATGTGGCTCGTGGATGTCGACGCGCGCACGGTCGTCGCGAGCCGCAACGAGAACGGCCGCTGGATGGAGCTCGGCGTCTGGGGCGACGACGACACGATGCGCGCGGAGCCGTTCGAGGCGCACGAGATCTCGCTGTCGGATCTGTGGATCGAGCCGCGCCCCAGCCCAGGCTGATCGACGTGCACGCCGGCATGCGTATCGGCGCCAGAGGGGGTCGCGTCGCGATCGGATGCGCCGCCGCGTTGGTGCTCGTCACAGTCTCGGTGATCGGCTGGCTCCATACGCTTCCTCTCATCGACCACGACGAGGTGCTCGATGTCGTCGCACGCAGTCGTGCGTTGCTCGCAGAGCCCACCACGGATGCGCGCTCCGTCGAAGGGATCGAGGGGATTCAGTGTCGACTCGCCGCGTGGGGGCCCCGGAGTGAATCGGACGAGCCCACGGCTCCGCTCGAACGCCAGATCGAGCTGTGTAGAGACCTCGATACGCGGCTTCGCGCCGAACGGGATCGAGACGATGCAGTAAGAGATGTCCGCAGCGAGACGCTCCTCCGCACGGTCGAATTCCTCACCTGGTTGGACGACGAGGCAGGGCAATCACGCCGAGTTCGGGAGCGAGTTCTCGACGCCTTGTGGCTCCTGGCACGTCTGGACCCGCCGTCCGAGAATCAGCACTTCGCTCGCGACGAAACACGGTTGGTCGAACTGCTGGCGTTACACATGCTGGACGTGTCCGACGAGGAGCGAGAGGGGTTGGTGCGACGTTCGGGCGAGATCCATGACCGGCGTGCGTCGAGGCTGGCGCGTGTGTTTCGACAGGGGACCTACCTAGCGGACCCCCCGGCGCACTGGTCGGGCGATGACGATGAGGTGCGAGTGTGGGTACATCACGCCCATGGAGTCGCCGTGTCCGAGCGGATGCGCAGCGTTGGCTGTGGACGCGTCTCGACGCGCGACTGCGTATCGGGATTGCGCGCTCCAGACCCGTCGCTCGTGCCGCACCATTGGCGGAGACTTCTCTTCGGCCCCCGGTTCGATCGCTGCACCGTCATCGGGTGCTTCGAGATCTTGGGAGATCCGCTCGATGTGACCTCACCCGCTCGGGCCCAGCTCGCGATCACGGTCCTCGACGAGATCGCGAGACACGACTCTGCTCAGCCCTGCCACGGATCGCTCCCGCACATCGACTTCGAAGGTGAGCCGCTCGCGATCGACGCGCGCCGCGATGCATGGGCCGTGATGGAGCCGCGATGGATGACGTACGACGCACGGACGGCGCCCCAGGCTGTCGTGGTTCTGCCATGTGGAGTCACGACGAACGCTGGACCGTGAAACGGCGAGGTTCGCGTCGTCGATGCGCCGCGTCGTCGTGTCAGACGGCGTCTTGGTTGTTGACGCACTCGTAGCGGCGGCCGTCGTCGGTGACCATCAGGTCGGGGAAGAAGAACGGTGCCGTCGGCATGCACACGGCCTCGGCGCATGCGGGGTCGCAGCTCGAGCGCGTGCAGTCTCCTTGGGCGCCGCACGCTGCGGGCCGCGGCTCGCAGGACTCGGCCGTCGTGCCTGCGTCGTCGAAGGCGGGGCCGCTTCCATCCGTGGGGAACCCCGCGACGCGACGGCTCACACAGATCTCGCCCTCCGCGCACGTGGCCGATGCGCACGCGTACGTGCCGGGCAACGCAGCGTCGACCACTGGTGGCATCGCAGCGTCGATGCCGGGCGGGGTCGTGGCGTCGATGTCGGACGGAGACGCGTCGGTGCCCGAGGGCGCCGCAGCGTCGGGGGTCGACGTGCTCGGACAGCCGAGCGCGAAGATCGAGATCAGGGCGAAGGCGAAGCGAGAGCGCATGCGCGCGAGCCTACGACATGACGCACGCGGCGTAGGTGCGCATCGCGCGATCTCGCTCACCCAGACGAGCGGTCGTGCAGCCGTTCGAGCTCAGCGATGTCGACGAGATCCTTCGGGCGACCTGCGGCTCGCTTGGTGGCCAGGAGTGCTTCGAGGCCGATCACGTTCACCGCGTGGCCGTCGACGTCGAGCGTCCCGGCGCCCTCGAGCGCGACATCGAACGTCACGCCGGCGACGCGGTTGAGGATGTCCGCGCTGAAGGGCGCCACGCCGAAATGGAGCGCACCGTCGTAGTTCGCGAAGTCCGTCGCCTTCACCTCGAACGCGGCGAGGGGAGCTCCGAACGCGGCGAGCGCCGCATAGACACGGGTCGCGTTCTCCGCGGTGGGGCGGATGAAGATGTCGATGTCCTTCGTCGCGCGCGAGTAGCCGTGGAACGCGACCGCGTAGCCTCCGACGATCACGAACTCAGCTCTAGCAAGCGCGAGCTCGATGAGGAGATCCTGGAAATCTTGGGGCAGCGAGCTCATCGCGCGCGACGCTGGAATGAGACGACCAGCGGGCGTTCCCATGCGCCGGCGAGCGCTCGACCGGACATCGACCAAGCCGCCGCGCTGAGCTGGGCGACGAGCTCGATTCCCTCGCGCCCCAGCACTGGAATCTCGTGCTGCTCCGTTCCCACCGCGCTCCGTGTGATGACCATGCGTGCCATCCGAGCGCGCGCTCGCTCGCGGCGAGCCTGATTCGCAGAAGCCGTGCTCGATGAATCACGAGGATCGAGGTGGTCGCTCACGCTCCCGAAGATAGACGGAAGTCGTCGCTCGCGTCAGTCAGCGCTCTGCTTCGATGATCACGGCGAGGCCCTGGCCCACGCCGATGCTCGCGAGGCCGCAGCGAACGCGGACGCTGTCGTGGAGGTCAGTGTCGCGTTCGCACGTTCCACCGAGATGCCTCGATCACCGCACGGACCTGGTCGCAAGCCATGTCGAGTGGCGCGTTTCCTTGGGCATCGCGGATCTCCGGGTTGGCGCCGCGTCCCAGGAGCAACCGAACGATGCCGAGCACGACGTCCGGCATCTCCGGTGCGTACTTGAGTGCTCCGTCGAACATGCGGCGACTCATGTCGGGCAGCACTGCAACACCGCAAAGAGGGACGCGGCCATCGATGCCCTGTGCATCGACGTCGGCGCCCCACTCCAAGAGCAGCTGCACGCACGCCAGAGCGGACGGGCTCTCCACTCCGCCGAAGATCGTCGCGGTGCCCGTGGCCCAGTGAAGCGGGGTGTGGCCAGTTCGATCCCGCTCGTCGACGGCGGAGCCTCCCTCGAGCAGGAGCCGAACGACCTCGGGCCGGGCGAACTGAGCGGCCCAATGGATCGGCTGTCGATCCGCAAAGTCGCGGGCGCGCAACGACGCACCCGCCTCGCGCAGAACGGTCGCGGTCGCCGCGTCACGCGCCCAGTGGAGGGGCGTGTCACCGCGTTCCCGCCTGCCGTCGACCTGCGCACCCGATCGCAGGAGGAATTGCACCAGTTCGAGGTTTCCCGCGTCGACGGCGACATGGAGCGGACGCCGTCCCATGTGCCCGCGAGATTCCACAGCGTCCGGGCGTTTCGCGAAGATCGTCTGCAGTTGGCTGATCTCGCCGCGACGCGTCGCTCGGAGGACGTCGGAGCCTCCGTCGAGCTCGTCATCGAACGCCTCGAGGTCGGCTCGCTTGCGCACTCAGCGCTCTGCTTCGATGATCACGGCGAGGCCCTGACCCACACCGATGCAGAGGCTCGCGAGGCCGTAGCGCAGGCCGCGCGCCCGGAGCTCGTGCGCGAGCGTGAGGAGGATGCGCGCGCCGCTCGCGCCGAGCGGGTGGCCGATCGCGATCGCGCCGCCGTTCACGTTCACCTTCGCGGGGTCGAGGCCGATCCCGCGCACGCACGCGAGCGACTGCGCGGCGAAGGCCTCGTTGAGCTCGACGAGATCGAGGTCCTTCGCGGTGAGGCCCGCGCGCTCGAGCGCCTTCTTGCTCGCGGGCACCGGGCCGATGCCCATCACGCTCGGGTGCACGCCCGCGGCCGCGCTCGCCACGATGCGCGCGAGCGGCTTCTGCCCGTGCTTCTCCGCCCACGCGCGCGAGCTGATCAACATCGCGGCTGCGCCGTCGTTGAGCGAGCTCGCGTTGCCCGCGGTGACGCTGCCGTCCTTGCGAAACACGGGCTTGAGCTTCGCGAGCGCCTCGATCGTCGAGTCGGGTCGCGGGCCTTCGTCGCGATCGATCACCGTGTCGGGCGCTCCCTTCTTCGCCGCGGGCAGCGAGATCGGCGCGATCTCGCGCGCGAACACGCCCTTCTCCCACGCAGCGCTCGCGCGGCGGTGGCTCTCCACGGCGAACGCGTCCTGATCTTCACGAGACACGCCGTGCTCCTTCGCGACCTCTTCGGCGGTCTCGCCCATCGAGATCAGCGGGAAGCGCTCGGCCATCTTCGCGTTCGGGAAGCGCCAGCCGAGCGACGTGTCGAACAGCGCGGGCGGCGTGCGCGGGAAGGCCTCGCTGCCCTTCTCCATCACGTACGGCGCGCGCGTCATCGACTCGACGCCGCCCGCGACCATCACCTCGGCGTCGCCGTTCTTGATCGCGCGCGCGCACTGCACCGCGGCCTCGAGGCCCGACGCGCAGAGGCGATTCACCGTCACGCCGGTGACCTCGAAGGGCAGACCCGCGAGGAGCAGCGCCATGCGCGCGACGTTGCGGTTGTCCTCACCCGCTTGGTTCGCACAGCCGAAGATCACCTCTTCGACGGCCGCCTTCGCGACGGGGTTCCGATCGAGCAGTGCCTTGATCGCGTGCGCGCCGAGATCGTCGGGACGGATCGGCGAGAGCGCACCACGGTGCCTGCCGAAGGGAGTGCGGAGACCATCGAGGATGACTGCGTCGCTCATGATGCGGCGAGGATACCCGCGTCGCGCGGCTTGTCAGGGCGCACCCATCCGCGTGCAGAATCGAGGCCTCGTGCCTCGCCGAACATCAAGCCCGAAGGGCTTGCACCGCAGAGCGATGCCCTACTGCCCCTGGCTTCAGCCAGTGGGCACTCCACGCTCGCGCCCGAACACCGCGTTGACGATCAGGCGATGCCGGGCGGCACGAACACGCCGCCGCGGATCGACTCGAGCTCCTTCGCGAGCGTGATCACGCGCGCGTCCTCGCCGGGGCGTCCGATGATCTGCACGCCTGTGGGCATGCCGTCGATGATCGACCACGGCACGCTCGCCGCCGGGGCGCCCGTGATGTTGCCCGCGGCGGTGAACGCGCCGAGGTGCGCGAGCTCGCGGAACTGGAACTCGGGCGTGAGATCGCGCGTCGAGCCCACGCGCGGTGCGATCACGGCGGTCGAGGGCGTGAGCACGACGTCGCAGTCGAGCATGGCCTCGATCGATCGCTTCGAGAGCGCCTCGTGGAGAGCCCGCGCTTCTTCGGCCGTGCGCTTGCGACCCTCTGCGCGGAACCAGCGCGTCACGGGCTGGAGCTTCGACTCGAAGAACACGGGCACCGCCGCGAGCAGGCGCTGGTAGATCGGCATGAACTCGGTGAGCGAGGCCTTCGCGCCCTCGATCGACACCACGCGATGTCCCGCGCGCTCGAGCGCCTGCGCCGCTTGCTCTGCGGCCTCCACGCACACCGCGTCGGTCTTGCCGAGCGGCGAGCGAACGAGGAGGCCGATCTTCATGCGCGGCGCGCGGGTGCGGGCGATCGTGAGGAACGACCCCGAGCTGCCGACGCGATGTCCGGTGAGCACGTCGAGCAACGCAGCGCCGTCTTCGACCGTGCGCGCGATCGGGCCGATGGCCGTCATGCCGAGCTCGTCGAGCTCCGCGTGCGGGTTCGGCACGCGACCGCGCGTTGGCTTGTGTCCGAAGAGGCCGCAGTACGCGGCCGGGATGCGGATCGAGCCTGCGCCATCCGAGCCCGGCGCGATCGGCAGCATGCGCGCGGCGACCGTGGCCGAGGCGCCGCCGCTCGAGCCACCGGCCGTGCGCTCGACGTTCCATGGGTTGCGCGTGGGCGGGTGGATGTCGGGCTCGACGACGGGAAGGAGCGCGAGCTCGGACGTGGTCGTCTTGCCGAGGATGATGAAGCCTGCGCGCTTCATCGTCGCGACGAGCGAGTCGTCGATCGGGCCCGGCACTGGCGGCAGGCCGCGCGTGCCGTTGCGGCTGATCACACCGAGCACGAAGTGCAGATCCTTGATGCCCGTGGGCACGCCGTGGAACGGGCCGTTGCTCGCCGCGCCGCGCGATCGGTCCGCGTTCTTCGCCGCGAGGACCGCGCGGTTCTTGATCACGCGCACGAACGCCGTGTAGCGCCCGTCGAGGCGAGCGATCCGCGCGAGGTAGTGACGAACGAGCTCTTCGCTCTCGAGCTTGCCCTCGCGGATCTGCGCCGCTTGCTCGAGGGCCGTGAGGTCGTGGAGCTCGGTCATCGCGATGCCTCTTCTTCGTTTCGTGTGCCGGTCTCGGCGCGAGAGAGCGCCCCGAGCGCGGCGTAGGCCGCGTACTTGTAGGCCTCGGACAGCGTCGGGTAGTTGAAGACCATGTCGATGAACGCGTCGACGGTGCCGCCCGCGTGCAAGACGGCCTGGCCGATGTGCACCTGCTCCGACGCGCGCTCGCCGATGATGTGCACGCCGAGCAGCGCGCGCGTCTCGGCGTGGACGACGAGCTTCGTCATGCCCTCGTGATCGCCCGCGATCATGCCGCGCGCGTTGTCCTTGTGCTGCGCGCGACCGACGACGTACGGGATGCCCTCGGCCTTGCAGCTCTCCTCGGTGTGACCGACGCAGCTGACCTCGGGGATCGTGTAGATGCCATACGGCCAGATGCGCGAGACGTTCTTCTTGTAGGCGATGTCGAACGCGTGACAGACGGCGACGCGCGCCTGCTCCATCGACGTCGACGCGAGCGCGGGAAAGCCGATCACGTCGCCCGCGGCGTAGATGCTCGGCACCTGCGTGCGGAAGCGATCGTCGACCTTCAGCGCGCCGCGCTCGTCGGCGGCGAGGCCCACGCTCTCGAGGCCGAGGCCGTCCGTGTTGCCCACGCGGCCCGCGGCGAAGAGGAGCTTCTCACAGGTGAGCACCGAGCCGTCGGCGAGATCGCAGAGCAGCTTGCCGTCCGCGTCGCGGTGGATCGCGCCCCAGCGATGTCCCTTTCGGATCTCGATGTTCAAGCGCTCGCGCATCGATCGCTCGAGCGCCTGGCCGATCTCGTGATCGAGGAACGAGAGGAATTGCGTGCGCGCCTCGACGAGCGTGACCTTCACGCCGAGCGCCGCGAACATGCACGCGTACTCGCAGCCGATGACGCCCGCTCCAAGCACGACGAGGCGATCCGGGAGGTGATCGAGCGCGAGGATCTCGTCCGAGTCGTAGACGTCGGGCTCGCTGATGGGCACGTCGGGCGGGTTGCGCGGCGAGCTGCCCGTCGCGATCAGCGTGAAGCGCGTCTCGATCTCGCGACGTGAGCCGTCGATCGCCTCGAGCTCGAGGCGGTGAGGATCGAGGAAGCGCGCGCGACCGCGCACGAGCTCGACGCCATGACGATCGAGGTTCTCGCGGATGCGTCGGCTCTCGCTGCGCGCGATCGCGTCCTTGCGCGCGATGAGTCGCGGCACCGCTGCGTGCTGATCCTCCATCTCGACGGCGATGCCGTAGAGATCGCGCGCGCGAAAGCCCGAGAGGTAGAGCGCGGTCTCGCGCAGCGTCTTGCTCGGCAGCGTGCCCGTGTGCACCGCCGCGCCGCCCGGCTCGATCGCCTTCTCGACCACGAGCACGCGATGGCCGAAGTACGCGGCCTGCACGGCGCCCTTCTCGCCCGCAGGGCCCGCGCCGAGCACCACGAGGTCGTAGCGATCGAGGGGACGATCGTTCATGGGCCACGACCGTACACGACTCGGGGCGGCGTTGAGTCTTGGCATGGGACCGGCTTACCGTGACCCATGACCTCGGAGATGGCGCGACGTGGCTCACCTTCCTCGGCTCTGCTCACGACGCTGCTTCGCCGGATCGCGCTCGGTCTTCCCCTCGCGTCGATCGTGGCCGTTGGCGGCTGTTCCTGCGAGAGCAGGGGCACGGGTGGCTGCACCGTGGTGGGCTCGAGAGAGGTGAGTGTGACCGCGTCGGCGGTCCGGTCACTGAGTGACTGCCGGTCACTATGTCCCGCCGGCGGCACCGGTCCCGGTTCGAGCAGCGTCTCGGCCTGTTCGCTCGTCGACGTCATCCCGGACGCGGCGCTGCCGGATGCGCCTGCCGTGGCGCTCGACGCGGCGACCTTCGACGAAGACGCGTGGATGCTCGACGACTCGAGCGTGGCCGACGGTGGTCTCCTGCTCGCCGATGGCGGGGCCGCCGATCCGTACGCGGGTGTCGTCGTCCGGATCCGGTGCGAGTACGAGTCGTGCAACTACGCAGGCCGGCTTCCGTCGTACGCGAGCTCCGCGGCTTCGCGAAGCGCGGACATCGGGGCGTGGCTCGCCGACACCGCGTCGCTCGAGGCGGCCGCGATCCCAGCCTTCGCCGAGCTGCGGCGCGAGCTGCTCGCGCACGGAGCGCCCGCTCCGCTCATCGAGGCCGCGCGGCGAGCGCAGCGCGACGAGGTGCGTCACGCGCGGACCGTCGGTCGCCTGGCGCGAGCTGCGGGCGCACGTCCGCGCGGGTTTCGGCCGGTACCCATCGAGCCCCGTGATCTCGAGTCGCTGGCCACGCTCAACGCCACGGAAGGGTGCGTCCGTGAGGCGCACGGCGCGCTCGTGGCGCACGCGCAAGGCCTGCACGCCACCGACACCGTCGTCCGCCGGGTGTTCGCGCGGATCGCTCGTGACGAGGCTCGCCACGCGCTCTTGTCGCTCGCGGTCGATGAGTGGGTCAGGCCTCGCTTGCGCGAGCCGCAGCGGCGGCGTGTGCAGGCCGCGAAGGAGCAGGCTCACGCATCCCTCGTCCTCGGCGCCCTCGAGGCCCCGACGGTGCGCGATCCGCTCGGTCTCCCCAACGAAGAGACACGACACGCCCTCGCCAAGCTCTGCGTCTGACCGCGGAGGAGAACCTCCGCACCGTGGAACTCCCGATCCTGTAGGCTCACTCGCCATGACTTCACGACTCACCACGAAGCCTCGCGTCCCCCTCTTCTCGACGGGTCTCGCCGCTGCGGGCGTCGCGCTCGCCGCGACCAGCGGTGGCTGCGGTGACGGGATGGGATCCCTCGATGCCGGCGTCGACAGCACGGTCGCGCCCATGCCGCCCCCACAGGACACGGGCCCTCTCGTCGATGCGCCGATGACGATCGATGCGATGCCGTCCGACGCCGCGCGCGTGCCGATGGTCGATGGCTCGCTCGAGCCGGTCGACGCGGGCGACCCGCCGCCGATGCCGCCGATGCCGCCGCCGCTCGATGCCGCGGACGATCCCGACGGGGGCGTGATCGCGCCGATGCCGCCTCCGATGCCGCCGCCGATGGATCCGCCCCCGATGCCGGATCCGCCGATGCCGCCGCCTCCGCCGATGCCGGCGCCCAAGTCGTGAGCGACGAGCCCGCGCCGCGGCTCGCCGACGCGTGGGAGGGATGGATCGCAGAGAACCTGCTGCGCGGGGCATCACAGGCAGAGGTGATCGCGAGCCTGGTCGAAGAAGGTCTCGACGAGGCCGATGCGCGAGCGCGCGTGCGAGCGATCGCGACCTCGCCGATCCTCCGCGCCGCCACGCCGTTCGCGCGCGAGTCGCGGCGCCTGCGCACGTTCGCGAAGCTCGATCGCGCGCGGTGGGCTGCGCTGCCGCGACCCACCGAGGTGCCGCGCGAGCCGTGGCCAGGCCGTGATGCGTTCTTCGAGCGCTACTGGGCGCCGGGCGCGCCCGTGATCTTCACGGACGTCGTCACGCGCTGGCCCGCGATGGAGCGCTGGTCGCTCGACTCGCTCGAGGCGCGCTTCGGCGACGCGGAGATCCGCATCACGTCGGGGCGCGAGGCCTACGGCCGCGACTACGACGTCGACGCGAAGAAGCTCGAGACCGCCGCGACGCTGCGTGAGTACGTCGCGCGCATCCGTCGCGAGCCCGTCTCGAACGATCACTACATGATCGCGCGCAACCGCAACGTGCGTGACGTGCTCGCGGGCCTGCTGGACGACGTGGTCTTGCCCGAAGGTGTGTTCCGCGACGACGTCTCGGACGGCGCGGCGTTCTGGCTCGGCCCTGCAGGCACCATCACGCCGCTCCACCACGACACGAGCAACATCTTCTTCTGCCAGGTCGTGGGTCGAAAGCGGTACCGCATGATCGCGCCGCTCGAGATCGGCGTGCTCGACGGAGCGCGCTCGATGTACGCAGCGATCGATCCCGACGCGCCCGACCTCGAGCGCTTCGCGTGGTGGAAGGGCGTGAACGTGCGCGACTTCGTGCTCGCGCCCGGCGAGGCGCTCTTCATCCCCGTGGGCTGGTGGCACCACGTGACCGCGCTGGACGTGTCGATGAGCCTCGCGATCAACGCGTTCGATCGCGCGAACCGCTGGGATTGGTTCGTCCCCTCGCGCGACTGAGTCGCTTGACCGACAGGCGCGGAATTGCGCCAATCGGCGGATGGGATTCGAGGCCAAGGCGCGTGTGACGATCGGCGGCGAGGTGCGTGAGTCGGTGCGGGTGCACCTCGACTCCGCGGCCCTCGAGATCGGCGGACGTCCGGCACGCACGTTCGCGCTCGCCGAGCTGCGTGGGCTCGCGACGAAGGGCGGTGTGCTCTCGTTCACCTCGAGCCTCGGCGTGGTGACGGTGGCGCTCGGTGAGGCTGCGCCCTCGTGGGCCGCGAAGATGAAGGCGCCGCCGAGCCGCGCGAAGAAGCTCGGCCTCGCGAGCGGCAAGCGCGTCGCGCTGATCGGAGTGGACATGCCGCGCTGACCGCGGAGATCGAGGCTGCAGGCGCGACGCTCGTCGAGGGCCGCGGTGCGGTCGATCTCCTGTTCGTGTCCGTGCGCGCCACGCGAGAGCTCGACGCGCTCTCGACGCATGCGAAGCGGCTCGCGGAGGGCGGCGGCATCTGGGTGCTGCGTGAGAAGGGAAAGACCGCGCCCGTGCCCGAGGCGGCCGTGCGCGAGGCAGCGGCGAAGGCGGGCCTCGTCGACGTGAACGTGGCCTCGTTCTCCGAGACGCTCACGGCCGAGAAGCTGGTGCGCCGAAAGGCGTGACTCGAGCTCGGTCGAGTCGAGTTTGGCCGATCCAGCCCTTGGGCTGCTCAGCGCTCCGCGAGGTCGCCGAGCCCTGCGTCAGCGAGCGTCGCGAGGATGGGCTCCAGCAGTGGGGCGTCTCCCGTTACCCCGCGCGCACGAAGCTCCTCGTCGATCCAAGCCACGGCGGGCGTGATCCGATCGAAGGCGCGCATCTTGGCGCCGTCGACGGGCATCGACGCCAGCCCCGCGAGCATCGCGCGGACGAGCGCACCGCCGAGGCCGGTGCTGGGCGCGACGAGCGCTGCGGCAGCGAAGTCCCGCCGGTGACGAGTGACGAGGCCCGTGTAGAACCGTCGCATCCGATCCGACGCGCGCGCGGTCTCGGCGGTCGTCTTCGCGACCTGCACCAACACGCGTGGCGCGGGCTGACTCCGAACGAATTCGCCGATCGCTCGCTCGTAGGCGAGCGCCGACGGCTCGGGGAGCGGTCCACGAAACCCGACGAACATCGCGTGCCGCGTCGACGCCACGACGTGCGTCGGCGTCCTCAGCGCGATCACCACCCCGCTCAACCGAGGCCCTCGCGCGCGAGCCGAGATGGGTGCGATTGCGCCGACGAGGTGGCCACGCGACGAAGGTATCAGAGGATGCGGGACACGCGTCCGCGTCGACTCGACGCGCGCGGCGCCGACTGGAGTAGCCTCGAGGAATGCTGCAACCGTGCTCATCGTGCGGCCGACACGTTCGCGCTGCGGAACCTGCGTGCCCGTTCTGCCGCGCGGCACTCGCGCCCCAGTCGACTTCGCGCCCGGCAGAGTCCGATGACGGCGCTCGCCCCGCCTCTCGCAACGACATCGTCTTCGGCGTCGCGGTGGGCGTCGTCGCAGTGTCGGCCGTGCTCTTCGGTTCGGCTTGCGCTGCGTACGGCGCGCCGACGCCCGATCGGGACGCTGCCGTCACGCCCGACGCGCGCTGATGGATCGCTCACGAGCTCGACGCGGGACGCGACTATCATCGCGGCGATGTCCAAGCTCTCGCTCGTGAAGCCCGTGATCGCATCCTCGATCGCGATGGTGACCGTCGGTCTCGTCAGCGCGAGCGCGCGCGCGGAGACGTACGAGGTACGCGACGGCGAAGACCTTTGGGCGCGCCTGTCGTCGCTCGTCGCGGGCGACGAGGTGATCGTGTACGCGGGCACGTACACGCAGAGCTCGCGCTGGGAGGCCACGTGGGCCGGCACCTCCGACATGCCGATCGTCGTGAGGGCGGCGGGCGGTGCGGCGCGGCCCGTGCTCACGCGCGACGGCGGCCAGAACCTGATGAACCTGCACGGCAGCTACTTCACGTTCACGGGCTTCGAGCTCACCGGCGGCAGCCACGGCATCCGCATGAGCGACGTGCGCTTCGCGACGCTCGAGGATCTCGTCGTGCACGACACGGGCGACGTGGGCATCTCGTGCAACGTCGGCGGCATGAGCTGCGATCACGTGACGATCCGCGACAGCGAGATCTACGACACGAACGGCACGGGCGAGGGCCTCTACCTCGGCTGCAACGGCGGCGCGTGCGCGTTCTCGGACGGCACGATCGAGCGCAACTACATCCACGACCTCGGCGGCGAGCAGGGCGACGGCATCGAGATCAAGCAGGGCAGCTGGGGCAACGCGATCCGCGACAACGTCGTGGTCCGCGCGAACTACCCGGGCATCACGCTGTACTCGTTCGAGGCGATGGCGGGTCGCACGCCGAACGTGATCGAGCGCAACCTCGTGTGGGGCTCGATGGACAACGGCATCCAGGTCACGGGCCGCGCGATCATCCGCAACAACGTCGTGCTCGGCGCGGCGGGCAGCGGCATCGCGGTGCAGGCGAACATGGACACGCCCACCGAGGTGCAGATCCTCTTCAACACCGTGCTCGGCGCAGGCGACTCGTGCATCCGCGCGAGCAGCTGGGAGACGGGCACCGGCTTCGTGATCGCGAACAACGCGGTGTACTGCGAGGGCGCGCGCGCGATCCGCATCACGAGCGCCTCGAGCGCGATCGTCGTCGGCAACGTCGGCCTTGGCGCGCTCGAGGGCGTGAGCGGCGGCCTCACGATGGGCGCGAGCGTCGCGGCAGACCTCGGCGCGATGGCGATGATGGCGCGCATGTACCCGCCGAGCGGCTCGGCGCTGATCGACGCGGCCGATGGCTCGCAGACCGTGAGCGACGACTTCGATCTGCGCGCGCGCAGCGGCTCGCTCGACGTGGGCGCCTACGAGCGCGAGTCGAGCGGCATGCCCGTGTGGCTCGCCGTCGAGGGCTTCAAGGAATTCGGCACGCCGATGCCCGGCGTCGACGCAGGGCCGAGCACGGGCGAAGACGCGGGCGTGATCGCGACCGTCGATGCGGCCATCCCACCTGGCGTGGACGGTGGTCCGCTGCCCGACGCGTTCATCCCGCCGGGGGTCGACGGCGGTCGCACGAGCGGCGTCGACGCGGGCGCAGGCTCGGGCAGCAGCGGCTGCGGCTGTCGTGCTCAGTCGTCCCGGCGAAGCGACCTCGCCTTGTTCCTCGTGGGGCTCGTGGCGGTTGCGGCTCGCCGTCGTCGTTTTGCGGATCCGCCCCGCGGCACGTACCGTTGATCGATGGCGAACGAATCTCTCGGCTACACAATTCGTGACGCGAGTGTCGGCTCGGGAGGGGTGGCACTCGAACTGGTCGTCGAAGGAGCCGTCGTCGCTCGTGCGGCGGCAAGCGCCCTCGTACTCGAGCAGATGAGAGAGAGCCTCGGCGTCGACGCCGAGTTCGTGGTGGATCAGCTACGGCTCGCCTTGCAGGAGACCCTCGCGTCCCAAGGGCAGCTCGTCCAGATTCAGGACATTCGAGAGGACGCGGGGAGACCGCTTCGGTTCAGCGGACGCTTCACCCACCGGCTCGATGCCGAGATCGCGACGGGAGTCGTGACGTATGACGTCAACACCTCCGAGACTGGCCCAGAGGCTGTGGCTCCTGTCGTTCGCAACAAGATGCGTTTCGAGGTGCACCGCCGGCTGACGGTCGACGGAACGGCCGCGCGCGCGCTGGTGGACATGCACAAGTGACCTCGGCGCCCCTTCTGATTTTCGACACCAACGTCCTGATGGACGTTCTACTGGGCCGTGACGGCGATAGCGCCACTCTCCTCGTCGGCTTGGCTGAGGCAAGGGCGGTCGATCTCGTGGTCCCGGAGTACGTCCTCATCGAGTTCCGAGGCACTGCGCTCCGGTGGAGTCGGGAGGAAGCTCGCCGACTGGCCGACGTTCGCCAGGCGCTGAATGAATGGGCGCGCGTTCGCGAGCTCGATGTGGCCGCGACCGCGATGAAGACGAGAGCCTTCCGTGCCCGCACACACGATGGAGACCCACTTCCGCGGCGACCTCCGGTACCTCAGCGGACAGCCTCCTGATCGACCCAAGGACGGGCTGAAGGACTGCAGGATCTACGAGGCGGTTCTCGAGGTCGTCCGTGCAGATCGGGCTGCGAGCCGGCCTCGATACCTGGTCACCAGAGATTCGGATTTCGACTACGAGGAGCTTGCCGCTGAGCTCGCCGCGCACGGCGTCGCGACGCGACGCGACCCCGGCAAACTGTATGGCGAACTGCGTTGAGCCATGAACCTCGCGATAGTCGCGTGGCGACGACGCTGATCGCACACCTCGACGCGCTCGC
The DNA here is from genome assembly GCA_964502175.1 of uncultured Sandaracinaceae bacterium. Classification (GTDB taxonomy): domain Bacteria; phylum Myxococcota_A; class Polyangia; order Polyangiales; family Sandaracinaceae; genus JAFLCL01. The sequence goes on from CAZCVE010000007.1 coordinate 79,981, forward strand.
GAAGCTCGACGTCGCGCGGCTCGCGTCGCGGTCGCGGCCCGAGCACGAGATCTTCCAGGCGCTCGGACGCACGCACCTCGCGCTCGGCGAGGCGTACGCGTCGCTCGCGGACGCGGACGATGCAGCGCTGCGTGCCGCGGCGACCGACCTCGAGCTGAAGATCCGCGAGCTGCGCGCTGCGCTCTCGAAGCTGCCCACGCGTCCAGCGGCGTGCTCCGCGGTCGCCGTGCCCGCGGTGTCGCCCGCGAAGCACGTCGCGCCCGAAGCGGTTCATCCCGCCGCCGATCATCGCGCGACGCCCGAAGACCTCCGTCGTGTCGGCGCACCACCGACGAACCTCGATCCCAAGTGGGTGCGCGGCAAGGACGGCGAGTGTCGACGTGGCACGGAGCTCCTGCGCTTCGCGAAGACGGCCGACTACCGCTTCATCGCCGTCGTGCGACTCGACGCGACGGGTCGAGAGCTGTGGCGCACCGAGCTCGAGTTCGCGCTCCGATCCGGTGAGTACCTCCTGTCTCAGGGAACGCGGGTGCTCGGCGTGGATCGAACGGGCCGCGTGGCGATCGACACCGAGGCCGAGCACTCGCGAGGCGGGAGCATGCACTGGCTGACGCGATGGCTCCTCGACCTCGAGACCGGCGCGGTGCTCTCGCGAGACTGCGCGGGAGCGTGAGGGGATCTGGCGACAACGCGCGAACGCCGCTCAACTCGCGTCGTCTCACGTACGCCGGCTACCTCGCGCTGGAGGCGAAGCGTGCCGAGCGAGCCGAGCTGGTCGATGGTTGGGTCTACGCGATGGCGGGTGGCTCGCCGCGTCACGCTCGCCTCGCGATGCGCGTCGCTCGACTTCTCGGGAACCAGCTCGAGAGGTCGCCGTGCGAGCCATACTCGTCGGATCTCAAGATCCACATCGCGCGCGCCAAGCGCACCACGTATGCGGACGTGGTGATCGTGTGCGGTGATCCACGCGTGAGCGACGTGGACCCGAACGCGATCACCAACCCGACGGTCATCGTCGAGGTGCTCTCGCCTTCCACGGAGTCCGACGATCGTGGCGAGAAGTGGAGCGACTACCGCCGCCTGCCGTCGCTGAAGCACTACGTGCTCGTCTCGCAGGACCTCAGGCAGATCGAGGTGTACTCGCGCGACGGCCTGCGCTGGACCTACGAGGACGCGCGAGATCGCGGGACGCTCGCGCTCGACGCGATCGAAGCGACGCTCGACGTCGCCGCGATCTACACGGGTGTGCTGCCCATCGCGCGCAAGCCCAAGCCTACGCGCGCTCGCTCGAAGCCGTAGACCTGCGGCGCGTCCCGCACGCGGCGTTCACGCGTCGAAGAAGCCGCGCTCGCCGAGGATCCGCTCGATGTCGGCAACGAACGCTGCGCGTGCGCCGCCCGGTGGACGCACGAGGTGACCCCTTGCGGGCTCCTCGAACCCCGAGCCGATCCAGACCCAGCGGCCCTTCGCGTCCGAGCGCGTCCACAGGTCGAACACCTCCACGCGTTCGTACTCGAAGGAACGCCCGTTCGGCCTGCCCAGTGCCCGTCGACCACGTAGCTCGTCGTGCGTCGGGAGCGACACGCCGTTCCAGTCGAAGAACGACAGGATCGGCACGATCCCGCCCGCTTGGCAGTGGTCGACGACCACTGCTGCCGCGTATCCGCGACGCGTCGCGAACGCGACCACATCGCCGACTTCGAGCTCCGTGCGACGCGCGGCACGACGTGCCTCAGCCCCTCGACGCTTCAGGGTGGCGCGATGTGCCGTCAGCGCCTCGGTCACCCGCGATGGATCGGGTGGTGTCACCTCGACGCCGAGATGGCCGAACCAGCCTTGGACGTTGGTACGACTCACGCCGAATCCCGCGCGCCACAGCGAGAGCGGAGCGAGCATCTCTCCAGTGCTGAACGCGCCTCGCTCTTGGTGGTCGGTCCACCGTGTCGTCAGACCCGGGTGGGTCGGTGCCTCGAGCACACCGCACACGGCGAGCGTCTCGAGGACGAGATCACGGGCGTCGCGATCGCCGAGTGGCCGCTCCGAGCGGCCCCACGCGGCGTTGAGCTTGCTCGCTCCATCCTTCCCACCGAGCGCGTGTACGCGTCCAAGGAGCTTGGTGAAGCGGGCGGCCTCGTCGTCGGTCGGTAGTGGCACGTTGGCGAGCGACGAAATCGCGTCTTCGAGGACGCCCACCATCGCTGCGATGTAGCCCACCGAGTACATGCCCGGCGATGGCGGCCCCTCGTAGCGACCAGACGCCATGCCTCCGCAGACCGTGCACAGGTGTCGGTTCGCGCTCCACGGTTCGAACGAGTGCTCCGGCACGCGCTCTGCGACAGCCAAGGCGAGCAGCGGCGTTCGCCAGAAGTCGGGCGCGCGCACGACGCTGGCGACGAACGCGGATGCGACGCGCGCTCGATCGATCTCGGGCGCGAGCCGTCGCAGAGAGCGGATCGTCACGTCGTGGGTGGCCACCAGTCCCCAGGTTCGATCAGGCCTTCGACTCTTCTTCTTCTCGCAGCTTCGGCGTGCTCTCGCGCTCGGGGAACTTGCCGCGCACGTTCGTGTAGAAGCCGCGGATCTTCTCCATGTCCTTCGCGACGTCGCCGCTCGGGTCCATCGTGAAGGCGAGGCCACCGCGCTTGTTCGCGTAGTCGAGGAACCCCATCATCATCGGGACGTCGGCCGCCTGCGCGATCCGGTAGAAGCCGCTCTTCCAGTGATCGCGCTTGCTGCGCGTGCCCGACGGCGCGATCACGAGGTAGAGGCGATCGGCGCTCTTGATCACGTCGGCGATCGAGTCGACCTGGTTGCCGCGCTTGCTGCGATCGATCGGCACCCCGCCGAGGGCCTTCATGATCGTGCCGAACGGCGGCTTGAAGATCGACGTCTTGCCCGCCCAGCTGATGTCCATGTCGAGCGACCACGCGATCGCGAGCGTGAACGGCAGATCCCAGTTCGAGGTGTGCGGCGCCGCGACGAAGACGGCCTTCTTCGCGATCGGCATCTCGTCGTTCGCGATCGTCCAGCCGAACGCCTTCAGCCAGGTTCGGCCGATCAAGCGGCGCACGGGCCCGACGCGCGGGCCCGGGTGTGCCTCGCGCGCGCTCATTCGCGCGGCTTCTTCGTCACCATCGCGTCGATCTGATCGCACGGTGTGGGGCGCCCGAAGAGGAAGCCCTGGAGGTAGTCGAAGCCCACCTCGGCGAGGAACGTGCGCTGCTCGACGAGCTCGACGCCCTCGGCCGTGGAGTGCATGTCGAGGCCGCGCGCGAGCGAGGCGATCGAGCGCACGAGGTTCTTGCTGCGCGGATCGTCCATCGCGCGCACGACGAAGCTGCGATCCACCTTGAGGCCGTCGAACGGCAGGGCCTGCAGGTGGTTGAGCGACGAGTAGCCGGTGCCGAAGTCGTCGAGCACGAGCTGCACGCCCGCGTTGCGCAGCTTGATGAGGCCGTCGGCGATCTCGCTCGTGAGATCGACGAACACGCTCTCGGTGATCTCCACCTTCACGCGATCGGCGGGCACGCCCGAGTCCGCGATCATGTGACGCAGGAGCTCCATGTGGCCGGGGTCGCGCGCTTGAACCGGCGAGAGGTTCACGCTCATCGTGAGGTGACTCGCGTAAGGCGTGAGCGCGCGCCAGCGCGCGAGCTGGACGAGGCTCTCACCGAGCACGTACGCGCCGATCAGCTGGATGAGGCCGCGCTCTTCGGCCACCGGCACGAACTCCGTGGGCGGCACGGCGCCGAGCGAGCTGCGGCGCCAGCGCACGAGCGCCTCGAAGCCCGTGAGCAGGCCGTCCTCCGCGCGGTGGATCGGCTGGTACTCGACGTCGATCTCCTTGCGGACGACGGCGTCGCGGAGGTTGCGCGCGATCGCGGCCACGCGCGACGCACGACCACGAAGGCCGGGCTCGTAGACCATCGTGCGGTTGCGGCCGAGCTCCTTCGCGCGCTGGAGCGCGAGCAGCGCATCACCGAGCACGAGCTCGGGCGCCTCGAGACCCTTCAGATCGCGCACGCCCATCGACGCGGTGAGCACGAGCTCGCGGCCATCGGGAGTGAGCGCGGGACGCGCGGCGCCGTTGAGGATGTCGAGCGTCGCTTCGTCCCAGCCGCTCGTCACGAGCACCGCGAACTCGTCGCCGCCGATGCGCGCGACGGTGTCGCCGCGACCGACCGCCGCGACGAGACGACGCGCCACCTCGACGACCACGCGATCGCCGACCGAGTGACCGAACGCCTCGTTGATCGATCGGAGGCGATCGAGGCCCACGACGACGACGTGGCCGGACGCGTCGCGCAAGAGCGCCTGCCCCAGGCGATCGAGGAAGAGCGCGCGGTTCGGCAGGCCCGTCATGCGATCGTGGAACGCCTCGTAGCGCAGGCGTCGCTCGACCTCTTTGCGCTCGCTCTCGTCGACGACGGTGCTCAGCACCAGCGTCTCGCCGGACTCGCCGAGGACCACGCGCGTGACCGAGCGACACGTGACCACGCGACCGTCGATGCGGACGAGGCGCTTCTCGACGACATGCGCACCGCCGTGCTCACCGCTGTCCAAGGTCTCGCGGATCACGCGCGCCGACTCGGCGTGCACGCTCGCGTCTTCGGCGACGAGGAGCTCCGAGAGGTTCTTGCCGAACAGCTCGTCGGTCCGGTAGCCGAGCAGCGTGGCGAACGCGTCGTTGACACGCACGAGGCGGCCCTCGGGCGTGCGGAGCAGCATGCCCACGGCGGCCTCGTCGAAGAGCAGCCGGAACTGATCGCGCTGCGCGACCGCCGCGATCAGCATCGGCGCCGACGGCCTCGGCGGCATGCTCGAGGCTGGGCGGCCTGGAGCGGGCGGTGACGCGGCCGAGGGGCCCGGGCCCGCCTCATCGTCGGGAGCACTCATCGGGAGGGGAGGGCCATGGTACCGGAATCCCACGCCGCTTTCGTACTTCGTCCTCGACCCGCCCTCGCCGACGCGATCGTGGGGCACGCCCTCGGGCGGTGTGTCGTCTTCTCGCGGGCCGGGGCGCTTCTTCATGCCGGGCCGTCCTCTTCGACGAAGTCCATCGGCTTCCCGAAGGTCTCCTCGATCCCGAGGATCGCCACGAACGCCACGACGACGACCACCGTGCCCACCGCGAGCGCGGCGCCGACGACGCCGAGGCTCGGCTTGAGCGCGAGGAAAGCGAGGTTCATCGGCACGACGGATCCTCGCACGAAGTTCGGCGCCGTGGTGGTCGCCGTGGCCCGGAGGTTCGTCCCGAACTGCTCGGCCGCGACCGTCACGAACACCGCCCAGTAGCCGTTGGCGATGCCGAGCAAGAGCACCGACGCGTAGAAGATCGTCGTCGAGGTCGCCCCGATCGTGAAGTACGACGCCATCGCCACGACGTTGAGCGCGACGAACGCGTAGAGCACGCGCTTGCGGCTCTCGAGCATCTGGCTGATCGCGCCGCTCGCGAAGTCGCCGATCGCCAAGCCGCCGTACGCCATCAGCACCGCGGTCGGAACGACGGGCACCGGATCCATGCGCAAGCCTTCGGGGCCTGCGATCTCGCCCGCGAGCGTGACGAGGATCCCGATCGCGAACCAGATCGGGACGCCGCAGAGGATCACGGCCACGTAGCGCGTGGCGCGTCTCCGGTTCGAGAACAGCGCGAAGAAGTTCCCGCGCGAGACCTTCGTCTCCTTGATGCGCTGGAAGATCCCGGACTCCAGCACGCCGACGCGCAGCGCGAGCAGCAAGAGCCCCATCACGCCGCCGAGCCAGTACGCCTGGTTCCAGGGCACGAACCACGAGACGACCACGGCGAGGATCGCCCCGCAGATGCCGATGCCGGCGATCAGGGTCGTCGCGATGCCGCGCGTCGTGGCGGGCAGCATCTCCGACACGAGCGTGATGCCCGCGCCGAGCTCACCGGCGAGGCCGATGCCTGCGACGAGGCGCAGCCACGCGTAGGTCTCGACGTCCGTCACGAAGCCGTTCGCGATGTTCGCGATCGAGTACATGAGGATCGAGCCGAAGAGCACGCTCAGGCGGCCGCGCTTGTCGCCGAGGATGCCCCACAAGATCCCGCCGATGAGCATCCCGGTCATCTGGTAGTTGAGGAGGCGCACGCCGACGGTGAGCACGTCTTCTTGCGCGACGCCGATCGCCCGAAGGCTCGGCGTGCGCACGACGCTGAAGAGGATCAGGTCGTAGATGTCGACGAGGTAGCCGAGCGCGGCGACGAGCACGGCGAGCTTGACGGAGCCGCTGATCGGCGCGGCGTTCGGGCGGGCCTCGGAGGCGTTGGACATCCGTTTGCCACGCTAACACGGGCCTCCCGACGACCGGCACATCGTCTCGCGTCGCTCTATTCTGCGCGTCATGCGCAGCACCCTTCTTTCGCTCGCTCTTCCTTCTCTCCTCCTCGCCGCGTGCGCGTGCGAGACCACGCCGACGCGCGACGCGGCCGTCTCGCCGGACGCGTTCCGTGAGGCCGACGCGCGGATCTTCGACGACGACGTGGCGGTGGAGGCGAGCGATGCGGGGCTCGACGCGTTCGTGCCCGTCGATGCGCCGAGCTGTCTCGCGTCGCACACCGCGGGTGAGCACTATCCGCTCGGCGATCGCTGCAATTTCTGCGACTGCAGCGCCGCCGGTGTCGAGACCTGCACCACACGCACGTGCGCCCCGCCGTTCACCACGTGTGACTTCGAGGGCACGGACTACGACTACGGCCAGACCTTCGATCTCGGCGACGGCTGTAACGAGTGCGTGTGCGCCGCGAGCGGCATCGCGTGTACGCGTCGCGAGTGCGCGGGCGCGCGCGAAGAGGGCGCGATCCTCCTCGAGGATCTCAACGAGAGCTGCGGTGATCGTGCGGGCTTCACAGCCGGCAACGTGCTCGCGGAGATGCCGTTCGACACGATCGACGCGCCGTTCCTCTACGAGCGCATGCGCGAGACGTATCCGGAGACGCGCGCGGACACGACGATCTCGCTCCGCATCGCGTACGCGGGCGGATTCGCGGTGTGCCGTCTCGAGGCTGCCGATCGCGCCGCGATCGACATGGAGGTCGTGCTCGAGTGGCAGACCGCCGACGGCGCCTTCGACGAGGGCCTCCACGCCTACCTGCGCAAGAACGACTTCGGCTTCCTCGACGCGTGGTTCGTGCAGAGCACGCTGCCGCTCGCGAGCATCGAGGGCACCTACACGCCGGGCTGCTCGCTCCCGCGCGACCTCTCGTTCAGCGCGCAGATCGAGCGCATGGGCCCGGCGGCCAGCGGCTCCGTGGGCAAGACGTGCGAGGGCGACATCGGCCTCACCGTCGGCACGTTCGAGATCCCCGCGCCGTAGCGATCACGGGTGGGTCGCTCGGCATCAGACGATCACGGGCACGCGCGGTCGCGCACGAGCTCTCCGTCGACGTCGGTGCCGGTGAGCTCGCTCGCGTAATCGGTGACGAGACAGCTCGAGGCGGAGCACGCGAACGCGACGCCATCGCCCGCGGAGCGCTCGATCGTGACGTCGCTCATGCGCGGGCCTTCGTAGTCTTCGAAGCCGTTGCCGCGCAGGCGGATCGCGCCGACGACGGGCGTCGGGAGCGTCTCGCAGTGGAGCACCGCGCCGGGGCCGCCGAGGTCGCGGCCTGCGTCGCTCACGATCACGTACGCGAGCTCGGTGACCTCCGGCTCGAACGCGGTCGCGACGAGCAACACGCCTTGCCAGTCGCCCGCGGCCGGTGTCGGCGAGGCGCTCGCGAGACGGATCGGGCGCTCCGCGGTGCCGACGGCCACGAGGTTTCCGCCCTCGTCGTCGAGGCCCGACGTGCTGCCGACCACGATCGACGTGCCCTCGAAGCGCAGCTCCGCGCCGGCCTCGATCGTCAGCGTCGGGATCGGGCTCGCGCTGCTCTCGCGCTGCACGATCACGTCGTCGTCGAAGAGGAAGGCGACGTCGAGATCGCCCGGGATGCGCGTGTCCTCGGTGATGTCGCCGTCGCGCATGCGCACGACGCGCGCCGCCGCGGGAAGCGAGCTGCCGAAGTGGATCGTGTCCGAGTCGAGCGTGCTCACGCCGCGGCTCGTCACGTCCATCGCGACGTCGGGCACGCTCGGATCCTGCGCGTCGAGGTAGATCGACGCGTCCGCCGCGAGGCCCTCGTTGCCGAGCGAGAGCATCATGCCCGCGGTGCCGACGAGGTGGACGTCGCGCGCGTCGAAGAGCTCGGCGTAGTTTCCGTCCACACGCAGCGCTCCTGCGCCGCCGGCACCGCCGCCGATCAGCGTGAGGTGCGAGAGGCTCGCCGTGGACGCGGACGAGAGGGTGATCGAGTTCCACTCGCTGCCGTCGACCGCGGGCTCGAACACGACGGGCGCCGCCGCGGTGCCGCTCACGACGAGCCTGCTCTGGCCGCCGCCCGGTCCTTCGCGGAAGTCGATGGTGGGCGGTGAGCCGCCGCCTGCGTCGAGACACACGTGCGCGCCCGCTTCGATCGTCAGCGTGACGCCCTGCACGTCGAGCGAGCCGAGCACGAAGTACGTGTGCTCGGCGTCCCACGTCGTGTCCTCGTCGATCACCGTGTCGCCGCCGGAGTTGCGGCCGACCGCGATCTGCGAGGCATCGTCGGCGTCGAGCTCGGGGCAGCCGCTCGACGGAACGAACGCATCGGGATCGCCCATCGATCCGGGCGCGTCGGGATCGCCCATCGATCCGGGCGCGTCGCGATCGACGACGGCCGCATCCGGATCCAGCGACGACGGCGGCGGATCACACGCGATGAGAGAGACGAGGGGAAGACAGAGGAGGACTCGAGAGTGCATGGGCGGGCCCAGTGCAGCCCATGTGCCGCCGTGTTGGCATCACGGATCGGCCACAAAGAAGGGCGATCCGTGATCCTTGCTCGCCAGGCACGCGTGCACGCACGCGTGCGCCGCCGGTCCCCGCGAACGGGCTCAATGGTGGTGGCCGCCGGGGCCGTGCACGTGGCCGTGCGTGCGCTCTTCCTCGGTGGGCTCGCGCACGTCCACGATCTCGATCGAGAAGTGGAGGCGCTCCCCCGCGAGCGGGTGGTTCGCGTCGCACGTGATGAGGTCGACGCCATCGGGGCCGGGCTTGATCGCGGTGACGTGCAGCTGCATCAGCTCGCCGCTCGGCGTCTCGACGACGAACGACGCGCCCACTTCGAGCGGGGCGTCGGGCGGGAACGCGTTGCGCGGAACTTCCTGAACGCCGCGGGGATCGCGCATGCCGTAGCCGTCGCCCGGATCGACGACGACCTCGAGCTTGTCGCCGACCTTGCGGCCCGTGAGCTTGCGCTCGAGGCCCGGCACGATGTTCTGCGCGCCATGGAGGTACGCGAGCGGCTCGTCGGGGGCCGAGCTGTCGAGGGTCTCGCCTGCGTCGTTCTTGAGCGTGTAGTTGACGCTCACCACCTTGCCGTCCTCGATCATCGCTCGCTCCTCGGTGCGTCGCGCGTCGCGCGCGAACGGCGCGGCAGTAGCACGCACGCGGGGCGCGGCGCACGTCGACACACCCGTCGGATCGAGGGATCGCCCACGTTCCCCGAGAAAATCGAGAGCCGCCGCCTCGTGCGCGCTCGACCCCCGCTGGCATGGGCACTGCTGTAGCGGCGCGATGCGCTTCGCTTCGTCTCCTCTCTTTCCGTGGCTGGTGATCGCTGCGTTCTTCGTGGCCGCGTCGCTCGTGGTCGGCTGCAGCTGCGGCGACTCCCACGTCCGCGATCTCGACGCGGCCACGCCCGAGACGGGCGGTGACGGATTCGACGCGCCGATCCCGATGGGCGACGGCGGCTGCAGCGGCACGGGGCCGAGCATGTGCGTGGTCTGCGGCGGCGATGCGTTCTATCCGCCGACGTGTGTGGGCAGCGCGTGGATGTGCCCGATCGGGATGACGCCGATCGAGCTCTGTCCGCCCACCTGCTGGGGACCGCCGCCAGGCCCGGACTGTCGATGTGACTTCAGCGGGCCCACGCCCGAGTGGGAGTGCGAGCCTGCGCCGGGACCCGCGCCGTGCCCCGCGGAGAGGCGCGTCGGTGATGCGTGCTCGCTCGAAGGCCAGGTGTGCGGCGACTCGTGCTGCGACACCGCGGCCATCTGTCGAAGCGGCGCGTGGGTCGAGGGCCCCGTCGCGAACTGCGCCGTCTGCAGCTCGTACGCGTGTGGGCCGGGCAGCTGCCGCGCCGATCAGGCGTGCGCGAGCTTCGGCTGCCCGGGCGACGAGACGTGCCTCCCGATCCCCGACGACTGCACGGGCTGCGGCTGCTTCTCGACGACGCCCGACGTGATGTGCGTCGAGCGCGACGGACACCTCTTTCTCTACGGCGGCGACTGCGCTTGATTTCCCGCGCCTCCGGCGCTCGATGCGGGGGCTCGACCCCCGCAACCCCATCGCTCCTTCGTCGCTGTGCTCCTCCATCGCTCGCGCCTCGAGGGGGAGCCTTGCTCCCCCGCCGGCTGGCTCCCCACGGAACAGCGTCCCCGTGGGCTCAGAGCGAGCCGAGGTACGCGAGGAGATCGTCGAGCTGATCGCCCTCGAGCGCGCCGCCGTGGCGCTCACCACCGCACGTGGGCGTGAAGCGATCGCGCAGCGTGCGCGCGCAGCCGTCGTGCATGAGCGGCATGCGATCGGAGAGGCCTCGCAGCGTGGGTGTCTGGAACGCTTGGCCGGTGCCGACGTCGTGGCTCTGCCCATCCGAGAGGCGGCTGCCCGAGTGACACGCGACGCAGCCGCCTGCGCCCTCGAAGACCGCGCGGCCTCGCGTGACGCGCGCCGCATCACCGTTCGTGTGAGCCACCGGTCGTGCGACGTGACCGAGCCAGCCCTCGAGCGCGGCGACATGGGTCGGCTGGAGCGCGACGCCGTTCATGCGACCGACGAAGACCTCGTTGACGAGCGCCTCCATGCTCGCGAGATCACCCTGCCAGTGGAACGGCGCGGTGCCCGCGACGTCGTGCAGCGCGGGCGTGCGTCGCGCGCCGAGGCCGCTGAAGCGCCACACGTGACCGTCTTCGCCGCCCTCGGGATGACACGATGCGCACGCGATGTGACCGCCTGCGCTCGCGTGGAAGATCGCGTGGCCCGTGTCGAACGTGTCGTCGCCGCCGAGGGCGAGCTCGCGCGACGTCGTCTGCTCGAGGGTCGCGAGCACGAGGCGTGAAGGCGCGCGCGTCTGGATCGCGAGGCGACCATCGGCGAGGTAGCTGACGGCCACGGCGTTCGCGAGCGAGTGCTGCGTCGAGACGAACGCGCCGCCGGAGCAGCCTGCGGCGTGGATCTCGGACTCGCCGACGAGGAACACGGCGTGATCGCCGTTCTGGTTTCCTGCGGCGACGATCGCGAGCGAGCTGAGGCGACCATCGACCACACGCGCGGCGAGATCCACGGGCAGCGTCGCGGCGGCGAGCGTGGGACCGGCCTGGATCTCCGAGGGACCCACGATCGAGAGGGCGCTCTTCACGATGCCGTCGCAGCCGCCGAAGCCTCCGTAGCCGCCGGCGGTGGGGACCACCTCGTCGTCGCGCTCGCGCTGGTGGAGCATCGCGATCTCGCCGCTCGGGAGAGCGATCGCGCGCCATGCGACGGTCGCGCTGACGTTGCCGGTGCCGTCGTTCATGGGCGCGGCGTTGCGTCGCGCGACGACGTGACCATCGCTGCGATCGAGCACGAGGGCCTCCGCGCTGCGGAAGCGCGTGACGATCAGCTGATCGTTCGCGATCACCACGTCGCGCAGATCCGCGTCGAGCTGCGTGGTGCGCGGCGCAGCATCGCCCTGCGTGGGGAGGAACACGAGCTCGCCCCCGCGGCAGGCGACCACGAGCCGATCGTTCGTGCGGTCGAACGCGATGCCGCGCGGCATGCCGCACACCGCGCGTCGCGTGATCTGCGCGGCGTCGGCGCTCGTCGCGCGCGGATCGAACGAGAGCACCTGACCCGCGCCTCGCAGCACCACGTGCACACGACCGCTGCCGTCTTCGATCGCACGACCGGGCTCGCTGTGCGCGGCCTCGCGCAGCTCGAGCGACACGCGCGGCTCGCCATCGGTCGCGACGACGAGCACGCGATCGGTGTCGGGATCGGCGACGAGCAGACGCTGCTCCGCGAGCGTGACGAGCGTGCCGCCGCTGATCGGAGGCGGCCCTGCGTCGCGCGAGATCGCCGCGCCGTGGATGCGCGCGTCGAACGGCGGCGGCGGCGGCTCCATCACGACCATCATCGCGCGCGCATCGACCGCCTCGCCGGTCGTCGCGAGCCAGAGGCCCGCCAGGAGCGTGGCCCCGAGGAAGCGCACCGCGCCGGGTCGACGAGATCGTGCGCGCGCGCGAGTGACGAGGGAGTTCGGGGCCGGGAGCGTGGGCATCGGTCCTTCGACGTGCGAGCCCGCAGGAAGTTGGGTCTGAGCACGAGGCAGCGTCGCGAGCGCGGTGGTACAACCCGCCGGCTCGTGGCGGCTCGTGGATTGCACAGCCGCCGCCATGCCCGCGCTGGAGGCCGTTTTCGTGATGGCTCGTTCTCGATCGCACCTCGGAGCGTCAACGCTCGTTCTCGCTTTCCTCGCGCTGCTCCTCGCGATGCCGACCCGCGCGTTCGCCGAGCGTGTCGTCGTCTACCCGGTCAGCGGCGACGCCGATCAAGACGCGCTCGACGAGATCGAAGACGCGATCGAGGCCTCGCTGAGGCGCGTCGGTCACTCGCGCGCGCCCACTCCCGGAGGCATCACGGCCGCGCGGCCCACGACGTCGGCGCAGATGGAGGGCATCGGCCTCTCGGCGCAGGCGCGCTATGTCGTGGTGCCGAGCATCGAGCCGCTGCCTGGTCAGTACCGTCTCCACCTCGTGGTCGGTCACGACGGACGGGTGGAGGAGCTGCTCGTGAACGTGATGCGCGCCGAAGAGGCCGCGCGCCTCGACGACGTGCTGCGCTCGATGCTGAGGCCCGAGGGTCTCGGCGACGACGCGCTGCGCCTCTCGGGCATCGAGACCGACGAAGAGCGCGCGCGCCGTGAGGCCGAAGAGGCCGCGCGTCGTGAGGCCGAGGCGCAGGCCGCGCGCGACGCCGCGGCTCAGCAAGACGCCGAGGCGCGTCGCCTCGCGGAAGAAGAGGCGCGCCTCCGCGCCGAGGCCGAGTCGCTGAGCGAGCGCGAGGCCGCGGAGCAGGCGCGCATCGCCGAAGAGCAGCGTCTCGCGAGCGAGGCGACGGCGTGGGATCGCAGGCCGCAGCTCGGGAGCGACGGCGCGACGGTGATCATGATCGGCGGCCTCGCAGGAGGCCTCGTCCCCGTGGGCACGAGCGGACCTCAGCCGACGGGCGGCACGGTGCGTCCGCCCACGGGCGTGATCGGCGTCGGGATGATCCAAGCGCGCGTCGGCCACGCGCTCTCGGGCACCGGCGGCCTCGAGCTGCGCGGCGGCTTCGACATCCTGCTCGGCGGCACGTCGGGCCTCGGCATCCTCGTGGGCGCGAGCTACCAGCTCACGCCGTTCACCGCGCCGATCCACATCGGCGCCTCGATCGAGGTCGGCGTGAACTTCTTGTTCACCGGCCCGCAGGACGCGGGCTTCGTGGGGCGCGTCTCGGCGATCGCGAGCTTCATGCCGGTCGAGCACCTCTCGATCGAGGTCTCGCTCCCCGAGCTCGGCTACCTCTCGAACGGCCCGGGCGCGGTGACCTTCGGCGCCTCCGCGCGCATCGGCTACCGCTTCTAGCGTTCGCGACGGGGGGACCACAGCTCGGCGAGCGCGATCGCGTGCGACTCGAAGGGCTCGGCGGACATCGTGTCGTCGTCACCGAACACGCCCATCTCGAGCCACAGCCCGCCCTCGTTACGGCTCACCACGACGGTGCGCGCGTCGACGTCGACGACCCACATCCATCGAACGCCCGCCTTCGCGTAGAGCGGTCGCTTGATGCGCTGATCGTGCGTTCGCGTCGACGGCGAGAGGACCTCGCACACCCAGTCCGGCACGACGTCGATGCGATCGTCGGGTAGCTCGGGCAGTCGCTCCTTGCGCCAGCCTGCGACGTCGGGGCTCAGCTCTTCGACATCGAGCGCGGGAAACGCGATGCCCGGCTCGATGACGATCCACCACCCGCCCGGACCGCCGCGGCCTCTCTGGAACGGGCCGAGGATCTCGTCGTACACGAGCCCGCCCGCGTTCTGATGACGAGGACGCGGTCGCGCCATCGTGTAGAGCACGCCGCCGATCAGCTCACCCGAGAGGTGCGCGGGTAGGGCTTCGAGATCTGCGAGAGTCGCGCGCTTTCGTGCGGGCTCGGCCATCCAACGAGGATGACACGACGATGCGCTAGGGGTGCGCGTCTTCCTTCTGGGTCGCGAGGTTCGAGTCGCGGAGGAAGAGATCTTCGAGCGTCTCGCGCGTCTCGTGCACCTCGACGATGCGCGCGTCCTTCGCGAGGGCGAGGGCGAGCACGCGCTTGGCGCCTTCTTCGCCGGGCATCGTCACGCGCACGCGCTGCGCGGTCCCGCGACCCTCTTCGTGCACGACGCGCGCGCCGATCGCCTCGAGCTCCTTCTCGAGCTCTTCGGTCGCGCCCTCGAGCTCGATCTCGGTGCGGCGCACCTCGGGCTTCAGCAGATCCGACAGCGCGCCGTACGCAGTGACCTTGCCGCGGTGGAAGATGGCGACGCGATCACACAAGAGCTCGACGTCCGAGAGGATGTGGCTCGTGAAGAGGATCGTCTTGCCGCGCTTGCGCTCCTCGACGATGAGGTCGCGCACCTGCTTGCGGCCGATCGGATCGAGGCCGCTCATGGGCTCGTCGAGGATCAAGAGCTCGGGGTCGTGGAGCAGCGCCTGCGCGAGCCCGATGCGCTGGGTCATGCCCTTCGAGAAGCGTCCGATCGGGCGATCGGTCGCGTGCGTGAGGCCGACGCGCTCGAGGATGTCGTCGCTCTTCTTCTTGCGCTGGTTCGCGGGGATGCCGCAGAGGCGACCGCAGAGATCGAGGAACTCGTGCGCCTTGAGGTACTGGTAGACGTACGGGTTCTCGGGGAGGTAGCCGAGGCGCTTCATCACCTCGGGCTCGGGGCGCGCTTGGCCGAAGAGAGACAGCGTCCCCTTCGACGGAAAGATGAGCCCGAGCAGCATCTTGATCGTCGTCGTCTTGCCGGCGCCGTTCGGGCCGAGCACGCCGAAGATCTCGCCGGGCTTCACCTCGAAGCTCACGCCGCGGACGGCCTCGACCTTCTTCCTGAAGAAGCCGATGTGGAACGTCTTCTCGAGGTTCTCGACGCGCACGAGCGGCCCAGCGTCGGAGGTCCTGGCGTCCGAGGTCTTGGTGTCGGAGGTCCCGGCGTCGGAGGTCTTGGCGTCGGAGGTCTTGGTGTCGGTCGTCATGCGAGCGCTCTCTCGAGGCATCCTCTCACGGTGCGGACCACGCGCTCGACGTCCTCGTCGGTGAGCGCCGTGTGCAAAGGAAGGGCGAAGCCGCGCGCCACGCGATCACGCGTGATCGGGGCGTCGACGTGCGGCGCGAAGGCCGCGAGGCTCGGCAGCGTCGTGAGGTCGTAGCTGAGCTTGCCGAGCTCGACCTCGGCCTCGCTCGCGAGGGACACGAGGCGATCGCGCGCGGCGGAGTCGCCCCGCGTGAGGCACGCGCCGAAGGTCTGCTCGTTGGTGACGCTTCCGCTGGGGTGCGCCTGGATCGCGAGCGGCAGAGACGCGAGGCCCTCGCGGTAGCGCGCCGCGATCTCGCGACGTCGGGCGAGGATCGCGTCGAGCTTCTCGATCTGCACGACGCCCATCGCGGCCTGCATCTCGGTGAGCCGCTGGTTCGGGCCCGCGAGCTCGAACACTCCGACCTCGCGCTGGCCGTGGTTGCGGAGCGTGCGGAGGCGCGTCGCGAGCGCGGCGTCGTCGGTCAGGCACATGCCGCCTTCGGCCGTGGTCACGACCTTGCGGGGATGAAACGACAGCGTGCTCACCACGCCGAACGCACCGCACGCACGTTCACGGCCCGTCGCGTCGAGGCCGCTCGAGCCGATCGCGCACGCCGCGTCTTCGATCACCACGACGTCGGCGCGACCGCGCGCCGCGAGCGCCGCCTCGAGCTCGGCCACGCGCGCGGGCACGCCGAACTGATCGATCGCCACGATCGCCTTGGTTTCGTTGGTGATCTGCGCGATCGTCGACGCGACCGCGAGGTTCCACTCCTCGGCGTTCACGTCGACGAGCACGGGCCTCGCGCCCGTGAGCACGGCGGCGTGGGCGGGGCTCGGCCACGTCAACGCGGGGACCAAGACTTCACCGCCTCCGAGGTCCAAGGCGCGCATGGCGAGCTCCAGCGCAGCGGTCCCGTTCGCAGCGGCGATCGCGTGCGCGCGTCCCACCCGCTCTCGCACCACGTGCTCGAAGCGCTCGACGACCTTGCCCGAGACGAGCATGCCGCTCTCGAGCACACGGCCGATCGCGTCGAGCTCTCGCGCGTCGAGCGCAGGACGTGCGAGGCGGATGCGTGCGAGGTCGCTCATGCGGGGCCCGCATTCTAGCGGGCCGTCCCCTCGGTTGCCGAGGGAAGAGACGGAGCTCGCGCGACGTACGTCGGTCCGTTGCACGGACCGGCCGATCGCGAACTGCGTGTAGTCTCTGCGCGCGGCGCGGACTTCGAGGAGAGACGATGACGATCAACAAGGCTCGATCGACACGAGCGCGACTCTGGCTGCTCCTGTCGTGGCTCACCGTGGGCGCCGCGGGGCTCTCTCACCCAGGCTGCGGAAGCGACGGGCCCGCCTCGGCCACGTCGGTCCCGAGCTCGCTCGGCTCTCTGACGACCGTGCGGGGCTCCGCGAACGTCGCGGACGTTCCCATGATCGGCCTCGAGCGTGTGGCTGCGGAAGAGTCGATCGCCGTCGCGCCGGGCAGCGAAGCGAGCGGCGGCGGCCTCGCCAGGCTCGTCCTCGACACGGGTCCATCACTCTTGCTCGATCAGGGTGCGCGCGTGACCGTCGTCGACGCGAGCACCGTCCGGCTCGAGGGTGGTCGCGCGTTGATCGAGGCCGCGGAGGGCGACCCGCTCGCGCTGGAGACGGCGAACGGCGTGCTGCGGCTCGCGAGCGCGGGGATCTCCGCGGCGTTCGGCGACCGCGGCCTCGAGGTGTACGTGGTGCGCGGCGAGATCGCGTACGTCGGCGCAGGCGGTGAGCGCGGCGTCGCCCGCGCGGGCGAGCTGCTCACGCTCGCGGCCGGTGCGCCTCCGAGCGTGCGACCGGAGACGCTCTTCTCCGACTGGACCGGTGGTCTCTTCACGACGGGTCCGAGCGAGGCGTTCGCGCCGGGCATGGGCGTGCTCGAGGCGCGCGTGCCCGACGAGGTGGGACAAGCGCGCTGGCCGTTGTCGATTCGTCGTCTGGACGTGAGCGTGTCGATCGTCGGCGAGCTCGCGGTGACCGAGGTGGAGGAAGAGTTCTTCAACCCCGCGAGCGAGACCGTCGAGGGCCTCTACCGCGTGCGCGTGCCGGAAGGCGCGGTGCTCCAGCGCTTCGCGGTCGATCGCAACGGACAGATGGTCGATGGCTTCGTTCGCGAAGAGGCGCAGGCGCGCGCGGCGTACGAGGCCCAGGTCTACCGAGGATCGACCGACGATCCGGCGCTGCTCGAGTGGGACAGCCCCGGCAGCTACCGCGCGCGCATCTATCCGATCGCGCCGGGTGAGGTGCGTCGCATCGCGATCCGCTACGCGGAGTGGGTGAGGCCGACGTCCGAAGGACAGCCGCGCCTCTACCGCTACGCGATGGGCGAGGGCGGTCGTGCGCCGCACGTGCAGGAGCTGTCGTTCGTGGCGGACGTGTCGCGCTCGGAGGCGAGCTTCGTGCGCGCGGGCATGGGCGCCACGGTGAGTCCGTCGGCGACGAACCCCGGTCGTGTGGAGCTGCGTCGGTCCGACTTCCGTCCGCGCGCCGATCTCGTGCTCGAGCTCACGCCGCGCGACACCGCGCAGCACGCGTACCGCGCCGCGCACCAAGCGCCGCGCCGCGCGCCGGGCTCGCGCGTGATCGTCGGAGAGGCCGACGAGCGCGACTACTTCTATCTCCCGCTTCGTCTGCCGGACGCTGTGTTCGACGGCGAGACCGCGCCGCCCGTGGGCCTCGATCTCGTCGTCGTCGCGGACGTGTCGGCGGGCACCGACCGCAGCCGCCTCGAGCTCGGGCGCAGCGTGGTCGAGGCGATCACGCGACACCTCGGGCCCGGCGATCGCGTGAGCATCGTGTCGGCGGATCTCGCGATCCGTGGCCTCGTCGAGGGTGAAGACGCGATGGCCTTGGGGCCCGCGACGCCCGCGCGTCTCGATGCGCTGCTCGATGGCCTCGCGCGCGCGCCAGCGGGCGGTGCGACCGATCTCGGCGCCGCGATCGCGCAGGCCGCGGCGCTGCTCGATCCCGCGCGTCAGGGCGCGGTGATCTACGTGGGTGACGGCGCGCCCACCGTGGGTGAGCTCGGGGCCGAAGGCCTCGTCGAGCACCTGCTCGAGCTGCCGCGGCCCGTGCGCCTCTACGCAGTGGGCGTGGGTCGTGACGCGAACCTCGATCTGCTCGCGGCGCTCGCGCGCGGTGGCGGTCTCGCCGTGCGCGTCGAAGAGCGCGAGAGCGCGGCCGAGGCGACGCTGCGCATCCTCGCGCACGTGAGCCGTCCGATCCTCCAGCGCGTGACGGTCGAGCTCGGCACCGGCATCGACAATGCGTTCCCGCGCGTGCCCGTCGACGTGGCGCGCGGCGACGTGATCGACGTGGTCGGTCGCGTGCGCGAGTCCGCGCCGACCGAGGTGATCGTGCGCGGTCTTCGACGCGGTGAGCCGTTCGAGCAGACCGTCACGGTGGACACGCGACGCACCGACGAGGCCGCGGATCTGCGTCTGCGCTGGGCGAACGAGCGACTTCGTCAGCTCTTGCTCGGCGGCGCGAGCCGCGAGGAGATCGCGGAGCTCGGCACGCGCTGCGGTCTGATCACGCCGTACACGAGCTACTACGTGCCGTCCGCACGCGAGATGTCGAGCGGCATGTACGGCGCGCTCACGAACGAGCTCATGCACCAGCCGCTGCTCGATCCGGGGTGGCGCACGCCCGAAGAAGAGAGCACCGGCAGCACGCTCGCAGAGGCAGCGCTCACGATCGCGCTCGGGCCGCTCGCGCTCACGGGATGCTGTTTCTCGGGAGGCAGCGCCGAGCCCGAGATGCCGGAGTGGCTGGCGCCGAATGATCCGACGTCTGCGTCGGTCCCGCTCCCCTCGGAGCCCGCGGAGGCCCCTGGATATTGGGGATCCGAGGGTGAAGCCGAAGAAGCCGCGCCCGTGGTCGCCGTCCCGATGCCCACGCCATCGACACCGCCCGCCTCGGTGACGACGCCGACGATGCCGATGGGCACCGCGAGCGGGTCGGCCGCTCCAGCCCCGCCGCCGATGGCCGAGCCGAGCTTCGGCGGGCTGCGACGCGCAGGTGGCGGTGGCTCGGCCGGCGCGGGCCAAGCGCCGCCGTCCGACCCTTATGCAGGAGACGATCTGCTCGCGGGCGCGACCGGGGGATCACCCACGACGGGCGCGTCTCGGGAGCGTGTGCAGCGCACGCGTCCGGCGCCGTCCCCCGACGAGGCGCGCGGTCCGCTGCGCGTCGACGGCGCGGAGTGGACCACGACGGAGAGCGACGCCCCCGATCCGCACATGAGCAGAGGGCGCGCGCGGGTGTCGGCCCGAGAGCTCAATCGGGCGGAGATCGGAGAGCTCGAGGACGCGAACGAGATCCCCCTCGGCAACGACAGCACGGGGGCCAACACGACGACCACCCGCACGACGATCGTGACGACCGTGACGACGACGGCCTCGCACCAGCGTCAGCGCTGTAGCGATGCCTCGCACGCGTCGCTCGACGATCGACGCGCGCTCTGGACCGAGCGGCTCGGACAGACCGACTACCTGGGCAGCTGGGTCGAGACGTACCGCGAGGCGGGTCGCCGCTGTGAGATCAGCTCGAGCCGTGATCGGCGCGTGTTCCTCGAGGCGATGCTCGATCGTGCGGGCTCGCTCCCGCGCATGGTCGAGCTCTACTCGTACCTACCCGACGCCTCGGCGCGCGGCTTCTTCCGCAGCGCGATCCTGCGTCGCGTGCGCACGGCCGAGGACCTCCGCCTCGTGCGCAACGCGTTCGGTCTCGGCAGCGGCGTCGACTGGTCGCTCGTCGAGCAGGTGCTCGCGCGCGCCACGACTCCGGCCGCGCGCCTGCGCGCGCTGCGTCAGCTCGTGGTGCAGACGCCGGGCAGCTTCGAGCTCCGGCTGCGCGTGCTCGAAGAGCTCGAGACGCAAGGGCGAGTGCCCGAGGCGCGAAGGCTCGCGGAGCGCCTGCGCACCGATCCGCTCGCGGATCCGGGCGTGCGTACCGCGATCGGCGAGCTCTACCTGCGCCTCGGCCTACCGGACGAAGCGCGCCGCACGTTCTCGGAGATCGTCGAGTTCCAGCCGATGGACGAGCTCGCGCGCCGCCGCCTCGGCGACCTCTACCGCGCGCACGGCTGGTACGAAGACGCGTACCGACAGTACGAGACGCTCGTCTCGATCCGTCCCGACGATCCGACCGCGCTCTTGCTCCTGGCGCAGGCCGCCGCAGGCGCGGGCCGCATCGACGAGGCGCTCCGCCTCGAGCAGCGCGTGATGGAGACGAGCGAGCGCGGCGCGGTGGAAGGCGTCGCGCGCACGGCGATGCTCTGGTCGAGCGTGCGCTTCGCCGAGCTCCGCAAGGACGCGCGCACGCGCAGCGCGCAGGAAGACCTCGACGCGCTCTTGATGCGCATGCGCCGCAGCGGCGTGCTGCGTGGTGCGCGCGCGATGCGTGTCTCGCTCGTCTGGTCGCACCCCGACGCGAACGTGTCGCTGTGGACGTCTCACCCCGGCCTCTCGCTGAGCCGCCCGGAGGATCTCTACTCGGAGCTCGGCATCGAGGCGTTCGATGTCGAGGAGCAAGAGGAGCTGCCGTACCGCGTCGAGGTGCGGCGCGACGTGCGCGATCGCCTCGGCGCGATCGAGGCGCGCCTCCTCGTGGTGTGGAACGAAGGTCAGGCCGACGAGCAGATCGAGATCGTTCCGCTCACGTTCGACGCCACCCATCGCGCGTTCGCGTGGACGATCACGGGCCGCACGTTCGCGACCGCGCCGCCGAGCACCGAAGCGCTGCGAGAGAACGACGACGCACCTTCCGTGCGTACGCCGAATCGAGGTGCGCGATGAGCCCGCGTCGGATCGCCGTCGCGTCCGCGCTCGTCGCGCTGGTCGGGTGTAGCGGCGCGAGCCCGCCTCCCACCACACCGCAAGCGACCGTGGCCACCGCCGACATCGTGCGCGGCTCGATGACGCTCACCCGCGAAGGGACGAGCGAGACCGTCGCTGGACGCGCGCGCGTCGAGACCGGCGCGACCGTGGCGACCGGCGCCGATGGCCGCGGCTCGCTCTCGCTCGACTCGGGCGCGTGGGTCCTCCTCGACCGAGACAGCTCGCTCGTGCTCGAGCTCGCGCGCGTGGAGCTCGCGGGCGGTCGCGTCTGGATCGATGCCTCGCAGAGCGACGAGACGGTGATCGACACCGCTGCGATCCACCTCGTCGCGCACGACGCGACGCTCGCGGTCGCGATCGTCGACGGCGCGACGCGCGTGTACGTCGGTTCCGGCGAGGTCGCGTTCACGGCCGTGGGCTTCACGGGCGACGACGCCGAGGGCACGGTCGCGCAAGGCGAGTCGCTCACGGCGAGCGCGGGCCAGGCGCCGACGCTCGCGCCCGAGGCGATGTGGGACGACTGGACCGGCGGCCTCGCGGATCCGGCGCGCACGCGCCTCCGCACCGTCGAGCCGATCGGTGTGCTCTCGGGTCGTCGTCTCGACGAGGTGGGCGTCGCGCGCACGCCGCTGCCGATCCGCAGCCACGACGTGCGCGTGGCGGTCACGGGCGATCTCGCGAACACGCAGATCACGCAGACCTTCTTCAACGCGCGCTCGGACAGCCTCGAGGGCGAGTGGACGATCCGCGTCCCGCGCGGCGCGATCGTGCAGAGCTTCGAGGTCGATCGCGGCTACGGCTACGAGGTCGCGACGCCCGCAGCCGTCGGTCTCGGCGCGGGCTACACGCTCTCGTGGATGGGCGCCGAGCTCCAAGAGGCGCGCCTCGCGTACGACGGACCCGAGCGCCTGCGCGCGCGCATCCATCCCATCGCGCCGGGCGCGAGCGTGGCGGTGCGCCTTCGCTACACCGAGTGGCTCGATCGCGTCGGTAACCGCCGCACGTACGTCTATCCGATGCGCGGTGACGGCGAGCCGCCGCTCCTCTCGGAGCTCGTCCTCGACGTCGATCTGAGCGGCGCGGGCGTGGGACCCGTGCGCGCGGGCATGGGCGCGGTGACCGAGAACGCGCACGTGGTGCTTCGGCAGTCCGACGCACGTCCGCGCGCCGACTTCGTGCTCGATCTCTACGACGGCCCCGCCGAGCCGCCGCGCGAAGGTGCGCGCATCTACACGATCGGAGCGGGCGTCGGACGTCTCGAAGAGACGCCTGCGGAAGGCCGCGAGGCCTATGCGCTCTTCGACATCCCGACCGAGTCACTCGGCGTCGCGGACGACGCGGAGCCGGCCGGCCCGACGCCGCTCGAGCTCGTGCTCTTGCTCGACGTCTCGGGCGCGACCGATCCCGAGGATCTCGAGATCGCGCGCGCCGTGATCGAGTCCGTGCTGCGTCAGCTCGCGCCCGACGATCGCGTGACGCTGCGCTTGGCGGACGTGCGCGCGCACGTGCCCGAGGGCGGCGACGAAGAGCTCGGGATCGTGAACGACGCGACCCGCGAGGCGATGCTCGGATCGATCGCGCGGGTGGATCTCGGCGGCGCGACCGATCTCGGTCAGGCGCTGCGCGAGGCCGCGAGCCTGGTCGCCGGACGTCCGCGCGGCGCGGTGCTCTACCTCGGCGACGCGCTGCCCACGACGGGCGCGCTCGACGCGACGGCGATCCGTACGGTGCTCGCGTCGATCGACGCGCCGCCGCGCTTCTTCGGCCTCGCGATCGGTGAGACCGCGAACGTCGATCTCCTCCGCGCCGTGTTCGGCGAGGCGGCGACGCAGGTGCGCGATCGCGAGAGCGCGTCTCGCACGGTGATGACGATGCTCGCCGACGCGGCGCGTCCCACGCTGCGCGGCGTGACGGTCGATCTCGGCGAGGGCATCGAGCGCGTGTATCCGCGCGGCCCGCTCACCTTGCCGGTCGGCTCGCACCTCCGCCTCGTCGGTCGTCAGGCGGACGACTCGATGCCGAGCACGATCACGATCCGCGGCACGCGCGACGGCCGCGCGTTCGAGACGACGATGGCTGCCGTCTCGAGCACGCTCGACGATCAGGGCGACGTGCGTCGTCGCTGGGCCGTGTCGCGCCTGGGTGAGCTCATCGACGCGGACGCGGGGCGCGAGGCGCTCGTCGATCTCGGCCTGCGCTTCGGCATCGTGACGCCGTGGACGAGCCTCGCGCTCGGCGGCTCGGCGACGATCCCGATCCCGATCGTGCGCCTCTTCGATCGCGATCCACTCGCGACCCCGTGGAGCCTCGGCGGCGGATCCGCCTCGGTGCGCAGCGCAGATCTCGGAGGTGACGCGGATGGTTGGCGTCGCCGCATGCCGTCCGAAGGTCGCGCGGCGATCGCGATCGCGCCCGAGACCACGTGGTCTCAGCGCGTCCCGGGCAGCACGGTGACGGCCACGCCGAGCGGTGATGGCGGACTCGCGCGCGCCGCCGCGGTGCGCACGCTGCGCGAAGGCGAGCGTGGCCCGCGTCAGTGCTACGAGCGCCGCGCGATCGTGCGCCCCGACCTGCGCGGCGACGTGACCGTGGAGGTCACCGTGGGGCCCGACGGTGCTGTGCGAGAGAGCCGTGTCTCGACGAGCAGCCTCGGCGACGACGACGTGGAGCGCTGCGTCGTGACGGAGGTCCGCGGCCTCGCGTTCCCCGCGACCGAGGGCGAGACCGTGACGATCACGCATCGCTTCTCGTTCCGCGTCCCCGAGCGAGAGTTCGGCGGACGTCGCGAGTGCTCCACGGCGTCGAGCCAGCCGCTCGAGGTGCGGAGGCAGCTCTGGCAGGAGCGCCTCGAGGCCATGTACACGAGCCTCGACGGCGTGATCGCCGTCTACCGGCAGGCGCGCGCGCAGTGCGAGCTCTCGACGTGGCGCGCGCGACGCACGCTGCTCGATCTGTCGCTCGCGCGCTTCCCGTCGCTCGAGCAGAAGGTCGCCTTCGTGGTGTCGCTCTCGGGCGATCCCGCGGCGCGCTCCTACCTCCACCGCGTGATCCTCCGCTTCGTCTCGACGCCCGATCAGGTGCGCTACGTGCGTCAGGTGCTCGGCCTCGAGCCGCAGGTCGAGTGGCTCGTGTTCGCTCGCTTGTGGCAGTCCACGTCGAGCCCCGAGGCGCGCCTCCGCGTGGTGCGCCGCTGGCTCGAGGTGGCGCCCGACGATCTCGATCTGCGCCTTCGTCTCTTGTCGCTGCTCGAGCAGACGAGCGCGCTCCCCGAGGCGCGTCGCGTCGCGCGCGAGCTCCGCGCGGATCCGCTGAGCGACGCGAAGGTGCGCACGGAGGTCGGCGAGTTCTGGCTCCGTCAGAACGACGAGGCCGAAGCGCGCCGTGTCTTCTCGGAGATCGTCGAGCACACCCCGCTCGATCCGTGGGCGCGTCAGCGCCTGGGCGATCTCTACCGCGCGCACGGCTGGCACGACGACGCGTACCGCGAGTACCGCACGCTCTCGGTGCTCCGGCCCGACGATGGCGAAGTGCTGCTGTTGCTCGCGCGCGCCGCGGCGGGCGCAGGCCGCATCGACGAGGCGCTGCGTCTCGAGCAGCGTCTCGCCGAGTCCACCGATCCGGGCGACGACGCGGGCGCGGCCTCGAGCGCGCGCCTCTGGAGCTGGCTGCGCCTCTCGGAGCTCGCGGCCACGGCCGAGAGCGATGCGATGCGCGACGACGCGCGTCGACGCATGCGCGAGAACGGCGTGCTGCGCGATCCCCCTGCGATGCTCGTCGCGATCACGTTCGATCACCCCGACGACGGCATGCAGCTCCGAGTGCGTCACCCCACGTTCGACCCGCTCGATCCCTTCGAGGCGGCAGACCTCGGCGCGATCGGCCACGGCCTCGTCGCGATGCGCGTCGGCGAGCGCGAAGACGGCGAGTACCGCTTCCAGCTGATCCGAAACGATCGCGAGAACCTCCGCGACCAGACCTGCACCCTCGTCGTCCTGATCGCGCCCGGCACGCCCGACGAGCGACGCATCGCGACCGAGGTCACCCTCTCGCGCACCGAGCCGGTGAAGATCTTCGCGCTCTCTCAGGACGGCACGCTGATCCCGAACCCGCCGACCAACTCACCCTGACCCACTTCACGAGCCCGCACCTCGCACGTCATGCTCGTGACGTGCGACTCGGGTGCATATCGCTCGCCCTGTCGACGCTGCTCCTCGTGGGATGCGGCGCGAGCACCCAGGCACGATCGACGACACCGACGTTACCGGCGATCACTGGAGAGTGGCGTCGCTACCAACCTCGTTCCGTGGAGGCGGTCCCACCGATCTCGGCCCCGACTGAGATCACGGAGCGAGCGCTCGACGAGCTTCCACTCCTGTACGCCGCGGCGTACCGACGCTTGTTGGCGGTGGGCTATCCCGCGCTCGAGAGCGCGGAGCTGCGCGAGGTGGAGATCGAAGTCGACTACGTCGGCCAGCCCCTTCGCGTGGACCGCGCACACGCGCTCGTCGTCCCCGCCGCAGACGGGGGTGCACCGTGGGCCTTTGTCGGGGGCGTGTGGCGTCCCGTGCTCGCGGTGGGACCCGAGCTCGATCTCGTAGCCGAGTGCGAAGAGCTGGTCGTCGCTCGTTCGCATGCACGAGAAGCACATGAGCAAGTGTGGCCCCGCGAGAGCTCGGTGCTGGACGATGGTGTCACCCCTGATGGTGATGCGGCGGCGTCTGCCCACTATCACGCAGTCCTCCAAGAGCTCGACCGAGCGAACGAGGCATGTCCGTGGCCCCACGTGGTTCTGCCGCTCGCACATCGGCATCGCGTCGATCTGCTCCGCCACATTGAGTACGGGGAGTTCGGCAGGCCACGCCAGATGTTCCAGTCGATCGCCGTGGGCTGGGCTCGCGCGCTCGCGATGCAGGTCGAGTCGGACTTCGTTCGCGGACGAGACGCGAGCGCGCGCCACCATGCCTCTCTCCTGCGGCGAGTCTTCCCGGAGGACGCGGTCGGCCCCATGAAGGACCACATGCCCACGACGTGGGCCGTCCTCGTCGATCTCGATCGAAGAGCTGCGCGCTCGCGCAGGCCGGACGGTTCGTCGACCGTCCAGTCGCTCATCGAGCGGCTCGAGGATGTCGCCGTCGACCAACCCGGTCACGACTACCCCCACCACGCGATGTCCGAGCGATGGTTGGATGAGCCCCTCTTCGACGTCATCGCCCAGGACGAGACCGTTCGCGCGCTCGTCGCGATGGGTTCCGCCGCGGCCGACGCACTCGCTCACTGCGCCAGCAGTGACACGCGTCTCTCGCGATCGTCCCGTTGGGGCCTCGATCAAGGAGTCGGGCTTCCCCAGCCTGTGCCCGTGTCGGAGTTGTGCGCGCTCGCCCTCTACGGCGAAGACATCACCTCGTGGCCCCACGCCGAGATGACGACTCGCGATCCCGAAGTGCAGGCGCGCGACGTGGTCGCCATCTTCGAGCGAGATGGTGCCGAGCAGGAGCGCATCGTGAGTGTGGCGACGTGGATGATCGACGACCCAGACGATGATGGGCCCGAACCGAGAAACCTCGAGGGCATGCGTGGCCACGACGACGACCACATCGCGCGCGCGCTTGCGGGTCGCGCGCGGGGTGCAGCGCTGGCGCGGGGAGCTGCGTGGCACGAAGACGCGGACCACCAGTTCTGCGCGCTCGCGATCGCTGCGCTCCTGTGGAGCGAGGAATCGGCGATGTGGGTGGTCGACGATGCGATCGCGGCCGTCGAGGATGGTGTGCACTGCGAAGAGGAGCTCGCGCTGGCGCTCCGCGAACGTCGGCCGGCGCTCGTCGCCGAGCGCGCGTCACGCGAGCCGTGGGTCTATCTGCTCGAGGTCGACGAGTGAGCGAGGTCGCGCGGTGGGACATCACCTGCCCTGAGGGCGCATGCTCGCTCTCAGGACGACAAGAATGATCTTCAGGCAGCTCTTCGATCTCGAGTCCTCGACGTACACGTATCTCCTCGCGGACGAGGAGAGTCGTGAGGCGGTGATCCTCGATCCGGTGCTCGAGAACCTCGAGCGTGATCTCGGGCTCGCGCGCGACCTCGGGCTCACGCTGCGGTACGCGCTCGACACGCACGTGCACGCTGATCACGTCACGGCCCTCGGAGCGCTACGCGACAAGGCCGCGGTGAAGACCGTGCTGTCCGAGCGCGCGGGCGTGGGCATCGCCGACGTGTACGTGAAGGACGGCGATCGCGTCCGCTTCGGGCGTCACGAGCTCGAGGCGCGCGAGACGCCGGGGCACACCAGCGGGTGCCTCACGTACGTGCTCGGCGATCGATCGATGGCGTTCACCGGCGACGCGCTCCTCATCCGCGGTTCGGGCCGCACGGACTTCCAAGAGGGCGACGCGGCCACGCTCTATCGCTCCGTGCACGACGTGATCTTCACGCTCCCGCCGAGCTGCCTGCTCTACCCCGGGCACGACTACAGGGGACGCACCGTGACGAGCGTGGATGAAGAGGTGCGCCTCAACCCGCGGCTCGGCGGCGGCAAGACGGTCGACGAGTTCGTCGAGATCATGAGCAAGCTCCAGCTCGCGTATCCGAAGAAGATCGACGTCGCGGTGCCCGCGAACCTGCACCTCGGCGTCGTCGGTCTTCCGGTGTCGGCCGAGCCTCTCGAGCCGCCGTCGTGGGCGCCCGTCGAGCGCAGCGCGGCGCGCATCCCCGAGGTCGCGGCCGAGTGGGTGTTCCGCGGTCGCGGCGATGCGCGATCGATCGACGTGCGCGAGACCGACGAGCTCGTCGGTGAGCTCGGGCACATCGAGGGCGTCGAGCACGTTCCGCTCGCGACCGTCGAGCAGGCGGCCGCGCGCTGGGATCGCGAGCAGCCGCTCGTCATCGTGTGTCGCTCGGGAGGACGCTCGGGCAAGGCCGCGCTCCAGCTCGAGGCGCTCGGCTTCACCAAGGTCGCTTCGATGCGCGGCGGCATGACCGCGTGGAACCGCGCGCGCTTTCCGATCGCGACGACGCGCTGAGCTCCGATGGTCTCGCCCCGCACGACGCCCGAAGATCGATGGCGCGACGAAGCGCATCACGCGCGCGAGGCAGGCGAGCTGACGCGCGCCCGTGAGCTCGCGAACGAACGGCTTCGTCGAGAGCCGGGCGACCCGGATGCGCGCGTGTTCCTCGGGTCGCTCGCTCACCTCGAAGGTGATCTCGACGCCGCCGCGCGGCAGCACCGTCGCGCGCTCTCGCTCGCGCCAGCGCACGCGCCCGCGCATGCGTCGCTGGCGGTCGTGCTCGCGCAGCGCGGCGAGCTCGCGACGGCGCGCGCGCACCTCGAGGCCTCGCTCGCGGGCGAGGGACTCGACGACGTCGCGTGGCTGCGCGCGGAGCGACAGCGCGCGTCGCTCGCGATGGGTGGTGTGGCCTTGCCGTACGAGCGCGTCGCCACGCCGTTCGTCACGTCTCGCGCCTCGACGAAGCGGCACCTCGCTGCGCGCGGCGCGATCGAGCCGTGCTCGATCGACGCGCTGCGCGAGCTCGTGTCGAGCGCGCGATCGATCGTCGCGATCACCGGCGCGGGCCTCTCTCGCGCGAGCGGCCTCGAGACGCGCAAGGAGCTCTGGGAGCGCTTCGTGCGCGACGACGCCGTGAGCGCGGTGCGCTTCCGCGAGGCTCCCGAGGTGCTCTGGCAGGTCGTGCGCGCGTTCTGGGGTGACGTCGATCACCCACCGAATGCGGCGCACCACGCGATCGCTGCGATGCCGGCGCTGTCGGCGATCGTCACGCAGAACGTCGACTCGCTGCACCAGCGCGCGGCCGAGGCGATCGCGCGAACGACCGAGATCCTCGAGCTCCACGGCACCCTCGCGCGCACGCGCTGCGTCGCGTGCGATCGCGCGCACGGCGACGCGACAGAGCTCGCGCGATCGGCCGCGCTGCCTCCGCGCTGCGCGTGCGGCGGCGTCGTGCGGCCCGACGTCGTGCTCTTCGGCGAGCGCGCGCGCCACGTCGCGCGCGCGATCCGTCTCGTCGAGGCGGCCGATCTCGTGCTCGTGGTCGGCTGTGCGATGGACGTCTCGCCCGCGAGCGAGCTGCCGGTGATCGCGTCGCGCGCGGGCGCGACCGTGGTGGAGATCAAGCGTACGCCCTCGCGCCTCGGTGAGATGATCCCCGTGCTCCACGTGGCAGGCCCGGCGGAGGACGTGCTCGCCCAACTGGAGCTGGACCAGCTCGGGAGTGGGCACCTCGAAGGAGAACGCCGATGAGCGAGAAGATCGAAGTGCACGACGTGCTCGTGGAGCTCGGCGAGTCCACCGACGAAGGAGAGCTGCTCGCCTCGCGCCTCGAGGTCGGCGACATCGTCGAGCAGAACGAAGTGCTGGCCGAGGTGGACCTCGGCAAGGTGACGGTGGAGCTCGTCGCGCCCGTCAGCGGTCGCGTGCTCGAGATCGCGCCGGCGGGCCCCGCCACGCGCGGGATGGTGGCGGTGCGCATCGAGGAGATCACCGATCCCCACAAGCGCGCGACGCTGAGTGAGGGGAGGAAGGTGCGGCGCGAGCTCCTCGCGAAGGCCGCGGCGCAGCGGGCCGCCGCCAAGGCGCGAGCGACGGGCCGCGCGCGCGTGCCGCCTCACCAGACCACCGACGCCAAGACGCTCACTCTCCGCGTCGGCGAGGTCGCGCGCGACGTGAACCTCGCTCCGATCGACGCGCGGATCGCAGCGCTCATGCTCGTCGCTGGCGCCGAGGCCGCGACGCACGCGCTGCGCGTCGTGCGCGCGCTCGCCGTCGCCCCGGAGCTCTCGCCCGGTCAGCGCCCTCACGGCATCGCCTACCTCTCGGTGCGCGCGGGGATCGAGACGCGCACGGTCCTCTCGGTCGCGATCCACGACGACGAAGGCGACGTGAAGGACATCACCGACCTCGAGACCGCGATCGTCGACGCGGTCGTGGTGCGCTTCCACGACACGGTCCAGCACGTCGGCCTCGTGATGGTGAGCTCGAGCGTGGACACGATCGTGATCAGCGCCCCGCGTGTCGTCCCGTGCCTGCATGCGGACGGCGTGGTGACCCTCGCGCCCCGCGCCGAGGTGTCGCTGAAGCTGGGACGCGATCCGAGCCTCTGCCAGCGCGTGCTCGCGGCGCTCGCCGAGCAGCTCGAACAGCCCTGATCGGAGGGCGATCTCGCGCTCTCGTGCCGCGCTGTCAGGGCCCTTCAGACCTCGCCGACCGAGATCACACGGGTGGAGAGCGAGTGCGTCACGCAGGTCGTCTCGTCGCAGGGCGCGGCGCCCGACCAGTACGGCACGCTCGCCGAACGCGTGATGGCGATCGAGGTGCCCGTCGGCGCGCCCGCGGCCGAAGCCGCCGAGGCCGCGCTCGGGGTCTGTCAGGTGCCCGGCCAGCTCGTGACGGTCGCGAGCTGCGCGAACGACATGGGCGTGTGCTCCGAGTGGTCGGGACAGCAGTGGTTCAGCCTCGGCTTCGACAACGCGAGCGCCGTTGGCGGGCGGTGTCCGTCCGAGTACGTTCGCGGTCGTGGACGCACTCTTCTGGCACCGCCTGCAGTTCGGTTTCACGATCGCGTACCACTACCTGTTCCCGCAGCTCACGATGGGCCTCGCGCTCCTCATCGTGGTGCTCAAAGGGATCTCGCTGCGATCGGGGCGTGACGAGGACGACCGCATCACGGACTTCTGGATCCGTGTCTTCGGCGTGAACTTCGTCTTCGGCGTGGTGACCGGCATTCCGATGGAGTTCCAGTTCGGCACGAACTGGGCACGCTTCTCCGACTATGCCGGTGGGGTCATCGGCCAGACGCTCGCGATGGAGGGCACGATCGCCTTCTTCCTCGAGTCGACCTTCCTCGGTCTCCTCGTCTTCGGGAAGAACAAGCTCTCTCCGAGAGCCCACTTCGCGAGCGCCGTGGCGCTGTTCCTCGGGAGCTGGCTCTCGGGCTACTTCATCGTCACCACCAACGCGTTCATGCAGCACCCCGTCGGTTACCGCGTGGCGGACGACGGACGCCTCGTGGTCGAGAGCCTCGGCGCGCTGCTGACGAACGAGTGGGCGATCCTCGAGTACGCGCACACGATGATGGCGAGCGTGGTCACCGCGTCGTTCGTGGTCAGCGCCGTCGCGAGCTTCTGGCTCTTGCGCGGCGTTCACACCGAGGTCGCGAAGCGCACGCTGCGCACGTCGCTCGTGGCGGGCCTCGTCTCCACCCTGCTCGTCGCGTTCCCGACAGGCGATCTCCAGGCCAAGGCGGTTGCCGAGCACCAGCCCGTGGCGCTCGCGGCGATGGAGGGGCGCTTCGAGAGCGGCGAGATGGCGGACATCACGCTGATCGGACAGCCCAACGTCGCCGAGCGACGGATGGACAACCCCATTCGGGTCCCCGGCGCGCTCTCGTTCCTCGCGATGGGGACCTTCCACGGGAACATCCGCGGTCTCGACGAGTTCCCCGAGGACGAGTGGCCTCAGAACATCGAGCTCCTCTATTACTCGTTCCACGTGATGGCGGGTCTCGGCACGCTGATGATGGCGCTCATGGCGCTCTCTGCGCTCCAGCACTACCGCGGTCGACTGGCCTCTTCACGCGGCCACCTCTGGACACTGACGCTCGCGTTCCCGTTTCCCTACATCGCGACGACCGCAGGCTGGATGACGGCAGAGATGGGGCGTCAGCCCTGGCTCGTCTATGGCCTCTTCCGCACGGCGGAAGGTGCCAGTCCGCACGTGCACGCGGGCAATGCCATCTTCTCGCTCGTCGGCTTCGCAGGGCTCTATTTCGTGCTCGGGCTCCTCTACGTCTTCGTGACGCTGCGCGAGGTCTCCCACGGACCGGCCGCGCCGAAGAAGGATCCGTCGAACGCGGCGGTGACGAAGGAGGCAGTCGCGCACGACGAGGCCGGTCATGGCGAGGTGGGCCATGGCTGACGCTTGGTTCGTGATCGTGTGCGTGCTGCTCGTGGGCTACGTGGTGCTCGACGGCTTCGACTTCGGCGCGGGCGTGCTCCACCGCATCGTCGCCACGAAGGACGCGGAGCGTCGTCAGGTGATCGCGGCCATCGGTCCGTTCTGGGACGGCAACGAGGTCTTCCTGCTCGCGGCGGGCGGCGCGCTCTTCCTCGCGTTCTCGCGCGTGCTGGCGGTGGGTCTCTCGGGTCTCTACCTCGCGGTCATGCTGGTGCTCTGGGGGATCCTGCTGCGCGGCATCAGCCTCGAGCTCCGCAGTCATCTTCGTGACTCGATGTGGCGCTCGTTCTGGGACGTCGTCTTCCAGCTCGCGAGCGGCCTCCTCGCGCTGCTGCTCGGCGTCGCGCTCGGCTGCGTGCTCCGTGGGTTTCCGCTCGGCGACGACGGCTGGTTCGCGCTCGAGCTCTTCTCGTTCGAGTCACCGACGCGCGGCCTCGGCGTGGTCGACGCGTACACGCTCTTCACGGGTCTCTTCGCGCTGCTCCTGATCGCGCAGCACGGAGGACGCTTCCTCGCGATGCGCACGACGGGCGAGGTCGCCGTGCGCAGCAAGGCGATCGCGCAGCGGCTCTCGATCCTCGTCGCGATCGCGTGGGTCGTCGTCACCGCGCTGACCTACGTCTTCGCGCGTTCGGCGGCGACGACGTTCGCCGATCGTCCGTGGGCGTGGCCGCTCGCGGTGATCGCCGCTGCATCGATGTACGCGGGCTGGCACTTCGGTCGTCGCGACGAGACGGGACGCGCGTTCCTCGCGTCGTGCGCGACGATCGTGTCGCTGCTCGGCGTCGCTGCGACGAGCATGTACCCCGCGCTCCTGCGCTCCACGACGGACGCGCCCGCGCTCGACGTGACCAACGCCGCGAACCCCGACGGCGCGCTCGGCGTGGGCCTCCGCTGGTGGCTCGTCTCGTTCGCGCTGGTCGTCGCCTACTTCGTCAACCTCGCCCGCATCCACCGCGGTCCCGCGACGACGTATGGAGAAGGTGGCGATCAGGACGCGGAAGATCCGAGCCACGCGCACGGCGGGCACGACCACTGACGCGATCGCGCGGTCGCGATCAGAAGCGCATCGCGCTCAGAGGAGATCGGGGATGGGGCCCGTCGTGATGCCGTCGCCCGTGTAGCCGACGTGCGTCACGTCGGTCGCGCCGAAGGCGTGCATCAAGCTCGTGTAGAGGTTGTTCGTCGCCATCGGCGAGCTGTCCCAGAGGTTCTCGGGATCGACGAAGCTCATCATGCGACCGAGCGGCACGCCGGCGCCGAGGCTGCCTGCGAGGATCGCCTGCACGCTGTTCTTGTTGTGGCCCGCGCCGTAGCCGAAGTCGGTGCTCCACAAGATCGTCGTGTGATCCAGCATCGAGCCACCGAGCATCGAGCCATCGCCCATCGGCTCGGGCGTCGTGTCGAGCTTCGTGAGCAGCTCGGCGAAGCGCTCTGCGTAGAAGCGGTAGCCGTCGACGAGACCCGTGATGCCGCGCATCGCCTCGCCCGAGTGCACCATCTCGTGCCAGTTCGCGAAGCCGCCGAGGTACGGCGCGAAGAGCGCGGGATCGTGATCGTCGGTCCACTCGATCGTGACCACGGGCGTCATGTCGCAGCCGAACGCGGCGATCGTGAGATCGAACATGTCGTTGGCCGCGCGCGCCCAGTCCGCGTTGCGGTCGTACGTCGCGGGGCGGCCGGGTGCCTCGCACGCGGCGCGCGTGGCCGAGAGGCGCGTCTCGATCTCGTCGAGGTGCGCCGCGTGACGATCGAGGCGATCCCGATCTTCGTTCGGTAGGCGCGCCCGCAGCGAGCCGAAGCTCTCGCGCACCGCGTCGAGCGATCGAAGCCGTCGACGACGCCGGCGCGCGACGTCCTCGTCCGGCACCGTGAGGCTCGCGAAGTTCGCGTCCCACACCGCGAGCGGATCGCCCTCGGACTCCACGGGCTCGTTCGCCGCGCTGAGGAAGCGGCCCATGCGCGCGGTGTTGCCGACGGCGAGGTGGAGCGGTGAGCGATGCCCGGGCCCGCGGATGCGATCCCACACGAGCTGATCGATCGAGGCGCCGCCGCGATCGGGCACCGCGCACAGGCCGCCGGCCATCGCGCTCTGGTGGCCGTCGCCCATGCTCGCGTTGCCAGCCTTGCTGTCGATGCCGCGCAGGACGACGAGGCGATCACGGAACGCCGCCGCGGGCTCGAGGATCGGGCCGAGCGTGAAGTCGGTCGCGCTCGCGCCGGGGATCGCGAGCTGGTTCCACTGCGTGCCTTGGCCTTGGTGCCACACGAGGAAGCGACGCGGCACGCCCGGCGCCGCGCGCGCCGTGCCGTGGATCGACTCGAGGAAGGGAAGGGCGAGCACGGCGCCGCCGACGCCCGCGAGGAACGCGCGACGGCCCGAGAGGAACGCGCCGGTTCTGTGCTTCACGACGCTCATCGCTCGATCCTCCGCGCGCGGAACGCTTCGCTGGTCGCGATGGCGACGAGCAGCTCTCGGATGTCGCCGTCGCTCTCCGCGAACTGGGCGGCGATCTGATCGATCGCGCAGTCGTCGATCTCCGCGTCGTCGGCGATGCGGCTGATCACGCGACCCTCCGCGTAGCCGAAGACCTGACGCGCGAAGCAGCTGCGCACCACGGGGCTCGTCGCGAGCGCATCGGACACCGACGCGCCGCCGTTCACGGGCACGTCGAGCGCGCCGTCGAAGCTGCGCACGCGGCCGCTCGCGTCGACGTCGAGATCGTTCTCGTCGGTGTCGCGGTGGGCGCCGACTGCGTCGAAGTCCTCGAACGCGAAGCCGATCGGATCGATGCGATCGTGACAGCCCGCGCACACCGGATCGGCGCGGTGCGCGGTGAAGCGCTGTCGCGTGGTGCGCGTGGGATCCTGCGGCGGCGAGGTGACCGCGAGGCCGACGGGCAGCTCCATGTCCTCGCACAGCACCTGACGAATGATCGTCACGCCGCGCAGCACGGGCGCAGGCTCGGTCGCGCCGGCGTGGCCGGCGAGGAAGCCCGAGAGGTTCAGGATGCCGCGGCGCTCGGGGCCGAGGCTCGCGCGACCGGTGGTCGTCGTCGTCCCGTAGATCGATGCGAGCTGTGCATCGACGACGGCGAAGTCTGCCGAGAGCAGCGTCTCGAGGCGCGCGTCGTCGTTCATCACCTCGGTCACGAAGAGGCCGTGCTCGCTCGCGATCGAGGCCTGGAGGCCGCCGGCCCACGCAGGGAACGTCGCAGGATCTTTCGTCATGCCGCGCACGCGATGGAGCTCGAGCCAGTCCTCGACGAAGCCGACCATCATCGTCGTCGTGCGTGGATCCTCGACCATGCGGCGGGCCGCGATCTCCACGTCCTCGCGCGTGCCGAGGCGGCCTTCGTCGGCGGCCGCGCGTAGCGTCGCGTCGGGCGGCTCGTTCCACAGGAAGTACGAGAGGCGCTCGGCGACGGTGTGATCGGGCAGGCGGATCACGCCGTCTTCTTCGGTCTCGAGATCGGTCGTCAGGTAGTGGAGCTGCGGGCTCGCGAGCATCGCCTCGACGACGCCGATCACACCCTCGCGCACGGAGAGCGCCTCGTCGGTGACGAGGTCGGCATAGAGCGACGCGAAGATCGTGCGCTCGTCGTCGCGCAGCGGACGCCGAAACGCGCGCGCGCCCAGATCGTCGACATAGCTTGCGAGGCACGCGTCGGTCTCGCTCGCCGTCGGCGTGCAGCCGAGCAGCGTCGCGACGTCCTCAGGCACCACGCGCTCGGCGATGTCGGACGCCGAGTCCGCGAGCGTCACGGCACCATCGCGGCTCACCTCACCGAGCACCGCGTCGGTGCGGTAGCCGCGTCGGTAGAGCGCGCGAGGGAAGGGCACGTCCGTCGAGGTGCCCGCGCCGAAGAGGCCATCGAGCGTCGCCTGCCACTGCGTCTCGGTGAGACGACGGAGCGGCGCGTCGCCGGGCGAAGGATCCATGCAGATCGGCTGCGGGCCCGGACCTGGCCCTGGAGCTCCAGGTCGAATCGGCCCGGAGTCGAGATCACCGACGCATCCCGGCGCGAGGGCGGAAGCGAGCCCCAGGAGGCCCAATGCGCCGAGGATATTCGCGTTTCGGAGCCTCACGAGCACGTCGGTACCCCGACCACGCGCAAGCGGCTCACGCCCCGTTTAGAAAGCACCGTTCAGAAAGCCGATGGCCTTGCCGTAGTTGTAGAGCTTCTCCAGCGCGTACCGCGCGATCTCTCCCGTCGATGTCGCCGCTCGCCACATGAACTCGAGCCGAACGGAACTGTCGCGCACGGTGCAGAGGACGTCGGCGTTTCGGACCTGAGCGTCTCCGAGAGATGACTCGAGAGAGTACGCGTCAATCAATCCGTACGAGCGAAGCGCCTGAGCGATCGTGCCGTTCAGCGCACCGTCATCCGTCTTCGCGAAGTGAGTGAGGCGCTTGAACTCCTCGACGCGCGCGCTCTCCGCAGGTCGCCCGGGCCCTCGCGGCTCCACTGGCTGACCCCGCAGCGCTCGAGCGAGTTGGCTCTTCTGGAGTCGATCGGCGGACCCAGAAACCGTCGTCGCGAAACCAGTCTGTCCGAGACGCTGCGACAACGTTTCGTCGGCGTGTTCGCGGATCACGGCGAGCGCTGTCATGAACGGGACGTACAGGATCCTCGCGTCGAATGTTCGGCCCAACAGTCCGAGCTTCGCAGGGTAGCGCTTCAGGTCTTGAACCACGTTCGCGTCGGTGGACGCGAGCAGGCGCTCGACGTCTGCGTAGAAGTGAGCCCCGGCCGTGAGCGTCCCGACCTCCGTCTCCGGATCGTTCCCTGCCACCACGACGACCCAAAGGTTGTATCGGTCCCTCTCGGGGAGGTGGTTGAACAGGGTCGTTCGGTTTCGCTGCTCTTCAGCGCGCAAGGTGGCGAGGAAGGCTCCGATGGTGGGCGCGCTCGCGGCCAGCTCGGTCGCGCGGTCCTCGGTGATTCCGAGTGCGATGAGGGAGGCACCACCGTTCAGCGCCTGGATCGTGCCGCGCGCGACGTCGATGTACTCGCTCTTCGGAAGACCCTCGAAGGGCAGGCCGTCGGGTGTGACCCCCAACAACGCGTCCCCGCCCACCTCGGCAGCCTTGCCGAGGATTCGTCGAACGGCGTCACCGCTGGTGCAGGGCCACACGACCAGCGTCTTCAGTCCCTCGCGAGACCGAATGAACTCATTGATGGCATGAAGCGCTCGGTCGAGTGCCGGCGCATCGATGTTCGCCACCGCCTCGCGTCCACTCAGCACCACCACACGGAGTCGCTCGGGCCCATCGGGCATCTCCCAGAGGGCTTCCTCGACGGGCTGCTCGTTGCTCACGGTGATCGTGCGCACGCCCTCGCGAAACAGCTTCAGCGTGTGGAGGAACGTGGACTTGCCGCTTCCGGGCATCCCGTGAAGCACCAGGAACGCCCCTTGGCCAGCGCCGAGCATGTCGTCGTAGATCTGATCGACGATGGCGAGTGTGCTCCGCACCGGTCGGACGATCGTCGACAGCTCCGCGTCTTGCGCGAAGTTCTGAAGTGACTCGAACCGGTTGGGGATCTGAATCCGCGTGCCCGTCACCGTTCGACTCTACGCCGAGCGTCACGGCGAGGGAACGAAGATGCCCGTGAGCGCCGCCGCGACGCCGGCCGCAGGCTCGTCGGCCTGCGCACAGTTACAGATCACGCAGGGCGCGTGGTAGCCGCGCGCGACATGGGCGAAGAGCGTGCGGTCGCTGCTGTAGCGGCCCTCGTCCTGCGCGAGCACGAGCTCCGCGGTGGCGCTGGCGATCGTGACCTCGCGCAGCTCACCGCAGCCCGTCGAGCAGCGCGTCGTGCCGGGGCTCACCTCGATCGCCTCGCTGCGCTCCGACACGAGATCTCCGACGACGAGGTCGAGCGAGCCGCCGCATCCGGCGCAGCGTCGTGCGTCGAAGACGTGCAGCACGGCGTACGTCGTGCCATCGGTCTCGAGCGTGCCGCTCGCCATCGCATCGCCTCCGCCGATCTGCGCGAGCGCATCGCCCACGCGACCCACGACGAGATCGAACGGGCAGCTGCCGCCGCACGCGTCGAGGTGCACGCGCACGCCGTCTTCGCTCGGCTCGCCGTCGATGCCGAGGAACGTGATCGCGCTCCCGCCCATGGGCAGGCCCGGATCGAAGCGGATCGTGGCCTCTGCGCCGACGATGCACGCGGCGTCCGGCGGGATCGTGAGCACGTCCGGCTCGACGAACGGCGCGTCGACCGTGGGGGGACCCGTGTCGAGCACTGGAAGCGCATCGCTCACGGGGCCCGCGTCGTCGACGCGCTCGTGCGACATGCAGGCGGTGAGGAAGACGAGACACGAGAGCGCGATCACACGGGACATGGCCTCACCTACAGCAGATCGCGTGCCGGGCTCACGCTGGCACAGTCACAGCTCGCGGAAGAGCACCTTACTCTTGCGTCGCTTGTCGTAGCGGGCGCGTCGCGCAGGGGGGAGCTGCGTCCAGCGCACGGGCTGAAAGCCTCGCTCGCGGAAGAAGTGCGCGCTCTGCGTGGTGAGCACGAAGAGGTGCGAGATGCCCTGCGCCTGCGCGCGCTCGGCGAGGTACTCGACGATCGCCTCACCGCGGCCCGCCTCTCGGTAGGTGTTGTCGACGGCGAGACAGTAGAGCTCACCCACCTTGCCGCGGCCCTCGCGCGGGTCGTCGAACACCTCGAGCGCCGCGCAGCCGATCACCATGCCGTCGCGCTCGACGACGACGAAACGATCGATCTCGTGCTCGAGCGTCTCTTGGCTGCGTCGCACGAGGATCCCGGCCTCTTCGAGCGGCGCGAGGATGCGGAGCAGACCTCCGATGTCCTCGAGCTTCGCAGGGCGAAGGCCCTCGTACTGCTCCGCGGTGACGAGCGTGCCGCGACCTTCGCGCGTGAAGAGCTCTTGCAGCACCGCCCCATCGGCACGTCGCTCCACGAGGTGCACACGTCGCACGCCCTCGCGACACGCACGCGCCGCGGCGAGGAGGTGCTTGGCGGTGTCCGGATGGAGGTGCTTTCCGCCCTTCGCGAGCTCGTCGGCTTCAACGGGCGTGAGCTGCTGGAGCAGGCGTCCGCGCCGATCGACCGCGCCCTTGCCCTCGACGAGCGAGATCAGCTTGTCGGCCTTGAGCGCCGCTGCCGCGGCCGCGGCCACCTCGTGCGACGCGAGGTTGAAGGCCTCGCCCGTGGGCGAGTAGCCGAGCGGCGAGAGCAGCACGATCGCGCCCGAGTCGAGGCGCTGCTGGATGCCCTCGGTGTCGATGCGTCGCACGCCGCCCGTGTACTGGAAGTCGATCCCGTCGCGCACGCCCCACGGCCGCGCGGTGACGAAGTTTCCGGACGCGACGCGGAGGCGCGCGTGCTCCATCGGCGAGCTCGGCAGGCCCATCGAGAAGAGGCCCTCGATGCGCCCGCGGATCGAGCCCACCGCGTCGCCGACGCAGCTCATCGTCGCGCGATCGGTGATGCGCAGTCCTTGATGGAAGCGCTGCGGGATCTTTCGCTCGCGCATGCGGCGCTCGATCTGGGGCTTGCTGCCGTGCACCAGCACGAGCCGCACGCCGAGCGAGTGCATGAGCGCGAGGTCGGTCACGAGCTTGGGGAAGTCCGCGTCGATCACGGCCTCGCCGCCGAACATCACGACGAACGTGCGACCGCGGTGCGCGTGGATGTAAGGGGCCGATGCGCGGAAGAACTCGACGAACGGGCTCGGCGGCGCGGGGGCGCGACGACGCACGACCCTGGTCTCTTCGGTGCGCGTGGTGCCTTCGTGATCCTCGGAGAGGTGCAGCGCGTTGTCGTCGTTCATCGAAGGCGCGGACTTTCGCACGGAAGGACGCGTTCGCGCGATACTCGCCGCTCACTGGAGGCGAGGCGATGGCCACTGCGCGAAAGACGAACACGAAGACCGCCTCGAAGGCGTCGGACGGAAAGAAGTCCGGAGGGAGAGAGTCCGAAGGCCGAAAGTCCGAGGGCCGAAAGTCCGAGGGCCGAAAGTCCGAGGGACGGAGCAAGCGTCAGTCGGACGCGCGAAAGTCCGCCGCGAAGAAGCCCGAGCTGCGATCGGGCAAGCCGAAGCGTCGCAAGGTGTCGCCGAAGGTGGCGGCCGCGGCTGAGGCGAAGAAGGCGGCGCCGAAGCCCGAGCCGAAGATCGAGCCGAAGAAGGTCGTGGCGAAGCGCGATGTGAAGGCGGCCGCGCGCGCGAGCACGCCCAAGCTCGAAGAGAAGGCGCCGGCCGCGGCGCGAAAGCTCGTGGGCACCGCGGGCGCGCAGGTGCTCGGCGATCTCGGCCTCACGAACGACGAGCTCTTCGCGTTCTTGCCGGACGAGGAGAAGTGGGTGCGCGGCGTCTTCTGGTGCCAGCTCGAGCTGCCGCTCTCGCTCGAGCAGATCGGTACGCACTTCGAGGGCCGCTACAGCGTCGAGTTCGGCGACGGCCTCAAGTTCCCGCCCGACGGCCCCGACGACGGCATCCCGATCCGCACGGTCACGCTGTCGCCCAAGGGACGCTACGTGCACTACACGTTCTACGGCATGCGCGGCGACGAGTACGTCAGCGACGGCAGCTTCCAGCTCGAGGCCTCGTTCCGCGAGAGCGGCACGTCGTGGGGCTCGAACCGCGCGGTCTACGAGCGCTTCAAGGCGCTCGAGCTCGGCTCGCTCGGCGTCACGCGCGTGAACGAGCTCACCGAGTAGTCGCGTCTCAGCGCTTCACGCACATGCGGCCGACGAGCTGCGCGATCAGATCGACCGCGCGCGGGATCGACGCGAGCTCGACGCGCTCGTTCGGCTGATGCGCGACCGCGATGTCGCCCGGCCCGAGCACGATCGAGCGCATCCCTGCGGCGTTGAAGAACGGCGCTTCGGTGCCGAACGACACGGCGCCCGACGCATGCCCGGTGAGCTCCTCCGCGGCGCGCACGATGTCGGCCGTCGCCTCGGTCTCGAACGGCGGCACGGGCTCGTGCAGCGGGCCCGCCTCCATCACGAGCTCGAGGCCTGCGATCGCCGCGAGCACGCGGCGGTGGAGCTCGCCGCGGATCTGATCGACGTCGAGGCCCGGGATCACGCGGATGTCGTGCTGGAGCTCGCAGTGCGCGCAGATGCGGTTCGGGTTGTCGCCGCCCTTGATGTTGCCGAGGTTCATCGTCGTCGTGGGCGGCGTGAGATCGTCGCGACGGTGCGCGCGGTCGAGCTCGTCGCGGTACGCGACCAGCGCGTTCATCGCGCGGCGCATGCCCTCGAGCGCGTTGCGCCCGAGCGACGGATCGCTCGAGTGCCCCGAGCGTCCGGTGAGCGCGATCGACTCCATCGACACGCCCTTGTGGAGACGGATCGGCTTGAGGTTCGTCGGCTCGCCGATCACCGCGTGACGCGCCTTGGGCATGCCGCGCTCGACGAGCGCGCGCACCCCGCTCATCCCGCACTCTTCGTCGGCGGTCGCGAGGATGATCAAGGGCTCCGAGAGCGCGCTCGCCTCGAAGAGTCGCGCGGCCTCGATCGCGACGGCGAAGAAGCTCTTCATGTCGGAGCTGCCGAGCCCGTAGAGGAATCCATCGCGCTCGGTCGCGCGGAACGGATCGCTCTGCCACTTGCCGTCGTCGAACGGCACCGTGTCGGTGTGGCCCGAGAGCACGAGCCCACCAGGGCCGCGGCCCTTGGTCGCGACGAGGTTCGCCTTCTTGCCGTCGCCCGTGACGTTCAGCACCTCGACGGCGAAGCCTTCGTGCTCGAGCCACTCGGCGAGGAGGTCGACGACGGGCCGGTTCGGCATGTCGAGCTCGGGGACGACGGCGCTCACGGAGGGCGTCCCGATGAGGCGCTCGATGCGCTCGCGGATCAGCATTCAGGCATCCTAAACAAAAAGGACGCAACCCGTGACGCGACCGAACGAGAAGAGGCGCATGGACCAGAGCTCCGCTCCCACGCCCGAACCCTCCACCCCGAAGAAGACGCCCCCGAAGCGCAGCGCGACGAAGAAGGCGTCGAGCAAGCGCGCCGGGCCCGACACCTCGCGCGACCCGCGTGAGACACCGATCACGAAGCGCGATCTCGACGACGTGCTCGATCGCTTCCTCGCCACCGTCGCGCACCCCGTGCAGCAGGCGATCGCGCCGCACGCGATCCACACGCTCGTGATGTTCGCCGAGATCCACCGCCGTCCGTCGCGCGCGCTCACGTTCGGTTGGATCGATCCCCAGGCCGTGATCGAGGCCACGCCGATCGACGACGAGCACCCCGCCGATCTCGCGGCCTGCTACTTCGCCGTGCTCTCGGCCTTCTATCGCTTCCGCGCGAGCGAAGGCGCGCTCGACCGCGAGGCCGCCGATCGCATCGCAGGCGTGTACCTGCAGGCGTCGATCAGCCTCTCGAAGATCGACGAATCACCTGACAAACGCAGCCGATCCTGAGCAGACGCACGCGGCGCTCGACCTCGACGGCGCGCCCACGGCATGCTCGCTCCCATGTCAGGGGCATGTGCGACGTGTGGGACGGCGATCGATGCGAGCGCCGCGGGCTACTCCGAGAGCGGCGAGCTGATCTGCAAGCGCTGCGAGGCGCTGCAGACCATCCGCACCGGCGACAGCCGCGCGGGGGACGCGATCTTCGGGTCGGCGGTCGCGTCCTTCGTGATCGGCCTCTGCTCGCTCGGCTGTAACCCGTTCCTGCTGGGCTCGCTCTCCGCGATCGGCGCCGGCCTCGCAGCGATCGGCACGATGTTCAGTCACCCCGAGTACCGAAAGACGCTCGGCGACACCCGCTGGATCGCGTCGTGGGTGCTCGCGATCGTCGGCATCCTGCTCGGCCTCGTGTACCCCGCGCTCATCCTCTTCTCGGTCCTGATCCTCGGCGCCGCCGCCGCAGTGCAGTGAGCGACCGTCAGGGAACCGGTGCTCGGACGATCTGCTGCTCTCGCACCACCGACAGCGGCGCGATCGCTTCGGCGTCGCCGGGTCGGCGCGGCCTGCGGGCGTGGAAGAACCAGTTGACGGCGGGGAGCTGGCGCTCGCGTCGCGCGATGCACATCGAGATCGCCTCGAGCGCGCCCGCGAGGTTGCGGGGGCCGCCCGGCCAGTCGGCGATGACCGGCGAGAACAACGTCGACACGGCCGTTCGCTCCTCGGCGGTGCACAAGCCACCGAACGTCCACGGCACGTAGCCGAGGCGCGTCGTCGCGAAGCGCTCGCGGAGCTCGGTGAGGTGTCCCGACACCCACGACAGCGCGCGACGACGTCCCTCGGGCGTCTCGGCCTGGACGCCCATCGGCGTACCGAGCTCGTTCACGCGAAGACGCGGATCGAGCGTCAGGTCGAGCGCGCGCTCC
The DNA here is from genome assembly GCA_964502175.1 of uncultured Sandaracinaceae bacterium. GTDB lineage: Bacteria > Myxococcota_A > Polyangia > Polyangiales > Sandaracinaceae > JAFLCL01. Next base: position 123,543 of record CAZCVE010000007.1, read on the forward strand.
GCGAGCGAAGGCGTCTCGGCGCTCGACAGCGCGGCCAAGAGGCGCGTTCGCACCGTGCCGTCTTCGCTCGCGACGGCGAGCGCGAGCGCGTGATCGAACAGCGCCACCTGCTCGGCGCTCACGGCGTTCGTCTCGCACTCCGTACCGCGCGGGCACGGCGGCGCGTGCGTGTCGTTCACCGCCGCGATCGTCACGACGCCGAGGAGCTCGGCCTGCACGGCCTCGGGGTGCAGCTGACCGTCGGCGCTGCGGCCCGTGCCGCGACCGAGGTACGCGTGACCGAGCTGCGAGGCGCGCGCGAGCACGGCGCGATCGCGCGCGATGCGCGTCATGAACGACGCGAGATCACGGCGGAGCAGGCGCGCGTCGCCGCTCTCACCGCGTCGCGCCGTCCAGCCGAGCTGCTGGAAGCGGCGCGCGTAGAGCGAGCCCGCCCACGCGCGCGCTTCGGTGCGGTACTCGGGGTCGGCGAGATCGTCCACGACGTGCGCGATGAGACCGATCGGCTCGAGCGCGACGAGGCGCTCTTGATCTCCAGCGAAGCGAGGGAGCAGCGCGAGCACGTCGCGCGCGTCGGCCGTTCCCGCGCCGACCATGGCGCGCACGTTGTTCGCGAGCGACAGGCGCTCGCGCGGCTCGAGCTGCGCGTAGCCGCGCGTGACGAGCGCGTCGAGATCGTCGGCCGGTAGCGCGAAGCGGTAGTAGCCCGACGCGCCCGCGTTCGGATGCACCCAGTCGGGGCACTGACCCGCGGGGAGATCGATGCGCGCGCTCGTCTGGTTGAGCAGCGTGCACGCCTCGCCCGTCGTGCGGCCGCGGCCATAGCGAACGCACACGGGGATGTGCCATCGCGGCGGGAGCGCGGGCTCCGCGCCCTCCGTCGCCGTGGTGGGCGCGGTCTCCGCCGACGAGAACCCGAGCGGCGTGAAGCGCTCCTGTCGGAGGAGCACGACGTTGCCGCCCTCGCCACACGCGAGGTCCGCGTGCACGAGCGGCACGCCGGGCTGATCGAGGAACGTGCGGAACGGCGTGGTCACGTCGCGGCCGGCCTCGCGGCTGATCGCGAGCAAGAGGTCTTGTCCCGTCGCGGTGCCGAAGCGGTGCTCCTCGAGGTAGCGGTGGATGCCCGCGCGGAACACGTCGGGACCGACGTAGCGCTCGAACATCGCGATGACGGCAGCGCCCTTCTGGTACGTGATCGCGTCGAACGCGTTGCGGATGTCGTGGTCGCTCTCGATCGGCTGACGGATGCGGCGCGCCGAGCTCAGCGAGTCCGCGCCCATCGCGCCTTGCGCGCCAGCGACCGCGGACGTGTTCGCGTTCTGCTCGGGCGCCACGTCGGCCACGGTGCGCGTGGCCATGTAGGTCGCGAAGGCCTCGTTCAGCCAGATGTCGTCCCACCACGGCATCGTCACGAGATCACCGAACCAGTGGTGCGCGAGCTCGTGCGCCATGATCGACGTGAACGCGCGCACGTGATCTTCACCGGGCTGCTCGGGAAGAAGGAGGAACGTCTCGCGGAACGTGATGAGGCCCGCGTTCTCCATCGCGCCCGACGCGAAGTCTGGTACCGCGACGATGTCGAGCTTGTTGTACGGGTACGCGACGCCCGTCCATCGCTCGAGCGACGCGACGATCGCGGCCGTGTGCTCCATCGCGTAGCGCATCTCGGCGCCGCGACCGCGCGCGCACACACCGCGGAACGGGAGCGGCGTGGAGCGAACGTCGTTCGCGGGGATCGCGGTGCCCTCGACGATGTCGAGCGGGCCGACCGCCATCGCGACGAGGTACGTGGGCAGCGGCTCGGTCGCCGCGAAGCGCAGCCGACGCAGGCCGTTCTCCACCACGTTCTCGATCTCGTGTGTGTTGGCGACGCCGCGCTCGCCCTCGGGCACGCGCAGCGTGATGTCGAACGGCGTCTTGAAACGCGGCTCGTCGAAGCCGGGGAACGCGAAGCGCGCGCTCGTCGGCTCGAACTGCGTGAACGCGTAGTGATCGCTGCCGACGTCGACGCGGTAGAGGCCCTTGAGCTGTCGATCGAAGGGCGTCTCGTACGCGAGGTGGATCGTCACGTCACCGGGGCCGACGGGCACGTCGGTGACGACGCGGTTCACGCCCTCGCGATCGCTCGGCTCCCAGCGCGCGGTCTGCGCAGACGTCGGTCGCGCGCGCAGCGGACCGTTCGTCAGATCGCCCTCGAAGCCCGTCGCGATCCACGCCTCGCTCACGGTCATCCCGGTGCCGTGCATCCAGATGCGCTGCGTCGGTCGGTCGAGGCGCACGCGGATGTCGACGGTGCCGCGGAAGGTCTCGCGGCTCGGCACCACCTCGAGGTCGAGCGCGTAGCGTGTGGGCGTGACGCCATCGGGCAGCGGTCCGCTCGGCGTGGGATCGGGCGGAGTCTCGACTGGCGCGGGCGTCTCGACGATCTCCACGCCCGAGCTCGCCTCGTCCTCCGTCGTCGTGGTGCCGTCCGAGGTCGCCGCGCCGCAGCCTCCGAGCCACGAGAGAGCGAGCATCGAGAGACAGAGCGAGAGCACGTGGGTCCGCGTCATGCGCGGACACTTAGCCTCCGGACTGCGGCGCGGCTACGGAGGGAGCGAGGCCCTTCTCCCACGCTGCTCGCGAAAAGAAAAAAGCGAAAAACGGGACGGTCCTTGGTAGTTCGATAGCGATCGGATCGCCCACGAAACAAGGCGATTCGGTGGTCGTCTCGCTCATCGTGGTCGACTCAGCGAATGGCCGCGCCTCGTCAGGCGGCGGTTTCCCCTAGAACTACACGAAACATGGGGAACGGACGGATGTCGAACTATCAAGGACCGTCCCCATTTCATGCGCGCGCGCTCGCCGCGCACAGCGCGAGAGGCGCTACGGGCGCTCGGTGCCGGGCGGGGCGCCGAGGCGTTGGATGCGGAGGCCGGTGCCGTAGAGCAGGGCGAGGAGGCCGTTGTCTGCGAGCAGCGTGCACGCGTCGATCGCCACGAGCGCTCCGCCGCGGCGGACGTGCGCCTCGACCTCGGGGAGCCAGCGCTGCGCGCGCACGCCGACCATCGCGCGGAGCTGGACGCCGGCCTCGGCGTCGTTGCCGTTCACCTCGGCGCACGCCGCGCGCACCTGAGACTCGTCGCTGCTCGCGAACGCCACGCGGAGGTGATCCATGCGGGCTCGCGAGGCGTCGGCCGACTCGAGCTGATCTTGGAGCGCGAGGACCCAGTGCGACTGGTCGATCGCTTCGATGTCCGAGATGTACGTCGTCGGATCGGGGTCGAGCCACTCCGTTGCCGTGCCGCGCGTGCGCGCGAACTCGATGAGCTCCGTCGTCACGCTCGATGTGGACGCGGCGCCCGGCACGCGACGGCGATCGTCGGCGTCGGCCTCGGCCTCGGCCATGCGGATGCGCGCGATGTGCACGCTCAGCACCCACGGACGGATCGTGCGCAGCGTCGCCTCGGGCAACAGCGCGCCCACCTCGGTTCGGAGCGCGGCCCACGGCCCCGCGCCGACGAGACGGTCGAGGCGCTCGCGACGCGAGAGACGGTAGGACTCGTAGAGCGCAGGCAGCTCGAGCGCGCCTGGATCCACCTCGGCCACCACGTGCGTCGCGCGCCCGAGGATCTCGTCGTGCGGCGCAGGCAGAGCGTCGTGCAGCGTGGCGCCATAAGGCATCGCCGCCATCACCCAGCTCGGCTCGTGCTCGCCGACCGCGCCCTCGGCGACCTGCCAGAGGAGCACCGGCGGCGTCCAGCTCTCGCGGAGCTGCTGACGGATGAGCGCCGCCTCGCGGGCATCGCGCTCGTCCGACGACTCGGTCTGCGCGCCACCGCACCCACCGAGCGCGCCGATCGCGACGGTCGCGGCGACGACGAGCGAAGACGCGCTCCTCACGACACCTCGCACGCTCAGCTGCCGTACATCGACTCGGCCATCTTGTAGGCCGAGAGCTCGAGCTTCTGCAGCGTCTCGCGGATCGCGATCGCGTCGCCGCCGTCGATCGACTGGCGCAGGTTGGCGATGTCGCCCTTCACCGCCTCGAGCAGCTCGGGCGTGGCGATGTCGCCGAACTCCGCGACCGCACGCTCGCTCGTGTAGAGCAGCGCCTCCGCGCTCTGCTTGAGCTCGGCGAGCTCCTTGCGCTTGCCGTCGGTGAGCTTGTACTTGTCGGCGTCGTCGACGATGCCCTCGATCTGCTCCTTCGTGAGCCCGCTCGAGGCGACGACGCGAACCTTCTGCTCGCGACCGGTGCCGAGATCCTTGGCGTGCACGTGCACGATGCCGTCCGCGTCGATCTCGAAGCGCACCTCCACCTGAGGCACGCCGCGCGGCGCCGGAGGGATCGGCGCGAGCTCGAAGTTGGCGAGCGACTTGTTGTCCGCGGCCATCTCGCGCTCGCCCTGGAGCACGTGGATCGGCACGAACGACTGGGCGTCGACGGAGGTCGTGAAGATCTCCTTCGCCGTCGTCGGGATCGTCGTGTTCCGTGGGATGAGGCGGTGGAAGATGCCGCCGCCCACCTCGACGCCGAGCGAGAGCGGGGTGACGTCGAGGAGCAGCACCTGCTCCATCTCGCCGGTCATCGACGCGCCCTGGATGGCGGCGCCCACGGCGACGACCTCGTCCGGGTTCACGCCCTTGTGCGCCGCGCGCCCGAAGAGCTCGGCGACCTTGCGCTGCACGATCGGCATGCGCGTCATGCCGCCCACGAGGATCACCTCGTCGATGTCGGCGAAGACGAGGTTCGCGTCGGCGATCGCGCGTCGACACGGCTCGAGCGTGCGCTCGACGAGATCGGCGCAGAGGATCTCGAGGTCCGAGCGCTTGAGCGTGGTCACGAGGTGCTTGGGTCCCGTCGCGTCGGCGGCGATGAACGGGAGGTTCACTTCGGTCTCGAGCGCGCTCGACAGCTCGTGCTTGGCCTTCTCGGCCTGTTCCTTGAGGCGCTGGAGCGCGACGCGATCCTTGCGGAGATCGAGGTCGCCGTTGTCCTTCGCGAAACGATCCGCGAGGTGGTCGACGATCACGCGATCGAAGTCTTCGCCGCCGAGGTGCGTGTCGCCGTTGGTCGCGAGCACCTTGAAGACGCCGTCGGCCATGTCGAGGACCGAGATGTCGAACGTGCCGCCGCCGAGATCGTAGACGGCGACCTTTCCCTGCTTGCCGCGGTCGAGGCCGTACGCGAGCGCGGCCGCCGTCGGCTCGTTGATGATGCGCTTGACCTCGAGGCCCGCGATCTTGCCGGCGTCGCGCGTCGCTTGTCGCTGCGCGTCGTCGAAGTACGCGGGCACGGTGACCACCGCGCTGTCGATCGTCTCGCCGAGGTAGGCCTCGGCCACCTCCTTCATCTTCGCGAGCACGAGCGCCGACACCTCGGGCGGCGACAGCTCCTTGTCGCCCGCCTGCACCCACGCGTCGCCGTTGAGCGCCTGCACGATGCGGTACGGGACGGCGCTCGCGTGTCGCGTGGCCTCGTCCGACTCGAAGCGGCGCCCCATCAGGCGCTTCACCGCGTAGATGGTGTTCTCGGGGTTGGTGACCGCTTGGCGCTTCGCCACCGATCCCACCCGCCGCTCACCGTCCTTGGTGAACGCGATGACCGAGGGCGTCGTGCGCGAACCCTCGGCGTTGGGAATCACCACCGGCTCGCCATTCTCGATGAAGGCGACACACGAGTTGGTCGTGCCCAAGTCGATCCCGATCACCTTCGACATGCCGCGCGAAGATACCGATCTCGAACGGAAAATAGAATGGGCTGTGTTCGCGTGTCATTCCCGAACACCCGCCCCGAACACCCGCCCAGGCGACAGACGTTCAGGCCGAAGCGGCGGGCTTGCGCGCCACGATCACCATCGCGGGACGCACGAGCTTCTCACCGAGTCGGTAGCCCGCGACCACCTCTTGGATGACGTTGCCCGCGGGGTGCTCGTCCGTCTCGACCTGCTGGATCGCGTCGTGGACGCTCGGATCGAAGCGCTCGCCCGCGGTCTTCACCTTCGTGAGGCCCATGCGACCGGCCTGATCTTCGAAGAGCTTCAGCACCATCTTCACGCCGTCGATGATGCCCTTCACCTCGGCCGCGCCCGCATCCGGGGGCAGCGCGGCCGCTGCGCCGAGCGCGCGCTCGAGGTTGTCGAGCACGGGCAGGACCTCGCGGATCACGTCCTCTTTGCCGCGCCGCTCTGCGTCCTCGACGTCCTTGCGCGAGCGCTTCCGAAAATTGTCGAAGTCGGCGGCCGTGCGGAGCAGCTGATCGCGGAACTTGTCCCGCTCTTCGCGGAGGACCGCCATCGGATCGGGCTCGCTCGGGGCCTCCGCGGCCTCTTGGGTCTCGAGCGTCTCCTCGTCGGCGGGTCCGTCTTCGCTCACGATCTACTCCTCGATGGGCGCGCCAGAGACGCGCGGGGACGGGACTCTAAACACGGCCCGCGGCTCTGCCAAGGGTGGCTCAGTCGACGCTCTCGTCGTCGTCGCTCAGCGTGCCGTCGAGCACGTCGCTCACGACCTGGGCCGTGAAGCCCACGAGCGGCATCAGCTTCGCGTAGTCGAGGCGCGTCGGGCCGATGAGACCGAGCGAGCCCGAAGGCACGCCGTTCGCGCGGTAGTTCGACGAGATCACGCCGACGTCGTCGGCCGCGTCGAGCTCGGCCTCGGAGCCGACGAGCACCTGCACGCCGCCCGCGACGAGCGTGCGGTCGAGCAGACCGAGCAGGCGCTCGCGCTCCTCGAACGTGCGGAGGAAGCGGCGGATCTTCTCGGGGTCCGAGAACTCTCTGCGATCGAAGAGGTTGCCTTGGCCCTCGATCACGAGGCTGTCGTCGGCGGGCGCGGCGGCGGCGGCGTCGACGAGCTCCTTCGCACGACGACGAAGGCCGTCGTACGCGTCTCGCTCGCGCGCGACCGCGTCGGCCAGCGCCGCGCGGAGCTCGGGGAGAGAGAGGCCGTTCTCGCTCTCGTTCCGCGCGCTCGTGAGCTCGGCGAGGTAGTTGTGAAGGCGCTCGAGCTCGTCGGTGGGGAACGGCTCGGCGGTCTCGATCACGCGGTTCTGCACCGCGCCGCTCTGCCACACGACGACGACGAGCAGACGTCGATCGACGAGCGGCATGAAGCGCAGGTGAGAGATCGCCTCGCGATCGGCGCGACGGCTCACCACGGCCGCTGCGCCCGAGAGCGACGCGAGCATGCGCGCGGCCTCGCGCACCACGTCGTCCACGCCGGGCCTGAGCTGCTTCATGCGCGCGAGCACGGCCGCGCGATCGCGATCGGACACGTCGCGCATCTGCGCGAGCGCGTCGATGAACACACGAAAGCCGAGCTCGGTCGGTACGCGCCCCGCGCTCGTGTGCGGCTGCGTCACGCAGCCCGAGTCCTCGAGATCCGTCAGCTCGTTGCGGATCGTGGCGGCCGAGAGGTTCAGGCCGTAGCGCTTCGAGAGCGTGCGCGAGCCGACGGGCTCTCCGGTGGCGATGTACTCGCTCACGAGCGCGTAGAGGATCTTGCGCGCGCGGTACGCCAGATCGGGAACGGCCCGCGTTCGACCGGGCGCTGACGCGACGCCGAGGGCGAGAGGGCTGCGGGCTCGAACGGGGATCTGCATCGGGCGCGAGGCCTCGAGTGTACCTCAGGGCGTACAGCCGGACTGAGCGCGACGTGCGTCTTGTCCGTAGCGACCCTCGGGAGCGCCGCGGAGGTAGTGCGCGAGGCCGTCGCAGCGCGCCGCGCCTTCGGTGTGGAGCGCGATCCAGCCGAGCGCCTCGAGCGAGGTCCCCGTGGCGCCGCGCATCCGCTCGGTCGCGTCGCGTCGCTGGAGCGCGTCGACGTAGGCGAGCAGCAGCATCGCCTCGGCGTTCGTCGGATCCGTGTCGAGCGCCTGTCGCGCGAAGATGCTCGCGCGACCGAACGCCTCGTTGTGCCACTCCATCCACGCGCGCGAGAGCGCGGCGTACGCCTCTTCGGTCGGCGTGAGCGGCGCCGTGGAGGTGCCCACGTGCAGCATGTCGATCGCGGGCTCGATGCTCGGCTCGCGCCGCGCGCGTCCGAACGAGAGCGCGCGCATCGCGAGCGCGAAGTGACGCAGCGGCGTCTCTCGCGTGCTCGCGGCGTAGAAGGCGTCGGCCGCGTCGTTCCACTGCTCGGCTTGGTACTGGAGCTGACCGAGCCGCACGCGGAGCTCGCCGTCGTCCGGCTGACGATCACACGCCGCCCGCACGGCCGCGACGCCGCTGGCGCCCGCGAGGGCGAGCACGAGATGTCGCGCGCGGAGGAGATCGATGTCGTGCCCCGTGATCGAGGCCTGGTCGATTCCCGCGATCGCCGTCGCGCCTCGCGTCACGTCGCCGGTCTCGTTCGAGAGATCGAGCAGCTCGACGAGCGCCTGCCGATGCGCGGGCAAGAGCTCGACCGCGCGCGAGAGGCTCGTGCGCGCTTCTTCGATGAGCGACGTGTGCTGCGCCGCGTCGGTCACGCTGGACGACAGCCGACGGGCGGCGATCCCGCGCTCCGTCGCGACCTCGACGTCGTGATCGTCGACCTCCATCGCGCGACGGTACGCCTCGAGCGCGCTCTGCCACTGCTCGACGCGAAAGAACACGCGCGCCTGCGCGGCGAGCAGCGCGGGCTCGCGCGGGTGTGCCGCGAGCGCCGTGGCGAGCGTCGAGAGCGCGCGCTCGCGATCTCCCTGCGCTGCGAGCGCATACGCGGCGACGGCGGCCACGCGCGGGAACGTCGGATCGCGCGCGAGCAGCGGCTCGACGGGCGCCAGCGCCTCGCTCGCACGACCGGTGCGCACGTAGAGCTCCGAGAGCCCACACATCGCCTCGATCGCGAGGTCGGGGTTCTGCGCGGCCAGCTGATAGTGGCTGATCGCCACGTCCGCGTTCTCGCGCAACGTCGCGATCTCGGCCTCGACGAGGGTGCGTCGCGGCGAGGCCTCGGCGAGGCCCGCCATCGACTCCGCCGTGTCCGCGTCGCCCATCGCGAGCGCGCGACGCGCATAGAGGAGGCCGCGACGACCCGCGTCCGTCGAGACGCCGGTCCCGAGGTGCGTCATCGTGCGCTCGGCCGCGTCGAGGCGCCCGAGCGCGAGCCACGCCTCGGCGACCTCGATGTCGAACAGCTCGTCGCCCGGCGGTGCAGACGCCTCTGCGCGACCGAGCGCTTCGGCGGCGCCGAGCGTGTCGCCCTGCACCACCTCCGAGAGCGCGATCAGGAGCTGCGCCCACGCGCGCTCTGCTGGCGTCGCGTCCTCGGCCGCGAGCACCGCGGTCGCATCGGCGAGCGCCTCGGTGCGGCCGAGGTCGCGCTCCCAGCGCGCGCGCGCGCGAGCGATGCGGAGCACCGTCGCGTCGCCCTCGAGGATGTCGAGCGTGCTCGTCTGTCGGCTGCCGATCTCGAGCACGAGGGCCTGATGGCGCGGTGCATCGGGGTACTGCGCGAGCGCGGCGTCGGCCGCCGAGCGCGCAGCCTCCACGTTGCCGATCGCGAGCGCCGCGAGGGCGCGCGCATGGCCTGCCTCTGCGGCGCGCGGGCCCTGGCCTGCGACGAGGGACGACGCGTGGTTGCCTGCCTCTTCGGGCTGTCCGCCCGCGAGGGCGAGGTACGTGGCCGCGATGCGGTGATCGGACGCGTTGTCGCTGGCGAGCGGGAAGCGCGCGAGCAGCGCCTCCGCGTCCGCGCGTCGCGCGCCGTCGCCCGACAGCACGGCCATCGACTGGAGGCGCGCGCGAACCGCGACGTCGCCCGCCGACTCTTCGCCGTCGAGCTCGGCGAGGGCGGCGTCGATCTCTGCGATGCGGCCGGTTCGCTCTGCTTCCGTGACCGCCGACGCGATCGCCTGTCGGTGGCGCACGTGGAGGGCGAACACGATGGCGCCCGCCGTGGCGATCACGATCGCGATGATGATCGCGGCGCGGATCGTCTTCTGCCGCTGCACCTCTTCGCGTGTGAGCGGAACTTCCTTGATGACGGGGATCGACTTCCGCACGACATCGACGCGGAACATGTCCGAGCTCTCGCGCGCGGCCGGCCGACGCGGACCGAGCGACACTTCATCGGAGCTATCGTCTTTGTCGTCGCTGCTCATCGCAGTCGATCCCGTCCTCACCGGTCTCGGACCCGGCTCCCGTCGGAGCCAGCCGACCGGGGGGAGAGATGATGCCCCCGACTGGCTGTCCGTTTCCAGCGCCGCGAGCGTCCCTGCCTCGTTCACGAAGTTGTGATGCGAGGGTCTTGGCGGGATCGATCGATGTCGCTACGATCCGAGCGTTCGGTCGCGGCGGAGCGGTCGGAAGGAATCTCCCGGACCTCTCGCACGTCCGAGCAGAAACGACACGGCGGTTGGGCACAGCCCACTTCAATGCCCCGCAATGGTGCGAAATCGGACGTTTCTCGAGCACGGCTTGCCCGCAAGGGCAGGCCCTCGGCTCGGGGAGCGCGCGTCTCGACCCAGACGCTTCTGTCCAGGCCTCGCGCGAGCGAGACCCGTGCAGTCGTGCTCGGTGTCGCGGCCGAACCTCCGAACCTGCCGTGGTCACCGTGGGGAGATTCGGCGCCGGCGCCTCGACTCGTCGAGGTACCCGTGCGTCCGGCTCCCCCCACTCACGAACGTCCCAACGTGAGCCCGACCCGCGTGGACAGCCTCGGCAATGGTGCCGTGGTCGCGCCGCGCGCCGCCGTCGGAGCCCGGGGACGCCGGCCCATGCCGGAGGAGGAGAAGCGAATGAACAGTAGCGAATGTACCTGTCGTCGGTCCGTGTCTCGATCCGAGGAGGCGAACGAATAGTGCCCCCATGCGCGTCTGCGAGACGCGCATCTCGCTGTTCAACCTGATCCTCCGAGGGCCGCAGTCCGCGTGTGCATCCTGCACCGAGGGCTGTGGCCTTCGTTTTTTGGGCCTTCGTCTTTTTGGGCCTCGTCTGGCGCTCGTCTCTTCGTGACGCGGCTCCGATATGCTGCCGCGCGTGGGCGTCACCCACTGGATCAGCCTCGCCTCGGCGCTCGTGTTCCTCTTCGTCGCGATCCTCGCGGGGGCGAACGCGAAGCGCTCTCCGCTCGCGGGCCCTCTCGGCCGCACGACGGCGGCGCTGTTCGCGTACGAGGCGCTCGAGGTGCTGCGACACCTGACGGATCGCGAGGAGCTCTTCTACATGGAGTGCGCCGCGGCCTCGCTCGTCGCGCCCACCACGGCCGCGCTCGTGATTCGTTTCCTCGGCGAGTGGCGACGCCTGCGCCCCCTCGTGATCGCGGGCGCGAGCTACTTCTCGATGGTCGCCCTGGTCTGCTTCGCGGCCGTGGTCGTGCCGTCTCTGCGGGACTTTCCCGGCTCCGAGCGCTGGGCGCTCGCCCTCCTCGCGGGCATCGTGCCGGAGTTCGGATACCTCTTCTTCCGGCTCTTCGTACACGCGCGCGGGGCCGACGCGGCCGAGCGGACGCGCACGCAGCTGCTCGTGCTCGCGCTGGTGCTGGGCGTCGGCGGCGCGTCGTCCGACCTCGTGTCCATCGCAGGCGCCGAGACGCCGCGGCTCGCGGCCGTGGGGCTGATCGCGAGCGCGCTCGTGCTCGCGGCGCTCTCGCTCCGCTTCGAGCTGCTCGAGCGGATCGAGTCTCTCGCGGTGATCTACGCGTGCGCGATCGGCGCGGCCGCGTTCCTCGCGCACCTCTTCCTCCTCGCGATGCTCGGTGAGCAGCCGACGCTGCTCGCGCTCTTGATGGTCGCCGTCACGCTCGCGGCCATCGCCACGCTGCGCCCGCTGCTCGCGCTCCGCTCCGAGCAGCGGGCGCGCACCGGCTACCTCGTCACGCTCGGGCGCTTCTCGGCGCAGATGGCGCACGACGTGAAGAACCCGCTCGCCGCGATCCGCGGCGCCGCCCAGTTCCTCCGCGAAGAGCGCGCGCAGGGACGCTCGATCGACGAGCAGGACGCCTTCGTCGAGCTGATCGTCGAGCAGACGGATCGCCTCGAGCGCGTGATCTCGGACTACCAGCGCCTCGGCCGCGCCGAGGCGCAGCGCGCGCCCGTCGAGCTTCGCGCGCTCGCGCGTGAGGTCGCCGAGGCGCAGCGCGCCGCGTCCCCCAAGCACCGCATCGAGGTCGAGATGGACGAGCTCCGCGCGTCGCTCGATCGCGATCTCATCCTCGGCGCTCTCGAGAACCTGGTGCGCAACGCGCGCGAAGCGACCGCGGAGGGCGGGCGCATCCTCGTTCGTGCGTCGTGCCCCTCTCCGCGCGCGCTCGTCCTCTCCGTCGAAGACGACGGCCCCGGCATGGACGTGCGCACGCGCGAGCAGGCGTTCGACGACTTCTTCACGACCAAGGCCACGGGCTCGGGCCTCGGCCTCGCGTTCGTGGGACGCGTCGCGGCGGCGCACGGCGGGAGCGCGAAGATCGAGGCGGTCGAGCCGCGAGGTACGCGCGTGGTGCTGACCCTCGCGGTGTGAATCGGCGTCAGATCGCGGTCATCACGCCGATCGCGTCGAGGCAGACCTCGCCGGTCCGGTTCGTGTTCTTCACGCGGATGTAGCGGAACGCGGCCTGCTCGAACTGATCGACGTCGAGCGAGCTCGAGCCCACCACGTCGGCGCCGACCTGCGTGCTCGTCTGGTGTCGCTGCTCGAGCACGTCGACGCGGTAGGCCGCCGAGCGCGGGCCGACCACGATGTCGAGGTCGGGCGTCGGCTGTCCGTCGGTCTCGATGCGCGAGCCTGCGTCGAGCTCGAGCAGCACCTTGCCGCCCGCGGCGATGCGCGCGCAGTTGCCGTCCGGCTCGCCGAGCGCGCTCGCCACGTCCGTCGTGCGATCGCTGCCGCTCATCACGCGCAGCCACGATCGCGAGCGCGTGGGCGCGTCGGTGCCTGCGTCGGCGGGTGGCGGTCCCGCGTCCGCGTCGCTCGCGATCTCTCCGCCCGTCGCCGCGAGCAGCCGATCCTTGAACACGAGCGCGAGGCTCGCGCCGATCCCCACCATCACCACGATCCCGAGGACCACGAACGGCGTACGCCGCGTGGGCAGGCTCGGCACGCTGTCGCCTGCCGCCTTGGCCGCGCCGCGCGCGCTGGGCGTCGCCGCGAGCGTCGGCGCGTCGCCGCTCGGTCGCGGCTCGCGATCGCTCGAGGGCGCGATCGACAGGATGCTCATCCGCTCGTTGCCGAGCAGCTCCTCGAGGAACGTGCGCACCGAGCGCGTGCGCTCGTCGGGATCTTTCGCGAGGCCGTGGAGGATCGCCGCTCGCTTGTTCTGAGGGAGGTCGCGCGTCGCGGGGAACTCGTCGAACGACGGCACCGGCAGCGTCATGTGCGCCGTGGCCCACTCGAGCGGCGTCTTGGCCGCGAAGGGGCGCCGACCCGTGAGCATCTCGAACACGATCAGCGCCAGCGCGTACACGTCCGAGCGCTCGTCGAGCGGCTTGGCCGCGAGCTGCTCGGGGCTCATGTACGCGGGCGTTCCGACGATCAGACCCTCGGTCGTGATCTCGCCGCCGCTGCCGGCGTCGTCCTTCTTCGCGATGCCGAAGTCGAGCACCTTCGCGAACTCGCCCTCGTCCGGGTTCTGCGCGAGGAGGATGTTGTCGGGCTTGAGATCGCGGTGGATGATCCCGCGTCGGTGGGCCTCGATGAGCGCGCCCCCGATCTGTCCGACGAGGCGCTCGACGACCGCGAGCGGCATCGGTCCTTCGTCGATCGCCCCCGCGAGCGAGCGCCCCTCCACGTACTCCATCGCGATGTAGAGGCGTCCGTCGGCGAGCTTGCCGAAGTCGTAGAAGCGGATCGTGCTCGGGTGCGTGAGCTGCACGACCAGCTCGCACTCGCGGTTGAAGCGCTGCACCGCGATCGCGTCGCTCACCCCGCCGCGCAGCACCTTGATCGCGACGGGCCTCCGCGCCGTGCCCATCTGCTGCTCCGCGTAGTACACGCGGCCCATCCCGCCCTCGCCGAGCACGCGCAGGATCCGGTAGCGCTCCGCGACGACCTGGCCGAAGAGCTGATCGCGCTCCGCGCCCTCTTGTCCGACGCGCGCGCCGCAGCCGGCGCAGAACCGCGCGTGGTCCGCGTTGACGTAGCTGCACGCGCTGCACGCGATCGCCATAAGGGCCGGCAATCTACACCGATCTCGCAGCGGTCCACGAAATCGCGCCTCGCGCGGTCGAGGTCCTCCTATCCTCGCTGTCGACCGGGTCGGAACCGTCCCCACGAGGAGCCCCATGCAACGCCTCCGCGCGCTCGCGATCACGCTCGTCACGCTCGCCCTCGTCGGTCTGCACGCGCCGCCGCCGGCCCGTGCGTTCTGCGGCTTCTACGTGGGCGGCGCCGATCAGCGCCTCTACGCGAACGCCACGCTCGTCGTCTTGATGCGCGACGGAAACCGCACCGTGCTCTCGATGCAGAACGACTACCAGGGCCCGCCCACGGCCTTCGCGATGGTCGTGCCCGTGCCCGTCGTGCTCTCGGAAGAGAACGTGCGGACGCTGCCGCGCGACATCTTCGATCGCGTCGACCAGATGGCCGCGCCGAGGCTCGTCGAGTACTGGGAGCAGGATCCCTGCGCGCCGCCTCGCGCGCCCATGGGCATGATGCGCACGCGCGGCGGCGGAGGGATGCGGCCGCAAGAGATGCTCGAGGGCGCGGCCGATCTCGGCGTCACCGTCGAAGCCCAGTTCGCAGTCGCCGAGTACGACATCGTGATCCTCTCGGCGAACGACTCGAGCGGCCTCGAGACGTGGCTGCACCAGGAGAACTACAACATCCCGCAAGGCGCGAGCGACGTGCTGCGTCCGTACGTGGAGAGCGGCACGAAGTTCTTCGTCGCGCGCGTCGATCCCACGCGCGTCACGTTCGAGAACGGCCGCGCCGTGCTCTCGCCGCTGCGCTTCCACTACGACACGCCCGAGTTCAACCTGCCCGTGCGCCTCGGCCTCCTGAGCTCGCAGGGCGAGCAGGATCTGCTCGTGCACATCCTCGCGCGCGGTCAGCGCTTCGAGGTGGCGAACTACCCGAACACCTTCATCGCCACGAACCTCCGCGTGCGCGAGTCGGTGCGCGACAACTTCGGCGCGTTCTACGAGTCGGTCTTCCGCGAGACGATCGCGCGGAACCCTCGCACCGTGGTCACCGAGTACGCGTGGGACGCGATGAGCTGCGATCCGTGCCCCGGTCCGACGCTCACGGCGAGCGACATGTTGACGCTCGGCGGTGACGTGACCGCGAGCCAGGACGCGTGGGGCTTCACGCTCACGCGGCTCCACTACCGCTACACGCGCGACACCCTCGGTGAGGATCTCGTCTTCCGCGCGGCGCCTCCGGTCATCGGTGGGCGCGGCGTCCCCGACGTGAACGGCGTGATGGAGCAGGCCGTCCAGGCCAGCAGCGTGAACAACTTCCAAGGCCGCTACGCGATGCTCCACCCGTGGACGGGCGCCGTCGCGTGCGCGGAGCCGCATCGGGGACATTGGGGCGGGCCGCCCGATCGCGACGACTGGTTCGCGATGCCGCCGCCGCGCGGGGCAGGCTCGACCTTCGCGCGCGCCGCCGCCGCAGCGCCGCCGCCTTCGCTCGCGTCCGTCGTCGAAGGTGCGCTCGCGTGGGCACCGACCACCGGGATCGAGGGCATGGCCGCGACCGCGCTCGTCGCGACGCAGGATCTGAACGCCACGCCGACGAACCCGACGACGCCCACGAACCCGACGACGCCCACGAACCCGACGCCCACGGTGCCGACGCCCACGGTGCCGACGAACACGGTGCCGACGAACACGGGGCGCACCAACGCTCCTGCGGCCGACGTCACGCCGCCCGGCAATTGCAGCGGCTGCCGCGCGAGCCGCGGCGAGAGCCTCGCGGCGTCGCTGGCCGTGCTCGCGCTCGCCCTGACGATCCTCGGCCGCCGTCGCCGCTGACCCGTCGGCGAAGGGCGGGGATCTGCTAGGCCTCGCGACATGAGCGACGTCCACGCCCAGATCCGCGAGCTCGTGACCTCCGAGCCGATCGTGCTCTTCATGAAGGGCACGCGCAGCGCGCCGCAGTGCGGCTTCTCGTCGAAGGTCGTCGACATCCTCGACGAGCTCGTCCTTGACTACGTCACGCGCGACGTGATCGCGGACGCTGCGCTGCGCGAGGGCATCAAGACCTTCTCGGAGTGGCCGACGCTGCCGCAGCTCTACGTGCAAGGAAAGCTCGTCGGGGGCTCGGACATCGTCGTCGAGATGCACAAGAGCGGTGAGCTCGCGGCGCTGCTCCGCGCGGTGCCCGAGACGAGCGCACCCGCCGAGGTGACGCCGGAGATCCTCGTCACCGATGGCGCCGTGGCAGCGTTTCGTCGCTTCTCGGAGGTCGATCATCCCAAGGTGCGCTTGGTGATCGATCGCGAGTTCGACGTGGTGCTCGAGCTCGAGGATCCCAAGCCGGGCGATCTCGTGCTCGACCTCGGCGGCCTCTCGATCGCGATCGACAAGCGCAGCGCCTCGCGCGCGAACGGCGTGACGATCGACTTCATCGAGAGCGCGAGCGGCTTCAAGATCGACAACCCCAACAAGCCCGCGTCCGTGCGGCCGCTCGCCGTCGAGGACTACGCCGCGATGCGCACGGCGGGAAAGCCGCACCTCTTGCTGGACGTGCGCACGCCGGGCGAGCGCGAGATCGCCTCGATCGACGGCTCGGAGCTCCTCGACGACGAGATGATGGAGCGCCTGATGGAGCTCGACCGCGCGACCGCGATCGTCTGTCAGTGCCACCACGGCGTGCGCTCCCGCAACGCCGCGCAGCAGCTCGTCGCGATCGGATTCCGCGAGGTCTACAACCTCACCGGCGGCATCGCGGCGTGGAGCGCCAGCGTCGATCCTCGCGTCCCGGTGTACTGACCCGACGCCTGATCCGTGGTTTCCGTCGGTGTCGCGGGGGTTGCCCCCCTGCGCGAGCGCGCGGGCTGCTCTTTCCGCGCACGGCGCGGACGGGTACGCTGCCTGACGTCGATGACCCACTCCGGGCAGCAGGCCGGAAACTACGTCCTCCTCGAGCGCGTCGGGATGGGCGGCATGGCCGAGGTCTTCCGCGCCGCCAACCGCGGCGTCGAGGGGTTCGAGCGTCCGATCGCCATCAAGCGGATCCTGCCGAACCTCGCCGCCGACGACGACTTCGTGAAGATGTTCGTCGACGAGGCGAAGATCGCGGTGCAGCTCCAGCACCCGAACATCGTCGAGATCTTCGACCTCGCGCGCGCCGACGACGACCTCTTCATCGCGATGGAGTACGTGCACGGCAAGGATCTGCGGGCGATCCTCGATCGCGTGCAGGGACCGGACGGGCGCAACGGTCGCCTGCCCGTCGAGCTGTCCGTGCACGTGACGGCGCGCGTCTGCGATGCCCTCCACCACGCGCACTTCGCGCACGGTCCTTCGGGTCAGCCGCTCGGCATCATCCACCGCGACGTGTCGCCGCAGAACGTGCTCGTCAGCTACGACGGTGAGGTGAAGGTCACCGACTTCGGCCTCGCGAAGGCCGCGGGTCGTGCGGTGCAGACGCAGGCGGGCGTGGTGAAGGGCAAGCTCGCGTACATGTCGCCCGAGCAGCTGCGCGGGCAGCAGATCGATCAGCGCAGCGACGTGTACGGCGTGGGCATCCTGCTCTGGGAGATGCTCACCGGCGTGCGTCTGTTCCTCGGGAAGAACGACCAAGAGACGCTGCGCCGCGTCTACCACGCGCAGGTTCCGCCCCCGCGCACCGTGCGCCCCGATCTGCATCCGGAGCTCGAAGGGATCGTCATGCGCGCCCTCGCGAAGGAGGTGGGCGACCGCTACGCCACCGCCGAGGAGATGCAGGAAGATCTCACGGCGTACCTCTACGGCGTGGGCCCCTCGATGAGCACGCACGGCGTCAGCGCGTACATGCGCCGCCTCTATCCGCAGGCCGATCCGACGCCCGCGCCCTCCTCGCATCCACCTCCGCAGATCGTGGCCGACGCGCGGATCACGGCGCGCGGTCAGCAGCGGCCCGATCCCGTGCCCGCGATCACGAACGCGCCGCCTCGTCGACGCGAAGGCGCATCCGCGCCGATGCGACCGAACCGCGTGAGCGAGCACCCGGTCGAGGGCTCGCCGGGGCGCGCGCCCATCTCGCTCGACGATCTCGAAGATCTCGTCGAGGACGTGCCCGAGAGCCGCCCCGTGGGTCGCGTGACCCGCGTGAAGGGCGCAGAAGAGGGCAGCGAGCTCGTCCGTACCGTGCTCCACCGCGCGATCGCGGCCTCGTCCGCGCAGACGCGACCGCCGCCGCGCATCGAGCCCGACGAAGAGACGAACCGCGGCTACGTGCTGTCGCACGAGTCCGAGGCGGCGCCTCCGTATCAGCCACACGCGTCGCACCAACCGCATCAGCAGGGGCATCACGGCCACCCGGTGCACGAGCGGCACGAGACGCACCCGCCGGCGCAGCAAGAGGTGTCGCTCACCTCGCTGAACCAGCCGCGCGTGTTCCGCCGGCCCGGGTCGTCGGCCGAGCCTCGGCGCGAGGGATCGCTGTCGGCGCCTCGCGTTCCGTCGATCGAGTCGCTCATCGAAGAGGCGCTCAACGCAGACGACGACGGGCCGCAGGCCACCCACCCGTTCGCGCGCGCCTACACGCCGGGCGGGCATCCGTCAGCGGCGCTCGACCACTCCGAGTACGACACGAACGCGTACTCCGAGGGTCACACGCACTCGGTCGAGACCGACGAGTTCGGCGATCCGCCGACGATGGTGGCCGAAGACGACGCGCACGGTCGTCCGGTCTCGCCGCAGGGCTGGGAGGCCGAGATGACGCCTCAGCGCTCGCCGCGCCGGCGCTCGTGAGCGCCACTTCGCTCGCGTTCGTGAGCGACGTTGACGCGGTTTCACGCGGGCCCGTACCATCGCGACCGATGCGCTCGGCCCTCGGTGTCGCTTGTCTTCTCGGTGTCGGCTCGCTGCTCACGACATCGGTCGTCCGCGCCGAGGACCTCATCCTCATGGACGAGCCGACCTCGTACACGGACGTGGTCGACGCCTTCGATGATCACGACGTCTTCGACGTGAACATCCACGTCGGCTACCTGCGTCAGTGGGAGCTCGGCCGCCTCCAGCGCGAGGTGAACGACACGGCCGCGGGCGACGGTCGCTCGGCGTCGCTGCTCGCCGACGTCGGCAACTACGAGCTCCAGCGTAACGGCCTGATGTTCGGCCTCGACATCGGCATCTTCCGCGACCTCGCGATCTACGCGCGCTTGCCGCTGATCCTCTCGGACGACCGCACGATCACACAGCGCAGCGACGCGGACAGCTCCGCGTTCTCCGACCGCACTGGAGGCCCGGGCGCCCCCGGCAATGCGCTCTTCGACCTCCCGTTCGGCGGGTTCCGATCGCCGACGCGCTCGGGCGTGGACTACATGAGCGTCGGCCTCGCCTGGTCGATCATGAACCAGCACCGTCAGCGCTGGGCGCCGACCTGGGTCGTGATGATCGAGGGTCGCTTCAACCTCGGCGAGCCCATGCGCGCGTGCCAACAGCTCGAAGGCGCTGTGCGCTGCCGACCCGACTTCAACGCGGCGACCGGTGCGCTCACCGACTCGAGCTCGCCTGGCGTCGGTCGCGGCACGAACGCGCTCCACGTCGAGACGCGCGCGTCGTTCCGCGAGGGCATCCTCGAGCCCTACTTCGGCCTGATGGCGCAGATCGAGTGGCCTGGCTCGGCGGGCAGCGTGTTCCTGCCTGCCGGCGATCTCCGCGGCTACATCAACCGCATCCCGCCGATCCAGGGCCGCTTCACCGCGGGTGTGGCCGTGATCCCGTGGGAGGAGCGCCAGCACTTCCAGCGCTTCACGTTCGATCTGCGCTTCAACGCGGACTACGTGTCCGAGGGCCGCGACTACTCGCCGCTCTTCGACGCGCTCGGCAGCTCGACGAACGCATACCTCGCGACGCCGAACTACGAGGGCGCGTTCGAGCCACCCAACCCTATGACCGGCGATCCAGGTCGCGGCGTCGACGGTCTCGCGCGCGTGCAATTCACGGGGCACACCGACACGCAGTCGCACGCGCGTGTCGGCGGGCAGATCACGCTGGAGATGCAGGCCGCGCAGTACGTGCGCTTCCAGGTCGGCACGCTCTTCATGTACTCGACGCCGTACAACATCACGCAGACCGACGCGTGCAATCCCAACGCGCGCTCGGCGGACGTGACGGACACCCGCCTCTTCAGCGACTGCCGCCCGGCCTCGAGCACGTCGAACGCGTCGATCGTCAACCCGCACCACCGCCCCGTGATCGACATGCCCGGCAACCGCTTCCGCATGGACGGGCTCTGGCAGATCGATCTCTACGCGAACATCACCGCGATGTTTTGAGTTTGCCGGGCGTTCTGACCAGACGCTCTGGTCAGAAGACGGCGCCGTCGGCGCGCGCGAGGATCGGCGGGGTGCCGTCGCTGCGCTGCTCGCGCGCGGCCTCGCGGCCCGCGGCCCACGTGCCGCCCTCGATCACGCGCGCCGCGGGCATCGCGCCCACGAGCCCCAGCGTCTCGCGCACGCCCTCCGACACACGCCCGAGGAGGGCGAGCGAGAGCGCGCGCCACTCGACGATCGGCTCGCTGCCCACGTCGTGGACGATCGAGCGCAGCGTGTCGGTGCGCGGCACGAGCACGCCGTCGTCCACGAAGAGACCGCACGTGCGGTACTCGGTCATCCCCGGCAGCTCGCCCACGTCGTCGACGAAGAGGCCCGACTCTTCGAGCACGGAGACGAGCGAGTAGGTCATCCACTGAGAGAACGTGTGGAACGGCACGAGACCCGCGCTCGGCCCCGCGCCGCCTGCGCGCGGATGCGGCCACACGTCGCCGATGCTCACGCCCATCACGGTGTGCCGGCTCGGCCAGATCGGCGAGAACGCCTCGAGGATCATCGAGAGCATGCGGCGCGCGGGGATCGAGCGGCCGCGCTCGCTCCGGCCCGCGCGCGACTTCATCGCGTCGAACAGGTGCCCGAGCCGCGGGGATTGGTCGCCGAAGAAGTGCGACGCGGCGCGCATCGCGGAGCCGAGCTGGCTGAGGAGCTCGGTGCGCCCGGCGAGGCCATCCATCGGGTTGTCGGCGCGCACGTCGAGCGCGCGCGCGAACCGGAGCGGGTCGAGCGCGTCGAGCGCGTCCGCGTCGGCGCGCAGCGGCTGCCGCGGGTCGTTCGAGAAGAGGCCGTCGACGTACGCGTGGAAGCTCGCGAGCGCGAGCCCCTCGGTGCGTCCGAGCACGATGCCGGTCGTGCGCTCGCGGTAGCGCCACGAGGGACCGGCGCCCGCGCCGAGCAGGATCGAGATGATCGCGATCTCGGAGAGCACACGCGCGCGCTCGTCGGGATCGCCGGCGAGCTGCTCGCGGATGGGCCCCAGTCGATCGTGACCGCCGAGCCGCAGCCGATCGAGACGGCTCGGCCACGGCACGCGCAGCTCGGGGTAGCGGCGCGACGTCACGCGCGCGACACGATCGATCACGCGCGGCAGCGCATCCAGCTCCACGCGGAAGTGCACGAGCTCGTCGGCGAGGCCCGCCGCGAGCACGGCCTCCGCGCGCTGTCGCACGGCGTGCGGTGAGCGGAGGAACGCGATGGGGCTCTGCGCGTCCTGCATGCTCGGGCGTGTGGAGTCGTAGCCGATGGACCCATGGTGCCCGATCGGCGCGCGCGCATCGATACCGCTCGACAGGCCGCCCGCTCTCTCGCTGAACGGGGCAGTTCGTTGGTCGTGTGACGGGAGTGTGTCAAGATCGTGACCTCCACGCGCCCATGAGCTCCACCACCAAGCGTCGCAAGAGCGAAGAGGACCCACCGGTCGCCGCGACACGTCGCCTCTCTCTCGAGCCGGCCTCTGATCTTCGTCGCGAGGCCAAGACGCCGCGCGAGAACGAGGAGGCCGAGGCGGACGAAGACGTCGGCGCGTGGATCCACGATCGACAGAGCGACTGGGGCTCGCTGCTGGCTGATCTCTCCCGCCCCGACGAGAACACGACGCTGCGCGTGCACGATCGCACGCACCTCGAGTTCCTCCTCGACTTCGACCTCCGCGCGGAGACGCGCACGGAGACGTTCGAGTGGGAGGCGTACTTCTTCGCGCCCGAGAGCCTGCGCCTCACGAGCCGCACCTACGACAAGCAGGACCTCTACTCGGACCTCCAGTCGTACGTGCGCTTCGCCGTGCCCGAGTCGCCGTTCAGCGAGCTCTGCGGCGCGCCGCTCGATCGCGTGCGCGCGGCCATCGCGAAGCGCGACGAGAAGTCGATCCTCTGCGAGCTGCGGCTTTACGCGTGCGTCGTGCGCGCGGCGGGCGTCGAGGCGCGTCGCTCGATCCTCGCGGGCCTCGACGTGCCGACGCCGTCGATCGTCCCGCCCGCGCCGGGCTCCGATCCGCGCGGCGAGGTCGTGCCGCCGTCGCGCCGCGCGATCGCCCTCGCCGCCGCCGATCGCATGATCGCCGACGTCGCGAAGATCACCACCTCGATGCGCGCTGCGATCGAGCCCGCGCGCTCGATGCCCGACCCGGTGCACACGGCGGTCGCGTGGATCGACGAGGACGTGTCGCGGCTGCTCGAGACGCTCCTCGCCAACCTCTCGTTCGGTCTCCGCGACGGACGCGCGACCGAGGCGCTCGTCGCCAAGGCCGAGGCCGCTGCGGTCGCCGAGGCACGCTACCGCGAGGCGCACGGCCTCGACGGCATCGGGCACGTGGGCATGCCCTCGCGCGAAGCCGAGCACCTCGAGTTCCGTCGTCACGTGCTCAAGCGCTTCACGTCGTCCGTGCTGTGGCTCGAGCCCGAGGTGAAGGCCGCCTCGACGTGGGTGCTCCACTTCTTCTATGCGATCGCCGCGAGCGTCGCGATGTCGTTCGCCGTCGCGGCCGCGCTCTGGGGACCGGCCGGCATGTCCGCCGGGCCCGGCGGCTTCCTCGGCGGCATGGACTTCTTCAAGTGGGCCGTCGTCGTGATCCTCGCGTACGCCGCGAAGGACCGCATCAAGGCCCTCCTCCAGACGATCTTCACGAACGTCGTCGCGAGGCACTTTCCGGATCGCAGCTGGCGCATCCGCGACGCGACCAAGAAGCACGAGCTCGCCGGCATGGAAGAGCAGTCGGGCTTCATCCCCTTCGAGGAGCTGCCTCCCGAGGTGCTCGAGGTCCGCCGCGCGACGCGGCTCTCTGCGCTCGAAGAAGAAGCCCGCCCCGAGACGGTCCTCTATCACAAGAAGACAGTCTCCGTAGACCGCGCGCTGGTCCGTCAGGTCGAGCCTCGCTACGACGCGATCACCGAGGTGTACCGCTTCGATCTCCGTCGCTGGCTGGCGCACACCGACGATCCGAAGAGGCAGTTCGCGTTCGCCGATCCGGAGAAGGGCGTCATCGCCCGCGCCTCTGCGCCCCGCGTCTACAACCTCGGTATCGTCTACCGCCTCAAGCGCTCCGACGATCCGAGCGACAAGGGTCGATGGCACCGCGTGCGCGTCGTGGTGACGCGCAAGGGTATCCGTCGCATCGAGGCGATCAGCTGACGTCCGCGCGCCTCGCGAGTGGATCGCGCGGCGCTCGAGTGGATCGGGCTACGATGCCCGCGTGATCACCGAGACTTCGTCGGTCGCCCGAGCGCTCGTGACGGGCGCCTGCTTCGCTGGCGCGCTGCTCGGCTGCGGCGGTGACCCGGGCGCCGAAGACGCGGCGATGTCCGGGCGGAGCGACACCGGCCCGCCGGACGCAGGCTCGTTCGACGCCGGTCCGCCGATCGACGCGTACCTCGAGCCGCCCTCCGCGGCGTGTGATCCGGGGCCCACGCCGAGCGCGACCGTGCAAGCGCCGACGCTGCTCGCGACGCTCGCCGATCGCTACCACGAGGGCTGGCTCGCCTCGCCCGCGGTCGCCGATCTCGACGCGGATGGAACGAACGAGATCGTGATCGCGCGCGCGGGTCTCTTGCTCGGCTTCCACCTCGATGGGACCACGCCGCTGCGCGTCGAGGTCGAGGGAAGGATCTGGGCCTCGCCGATCGTCGGTGATCTCGTGAGCTCGCACGCAGGCCTCGAGGTCGCGTTCGCGGAGCGCGAGCGTGTGCACGTCGTGGGGGTGGATGGCGCGGAGCTGCCGGGCTTTCCGTACGCGTGGGAGGACGAGCTGCGATCGATCGCGGCCGGCGACATCGACGGCGACGGCGCGCTCGAGCTCGTCGTCGTCACGAGCTCGCCGCTCGAAGCCAGCGGACAGCGCGACATCGTGCTCGCGCTCGAGCTCGATGGAACCGTGCACCCGGGGTTTCCGCCGAACACGACGGGCGCCGCGGGCTGCGACGACGCTTGCTACGTGACGGGCGGCTACGACCAGAACGTCGCCGTGGGCGACATCACGGGCGACGACGCGGCGGAGATCTTCGCGACGCAGGACAACGCGTACCTCTCGCTCCACGACGGCACCGGGCGCGCGTTCGACGCGGCGTCGATGTTCGAAGACCGCACGAAGTTCTCGGGCGTGCGCTTCCTCCATGACTACGCCGAAGCGCAGCAGGGCTACGCCGAGGAAGAGAGCACCGCGAACCAAGCGCACTTCACGAACAGCGCGCCCGCGATCGCCGATCTCGACGGCGACGGCATGCGCGACCTCGTCGTGCTCGGCTCCGTGCAGAACGCAGCGCAAGACGATCGCCTGCGCGGCGTGGGCCTCTGGGCCGTGCACCCCGACGGCACGCGTCTCTCTGCATGGGTCACGCCGTTCCACGCGCCCGACTATCTCGCGGGCCTCTGGGACTACGACGGCACCAACGTCGTCGGCGCGACGAACCAGGTCTCGATCGCCGATCTCTTTCCGGATCGCGAAGGCCCCGAGCTCGTGTTCGCGGGCTTCGACGGACGCATCCACTGCGTGAGCGCGAGCGCGCAGCAGATCTGGCAGACGCCCTACACGACGAGCGATCGCGTGCTCACCGGTGGCGTCGCGATCGCAGATCTCTCGCAAGACGGCGTGCCCGAGCTCGTGTTCGCGACGTACTCGCCCGACGAAGACCAGAGCGCGCTCTACGTCCTCGCGGCGACGGGCGAGGAGCTCCACCGCATCGCGCTGCCGATGCGCGGATCGATGGCCGTGCCGACGATCGCGGACGTCGACGGCGATGGAGATCTCGAGATCGTCGTCGATCTCAAGGACGGCGAGGATCGCGCGCGCTCGGCCCTCGTGTTCACGGTGCCGGGCTCGGGCACGGCGTGCTTGCCGTGGCCCACGGGTCGACGTGATCTCCTGCGCGACGGTCTCGTCCCGTGATCACCCGCGTCGTCCTGATCGCGAGCCTCGGCCTCGCGGGGTGCTCGTCGCTCGACGAAGGGCCGCACCTCCAGCCTCGACCGCGTGAGCGCGATCGTGCGCCCGCGGAGGAAGCGCCGACCACGCGCGCGCCGTGGGGCGGCCTCAGCGTGATCGAGCGTGGTGATGCGAGCGCCGACGCCGCGTTCGTCTTGCTGCATGGGTATGGCGCGCCCGGCGACGATCTCGTCTCGCTCGCCGACGAGCTCGTGGCGCGGTGCGGAAGACCACTGCGCGTGATCGTGCCCGCCGCGCCGATCGCGATGGGACGCGGCGGCCGCGCTTGGTACGAGATCGAGTCGCCCGACGCGATGGCGCAAGCGCGTCGCGCGCGCGAGGCGATCGAGGGCGTGATCACGACGCTCGGCGAGCGCGGCGTTCGCTCCGAGCGCGTGATCGTCGGCGGCTTCTCGCAGGGCGGCATCCTCTCGATCGAGACCGCGGTCGATGGGCACGCGAGCCTCGCGGGCATCGCGGTGCTGTCGGGTCGATCGCTGCCGCACTCCGACACGGCGTACGCCGCGCTCGAAGGTCTGCCGATCTTCCAGGCGCACGGACAGAGCGACGCGCGCATCGCGTTCGCCGAGGGCGAGGCGTTTCGCGAGACCGCCGTGCGATCGGGTGCGCGCCTCGAGCCGCTCGTGTTCGACGGCGGGCATGCGATCCCGCCCGAGGTCGTGGTCGGCCTCGCCGCGTGGATCGGGAGGACGCTCTCGTGAGCGCGCGTGCGATCGTGCTCGCATCGGCGGCCGTGCTCGCGTCGTGCGAGGGCCCGGGCACGTCGCTCGACGCATCGCCGCCTCGCGACGTCGATCCCTTCGGCGCGGCCGACGTTCCCTTCGTCGCTCCCGGACTGATCGAGCGCTGCTTCGTGCCGCTCGATCTCTCGCGCGACGAGTACGCCGAGCGGATCCGCGGTCTCTGGCTCGCGGAGAACGTGGCCAACTGGACGGGCCTCCTCACCGAGGCCGAGCGACGTCAGGCGCCGTTCTTCACCGACGAGGACTGGGGCACGCCCGAGGCGCGCTTCGGCATCGAGGGCTCGGCGGGCGACACGATCACGTTCAACACGCTCGATCCGTGGGGCGCCGACGACGACACCGACATCGAGATGATCTACCTCGAGGCGATGCGCCGCTCGGGCAGCGCGCACCTGTCGCCGCTGCAGATCCGCGAGGCATGGCAGCGGCACATCGAGCCCGACATCTACGTGTGGGTCTCGAACGCGGCCGCGCGCCGCCTCTTCGACGCGACACCGCCAGTGCTGCCGCCCTCGAGCAGCCTCCTCGGCGCGAACGATCAGTCGCTGATGATCGATGCGCAGCTCACGACGGAGATCTTCGGCGCGCTCGCGCCGGGTCGTCCCGCGCACGCGCTCGAGCTCGCGCACCTGCCGATTCTGACCACGGCCACGGGCTTCGCGGCGCACGCGGCGCAGTTCTTCGTGGTGCTCTACGCGCTCGCGCCGGTCGTCGATCCCTCGCTCAATCGGTACGATCAGATCCACTGCCTCCTCGGCGCGGCGGCGCGGACGATCCCCGAGGAGAGCAAGGTGCGCGACCTGCTCGACGAGGTGCTCGTGCAGGAGATCTCGCTCCAGATCGGACACGGGGACCGCGACCAGTGGGAGCTCGCGCGCGACGCGATCGCGCTGCGGTTCCAAGAGGACGACGACGCCCGAGGCTACCGCTACCTCGAGTGGTACGAGTCGGCGGTCAACTTCGCGACCGGCATCCTCGCGCTGCTCTACGGCGACGGTGATCTCCTGCGCACGATCCGCATCGGCACGCTCTCGGGGTGGGACTCGGACAACGGCACCGCGACGATGGGCGGCCTGCTCGGCTTGATGTACGGCGAGGCCTGGGTGCGCGAGGAGATGGCACGCGCGGGCCTCACGGAGCTCTCGGATCGCTACCGCATCGCGCGCACACGCTACGCGTTCCCGCAGGAGATCTACACGCTCGACGAGATCGCCGACCTCGCGCTGCCGCGTGCGGAGGAGAGCCTCCGAGAGACCGGCGGCGCGATCGCCGGCGGTCGCTTCACCGCGGAGCGTGTGCGCGAAGAAGAGCTCTCGCTGGCGGCGAACCCATACGTCGCATGGCTCGCGCCGAGCGCGACGCGCGCCGCACGCGCGCGAGGCGAGACACCGATCGCGCGGCTCGAGGCAGGCACGCTCGCGGGGGCGGTGCCGATCGACGTGATCGCAGACGGCCTCGAGCTCGACGCGTGCGGACGCGATCCTCAGCTCACCGTTCGAGACGAAGTGGCCCTCCGACGCAGCGAGGCGATCACGCTCCGGCACGCGCGCGCGACCGGCGAGACCGTGACCTTCGAGGTGCGCTGGACGAGCGCGCAGCGCCTGATCGGTGTGCGCTTCGTCGAGGGGCCGCTGTCGCTCGGCGACGCCTCGATCGAGGTGCTCGTGGAAGACACATGGACGCCTCCCACGCTCTCGCGTGCGATCGAGCCGGCGGTGGGCGCCTTCGCGTTCCGCGACGCGACCTTCACGACGCCTGTCGAGGCCGTGGGCGTGCGGGTCACCACGCGCGTCGGAGCGGCCACGCTCCTCGAGCTCGACGGTCTGCTCGCCGCGGAGTGACGTGAATGATGCCTCCCGGCCGATCGTCCGACGCGGGCCCTCGATGACCGACCTCGTCTCCGCGCTCCGTGACGCGCCTCGTCGTGAGCCGCGCGCGCTCGCCGCCGCGCTCGGTGTGATCGTCCTCGGCTTCGTGAGTCTCGTGGCGCTCGACGTGCTCCTCCAGCACGGGTGGACGGCGGCGTGGCACGCCTCGCACGAAGGCGGGCGCATCGAGCTCGCGCGGACGGTCGAGCATCGCCTCGCGTTCCCGAACGATCGACGCACGGTCGCGCGCACCATGGCGGCCTGGGACTTCCGTCGCCTCGGCATGCCGCGCGCGCAGCCGCCCGTCGACGTCACGTTGTCGGCGCGCATCACGATCCCCAGCGGCGGTCGTCGACTCGTCACCGAAGCCGAGGGCTCGACCGACCTGCGCATCGACGGCGAGCCGATCACGAGCACCGACGAGATCGCTGCGGGGGTGCACACGCTCGAGATCGACTGGCGCTGCGACAACGCGCGAGGTCCGCGCTTCCTCCTGCGCTGGGCCGAAGGCGAGGGCGAGCAGACGACCGTGGAGGATGTTCCACGCAGCGCGCTCGTTCCGGGCGATGGCGCGTGGCCGGCGACGCGCGTCGCGCTCTGGATCGTGGGCACGCTCGCGATCGCCCTCACCGCGGTGCTCGTGTTCCTCGCCCTGCGCGACGAGCGGCGTCACGCGCGCGTCCACGGCCGCACGCTCGCGACCATCACGCTGGTGGCGCTCGCGATCGCGTTCCGCGGCTTCGACTACGACGTGTCGCCCGATCCGCGCGACAACGAAGACGAGCTCTTCGCGATGTGGAACGGGCACTCGCTGCTGAACGACGGCGTGTCGCGCGGCTGGTCGCTGTGGCCGCACCTCTACATGGAGCGCGGGCCCGAGGTCGGCGTGGTGACGGTGGAGCACTACGTCTACCGACCGTTCCACGTGGTCTCGCCGTACTTCGAGCATCCGCCGCTGCTCCACGTGATCGTGGGCGCGGTCGGCCTGATCGGCGGCGCCGAAGACCACCTCGAGATGCGTCACGCGCACGGACGTCTCGTGCCGCTGGCGTTCTCCGCGCTCGTCGTCGTGTTGATGATCGCGATCGGTCGGCGGCTCGATCGAGGCTCGCCGGCGCCGTACTTCGCGGCGCTGCTCTGGGCCACGATCCCGTGGATCGCGCTCCAGACGCGCGTCGTGAAGGAAGAGGCGCTCGTCACGCCGCTCGCGCTCGGCGTCGTGCTCGCGTACCTGTGCTGGCGCGATCATCCCGATCGCGAGCGTGATCCCGCCTCGTCGATCGCGCGACGCTGGCTGATCCTCGCAGCCTCGCTCGCGGGCGTGGCCGTGCTCGCGAAGGTCACGGGGGTCGCGCTCTCGATCGCGCTCGGCGTGCTCGTCGCCCGCGTGGGTCGTCCGCGCGACGTCGGCGTCGTGGCGCTCGCTGCCGCGGTCGGCGTGGCGATGCTCTGTCTCTACGGCGCCGCGCTCGGCTGGGACGCGTTCCTCTTCGCGCAGGAGACGCAGTCGGGGCGTCCGGTGCACTTCAACATCTTCCTCCGCTTCTTCGACGACCCGCAGATCAACCACAGCGTCGTCGGCCGCGGCTGGCTGCTCTTCTTGTGGCTCGCGGCGATGGCGAGCTTCTTCTCGCGACATCGCCGCGACACGGCGGTGCTCGTCGTGCCGCTCTTCGCGTACCTCGGCGCGATCGGCCTCGGCTCGGGGACGTGGAGCTACGGCTGGTACATGACGCCGCTCCTGCCGCTCCTCTGCCTCGCGGCAGGTCGCTTCATGGCAGACCTCTGGCGTGATCCCGAGCTCGGACGCGGCTCCGTCTTCGTGCTCACGCTCGTCCTCTACTCGCTGAATTTTGCGACGTCCGAGGGCTATTTCTTCTCGCCCGACACCGACGTGCACGAGGCGCGTCGCCTCGTCACGCTCGTGCTCGCCGCGCTGCTCGGCCCGCTCGGTCTCGCGCAGGCGTTCGGCTGGAGGAGCGTCGGCCGCGTGAGCGTCGTCGCGGGCCTCGTCACGATGATCATCGTCTCGATCGCGTTCGTCGGCGGCTTCGACGTGAGCCCGCACCGCGACTTCGATCACAACCGCGGCTTCAACCTGTAGGCGTGTCGCTCGCCTTCGGCGCGACGTCACCGCACACCCGACAACGCTTCGCCCAGCTCGGGAGCGGGAACCCGCACGACACGCACTGCTTCGCGTCGTCGTCGACGCCGTCGCCGATGGACCACGCGATGTCCCGTTCGCGGGTGGTCAGCGCGACGGCGCGCTCCTGCCGCGGCGTCCAACGCGTTGATGACTGACCGACGATCACCGGGGGTCGTTCGGAGCCATCCGGCACCTCACGTGCGATGCAGTGGCGCGCGAGCGCGTGTCGGATCGTCTCCTCGTCCGTGCGGCAGAAGTGCACCTCCTTCGCGCACAGACCGCAGTGCCGCACGTCGTCGTCCTGCGTGGGCGCGAGTGACTCCCAGCTCTTCTGGCAACGACGACGGATCGCGAACTCGTTCGGACAGCTCCGAACCGTCCTCAGCATGACGAGCGGAGGGCTCATCCGTTCGTCGTCGTCGCGATCGTTCACAGCGCACAGCGTCGCACGATCGAGTCGATCGACGTGTAGGCTGCAGGCCAATGATGGCGTTCATCGGGCTCACAGGTGGCATCGCTTCGGGCAAGAGCACCGTGGCCGCGCGCTTTCGCGAGCTCGGTGTCACGGTCGTGGACGCCGACGCGCTCGCGCGCGAGGTCGTCGCGAAGGGAACGGACGGACTCGCGGAGATCGTGACGACGTTCGGCGCCGACGTGCTCGACGCGGACGGCGCGCTCGATCGCAAGAAGCTCGGCGCGATCGTGTTCGACGACGAAGACGCGCGAAAGACGCTCGAGCGCATCACGCACCCGCGCATCGCGATGCTCTCGATGCAGCGCATGGCCTCGGTCGCCGCGAGCGGCGCGCCGTATGGCCTCTACGAGGCGGCGCTGCTCGTCGAGAAGGGCACGCACCGCACGATGAACGGCCTCGTCGTCGTCGCGGTGTCGCCCGATGTGCAGCTCGCGCGCGTGATGTCGCGCGACGGCCTCGACGAGCAGGCCGCGCGCGCGCGCCTCGCCGCGCAGATGCCGCTCGACGAGAAGCTCGCCGCCGCGACGTGGACGATCTGGAACGACGCCGACGTCGACACGCTGAACGCGCGCGTCGACGCCACACACGCCACGATCCTTTGGTCGCTCTAGGACACCGCATGCTCGAAGGGCTCGACGACGTCCCGTGGGATCAGCTCCAGCACGCGTACGGCGCCGCGAGCGACGTGCCCGGCATCCTGCGCGACATCGCGCGCGGAGACGCCGAGGCGGTCGACGCGCTCTACGGGAACGTGTGGCATCAGGGGACCGTCTACGAGGCGACCGCGCCGACGGTGCCCTTCCTCGTGCAGCTCTTGGAGGTGAGCGGGCCGAGCCGTGTGCCGCTGCTCCACCTGCTCGGCCTCATCGCCGAGGGGAGCGCGTTCGCGCGCGCCGCCGTCCGTGCGCAGGCACCAGGCATCCTTCGCTGCCTGACCGTGGACGACGACGAGGTCCGCGCCGCGGCGGCGTCCGCGCTGTCGGTGTGTCGTGGCGATCCCGCGGTCGACGACGCGCTGCGCCAGCATCTGGCCGTGGATCCGAGCGGCGTCGTGCGCGCGAGCCTCCTCCTCGCGCTGCGCCCGTGCAGGGCGAGCGATCGAGACGGGGCGGAGGCCTCGACGAAGGACGGCGAGGCGATCGTTCGTCTCGCCGCCTCGATGCTGCTCCTCACTTCCGAAGGCGAGGCCTCGCGCGCGCTCGACACGCTCCGAGACGCGCTGCCCACCGCGCACGCGCAGGTCCGCGCGCTGCCGCACTCGGAGGGTCGCGATCCGATCCCGTGGATCCTCGACGCGCTCGCGCCTCGGAGGGAGGAGCTGCTCGATCTGCTCGAGGCGTGGACGCGCGACGCGAGCCCAGCCGTACGGAGAGACGCTGTGTTCGCGTGCGAGGAGCTCATGCTGCGATCGCGCTCCGCCACGCCTCGCGTGGTCGGCGTGTTGGCCAGCGCGCTGGAGGATCGCGACGGCGACGTCCGTCGCTGGGCAGCCACGCACCTCGCCGCGTGCGGGACGTCGGCGCGACCCGCCGCAGACGCGCTCGCATCGCTCGTCGCGAGACGGCGACGCGGCGCATCGAGCGAGACGCACGACGCGCTGCGGGCGCTGTGCCTCCTCGAAGATCCGCGTGCGACGCTGCACGTCGCGGAGCGACTGAAGGCCAAGTCGATCGCTTGGACGACGATCCCGATCGACGCGCTCGGCCCGTGGGCTCCGTCGTGCATGGACCCGCTGATCGACGCGCTCCCACGCGCGCCGGCCGGCAACACGACGATCGGCGTCGTCTGCGCGATCGGCCGCTACGGCGACGAGGCCCGACGCGCGATCCCGAGCCTGGTGCGCGCGCTCCGCTCGCATCCGCACAGCGTCACCAAGGTGCTCGGGGAGCTCGGGCCCCTCGCGCAGCAAGCGATGGGCGCGCTGCGTCCTCTGCTCGATCACGAGGACGCGATCGTGCGCGTGAACACGGCCGTCGCGCTCTGGCGCATGGGTGAGCCCGTCGAGATCGCGCTGCGCACGATCGAGTCGATCCTGCGTCCTCTCGACTGGTACGCGAGCCACGCGCTGCTCGCGCTCGCGACGCTGGGCCCAGCAGGCGCACCGCTCGCGCCCGCGCTCCCGGCGCTCTTCGACTCCGACGACGACTGGATCTCGTCGCGCGCGGCGATCGCGCACTGGCGCATCGTCGGGGATGCCGACGCCGTGCTCCCGACGCTCGCGCGACACGTCGTGTGCGTGCCGCGCGGCCACGAAGCGCTGGCCTGCATCGAAGACCTCGGCCCCCGCGCCGCGTCGCTCGCGCCGCGCTTGCGAGAGCAGCTGAGCGGCGAGCAGCGTCGAGGTCAGAGCGTCGCATCCGACGAGGCGTGGCGAGCCGTCTGCGCGCGGGCGCTCGAGCGTGTCACCGCGCGCACGTGATCACTCGGCCGACGGCGGCGCGCCTGGATCGCCGCCGCCCGTCTCTTCCGCGACCTTGCGGTAGATCGTGCGCGCCGAGATGCCGAGCAGCTGCGCGGCGAGCTGCTTGTCGCCCTTGGTGTGCTCGAGCGTGACCTTGATGACGCGGCGCTCGATCTCTTCGAGCGGCGTGCCCAGCGAGAACGTGAGGTCGGTGCCGCGACGCTCCGCCTGCGCGACGTGCGGGGGCAGGTCGGCCTCGGTCAGCTCCTTGGTGCGGCCGAGCACCACGGCGCGCTCGATCACGTTCTCGAGCTCGCGCACGTTGCCAGGCCAGTGGTAGTTCACGAGCCGATCGAGCGTGTCCGGCGTGGGCGTGAGGCGCGTCTTGCCGTTCTTCTTGCAGTACACGTCGAGGAAGTGATCGACGAGCAGCGGCACGTCGCCCTGACGCGAGCGCAGCGGCGGGCTCGTGATCGCGATCACGTTGAGGCGGTAGTAGAGGTCCTCGCGGAAGCGGCCTTCGCTCACGAGCTGACGCAGATCCTTGTTCGTCGCGGCGACGAGGCGGAAGTCCGCCGAGCGCGTCTTGCCGCCGAGCGGCTCGAACGTGCCCTCCTGGATCACGCGCAGGAGCTTCACCTGCACCGCGAGCGAGAGCTCACCGATCTCGTCGAGAAAGAGCGTGCCGCCCTCGGACTGCGCGATGCGTCCGTCGCGACGGTTCACCGCGCCGGTGAACGCGCCCTTCTCGTAGCCGAAGATCTCGCCCTCCACGATCGTCTCCGGGAGCGCCGCGAGGTTCACCGCCACGAACGGCCCGCGCCGCTTGCTCTCGGTGTGGATGATGCGCGCGAGCAGCTCCTTGCCCGTGCCGCTCTCGCCGAGGATCAGCACGTTCGCGGTCGAGGGCGCGGCCTGGCTCGCGATGTCGAGCGCGTGCCGCAGCGCCGTCGAGCTGCCGATGATCGGGCTCGTCATCGGCTTCGTGCGCAGCTGGCTGAGCTCTTCCTTGAGCGTCTTGTTCTCGGCCACGAGCGCGTGTCGCTCGGCGGCCTTCTGCACGCTCTTCACGATCTGCATGCGCTTGAGCGGCTTCTCGACGAAGTCGTACGCGCCCGCGCGGATCGCCTCGACGGCGGTCTCGATCGTCCCGTACGCAGTCATGAGGACGACCGACGCGTCGGGGGCAACGGTCTCGAGCGCCTTGAGCAGCTCCATGCCCGTCATCGCCGGCATCATCAGGTCGGTGAGCACCACGTGGACGCGGTGCTGACGGCAGAGATCGAGCGCCTTGCGACCCGAGTCCGCCGTCAGCACGCGGTAGCCCTCGCGGCTGAAAATACGCTCGATCGCCTCGAGGTTGGACATCTCGTCATCGACGACGAGCAGCGTGGTCTCGGCGGTCAAGGCCGTATTCCTTGGTGATGTTGCGGACGGCTCGCGGCTTCCGATGGCCGCTCCCGTGATGTCGAAGCCTTGCACGCCAGGATGACAGACGATGCCGAGTTGTCTATTCCGATGACAGCTCGGCAGATCACGGATCGGGCGCGGTCTCTTCTTCGGGGTCGCGCTCGAGGTCGCCGAGCGGGTCTTCCGCGCTGCCGCTGATGTCGCGGAGGAACGTGCGGAAGTGGCCTGTCACCCGCACGACGCCGGGCGTGTGAGGGCACGACACGGTGAAGCGCCCTTCGACGCGACCGCCGAGCTCGCGGGTCAGGTGGGTGAGCTCCACGCGCCCTTCGTCGGCGCGCAGCGTGCCGAGGTCCGGGTGAGAGATCTCCGCCGAGGCCGCGAGCGTTCCGACGCGCGCCTCGAGACGCGCGTCGTCGGCGCCGTCGGGAGGTGGCAGCGGCACGCGCAAGAGCACCGACGGATGCCCCGTGTGAGAGACCACCGAGAGGCCGAGCGGATCGGCGAGCTCGAGGAACGCACGACCACTCTCCGTCACGATGCGACCGCCTCGATCGAACGCGCCGAGCGCGGCCTCCTCGCCGATCGCCTCGTCGGGCTGATCGTCGATGACGCGCGTGAACGACACGATGAGCTCGGGTTCTTCGCGCGTGGCTGGCGCCACCTCGCGGATCGCCTCGACCGTCCCCAGGCGCCGTCGATGTCGCGCCACGAGCTCTTGGCACATCGGAGGCGCGATCGACGTGTCGCACGCGTTCGCTTCGCCGAGCAGCTCGCGACACGCCTCGCGCTCGAGGTGCGGGGCCGCGCGACAGAGCGAGACGTCACGCGCGGCGAGCGCGAGGCAGAGCGGGTCGTGTCCGTTCGCGCCGCTCGGGCAGAGGCCCGGATCGCGCGACGCGACCGCCACGCGGGCCTCACACGACCGGCGCACGAGGCGCGCCTCGATCTGACGACACGGCTCGACCGACCGCTCGTCCTCGGCGACGCGCGCGCGGCAGCTGTCGCGCAAGAGATCCTCGTAGCCGATCGCCTCGATGGTCTCCTGCACGGACGCGGGCGTCTCGCGGCGCACCCGATCCATGCAGTCGTCGATCGACTCGCCGTGAGGCTCGTCCGACATCTGCTCTTCGGACTGCGCCGCGATCGCGATCGCGGCTCGTGCCAGGGCTTCTTCGTCGGGCCGCTCTTCTTCGAAGAGCTCGTCACATCCGCCCACGCCCAGCGTCAGAGCGAGCGCGAGCGCGCGCCAGCGCGGCGGCGTCATGGGACGAACTTGTAGCCCGCGCCGCGCACCGAGAGGATGTGCGTGGGGTTCTGCGGATCGGGCTCGAAGTGGCGACGCAGGCGAGAGACGAAGTTGTCGACGGTGCGCGCCGTCGAGTAGTTGTGGAGCTTCCACACGTCTTCGAGCAGCTGCTGCCGCGAGACGACCTTGCCGGGGTGCTCGACGAAGTAGCGCAGGAGATCGAGCTCGAGGCGCGTGAGCTTCACGGCCTCGCCGCGCACCGTCACCTCGTGCGACTCGAAGTCGACGCGCGCATCGCCGATCGTGATCACCGCTTGCGGGCCGCCGTGCTTCTCCTCGCGTCGATCCCAGTGCCGGCGGCGCAACAGCGAGCGAACGCGCGCGAGCAGCTCCGGGAGCTCGAAGGGCTTGGCGAGGTAGTCGTCCGCGCCGGCCTCGAGGCCGCGCACGCGATCCTCGGCGTCGTTGCGCGCGGTGAGCATGAGCACGGGCGTGTAGTTGCCCGCGCTGCGGATCCGTTCGCACAGCGTGAAGCCGTCGATGTCCGGCAGCATCACGTCGAGCACGATGGCGCCGAAGCCTCGCGGCGAGAGCAGCGCCTCGGCGGCCTCGCGCCCGGTGCTGGCCACGACGACCTCGAAGGCGTCGAGCTCCAGGTTGAGGCGCAGTCCCGTCGCGAGATGTTCTTCGTCTTCGACGAGCAGGAGCCGGACGGGCGTCGGTGTGCTGGGTGTCGACGTCACGTCGTCGGCGGGCATCGTGCGAGAGACTACTACCGCTGCCCGGAACTTCGTTCCGGCTTCTTCGAGCACGTCGTTCCGGCGGCTCGAGCCGGGTGAACGGCGAACCCGGACCGAGCCTCCGAACCGACGTCTACACGCCGCCGGTCGCCTCGTACCAGGCCGCGAGCTTCTTCATGCCCTCGTCGATCGGGATCTTGGGCTCGAAGCCGAGGTCCACCTGCGCGCGCTGTGTGTCGAAGTACGTGGGTCGGCCGCGCCGCACCACCTCTTCGAGCGGCAGCGTTCCGGCGCCGAAGCCTGCCAGCACGCGCCGCACGAGGTACGGGCCGGTCTTGCGCGGCGCAGGCAGCGAGAGCGCCCGACACATCATGCCGAGGAACTCGCCGAGCTCGAGGAACTCGGGATCGCCCACGTAGTAGACGTGTCCGGGCGCGTTCGGCGAGATCGCAGCGAGGAGCGCGGCCTCGGCGAGGTGCTCGACGAACGTCGTCGCCACGAGGTTCTTTCCGTCGCCGCAGAGATCGATGCCGCCGTCCTTCGCCTCCGCGACGAGCTTCGGCAGGCGCGAGCGATCGCCCGGGCCCCAGAGCCAGCCGGGGCGCAGCGCCGTCACCGCGAGCGTCTCGTTGCTCTGCGAGAGCGCCACCTCCTCGGCGAGCTTCATCGCGCGGGCGCGCGCGCCGATCGGCGGCTGCGCGAGGTCGCGCTTCTCGTCCCAGTGCACGCGGGGCTCGTCGGCGAGCACGACGTCCGCGCACGAGATGAGCACCACCCGCGGCACCGAGGCGTGACGCGCCGCCGCCATCACGTTCTCGATCCCCGCGACGTGGAGCCAGCGGTACTCCGCGTCGGGACGACCGAGCGGCAGTCCGACCGCCACGTAGATCACGTCCGCGCCTTCGGCGGCCGCGGCGACTTGGTTCGGATCACCGATCTCGCCGACGTGACGCGTCACGCCCTCGGGCAGCGCGGCGTCGGCGCGACGCACGAGCGCGTGGGCGTCTTGGCCCTTCGCGAGCAGCGCGCGCACGATCGCGGCGCCCGCGACACCGGTGCCTCCCAAGATCAACGCGCGCATCATGCGAGTCATACCTGCCTCGACAACGGGACGCGACCCTCGTTCTCCCTCCAGCGTCGATGGAAGAAGAACGCGCAGACGTTGCAGACGAGCACACGCCGGTCGTAGGGTGCGCGGGTGCCGGACCCCGGCTCTGCGCCCACCGAGTCTTCACGCCCTGCGGGCGCCGTCGGCGAAGAACGTCCGAGCCGAGCCGCGGAAGAGCCGCCGTTGCTCGTCGCGATTCGCCGCGCGCCTCCGCTCGCCGCGCTCGCCGCGTCGGCGGCGCTCCTCGACCTCGTCTGGAACCGCATCGCGGTCCGCCTGATCGATCCGAACGCGCGCGAGCTCTGGATCCCGCTGGCCCAGCACGGTCGTGTCGTCCGCAACCTCACGGGCATCGCGGCGATCGTCGCCACGCTGGTCGCGCTCGTCTCTCTCGTGCGCATCCCGTCGCCGATCGACGCGCCGTGGAAGACGCTCTTCGGCCGCCTGACGATCGCGGGCGTCGCGGGCCTCTACATCCCGGGGATCGCGCTCGCGCTCGTCGCGCCGCGAGAGCACGTGCCGAGCTTGCTCGTCGTCCTGGGTCTGCTGAGCGGCAACGCGCTCGTCGCCGTGCTCGCCTCGGCCACGCTCGCCTACTGGCGTGTGCCGCCCGCGTGGGCCTCGCTGGCGGCTGGCCTCACCGCGTTCCTCGCGATGATCGGCCTCCTCGTCGCGTCGCTCCGCAACTTCGTGCCCGTCGTCGGCGCCCTCGGTCTGCTCGCCCGGCACGGGGCGGAGGTGGGCTGGCTGCTGACGCCGCTGCTTCTTCTTCTCGATCGCTCGGTGTGGTCTGAGCTGCGGCTCGAGCGCTCCCGTGCCGCGCTCGCGCTCGTCGTCTTCGTCGTCGTGCTCGGCGCGGCGGTGCTCGGTCACCAGTCCCTCGGCGATGTGGGCCCACGTATCGCCTATGGTGCGTTCCGGATCGCGATGCTTCCGGCCGCGTTCACGTGGGTGTATGGGGTGCCGATCGCGCTCTCGGTCGCCCTCGCGACGTTCCACGTCTCGAGTCCGGCGCAGCGGCAGGTGGGCCTCGGGATGATCTGCTGGATCGCGGCGGGTCTCGCGCCGCGCACGCCCCTCGGCACGTTGGTCGAGGTCACGGCCGCGCTGCTGTTCGCGCGTGCGGCCCTCGCCGCTCATCCGGACGGTCGCGCCCGCCTCGTGCCGTATCAAGGCGACGTCGAGCGCGTGCTCGCGGATCGCTAGTCCCTGACTGCGCCCGCGGCTTCGACCGAAGTTGCGTCGAGCTCGAAGTCGGTGGGCGAGTCGTTGCCCTCCGAGATCGCGAGCGGACGCGAGAGGACGATGGGCGCCGAGCGGCTCGGTCGCCCCGACGAGGTGGGCCCTCCGTCGAGGATGCCAGGGTGCCAGAGACGGATCTGATACGAGCCGACCGGGACGCGCGGGAGGGTGAAGCGTCCGTCGGCCCCGGTCACCGCGACGTACGGGTGGTCGGCCACGAAGAGATACGCCTCGATCCACGGGTGAGCCGCGTCGTCAGTGATACGGTGAACGCCGCTGCGCGCCACGGCCTCGGCGGTCGCGCCGCGCTGAGGCAGACCCACGTCGAGCCAGCTCTCGCCGCTGCCCACCACCCGCAGGTTGTGCAGCACGTCCTCGTCGTTCTGGAAGCGGAGCGTGGCGCCCACCGACGTGGCGGCGACGAGCGGCGAGAGTCCACAGCTCGAGAACGCGAAGCGCAGCTCGCCGCCCAGCGGCAGTCGCCCCTCGGTGATCCCTTCGAGGACGATCACCGCGCCTTCGACACCGCCTGTCGCGCCGACTCGAACCGAGGGGACTTGTCGCGACGGCCCGCATGGATGTCCGTCCGGCAGCGCGAGGGCCACCGGCGCCGGCACGTCACCACGCCAGCGCACGGTTCCCGACAATGTTCCGACCGGTCCCCGATCGATCGTTCGATAGCTCGGGACAGACGGGCGCGTAGCCGGTGGGCTGACGGGGCGAGGGCGCTCTTGGCCCGACCCGTCGCAACCCCCGGCGATCACCGCCAGGAAGGCGGCCATGCGCATCGCGACGTGAGGTGCGCGCATCGATCGACCGTGATCGCGACGTAGCACACTCACACACGCGCCCGACACTTCTCGTCGTCGAAAGGCGAAAAAAGATTCGAGCGCGGACTGCGATGTTGCGAATTGCCTACATCGCGAGCTGCGTAGTTCGAACTCCCACTCTCGCGATCGAATTCAATCGGTCGCTCGAGCTCGCGCGACGCTCGATCCGCGCGACGTTCAGCCCGACGTTCAGCGCAGCGTCGCGACGGCGGCGGCGATGCGCGACACACCTTCGCGGATCAGCGTCTGCGACGTGGCGTACGAGAGCCGCACGTAGCCCGGTGCGCCGAACGCCGAGCCCGGCACCACGGCGCAGCGTCCCTGCTCGAGGAAGAAGCTCGCGACGGCGACATCGTCTTCGAGCACCTTCTCT
This sequence comes from uncultured Sandaracinaceae bacterium, assembly GCA_964502175.1. Classification (GTDB taxonomy): domain Bacteria; phylum Myxococcota_A; class Polyangia; order Polyangiales; family Sandaracinaceae; genus JAFLCL01. The sequence goes on from CAZCVE010000007.1 coordinate 163,446, forward strand.
CCCGCGCGCTTGCCGAGGAGGCCCTCCACCGATGGGAACGCGTAGAACGCGCCCTCCGGCATGCGGCAGCGGATCCCCGGGATGGAGGCGAGGCCTTCCACCATCAGCGTGCGGCGCGCCGCGAACTCCGCGACCATCGCCTGCATCGGCGCGCGGTCGCCCTTGAGCGCAGCGACGGCGGCGTGCTGGGCGATGGCGCTCGGGTTCGTCGTCGCTTGGCTCTGGACCATCTCGCACGCGTCGGCGAGGCCGGGAGGGGCGATCATCCAGCCGATGCGCCAGCCGGTCATCGCGTACGACTTGCTGGCGCCATCGACGATGACGAGCCGGTCGCGCAGATCGGGCGCGACCGTGGCGAGAGAGACCTGCTCGAATCCGTCGTAGACGAGCTGCGAGTAGATCTCGTCGACGATGATCCAGCAGTCGTGCGTGCGGAGGACGGCGGCGAGCGCCTCGAGGCTCGCGCGGTCGTACGCGCTGCCCGTCGGGTTCGACGGAGTGCAGAGGACGATGGCCTTGGTCTTGGGTCCCAGCGCAGCGGCGAGCGCGGCGGGTGTGAGGCGAAAGCCGTCTTCTTCGCGCGTCTCGACGATCTTCGGGTGTGCGCCGACCACGAGCACCTGCTCGGGATAGCTCACCCAGTAGGGCGCAGGAATGATCACCTCGTCGCCGGGCTCGTAGAGCGCGAGCGCGAGGTTGAACAGCGAGTGCTTCGCGCCGACGGACACGACGATCTCGCTGGGAGACACGCTCACGCCCCTGCGCTGGCTCGCGTCTTCTGCGATCGCGGCGAGGAGCGGCGCGATGCCTCGCACCCGGGTGTAGCGTGTGTGCCCCGAATCGATCGCTGCCTTCGCCGCCTCTCGGATGTTCAGTGGCGTCGGGAAATCGGGCTCACCGAGGCCGAACGAGATCACGTCGACGCCCTGGGCGCGCAACGCGTTGGCCCGGTCCGAGATGGCGATCGTGGCGGACGGTTTGACGGTCGAGAGGCGAGAGGCCAGGGCGCGCGGCACGGGGCGCGCTTCTATCACCTCGTGTCTCATATCGCTACGGACGAACGATCCACAGTTGACATGCTGCGCGGGGCCAACTACACGGGGGGCCCGGTCGTTGGGGGGAGGCGCGCACTGCGCGTTTCCCAGCGAACCCGCCCCGATGTGTTGGCCGCCACCGAGCGGCACGTGAGGACGAACATGGACCGACAGGCGAAGAGCTCGTGGTGGACGACAGCGGCGCTCGCGATCGGCATGACCGCGATGGGCGCGGCGTGTGGACCGACCTACCCCAACTGCGACAACGACGAGCAGTGCCACGAGGGTGAGTTCTGCGTGAACGGTCGCTGTCAGGACTGCCGCGACGACTCGCAGTGCCCGACGGGTCAGATGTGCGAGCAGAACGACTGCGTGCCCATCCCCGGCTGGTGCAACAGCGACGCGGACTGCCCGCCCGACCAGATGTGCCAGAACAACCGCTGCGTCGCGCGCCCGGTCGCTGAGGTCATCCCGGAGACGACGCCGGTCCCGCAGGTCTGCCAGCTGCAGCCGGTGTATTTCCAGTTCGACGAGAGCGCCCTCGACGACGCGGCTCGTACGGCGCTCACGGCCAACCAGACTTGCATGCAGGAGCGCAGCATCGCCAGCGTGCAGGTCACGGGCATGTGCGATCCGCGCGGCACCGAGGAGTACAACATGGCGCTCGGCGATCGCCGCGCCCGCGCGACGCGTGACCACCTCCAGCGCCTCGGCGTCGGTCGTGGCGCGATGCAGACGCGCTCGGTCGGCGAAGAGATGGCCACCGGTGCCGACGAGTACGGCTGGTCGCGCGATCGTCGCGCGGACCTGACGGAGCGCTGAAACCGGTCTTCGGAGCGATGAGCTTCGTACGACAGAACGAGCCCACCCACTCCGCTTCGCGCGGGTCGGTGGGCTCGGTCCATTCAGGGCTTCCGTCGCGGGCGATGCTGGCGACGTTGGCGTGCGCCGCGAGCGCTGCGCTGTCGGGCTGCTTCCTCTGGACGAGCGCGGATCAGGGCACCGCCCTCGAGCGCCGCGCCGCGACCTGCGAAGAGCGCCTCACCACGCTCGAGGGCACTGCGCAGGGCTACACGACGCAGATGGAGAACGCGCACGCGAAGGTCGCGGAGCTCGAGTCCGTGCTCGAGCGGGCGACGAAGCTCGTGACGCAGAACAGCGCCGACACGGGCGCACGTGTCGACGAATTCGAGACGCGCCTCATGTCGCAGACCGGCCAGATCGACGAGATCCGGCACGAGCTCACGCGCCTCCAAGAGGAGTTCGGCGAGCAGCAGCGCGACTACGAAGGCCGCATGAAGCAGCTCGCGCGACGCGCGGGCGTCGACATGCCCGTCGACGACGCCCAGATCCCCGCCGCCGTCGACGATCACTTCCGAGCCGCAGGCGTCGCCTTCGAAGCGCGCGATTTCTCCACCGCGCGCGCGCTCTACCGAGCGTTCGTCACCCGACACGCGACCGACCCGCGCGCGGACGACGCCCAGTTCCGAGTAGGCCAGAGCTACCTCCAAGAGGATCGCCCCGCGACGGCGCTCGGTGAGCTGCGCCGCATCATCGCGGACTTTTCGACGGGCGATCAGGTGCCGGCCGCCCTGCTCGCGATGGGCGAGGCCTTCTACCGCCTCCACGAGTGCGACTCGGCGCGCACGGCGCTCGAGACGCTCCAGCGCGCCCACCCCCGATCGCCTCAGGTCGCCGAAGCGCGCATCCGCCTCCGCGACATCCAGCGGGCCCCGGCTGGCTACTGCCAGACGCGCTGATCGGGCCCAGCTCGCGAGGGCGCGCCCGAGGTCGTCGTAAAAACTCCAGTGTTCTGGGGCCGATGTGAAAACCTTCGGCGCGCGTTGACAGGTTCTCCGGGTCCCGTCCTACTAGGGGCACGCATCCCGGAGGTTGTCCTTGGAATCCGTCGAAGCGTCTCTCGCTCTACACGAGCAGGATCCCAACCTCGATCTCGGCGAGCTCGCGCCCGCCGACACCGGCGCGCTCGACGAGGCCTTCCCCTCGCTCGATCCGTGGCTCGCGCTCGCGCGGGCTGCTGCGCTCGGCGATCGTCCAGCGACCGAGTCGCTCGTGCGCGGCGTCGGTCCACGGGTGCACGACGTCGCGCGCGCGATCCTCGGGTCGCGACATCCCGACATCGACGACCTCGCGCAGGAGTCGCTCGTCGCGTTCATCCGCGCGCTGCGTGCGTTCGAGGGTCGCTCGAGCGTCCTTCACTACGCGACGCGCATCACCGTGCGCGTGTGCATCGCCGGTCGCCGTCGCGCGCAGCGCGTGACCAACGAGGAGGCCGCGATCCTCGAGGGACACGCCGACACGACGAACCGGCGTCCGTTCAAGCAGCTCCTGCGCGAGCGCCGCCGCGTGCTCGTCCGCATGCTGCTCGCCGAGCTGCCCGATCCGCAGAGCGAGGCCCTGGCGCTCCGCATCTGCCTCGGCCTTCCGATGGAAGAGGTCGCGGAGATGACGGGCGCTCCGCTCAACACGGTCTACAGCCGCCTTCGGCTGGCCAAGGCTGCGCTTCGATCGCGCGTCCAGCGCGACGCGGTGCTGCGCGAGATGCTGGAGGTGGACGCATGAGTGGGCGCTCCGCATACGAGGGTGATGTCTGGGAGCTCTCGGACATCACGACCGACGCAGCCGTGCTCTCGCCCGAGAGCCTCGTCGATCGGGCCCGCACCACGCCGGGCGCGTTCGCGCGGCGACACTGGTGCACCAAGGTCGCCGAGAGCGCCGACGCGCGCACCGAGCTCAACCTGATGGCCGCGTTCGACGAGGACACGCAGGTCACGAACCGCCACCACGGTGAGCGCGTCGAGCTCGCCGTCGAGGGCGCGCTCGCGACCCTCGACGACATGCACTGATTTTCCGCGCCTCCGGCGCTCGGACCGGGGGCCCCTGGGGCCCCTGGGGCCCCTGGGCCCCCAGACCCCCGCTCGTCCTTCGTCGCTTCGCTCCTCATCCTCGCTGCTCCAGGGGGAGCTGCGCTCCGCCGCCGCAGGGCGCCCCGACGAACGACTCTTCCTCGTCTACCAGAGCAGGCGCGATGTTTGCTGATGCGTCCGGCATGCGTCAGCTCGTGCCATGTCCCGGTTGTGCCCGTCACGTTCGACTGTCCGAGGCGGCGTGTCCGTTCTGCGGTGATGTCTCGCCTCGTCAGGCGCCGCCGCAGCGCACGCTCATCAAGCGATCACGCGCTGCCATCGTGGGCGCCGCGCTCGCCACCTCGACCGCCGTGACGGGTTGCTACGACGACCATGGGCGGAACCAAGACGCTGGCGTCGTCACGCCCGACGCCGCGCGGGAGCCCGACGCCGGAGGAGTCATCTCTGCGTACGGCACGCCGTTTCCGGACGACGCTGCGTTCGAGGACGACGCGGGCGCACCGGCCGCGGAGTACGGCGGACCTCCGATGTTCGAAGACGCAGGCTTCGACGCAGGCATGGGCGATCCGGGCGCCGACTACGGCGGGCCGCCGTCGGACTGATCGAGCGCGTCAGCGCTTCTTGCGGCGCGCGCTCGGCGCGGGAGGCGCGAGCGTCTCGTCGCCTCGACGATCGAGCGCCTTTCCGTGCGCCTTGAGCGCGTCGAGGAGCAGGCGCGCCGCGCGCGTCTCGTGGAGGTCCACGCGACGAACGAGCGCGATCGCGTCATCGAAGCCGGGCGCGGCGGGCGCCAGGTCCACGAGCGTGCCCGGCGCGAGGCCATGCGCGGCCACCCGGCGCGGCAAGATGCCGACGCCCGCGCCGTCGATGACGAGGCTCTTCACGAGCTCCATGCTCGAGCACGTGAGATGCCGCCGCGGGGTCTTGGTCTCGGGCAGCTTCGCCAAGATCCACTGCACCTGCGAGAGCACGGGCACGTACACGAGCGGCATCTCGTCCAGCAGCGCGAGCGGATCGCCCTCTCGGGTCGCGCGCAGCGCCGCGCTCGCGATGAGCGCGACGCGATCGGTGAAGAGCGGAACGATCACCGCGTCGGGGTGCGCGCTCGGGTTCACCACGATGCCCACGTCGATGCGTCGATCGACCACCGCCTCGAGCACGTTCTTCGAGTTGCCGTTCCACAGCGCCACCTCGATCGCGGGATGGTCGTGGAAGAAGCGCGGCAAGAAGCCGGGCAAGAAGTACGCGCCGAGGCTCTCGTGACAGCCGAGCACGAAGCGCCCGCGCGGCTCGTGCTCGAGATCGTCGATGGCGCTCTTCACTTCGCCCGCGGCTCGCAAGAGGCCGCGCGCGTGCACGAGCAGCGTCTCGCCCGTGCGCGTCAGCGTCACGCCGCGCGAGGTGCGCACGAAGAGCGTGGTGTCGAGCGCGCGCTCGAGCTCCTTCATCGCCGCCGTCAGCGCGGGCTGGCTCATGCCGAGCGCGCGCGCGCCGGCCGTCAGGCCGCCGTGCTCGGCGACCGACACGAAGTAGCGCAGCGACGCAGGGACGAGCGCATCAGGCCCTTCGCTCATGCCGCGAGCATACGGCCGTCGCGCGCGCGCGTGCTACGCGTCTGCGATGCGTCGCTCGCTCCTCGTCCTCTCGGTGCTCGCCCTCGGATGTGATCCCGGCCGTGGTGGTGACGCAGGCCTCGACACCCGCGACGCGTCTTCGATCGATGCCACGACGCACGACGCCTCGACGCGCGATGCCCGCCTCGATGTCCTCGTCGACGACTCTGGCCCTCCACTCGATGCGAACGATCGTGATGCTGGTGAGGACGATCCGACCGACGCCTTCACGACCGACGACGCGTTCACGATCGACGATGCCTTCCTCGCGCGCGACGCGTTCCCGTTCGATGTCTTCACACCGGCGGACGCGTTCGCACCGATCGATGCGTTCACCGTGCCCGACGCGTTCGCGTCGCGCGATGCGTTCGTCGCCCCCGACGCGCGCATGGGCGCTGCGTGTCTCTCGGGGGTGGCCGGCACGCACGTCGTGCGCTTCCGCTGGGACGGCTCGGGCGCGGGCTCGACCGCGTACGTCCGCTACGAGGCGAACACGCTGCCCGACACCTCGCGCTGGCGCGTGACCGCCAACTCGCGGTCGATCGGCTACCGCCCCGTCTTCGACGACATCTTCCTCGGCGAGGGCGGCCTCGATCTCTCGGGCACTGGCTTCATCGACGTCGAGCTCAGCTTCGGAGGCCTCTCGAGCCTCTCGAACGTCACGCTCGCGATCTACGGTCGCTCGTTCAGCACGGGCTCGAGCGGCAGCTTCGAGTGGCAGACGTTCGACGGCACGGGTGGCTCGGATCTCGTCGCCAACAGTGCGCCCTACGAGTGGTACGACGCCGACGCGACCGACGCGTTCACCGCGGGCGACGACGGCATCCTGCTCCGCATCTACCCCGGCCCTCCGAGCGGCTCGCTGATCGTGAACCGCGTCGAGCTCTGCATCACGGAGTAGGGGCGCGCGTCTCGAGGCCCGCGCGCACGTAGCGCCGCGTGTGGCTGCGGATGCGCGCGAGCTGTGCGGCGTCGAAGAACGGCGGTGTCGTTCCGTCGCGCGTGTAGCTCATGATGTTGTTGGGCGTGGGGCTGTGCAGGTTGCCGAAGTAGTGACCGAGCTCGTGCGCGAGCGTCGTCGGCCACGCGCGCAGCGACACGATCACGTAGTGCACGTTGCGTGATCGACGACGACGCCAGTGCACGCCCATGCGCTCGTTCGGTGGATCGTCGACGTCGACGAGGCGATCCGTGAGGAACACGTTCACGCGCGTCGGCTCTCCTGCGCGGCTCGTCGTCACGCGCGCGCCGAGCGCGTCGCGCGCGGGCCGATCGTCGATCGACGCGAGCGAGGCGCCGGGTGGGCTCGCGCGCAGCTCGACGATCTCGAACGCCACGTCCGAAGGAGCGAAGAGCGTGTTCGCCTGGGCGAGCTGCGCATCGATCCACGTGCGATCGGGCGAGTCTGCGTGCACGACGACCGCGACGCGCGTCACGGTCGTCTGTGATCGCACGCGCACCGCGGAGCCCGCGAGGCCGATCGCGACGATCCCGAGGGCCGCTGCGAGCGCGGATCGCGCTCGCGTCATCGCTCGAGCGGGCCGAGCGCTACGCGGACGATGCGCTCGCGGCCGTCTTCGAGCGCGAGCCGGATCGCCAACCATCCGTCACGGTGGATCGAGACTGGATTGAGCGCGAGGTCCGACACGCGCGAGCCATCGAGCTTCTGGCCGAGGCCCACGATGCGTCGCGGCTCGCGTCCGAGCACGTACACCGCGAGCTCGCCGTCGTGCGGCGTCGCGTAGAAGACGGTGTGCTCGCCTGCGACGAGCACGCCGCGCAGGCTGGAGAAGTCGGCGCCCGCCTCGAGGATCACGTGGAGGTGCTGTGGATCGGGCAGCACCTCGACGAGCGCCTCCGTTCCATCGGCGCGCCTCACGCCGCACGCGACGCGCGCGCCATCGACCGAAGGAAACGAGCCGATCGACGCGAGGTTCTTGCCCGTCGCGAGCAGAACGCTCTCTTCGTTCCCGCGCACGCGGAGGATCACGTTGCGGCCGCGCACGTCGTCCGCGCGCACGACGAGATCGCCCTCCGCGAGCAGCGGCAGGCCCGCCATGCGCGGCAGCGTTCGGTCGCACCAGATGTCCACGAGACCATCGCGGAGCACGATGGCGGCGGGTCGACCGTGCCAGCTCGCGCGCACGGCGATCGCTCCGCGATCATCCGCCGTCGGACCGAGCGGCCCGATCGCGTCGACGCCGGGGTACGTGTTGTCCACCAGCGCTTCGACGCGCGTCCCATCGTGGAAGAGGAGCGCGTCGTTCGTGCCGCGCCGCGCGATCCACGCGATGCCGCGCGACCCGATCACGGGGTGGCTCACGACCTCGTGATCAGCATGCGGTCCGTCGCACGCGAGCGTGTCGATCGTGCCTCCGTCACCGACGAGCACGCGCGTCGCGCCGTCGGCGCGCGTGGCCTGGAACGCGACGCGCCCACGTCCGTCGATCGATGGAACGTACGCGCCGAAGCTCCGCAGCGTCCCGTTCGGCGACGCCTCGGCGATCACCTCGAGCGTCATCTCAGCGACGAGGCCGCGCGGGCGTGGCGGCCGCGCGTCGTGCAGCGACGGGCGTGGGCCACGGCGTGTCGAGGGGCGCCAGGCGGATCGGTGCGGTGCCTGCGGCGGGCGTGATCTGCGTGGGATCGCCGAGGAACTCGAAGTGCATCGTGTCCTGCAGCGTGTCGCGTCCGAGCCAGTACCAGCCGAAGCGCTCGAACTGCCGCACCCAGCACTCGGGCATCTGCATGCGCTCGAAGATCGAGGTCGCCTCCTGCGCGCACATCGGGTGATCGGTCCACGGCGGCACGCAGCCGCAGCAGGTGTTGATGCTCGGATCGATGTCGAGCGCGATGCCGTACACGTGATTGGAGATCTCGCCGTTGTGATACGTGTTTCGATCGCGAATGCCGGAGAGGCGCTGCGCCCGATACGGCGAGCTTCCGCACTCGGCCTGGATCGCCTGCTCCGCGCACGCGAGCGCCGGATGGATCGAGCTGTTGATGCGCACGCGGATGCCCATGAAGCGCGTGCCTCCCGCGTTCTGCATGGGCGTGCGCGCGTTCCACTCGGGTCGACCGAAGCCCGTGAAGTAGCCGTAGTGCTCCGTCCGGAAGCGCACGGCCTGCGCGGCGAGCTCGCGACGCGCGCGGATCTCTTCGCGCGTCATGCGCGCCTTGGTCACCCAGTTGCCGCGAACGAGGTAGTCGATCGGCCTCTGCTCGTTGCACGCGAGCGCCGCGGGCGCGGCAGCCTCGGCGCCCGCGTCCACGCCCGCGTCCTGCGCGCGCGCATCGCGAGAAGGGCCCGACACGATCACGCCGAGCGCGAAGGCCGCGCCGGCAGCGAGGAGCACGGAGAGCGAGTGAGGCTTCATGACGCGCGAGAGATACCGCGCCCGATCCGACCGCGCGACCTGTCCCGCGCTCCTCTTCAATGCCCACGCAGCAGCAGGAGGCCGACAAGGGTCACGAAGTTCATGAAAGTCGCGCCGACGAGGATCAACACGCCCTCGAGGAAGCCCTTTCCGCCGCGCGCCTTCGCGAGAAAGAACGGCGCTGCGATCGGGAAGAGCGCACACACCGCGAACGCGAGGCTCGAGTCCTCACCGCGCACGACCAGAATCTCTCCTCGATCGAGGGCGGCCCGATCCACCGCCGCCTGCCGCTCCATGAGCCACGCCACCATCGCCGCACCCACCGCCGCCCAGATCCAACCGATCACGATCACCATGAGACACCACCTTTTCTCCTCCCGTCGGGAGTGGCGTCTTCATCGGTGGTTCGATCGCCGTGTTGCGTGATCGGCGAAACTTTTTCTCGGGCTCGTTGTCACGGTCGGGCCCATCGGTCCGTTTCGCGATCGGGCGAACGATCACGTCAGGGTTGCCGGAGGCGCCTCCTTCTTCTTCACGTTCTTGCGGAAGCGGAGGTTCAAGGCCTCCACGCTCACCGAGAAGGCGAGGGGGAAGTAGATGTAGCCCTTGGGCACGTGGTGGCCGGTGCCGTCGGCGACGAGCACTGCGCCGATGAGCACGAGGAACGACAGCGCCAGGATCTTCACGCTGGGGTTGCCGTTGACGAAGCGGCCGACGGGCTCGGCGAAGGTGACCATCACGATCACCGCCGCGATCACGGCACACACCATCACCCAGATCTGCTCGGGCGGGACCATGCCGACCGCGGTGATGATGGAGTCGAGCGAGAACACGAGGTCGACCAGCACGATCTGCGCGAGGATCCTGCCGAGCGGGACCGGTGGGCTGTTCGCCGCCGAATCTTCATCTTCGTGCATGCCCTCCACCTTGTTGCGGATCTCGATCGTCGCCTTCCCGATCAGGAAGAGCCCACCCACGAGAAGGATGAGGTCGCGGCCCGAGAAGCCCCGGCCGAGCAGCGTGAAGAGCGGCGCCGTCAGCCCCATCACCGCGCGGATGCCGAAGAGGAGGACGATGCGCATCACGACGCTGAGCGCGATGCCGATCTGGGTCGCCCGCTTGCGCTCACTCTGTGGGAGGCGTGAGACGAGGATCGAGATGAAGACCAGGTTGTCGATCCCGAGCACGATCTCCATCACGACGAGCGTGAGGAGGTCGACCCACGTGGACGCATCGTCGATCCCGCTGAACCAGTCGAGCATGTGCCCTTCGTGCCCGTTGTGGCTGCGTTTCGCAACCGTCGTGCGCGCTCGAACGTCGAGATTCAGCGTCGGGCGTCGCCGTCGAGATCGAAGCGCTGCGTGAACACCGTCGCGAAGCAGAACGCGGCGACCTGCCAGAACCACACGCTCGTGAACAAGAACCCCACGCCGAAGCCGAGGAGCCCGACGAACGACACGAGCATCGTCGGGATCACGATCGACCACGCCTTCCAGTACATCCAGCCGCCTTCGTAGACGCGGCGCAGCGCGCGGAACGGATCGAAGATCTCGCGCGGGTCGAGCTCCTTGCAGTAGTGGCTCATGTAGCCGGGGATCGCGATCACCGCGCCCCCCCAGAGCAGCAGGCCCGTGATCGCGAGAGGCCAGCTCGCGAACCAATAGCCGAGCGCCATCAGCGTCACGCCGGGCGCGCCGTAGTAGGCCATGCCGCCGAACGTCATCGCGCCGTGGAAGAGCAGATCGCGCGCGTCGTTCCACGCAGGCCACGCAGGGCGGCCGTGGTGCATGTTGTGAACGATGCGGATCCGGTGACCCATGTTCATGAGCCAGCCGACGATCGGCACCGCGAGCCACAGCGCGCCCTTCACCAGATCACGCTTCGAGTCGTCCGACTGCAGCGGGAAGCGCCACGCGTTGGCGAGGGTGAGCGGATCGCGCAGCGGGCTCGTCAAGCGCCGCGACCGTACCGCGTGGGGTAGCCTGAGACCAATGCGGTGGCTGTGCCTCGGACTCCTTCTCGTCGGATGCGTCCCTGCGAGCCCTCCGCTCGGCGCGCCCTGCGTCGACGACGAATCGTGTGGTGGCTGGCTCTGCTCGGGCGGTCGCTGTCGTGAGAGTTGTCCGTTGATCGGCGAGTGGTGTCCCGCTGACTCGCGCTGCGTGAACGTCGGCTCAGCGGAAGAAGAGGAGGTGACGCTCATCTGCTCGCTCCCCAGCGAAGACACATGTCTGACCCTCGAGGACTGCCAACACCCACGCTTCGTTGCGTGCGAGGCAGGCCGCTGTGTCGTGCCTTGCCAACCCGACACCGACGATCCGATCTGCGTCGGGCGATGTGTCGAGACGATGCATGGCTACGTCTGCCACGAGCCCATCGCCGTGCTGCGCGGAGCGGACGCTGGGACGGGGATCCCCGACGCCAATGGCTGGTAGCGCGCGCACGGCGTTCGAGTCCGAGGTCGACTGCCACGCAGGACGACGGCTCGTCGTCAGGCGGTCGCGGTGCTCGGGGTCTTGGGGGCGGCTCCGTGCAGGCGCACCGGGTTGCGGGTCGCCATGCCTTCGCGCTCGACGCCCATCCGTCGTCGGAGCTCGAGGAGGTCGAGCTCGAGCGCGGCGTCGTAGTCGAGGCCGAGGCGGTAGAGCGTCGTCGAGTGGCGGGCGTCGAGGAACGCCCGCGTGGTGCGGATCGGCGAGATGAGGAGGCCCATCGCCACGGCCATGCCGTTGTACACGTACGCGGCGACGCTCCGGCAGCCTGCGCGGAGCTCCCACGCGCCGATCTCGGCTTCACCGGTGAGGTCGGTGCCGTAGCCCGTGGCGAGGTGGTGGAGGTCGTGCAGCTTCACGACCTTCTTGCGGCCCGCGCTGTTCGGCAGCGACACCGTGAGCGGGCCGATCGGGATCTCCACCGTGGGCGCGGTGTACGCCGCCGTGGTGAAGCCGTTGATCGCGAAGTACTGAGCGAGCGCGTCCTTGACCAGCATCGTCGCCTCCCTTGGATGACCCCAGGGTGGGGCCGCGAACCGGTCTCCACCACTCGCGTTTCCACCTCACGATCGCCCACGATCGTAAGGGTTCTACGAGGTCGATCCGCGAGGCTCCACGTTTGACGTACCGTGCCTCGGTGGCAACGAGACGCGGCAAGGCGCCGAGGCAGGCGCGCAGCAAGGCGACCGTCGACGCGATCGTCGAGGCGACGGGACAGGTCTTCGAGCGCGGTGGCTACCGACGCACGACCGCGGCGAAGGTCGCGGAGCGCGCGGGCGTGTCGGTGGGCTCCCTCTACCAGTACTTCCCGGACAAGGAGGCGATGATCGCGGCGTTCTTCGAGCGTCGCCTCGCGCAGGACATCGAGCTCATGCAGGCCGTGGCGGTGCGCGCGGTCGACGCGTCGCCCGTGGCGCTCTTGCGCATCGCCGTCGAGGAGATGGTCGCGCTCTACCGCAACGATCGCGCGCTCTACGTGGGCGTCGCGGAGATCCTGCCGATGGCGGAGCAGACACGCGAGGTGCGCGAGGGCCTCGAGCGCGCGGTGGCGATGACGCTGATGCACCTCCGCATGCACCCCGAGCTCGCGCGCGGTCGCGACCCCGAGCTGCTCGCGATGCTCTTCGTGCACTCGATGCGCGCGTGCCTCTTCAAGATCATCGAGCTCACGCCCGAGAAGCTCGACGACCCACACCTCACCGAGATGCTCACCGGCGCGGCGCTCGGGTTGATCGGCCTACCGCCCGACGCTGTCTAGCGGCGGGGGACGAGCCCCCGCCCTACCCATGATCGAGCCACACGAGGGATGCGTCTGCCCTACCGAGTGACGCGTTCGTTCTACTGGCCGACGCCGAGGGCGTAGGCCTCGGGCTTCTCCACGGGCGGTAGCGCGGTCTCTCGGATGAGCAGCGTCCGCGTGGCCCAGACGTCGTGGAAGATGCGGTACTTCAGCGCCGTCTGGTCGAGGTAGTCGACGCCCGCCGAGCCGCCCGTGCCCACGCGTCGGCCGATCACGCGCTCCACCATGCGCGCGTGGCGCTGACGGAACACGACGAACGACTGCTCGAGCGCGACGAGCGAGTCGATCACCTCGCGCGGGAACGCGAGCAGCGGCAGCTCGCGGTAGCTCTCGATGAAGACGAGCGCCGCGCGCACGCGCGAGACACGCGCACGATCAGCCTCGGGCTGATCGGTCGCCTCGAGGAACGCGCGCGCGCCGGCCTTCTCCCTCGCGTAGCGCTCGCCGAGCCGCTCGACGTCGCGCTCGGTCAGCGCGTCGTGCACCGCGAGCTTCATCGCCTCGTCCACCTCCCGCGCTTGTGCGCCGCAGTACGCGTCGACGAAGCGGTGCACGACCTCGATGTCGTCTGCGCGATCGGGCGTGGAGCCCTGGATCGGCGTCCGATGGAGCCACGCGGTGATGGACTCCTTGAGCGTCGGCAGATCCTCCTTGCGGCGCGCGACGCGACGCGACGCGGCGCTCTCGGTTCCGTCCGCCGACTTGAGCGCGCGCATGTAGCTGCCCTCGTGACCGAGCGGGATGCGCTCGGCGTCCGAGAGGCCCATCAGGATCTCGATCTCGCGTAGCTGCGCCGACTGGAAGCCGCTCGCGGGGCTGAGCTTGTCGCGGAACGCGAGGTAGTCGCGCGTCGTCATCGTCTCCATCAGCGGGAAGTGATCGGCGATGAGCCCGAACAAGAGCGCCATGCGACGAAGACCGCGCACGGCCGACGCGAGCGACTGCTCGGGCACGCGCTCCTGCTTGAAGAGGTCGCGCACGCTGACGAGCTCACGCAGCGCGAGCTTCAGCCACAGCTCGTCGATCTGGTGGATGGTGATGAACATCACCTCGTCGTTCTCGAGGCCCGCGTCGGTCGCCTCGAGCCCGCCCTGGAGCGACGTGATCTCCTCGACCTTGATGTAGTCCCAGTAGTTCGTCGCTTTGCGCGGCATGCCGGGACCCTACCGCGCGAGCGCGTGGGTGGAGGCCCCGAGGGTGAGCGTTCTCGCGACTCGGCGGGGCGTCTCGAGAAAGTTCGGCCGCCGGTGACGGAAACCGCGCGCGGCGGCACTCACCCGTCATGACGCCCCGATTCGCGCTCCTCCTTCCTTCGGCCGCGTGTCTCACGCTCTCGGCGTGTGGCTCGGCTCACATGGCCGAGAGCACCGACGCCTCGGCCGCGCCCGACGCTGCGTTCGCCCCGCCGGACGCCGTCGTGCTCGTCGCGGACGCTGGCACGCCGTACGTCGACGACGCGGCCGTGGTGGCTGACGACGCGGCCGTCGTGCCGGACGACGCGGCCTACTACGATGCGGGCGAAGACGCGTACTACGTGCGTGGTTGAGCGATGAGCGCGCTCCTCTCGTTCGGGCCGCAGCCGCTCCATCCGCGCCTCGCCCACCACACGCAGGTGGCCACGCTGATGAAGCGTCTCCTCACCCCAGGCGCTCGCGCGCTCGTGATCGATGCACGTGGTGCCGCCGCGCTCTCACTCGCTCACGGCCTCTTGCGTACGCTCTACGACGATCCGCGTCGCGCGCGTCGCTTGCTCCACCCGCATCGCGTGCTCGCGCTCGTGGACGACGGGGATCTCGAGGCCGCCTTCGAGCTCGGTCGCTACGGCCTCGCGGGGCTCGTGCCCGATCGCGAGCGTGATCTCGTCTTCGGTCGTGTGGAGCGGATCGCGACGCGCGAGCTCGAGACGCCCGTGATCACCACGCCCGCGCTCGCGCCGCCCCGGACCGCGCGCCTCGGGCCGCAGCTGCCCGGTGAGCCGACGATCGCGATCGGCCATCGCCACGCGGACGAGACGCTCGACGTGCTCGCGCGCTACCGACGCGTGCTCCACGCCGCGGCGCACGAGAGCACCGTGTTCGACGACGTCGCGACGCTGCTGGACGTGATGATCGACGAAGGCCTCACCTGTCAGACGAACCTCGCGACCAAGGCGGGCGTCACGCACGCGGGCCAGTTCATCGGCAGCTTCGACTACTACCGAGAGCTGCGCCGCACGCGCTACGCGCGCATCGCCGATCACCCCGAGGGCCTCGTCGCGATGGAGGTGTTCATCGCGGTCGACGAGGTGATCCACGAGGTGGTGCACCTGCTCTTCCTCGCGAACGAGCTCCGCTCGGGCGCGCGACACGAGCACACCGAGCTCGCGGAAGAGCTGAGCGTCACGTGGTGGCAGGGCGTGATCCACCAGCGCGTGTGGGGCGAGTGGCTCAGCTCGCCTGAGATCCTCGAGATCAACGACGACTTCATGCTCTCCGAGGACAACGCGCAGAAGCGCGGCTTCTGGAACGTGAAGACGGTGTTCGAGCGCTACGCCGGCTACCCGTGGGTGCCGTACGTGCTCGCTCGGCTTCCGTCGCGCGAGCGCTACGTCGGCGAGCGCGCCGACCTCGACGACCTGCTCCGCGCCTACCGCGGGCGCCACGAGGCGCGCTTCGTCGTCGATCGTCCCGAGCGCGTGCGCGTGCCCGGCCCGTTCGCGAGCCACCCGCGCGTCCCCGAGTCGATGCGGATCCCTGCGCGCTGTGTGGCGCGCGGCTGGGAGCTCGATCTCTCGTTCGCCGCCAACGCAGCGTGAGGAGAGATGTGGGGAGCCAGCCGGCGGGGGCGTAGCCCCCTTGAGGCGCGAGCGATGGAGGAGCGCAGCGACGTAGGAGCGATGGGGGTGCGGGGGTCGGGCCCCCGCATGGAGCGCCGGAGGCGCGGGAAACTACAGCGTGAGGGTCTTCACCCACGTCTTGGTGCGCTCGAGGCCTTCGCTCGGCGTGACGAGCGGCGCATAGCCGAGCTCTTCGCGCGCGCGTCGATCGGAGAAGAAGAAGTCCTGTCCGATCACGTAGAGGTGGAAGCGATGGAACGTCGGCTCGAGGCCCGTCGCGCGGTGCACGAGCGCGTTGAGATCGGCGATCGCGAACGCGACGCGCTTGGGGAGGCGGCGCGTGGGGATCGTCACGCCATGGACCGCGGCGTACGGGCGGAGGAAGTCGAAGAAGTTGATCGCGTTGTCTTCGCCCACGAAGTAGGCGCGCCCCGCGACCTTCGCGCGCGTCGACTCGTCCTGGAGGCGTGAGGCCGCGAGCAGGTGCGCGTGCACGACGTTGTCGACGTAGACGACGTCGAAGCGCGCGCGCGGATCGCCGATGAGGATGGGCATCTTGCCGGCGGCGATCTCCTTCAGCGCCGTGGGGATCGCGTGCGGATCGTCGGGCCCGTACACGTGCGTCGGCCGCACGGCGCAGGTGTGGAGCACACCGCCGTTCGCGAGCTTCGAACCGTTCGCGGCGAGGGCGATGCGCTCGCCCTCGATCTTCGTGCGCACGTAGTCGTGGATGGGCTCGGCTGGATACGCGATCGACTCGTCGCCGCCCGCGACGGGCTCACGATCGAGCACGACGTCTTCGGAGCTCGTGTAGACGAGGAACGGCACGTCGAGCGCGCGGCACGCGTCGACGACGTTCTGCGTGCCGCGCACGTTCACGTCGTCGATCACCGCGCTCTTGCTGAGGCCCACGTGCACGACCGACGCGAGGTGGAACACGGTGTGCGCGCCCACGAGCGCGCGACGCAGCTCGTCGGGCTTCGTGATGTCGGCGCGGATCTCGGTCACGCCCTTCGGCAACGCGCCCCGGAACGGCGCGCGATCGACGGTCACGATCGCGTCGAAGCGCGGCCAGCCCTCGACGGCCTCACCCGCCAACATCTCGACCAGCCGCTTGCCCACGAACCCACTGCCACCGATCACGACCGCACGCATCGCGCCCGCTTAGAGGGTCACTTCTCCGTCTGCAAGTGCCCGAGATCACAGGGCGCCTCAGGCACACCGTGCATCCGTCGCGTTCTGCCCGTGTTTCGTCGGCGATTCTGCTCGCCTGCACGGTCCCGATCCCGCTGAAGGATCTCGCGGGGTTGCGGAGCGAGAAGTGAGCCCGCTTCGCGACGTACGCTGCGAGCCATGCAGACGCTGATCGGGCTCGTCGGTGATCGCGGCCTCTCGCTCGGGATCCTCGATGCCCTCCTCGCGAAGGGATCGCTCGACACGCAGACGCTCGAGCCTGCCCTCGAGCGGGCGGCATCGCGCGTACGGCTCGACAAGCGCTTCGTCGATCGCCGCGGACGGCTCGACACGTCGAACGGAAAGGACTGGCGCATGCTCGCGCTCGCCGTCGAAGAGCTCGCCCGCACCGAGATCGAGCCGGACGCGCTGTCGGTGATCGAGGTGCTCAGCTTCGACGGCGGCTCGGAGATCTACAGGTGGCTCGAGTCGCGCTTCGCGGATCGACTCGGCCTCGAAGCAGGCGCGCTCGACACGGGCGGCGAGAGCGACCTCTACGTAGTGAGATCGCTCGAGGGCCTCGCTCGGCTGCCGCGCATGAAGACGCTCTCGCTCGATGCGTATGGCTTCGTGGAGGAGCGTCGGTCGCTCCGCTCGCTCACCGATCATCCAGCGCTCGAGCACATCGCGCTCATCGGCGCGTTCGACGACGACGAGGCGCTCCTCACCTGCTCGAAGCTGCGCTTCGTCAGCTGCCCGCAGCCCTTCGCGCTGTCCGTGTCGACGACCACGACGCTGCGCGAGCGAGGCGTCGTGGTCGCGACCTCGGGATGGCAGTGGGACGGCGACGGCATGAAGGCCGTCGAGCGCGCGCCTGCGGCTCCGACCGCTCCGGTCACCGAGCCGCGCCCACGCGTCATCGTCGTCTATCGGGTGCGCGACGTGGCCCCCGCGCTCAGCGCTCACATCCCCGCCGACTCGGCAGTTCGAGAGTGCCTGTTCTTTCTCTGCGCTCCCGAGTCGCACCTCAACGCTGCGCTCTTCGCCGCGCTGCCCGAGCCTCCGATCGCGCACGTCGACGAAGGCGTCGTGCTCGCGAAGACGATGATGGACCTCTTGGCGATCGTTCCCGAGTTCCTGTCGACCGTCCTCCAGAGCGCGAGCTGCTCCTACGGGTTTCACTCGGGCAGTGCCGAAGAGGTCGAGGCGTTTCTCGTCGCGGAGGGCGCGACGTTCTCGCCCATCGCGCCGCTCCTGGCGCAAGTGTGCGTGCTCGAGGTGCGCACCGCCGTGGGGCTCGCGGTCCAAGAAGTGAAGCTCCAACGGATGCTGCGCGCTGGCGAGTCGCCGTGGTCGCTCCCCGCGCTCGGTGGGGGTCGCTTCGCGTGCCTGCGCGCGTGGGTCGCCGAGTCGGGGATCATGATGATCACGCCGAGCGGCACGACGCCTCTGCCTGCCCTCACGGACTACACGATCGTTCGGGAGAGCATGTGAGCGCAGCGCGAGGCCTCAGCCTTCGAGGTGCTGTACCGCGCCGAGCAGCGTTCGGAGATCCGCTGAGAGGAACATGCTGACGGGGCCCGATGGGACGAGCCGTCGTGACGCGCCGCCCCAGTAGATCTCCCACGCCCACGGCACGTTCGGCAGCGTCGATGGATCGCCCGCGAGGCGCACCGCGTCACTGCGCAGCGTCGACTCCACGGTCGCGCGCGTCACCCGACGCACCACGAAGTGCTCGTCGGACGACACCATGCACTCGGTGAAGAGGCGCAGCACCACGCCGGTGTGCGGCACGCGCGCCCAGTGCCTGCGGAACGCGCGCACCACACCTCGGGCCTCGCGTGTCGAGACCGCTGATGTGTCGGTCCCGGCCGCAGGCTCGCCCACTGCCGGCCAGGTCCCGGGCTCCGATGCGCGCTCGCAGTGTGTCGGCCGCTGCACCGCACTCTCTCGTGCAGGGGGTTCTTGTGCAGCGGCACCGCTCGTCGCGAGTCCGAGGAAGAGCGCGATCACCACGAGGACGCGGTTCATGGCTTGAGGATGCGCTGCAAACCGTCGGCGTTCACACCGACAACAACCGATTGAGCTTCTTCACGACGCTCTCTCGCGCCTTCGCCGTGAGGAACGACGTGGGCACGCGGCGCATCAGCGTGCTGTACCGCGAGCGTCGTGGGTTGCGATCGGTGCCAGCGACGTACTCGCGCAAGAGGCCCGCGTGCTCGCGATGAAACGCCCACAGCACCTCGCGTCGGTGCTCGAGCTGGAAGTACGCGTCGTGCGGCCACGCGAGCGTGTGCTTGCGACGCATGCCGCAAGCGCAGACGAGACTGCCCTCGTCGAGCGCGTGAGAGCGCTCCCACGTGCGTCGGTGCGCCCACTGCGCGGGCTCGTAGCCCTCGGGCAGATCGCGGATCGTCGTCGCGGGTGGCCCCCACAGACCCGCGAAGTAGATCGCGCCCCAGTGGCTCTCGCCCACGTGCTTGCGTCGGAAGTAGCGCACCTCGAACCACGGGCTCTCGCGGAACCACGGCAGGTCGATCTTGCGCGCGACGCGCACCACCTCGACGTGCTCGAAGCGCGCGCAGCCACGGCACTCCGGGCAGCGCACGTCGAGCACGTGCGGCATGGGGAACCAATCGTACGGACCGCTCACACGGTCGAGGATGCCGCGTCGTACGGTCGAGCGGCAGTGCGCTTCGCGCCACGGAGGATCGGGTCGGCGTCGCGCCACGACTCGAGCGACGTCCCGGGCTCGGTCGGCACGATGCCGCGCGCGTGGATGACCTCGTCGAAGCTCGTCGCGCCGCCCGTGGCCACGGGGAAATGAGCGAACGCGGTCGTCGCGTAGAAGAGGCGGTAGTGGAAGAAGTTCTTCTGCACGATCACGTCGGCGTCGCGCGCGGACAAGCCCACGCTGCGCCAGAAGCTCGGGTGGATCGGCAGCGGCGGGCCATCCGTCACCACGAGGTGCAGCGCGCCGCCCTCGGGGTGCTGCACGTCGAGCCGCACCATGCGGCCGAAGTCGCCGGTCGTGCGCGCCGACACGATCGCGTCGAGCGGGACCTCCGGCATCTCGTAGCCGGGCGTGCCTCGAAGCACGACGTCGCGACGCGCTCCGTCCTTCTCGAGCCAGAGCTGCGCGACGAGCGCGGGATCGTGCACGGGCACGAACGCGACGAGGTCTCGACCCTTCGCGAGGAAGGCCCGCGCGATGCGCGTGTTGCCGCCCGGCGCGCCCGCGCCGACCACGTCGTCCACGTCGACGAAGATCGCGGGTCCGAGGCGCCCGAGGCTCATGCCTTCGCGGCGCGCCGTGCGTGCAGCGGCGAGACCCTCGTCCACGGAGAGCATCTTCGGCAGCCGTGACTTCCGCTCTTCCCACACGCGATCACTGAAGCGATCGACCAGCTCGTTCGCGAGGCGCGCATCGCCGTTCGTCGAGACGTGCACGGCCCAGCCGAGGTGCTCGGCGCTCGTGTACGGATGCACCATGAAGAGGCTCGCCGAGATCACGCGCGGGTCCTTCTCGAGCGCGCGCAGCGCACGGAACACACCGCGCATCGGCTGGAGGAAGTCGATCGTGTTGCCGCCGCCGAGCACCATCGGGAGCTTGCGCCACGCGTGCACCGGCGCGAGCTCACCGCGGAGCGTGCGGATCAAGCGGTTGCCCGCGCGAAAGCCCGTGGGCGCGAGATCCCAGTGCGGGTTCGTGCGGTACGCGACGAGCACGTCGACGGGATCGACCATGCCCGACGACAGGTTCGCGTGGAGGTCGTAGCTGACCGCGAGCTTCACGCGCGGCCCGAGGGTCGCGCGCACCTCGCGCAAGAGATGCGCCTCGGGCGCCTCGTCCATGCCGTCGACCTGCATCGAGCCGTGGAGCGCGAGGTAGAGGCCGTCGATCGGCCCCGCCGCGCGCAGCGAATCGAGCAGCTCGCTCGTCAGCTCGTCCCAGCACGCGCGCGACAGCGGGCCGCCGGGCACTGCGAGCGCCGACGTGAGCGGCACGGTCTCGACGTTCCCCGCGAGGCGTGCCGCCTGACGAAAGCCCGTGAGCTCCGCGTGCGGCATGAACGACTTGAACTCGGTGCCGCGGAGGCCACACGCGCTCGCGAGCTCTGCGCCACGGAGGTGGTGCATGCGATCGAAGTCGACGCGCTCCGTGAGCAAGGGCGAGCGCGAGTTGGCCTCGTGGAAGAGGCGTCCGTAGGCGATGCGGAGCTGGCGAGCGCCGCGACCGAGCTTCATGCCGAACATGTCGTCACCTCTTCTTCGTCTTGGGCTTCGTCTTCGTCTTCTTCTCGGAAGGCTTCGTCTTCAGCGGCTCGAGGAGCTGCTTCCAGATCACGTCGTGGGCGCCGCGCAGATCGAGGTCGTCGGTCACGCGCTGCACCATCAGGCCGTCCGTGAGCGCGCGCATCGTGGCGACGAGCGCGTCGGCGTCACACGGCGCGACGTCGCCCTTCGCGATGCCCTCGCGCACACGATCCGCCGCGGCCTTGCGCTGCGCCGCGAACACCTCGACGCCGCGCTGCACGATCTCCTTGCCGCGCTCGCCGCCGATCGTCGCGATCGCCTGCGTGAGGAACACGATGCGGTGCTCACGCCCCGCGTGGAACGCGTGCACGGCCTTCATCTGCGCGAAGAGGCGATCGATCGGGTGCGTGTGCTGCTCGATCGCCGCCATCACCTGCACGGCCTGCTCGGACATCAGCGCCACGAGCGCCGTCTCGATCACGTGGCCGTGCGTGGGCAGGTAGTAGAGGAGCGTCGGACGCTTGAGGCCGAGCGCCGCGGCGAGCTTCTCGGTGGAGAGGCCGAGGCCTTCTCGCTCGAGGATCTCCGCCGCGCGTGAGGCGAGCTCGAGACGACGACCGTGATCGATGGGGCGCGACATGATCTGACGAACCGTCAAGTATCATGACCTGACGGTTCGTCAAGGAAGTGTCCCGCCGGAGTGCTTCTCTCTTCGCTCACTGACAGGCGCGGAACCAGGCCGGTCGACTCTCCGTGTGGAACTCGGTGACCTCGATCGTTCCGTCGAACTGCTCGCCGCTCGCGGTCTCCACGCGCACCTCGTGCGTGCCTGCCGTCAGCCTCCGTGCGGTCGGCACGTGCTCACCGATCGATCGACCATCGACGCTCACCGCGCCGTCACGCGCGCGATCACAGCCGGCGACGATCCGCGCCCATCCGAGCGCGGCGGGTGCCTCTCGCTCGCGCTCGCGCGACGTCGTGGCCGCGGGAACGGCCGCGCTCTCCGACATGGGATCCGTCGAAGGCCCGACGGAGTCACGGACCGCGGAGTCGTCGAGCGGATCGCGCTCGGTGTCCTCGGGCTCGAGGCCGTCGGGCTCGGGGCCATCGGTCTCACCAGGCCGTGAGTCGTCGACCGCGTCGACCTGATCCTCGACGACGATCACGGCTTCCGCCTCGGGCTCGGCGGCCTCCATCGTGGTGACCACCTCGCTCGACGTCGCGACCTCCGCGGTCGGCGCGGCCGGCGGGTGCGACAGCGACCAGAGCTCGAGCGCGATGAGGCCGATCACGAGCGTCCCCAAGCCCGTGAGCACCCACGCCCGCACGGGCGGCGGGGGCTCGATGTTCGCGCCTGTTCCCGCCGTCGCGGAACCGGTCGTCGGCGGGCGCACGAACGGTAGGGCGACCTCACGCGACGATGCGACCTGTGGAGCCTCCGCGATCGGCGCGGCGCGGACCCTCTTCACGAGCGGCGCGACCCACGCGCGGAGCGCGGCACGTCCATCGCGATCGCTGCGCTTGCGGTACGCGGCGTCGAGCTCTTCGGCGAAGGCCTCGGCGCTCGACGGACGATCGCGACGGTCGGGCGAGAGCGCGCGCGCGATCAGCGCACGCAAGTCCTCGGACAGGCGGGGATCGAGCGGCGCTGGCTCGCCGACGAGCAGCTTCATCAGCACCGCGTCGCCCTCGAGCGGGCTCTTGCCCGTGAGCGCGAAGTGCAGCGTGCAGCCGAGCGCGAACACGTCGGTGCGCGCGTCGAGGGTGCCCTTGGTCGCTTGCTCCGGCGCCATGTAGCTCGGCTTGCCGCGCAAGACGCCGTGCGCGGTCTCCACCTCGCGCTTCTTCGCGAACGCGATGCCGAAGTCCGCGAGCTTCACGTCACCGCCCTCGCTCACGAGCACGTTCGAGGGGCTCACGTCGCGGTGCACGAGCCCGAGCGCGCGACCGCTCTCGTCCTTGGCGCGGTGTGCGTACGCGAGGCCGTGCGCGATCTCTCGCGTCAGGTGGATCGCGAGCTCCTCGGGGATCGCGAGACCATCGCGCGCGCACGCCGCGTGGAGCGACTCGAGGCTCGCGCCGACGACGAGCTCGAGCGCCTGGAAGGGCACGCCGTCGTGTACGCCGAAGTCGAGCACCGCGACGAGGTTCGCGTGGTGGAGGTGGCTCGCGAGGCGCGCCTCGTCCGAGAACATCCGCGCGAGCTCCGGATCGGCCGCGAGCTCGGGGCGCACCCGCTTGAGCGCGACCTTGCGCACGAAGCCGTCGTGTCCTTCGAGGCTGGCCTCGTGCACCTCGGCCATGCCGCCCTGGCCGAGCCGAGCACCGATGCGGTAGCGAGCGAAGGTCTCGTTCGTCGACACGAGGGAGGGACCGACGATAGCTTCCGAGCGTCGTGATGAGAACGCCTGCGCTCGTGATCGCGTCGTTCGTGCTCGTCCTCGCGGGCTGCGCGGCCGGGACCGTCACGCGCGTGCACGTGCCGCTCGTGATCGAGGCGCAGGGGGACGAGATCGTGCGCGCGCGCAGCGAGATCGATCGGGCGGCCGCCGACCTCGAGGTCGAGCTCGCTCCGGTCGAGATCCCCGAGGTGTCGCTGCTCGCGTCGAGCGAGCCGGTGGACTTCGCGTCGGTGCGACGCGCCTACGACGACGGAGAGCTCGAGGCGTGTCTGTCAGCGCTCCCTTCAGCGGAGCGGATGGAGGAGGCCCTTCGCGTGGGCGATCGCACGACGCCGAGCCGCGCGCTCTTCTGGCGCATGGCGTGTCTTCGCGCGCTCGGTCGCGACGACGAGGCGCACCTCGCCGCGAGCGAGCACGCGTCGCGCGAGCTCCCGCTGCCCGACGATCTCGGCGCAGCCAACACGATCGCGGAGACGATGCTCCGCGACGCACACCGTGCCTCCGCAGCCGCTGCGCGGGTTCCGATCACGATCGAGACGACACCTCCGGGAGCCCGCATCGCGATCGATGGTCTGTCGCGCTCCGAGATCACGCCGGCCGCGCCGATGCTCCTGCCCGGTCGCCATCTGGTGCGCGTGTCGCTGCCCACGTTCGCGCCGCGCGACGTCGCGGTCGACATCGCCGCGGGGCAGAGCGTCGCGCCGATCACGATCGCACTCGCGCGCAGCGAGCCCGAGGCGGCGCTGCGTGCGCTCGCGGAGCGTCGCGACGAGGGAAGGGCGCTCGAAGACGACGTCTCGCTCTCGTTGCTCGTCGTGTCGCTCCGGAGCCGCGCGCTCGTGCTCGTGTCGCGCGACGCCGATCGCACGCGCGCCGCGCTGATCACGCTGGAAGACGACGCCGTCTCCGGCACGGTGGTGCGCGCGGAGCGCGTGGGCCGCGACCAGTGGGACGTGCACGGCCTCCTCCAAGACCTGCTCGTGCGCGGCTCGCTCCTGGCGCCGCCGCCCGAGATCTACGAGCGACCCGAGCTCTGGATCGCGATCGCGGGCGCAGTGATCGTCGGTGCGGGCATCGCGCTCGGCGTGACGATCCAGCCCGACGTGCGCACGAGGGTCACGTGGTGAGCGCGCGCATTCTCTCGATCGTGTGCGCGGCGTGGCTCACGGGCTGCGTCGTCGAGCACGACGTGCTGCTCGATCTCGCGGCAGGGCCGGGCGGCACGCCCGCAGGCTTCTACTGCCGGGCGCCGAGCGCCACGGGCGGCGCGCCCTTCTTGCTCGAGCAGACCGCGCCGCTCGCGCCTCCGTGCGCGAGCACGTGCGAGAGCGGTGTGTGTCGCTCGGCGGCGTTCGTCTTCGACTTCGTCGAGACCGACGGCGTCCCGAGCTGTCGCGCGGGCTCGATCGCGTCGTACTGCGACACGAGCCGCTGCGAGGTCGCGGTGCGTCGGTGCTTCGACGTCGACGTGTGCGTCACGAGCGACGTGCGTCGCACCGTCGAGGTCGCGGACGAGGCGATCCGTCGCGCGTCGGCGGGCGTGATCCTCGCGGAGGCGCCCGACGGGCCAGTGATGATCCGCATGATCGGTGCCGCGCAACGCTGCGACGAGATCGAGCGCGACGGCCTCGATGCCCGCGCGACGTTCGGCTGTGCGTACAGCTGCCCGGCGCAGCTCGACTCCGTCGAGGGCACGGTGCTCCTCGACCTCGACGCGTTCGACGACGAGTGTGGACAGAGCGCGCTCGCGTGCGCGCTGTTCCTCACGGGACAAGACCCCGTCACGTCGCGCTGAACCGCGCGAGGGCGGATCAGCTGCCTCTCAACCCGTGCCCTTCAATCCATGCTTGCGCACGAGGTCGGTGACGTAGCTGCGATCGAGACCGCTCTCTCGCGCGACCTTCGCGACGTTGCCGCCCGTGCGATCGAGCCAGCGCGTGAGGTAGCGGCGCTCGAACGCGTCGACGATCTCGCGCTTCGCATCGCGGAACGGCAGATCGAGGCGCGCGTCGGTCACGTCGTCGGGGATCGCCGCTGCCTCGGCGGGTCGCGACGTGAGGCTCGGTGCCTCGCCGAGCGTGAGCGTTGCCTCCACCAGGTTCTTCAGCTCGCGCACGTTGCCCGGGAACGCGTGTCGCTCGAGCTCCGCGATCGCGTCGGCGTCGAACACGTCCTCGACCTCGGCGCTCGAGCCGAGCTCGCGGAGGAAGTGCTCGACGAGCAGCGGCAGGTCCTCGCTGCGATCGCGCAGCGGCGGCAGATCGAGCGTGACCACCGCGAGGCGGTGGTAGAGGTCGAGGCGGAAGCGGCCTGCGTTCACCTCGGCGCGCAGGTCACGGTTGGTCGCGGCGATCACGCGCGCGTCGCTCGTCAGATCTCGATCGCCTCCGACGCGCCGGTAGCGCTTGCGCTCGAGCACACCGAGGAGCGTGGTCTGGAGCGCGAGCGGGAGCTCTCCGACCTCGTCGATGAAGAGCGTGCCGCGCGCCGCGCGCTCGAACGCACCGTGGCTCGTGCGCTCGGCGCCCGTGAACGATCCGCGCTCGTGACCGAAGAGCTCCGAGGCCACGAGCGTGGGCGCGATGGCGCCGCAGTCTACGACGACGAAGGGCTCCCTCGCGCGCGCCGATCGCTCGTGGATCGCCTGCGCCGCGAGCTCCTTGCCGGTGCCCGACTCGCCGACGAGCAGCACCGACGTCTCGCTCGCCGCGACCTTGTCGAGGCGCGCCATCAAGCGACGCATCATCGGCGAGCGACCGAGCAGCGGGCCGAAGCGCGGCTCGACGGTCGTCTCGACGCTCGTGAGCTCTGCGTCGCTGATGCGCAGCTTGGTCGCGCCGATCTCGAGGCTCGCGCCGACGAGTGAGCCGAGCGCGATCTCGCCGCGCTCGATCATCACCGCGCCGAGGCGTGTGCCGTTGGTGCTGCCGAGATCGCGCACGCGCACGCTCGCGCCGGCCGCGCCGAGCTCGACGTGAAAGCGCGAGACGCGCGGGTCGGTGAGGCGCAGGTCGTTGCCCTCGGCCGTCCCGATCGCGACGCGATCCCCGATCGCATGGACACCACGATCGACGCCCTCGATCACCTCGACACGGATCGTGCGCACCGGCAGCCGCGGAACGGAGGCGTGAGGCACCGTCGACATGCCGCGAGCGTACTCCGAGCCGATCGCGCCGTGGCGCGCGTTCACCCTCCTTTTCAGGCGATTCCGAGGTGAGGGATCGATCCCTCACCCCTGACGGGTCCATCCTTCGGTGCGGCGCGCGATCGCTGCGTGATCGCAGCTCGCGCTCGCGGCACGCGTCGTGCGATGCCCGTGGACATGACCTCGACGCTCCTCCGCACGCTCCCGATCGTTGCCGTCGTCTTGACGGCTCCCTTCTTCTCCGGATGTCCGACCACGCCGATGGAGACCAGCGACGCAGGGCCGCGTCCCGACTCCCCTGGCGCGAGCACCGACGACGTGGGTCCGTCGAGCGGTCCCACGTACACCGGCGAGGTGCGGCCGATCCTCGCGGAGCACTGCACGGGCTGCCACGTGACCGGCGGCATCGCGCCGTTCGCGCTCGACAGCTACGCGCTCGCGCAGGCCTTCGGTGGACGCATCGTCGAGGTCACCGAGCAGCGGATCATGCCGCCGTTCCTCGCGGACAACTCGGGCGAGTGCAACACGTACCGCGACGCGCGCTGGCTCTCGGACGACGAGCTCGCGACGCTCGCGCGCTGGGTCGAGATCGGGATGCCCGAGGGCGATCCGAGCATCACGCCGCCGACGCCGATGCTGCCGCCGTCGCTCGCGCCGAGCGAGATCACGACGACGCTCGACATCGGCGCCGAGTGGACACCGCCCGCGACGGAGACCGACAGCTCTCGCTGCTTCGTCGTCGACATGAGCGAGGTCGGCGATCAGTTCATCACGGGTTACGAGGTCATGCCGGGCGACGCACGCATCGTCCACCACGTGATCCTCTACGAGCCTTCGAACGAGGCGGCCTCGGCGACAGTGTCGAGCCTCGAGGACGAAGACACGGCGCTCGGATACGACTGCAGCGGCGGCATCGGCGCCTCGGCCTACCCCGTCGCGCTGTGGGCGCCGGGCAGCGGCGCGCAGCACTTCCCCGAGGGCACCGGCGTGCGCGTGGGGAGCTGGCCCGCCGTGATCCAGGTCCACTACAACACCATCAACGCAGGCGCTCAGCCCGACCGCACGCGCATCCACCTGAGCAGCGTGCGTACGGGCGTGACGCCTGCGGTGATCACGCCGATCTCGGACCCCGCGAACCTGCGCCTCCCGCCGCGCATGGCGTCGGTGTCGCAGACGATCGAGCAGACGGTGCCCGTGAACATCCGCGTGTACGGCATCTTCCCGCACATGCACCAGCGCGGCATCGGTGCGCGCGCAGAGCTGATCCGCGGCGGCACGAGCGACGCGCAGTGCCTCACGGAGCTGCCGCGCTGGGACTTCAATTGGCAGCTCGGCTACTACTACTCGAGCCCCTTCGACGTCGCGCGCGGCGACACGGTGCGCGTGACCTGCGACTTCAACACGATGGGCGAGACCGACATGGTCACGTGGGGCGAGACCACCCAAGACGAGATGTGCATCGTCTACTTCTACGTGACCGCGTCGTAGCTGAGGCGTGACGAGCGGTGTCGTGCGCGCTCGTCTCACGCCGCGCGCAACGCCACGGTGCCGGACGCGAACTGGTGACGGGTGAATGCCTCCTCCTGCTCCCGTGCACGCGCGACGAAGTCGGGCGCCACCACGGGCAGGAGGGCGGCCGCTCGCTGTGTCGCCTCACACTCGGCGCGGAGCTCGTCGAGCTCGCGAGCGAAGACGGCGTCCAGCGGTTCTCCGAGGTAGCGGGACGCGAGAGCGGCAGCGCGTCCCGGATGTCCCGCCTGGAGCCACAACGAAACGGCGCTGATGCGCAGGATGCCCCTCGTCCGCGGTCGAGGTTCCTCGGCGACGTCGGCAGCCTGCTCCTCGCGCTCCGCCGCGCGCTCGAGCCGCTCGCGAGCCGCCTCCACGCGCCCATCCAGGGCCAAGAGACGTGCGTCCGCAGCGAGCTTCATCGCCTCTTCGTGCGCGTTCATGCGTCTCGCAGCATCGCACACGGTGTCGCGAGCTGCACCGCTACGGCGATTCCCGGGATCCGCGCTCCGCGTCCCGCGATCTGAGCGACCTTCTCGGTGAGAACAGCGCGAATGCTGCCAGTGTCCGTTCCACCGATCTCGAGCGCCGTCGCATGCTCCAGGTCCTCGCCCGGCACGCCGACGTAGTAGTCGAAGCGAGTGCCGCGGGCTGCCCGACTGATCACGCCCATCCCTCGCTTCGAATGAACGACTTCGAGCGCGATCGCCTCTGCAGCCCACTCGGTCGTTCGAGCCGAGTCCGCCCACGCTGTTCGCGTGCGGTCCGAGGGCTGCTCGAACGCGAGCTGCTCCCCCGACGTCGTCTCGCCATCGATCACGACGAGTGCGACTGGCGAATCGTGGTGACGTGCGAGCGCGAGCGCTCTCGTCGCCCGCAGCATCGAGAGCGTGTCGCCATCGAGACCCGGTTGAGCATCGAGTGTCAGGGCCTCGCTCATGCTGCGCTCCGCAGCGCGTCGCGAACCTCGATGCCGATGCGATCGAGCACGTCGTGCACGACATTTCCCGTGAAGGCGACCGTGGGCGGTTCCCCGTGTCCCGGGGCCAGGTCGATCAAGATCTCGCCAGCGACCGGACCGATCTTCGCGGTCAGCTCACGCAGGGTCCGCACTGGCTCCACGAAGAAGTGAGGCCAGGTGACGACCCTTCCGTCCTCGAGCCGAACACGGCCGCGTCGCACGCGCGCTCGCGAGACTGCGTCGAGGATCGAGCGGGGTGCGCCCTCGAGCAGACTCGGCAGAGAGCGGGCGGTCGCCGCGGGATCGTAGCCGCCGAGCTCGAGGTCGACCCAGCGGACGTGATGAGACATTCCCCGCTGCTGGAACTCCGACCGGTACTGGCGCAGCACCTCGTCATCCAGCGCCTCGTTGACAGCGATCACCTGCATGGTGAGTCGAGGATAGCCGGTAGTTACGGCAGGAACGATCCGTCACGGTTGCTCGCGGTTGCGGTCCGGGGGTGCGGGCCGCAGAGTCCGCGCATGTCGCAGGAGCCCGTCACGCCGCCCGAGCCGCTGCCGCGCAAGAAGCCCGACTGGCTGCGCGTGCGCTTGCCGGGCGGTGAGCGCTACGAGTCGCTGAAGCGCACGTTCCGCAAGCTCGATCTCCACACGGTGTGTGAAGAGGCGCGCTGTCCGAACATCGGCGAGTGCTGGGGCGAGGGCACCGCGACGATCATGATCCTCGGCGAGACGTGCACGCGCGGCTGTCGCTTCTGCGCGGTGTCGACGGGCGATCCGGGTGGCGTCGTCGATCCGCGCGAGCCCGAGAACACCGGGCGCGCGCTCGGTGAGCTCGATCTCGCGTACGTCGTCCTCACGATGGTCGATCGCGACGACCTCCTCGACGGCGGCGCCGAGCACGTCGCGCGCACCGTGCAGCGCATCAAGCACTACAGCCCGAAGCTCCTCGTCGAGACGCTCGTCGGTGACTTCCAGGGCGTGCGCAGCGACGTCGCGACGCTCGCGCGTGAGGGCAAGCCCGACGTGTTCGCGCACAACGTCGAGGTGGTGCCCGCGCTCCAGCGCAAGATGCGCGACGCGCGCTGCAGCTGGCAGCGATCGATCGACGTGCTCCGCTGGGCCAAGGAAGAAGGCGCCGAGGTCACGAAGAGCTCACTCATGGTGGGCTGCGGCGAGACCGAGGCCGACGTGCTCGAGGCGATGCAGGGCCTGCGCGACGCCGGCGTCGACGTGCTCACGATCGGCCAGTACCTGCGCCCGACGCCGAAGCACGCCGAGGTCGTCCGCTACGTGGAGCCGCGCGAGTTCGACGCGTTCCGCGACGCAGGCCTCGCGATGGGCTTCCGCTACGTCGCGTCGGGCGCGCTCGTGCGCTCGAGCTACCGCGCGGCCGAAGCGTTCCTCCGCGGCATCCTCGGCGGCGACGCGACGGCAGCCGAGCAGCACGGCGGTCAGGCGTTCGAGGATCGCTACGGCAAGAAGACCCGCCTCGCCGTCTTGCCCTGATCGCTCCGGCTCACGGCACCGAGCCGGCGCGCACGACCCACTCGGCGCGCTGACCAGTCACTCCCGCGATCAGCTCGAAGTCGCGGTCGTAGTGGAGGAGGCACAGGCGATGTCGTTCCGCGACGGCTGCGATGAGCAAATCGGGGATGCCAGCCGCTCGATGCCGTCCCGCCTCGGCGAGGAGCGCCATGACCTCGGCCGCTCGCCCGAAGTCAGCCTCCGACATCGCAGCGCGCGGCATGGAGGTCCGCTCCTCGCGCATGGCGTCGAGGTCCGCGGGTGTGCGCGCGCTGTAGAGGAGCTCGAGGTCGACGACACCGCAGGTGAAGACGTCGCCTCCCACCAAGAGAGGCACCAGGCGTGCTGCGACGGTCGGCTGTCGCAACCGCGCGAGCGCGCTCTTGTCCGCGAGATACTTCACCGCCAGGCGCCGTCCATGACCTCGGGGTCGGCGAGGTCGGTGCCGTCGAGCGACATGAGTCTCGCCACCGCCTTCTTGCGCACCTCCATGGCGAGGACCTCATCGAGCGCCTTCTCGAGGGTGTCCTTGATCCCCTTCGTTCCGAGGATCCGGCGCGCGCGCGACAGCTTCTTGTCGTCGATCTCGATCGTCGTCCGGTGCATTCACCCAGTATGCGTGAAACTTCGTCGTCATGCATACCCGTCATCCCATCGATGAACATGGAACCGTGGGGTGAAGCACACGACGGGTGGCCGCTGCTCGTCGTGGCGAGTGAGACGCGGCCAAGGCCCGGGAGAGTGCCGCTCTTTCGCTCGTCTCACGCGACTGCTCGCGTGGTGAGGTGTTGCGTGCATCGCGCGACACGCCTGTCATCTTCGCGCGATGACGACGACTCGCTTGCTCTGCCTCGGTGCTCTCCTCTCGCTCGCCGCTTGCGGTGATGGTCCCCGTGACGGTGATGCGGGCACGCCGATCGATGCGCGCGTTGCCGTGGACGCGCCCTCGAGCGACGACGCGCCGAGCGCTACCGACGCGCCCTCGAGCGACGACGCACCGCTGAGCCTCGACGCGCGAGAGTTCGCAGACACCGCACGCGGTGGTGACGCGTATGTGGAGCGCGACGACGCTGGCCCGCCGACCGACACGGGCTGCACGTACATCGACGAGCCGATCATCGTGTACTGCGTCGACGCGTACGACTACGTGCGCAACTGGACGGCGATCGAGGGTGCCGAGGCGTGCCCGCCGTACGCGACGGGGACCGACGGTGAGCGCTACGCGACCGTCGCCGAAGCGGTCGCAGGTTCCGCATGCGAAGACAGCTGCCTCTGGCGCGCGGGGATCAGCGTGTCGCTGCTCCGTTGCGGTCGACGCACCGGCTACATCGAGTTCCGCGCCGAAGGCTGCGACTCGGTGATCGAGACGCCCGACGGCATCTTCCGCTCCCGCGAAGAGTGGGACATGGCCGCGCCCTGTCCTTGAACGACTGCGAGCGTCAGAGGGTGACGCTGGCGATCGTCAGGCTACCCGTGAGTGGCTCCGGCGTGCCCACGGCGGTGAGCGCTCCCGTCGTCGCGTCGATCGCGAACGTGACCACGCCGCCGCCCGCCGTGACGTAGGCGAAGCGCCCGCTCGACTCGATCACGATGCCCGTCGGGCTCGCGCCCGTCGCGACCGCGGCGCCGGGCGTCGGCACGCCGGTGACGTCGTCGAGGCTGAAGGCGGTGACGTCGTTGGACGTGTTGCCGAGCACGTAGAGCGATCGTCCCGATGGGTCGATCGCCGCGGCGATCGGTCCGTCGCCCGGCATGACGGTGCCGAGGTTGGAGAGCGTCCCGGTCGGACCGACCTCGTAGTACGGCACGCCGTCGAACAGACACGGCACGTAGACGAAATCGCCCGCGGGGTCGACGACCACGTCGTGCGGGCTCGACGCCACCGTCGCCACCGGCGTGCCGAGCGGCGTGAGCGCGCCGGTGGTGTCGTCGATCGTGTACGCACCGATGCGACTGTCGCTCGCGTTCGCCACGTAGAGCACCGCGCCGTCGGGCGACACGATCACGTCGAACGGGTTGGCGCCCGCCACCGTGCGCCCCGCGTCCGTGAGCGTGCCGGTCGCCGAGACCGAGTACACGGAGATGTCGTTCGACGCGGCGTTCGCGACGTACACGAAGCGCCCCGACGGATGGACCGCGACCGAGTTGGGCTGCATGCCTGCGGCGATCGTCCCGAGGGACGAGAGGTTGCCCGTCGCGTCGCTGATCGCGAAGGCGCTCACGTCGTTCGAGCTGCGGTTCGCGACGTAGACGAAGCCACCGACGGGCTCGACCGCGATCGCCTCGGGCAGCATGCCCGTGTCGACCGTGCCGAGCCTCGTCGGAACGCCGGTCGCGTCGTTGATCGAGAACGTCGTCACGGTGTTCGCACCCGCCGTGGCGTAGACGAACGTGCGCGGGAGCGGCGGCGCATCGGGGGCACCCCCGTCATTGCCTGCGTCCTCCGGCATCGACGCGTCGTCGGTCTCGGCAGCGTCGAGGCTGAATGCGTCCGTGCCTTCCGCGGCATCGGTCCCGATCGCGGCATCGATCGACGTGTTCGACCCGCAGCCGGTCCCCGCGAGCACGAGAGTGAGCACAACCGTGAAGCTCTTCGAATGGTCCATCAGGCCTTGTAACACAGGGCTCCTGCAGGAATCCCCTTTGGGGAGGACGACAATGCATGTCGCCAATCGAGGTCAGCATCGGTCTCGCAAACGCAGACCAGCAGCACGATTGATCTGCGGAGCGTCCAATCGGGATCCGCATCCATGCGAAGACTGCAAAGCCATCACGGAGCGGGCCAGCCGCAGGTGCGTTGGCAGATGTCGAGCATCGCGATCACACGCGCG
Source organism: uncultured Sandaracinaceae bacterium (assembly GCA_964502175.1). Lineage (GTDB taxonomy): Bacteria > Myxococcota_A > Polyangia > Polyangiales > Sandaracinaceae > JAFLCL01. The sequence goes on from CAZCVE010000007.1 coordinate 196,769, forward strand.
AGGTCTTGCGCCGACTCGTGCTCGGCGTCCGTCAGCGTGTTCGCGAGCGCATCGGTCCGCGAGCCGGGCGTCGTCTCGAGGATCTCGATTCGGTAGACGCGACCGCCGCCGCTGACGGGGAGTGACTGCAGCGTGCGAAGGTTCACGTCGAGCGTGTGCTCACCGAGCGCTGTGCCGTCGTGGAGGATGCGCACGCGTCGCACGCGGTGGTTGGTCGGGAAGAGATCGACCTGTGGCCGCTGTTGCGGTAGGTCGAGGAGACCGCGAGATCAGCGCTCACGGCGTGAAGCAGATCGAGGTCTTGCGCAGACGCGCTCCGACGGGGACCAGTTTCGGTAGGGCGGGGGCTCGTCCCCCGCCGTGTTCGGGCTCCGACGGGGACCAGTTTCGGTAGGGCGGGGGCTCGTCCCCCGCCGTGTTCGGGCGTTGCCACGCGGCGGGGGGACAAGCCCCCGCCCTACCCAAATCTTGGCTGCGCAGGGCTTCCTCCCCATCGCACCACGACCTCACTGCATCATGCGGGCGAGGGAGGCGCCGTACGCGCCGACCCACTCGTCGATCGAATTGTCGTCGACGACGACCGCGCCGAACGCGCCGAGCGTGCGCTCGCCGCGATCCTGCAGGCGCGTGCGCGCGACGTGCACGCCGTTCGCGTCGAAGATCGAGAGCGTCGTCGTCGCGAGCGCCTTGCTCGTCGGGATGAAGCCGCCGGTGGCGACGCCCCACTCCGAGTGCACGACGGCGACGTACTCGGCGCCCGTGGCCGCGCAGAGCGCCTGCGCCTGCACCGGACCGATCACGGCGCCGTAGACCTCGCTGCGGTTCGAGCCGAAGACCGGCATGACCGCGCCGTTGATGAGCGGCACCGCGACGTCGGCCGGGTAGTGCGCGACCGACTGGTACTGCGGCGAGGCCACGAACGAGGCCGCAGGGATCACGGTGAACCGCGTGGCCAGCACCGTCTCGGCCACGCTCACCATCGCGGCTGCACGACTCGCCATCATGTCGCTCGAGCGCGACGAGTTCCATCCCTGGAGCGCGCCGTTCGCGTCGCCCACGGACACCGCGACCACGGCGATGCGCGGCTGCGCGGGCGCCTGCTGCGTGAAGCTGCGGATGCTCATCGGACCACCGCAGCCGATGGCCGCGAGAGAGAGCACCGCGAACAGACCCGCGAGCACGCGGGAACCCAGCATCGTGGCAGAGCGCATCGTTCGTCTTCCTCCGTAGAGCGAGCGTTCGTCGCCCGCGCGGGCGGACACTAACGCCGGCGCCGCTCCGAGGAAACGGTGAGGGTCAGGGTCGCGCGTCGGTGCCCACGTCGCCAGTCGGCGGGGCTGCGTCGTCGACCGCGAAGGCGTCTTGATCGGCGTCTGCGCCGATCACTGCGTCACCGGTCGCGTCGTACGCGTCGAGGGGGCCGGCCTCGCGGATGTCTGCGTCTCGCGTCTCGCCATCCGGGCCCATCGGCGCGTCCATGGCGCCGACCTCCGTCACCATCAGCACGTCGATCGTCATCGGCGCGTCGATCGTGATCGGCGCGTCGGCGCCCGCGTCGAACGTCGCGTCGGGCGTGATGTGCGCGTCGGACGTCGCGTCGGGCGGCGTGCTCGCGTCGAGATCGGCGTCGACGCCTGCATCGAGCGGCTCGCCTGCGACACACACGCTCATCTCGCAGCGGTAGCCCGTGATGCAGTCCGCTTGCGTCGTGCAGGCGTGACCCTCGACGTCGAACGGCTCGAGGAAGCAGCCGGGCGCGAGCGCGCCGACGAGCGCGGCGAGGGCGAGCGTCGATGATGTGCGGATCATCAGAAGCTCCCTTCGAGCGTGAGACCGCCGAAGCCGAGGCTCACGCGCGCGCCGGGACGACGAGGTGCGGGCGGTGGTGCAGAAGACTCGCCGAGGACGAGCGCGACGACGAGGCCTGCGAGCGCGAGCGCGCCGCCCCCCGCGAGCAGGCCGATCGACGCGTAGCCGAGATCACGACCGCGCCCGTACGCGGCCTGCGCGGCGATCTGCGTCGTCGCGTCGCGCCGCGAGTTGCCGTTCTCCGAGCCGGCGATCCCCGCGAGCACGCCTCCGGCGATCAGCGACGCGACGCCGAAGCCGATCAGCGTGAACCCGACGATCGGGCCCGTCTCGTCGGGGCCCGTCGGTGCCGGCGGAGGAGGTGGCGGCGGCGTCCCCGCTTCCTCTTGCTGCAGCGCGCGGAGGGCGACGAGGCGCGTCTCGATCTCTCCGTGATCCGACGCGTCGGGATCTTCTTCGAGGTAGGCCTCGTACTGCTCGATCGCGTGCGCGTGGTCGCCGAGACCGTCGTACGCACGACCGAGGCTCACGCGCAGCGCCGGCTGCGGAAAGAGCGCGTAGGCCTCGAGCAGCATGTCCCGCGCCTCCGCGTACTCGCCCGAGCGCAGCGCGGGACGGCTCTGCTCGTAGAGCTCCACGGCACGCCGACGATCCTCGGGGCTCGGTCGTGGTCGGGCGTCGAAGTCCTGCGCGACCGCGAGGTCGGGGGCGACGAAGGCTCCGAGGAGCACGAGCAGACAGCCGGCCACGAACCCGATCACCCAGCGCGCCATGGGCCGCACCGTAACACGGTCGCGAGCGCCGCCGCCGTGAACGCCTCTTCGCAGGCGTGCCTCGGGTTCACGGACGGGGGAGCGAAAGGCGAAGAAACGCACGCAAGTGAGGGCCGAATCGTCGGCACCGAGGTTGCTCCGGCGCCGTTGCGTCCTATTCCATGCGCCGCGCCGCTCGTCGCGGCCTCACCAGGGGTCTTCCATGTCGCTTCGCTCGGCCGCGCTCGTCGCGGTGGCTTCCTTCACGCTCTTCTTCGGCTCGCGCGCGTCGGCGCAGGTGATCATCCAAGGAGAGGTCACCGCCCAGCCCGCGCCGCAGGGCCAGCAAGTCCAGGGCAACGTGATCATCCAGGGCACGGCGCCCGCGGGGTACGGCTCGACGTACACGGATCCGAACGCCGTCTACGCGCAGCCGATCCAAGCACAGCCGATCCAGCCGCAGTGTCCGGCGGGCGCGCAGCTCATGCCGAACCGCTGGGGACAAGGGGTGTGCATGCACGAGGTGCCGGTGCACCGTGTGATCGGCGGCCTGCTCGGCGGCGGCATCGGCCTGCTCGCGGGCGGCTACGTCGTGGAGATCTTCACGACGCTCTTCACCGGCATCATCGGCGCGTTCTCCACGGGCTCCGAGTACTCGGTCGAATCGCTGAACAGCTACGTGGGCTGGGGATTCGTCCCGGTGTTCGGGTCGTTCGTGCAGATGGGCTTCGCGCCGCCGTTCGCCGACACGAGCCTCTACGTGGTGCTCGCGCTCGAGTCGCTCGTCCAGATCGGCGGCATCGTCATGATCGTGTTCGGCGTCATGGGCGAGGACGCGACGGAGTGGCGTCCGATCGCGGGGCTCGATCTTCAAGTGCGTCCGCTGCTCGGTCAGACGAACGGCGTGATGGCGGACCTGCGCTTCTGATCGCGGGAGCGACGTGGTGGAGCACCGCTGACCACCCCCAGCCCCTCCCGCTGACGGGAGGGGCGCCCGTTCTCTGATGGGTCGCTCTCGCCTCAGATCATCACGAGACCACGGCGGGCCGCGATCACCACGGCTTCGGTCCGCGTGCCCGCACCCAGCTTGAGCAGGATGCCGTTCACGTGGAACTTCGCCGTGTGCTCGCTGATGCCGAGGCGCTTGGCGATGCGGCGGTTCGAGAAGCCCTGGACGAGCAGCTCCACGACCTCTTGCTCACGCGCCGTGAGGTGCGTCTCCGGCTCGCTCTCGTTCTTGCTCTGGACGAGCGCGAAGTCGACGACCGTGAGGCCCGACGCGACCGCGTCGAGGGCGGCCTTGATGCGGATCACGTCGGCTGTGCGACGCACCGCGCCGCGCGCGCCCTTGCTGACGGCGGCGCGCGCCTGTGGCTCGTCCGCGAGCAGCACGACGGCGGGGATCTTCAGCTCACCGAGCTGAGCGAGCGCGTCATCCAGCTGGTGGCGGCTGGCCTTCGCGACGTCGGCGTCCACGCGCTTGCCAGGCGTGGGGACGGGCGACGTGACGGGGCCGACGTCGAGCAGGGCGACGTGGGCGTGGGTCTCGCGGTCCTCGAGGGCGACATCTCGTCCGAGGTGCGAGAGCTGGGTGGCGAGGGCGCTCTTGGCGAGCGGGTCACGCCCGAGCAGCATGATGCGCAGGGGCTCACCGACGTTGGGGCGACGAAGCGGGCTCGTGTTGGACATCGAAAGACCCTGAGGCCCCGATGCGCCTGGTCAACGGGGCAGGTCGTTGCGTCTCGCGATGCCCACGGTTGCGAGAGCGGGCGGAATGCCAAAGTTTCTCAACGAACACGTTGGGTTCGCGCTCACTGCCTCGCTTCGGTTCCGGAGTGTGAAGCAGTGTTGCCCTCTCGCGCCAGCGCCCGAGCCTCACCGGACCGGGAGGTGACCTGCCCGCTCAGACTGAGGCCTTGGCGGAGTGCTCGATCACGAAGACCTTCGGAAACTCTCCCGCGTCGAGGAGCATCGTGCGGCACCGGGGGCACTGCTCGATCTCGACGAAGGTGGTGGACCAGCTGAGGAGGACCGCGTCGACGTTGCCCATGCATCCGGGGCACGCGGTGCGCGTGGGCTTGCGCTCGCGCTCGCTCATCCCGCCGCCGACCGAGAGGCGCTTCATCAGCTCGGCGACCACTGCCCCCGTGACGACGCCGAGGCCGCAGCGCGTGCAGCGGTAGCCCGTCACCTCGACCCCGGCGAGCTCGCGGTAGGCACCGCCGCCGCCCTGCGCGCGGATCGCGATGCGCTCGAGGAGGTCGGAGCAGCGAGGGCAGTCGCGCGAGACGAGGGACATGTCGCCACGAGAGCGCGTGAGGACGAGGCGTTCAAGGGCTTTCGTGCGGCACAGCGGCTACACCTCCGCACGATGTCCTCGATGCGCGCCGTTTCGCCGACGCTCGCCTCGTCCCTCCTGGCCCTCGCCGCGTGCGACGGCACGCCGATGCCGCCGCCGGGCGGGATCGTGGGTCGCCCCTGGGCCTCGATCCCCGACGGCACGCACCTCTTCATGACGGGCCGCGACGGCGAGATGGGCGCGTACCGACTGCTCGTCGAGCGCTTTGTGACGTGCTTCTCGCTGCGTCGAAGGCGCGTGTGAGATGGCCCTGAAGACGAACGCTTGTCGGGTGCTCGATCAGCTCGGCATCCAGTACGAGCTGCGCGAGTACGACGTCGATCTCGAGGACCTCTCCGCGGGACGCGTGGCGGCGAAGGTCGGCCTTCCGCTCGAGCAGGTGTGGAAGACGCTCGTGCTCACGTGTGACGACAAGCAGCACGTGTTCGCGGTGGTCGCGGGGGACGCGGAGCTCGACCTCAAGGGCTGCGCGCGGCTCGCGGGGGTGCGCTCGTGTGAGCTCGTCGCGCTGAAGGACGTGCAGCCGCTCACGGGCTACGTGCGCGGTGGCGTCACGGCGCTCGCGGCGAAGAAGAGCTTTCCGGTGCTGGTCGACGAGATCGTCGAGGTGCACGACGTCATCAGCGTGTCGTCGGGACAGCGCGGGCTGCAGATCTTCATCGCGCCTGCGGACTACCTGCGCGCGACGCGAGCGCGCCTCGGGCCGATCGCGCGCACGTGATGTCCCGCGCCTCCGCGCCCCATCTCGATCCGTGGCACGCTCGCGCAGCCATGCTCCACGTCCCGCTCCGCGCTGCGTACCGAACCGCGCACAAGCTCCTGCGCGTGTACTGGCGTGTGCGCCGGCCCGAGACGCGCGGCGCGCTCGCCGCGCTGTGGTGTCGCGGGAAGATCCTCGTGATCCAGACGACGTACCGCGACGCGATCTCCCTGCCCGGCGGCTACGTGAAGGCGGGCGAGAGCCCCACCGCCGCGGTCGCGCGCGAGATCCGCGAAGAGATCGGCCTCGTGATCGACGAAGCGCGCGTGTCGCACGCCTACCACGGCACCAAGGACTTCGAGCACCGCAAGGACACGCTCGACATCTTCGCGGTCGAGCTCGACGAGCGGCCGATCGTGCGGCCCAACCGCTACGAGCTCAAGTGGGCGCGCTGGAAGGATCCCGAAGAGGTGCTCGCGATGGAGCGCGTGGTGCCTCATCTGCGCGAGTACCTCGAGCAAGAGGTCGCGCGCCGCTGACGAGTCAGCCGAACTCGGTGATACGCTCGGAGCGATGCACATCAAGAGCCTCCTCGCCGCGGTCCTCTCGATCGGCGCCATCGCGCTCGGCGCCAGCTCGGGGTTGCCCCTCACGACGCCGAGCGAGGCGCTCGCGCCCGACGAGGCGGTGCCGATGCAGCGCGACACGTGCGGCGACGGGCGCTGTCAGCCGCCCGACGACTGCAACTCCTGCCCGCAAGACTGCGGCAGCTGCTGCGGCGACAACCGATGCGCGCCGCCTGAAGACTGCAACAGCTGCCCGCGCGACTGCGGCAACTGCTGATCACACCGTCTGTGACGCGTCGGCCTCGTCGAGCGGGCCTTCGCGCGACAGCGTCACGGTGAACCGCGCGCCGCTCAGGATGGGGCTGTCGTCGACGACGAGCGTGCCTCCATGGTCGCTCACGATGCGATCGCAGATCGGGAGGCCCAGGCCCGTGCCGTGCGCCTTGGTCGTGTAGTAGGGCTCGAAGATGCGCGGGCGCTCGTCTTCGGGGATGCCCGGCCCGTCGTCGTGCACCTCGATCACCGCGGATCCGCGGTCACCGGGGAGCGCGCGCACGAGCACGTTCGCGCCCTCTTGGCCGCGCTTCGAGACCGCGGCGTCGATCGCGTTCTGCACGAGGTTCATGAGCACCTGCGTGATCTGTTCGCGGTCGGCGCGGATGAGCCGTGGCTCGCGCGAGGCCTCGAACGCGGGATCGACCTCGAGCTTCACGCGGGCCGATCGCGGCGTGTCGGGGTTCGTCGCGGCGACGTTCTGCACCTCGTGCATGGACACGACGTGCACCGCGGGCTCGAGCGGGTTGATGCGCGACGCGTTGGGGCGCGGCAGGCGCGCGAAGCGCGAGAACTCGGTGACGATCTTCTCCATGCGCTCGACCTCCTCGAGCACCGTCTTGGTGGACTCGTCGAAGATCTCGGGGAAGTCGGGGTGCTGACGCGAGAAGGTCTTTCGCATCGTCTCGATCGACATCTTGATCGGCGTGAGCGGGTTCTTGATCTCGTGCGCGATGCGCCGCGCGATGTCGCGCCACGCGGCAATGCGCTCGGCCTTCACGGCGCGTGCGCGCGCGCGTGAGAGCTCCTTCGTCATGTCGTTGAAGGCGTTCTGCGTCGCGTCGGCGCCCGCGTGGAGCTGCACGTCGAAGTCGCCGCGCGAGAGCTTGGCCGCGGCCTCGCGCACCTCGCGCTCGACCTCGCCCGGGTCGGAGGTGCCCGCCGTGTCTTCGCCCGCGCGCGTGCCGAAGAGCACGCCGATCACGAGGCCGAGCACGAAGAGCCCCGCGAACGCCCCGAGCACGACGGTGCGCGACATCTCGCTCGGGCCGCTCGCGCGCAGCGCGATCACCCGACGCGCGCCCGCGATCTCGGTCGGGAGCGAGACGTCCGAGGACGCCGCGTCGTCGGCGAACGTGACGCCCGCGAGGCGAGGGTCGTTCGCGAGATCGACCGACACCCCACCCACGATCACCAGGCCATCGACGCGGCAGCTCGTCGCGATCGCCTGCGCCGCGAGCCCATCGCGCGGCGCGGCGACCGAGACGAGCGCGCCGTGCGCGAGGCTCGCGAGCGATGGAGGCTGCGTGAACGGCTGGCGACCTCGCGCGTGCGACGACGCGATGAACGCGCCGAGCGTGTCACGTCCCTCGAGGTCGAACGCCTCGACGAGATCGAGGCCGTGCGCGCGCATGCGAGAGAGGCGCGCACGCGCCCGGTCGACCTCGGGATCGAGCGATGGTGAGATGAGGCCGAGGCTCGTGGTCACGTCGTCCGCGCAGAGCGCGTCGGTGCCGCGCCGCGCCGCGTCTCTCGCGGCCTCGAGCGTTCGCGCGGCGCTGGCCACGCGTGACTCCGAGAGCGTGCGCTCGCTCGCCTCGTTGCGCGTGCCCTCGAGCGCTCGCACCGCGAAGCCCACGGAGAGCGCAGGCAACGAGAGGCCGAGCGCGAAGAGGAGCGCGAGTCGCCCGCGGGTCACGGCTCAGCCGGAATACGGTCGCGGCGCGCGCGTTGTTGCGGTCCACTCACGGGGGCCATCATGCACCGATTCACGTTCTTCATCGCGGCCATCGTCACCGGCTGCGCGGCTGCTCCGACGACGACGACGGAGACGGCCGCGCGCATTCCCGAAGCGACGCGCGGCGACGAGGCTCCAACGTCCGCGTCCGCACCGCCGCTCGAAGAGTGCGTCGAGCCGCCGCGGGGCGTCGCGTTCGGCGTCGTCCTGTCGTGTCGCCAAGCCGAGTGCCCGGGTCGGTACCTCGTGGGGGCGATGGGCGAGCAGGCTCGCGTGCTCGCGGATGCGGAGCTCGACAGCGCGCTGCGTGAAGAGGCGGCTGTGCATGGCGATCGTGAGTGGCTCGTCACCACCACCGGCGACCTCGACGAGGAGGAGCTGCACGCGCTCGCCGCGCGTGCGTTGGCGATGGGCCTGCCGCTGGCGACGGCGTGTCTTCCGCTCCCCGACTGGAGCGTGTCGGCAGATGCCCACATCGCGCATCTTCCCATGGCGCGCGAGCTCTACCGGAGCGGCGGAGTGCTCGGGGGCGCGGACGATCCCACGCGCTCGCGCGAGGCGATCCGCACCGTGATCCGCGCGAACATCGCTTCGGTCCACGACTGCTACGAGCAGTCGTTCGCGCGCTTCGCGGTGGGGCAAGAGCCGCGCGGCCGCGTGATCGTGGGCCTCTTGGTCGCGCCCGACGGTGCGGTCGTCGCGTCGGAGGTCTCGGAGACCACGCTGGGCGACGGCCTCACCGAGGCCTGCATCGAGCAGGCGGCGCGTCGCTTCCGCTTCGAGCCGTCGGCGAGCGGAGGTCACGTCGTGATCCACTATCCGTTCGTGCTCGAGCGCGATTGACCCTCGCGTGATCGCGCGCTCGGCCGGTCACGTCACGGGCTGACCACCGGCAGATCGCCGACCGGGCCGGGCTCGGGCGGCGGGGTCTCGCTCGCCGGCTCGGGATCGTCCTGCATGAGGAAGCTCGCGGCGTCGAGCGTGCCGGGCTCGGGGGCCTGCGTGGTCGGGACGGTGCCGTCGAGGAAGACCTCTTCGATCGTGTCCTCGGTCTGGCCTGCGTACGGCAAGAGGCCCGTCCTTCGATCGACCGTGACGGTGACGACGCCTGCGGGCTGCGGGAACTCGGTGCGCGGTCGGTCACCGATCGCGGTGCGCATCGCCGCCACCCAGATCGGCAGCGCCGTGCGGCCGCCGGTCTCGCGCGCGCCGAGCGAGCGCTGATCGTCGAAGCCCACCCACACCACACCGACGAGCTCGGGCGTGAAGCCCGCGAACCACACGTCGCGCGCCTCGTTGCTCGTGCCCGTCTTCGCGGCCACGGGCCGGCCGAGATCACGCGCTCGCGCGCCGGTGCCGCCCTGCGCGACGACGCTCGTCAGCAGACTCGTCACCACGAACGACTCTTCTGTGCTGAGCACGTCGCGCGCGTCTTCGCGCGCGGGCATCGCGACGTCCGTGCCGCCGGGGCCTTCGATGCGCGAGACGAGCTGCCACGGCGCCCATCGACCGCCGCTGGCGAAGACCGCGTAGGCGTTCGCGAGCTCGATCGGGCGCACCTCACGCGCGCCGAGGGCGAGGGCCATGTTCGCGTCGGCGGCAGCGGGATCGGTGCCCGCGCTCGGGGCCGCGGCGAGATCGCTCGTGAAGCCGAGCTCGCGCGCGAAGCCCACCACCGCGGGCGATCCGAGATCGTCCATCAGCCGCGCGGCGACCGCGTTGCTCGAGATCGCGAGCGCCTCGCGCAGGCGGATCTCGCCGCGGTACTCCTCGCCCTCGAAGTTGCGCGGCTGCCAGTTGCCGTACACGCCGGGCGCGTCGATCACGATCGAGGCGGGCGTGAAGCGACGCGTGCGGATGCCGAGCGCGTAGACGAACGGCTTGAACGTCGAGCCTGGCTGTCGCTGCGCCTGCACTGCGCGGTTGAAGCCGGGCTCTGCGTCGTAGCCGCCCACGAGAGCGAGCACCTCGCGTGAGCGAGGATCGAGCAGGATCGCAGCGCCCTGCGGACCGAGCTCGAGACGCGCGCGCGCCCTCGCCGGCACGCCGTCTTCGGGGTCGTCGTCTTCCGGGAGCGCGAGCACCGAGACGCGCACGCGCGCGCCCTCCTCCGCGAAGCGGCTCGGCGGAAGCTCGTTCGCGTTCCAGCGCGCGACGCCGTCGATGCTCGCGATGCCCTGGTGCCCACCGATGTCGAGGCCGATCGTGCCGAGCTGATCGTCGCGCTCGGTGACCATCGCGTCGTACGTGCCGCCGACGCGCAGCTCCGCGATGCGATCGAGCGGTCGCGGACGCTCGCCGCGGCGAAGACGCTGGCGTCGGAACGGTGGCTCGAGATCGTGTCGGCCGTCGTAGCCGCGCAGGCCCTCTTGGAGCGCCGCGCGCGTGGCGCGCTGCAGGTCCGCGTCGATCGTGACGTGCACGGTGTACCCGCCGCGTCGCGCGTCTTCTTCACCGACGAGCTCGTGCAGTGTGCGCCGCGCCATCTCGACGATCTCGGGCGCGCTCTGCCGCGACTCGGGCAGCGGCGTGAGCACGATGGGCGTCGCGCGCGCTCGCTGGATGTCCTCGACGCTGAGGTCGGGCCAGTGCTCCTCGCGCTTGTCCTCGAGCTGCGCCAGCACGAACTCCTGGCGTCGACGCGCGGCCTCGGGGTGCGTGCGCGGCGAGAGGTGCGTGGGCGACTGCGGGATGCCCGCGAGCATCGCGGCCTCGGCGAGCGTGAGCTCGGAGACGTCCTTGCCGAAGTAGAAGCGCGCCGCTTCCTGCACGCCGTAGCGGCCGTGCCCGAAGTTGATGTGGTTCAGGTAGAGCTCGAGGATCTCCTCCTTCGTGAACTCCTGCTCGAGTCGGTACGCGAGGATGAGCTCGCGGATCTTGCGGGCGAGGGAGCGCTCCGACGTGAGCAGCATGTTCTTCACGAGCTGCTGCGTGATGGTGCTCGTGCCGCGGAAGCGTCCGCCCGAGAGGATGCCGCGCACGACGGCGCGGAAGAGGCCCGCGTAGTCGAAGCCCTCGTGGTTGTAGAAGTCGGCGTCCTCGGCCGCGAGCACCGAGAGCACGAGCACGCGCGGGATGCGCTCGATCGGCACCACGGTGCGCCGCTCGGTGAAGATCTCGCCGAGCACCTCACCATCACGATCGACGACGCGCGTCGTCTGCGGCTCCTCGACGTCGCGGAGCGACCGCACGTCGGGCAGATCGCGCGAGTGGTACGCGATGAGACCGGCCACCCCGATCGCACCGATGACCAGCGCGACGACCGACGCGAGGAAGAGACGCAGGAGCCAGCGCCACGGCGAGGTGCGCTTGCCGAGCCGCGCGCGAGAGCCCGAGCCGCGCGAGCCGGTGCCGCGTGAGCCTCCTCCCGAGCCCGCGCTGCGCGAGCTGGTCGCGCGCGCGTTGCGGGCGCGTCCCGCGTCTCGCGAGGAGTTGCCCGAGCTTGATCTGTCGCGGCTCGCCATGGGGCCCGGGAACTTACTCCGAACGCGTCGTGGTCCCGAACGAACCGGCGGACTCTTCTTGTTCCGCTCGTCCCGTGTTCAGGGGATGGGAGCGCGGGTGGCCCCGAGCGGCTGCTGCATCCCCTGCGCCCGCACGCGATCTTGCTCTTCGACGATCTCGCGGGTCCACGCGAGGAGGCTCGGTCCGACGCAGCCCGGAAGTCGGTGGACGGCGGCCTGCATGTCGGCCAGCCCCTCGTCGTAGCGGCCCATCGCGACGCGGAGCACCGAGCGGTTCGCGAGGAGGTGGGCGTCGTCGCGGTCGTCCGCAGAGCGAGGTCCGGGCGTCCCCAGCATCACGTCGAGCAGGGTGAGGCTCTCCTCGAAGTTGCCTCGTCCCGCCAGCTCGCGCGCTCGGTCGTGCTCTTCGTGGCCCGACGCGTCGAGCCACGCGGCGATCACGGGCTCACGCCACGGCACGACGATGTGGCGCAGCTCGGTGTCGACCCGATCGATCGCCGACGCGAGCACGGCCTCCGGCACGATGGGCTCGGGCGGCTCGGACCAGGAGCCGTCGGCGGCCGTCCTGCCCGTGCGCTCGACGTCCGTGTTGGCCGAGAGCTCTTCGTCGAACAGCACCTGACCGTCGGAGGTCCACACGCGCGCACGCACGATGATCCGCGCGTCACCGCGCCGCGTCGTCTCGATGCACGGCACGCGCTGGGTGCGCGTCTGGTTGCGGCCGACACTCACCTCGCGATCGCAGTGCGTGTGTCGTGTGTCTTCCGTCTCCACGTAGACCGCCTCGAGCACGCGACCCCCGACGAGCACGCGGCCTCCGCTCGGCACGAGGATCTGGTTCGGGCTCGGCGTCATGCGCAGCGCCGACGCGACGCCATCCGAGAGCTCACGCGCGACCTGGACCGATCCATCGACGCGCAGCACCTCGTAGGGGCCTCGATCGGCAGGAGCGAACGCACCCATGAGCTGCGCGACCGGAGCAGGAGGCGTCGGCATCACGATCACCACGCCGCCCGTCGTCGGAGCGCCAGGCCCGGGCATCCCTGGGCCCGCATGGGGCATCATGGTGGGCACCTCGAAGCCCGCGACCTGATACGGCGTTCCGGGTCCCGGCGGCGTGACGCGCGCGGGCCGGATCAGATCGAAGCGCATCGTCGTCCCGCAGCCGGATCCGAGGACTCCGATCAGCAGGCAGAGCGTGGCGATGGGGCGCTGGCTCGGGAGCGCGGTGGACATGCATGGATCATGAACCAACACCGCCTCCGTTGCGTAAGCTCGTCGCGATGGAAGCGACCTACGCGATCGATCGCAAGCGGGCCAAGTCGCAGAGCGAAGACTCGGCGCACGACCAGAAGCCGGTGGCGCTCGACGCGGCGGTGACGTCGATCTTCGACCCGAGGCACTTCCGACCCAAGCCCGCCGCGGACGACGCGAGAGAGGCGCTCGCCTTCCTCACGACGTTCCACGCGGACGCAGCCGTTCGCGCGAAGAAGCCGAGCCTCACCGACCTCGAGGCGCTCTGGGGCTTCGCGCGTCAGTCGATGCATCAGGCCGCGAAGCTCTCGCTCTTCCTCGCGTGGGGCGGTCCCGAGTGGCTGCTGGCGCACGCGCTCGGCGGGGGTCGTTTCGCTTGGGATCCACCCAAGCAGACGCTCGTCGCGGAGAAGGATCACCCGCTGTCGAACTGGGATCTGCAGTACGCGATCACGTTCCTCCGCGACGAGGGGGACGTGCCTCGCGAGGTGCTGCTCGCTGCGTGCAAGCGCGCGAAGCTCCCGCTCGCCGATCGATCGCGCATGGCGAGCCTGCTCGAGGACGTGGCGTGGGCGGGCGAGCTCGTCGAGGAGTGGATCGCGAAGGGCACGAGCCGCCAGGAGTCGTGGAACAACTGCATGCTGCTCGGGCTCGTCGACGATCCCGACCGCTTCGAGCGCTTCGTCGCGTCGTTCGGCGATCAGATCCGCTTCATCGGCAGGAGCGCGCGGCTCGGGCGTGCGCTCGACCGTGTGCCGGCGCCCGTGCTCGAGCGCGTGGTCGTGGGTCTCCTCGATCGCGGCGTGAAGGAGAAGTGGAAGGCGTCCGACGTCGAGCCGTGGGCGAAGCTCCTCTCGCACGTGCGGAGCACCGAGGCCGCGCGCGCGATCGCGCAGTGGATCGCCGAGAAGAGCGTCGCCAAGATCGCGACGGACTACTTCCGCGCGCATCCTGATCTCGCCGACGCCGCGCTGACGCCCCTCACGAAGGGCAAGGGCAAGTCGGTGCCGATCGCGAAGGCCATCATCGAGTCGGTCGCGCGCGCACCGACCAAGCCCGTCGAGGACGCGGACGAGGCGAAGCCTTCCAAGCGCTCCCCGAAGGCTGCGAAGGCCGTCGCGAAGGCTCCTGATCCTCCCGCGAAGGCCTCGAGGAGCTCGGCGAAGGCTTCGAAGGGATCGGCCAATGCAGCGGATGCACCGATCTCGGTCTCGCTGCCGTCGGTGCTCGTCGAACCGCCGTGGCAGTCGAAGAGGGCGCGTGAGCGTCCTCGGCTGCCGCTCGAGCTCTTGGACGACGAGGAGCGGTACGAGGCGCGTCTCGCGGGCCACTCGCCGCGTCCGGCCGCGGACCGATCACCGGAGCTCGACGCGCGTCTCTTGGACGGTCGTCCGCCGTCCGAGGTCCACCGTCACGTGCTCTTCCAGCTCACCGACGCAGTGGCCCTCGAGGCGATCCGAGAGCGCCGAGGGGTCGAGGGGTGGTGCGTCGACGGCCTCGTCGCGTGGCTCGGTGATGCGGCCGTTCCGCTCGCGATCCGCTCGCTCGCCGCGGGTCTCGGCAGCACGTACCCGCTGTTGGATCGCGCGAGCTCGTCGCGACTGGCGCTCCCATGCGCCCAGCTCGCGGTGAGACGATCGGGAGGTCCCGAGCGCCTCGCGTGTCGCGCGTGGCTCGCTGCGCATCACGACGCAGCGGCGCTCGGCCTCGTGCCCGCCGCGCTCGGCGCGGACGACGTCGACGCGGACGTCGCGTTGCAGTCGCTCCGAGCGCTCGTGAAGTCGGGCCACGCCGAGAGCGTCGCGCGGGCAGCCTCGCGCTACGGCGCACACGCGAAGGGTGCGATCGAGACCTTGCTCTCGGCGAGCTCGTACGATCGCTACCCGAGCAAGCTCCCGCCGAAGGCGAAGTGGGCGCTCCCCTCGCACCTCGGCACGCTCGAGATCGAGGGGCACGGCCCGCTCTCCGACGATCAGGGCACGGCCTTCGTGCAGATGCTGCAGTTCTCGTCGATCGGCGATCCCTACCCGGGCGCGACCGACACGATCGCGCTCGCCACCAAGGCCTCGCGCGAGCGGATCGCCAAGGCGCTCTTCGAGGAATACCTGCTCGCGGGCTCGCCGCCTTCGCATGCGTGGGTGCTCGGCGCGATCACGCTGCTCGCGCCGGTGTCGTCGATCGCGATGCTCGCGGGCCACATGCGCGCGTGGGCGGCGGACAAAAAGGTCGCGCTCCTCCACGACTCGCTCGAGGCGCTCGCGGCGATCGGCTCGGACGAGGCGCTCGTCGTCGTCTACGACACGGGTCAGCGCAGCCGCTACGACGACACCCGCGACAAGGTGCGCGCGATCCTCGAGTCGGTCGCGCGTGAGCGCGAGGTCACGTACGAGGTGCTGGAGGACATGCTCGTGCCCGAGCTCGGTCTCGAGGCGGGCGCGGTCGTGCTCGATCTCGGCGCGCGCAAGCTGACGGTGCGCCTGGGCGATCACCTCGAGGCCGTGCTCACCGACGACGCAGGCACCACGCTCACGGCCTTTCCCCGCAAGGGAAAGAGCGACGACGCCGCGAAGTACGACGCGGCGAAGGCGCGGTTCGCGGCGCTGCTCGAGGCCTCCGAGGTCGTCGGCAAGGGACAGGTGCTGCGCCTCGAGCGCGCGCTCCGCGCACAGCGAGCCTGGAGCGTGAAGGAGCTCCGCACGCTCGTGCTCCCGCAGCCGCTCGTGCGTCACCTCGCGGCGCGCCTCGTGTGGCAGGTCGTGGGTACGGACACGCTCTTCCGCGTCGCCGAGGATCAGAGCCTCGCCGATGCGAACGACGAACCCGTCGCGTGGCCCGACGACGACGCGCGCGTCGTGATCGCGCACCCACTGCGCGCGCCTTCGCTCGCGTCGTTCCAGGCGTGGATCGACGACTACCGCGTGATCCAGCCGTTCGCTCAGCTCGGTCGCGAGGTGATCACGCCGACCGCAGCCGAGCTCGCGGGCAGCCGCGTCGCGCGCGCCGTCGGTCGCAAGGCCGCCTACCTCTCGGTGTTGGCGCTCACGCTCGGCATGGGATGGAAGCCGATCCCGCCGGGCGACAAGGGCATCGACGCGATCACGCGCGAGGTCGTCGCGACCGACGGCAGCACGGTCGTCGCGCGCCTCGCGATCTCACCCGGTCTCTTGTTCGGCGCGGCCAAGGGCCGACCCGAGCAGACGATCGGGGTGCTCACGCTGGAGAACGAAGCGCGCGAGCCGGTGAGCTTCGATCGCCTCGGTCCTCTCGACGCGAGCGAGCTGATCCGTGACGTGATGACCCTCTGAGCGAGACCTGTGAACGGCGTGAGAGGGAGGATGAAGTCGTCGTGTCACCATCGTTCGATGGGCGTGACCCCTCGCCTGCTCGTCCTCGTGACGCTCGTCCTCGCTGTGTCGTTCGGGTCCGCGCACGTCTCCGCGCAGACGCCGACCGTCGTCTACACGCGCGCCGTCGCCGAGCCTGCGCCGTTCACGTTCCGTCTCGCCGACGTGAGCGCGCGGTGGAGCTTGCTCGAGCGCGATCGCGACCTCACCTCGCAAGAGCTGCTCGTGCTCGACGCGCGCGACGGACGCGAGGTGCTGCGCACGCCGGGGCTCGCGCTGCCGGCGGGCGGCACGCGCACCGTGATGGAGAGCTACGACCTCGCGATGTGCCCGCGCCTCGCGGGTGATCGTGTGATCACGTTCGTCGACGGACAGACGCTCGCGGCGGTCTCCGTCCCCGACGGTCGCGAGCTGTGGCGCGCAGCCGTTCCGTCGATCGTCGTGCTCGAGGGCGCGCTCGACGTGAGCGAGACGCGCGTCGTGTGGAGCGACGCCTCGGGCCTCCACGTGCTCGACGCCGCGAGCGGTCGTGAGGTGTGGCGCGCGCCCCTGCGACCATGGCCGACGGGCGGTCACGTCGCGCTCGCCGCCGATGGCCGCGTCGCAGCGTGGAGCTTCGACGGCGCGATCGTCGCGTGGGACGCGAGCGGCCGCGAGACCGCGCGTGTGACGCAGCCCATCGACTACGGCGGCGCCGGGATCCTCTGGTCGGGCGGCTCCGTCGTCACGATCGGAGGGAGCATCCAGACGTTCGATCCGAACGGCGGCCGTGTGCTCGCGACGCGCGCGTGCAGCGATCGCTGCGCGGCCGTCGACACGGGCACACACCTCGTGGTGCTCGACGTGGGCGGCACGGTCGCGGTCGCGCGCGACGGGAGCGTGGTGCCCTTGCCGTCGGTCTCGCCCGAGTCGTGGCTGCACGAGGCGAGCGGTGACGTCGTCGTCGTCGCGCCCGATGGCGTCGCGACCGCGCACGATCTCTCGACGGGCACGGCGCGCTCGCGCGTGTCCGTCGGCCCTCCGATCGCGCGCCTCCTCTATCGACCTCGATCACGCGTGCGTGTCGCGCGCGACGTGCAGGGCGTGGGTGACGTCCTCGTGCGCGTGGACGCGAACGGCGCGCTCGAGGCGCGCTCGCTCGCCACGACGACCGCGCCTCGCACGATCACGATCGTCGGCGTGCTGCACGGCAACGGTCGCCCCCGCGCGGGTGTGCGCTTCACGATCGGCGGCGTGCAGGTGCGGACGGACGCGAGCGGCCGATTCCGCGCGCGCGTCACGGTCGACGGACCGATCGTCGCGCACGTCGCGAGGGAAGACATCGTGCGCGCGACGCGACGACCGTGCGCGCAGGACGTCGAGCAGTCGATCGAGGTTCCCGCGGACATCTCGCGACCGCTGCGTGTGCGCGTCGACACGTGGTCTTACGGCTACGAGTGTGATCGCGCGTGCCGCTGCGACTGACTGCGCCGCGGACGACCGAGCGCTACGCGCAGATGTCGGCGAAGCACGTGTTGCACGTCACGGTGAACGCGTTGCGGCTGCAGCGCGCGGGATCACCGCCGGGGCAGACGTCGCAGAGACACGACTCGAGCGCCGCGCCGTCGCAGGGATCGTCGACACACTCGAAGCGCTGCGCGCCGCTCTGGAACACCGCGCAGATCTGACCCGGCGCGCAGGTCGTGCCCATGCAGTCGATCGGGCACGGCCTGGTCGCGACGTCCCACGCTCCCGCGGTGCACGACGCGCTGACGGCGCCGTCTTCGTCGCAGCGCAGCCAGTGGCAGGTCGGCGTTCCCGTGCACCCGTCACCGTCAGCAGGCGGAGACGCGGGACACGACGACGGCGCGTCGGAGCCTGCGTCGGCGATCATGCCGGAGGACTGACCGCAGGCCGTGAGCAAGAGGGGCACGAAGAGGACGAGCGCGCGCATGCGGCGCGTAGAGCACGCCGTGTGCCCGATTCGAGGTCGCGGATCGCGTGCGTTCTCTCGCGCGACGCGGTCAGAGTGAGCCATTCGCGTCACCGTGTCTCGGTCACCCATGGACCGCGCGGGATGCCTGCGCGCTCGAGCTCGGGATGACCGTAGGGGTAGACCGCGTCGACGGCGTCACGGGCCCGGTCGACCTCTTCGTCGCTCGCCTGTCCCATCGCACGTCGGGCGCGCGCGCGGTCGTGAAGGGCCGAGCACGCAAGCGGATGATCGTCGCGCTTGGTCGCCCGGACGATCTCCTTCGCCGCGCGTGCAAGGTTCGCGACCGCTTCGGCATAGTTCGCGAGCGAGGCGTGAGCACGACCAAGCGTCAGCAGTACGCGAGCCCGCATCGGGTGTGGGCCCCACCGCAGGTCGTTCAGGAGTCTGATGGCGCGCGTAGAGGCGGCAAGCGCGTCGCTCCACTCCGCGCGCATGAGCGCGACCTCCGCCTCGACCCAAAACCCGCGGGCTTGGTGGTAGGCGCCCAGCCCGATCGCGGTGCGCAGGGTTCGCGCCCGTTGCACGGCTTCAGTGGCTCCCGCGAACTTGAGAGCTGCCGCGCTGCGAGCCACGCACTCCCACAGAAGCAACTCGTCCACGCGAGTCGTGTGCCGCCATTGCACCAAGGCCGACGCAGCATCGAATGCAGTGCGAAGATGACCTCGTTCGACGAGGACATATACGCGATCGGCGGTCGGATAGTTGCCGCCACGGAGAGTTTCCAGGCTCAGCAGGGCTTCTTCGACATGACCGCACTCGAGGAGACTCAGGGCATCGTGTCGGTCCGGCGCGGACACCCATGCCTCGACCCATGATCGCAGTTCCAGGTCCGCCATGTTGCGGAGTCCCTCACGATCGGAGCGCAGCCACCACGCGAGCTGTGCGTCATGGACACGACTGAGTGCGCCGACGACGTCCAGATACCCGTCATTCAACAACTGCACGGCGGATCGTTCCGAGAGGTGCGATGCGACATGGAGATCAGGCAGTCGTGCCGATGCAGGCTCGAGATTCGCCACCTCGACAGCCTTCCTACGTCCGTCTCGCGTCCAGCTTCTGAGCCTCGCATCGAAGCTCGAGGACTCGATGCCGCGGAACTCTTCCAGCTCTACGACAGGGTTCAGATCAAGCAACGCCGCGGCGGTCCGTTGGGAACGAGGTGTGGCCCTCAAGTCCCGGGTGTCCGAATCGAGCTCCAACGCATGTGTCCAAAACGCTCCGACTACGACCACATGCCCGCGGCGACCGAGATGCGAGAGCGCGAGGCGAACCTTGCCCGACAGGAAAGGATCATCGGAATCGACGACGACCCAGTTCGACGCGTCGCGCAAGTCGTGCAGCAGGTCTTCGAAGGTTCGCGCTCTGGAGGCAACCGTGGGGTGTATGTCGAGCGCGCGGAGCGCCAAGAACAACTCTCTGCGGTCGCCCAACCACTGGATTGTTTGGCCTGGAGTTCGGGCGAGTCGCCGAACTGCAAACGGGATCGGTCCGTCGGGGCACTCGATGGTGTGGGAGATCCAATCCGCAAGGTCGTTCGCTTCGCGTCGGAGGCGACCTCCGTCGGTCACCCATAGAACCACTCTTAGGCGTTTCTCTTCGATCCGACCGCGGCCCATGTTCGCTAGAGCGAACTCCCAAGGACGGAGCAGGAGTACGACCACACTGCCGTCCTTCGCGGTGGCCGTCTCGGACCAGTCCACGCAGAAGTCCGGCTCGAAACCCGCGCGGACGAGGGCGCGAGCGAGGTGACCGATCATCTTGTCGCGTGCTTGGTCTACGAGGACCACGAGCGCACCTTCGGCGAGCTCTACGGTGCGCGCGATGCGTTCCGCCCATGGCTGCGGCGCGATCGTGCCGAGAACCTCGGGGCTCGGGTCGGGGCTGTCTCCCGCGCTCGCCTCGGGGTCCGAACCGGGGCCGCCTCGCTCCTGGCTCACGTCAAGAGCCTCCCGAGGAGCAGGATCGGGTGCGGGTAGTACCAGGGAGACCCGTCTGGATGCGGAAGGAGAACCTCCGACCGGAACAACTCCCAGACGAGATCTCCCTCGGGACATCGGTGCTCGGGGTCGTCCTTCACGGACTTGAGCACGGCGATGTGGCCCGTGTGTAGGCCGCGTTCGATGTCGAGCCGATGCTGACGCAGCACGGCCTCCACGAGATCGGCGCGGCTGGCGTCGGCCTTGGCCAAGAGATGCTCGAGCGCCACGGCGCGAACGAGCCGAACGAACTCGCGAGCGCGTCCGCCGGAGTAGTAGGCGATGCGAGTCAGATGCGTCGCGGAGAGCGGGACGCTCTCGAGGTCCGCGACTCGAAGTCGGAACACGTCCTCGAAGAAAGTGATCCCCGGTCCCGGCAGACCTGGATCGTCAGGGTGATCGCGGTCGAGCACGGGTTCGTTCTCCAGCGTGATGGTCGTCAAATCGTGCTGGATCCCGAGCGGGGTGAGCGAGTGCCGAAAGCCCATCGGCGCGGTCACCACGAGGGCGGTCTGCATCCGCGAGAGCAGCGCCGACTCCACGAAGATGCGCGAGGCATGGGCGCTCTCGCGGAGACGATCGAGACCATCGATGATCAAGAGGACCCTCCGAGCGCGAACGTGAATGCCGCCCGCGATGCGGTTGAAGCAGCTCACCATCGACTTGGTCTCTTCGTCTTGATCGGCGAGTAGCCGCGCACGCTTGATGCCGACGGGAACGTTCCACACGGCGCCGGAGAGTGCGGCCAACGGAGCGAGCGATGGCCCGCCAGCCACGCTCGAGACGGCTACCGCGACGGATCCGATCAGCTTGGCGAGATCGATCGCGGTCGTCTTCGTCGTCCCGACGCTGGCATCCGTCGCACGTTTCCATGCGCTCTCGAGCTCCTGGCGCTCCGTAGAGAACTCCTCGCCCAGCTGCTCCTGAGCTGCGCGCAAGAGGGCGATGGATGCGAGAAACACCACCTCCCACGGCTCGACACGTTGAAGCGCTTCCACGTCGCCGACGATTCGCTCGAAGTGATCGTGCAGATCGAGGATGACCACGAAGTCTCTCGCCGCCCGAGCTTCAGCGATTCGATACAGTTCGGTCGTCTTGCCGGTGCCGACGGTCCCCGCGAGGAGCCATCGGGTCCCGGACACGCTCGGAAGTGCATCGAGCGTCTGGACGATGCGGGCGGCGGGGCTGGACTTGCGGTCCGCGCGCCAGCTCCGATGGTCGGCCGCGCGGATTGGCAGAACGGGGTCGAAGCGCTTGTGGATCTCCTGCCAGCTCATCGTCGCCGAGCATACCGCAGCCGATCCTGGAGGCAGCGTGCTACTGCTCGCGCCCCTTCGGAGGAACGACATGGAGACGATGAAGAACGGCCTCGTCCGCTACGGCAAGGACGAGCATGGCGTCGCGACGATCGAGCTCTTCAACGCGCCCGCGAACGCGTACTCGCACGAGATGATGCGCGACCTCGACGACGCGATCCTCGCAGCGCGCTTCGACGAGAACGTGCACGTGATCGTGCTGCGCGGCTCGGGCGAGAAGTTCTTCTGCGCGGGCGCCGACATCGCGATGCTCGGCCGCGTCTCGACGCGCTTCAAGTACATGTTCTGTCTGCACGCGAACGAGACGCTCCTCCGCCTCGAGCAGACGCCGAAGCTCGTGATCGCCGCGATCCACGGGCACTGCGTGGGCGGTGGCCTCGAGGTCGCGATGGCCGCGGATCTCCGCGTCGCGGCGCGCGGCACCGGCAAGCTGGGCCTCCCCGAGGTGAACCTCGGCGTGCTCCCCGGCACGGGCGGCACGCAGCGCCTCGCGCGCCTCGTCGGCAAGTCGAAGGCGATCGAGCTCATGACCGAGGGCCGCACGTTCGACGCGGACGAGGCCAAGACGTACGGCGTCGTGAACCAGGTCTGGGACAAGGAAGGCTTCTTCGAGAAGGTCGCCGAGTACGCGCGCAGCTTCTGCCCGCCGAACCGCGCCTCGATGGCCGTCGGCCACATCAAGCGCGCGGTGCAGACGGGCGCGGAGATGTCGATCGAGCAGGGCCTCTCGCTCGAGCGCGAGCTCCAGCAGCGCCTCTTCGACAGCATCGACGCAGGCGAGGGCATCGGCGCGTACAACGAGAAGCGCAAGCCCGAATTCCACGGCGAGTGATCAGGCGACGGAGACGCGGACGCTTGGGGCGATGCGGTACTGGCCGCCGGTGTGCTCGATCATCTCCGCGAGGCCGAGCTGGCGGAGGCGCTTGATCGCGGCGTAGACGCGGCCCTCGCCCGAGCTGCCGATCGGGTTCTCTCCCGGCCAGCCGGCGGCAACGAGGTCGCGCGTGGAGCAGCCCTCGCGGTCGCGGGCGACGCGCGTGAGCACGCGCAGCAGCGCGGGGCCGACGCGCACGCGCGGGCCGTCGTCGATCTGGAGCTCGTGATCGTTCGGATCGATCGCGAGCGTTCGGAGAACGGGCAGCGTGCGCGAGCCCTCGAGCTCGCGGGCGACGCGCGCCTCGAAGCCATCGCGGTCGAGGCCCACGTCGATCAGGTCGCGGAAGCGGTCGATCGCGCGCAGCACGTCGTCGATCGGTGGCCGGCGTGGCGGCGCCTGCGCGACGACCTCGCTGTCGAACCACGTCGCGAGCTCGAGCACCGCGAGCGACTCTTCGTCGATCTCTCCACGCAGCGCGCGAGAGAGAGGTCCCGGGAGATCGACGAGCGGTGCCAGTGAGCGCTTGAGCATCAACGTCGCGACGAGATCCGAGGACGGCGTCGCCGCGCCGCCCGCGGCGATCTCGGTCGCGCAGAACACGGGGTCGGCCGTCACGAGCGCGCCGTGCTCGTTGTCGATCGCCACGTTCGCGCCGAAGCCCACCACGTGGAACGCGCCCGACGACGAGAAGAGCACGTTTCCGAAGCCCAGGCGTCCGAGCACGACCGGGGCGTCGTCGAGGCGCGCGCGGTGAGCGCCGAGGAGCGCGTCGCGCAGCGCGTCGATGAACCAATCGCCCGCGGACCACGGGATCTTCACGCCGCTCGCGGCGAGGCGGCGCACGACCGTCGTGCCGTTGTGATCGACGTCGCAGCAACGCGGCGCGCCGATCGTCGTCGAGCGTGATCGCGGTCGCGCGCGGCACGCGTGGGTGGCGAACGGCCTCGTGCCCGCGCACGAGTCGCTCGATCGCACGATCGGTCGCTTCGCTCGGGCTGACGGCGCGCACGAGCACCGCAGGTCCGTCGTCGGTGAGCGCGCGGTGCAGCTCGAACGTTGGCGTCACGCGCAGCGGGCGATCGAGGCGGAAGGCGGGCGACGACGTCGCGGGGTGCACCCCGCCAGCGTACACAAGCCCACGCTGCGCTCGAGGCCAGTTCCGATGATTTCAGGCGACCGGTTCCGGTGTCGTGCGACAGCACGCTCACGAACCGCTGTGGGACGAGCTGCACCACGAGCGACGTGTCGTCGCTCGAGACGCTCTCGATCGCGGCCGACGTGAGCCTCTCGATCGGCCTCGTGCTCGTCGCCGCCGGCGTGGTCCTCGCGCTCACGACGGACGACTCGCCCGCGAGTGACACCGTGCGCCTCGAGCTCGGCCCGAGCGGACCCTACGTTCGGTTCTGACGCGACTCCGGTAGGCTGCGCCCATGCGGACGTTCTTGGGTCTCGTCTTCGTCTTCGTCGCCTCCGGCCTCTCGGGCTGCGACTGCGGCAGCCCTCCCATCACGGCGTGCAGCTCGAGCACCGACTGTCCTTCGGGCCAGCAGTGCATCGATCGACTGTGCGTTCCACGCCCCGATGCGGGCCCAGGGGTCGACGGAGGGCCCGGCAGCGGTGACGACGCGAACACGTGCAGCGACATGCGCACGCGCTGCGGCATCTCGTGCTGCAACGAGGATCAGATCTGCAACGCCGGCATCTGCGAGCTCGACTGCGCGGCGCCGCTCCAGTGCGGCTCGATCTGTTGCGACACTGGACAAGAGTGCCTCGCCGATCGCTGCGTGATCGAGTGCGCCGACGAGATGCAGCGCTGCGGCGCCGACGACGGGCTCTGCTGCACCGCGGATCAGGCGTGTCTGCGCGACGCGTGCGTCGACCTCGGCCCGACGTGCACGTTCACCGAGGAGTGCGACCTCGACGAGATCTGCGAGCCGACGCTCGGTCGCTGCGCGCCGCGCAGCTCGGTCGAGGTGTGTGAGTACCGCCCGCCCGTGGGCGACTTCGCCCCCGCCGTCGCGTGTCGCTGGGCACCGCCCGCCGGCTCGCGACCCACGTCCGACGACGTCGTGATGACACCCGCGGTCGCGAACCTCACCGACGACAACGCCGACGGCGAGACGAACACGCTCGACGTGCCCGACATCGCGCTCGTGTCCTTCGATCGCCCGACCGACGGCTGCTGCACGCCGCGCGGGACGCTCCGCATCATCGACGGCCGCTGCAACGACGACGGCACGATGACGACGATCGCGAGCATCGACACGCCGTTCCTCGACAACTCCACCGGCCTCGCGATCGGAAACCTGCATCCGGCGACGATGGCCGCGCAGCGCGCGCCCGAGATCGTCGCGACGATCCAGAACGGCGGCACGATCGCGTTCCGTCGCACGGCGGCGGACGGCTCGACGTGGGAGACGATGTGGCACCAGACGATGCACCTCGCGATGGGCCGCTACAACGGCTCGGGCGCGGCGCCTTCGCTCGCGGATCTCGACGGTGACGGACAGACGGAAGTGATCGTCGGCAACGTCGTCTTGAACGGCCTCGACGGCAGCGTGCGCTGGGATGGCAACGTGACGGGCGGCGTGGGCGTGGGCGTCGGCAACAACGCGTTCCTCGGCCCGACCTCGACCGTCGCGGATCTCGATCTCGATGGAACGCCCGAGGTGATCGCGGGCAACACCGTCTACGACGGACCCACGGGCGCGCTCGAGTGGACGTACACGTACACGACGTCGAACTCCGCGTGCGGCGGCTCGGTCACGTGTGATGGCTACAACGCGGTCGGCGACTTCGACGACGATCCCGAGGGCGAGGTCGTGGTCGTGCGCCGCGGCGAGGTCTTCGTGCTGGAGCACGACGGCACGCTGAAGGCGCGCATCGCGATTCCCGTCACGACGTGCGCGAACAACGAGGGCGGCCCGCCGACGGTCGCAGACTTCGACGGCGATGGACGCGCGGAGATCGGCGTCGCGAGCGCGAACTACTACGTGGTCTTCGATCTCGACTGCACGGGCTCGCCGCTGCCCGCTGGCTGCGCGTCCGAGAACGTGCGCTGGCAGGTGACGAACACCGACTGCAGCTCGCGCTCGACGGGCTCGAGCGTGTTCGACTTCGACGGCGATGGTCGCGCCGAGGTGGTCTACGCGGACGAGCGCAACTTCCGCATCTTCAGTGGCATCGACGGGACCGTGCTCTTCGACGACACGATGCACCGCTCGAACACGCGCCTCGAGATGCCGATCGTCGTCGACGTCGACAACGACGGAAAGAGCGAGGTGCTCGTGCCCGAGGCGCCTGGTGACGAGGCGACGCCCGACGGCCTCGCGGTGTGGACCGACAGCGGCAACAACTGGGTGCGCACGCGCCGCATCTGGAACCAGCACGCCTACCACGTGACCAACATCACCGAGGACGCTCAGGTGCCGGCGGACGAAGAGCCGAACTGGAGCAACCCTCGCTACAACCACTTCCGCCAGAACGTGCAGCCCGCGGGCCTCTTCGATGCGCCCGATCTCGTCGTGTCCGCGATCACGCTCGCGATGTGCAACCCCACGCCCGCGAGCGCGCGCATCGCGGTGACGATCACGAACCGCGGCGCGCTCGGTGTCGCGCCGGGTGTGCCGGTGATCGCGTTCGCGACGCCGATCGGAGGCACGCGCGTGTCGCTCGGCGTGATGCGCACGACGACGCTCATCCTGCCGGGGCGCAGCGAGACGCTGACGTTCGTCTACGCGCCCGCGGGCGGCGTCTTCGACTTCGAGACGTTCACGGTGGACGCCACCGTCGACTCCGACGGCATGGGCGGCTCCGAGTACAACGAGTGCCTCGAGGACAACAACTCGCTCGAGAGCGACGCGTTCATGACGTGCTCGTTCGGCTGAGGAGGATGCATGGACGTCGAACCGTTCTACGACGCGCGCCTCGGCGAGGCGCTGAAGCTCGCCGCGGATGCCTTCGCGAGCAAGGAGCGCAAGGGCACGGGCGTGCCGTACCTCAGCCATCTGCTCGCGGTGACGACCACCGTGATGGAGCACGGCGGCTCGCCCGAGCAGTGCATGGCGGCCGCGCTGCACGACTACCTCGAGGACATCGACGGCACCGCGGGTGACGTGATCGCCGACCGCTTCGGCGACGAGGTCGCGCGCCTCGTGCTCGCGCTCTCGGACTCCACGCACCCCGAGGCGAAGGAGCCTTGGAAGGAGCGAAAGCTCCGCTACCTCGCGCACCTGCGCGACGCGGACGTCGCCGTGAAGCTCGTGAGCGCCGCCGACAAGCTGCACAACGCGAGCTCGATCGTGAGGGACCGCGCGCGCATGGGCGATGCGATCTTCGATCGCTTCTCGGCGACCAAGGACGAGACCCTCTGGTACTACCGCGAGGTGCTGGCCTCGCTGTCGCACGGCTGGGATCACCCGATCCTCGCGGACCTCGCGCGAGCCATCGACGCGATGCACGCGCCGCGATGACGACGAACGGCCGATGAGCTGCCCGTGGGATGGGCCCGCACCCGCGAACCTCGCCTTCTGCGAAGCGGACCTCTGCGGCTGGATCACCCAGCCCGCGAACACGTGGTCGAACGTCGGCTTCTTCGTGGCGGGCGCGTGGGTGATCTGGCTCGCGAGGCGAGACGCGAAGCCGCTCGCCGGCTCCGTGGGCTGGCTCGCGATCGCGACGGGCCTCGGATCGGTCGCGTTCCACGCGACGTCGACGCTCGCGGGTCAGCTGATCGATCAGAGCGCGATGCTCCTCGAGTCGGGCGCGTTCGTGATCGTGAGCCTCGCGTCGCTCGTCGCGATCACACGGCCTCGCGCGCTCGCGCTGTTCCTCGTGCTCACCGTGCTCGGTGTGGCGGTGCTCGTCGCGATCCCGACCGCGGGCATCGCGCTCTTCGCGGCCGAGATGATCGTGTTCGCGGCGGTCGAGCTCGCGCTCTTGCGTCGTGGTCCGAGGATCTCGTACCGGCCGCTGGCCGCGGTGATCGTGCTCTTCGCGATCAGCTACGGCGCGTGGTGGATCGATCGTCTCGGGATCGTGTGCGATCCCGACGATCACGTGTTCGGTCTGCACGCGCTCTGGCACCTGCTCGGCGCGGCGTCGTTCCCGTGCTGGTACGCGCACTTCGCGCAGCGCACGCCGCTCGCGCCGAGCTGACGCACCCGACGACGTGTGGGCTATCCTCGACGGATGGGCGATCCGGCCATCGTCAAGAAGCCTGTGACCATCGCGGAGTTCCTGCCGATGATCGCCAACGGCGAGCCGTACGAGCTCGTGCACGGCGAGGTCGTGCGCAAGGCGAACCCGCTACCCGAGCACGGCGGCGCTCAGGCCAAGGTGCTCGCGGGGCTCGACGCCTTCAACCGTCGCGTTGGCGGACCACGCGGGCCAGGCGGTTGGTGGCTGATGACGGAGGTCGACACGCTCTACGCGAAGACGAGCGAGGTCTTCCGTCACGACGCGCAGGGCTACCGGCGCGACGTTCACCCCGAGCGACCCACGGGCTTCCCGTGTCCGCACGTCCCGCAGTGGGCGTGCGAGGTCGTCTCGCCAGGGAACTCGCGGGTCGACTGGATCCGAAAGCAGCGAACCCTCCACGCGCACGGCGTGGCGCACTACTGGCTCCTCGATCCCCGCGAGGAGACGCTCGTGGTGCTCCGCTACCACCCCGACGCGTACCTCGTCGTGGTCACTGCGCAGCGAGGTGAGACGGTGCGCGCCGAGCCGTTCGGCGACATCGAGATCGAGATGGACGAGCTCCTCGGCCTCACCTGATCAGGCGGCGCGACGGAACGTCGAGTCGTCGCGGTAGCCGCGCGGCATGTCGCACGCGGCGCGGTCACCGTTCCACCGGAGGCGCGCGCGGTGCGTGACCAACAGGTTGGTGATGGCCTGCGCCGCGTAGCGCAGCTCGGCCTCGAGGTGTTGGGCGCGCAGCCGAAACAGCTCGGCCGTCGTCATGGCGCAGATCGCGACGAAGAGTCCCCCGGCCGTGCAATTCATCGACTCCGAGATCCCGCGCGCGAGAGCGTGGGCCCGCGACATCTCGTTCTGATAGCCGAATGGCACGCAGAGTCCGGTGATGGTGCCGTAGAGGCCGAAGAGCGTCGCGATGGAGGCGATCATCGCGATCTGAGGAAGCCGTCGGTGGAAGTGCGGCACTTCGAGGACGACGCGCTCCGCGATCGCGGCTTCGATCCGACTTTCTCGCTGGAGACTCTCTCGCAGCGCGATGCGCGCGATGCGCGCGGCAGGACCTCGTGCGCGCGAGGCCGTGCCGAGGGCCTCGCTCACGTCGCCGCGTCGCAGCGAGATCGCGAGCGCCGCGAGCAGCGCGTCCACGTTCGATCGCACGCCGTAGAGCGCGATCGCTCGCTCGCTCGACATCGCGAGCCACACGATCGAGCACGCGACGAGCGGGTACATGCCCCAGCCGCCCTCTTCGAAGTGATGCGCGAGGCTCGCCATGCTCGAGCGTGGGACACCGCACAGAACCCTTGGTTCCGCGAGGCGAGGCGATATCCAGCGGCTCCGATCGGGGCGTATCCTCGCGGCCATGACCTCACGCCGCACCTGGTCTTCCTTCGTTCCGTCGGCCGCGCGCGCGCTCGCGATCCCTGCGATCGGCCTCTCCGCCCTGGCCCTTGGATGCCCGACCGAGACGCCGCCGCCTGACGCCGCGATGCCCGACGACGCGCCCGCGCAGCCCGACTCGCCGAGCGCAGGCTGCACGCTCGCGACGCTCATGGGCCTTCGCCTCAGCCCCGAGAGCGTGGGCACGGTGCCCGGTGGCGTGCGCGAGCTGACGGTCGGGCTGACGCGCGATCACTGCGCCGACGTCACGATCGAGCTCACGCCCGACATGACGGGCATCGCGACCCTGCCGACCACCGTGACGATCCCGTTCGGCACCTCCGAGGTGAAGGTCGAGGTCACGGGCGTGGCCGTCGGCTCGACCACGCTCACCGCGACCATCGACGGAAGCGATCGCACGGCCGAGACCGAGATCGTGGTCACCGAAGCGACGATGCCGACGTGCGGCGGAACCGGCGCGGGCAGCGTGCAGCCGAACGGCATGCGCCTCTCCGCGACGGGCGAGCTCGCGCACGCGGGCATCCTCGTCCCCGCGGCTGCGGCCGGCGGCGACGAGCAGTACCGAGTTGCTGCGTTCGACGCGGCGATCGGCTGCGCCGACCTCGAGCTGCCCGAGCGCTACCTGCCGCTCGGTCCCGCTGTGTCGTTCACGTCGCCGACCGTCTATCGCTTCTCGCGCGAGATCGAGATCTCGATCCCGATCGTGCTCTCGCACCTGCCTGATCGTGCACACCGCGGTCACGTGGAGGTGCTCTACACCGGCCCGGGCGTTGCCGAGCCGCGCATCGTCGCGATCACGAACCCGGTCTTCGAGGGCTCCGCGGGCGGCGGCACGCTGCGCTTCCTCGCGCCGCGCCTCGGCACCTACCAAGCGGTCGTGCGCGACGACGTCCCGCGCGGACGCATGAGGCGCTTCAACTACCGCGGCATCCTCGGCTTCTCGATGGGCGGCTCCGGATCGGGCCGCATCGGCCTCGGCAACAACGAGCTCTTCGACTTCGTCGCGCCGCTCGGTGGACCGACCGACTGGCAGTACTTGCTCGAGTACATCCGCACCTACCACCTCGGCGGCTTCTGCACGCAGGAGGAGCGCGCGGCCGACACGACGGGCCGCTGTGATGAGGTGACGCGCGAGCGTCCGCCGCCGCGCGGCGAGCTCTTCGAGCACACGCAGTCGTTCGAGAACTGGTGGTACGAGGACGAGTACGACGGCCAGGGCGGCACGTTCAACCGCGAGGACTACATCGCGATCTTCCGCGACCTCTCGGCGATGTTCTCGAACCCGAACACCGACACCGACGCGTTCGACGCCGAGCCCGCGCTCACGCCGTCGATCGCACCGCCAGGCACGCCCGAGTCGCTGCGCATGATGCCGGACAGCGCGCGCTGCGGTGACGACGCGGAGCAGGTCGTGATCGCGGGCCACTGTCCCGATGCAGACGTGGACGACCCGTGCACGGTCGACGCGGATCCGACGACCGGCTGGTTCGACGACGAGTACAACCGCGACGGTCGCTGGGACGTGATCAGCTTCTGCGACGGCGGTGAGATCGACGTCGGCAACTGGAACCCCGAGGCGGGACAGTTCACGCCGATCGAGGTCGCGTACGCGGTGGACGTGAACCACAACGGAATCCGCGACGCGGGCGAGCCGGTGATCCGCAACGGCCGCGAGACCTACGACGACTTCGGCTGTGATCGCACGCCGAGCGCGATGGAGGTGGGCTACCAGGCGCTCACGAACCCGGACCCCGCGGGCGACGACTACGACTTCCAGTACAACCCGAACGGCACCGAGGGGAACTACGACTACGACGCCGAGGGTGTGTGCGCGGCGGGCGTGAGCGAGCGCTTCGACGACTTCGGCATCGACGGCGTCGACGGCACCGCGCAGATCGTGGCGGGCGGCGGTGGCGGCTACGACGTCGGCGAGGGCGATGGCGCGTTCAACCGCACGCGCGGCGCCGAGCGCATGATCAGCTCGAGCCCGCGCGGCTCGGTGCGCGGCTACCGCGATCGTCACGGCGAGTGGCACGAGCCGCTCACCGATGGCGAGCTCGCGAACCTCGACGTGTTCGCCGACGGCGGCGTGCGCGACCTCTTCAACTGGGTCGTGCAGGGCAACCACACGATGGGCGCGTTCTCCGGTCGCGGCCTGCCGGTCCGCTACTACGACGGCTTCGGCGCGCTCCATCTCGATGGCCGCAGCGAGTTCGACTACACGAGCGTGCCGTGGGCCGAGATCGGCCACTACACGATGGTCCGCTACGGCAACATCGACGCCGCCGAGGCCGATCGCATCGCGGGCGACGGAGGCCACGTCGGCACGGCCGATCAGCTCGTCGATCGCATGACGAGCGCGGTGGCGATGATGAGCTCGCGCTGGCCCGGCGGTAACCGCGTGCGCTCCGTCGACACGGCGTGTCGCGAGCTCACGCCCACGTGCCGCCACGTGAACGTCATCACCGAGGAGTTCACCTCGTCGCTCGGTCGCTCGGGCCCGTACTCGCTCGTGCTGCCGCCCGGCTACTTCGAGGAAGAGAACGAGGACACCTGCTACCCGATCGTCTACTTCCTCCACGGCTACGGCATGGATCCGGAAGGCCTCTCGGCGATCGGCTTCATCCTCTGGGGCTACATGAACTCGCAGCTCGTGCCGGCGTCGGACCGCATCCAGAAGATGATCTTCGTCTTCCCGGATGGTCGCTGCCGCGGCAGCGAGTGCCTCCGCGGCACGTTCTACACGGACGCGCCCGAGAGCACGCCCGACGGGGCGCAGATGCAGACCTGGCTGCTCGATCTCGACCAGTACATCCGCGAAGAGCGCGGTGTGCGCGTCTGCTCGCCGCGCGACGTGATGGTCGTGGAGTGACGCGGAGCGCGTCCGTGGAGCGCCCCTTCTTGTGGGGCGCTGCGACGTCTCACCACCAGGTCGAGGACGACGAGCCGAGCGACTGGCAGGACTGGACGCGCGACCCGTCGCGCACGATCGACGGCTCGCGCGCCGGTCGTGCGTGCGAGTGGTGGAGCGGACGCGCCGAAGAAGACCTGACGCTCGCGGCCCGGCTCGGTCACACGGCGCATCGGCTCGGCCTCTCGTGGGCGCGCCTCGAGCCCGAGCCGAACCGCTTCGACGAGGCCGCGTTCGATCGCTACGCGCGCCTCCTCGATCATGCGCACGACGAGGGCCTCGCGGTGATGGCGACGCTCTTCCACTTCACGATGCCTCGCTGGCTCGCGAACGAAGGCGCGTGTCTGTCGCCCCGCTTTCCCGAGCGATTCGCGCGCTTCTGTGATCGCGTGGCGCGTCGCCTGGGTGATCGCATCGACCTCGTCGCGACGATCAACGAGCCCTCGGTCCTCGCGTTCATGGCGTACGCCGGCAAGCGCTGGCCGCCCGGCCTCGGGCGCATCGACGCCTTCTTCCGCGCGCTCGCCGCCATCCTCCGTGCGCACGCGGCGGGCTACGCCGCGCTCGTCGACGCGCGCCCCGACACCAAGGTCGGCATCGTGCTCAACGCGCCTCGGTTCGATCCTGCGAGCGAGGGTCGTCGTGATCGACTCGCGGCGAGCCTGCAGGATCGCTTCTTCAACGCGATCGTGCTCGACGCGCTCACGAAGAAGCCGGGCGGCGTCGCGTCGATCACGGGGCCGCTGCGCGTCTCCGCGCTGCCGAAGATCCCGGGCCTGCGGGGCAGCTTCCGCTGGCTCGGCCTCAACTACTACGGCCGCTACCGCGTGCGGTTCGATGCGCGCGCGGCGGGCACGCTCTTCGGCGTCCATGTGCAGGATCACAACGTGCGGCTCGAGCACGTGGACTGGGGCGAGATCCACCCGGACGGTCTTCGCGATCAGCTCCTGCGCTTCGCCCACGCGAGCCCAGGCACGCCGCTCTACGTGACGGAGAACGGCGTGATGGATCCGACCGACGCGCGGCGCGTGAGCTACCTCGAGCAGCACGTCGCGGCCGTCGGTGATGCGATCGAGCGCGGCGCGCCGGTGCGCGGCTACTTCCACTGGTCTCTCCTCGACAACTTCGAGTGGGCCGAAGGATGGAAGGCGCCGTTCGGTCTGATCGGCGTCGATCGCACGACGGGCGCGCGCACACCGCGGCCGAGCGCCGAGCGCTACCGCGAGCTCATCACCGCGGCGCGCGCACGCGAGGGAGTCGGGCGATGAGCGACGAGGGCGACGCGCCGGCCGTGCTCCCGATCTTTCCGCTGCCGGGTCTCGTCGCGCTGCCGGGCACCGAGGTGGGCTTCCACTTCTTCGAGCCGCGCTACCGCACGATGGCGCGCGACCTCCTGGGTGATCCCGAAGACGCGACGACGCGCGTGCGAGAGCTCGTGCTCGCGGAGATCGTCGACGGTGAAGACCCGCGCGAGGACGATTGCGCCCTGCACGAGGTCGCGAGCGTCGCGCGCGTCGTCACGGCCGAGGTGCAAGCCAACGGGACGATCGACGTGCTCTTCTCCGTGCGCTCGCGCGTGCGTCTGCGCGAGGTCGAACGCGGCACGCTCGCCTACCGACGGGCGCGCGTGGAGATCCTCGAAGACCTCGTGCGCGACGGCGCCGCGCTCGAGGCGACGGGCGTGTCGCTCCGCGCGTGTGCCCGCGAGCTCGTGGAGATCGAGCGCGAGCTCGGCGGTGGCGAAGGCGTGCGCCTCGACGGTCACCCGGGTGTGCTCGCGGATCGCCTCGCCGATCGCTACTTCCGTCGCGTGCCGGACCTGCGTCGTCGTGTCCTCGAGACGCTCGACGTGCTCGCGCGCGGAGAGCTCGTGCTCGAGCACGTCGCGAAGATCCTCAACGCGATCCGCAGCGCCCAAGGCGGACAGCTCAACTGAGCTTCGCGCGCCGAACGAAGATCACGGCTCGACGAGGGTGATCTCTCGATCGACTGCGACGTCGTCGCGGCGCGAGGTTGCACCCGACGGCCACACGACCTCGACGTCCACCTGCGTCACGTCTGCGGGCAGACCCACGTGCACGCGCGGATCGAAGTTGCCCATGAAGCCTTCGCCGATCGGGTGGGCGCGCACGAGGCGGCCGCCGTCCCACGTGATCGTCAGGTGCGCGCCCGCGCTCTGGCCGTCGAGCACCACGCGCACGAAGTGGCCCTCGCTCTCGCGCACGTTGTGGAGCACGCGGGGCTCGCCGCGCGAGGGCGCCATCACCACGTCGAGGCGTCCGTCGTCGTCGAGGTCGACGAGCGTCAGGCCGCGCAGGCTCGATCGCACCGCGAGCGCGTCTCCTTCGGGATAGACGCGGCGCGCGAGCGTGCCGTCCCCTTCGTTCTCGTAGAGGTTCGGCGGCTGGAGCTCCTCGGCGGTGCGTCGCAGATCCTCTTGCGAGTAGAGGTGTCCGGTCGCCTCGATCAGATCGAGGTCGCCATCGAGATCGAGATCGCCGAGGCCCACGCCCCAGCGGAACGAGCCGACGCCGAGCGAGAGACCGATCGTGCGACCTCGATCTTCACAGAAGTCGCCGTGGCTCTCGGACGACGTGCAGAAGTGCGCGGCCGTCGTGTCGCCTGGCCAGCTCGAGGTGATGAAGTCGAGCTCGCCGTCGCCGTCCACGTCGCCTTGTGACCAGCCCATCGTGTCGACGCCGTAGCCGCGCGCGTTCGTCGCGAGGCCGAGCTCGATGCCCACGTCGGCGTAGGCGCCGCGCGACTCGTCCCAGCGGAGCACGCGATCGCGGTAGCGCGCGCCGAGATCGTTGCCGACCCAGAGATCCACCGGACCGCGCCCGGTCATGCGCACGATCGCGGGCACGAAGGTCATCTCGTCGCGCAAGAGATCGGGCGCCATCGTCGCGGTCGCGTCTCGGTAGCTGCCGTCGTCTTCGCGGAGGAGGAGAAAGTCGCCGATCCCATCGAACGCGTAGAGCGAGCTGCGACACGGGATCGCGCCGCAGCGCTCGCCCGGCTCGAGGTGCGAGGTGTCGAAGCGCATGAAGCCGGCGACGTAGAGGTCGACGTCACCGTCGTGATCGACGTCGCCCGCGGCGGCACCGACGTAGACGTCGATGGGATCGAGCGAGAGCCCGAGGCTCGCGGTCACCTCCGTGAATTGCCCGCCTTCGTTGTCGAAGCGCTGCACCGTACCCGGCCCCATCAGCGCGAGATCCTCGTCACCGTCGGCGTCGGCGTCGAACGCGAGGCACGCGAGCACGTCGCCCCCGACGAGGCCGCGCGCCTCCGTCTCGTCGGTGTACGTCACCGCGGAGCCCGGACCGCTCGTCCATCGTCCGACGTAGAGGCGTGTGTGCGACGTGCTCGTGCGACGCATCGCGAAGACGAGGTCGAGAGGCGCGACGCCGTCGGCGTCGATCGGGCAGACGCCACCGCCCATGCGATCGCTCAGCGTCTCGTAGTCCTCGACGGAGTCGCGTACGAAGTCGATGCCCCACGCGCGCGTGACGTCGACGAACCAGGGCTCGGGTGCGGCGTAGGCGTCAGCGGTTCCGTCGACGCCGGCATCGAGCTGCGCGTCGTCGACGGCAGCGAGAGGCGCGTCGATCTCCACGAGGTCGATCGGCGCGTCGGGCCCCGCGTCACCGCTGCGCGCCGCGGAGCTGCCACAGCCCGCGAGCGCCACTCCCGAGAGGGCGGACGCCAGCCGCCGTTGCTTCGGCGGGAACGCGAGCGAGGGACGCACGCGATCGAGCGTAGCGTCCGACGTCTCCTTCGCCCAGGCTGAGTGCGTGCCGCTCGCCTCGGTCTTCGCTCGACGTTCGTGCTCGCTCGCGCTCGTGACCGCGACGCTCACCGCATGTCCGCCCAGCGAGCCGACGCTCGACGCCGGGGCCGACGCGCTCGTGATCGACGCGGGAGAGCGCGAGCTCGATGCGCGCACCGACGACGTCACGGCGCTCGACGCGTTCGCCCTCGACACGCCCACGTACCCCGATGCATGCCCTCCGCCGACGGTGCTCTGCGACATCGGCTGCGTGGACATCGAGGCCGATCCCGATCACTGCGGCGCGTGTGACGTGCCCTGCGTGCCGCTCGCCGGATCGATCCCGTTCTGCGCCTCGTACCTGTGTGTGAGGGCGGTCTGTCGCCCCGGCTTCGGCAGCTGCGACGGCGATCGCGCGAACGGCTGCGAGGTCGACGTCGACACCTCGATCGCGCACTGCGGCCGCTGCGATCACGCGTGCGAAGGCGCGCCGCACGCGAGCCCCGCGTGTCGCCTCGGCGGATGCGCGCTCGAGTGCGAGCCGGGCTGGACGGACTGCGACACGTCCGTGCCCGGCTGCGAGTGCGAGGGCTGAGCGCGCGGCTCAGGTGCTCGAGCCCTCGTCGTCCGAAGGCTTCTTCGGCACCTCGGAGCTCGGCGCGTCCGCACCCGCAGTCTCCGCGGGTCGTGCCGTGTCCTCGACCTTCGTGGTGTCCTCGGCCTTCGCGGTGTCCTCGGCCTTCGCGGTGTCGTCGGCCTTCGCGGTGTCCTCGGCCTTCGCAGTGTCCTCGGCCTTCGCAGTGTCGCCGGCCTTCGCAGTGTCCTCGGCCTTCGCGGCGTCCTCGGCCTTCGCAACGGCGGCTTCCGCGGTCTCCGACTTCGTCGTCGTCGGGTCCGACTTCGCCGCCGTCTGGGTCGCCGTCTGCGCGGCTGTCTCGCTCTCGCTCCGCGCGATGCGGAGCGTCATCACGAAGAGCACGATCACCACGAGGCCGAGGAGCGCGCTCAGCGCGAACGTCTGCCAGCCCGAGCGCTCGAAGAACGTGGGCTCGTGAAAGTCCGGGTTCGCAGCGAGCTCGCCCAGCGTCGCGTCCTCGGACTCGAGCACCGCGAGGAGCTCCCACGCGTCGGCCACGTCGTAGCTCGCGGCGCTCGCCTCGAGGTCGCCCACGATCACGGCATATTCGCCGGCCGGCGCCACGAGCTGCGCTTCGTGGCCTGCCTGCACGATCGTGGCGCGCTGGATGGTGAGCGGTGCCTCGTCGCCGTCGTCCACGTCGAGCCACAGCGCGGTGACGCGCTCGCCGAACAGCGACAGCTCGAGGCGCGCGGGCGCGTCTTCGTTGCTCAGGAAGTTCGCGACGCCGAGCTCGATCTCTTCGCCGCGCACGTTGCGGCCACGCGCGGTCACGCTGCGCGCCACGAGCTGCGGCGGGAGCTCGACGCGCACGATCGTCGGGGACATCGCCGAGACCGGCAGCGCGATCGTGTGGATCGAGTGGTGCGGCGTGGTCTCGTGGGGGACGGCCACGGCGACGCTCGCCACGAGCTCGTCGTTCGCGGGGCTCGCGGCGAACACGAACGGCCACTGTCGTCCCTCGGCGTCGATCACGCGGAGATCGGCGAGGTCTTCGCGCGCCTCGGCCCACACCGCGGGCGGGATGGCGAAGCGCGAGAGGCCATCGTGCGCCTCGGCCACCGTGAGCGGCGCGCGGTGCGTGTAGCGCGTGAGCTCGACGGCTTGTCCCGCTCGCATCGCGAACGCGAGGGCGGGCGTGTCGTCGTGCTCCGGGTTGGGCTCGATCGGACCGAGCGTCGGCGTGACGAGCTCGCGGTCGCGAACGTAGGTCGCGAGATCGGCGGCCATCAGATCGTAGTGCGGCGCGCGCGCGCGATGGCCGCCCCAGCGCAGCGTGCGGGCGCGGCCTGCGTCGAACAAGAGCGCGGGAACGCGCGCTGCGGCCGTGAGGGTCACGTCCGCGAGCGGCGGGCTGTCGCCGTCGTCGATGACGATCTCGATGACGTCGCCGCCACCATCACCGACGCGCACCACGCGCAGCTCCGGGATGTCGACGCTGGCGATGCGCACGAGACCGCCGGTGCCGAGCGACACGCCGCCTTCGGCGCTCGTCGTCCGGACCTCGACGCCGCGGAGGAACGAGGGCGTGGAGGAGTCGAGCGTGATCGACTCGGTGCGAAGCCCGCGCGGGCGCGCGACGACGAGGATCGTGCGCGTCCCTTCGCGCCGCGTCTGTCGGATCGCCAGGGGCACCTCGACGGTCACGGTCGTCGACGCGTTGCGATCGACCTCGCGCATCGCGAAGCTCGGGTGGATGGGCCGGCCTTCGCCGA
Organism: uncultured Sandaracinaceae bacterium; assembly: GCA_964502175.1. Classification (GTDB taxonomy): domain Bacteria; phylum Myxococcota_A; class Polyangia; order Polyangiales; family Sandaracinaceae; genus JAFLCL01. The sequence continues at coordinate 234,801 of CAZCVE010000007.1, forward strand.
CGAGCTCGATCGCGAGCGGCTCGTCGGACACGCCCGGGAGCGAGATCACGAGGCGCTCGTTGCCATAGCGCGCGAAGCGGAAGATCGACGTGCGCACGACCTCGCGCGGCTCTCCGAACGCAGGCTCCGCGGTGACCACGACCTGCCGCACGATCTCTCCTGCGGGCGGCTCGATGAGCAGCTGCCACGTGCCGCCGTACGACGGCGGGGCCGGCGGACGCACGCGGTACGTCTCGCGCGACGTGGTCGTCCCGGTGCCGGCGCGTGTCTCTTCGGTCGCGTCGAACGGCACCACGGTGCGTCGCTCTCCGATGCGCGACACGGGGTACGTGACGTCGCCCCGGTCGATCCCGTACGCCACCTCGAGCCCTTCCGCGTCGTAGATGCGTACGTCGCTCAGATCGCTCGCCGCGCCCGCGAGCACGTCGGGTCCGAGCGGCAGACGCACGAGGCCGTAGCTGCTCGGCGGCTCGGTGATCGTGGCTTGGTGAGGAAAGAGCGCGATGCTCCGCGGTGACTGCGCGCGCGCGATCGCGGGGGCGATGCCGACGAGGGCGAGCGTCGCCGAGACGAGCGCGAGCGACGCGAGGGACTTCGAGACGTGGTGGGCGAGACGACTCATGCGCGCTCCTTGGGCGTCGATCGGAACACGAAGCGTTGGTAGGCGAGCGAGATGACGATGAGAGACATCGCGAGGCCCACGAGCGCGGCCACGCGGTAGAGATCGCGGAGGTTCGAGAGGTCGTAGAGGAAGACCTTCGCGGCCGTCAGCAGGATGAGCAGGAGGCTCGTGATGCGCATCGGCGTGCTCGATCTCCACATGCCGAGCGACAGCACGAAGAGGCCGTAGAGCGCCCACGCGATCGAGATGGTCAGGTCACGCGCGGGGAGGCGATCCGTGGGGATCGAGAGCGAGGGGCCCGTCGCGTACCAGTCGAAGATCGTGAGGTTGAGCCACGCGAACCCGATCACCAGCGCGAGCGCGTAGAAGAACGCGGTGAAGGGCCGCTTCACGTTGTCGGGGAGGAACGTGCTCTCCCAGTTGCGGAGCCGCGGTCCCTCGAGCTCGCTCAAGAGCAGGCCTGCGCCGACGAGGCAGGCCGCGGGCACGAGGTACGTGTACGAGAGCCAGTTGAAGATGCGGATCGGGCTTCGCTCGTAGTACCCGAGCACGTACGGGTTCAAGAGCAGGCGCGACGCCACGGACACGAAGAGCAGCGTCGCGACCCACTTGAGGCCCGCGTGATCGAGGCGTCGGTAGAGCGCGAGCAGCGCGACGCCCTCGAGCGCCCAGCCGATCGTGATCCACTCGCGATCGAGCTGGAGCGGGATCGCGACGGTGACGAACAGCATCGTCGCGCCCGAGAGCCACACGAGCGCGCTCGTGCGCACGTCTCGGTCGTCGTCGTTGCGGGTGCGCGCGAAGCCGACGAGCGAGAGCGTGAGGAGCGCGAGGAGCACCGGCAGCGCGCCGATCCACGCGCTCCCGAACGCCCAGACCCAGCCGTGGTGGAGCGCTCCGAAGAAGAAGAGCGGCGTGAGCGCGGCGGTGCGCCACGCCCAGCGCGTGCGCGCGAGGCGCGTCGAGAGCGTGGGCAGCACGGTGAAGAGCACGACCGCGATGCCGCTCGACGCGAAGCGGATGGAGCGCACCGTCTCGAGCGCGCGCAGTGGCGCGAGGCTGAGCTCGCTCGTCGTGGCGACCAGCGCGACGAGCGCGCTCGCGACCAGCGCGAGCAGACCGATGTAGGGCTCCTTGCGCGACGCCGCGCGCATCGCGGGCATCGCGACGAAGAGCCCGAGCACCCACGTGAGGCCGATGTGCAGCGCTTGGTGGGTGTCGCGGAGCTCGTTCGCCGCCGTGAGCGACAGCAGCAAGACCGCGGGACCGATCGCCGAGGCGATCTCGAGGAGGGTTCGGCCCGACACGATCGCCGCGGTGCCCGTGGCGTCCGCGGGGCGAGGCTCGTCGTCGTCCTGCGCGGTGAAGATCGCGAGCCCTTGGTAGAGCGCCAGGTGGAGCACACCGAGCACGGCGACCACCGCGAGCCGCACCGGATCACGGTGCTCGCCGCCGAAGAGAGACGTCCAGCCGAACGCGCCCCACGCGAGCGACCACACCGCCCAGGTGCCGCCGTGGACGAGCGAGGCGAACGTCATGACGACCGGCCAGCGCGTGACGTGGGCGACGCGCGCGAGCGCGACGGACAGCGCGATCAGCGTGAACGACCACACGAGGTAGTCGTTCACGTGGGTGATCGCGAAGAACGCGATCAGCAGCGTGGCGCCGCCCGACGCGATCAGGCTCGCGAGCGAGATCCCCCGATCGTCTCGCGAGAGGAAGATCTCACGCTGCGAGAGCTCGACGCCCACGAGGTAGAGCAGGGCGGGCAGCACCGCGAGGAGCGTCGACTGCCACGCGACCGAGGCGTCCGAGTGGTGGCTCGAGAGGAACACCAAGAGGAGGCCTGCCGTCGCCGACGCCGCCGCGGGCGCGAGCCAGCCGAGGCGATCGCGACGGCCCACGAGCACCGCGCCCGCCGACAGGAGACAGACGAGCGTGAGCGTCGCGCCGAAGCCCACGATCGCGCCGCGCTGCGTGGCGAACGCGATCGCCAGCACGAACGGCGTGAGCACCGCGGCGATGCGCACGAGCTTGTTGGTGGCGCTCTCTTGCTCGTCGTCGCCGTCCCCTTGCGAGAGGAACATCGTCGCGCCGGCGAAGAGCACCGAGAAGCCGAGCGTCACGACGAGACCGATCCACGTCGTCGCCTCCTCCATGCGCCCGAAGATCCACGCGAGCTGGTAGAGGCCCGTGAAGCCGAGCGCGAGCGCCGCGAGCGAGGGCCAGCGCTTCTTCTGCGCGAGGAACAGCAGCGCAGCGTCGAGGAGGAAGAGGTACGTGAAGAGCGGGATCGGTCGGTCTTCGCCCGTCGAGAGCGCGATCGGCGTGAGGAAGCCGCCGAACAGACCGAGCACCGCGATCGCCAGTGAATCGCGGTAGATCGCGAGGCCTGCGCACGCGCCCGTGATCGCCACCATCGCGACGCCGCTCACGAGCGAGGGCACGAGGTGATAGAGGCCGCTCGCGGCCCACGACGACGCGTAGAGGATCGCGATGCCCGCGCCCGCGAGCCAGTTGGCGAGCGTCGCGGCGATCGGCGCGCCGCCCGACGTCGTGCCGGCGTAGCGCCGACGGAGCGGCTCCGAGCCGAGCACGCACGTCATGCCGGTCGTGAGACCGATGAGCACGCGCGCGAACGGGCCGATCCAGCCGTGCTCGACCGAGTACTGAAAGAAGTAGAGCGCGGCGACGACGAGCACACACGCGCCGAGCGCGGCCGCACCGCGCACGCCGATCCATCGCTCCCAGCCTTCGTCCGACGAGGGAGGAGGCGTGGAATCCCCGCGAGGGCTCGCGACCGGCGGCGCGCCTGGACCGCCAGCTCCGCCACCACCCGCACCGACGCCTCCCGCGCTGGCAGCGCTCGCACTGGCGACACTCGCGCTGGCGACACTCGCGCTGGCGACACTCGCATTGGCGACACTCGCAGTGGCAGCACTCGCAGTGGCAGCACTCGCAGTGGCAGCACCGGCCCCAGCAGCAGCGGCGACCGCGGCCGTAGCCACGGGCGCGTCAGCAGCAGGCATCGCCACGCCAGAGACCACCGCGGCGACGGCGAGAGCTTCGGCCGCGGAGACAGCGGCGAGAGATCCGACCTCCGAGGCGACGCCGTCGGTCGCCGTCGCGGCCACGGCCGCCACGTCGGCGCCGACCACTGCGGCGTCGGCTCGCGCCTCGACGGCCGTAGCGATTGAAGTGACCTCGGAGGCCGCGACCTCGCGCGCCGCAACGGCCTGCGTCTCTCCTGCGGTGGCCGCTGCGATCGCGCCGGCCTCGGCGGCGCTGGGCTCCCGCGCCGGCGATGCGTGCGCCGCGCTCACACCCTCGGTCACGATCGCCGCGCCAGTCACGCGCATCTGCGCGACGCGCGCGAGCTGCTCCTCGAGGGCCTTCTCTCGCGCCTCGAGCGCGACGAGCCTCTGCCCGAGCTTCGTGCCTTCGGTCCGCACCCACGCGAGCTGCTGCTCCGCGGCGTCGAGCCGCTCTCGCGCTTCTCTGTCCTCCGGCTTGCGGAGGACGGTGATCAGGAACCCGATGCCGACGAACGGCGACGCACAGAACGCGAAGCCGAGACACAGGAAGAAGAAGTCCTCCACGGAACCCCTTTCATGCGACCGAAGTGGCGGTCGCTGCACCCGCGCGCGTCGCCCACGCCGAACGAGATGCGCGCCGATGTTCGCACTGCTCGTGCCAGGGCGGTGAGCCCATTCACGGCCATTCCTCGCGATCGTCTCGGGCGGCGGGCGTGCACGCTGTACACGGGATGTACACGCGCCCGCACTCGATGCATGTCATCGTTCGGCCTGCGTCGCGTCTCCGCTGTGTCGCGCGCGTCTCCGCCGTGTCGTCGGGACGTGTCGTCGGGAGGGCGACTCGGCGCCACCATCGCGCATACTGCCGACCCCTCGACCTCATGGCCTCGTCGTCACCCACCCGCGCGGCTCGCTCCGTGGTCGTCCCCGGCAACCACGACGGCGTGCACCTCGGCCACGTCGCCTTGCTCGCGCGCGCTCGCGCCCTCGCGTCGAGGCACGGCGACGCGAGGGTCGTCGCGCTGACGTTCGATCCACACCCGCTCGTCTTCCTCGCGCCGGAGCGCGCGCCCGAGCCGCTGACGACGATCGCGCGGAGGACGGAGCTCCTTCGTCTGGCGGGCGCCGACGAGGTGGTGGTCGCCCGCTTCGATGCTCGCTACGCAGCGCTCGAGCCCGTGGCGTTCGTCGAGCAAGAGCTCGTCGGGCGCCTGCGCGCGTGCGTCGTGATCGTCGGCGCCGACTACCGCTTCGCTCATGCGCGCGCGGGAGATCCGAAGCTGCTCGCCGACCTCGGCGCCCTGCACGGCTTCGACGTCGACATCATCGATCCCATCGGCGCGCCCGAGATCGCGCGCATCTCCTCGACTGCGGTGCGTGAGGCGCTGCGCCGCGGCGACCTCGCGCGCACCACCGAGCTGCTCGGTCGCGTGCACGAGCTCGAGGGCGTGGTCGCTCATGGACAGAAGCGCGGTCGAACGATCGGCTTTCCCACGGCCAACCTCGAAGACGTCCGCGTGATGTCGCCGCCCGACGGCGTGTACGCCGTGCTCGCGCGCGTGCTCGAAGACGGACGGCCCGTAGAGGGCACGCCGTGCCTGGGTGGCATGCTGAACATCGGCACGCGGCCCACGCTCGCGGCAGGTCGCTCGATCGAGGTGAACCTCTTCGACTTCACGGGCGACCTCTACGGCAAGACGCTGCGCCTCGGCCTCGTGTCGCGCCTCCGTGACGAGCAGCGTTTCTCCGGGCTCGACGCGCTCGTCGCGCAGCTCCACCGCGACGAGGCGAGCGCGCGCTCGATCCTCGTCGAGGTCGAGCGCGACCGCGCCTTGAGGTGAAGCGCGTCCTCAACGGGCGCGCTGAGACATGCCGCCGTTCGTGAGCGCGTCGAGCATCGCGCCGAGCTCGGCGATGCGCGCCTCGGTCGTGAGATCCGTGTGACCACGCCCGTCGCGCTCGAGCTGGAGACGGCGACGCTCGTGGTAGAGGCGCACGACCTCGACGAGGAGGTGCATGCGCGCCTCCTCGAGGCGTCGCTCTTCCGAGAGGAGGCTGCTCTCCTCGTGCGCGAAGAGGAGGCGATCGAGGCGCAGCGTCATCGAGCCCACGACGCTCCACGAGTCGTCGCTCGCGAGGATCGCGGTGTCGACGCTCGCGCCTTGCTGCGTGCGGAGGTCCCAGCCGCTGCCGCGTCGCACGTCGACGCGGAGGGTCGGTAGGAGCCCCGAGAGGCGTGCTCGCTCACGCGCGTCGCTGGCCCGCGCGGGATCGAACGAGGCGTTCGCCAGCGCATGCGCGACGAGGGCGTCGATGCTCGGCTCGTCACGGTACGGCGCTTCGATCGCGCCGATCTCCTCGAGCGAGACGAGCTGGCTGGTGGGCGGAGGCGTGAGCTCCATCGGAGGGCGACGGTCGAGCGGTACGACGAGCGAGGCCGTGGCGACCTCTTCGTGCGCGCCGCCCGCGCGCTGGGTGTGCCGCGCGGCGACCACGAGCCGCGGCGGCGGCATGCCGTGGACGCAGCCCGACGGCAGCGTGCTCCCGAGCAGGACGAGGAGGGTGAAGGAGACGAGGGCTGGAGCGGTGTGGTGGAGGTGGAGGCGGGTCATGCGACCCCCTGGTGCACGCCCCGCACCGGCCTCCAGCGATCAAAAATGAAGGAAAATCGCTCGAGATCTGGCGGATTGGCGGAGGCCTGGCGGCGTGTTCCGCCAGATCGCAGGTCGCGCTCAGCTCGCCGTCGCGCTCGCGTGTTCCGTCTCCACGTGCAGCGTGGCGACGCGAACGACGAGCAGGCCCACGCACACGAGCACCACCTCCGCCACCGCTTGCTCACCCGCGAACGTGCCCGCGAGCGTCGGTCCTCCGGTCTCGAGCGAGAGCCAGGCGATCGCGACGGCGATCGTCGCGCTCGCGGCGACCGCACACGCGAGCAGCGGTCCGCGCCACGCGATCGACGCCGCGCCGCGCGCGACGCTCCGCGCGCGCAGCATCGCCGCATAGAGCACGACCGTCGCGACGAGCGCCGTGGCGCGGCTCGCGAGATCCGTCGACGAAGCGTCCGCGATCGTGATGCGCACGAAGACGCTCGCGAGCGCCGCGAGGCCGAGCTCGTCGACGCCGCGAAGGACGCGCTCGGTGCGCGTGCGCGGTGCCTCGATGCCGCGGCTGGTGCTCGACGCGGCGGCGAGCAGCGCCGCGAGCGCGAAGGGCCCGAAGGGCGCGCGCACGAGCGACCACGACATCGGCATCCACGGCGCGCTCGCGAGCGGCCCACCGAGCAAGGGAAGCGACGCGCTCTCGATCGTGCCGCGCGCGGTCAGAAAGACGCCCACAGCGACGGTCGCGGCGATGGCGCTCGCGAGCGCTCGCGCCGACTCGGGACGCACGAGACGCGCGGCGCGTGCGCCGAGCTCCCCGAGCTTGCTGCGAGTCCGCGGGCTGGCCTCGCGCGGGGGTGCGCTGGTCGCCAGCGCCGCGCTCGCGCGGAGGAAGAGCGCGGCGGCGAGCCAGAGCGCGATCGAGCCATGCAGCCACGCGTCGGGCGTGAGCGTCGAGAGCGCGAGCACCGCGAGGAGGGCGAGCGCGGCCGTGAGCACCGCGGCCACCGGCCTGTCGTCGCGCGACGCGGTGCCTGCGACGGGGGCGCCGCGGCGACGCGCGCGCGACCACGGCCAGACGCCGAAGAGGAGGGCACCGACCACGACGATGATCGCCAGCTGGTCGTAGCGCGTGGTGCGATCGGGGCGGCGTCCTTGCGCAGCGTCGAGATCCACGGCGATCGAACGCGTACGCCCCGCCGCGTTCGTGAGCGTCACCGCCACGCGCGACGCGCGGGGATCGACGCGCAGCTCGTCCGGGTCGAGCACGTTCATGTCGTCGAGCGAGAGGATGCGAGCGTCGGGCTCGAGCCCGACCGACACGAGACCCAGCTGCGCGGCGGCGCCTGCCGGGTCGATCGCGGCGATGAGGATCCCGGGCTCCTCGCCTTCTACTGCGGACATCTCGCGGGCGGCGGGCTCGAGCTCTTCGTCGAGATCGTCTTCACCGTCGCCTTCTTCGCCGCCGCCTTCGTCGAGCCGCGCGTCCGAGGCGAGCTCGAGCCCGAGCACTCGGGCGAGGTCGAGGCCTGCGCTCGCTTCGCGGCGCGAGGTGGAGCGACGCTCGCTCGGCACGATGTCGAGCACGACGTCGTCGAGCACGCCGACGACGCGCGCGGCGAGTCCGTCGAGCGAGGCGCCGTGGACCACCACCTCGAGGGAGCCCTCGAACGTGGCACGCCCCCCGAGCGCGGCGATGTCCGCGTCGGTCGCGACGAGCTCGATGCGCTCCGGGCTCGTCGTGCGACCTCGCAGCGCGTGGCTCACGCGTCGGCGGACGCCGAGCGGCGCGTGCGACATGCCGTGCAGCGCGATCTCGACCTCACGGCCGACGGGGAAGCCGCTCCCCGTGAGCAAGAACGATCGACCTGCGTCGAGGCGTGTGGTCTCGAGCGGGTCGATCGAGAGCAGCTCGAAGCGACCGTCGCGCGCGCACCCACTCGCGACGATCACTGCCAACGCGATCGCGAGGCACGCGCGGGCGATCCGCGCGAGCGGAGAGTACGTAGGCGTCGACGTGGGCGGGGACTTCATGCGGAGGAACGTCGAAGGGGCGGGCCGGAGGCGCTCGACTCTCGGACAACGTGCGCGCTTGCGCCAAGAAACGGCGCCCGCCGCGGTGGGCGAGTCGCGCGCCGAAAATTCGACGCTCGATCCGCGCCGTGATCCATTCGACCCATGACCGACTCGCGAGCCCGCTCGGACCTCGGCACGCTCGCCCGCGCGCGTCGCCTCCTCGGACGTGTCCTCGACACCGTGCGTGGTGGCGAGCCCGTCGCGGAGCTCGTGCCGGACTCGCCGCCGACGCGAGCCGGCGCCGCGTTCGCGAGCGAACCTCAGTCGCCGACCCACGAGCCCCTGGCCGACCGATCGGTCGCGATCGTGCGACGCCTCGAGGTCGAGCCCGCCCTCGACGACGACGCCGAGGATCTCGAGGATCGCGTCGTCGCGCTCCCCGAGCCGTCGATGGTCCCATCGATCGACGAGCCTGCGCGTGCGCTCCTCGCCGACGCGGCGTGGTCGGGTCTCCGTACCGAGCGACGCGACGACCAGACGCTCCTCGCGTGGCGCGACGTCGATCGCGGCGCGGACGTGCTGCGCACCATCGAGATCCGATGCGCGTTCGGCGCGCTCGACGCGACCCCCGAGATCTCGGTGAAGGATCGCCCGATCTCCTCGACGCTCGGCGCGATCACGATCGCGTCCGACGCTGCGCGGTGGGTCGTCGCGCTCGGATCGATGCGCGACGGATCGTTCGTCTCCGTCGCGCACGCCACCCTGCGGTGAAGCGGTTCGAGCCTGCTACGCTGGCCACCGTGCCGTCGTCTCGATGGGTCCTCGCGTCGCTCTTCGTACTCGCGTTCGCTTGCGTCGCAGCGTGTGAGAGCCGCGTGTCGCTCGGCGCGACCTGCACGTCGTCCTCGAGCTGCGCGGACGGGCTTCGCTGCGAGTTCGGTCACTGCCGCGCGCAGTGCGTGGGCGCGAACGACTGTCCTTCGGGTGCGCTGTGCATCGGCGATCCCGGCGTCTGCACGCTGACCACGGACACCTGCGACGCCGTGTGCGCGGCCGGCCTGATCTGCTCGGGGACCGTCTGCGCGATCCCGTGCAGCGAGGCGATCGGCTGTCGCGGCGGATCGATCTGCGACGACGACACGGCGGTGTGCGTCAGCGCGGCGATGCTCGACGGCGGCCTCGACGGCGGCGTCGACGGCGGCATGGACGCGCCGGTGATCGAGGCGCTCGACGCGCCCGAAGCCATCGACGCGGTCTCCGGTGACGTCGTGTCCACCGACGCCGTGTCCGTCGATGCGGGCCCGATCTCGGCGCCACTCCACCGACTGTGCACCGGCTTCGCGCACGCGTGCGTGATCCGCGGTGGCCGCGTCTACTGCTGGGGCGCCAACGACGCGGCGCAGCTCGGTGACTCGACGGTGTCCACGCCCCGGGACCACGTCGGCGAGTGCGGGCGCTTCGACTGCAGCGCGCGCCCCGAGCTCCCGGTGCTCCGCACCGACGGCGCCTCGCGGCTCCCGCTCGAGGATGTCGTGTCGATCTCGTGCGGCACCAACGACACCTGCGCGCTCACGGGAGCGACTGGGCAGGTCTGGTGCTGGGGTGCCGTCAACGAGGTCCTCGGCCCGCGCGGTGTCGGCGGCTACGCCGACTACGTGATCGCCTCGCGCGCGCGCTCGATCGAGGTCGGTCGCGGTCACGCCTGCGCGCACGTGGACGACGGCGTGCAGTGCTGGGGTGAGAACGTGACCCGCCGCTACCACGACGACGGCGGCATCGAGACCATCGAGGACGGCCGGCTCGGATCGCCCGGCGACTCGACCGAGACGCCGCGCGTGGCGACGGCCCTCGCGTCGAGCCACCTATTCGCGCTCGGCGGGCTGTTCACGTGCCGGCTCGCGGCCGAGGGCGTGCGCTGCCTCGGCCTCAACGAGGCTCAGGTCACCGGCCGCGAGGCCCTCGGCCCCGACCCCGCTGGGACGGTGGTCGCGGGGATCCCGGGGCCGATCCTCGACCTCAGCGCGAGCACGGCGAGCGCGTGTGTGATCTCCGAGGGCACGGCGCACTGCTGGGGTGGTGATCTCGACCGCATCCTCGCGAGCGCGACGCCCGAGTGCCCGACAGGCAGCCCCGCGTTCCTCTGTCGCGGCTACGCGGCACCGGTCGAGCGCGGCATCGACGTGCTCGGCGAGACGCTCGTGGCGCTTTCGCACGGTGTGAGCGGGACGATGTGCGCGCTCACCGACGAAGGGCGCGCGATCTGCTGGGGTTGGAACATCCTCGGCCAGGCTGGGGTCGACCCCGCCTCGTCGACGAGCGTCGCGCGACTCTCGAGCTTCGTGCGCGACGAGGCGGGCACGCCTCTCTCGAGCCTCGACGAGATCGGCTGCGGCGCCGCCTTCTGCTGCGCACGACGAGGAGAGGAGGTCTTCTGCTGGGGCGAGAACGATCTCGGACAGCTCGGTCGCGGCGACACCGACTCCGAGCTCGTCGACGGTGGCCTCGGCGTCATCGACGCCGGCCCCGGCTCGCACCACAGCCCGCTCGCCCTGCCGCACCACCGCGCAGCGCCCGTCGATCTCTCGCTCGTCCCGGTGGTGCCGTGAGCGCGACGCGCTTCGCCGTGCTCGCCGTCGTCGTCGTCTCGTGCCTCGCGTGCGGCGCGTTGGGCTGCGAAGCGCGCGTCTCGCTCGGTGGCACCTGTGTCTACGACAGCGAGTGCGGCGCGCTGCGCTGCCTCTACGGTCGCTGTCGCGCGGAGTGTGTGACGTCAGTCGACTGCAGCGCGGGTCAGCAGTGCAACACCGGTGTTTGCGCGACACCTGACGAGTCTTGCTCCGAGGGCGATCCGTGCGTCGATCCGCAGCTCGCCTGCGCCGGCTCGATCTGCACGCGACGCTGCGAGAGCGATCGCACCTGCTCGGGTGAGGCCGTGTGCGAGGACCGCATCGGCGGCTCGGTCTGCGTGCCCGCGAACCTCCCCGACGCTGGCGCGCGCCCGGACGCCGGCCTGGATGCGCCGCTCGAGCCCATCGACGCGTCGATGGATGCGCCCGGTCTCGATGCGCCCGGTCTCGATGCGTTCGAGCTCGATGCGGCCCTCGACGCGGCCGATCGCGACGCGCGCCCTCGCCCCGACGCGACCCTCGACGCGCTGCGCATCCCGCTCGACGGACCGCGACGCGACGCGTTCGTGACGCCGGGCTCGGTGCGCGATCTGTGCGTCGGTCGCTACTACGCGTGCATCGTGCCGGTGGACGGAACGATCTGGTGCTGGGGCGTGGGACACGGAGGCGAGCTCGGAGGCGGCGAGCCGCTCGCGCTCGGTCCTCCCGGCGTCGTGTCGTGCGCGCCGTTCGGCGCCACCGGCAGCGTGTGCTCGCTCGACCTCGTGCAGGTCGTCGACCGCTCGGATCGTCCGATCACCAACGTCCGTCAGGTGATCTGCGGCGAACGCAACGCGCTCGCGATCACGAACGACGGCTACCTCTACTCCTGGGGCGAGGGCTCGAACGGCCAGCTCGGCCGCGCCTTCGTGGGCACCGACAACACCGCCGCAGCGCGCGTGACCGATCGCGTGGGCACCATGCTCGACGGTGTGACCGGCGCCGCCCTCGCGTCGCGACACGGCTGCGCGTGGATCGGCACGAC
>CAZCVE010000008.1:0-220557 GCA_964502175.1 uncultured Sandaracinaceae bacterium
CTGGCGCGACGTGCGACTCCCCTCGATCCTGCCGGACGCTTCGCGCGTGAAGTCTTGAGCACTGACAGGACGCCAGTGATGCTCGGCGCAGCAGACGTCGCACCTCGCGAGCGCCACGGCGTTGCGGGTCGCGCGAACGCAGCGACGAAGCGCCGTCAGGTCCGCGGGGAGCGGCGAGCATCGCGACCGAGCAGCTCGTCGCGAACGGGGAGAGGCGAGCAGTCCGACCAAGCCCACTCGTCGGGCTTGCCGCGAAGGGCGATCGCTCTGCGTGCCCCGGGATTGGACTCCGGGGCGCATCGGCCCGACACGACCGCGGCTCACTTCGCGTCGGGGACCACGTCTTCGCGCACTCGCTGGAAACGCCACAGGTTCGTGTCGACAATCGACCACGCGTCCATCGCGCCTCGGCTGATCGCGTCGAGCTGCGCGAGGCTCTCGCCTGCCTCGATCTTGATCCGCGGCAGGCTCCGAAGTGGCGCACCGTTCGTGATCATCCCTGGCACCACGGGCCCGTGCTGGCTGTGGAAGGTGATCTCGTAGCCCGCGTCCTCGAGCGCGCGGTCGGTCGCTTCGCTGAAGTCGCCGTGCGTGCCGAAGGGGTACGCGAAGCTCGTCACCGGCGCGCCGATCACGTCCTCGAGCGTCTTCTTCGCGCGCGTCACCTCGTCCACGAGGTCGCGCGGGGCGAGGCGCCCCATCGAGCGATGCGTGAAGGCGTGCGCGCCGATGGTCATGCCGCCGTCGTGCATGGCGCGGAGCTGCGACTTCGTGAGGAACGCTTCGGGCTGACCCTCGATGCGCGGCGCGTCGACGAAGCTCGCCGTCACGAACGCGACCGACGGCACGCCGTGACGCGACAGGATCGGCAGCGCCGTCTCGAGCATCGAGAGGTAGCCGTCGTCCATCGTCACGAGGCACGCGTCGGCCGGCAGGTGTCGCTCGCCCTTCGCGAACGCGTGCACGTCGTCGAGCGACACGGCGCGTCGCTCGCGCGCGAGCAGCGCCACGTGAGCGTCGAAGTCCTCGGCCGTGATGCAGAACGGATCACGCGTGATCCGTCCGAAGCGGTGGTACGTGAGCACGCGCGCGACGGCGCGGGATCGCGAGCGCCAGCCGGTACCGGCGATGAACGCGGCGCGGGCGGCCTTCTTCACGATCCAGCGGGCCGTCATGACGCCTTCGGCTCGGCGGGGGCCTCGAGCAGCTGGAGCAGCGCCTTGCGATCGATCTTGCCGTTCGCGTTGAGCGGGAACGTCGCGATGAAGCGGATCTCGCGCGGCTGCATGTAGGGCGGCAGCCGCGTCGCCGCATCGGCGCGGATCGCCGTCGCCTCGTCGTCCGTGCCGACCACCTTCTGTCCCGTGCCCACGAACGCGACGACGCCGTCTGCCCCGCTCGGCGTGCGCGGAAAGCCGATCGCGATCGCGACGTCGGCGCCCGACACGTCGCGCACCACGGCCTCGATCTCGCCGAGCTCCACGCGGTAGCCCTGGATCTTGATCTGGTTGTCGACGCGCCCGAGGTAGACCATCGGCTGACCGAGAGGCATGCGTCGCACGCGATCCCCGGTTCGGTAGTACGTGCGATCCCTGCCCGGTGGGATCACGAACGCTGCCGCCGTGCGCTCCGCGTCGCGGTAGTAGCCGAGCGCCATCTGCGGCCCCGTCATCAAGAGCTCGCCGTCTTCGCCCTCGGCCACCTCGTGGAGCGAGCCGTCGCACACGAGCACCTCCATGCCCGGATACGGCTCGCCGATCGGCACGACGCCGAGGTGACACTCGGCCGGGGATCGTTCGTGATCCCAGCGGTAGAGCGTGCACGCGATCGTGAGCTCGGTCGGGCCGTAGAGGTTCTCGGTGACCGCGCTGGGACACGACAGCGCGAACGTCTGGGTGACCTCGGCCGGCAGCGCCTCGCCGCAGAAGAGCGCCCACCGCAGGCTCGGAAACGCGCCCGGCTTGAGCATGCGGAGCTTGTTCATCAGCACCGCCGTGGACGGCACCGCGAACCACACCGTGAGCGCGTGCTTCGTCACGTACTTGCCGGGCAGCATCTTCTCGCCCGCCGTCGGGCAGCAGACGCACGCGCCGCGCTCCCACGCGAGGAAGAGATCGAAGACCGAGAGATCGAACGTGAGATCGAAGGTGTGAGAGAAGCGGTCGTCTTCGGTGATGCCGTAGCGCTCGGCCATCACGTCGAGGAAGTGCCGCACGTTGCGGTGCGCGACCATCACGCCCTTGGGCTGACCGGTCGAGCCCGACGTGAAGAGCAGGTAGGCGATGTCGTTCGGCGACGCCTCGGGGATCACGAGTGATCCGCTGTCGGAGAGGCCACCCTTGCCGACGAAGCGATGCGCAGGCCAGCGCGCCGCGATCGCAGACAGGTCGTCCTCCGCGGGCGCCACGATCAAGAGCGATCCGTCGACGCCAGTGAGCAAGTCGTCGAGCTGCGCGAGCCCGCTCGCGTCGACGACCATCGCGGACACGCCCGAGCGCACGAGCATCGCGCGGCTGCGATCCACGGGGAACACGGGGTTGAGCGGCACGTAGCCATCGCCGCGGAAGAGCGCGCCGAGGATGCCCGCGAAGGTCTCGAGGTGACGGTGGCCGAACACCGCCGTGAGCTTCGGAGCCTCTCCGCTGCGCGCGTCGTGACGAAGGAGCGTGGCGGCGATGCGTCGCGCGTAGGCGTCGAGGCTCGCGTACGTGTGGTGCGCGCCATCGACGAAGAGCGCAGGGCGCTCGGCGAAGCGCGCGGCCGAGCGCACGAAGCCAGAGCGGAGGGTAGGGTCGAGCTCAGCCACCGAAGAACCCGGCCATCATCGCGTCGAGGCTCTTGAACGTGTCGGGCTCGATGGTGTCGGGATCGACCTCGTCGCCCTTGAGGCTCTCGATGAAGAGCACGAGCTCCACGATGTCGAGCGAGCTGAGGATCCCCTTCTCGAGGAGCGGGGTGTCGCCGGCGATCGCGCCGATCTGCGACTTGGCGTGGTCGCGGATCCACTGCTCGAGACGCGTCCTGATCACTGCGTGGTCCATGGGAAGGGCCGAAGATAGAGGACGAACGCGAAAGGGCCAGCGGTTGACGACCGGGATCGCTGCGTCATCCTCGCGCCCGTCGGAGCGGCTCGGGTGATCGCTGGTGACCGCGAGGTCACGGGAGGAAAGTCCGAGCTCCACAGGGCAGGATGCCAGTCAACGGCTGGTGGGGGCGACCCCGAGGAAAGTGCAACAGAGAGAGACCGCCTCGTCCGCTCGAGAGGGCGCACGCGGTAAGGGTGAAACGGCGAGGTAAGAGCTCACCGGGCCGACGGCAACGTCGGTCGCATGGCAAACCCCATCCGGAGCAAGACCGAATAGGGAGGCGTTCGAGGGCGGCCCGCCCGAAGCCTCCGGGTGTGTCGCTAGAGGCCTGCGGTGACGCAGGTCGTAGAGGAATGATCATCACCTGCACGGCGGTGACGCCCGCAGGAACAGAACTCGGCTTACGAGCTCTCCGACACGCAGAAGCCTCGAGGTTCGCCTCGGGGCTTCTGCGTTGGATCGGTCGTGGAACTCAGCTGGGTCTACGGAAGCGAAGGACGAAGCGGTCGCTCGTGCCGCGCGTCGAGATCGTGCGTGCCCGGCGGGATCGGCGCGTCGAGCTCCGCCTGGTGCGCGGTGACGTTGGGCATCGCGAGCCGCGCGAGGCGCTGCTCGAGCGGGCCGCGCGCGAAACGATCGAGCACCCACGCGTTGTTCTGCGCGACGACCGACCCCTCGGGCCCGACGATGCGCGCGAGGATCTCCGTCGTGTAGCCGCCGCCCGCGAACACATCGAGCACGTCCATGCCGGGCAGCCCGTCCCATCGAGCAGGCGCCGCGTCGGTCATGTCTTGGCGCGCTCGCGGAACCACGCGACGGTCGACGCGAGGCCTTCGTCCAGCGAGGTGGGCGCCGCGTCCGTCGCTTCGAACGTGGGCTCGAGCACCGAGCGCTCCACGTCGCCATCGCGACGCGCCGCCACACCGATCGTGCTCTTCACGCTCACGCCCGAGGCGATCAGCGCGCTCTCGATGCGCTCCGCGAGGAGGCGCGTGGTGGTCTCGACGCCGGTCGCGCAGTGCACGACGGGCAGGGTGATCTGCCCCGACAGCGCGCGGAGGTTCGCCTTCACCACGTCGCCGACGAAGACGTAGTCGCGCACGCAGCCCGCGTCGCCCTCGGCCTTGCGCGCGTTCACGCGGATCGGCTCGCTCGCCATGAGGCGCTGCGTGAAGATCGCGACCACGCCCGCCTCGCCGTGCGGGTCCTGACGCGGTCCGTACACGTTCGCGTAGCGCAGCACCGTGGTCTCGAGCGGGAAGTCGTGCGCGTAGCGGCGCAGGTACGCCTCGCCCGCGAGCTTGCTGCACGCGTACGGAGAGAGCGGGCGCTGCGGCGTGTCGAGCGTGGCCTTGTGAGGCTCGGGGACCTCGCCGTAGATCGCGCCGCCGGTGCTCGCGAACACGAGGTGCGCGACGCCCGTGCGCACGGCGGCTTCGAGCAGGTGGATCGTGCCGAGCACGTTGATCTGCGCGTCGCGCATGGGCTCGCGGGTGCTCACGGCCACGCTCGTCTGCGCGGCTTGGTGGCTGATCGCGTCGAAGCGCGTCTCGGCGAACAAGCGATCGACCGCGGCCTGATCGCGGATGTCGAGCTCGACGAAGCGCGCGCCGGCGGGGACGTTCTCGCGGCGGCCGGAGGACAGATCGTCGATCACGACGACGTCGTGGCCCTTGGCGAGGAACGCATCTGCGACGTGGCTTCCGATGAACCCGGCGCCGCCGGTGACGAGGATCTTCATGGTGACTCCGTGTGGCGTGCTTCGTTGCGTGCAGGCAGGAACGCGTTCGCGGTCCTCGATGCGGTCTGGGTGCTCACGACTCGATGAAGGAGCGGAGGGCGCTCACGAGCTCGGGAGAGGCGAAGCGTCCGACGACGCGCGTGGCGTCCGCAGCTCCGAGCAGCCCGAGCGCGCGGTCGATCACGGCGCCGAGCTCGTCTTCGTTCCAGGCGACGGGGATGCGGCCGAGCGACTCGAACGCCTTGGCCGTGGCCACCTGGTGATCGTTGCGCGTCTCGCGCTGCGCGGCGCGGCGAGGCATGACGACGATCGGTCGGCCGCGCTCGAGCGCCGCGAGGATCGAGCCGGTGCCCGCGTGGGCGACCACGAGGCTCGATTCGTCGTACGCGCGCTCGAACTCGGCGGGCGCGAGAAAACGAACGTGGCGGATGTGCTGCGGGGGCGAGTCGGACGGACCGATCTGCGCGAGCACGTCGGTGCGGCCGCGCGCGTGGGCCCACGCGTCCACGGCGTGGACGAGCCGATC
The DNA here is from genome assembly GCA_964502175.1 of uncultured Sandaracinaceae bacterium. GTDB lineage: Bacteria > Myxococcota_A > Polyangia > Polyangiales > Sandaracinaceae > JAFLCL01. Next base: position 5,354 of record CAZCVE010000008.1, read on the forward strand.
GAACGGCATCTGCGCGCCGACCGTCACGAAGATCGCCACTCAGATCACCGAGCCTTCGAAGCGCGGACCGCGGGCGCTCGCCAAGGACGGCCACTGCGTGAGCCAGAGATCGGCGAAGCGCGCGACGCGCTGGCCCGACATCGAGAGCTCCTCGACGTTCGCGAGGCTGTCGAGCCACACGGTGCGCGCGCCGAGCGACTTGCCGAGCACCATGCCGAAGAACCCGGGGAGGGCGCCCGTCGAGATCACGACGTCGGGGCGGACCACGGTGAGCACGCGCAGCACCTCCGCCGCGCACTGCGCGAGGCCCACGCGATCCCAGCGCGTCACGTCCCGCACCGTGTGGAACGGCGCATCGCCGACGTGCGTGCGGTAGGTCGCGTCGACCGTGCACCACACGATCTCGTGTCCCTCGAACGCGGGTCGCAGGCGCAGCAGCTCGATCCAGTGCCCACCGCCCGAGGAGATCGCGAGGATGCGACGGGGGCGCGAGGCACCACGTCGGAGCGAGCGGGCCCGCCTGAGCGCGGCGAGGATCACGTCAGCCCTCGGCCGTGGTCTGTCGGGTGGCGGCCCAGAATTCGTCGACCGGTCCGCAGCGATCCGGAAGCCGGCGCAGGTCCGCGTGCAGCCCGACGATCACGAACCCGACGCCCGTCTCGCGGCCGAGCCGCGCCTGCGCGTCCTTGAGCTCGGTCACGCCGATGCCGCCCGAAGGCACCACGACGAGCACACGATCGGCCAAGCGCGCCTGACGACGCAGGCCTGCGCCCTCGAGCGTGTTGTCCCACGGCGTCACCATGAGGCGCTGACCGGGCTCGCTCCCCGAGAACAAGCTGTACGGCGCGCCGGACTGCACGAGCGTCGGCGGCGCGAGCAGATCGTTTCGTACGTTCGTCGGCGCGTTCTCGAACTCTTGCGTGCTCGAGGGCAGCGATCGGCGTCCGCCCACGTCGGGCGCGCGACCGTCCGCGCCGCGCGGTCCGAGATCCACGGCCGTGGCGTCGGGCGACCAGTCTGCGTTCATGTTGCGCGCGAGCTCGACGGCGAGCGGCGTCTCCTTGTCCGTCGCGCCGACGATGAGCATCACGCCGCGCGCGTCGGGCACGAAGTCGTCGAGGTCGGCCACGAGGTCGGTCAGGGCGCGCGCGTCGCGCGGCCAGGTCGTGGCACCGATCACGGGGCCGTTGGCCCAGAACGCGACCTCGGCCGCGCTGTAGAGCTTGAGCGCGCGGAGCTCCGCGATGAGCAGCAGGATCAGCACCACGAACACGAGCGCGACGGGCGTCCCGATCGCGACGTAGTACTTTCGCTTCGAGGGGATCGCGTTCTCGGGAGGCACCGCGCGCGCGACGACGCGGAAGCCGGTGTCGATCTGGCTGAGCATGTTGTCGAGGCGCGCGCGTCGGTTGCGGAGCTCGGTCACGAGCTGCGTCTTCACGGTCACGTCGGCGAGGAGCTCGGTCGCTTCGCCTTCGATCGCCGAGAACGACGTCACGCGCGCTTGCGCTTGTTCCGCGAGCGTCTGGAGCTCTGCCTGCTCGCGCCGCGTGGACTCGAGCTCGGCCTCCGCGGAGCGGAGCGCCTCCTGGATCGTGCGCGAGCCGCCCGTGCCGCCGCCGCCCCCCGTGCCGCCCGTGGCGCGAACCTGCGCCTCGAGCTCGCTCACCTGCTGCTGGAGCGCTTGGTAGCGCGGGTGATCTTCGGACAGACGTCCGCGCACCGACTCGAGCTGACGTCGCGCCTCGGCGAGCGCCGCACGCGCGCTCGCGGCGCCGCTCGACTCGGCCGCGGGATCAGCAGGGGTGCCCGAACCCGCCGAGGCCGCGCCGAGCTGCTCACGAAGCCGCGCCACGCGCGCCTCGAGGCCCGAGATCGTCGCCATCGCGAGGCCAGCCCGCGCTCGTAGGTCCGCCGCCGCCGTCATCGCGGCCGTCTGATCGTCGCTGAGCTCCGTCGAGACGCCGTGCGCCTGTCGGAACGCGTCGTACGCAGACTGGGCGCGCGACTGCTCTTCCTGCGCGGCCGCGATGCGCTCGTCGAGCGCCGCCATGGCCTCCGTGACCGTCGCGCGGCGGGCCGTGCCGAGGTGCTCGAGGAAGACGTCGACGAGCGTGTTCGCGAAGCGCGCTGCGTCTTCGGGCGAGTCGCCCGTCGCGGTGATCGCGAGGATCCCGGCCTGGTCGTCGAGCGTCTGAGAGAAGCGGAGCTGGATCACGCCGTTCGGCACGGCGGGCAGCTCCATCCGACGCTTCACCTCTTCGATCACCACCTCGCGGCGCAGCGCGTCGACGAGGGGCGGCAGCTCGCGCCGCAGATCGGGCGGCACCGAGGGATCGAGCGGCTCGGTGCCCTCGTAGCGGATCGACGTGTTCGTCTCGAACGTGTGCCGCACGCCGAATTTCGCGCCCAGCACGCCCAGCACGAGCCCGAGCGCGGCGGCGCCGAGCAGCCACCAGCGACCGCGTCCGATCACCGCGAAGACGCGCCGCGGCTCGATCGGACGTCCTGGTCGCGAGGGACCGGACGTCTCGTCGCTGTCGGCGGGTGCGTCGTTCTTTCGGGCCATGCCATCCCGGGCGTCGGGGCGCCCGACTATGAACGGCCGTCCGTGGCGAGGCTAGTGCGTCGGTTCGGATGTTCGATCCGGGGTTGTTGTGCCGCCAGGAGCGAACAGCCGGACCGACGTACTAGAAGAACCCGGAACGAAGTTCCGGGCAGCAGTACCAGTCGATGTCAGCGACGCCGAACGTTGGCCCGCTGCTGCATCGCGGCGCGGCGCGCGGCGGCCCGATCTGCGCTCTCTTCGAGGCCCTTGTCGGCCTCGGCGCCGTCCGCGCCTCCGAGGAAGCCGGAGAGCCCGGCGATCGTCGGGAACCGGAAGATGTCGGTGATCGACAGCGGCTTGCCGGTCGCGGCCTTGATCTCACGGTGCGCCTGGACGGCGAGCAGCGAGTGTCCGCCGAGCTCGAAGAAGTTGTCCTGGGTGCCGACCTTGGCGAGCCCGAGGATGCGCTTCCACACGTCCGCGATCTGCTTCTCCACGTCGTTCGTGGCCTCGACGTGCTCCGTGGTGCGGCTCGCGCGCCCCTGCGAGGCGTCCGGTCGCGGCAGCGCCTTCCGATCGATCTTCGCGTTCGGCGTGAGCGGGAACTTCGCGAGCTCGACGAGCTGCGAGGGCACCATGAACTCCGGGAGCGCGGTGCCGAGGGCCTTCGCGAGCTCCTGCGGATCGACGCTCTGCTCGGGCTGCACGGTGAAGTAGCCGACGAGCCGCTTGTCGCCGGGCGTGTCCTCTCGCGCGATCACGACCGCCTCGCGAACGCCCTCGAAGCCGGCCATGCGCGCCTCGATCTCGCCGAGCTCGATGCGGTAGCCGCGGATCTTCACCTGGTGATCGACGCGTCCGAGGAACTCGATGCGCCCGTCTTGCGACCAGCGCACGAGATCTCCCGTGCGGTACATGCGCGCGTCCTTCGTCGACGCGAACGGATCGCGGACGAAGCGCTCGGCCGTGAGCTCGGGTCGCTCGAAGTAGCCGCGCGCCACGCCGAGACCGCCGATGTAGAGCTCTCCGGGCGCGCCGAGCGGCACGGGCTCTCGGTGCGCGTCGAGCACGTACATCGTCTGGTTGGCCATCGGACGACCGATGCCGACCGTGCCCTCCACGGGCTTGGCCACCTCCGTCGACGACCAGATCGTCGTCTCCGTGGGGCCGTACATGTTCGTGACGCTCGCGCGCGTGACCTTGCCGAGATCCGCGACGAGCGCGCCCGGCAGCGCCTCGCCGCCGATGAAGAGGTGCTTCACGCGACCGAGCGCGAGGCGCGCTTCGTCGTTCATGAGGAGCATCTGCGCCATCGACGGCGTGCACTGGAGGTGCGTCACCGACCAGCGCTCGATCTGCGCGCTGATGGAGTAGTCGTTCTCCTCGGCCTTCGCGCGCGGCTGCGCCGCTTCACGGAGCCGATCGAGGTGCTCGAGGTGCGCGAGCACGGTCTCGGAGTCGATGCCGTAGTCGATGAGGCAGCCGATCTCGTCGACGCCGATCTCCTTGCAGCGATCGACCATCTTCATCGCGCTGGCGGGCGTGCCGAAGAGGCCGGCGCCCTCGTAGTAGCGCTCGAACGAGTGATCGAGCAGCGCGTCGGCGTCTTCGGGCGAGAGGCTGCCGAAGTTGTCGTCGAAGCTCGCGCCTTCCTTCGCGTGCTGCTTGAACGCGGGGAAGCTCCACGCGTGCTGCGCGATGAGGTTCATCGCGGTGCGGAGGTACGCCTTCATCGGCCCGCGCGCCGTCTCCTTCACGGTGCGCTCGTCGTCGCCGACGAACGTGTGGAGCATGAGCGTCACGTGGCCCTCGCCGGCGTGTCCGCTCTCTTTCCAGACCTTCCTGTAGAGCGCGACCTTCTCCTTCACCTCGTCGGTCGTCTGACCGAGGAGGTGCGTGAGCAGGCCCGCGCCTGCGCGCGCGGCGGCGGCGAACGTCTCGGGGTTGCCGGCGGCCGTGAGCCAGATCGGCAGCTCCTTCTGCACGGGGCGCGGCAGCGTGCGCACCGCGACCTTGCCCTTGGGCCCGTCGAACTCGACGGTCTCGCCGCGCCAGAGCTTGCGCACGGTCTCGACGTCGCGGATCAGCACCTGCTTCGCGTTCGCGAAGTTCTCGGGGCGGAGCGCGAAGTCGTTCGGGTGCCAGCCGCTCGCGAACGAGATGCCGACGCGACCGTTCGAGAGGTTGTCGACGAGGCCCCACTCCTCGGCGACGCGCGCCGGGTGATGGAGCGGCAGCACGCACGAGCCCGCGCGGATCTTCACGTGCTGCGTGATCGCGGCCACCGCTGCGCTCGCGACCGACGGATTCGGATAGAGGCCTCCGAACGCGCCGAAGTGACGCTCGGGCGTCCACACGGCCTCGAAGCCGTGCGTGTCCGCGAAGCGCGCGCCCTCGAGCAGCAAGCGGTACTTGCCCGCGTTCTTCTCGCCCTCGTCGCTCGCGAAGTAGAAGAGCGAGAAGCCGATCGCGCGATCGTTGGTGGAGCTCGCGCTCGAGACGAGCGCCCGATCCTCGTCGCTCGAGAGCACGACCGTGAAGCCGCGCGCGAGCGTGTAGAAGAGCTCGAGCACGCTGATGTCGAAGCTCAGGCTCGTCACCGCGAGCCACGTACCCGCGGGCTGATGCGGCACCACGGGATCCATGCCGACGAAGAAGTTCGCGACGTTCCCGTGCTCGACCATCACGCCCTTGGGCTTGCCGGTCGAGCCCGAGGTGTAGATGAGGTACGCGAGGTTCGACGGCGTGACGCTGACGGTCGGGCGCGCATCGCTGCGCGTCGCGATCGAGGCCCCGTCGGTGTCGAGCCGTACGGGCGTGGCGCGTGATCCCGAGGGCAGCGCGTCCGCCAGCGCTGCGTGTGTCACGACGACCTCGCTGCCGCTGTCTTCGAGGTAGAGCGCGATGCGATCGGCCGGGTACGCCGGATCGATCGGCACGTAGGCGCCCCCTGCCTTGTGGATGCCGAGCGCGCCGATCACGAGATCGGGGCCGCGTCGCACGTGGAGCGCGACCGGCACGTCCGGGCCGACGCCCATCGCGATCAGATGATGCGCGAGCCGGTTCGCGTGCGCGTCGAGCTCTCGGTAGGAGAGCTTCCGGCCCTCGTAGACGATCGCGGTCGCGTCCGGCGTGCGATCGACCTGACGCTCGAAGAGCTCGTGCACGCAGCGCGGCGTGAGCTCGGTCGTCGTCGCGTTCCACTGGCGGATCATGCGATCGCGCTCGTCGGCCGTGAGCAGCGGGAGGCGCGAGATCTCCGTCTGCGGTGCGCTCGTCGCGGCCGCGAGCAGGACACCGAGCCTCGCGACCATGCGCTCGATCTCACCCGACGCGATGCGCGCGCTGTCGCAGATCAGCACGGCCTCGGTGCTCGACTGCGCGAACGCGAGCGTGACACCCGCGCCCGCGAGCGGGCTGGCGTCTCCGATCGAGCCGACCTCGCTCACGACCACGTCCCAGCGCGGCCGAATGGCGCCCGGCACGCGCGCGTAGAGATCGCGTCGGTGGCTGGTCTTGGTGCCGATGCGGGCGCGCTCGCTCGCGAGCGACGTGCGCAGCGCCTCGAAGCTCGCGCCTTCCTTCACGTCCACCCGCAGCGGCACCACGTCGACGACGAGGCTCGCCTCGCCGTTCGCGCTCTGGGCGATCGACGCACACGAAAAGCCCACGTCGAACACCGGCTGTCCGGTGACCCGCGAGAGCCACGCGGCGGTGGCCGCGGCCAGGTCCGTCGCGTTCGTACCCGCGGGGAGCGACAGCGGCGCCCGCACCCAGCTGGACGCTCGCGTCACGCTGCGATCGATCGCCGGCAGCTCGACGGGCACCAGCTGCGTGAGCTTCGGTCCCCAGAACGGCTCGCTCTTGGCGAGCGCCGTGTCGAGCTCCGTGAGGGCCTTCACGCGATCGGCGTCGGGGCTCGCGAGCACGGCGCCGCGCACCACGCCGATCGCCGCGAGCTGCTCGGGCGTGCGGAGCGTTCCTTCGCGGCAGAGCGCGCGCGCGAAGCGCAGTGATCCCTTGCCCGTCGCGATCTCGAGCGATCCGTCGTCGCCGACGGCGATCACCGTACCTGCGGCCTCGCTCACCTCGGACGCGCCTTCACGCACCTCGGGCAGGAGGATCACGTCGGCCCCCGAACCCGTGCCGACGACGAACGACTTCGCGACGCCGAGCGGGTTCGTGTAGCGGCGACCGAAGTCGAGGGCGCGCACGAGCGCCGAGATCTCGGTCGCGGGTCGCGTCCACTCCACGATCGCGCCGCCCGCGGGCCGATCGAAGCGCGCGAAGTACGTGCGCTGCGAGAGATCCTGCTTCTCTCGGGTGAACGATCCGTCGACGAGCTTCGGCACGAGCCGTCCGAACGACTCGATCGCGGCCTCCCAGCAGCGGGTGTTCGCGACCACCGAGGTGTCGGCGTCGCCCAGCGCGAAGCGCTCGCTCTCGAGCACGTCGCCCTCGTCGACCCCGCCCTCGATCAGGTGCCACGAGATGCCGTGCTCCTTCTCGCCGTTGAGGATCGCCCACGAGGGCGCGTTGAGGCCGGCGTAGCGGGGCAGGGGGCCGTCGTGGAAGTTGATGCTGCCCTTCGTGGGCAATGCGAGCACGTCGTCCGGGATGATCGACAGGTTCGCGATCGAGAAGAGCCACTCGAAGGGCTCGTGATCCTCTGCGATGCGGTCGCGCAGCGTCGGCGTCTCGCTCTTGGACGCGGGCGGGGTGATGACGCGGATGCCCTTGCCGCGCGCCCAGGCCGCGACGCCGTCGTCGCGCGTGATCACGCCGCGCACCGCGTTGCCGTGCGCGATCAGCACCTCCGCGCACTGCACGGCGAGCGACTCGTTCCCCATGACGTAGCAGCCGAAGACCATGTCTCTCTCTCCGTTGACGCAGCCGTGAGCGGCCGCTCTTTCGATCGGGTTCGCGTGTCGGCGCGCTTACGGCGCTGCGGCGGCGGACGAGGTGATGAGGGAGGGGATCGCGACGATCGCGCCCGTGGTGGCGAGCGAGAGGAACGCGCTGATCGAGGCCATCACGTCGCGCAGATCCGCGTGCCCTGCGCTCGCGACGTACACGATGTCGCCGGGGGCGAGCACCACGTCGGGCGCGCGTCCGTCGACGATGTCCGCGACGCTCGCCTGATAGACGCGCGGATGCTCCGAGTCGCCGCGGATCACGCGGATGTCGCCCCAGTTGCCGTCGCGCGTGAGGCCGCCTGCGAGCGCCAGCGCCTGCGTGATGCGCATGCCCGGGCGATGCTGCATCACCTGCGAGGTCGTGACCTGTCCGAGCACGGACACGAGTCGCTGGAGATCGGCGGGCACGTAGAGCACGTCGCCCGGGCGGATCCGGATGTTGTGCCGAGGGTCGCCGTTGAGGGCGAGCGTGACCGAGACGGGCAGTGACTCGCCGCGACGCACGAGGCGGGCGCCGCCGAGGTCTGCGCCCGAGAAGCCGACGCTGGACTCTTCGTTGCGCGCCGGCCCGCCCGCCTCCGCGAGGAGATCCGCGAGGCGCATGCCGGGCGTGACCGAGACGCGTCCAGGCTCCTGCACGGCGCCGATCACCGTCGCGACGTGCCCGCGCGCGTCGGCGAGGAGGATGCTCACGCGGACCGTGCGGTCGTACTGACGCAGCGCGGTCTCGAGGCGCTGCTCGGCCTCCGTGAGCGGGACGCCGCCCACCTGCACGTCGCCGGCGAGCGGCACGTGCACGACGCCGCGCTCGTCGATCACGAGGTTCGGCTGCTCTTCGCGCTCGGCCGACTGGAGCACGAGGGTGATCACGTCACCCGGCTCGAGCGACAGCGCGAGGGCCGTGTCGTCGTCGACCCCCGCGGGGACGATGGACTCGGAGTGACCGAAGGCGTCCCGCTCACTCGGGAGCGTGGGCGCCCGCGGAAACGACGGGGTGCAAGCGCTCAGCGCGGCGAGCGCGACGGCGGTCGAGAGGAGGAGATGACGCGTCACCGGGCCCGGATAGCTTCGACGCGTCCGCGGCGCAACGACCCTCGCGTCGGCGGGGTGCCTCAGCCCGTGCTGGCGAGGCGCTCGCGGAGCGCCGCGAGGCTGACGTCTTTGGTCGCGAGCACGTCGCGCGCAGCGTCCATCGCCCCGAGATCGCCGGCACCCGCGAGGGTCTCGCAGCGCGCTGCCGCGTCGGCCATGCGCGTCGCCCCGACCTGCCGCAGCACGCTCTTGATGCGGTGGGCGTGGGAGCGCATCGCGGCGAGGTTGCCCGCCACCATCGCCACCTCGAGCTCGGCGGCGCAGTGCACGATCGACGTGAGCGACTCGGCCACGAGATCGCGGACGAGCTCGGTGTCGCCGTGGCTGCGCGCCTGCGCCGTGAGGCGATCGAGGATGCTCGGATCGAAGACGGGGGGGCCCATCGGTCCGAGACCGTGCCTCGCCGCCTCGCCCACCACAAGCACCCATCGGATGGGCGGCCCACCCAACATTGGATCCCCCAGGACCGACGGCCTACAGTGCCGCCCCGTGCAGGCCGCCGCGTGAGAGAGCTCGAAGCCCAGGTCGAAGAGAGGCGCATACGCTCGTTCGACGGCGCCGAGATCGCCTACCACGTGGTGGGGCGCGGGCGGCCGGTGTTGCTCGTGAACGGGCTCGGCGGCAGCTGGAGGGCGTGGTCGCACCAGATCCGTCGGTTCTCCGCGACGCATCGCTTCGTGAGCTGGGACTACCGCGGCATGTACCGCTCGCCGGTGCCTCGCGACCGCGACGAGCTCGCCGTGGCGCGGCACGCGCTGGACGGTCTCGCCGTGCTCGCCGCGGAAGGCATCACGCGGTGCGACGCGTTCGGATGGTCGATGGGCGTGCAGGTCAGCCTCGAGATGTTTCGCAGCGCGCCGACGCTCTTCTCGAGCCTCGTCTTGATCAACGGCGTCGCAGGCAGTCCGTTCAAGACGCTCGGCGGTGTCCCGGGCGCGGGCGGCTGCGCGCCGTCGCTCTTGCGAGGCTTTCAGCGCGCTCCGGGCCTCTTGACCGCGATCACCACGCACGCCGTGAGCTGGCCCGGCACCGTCGATCTCGCGGTGCGCCTCGGCATCGCCGCCCAGACGATCGACCGCGACGTCTTCGGCACGCTCGCGCGCTCGTTCGCCGAGATCGACATGGGCGTCTACGCGCGGATCCTCGAGCAGCTGGGTGAGCACGACGCGCACGACGTGCTGCCTCGGATCCGCGTCCCGCTCCTCATGATCGCGGGCGGACGCGACATGATGACGCCCCGCATCGCGGCGGAGCGGATCGTGCGCGGCGTGGCGAAGGGCGAGCTCTTCGTCGTACCCGACGGCACGCACTACATCGCGGTCGAGTACCCCGACCTCTTGAACGAGCGCATCGAGCGCTTCCATCGAGAGCACGGCCTCGACGCCGCGTCGCCCGCGGTGGCGGCGTGAGTCGTCTCCTCCGCGCCTCGTGGGTCCGCCTCGCGCTCGGGATCGCCGCGCCCGTCGCGATGCCGCTCGCGCTCGCCTCGTGCTCGTCGGGTGAAGACGCGACCCCGCAGCGAGAGGATCTCGAGGCCGACGCGCGCGCGCTCGCCAACGCCATGCTCGAGGACCCCGCGCGCCTGCCCCTCGAGGAGGTCGACGAGGCCTTTCGTGACGATCGACCCGTGCTCGCGGCCGACCTCATCACGCAGGGCGCGCGGCCCGCGACCGAGCGACAGATCGAGCGCATCCGAGCCCTCGAGATCACGAGCGCCGAAGGTCGACGGCTTCGCTCACGCTGCGTGCGCCTCTACCGCGCGCGCCTCACCGCGCTCGAGGGGATGCGCGACGCACTCTCGCGCGGCATCGGCCAAGAAGACGAGCAGCTCGTGCTCGCCATGCACGCCGACGCGGAGGCGCAGGTCGCGATCGTCGCGTTCGAAGACGAGCTCGCGCGCCTCGCGCCGATGGACGATGGTCGTCCCCCGCTCGAGCAGCGCGGCGCGCCGCCGCAGCTGCCCGGCCGCGAAGACGGCATCGCGGACGATCCCTCGCCCGCCGAACGCCCCGAGGATCCGAACCCCGGCGCGGCCGAGCCGATCGCGCCGCCCGAGCCGGAGTAGGGCGCGGCGATGAAGGCGCCCGAGCCCACGCGCCTCCGCGAGCGAGCCGCGGTGTTGGTGATCGACAACTACGACTCGTTCACGTTCAACCTCGTGCAGCTGATCGCCAGCCTGCTGCGGGCGGGCGGACGCTCGGAGGACGACGTGCTGGTCGTGCGCAACGACGTGGTCCGCGCGAGCGTGATCCTCGCGTCGTCTCCGGGTGCCGTCTTGCTGTCGCCCGGCCCGGGTCTGCCGCGCCACGCCGGCGTGTGCTCCGAGCTGGTCGACACGGCGCCCGACACGCTGCCGATCTTCGGCGTGTGCCTCGGCATGCAGATCCTCGCCGAGGCGCGCGGCGCGAAGGTCGTGCGCGCGAGAGAGCTCATGCACGGCCGCACGAGCGTGCTCCGGCACGACGCGGAGGGCTGCTTCGAGGGTCTGCCGCCGTCGCTGCGCGTGATGCGGTACCACTCGTGGGCCGTCGACCCCGCGAGCCTTCCGACCGGGCTCGTCGCGACCGCGTGGGCCGACGACGAGACGCTCATGGGCATGCGCGAGCGCGCGCGTCCGCGTGAGGCCGTGCAGTTCCATCCGGAGTCGTTCCTCACCGAGCACGGCCCCGCGATGCTCGCCCGCTTCGTGGCGCTGGGGATCGCGCGGACCTGAGAGACCGAGAAACTTTCGTTTCTCGGGATCGAACCGTCGTACGGGGTTTGGGGGCAACGCCCCCAACGCGCGGCGCTTGCGCCGCGGACAACTGAGTTTCTGCGCGTCTGTCGGCGCGCGCTCGGGGGCTCGGGCGGCTCGGGCGCCCCCGGACCCCGGCCGGGTTCTCCCGTGCTCGCGACTTCGTCGCTGCGCGCGTGTCCGATCACCGGCTCAGTCGTCGAAGACTCCTCCATCGACTCCCGCTCCAGGGGTTGCTGCGCAACCCCGCCGCGAGGCGCCCCGAAGAACGATTCCTTCTCGGTGAGCGCCCCACGGGGAACTCGCGCGGGCCGGATCGCTGTCGTACAAAGGGCCGATGCAGACGGTCCTCGTGACCGGTGCCGCGGGCACCGTCGGGAACTACGCCGTGAGCCTCGCCGAGGCCGCCGGCTACCGCGTGATCGCGACCGACGTGTCCGCCAAGGGCATCGCGGTGCCGGTGCGCGGCGAGGTCCGCGCGGGTGACCTCCGCGACGCGGCGTTCATCGAGCGTCTCGTCCGTGGCGTCGATCACGTCATCCACACCGCCGCGCTGCTCGACGTGGGCACGCCCTACGAGGCGCTCCGCGCCGTGAACACCGACGCGGTGGCGACGCTGTTCGATCTCGCGAGCGCGGCTGGCGCCAAGCGCTTCATCCATGTCTCCACCGCGATGCTCTACGCGCAGGGCCAGAAGGGCCCGATCGCCGAGGGCGCGCCGGTGCTGCCGCGTGGTCCGCACGGTCGGAGCAAGCGTGACGCCGAGCAGCTCCTCGAAGAGCGCAAGGGCAAGGGCGCGCGCTGGACGATCGTGCGCGCGGCCCCGCTCTACGGACGACGCGGCCGTCACCTCGCCGCGATCCTCCTCACCGTCGGCCCCGCGCTGCGGTTGACCATGCCGATCCTCCCGCGTCCGGCGGGCGGCCCCGTGCACAACTTCGTGCACGCCGAAGACGTCGCCCGCGCGCTCCTCCACGTGCTGCCGCGCGACGAGACGGCGCACCGCATCTTCAACGTGGCCGACGACGATCCGCTCACGCTCGGCGAGCGCGTCGCAGAGACGTTCCGCGCGTACGGCCTCCACACGCTGCCCGCGGGCGAAGCGCCGCGCAGCCTGCTCGATCGGGTCGCCCACCTGTTCCAAGCGCCGGGCGCGCACCAGAGCCTCGACCGCGGCCTGCTCGCTGCGTGGCGCCTCGTGGTGCTGCGCCATGGCCTCAAGCCTGCGCTCCGATCGCGCGTGGATCGCGAGGCGCTCACGCTCCTCTACGACGACCTCGCGCTCGACACGACCGCGCTCCGCGCGACCGGCTGGTCGCCACGCTTTCCGCGCTTCACCGAGGGGTGGCGCCAGGTGCTCCGCTGGTACCAGGCCGAGCGCTGGGCGCCCCGCTATGGCTGACCTCTCTCTCGCTCACGGGTCAGCCGGGTGACCGCGGTGCTGGGCTCGACCGGTCGGGGCTCTCTGCGTCGCGAGCTCCGCGCCGTGCTGCGACAGGGTGAGCTCATCGCGCGCGCATCGCGCAGCGAGGACGGCGTGGGGCCGAGCCTCGGCCAAGGCGCGCGGCTCGTGGTGTTCGTGCACGGCTTCATGGCCCGCGGTCCGGTCTGGGGACCGATGCGCGAGGCCGTCGTCGCGGCCCACGACGTCGAGACGATCGATCTCAGCTACGGGCCGCTCGAGACGTTCGAGGGCGTCTGCGAGCGCGTTCGACGCATCGTGGAGCGCCTGCATGCGAACCGGCCCGTCACGCTCGTCGGCCACTCGCTCGGCGGCCTGGTGTCGCGGCGCATCGTCCAGACCGACGACGACGTCGGCGCGCGCGTCGACCGCCTGCTGACGCTCGCGAGCCCTCACGACGGCACGCGCGCCGCGCGCATCCCTGCCGGTCCGCTGGTCGCGGCGATCCGACCCGGCTCGTCGGTGCTGCGCGCGCTCGAGACGGACCGTCACCTCCTCGATCGCGTGCACCGCGTCGCGGTCGTCGCCGCGCGCGACCGCATGATCACGCCGCCGTCGTCGGCTGCGCAGCTCCCCGGCGCCGAGGTCGTGTGGCTCGACGTGGGCCACAACGAGATCCTGTTCGACCCGGCCGCGATCGAGATCGTGAAGCGCCACGTGACCTGATCGCCCCCCTCGGGAGCTCAGAGCGACACTTCGCCCGACGGCGGATCGAAGAGGCGCGGATCACTCGAGCGGAGCTCCGCGTCGTCCGGGAAACGAACGCGGAAGATGCTGCCCTTGGGCGCGTTCGGCGTCGCCTTGATCTCGCCTTGGTGCGCGTCGACGATCTGCTTCGTGAGCGCGAGGCCGAGGCCGAGCCCGCGGCGACGTCGCGTGAAGAACATGTCGAAGAGCCGCTCGCGATCGGCCTCGGCGACGCCAGGCCCTTCGTCCGACACCTCGATCACGAGCGCGCGCTCGTCACGCGACACGCGAACCTTCACGCTGCCCTTGGGCGGTGAGAACTGGATCGCGTTGCGGACGAGGTTCCACAGAACCTGACGGATCTGCTGCGGATCGAACACGCCCATCACCTGATCGTCGGGGACGATCGCGAGATCGACCGTGACCTCGGACGACGTCCCTCGCCGCGCGAGATCGATCACCTCGCGCGCGATCGGGCTGATCGCGACGCGCACGCGCTCGGCCGGGCCCGCGCGACCGACCTCGAGCATCGTGGTCACGAGCTCGTTCAGCCGATCCGTCTCCTTGAGCACGGTGTCGAGGAGCTTGCGATCCTCGGCGTCGAGCGCAGCGGCATCGCGCACCAGCTCCACGGATCCGGAGATCGACCCGAGTGGGTTTCGGATCTCGTGCGCGAGCCCCGCCGCGAGCGAGCCGAGGACCGCGAGCCGATCGGCGCGCTCTGCCTTCTGCCGGAGGCCCATCAGCTCCGTCAGGTCCTGGAAGATCACGATCGAGCCCTGCTCGGTGCCGTCCGCCGAGCGCAGCGGCGCGCGCGTGTAGCCCACCGGAAAGGTCGAGGCGTCGCTGCGATGCCCCACCGTCTCGCGTCGCTCGGTCTTCGAAGCCGAGACGTCGAGGAAGCGCGCGATGGGCTGGCCCACGAGCGCCATCGCCTCGCCGGCCGCGAGGATCGTCGCCGCGGCAGGGTTCGCGCTCGAGATGATGTCGGCGCCATCGAGCGTGACGAGACCCGACGAGAGCGAGCGGACCACGTCTTCGTGGAGCTGCGCGTATCCCGCCGCGCTCTCGGCGACCCGCGCGAGCTCCGTGCGCGTGCGCTGCAGGCGATCCCCCAGGCTCGCGGCGAGGCCGCCCACCACCACGAGGCCGACCAAGTTGCGCAGGAGCGCCGTCGCCAGCACCGCGCCCGTCGGCGCGTACGTGCCCATCGGCTGGTCGCTCGGACCGGGCAGACCTCCGTTGGCCAGGCCGAGCGCGATGGTGCCGTAGAGGACGACGCTGAGCCCCGCGACGAGGGTCGCGCTCCTCCCCGAGCCGACGAGGGCGGTCGCGAGCACGCTCGCTCCGTAGAGGAACACGAAGCCGCTCTGCGCACCGCCCGTGAGGTAGACGAGGCCGCTCGTCAGGACGAGGTCGGTGCCGATCTGCAAGGCACCGAGCCGGTCGAGCCGCGTCCCGCGCGTGATCGCGATCGCGCTGGCCGCGCTGGCCGCGTAGGCCGCGCCGATGAGGCCGTAGACGCCGTGCCACGTGAATCCGTCGGCGCGCAGGTCTGCGAACAGCAGCGTCCCGCCGAGCACGGTCGTCGCGATGACCAGCCGGCCGAGGAGCGCGAGCTGCAGCCGCCGCGCGAGGATCCCCTTGGCGAGGATCTCCGGCGCGGCGGTTCCGTCGTCGGGCGGCGGCGCCGGGCTCAATCGGCCTTGATGCGTCCCGCGATGTCGAAGATGGGCATGTACATCGCGATCAGCATGAAGCCGACGATGCCGCCGATGACGACCATCATGATCGGCTCGAGGAGCGAGGTGAGGGCGGCCACGGCCACGTCGACCTCTTCTTCGTAGAAGTCGGCGATCTTGTTGAGCATCTGATCGAGGGCGCCGGTCTGCTCACCGACGCCGATCATCTGCACGACCATCGATGGGAACACTTTCGTCTCCATCAACGGCTCGGCCATCGACTTGCCTTCGCGGATGCGATCGGAGGTCATCTTGATGCCCCTCTCGATCACCACGTTGCCGGAGGCCTTGCCGACGATGTCGAGCGCGTCGAGGATCGCGACGCCGGAGGAGAGCAGCGTGCCGAGCGTGCGGGTGAAGCGCGCGACCGCGATCTTGCGCATGACCGGACCGATCAGCGGGACCTGCAGGATGGCGCGGTCCCAGAAGACGCGGCCCCACGGCTGCCTGTATGTCCACGGGATGCCGAACACGCACGCGAGGAAGATCGTGAAGAAGATGTACCAGTTGTTGAGGAAGCCCTCGGAGATGTTGATCACGAGCTGCGTCGGCCCGGGCAGCGAGTCCTCGCCGCCGAAGTCCGCGAACATCGCCTGGAAGGCCGGGATGACCCACGTGAGGAGCACGACGACGACGCCGATGGCGACCGCGAGCGTCGCGAGCGGATAGACGAGCGCGCCGCGGACCTGACGCTTCAGCTTCACGCGCTTCTCGATGTAGACCGCGAGACGCTGCAGGATCGTGTCGAGGATGCCGCCGATCTCGCCGGCTCGGACCAGGTTCACGAAGAGGTCGTCGAAGATCTTCGGGTGCTTCGCGAGCGAGTCGGAGAAGGTCGCGCCTTGCTCGACGTTGTTCTTGATGTCCTTGAGGATCCGGTTGAACGCCTTGTTCTCGCCCTGCTGCGAGAGGATGTCCAAGCACTGCACGAGCGGCAGACCGGCGTCGATCATCGTCGCGAACTGACGGATGAAGATGACGAGCTCGGCCTCCGACACGGGCGAGCCGAAGGAGATGTTGAGCTCCTTGGGCTTCTTCTTGACCTTGGTCGGGGTGAGGTTCTGCGCCTTCAGACGATCCTGGACCGCGGCCTCGGAGGACGCCTCCATGATGCCTTTGCGAACTTCACCGGCGCGGCCTTTGGCCTCCCAGACCCACTCCTGCATGGACGACCATCCTTGACCGAGGTTCGGCGTGCGATTGCCCGGAGTCGCGTGCGCGTCTCGCGGGGCTCCGGGCAGCGTATCGAGAATGCGGTGACGCGGTCAAAAACGGTCGCTCAACGACCCTGGCGACCGCCCGTGTAGCTAGGCCCGGCGGGCACGACCGGCGACTTGCCGTCGAGCATGTTCTGGAGCTCGGTCGCCTCGCCCGAGTACGCCATCGCGTCCTCCAGCGTGATCAGGCGACGCTGGTAGAGCGAGTAGAGCGACTGGTTCATCGTCTGCATGCCGCTCTTGCCCTGGCCGATCTGCATCTGCGAGTAGATCTGGTGGACCTTGTCCTCGCGGATCAGGTTTCGGATGGCGGCGTTCGGGATCATCACCTCGGACGTCATCACGCGGCCCGGTCCGTCCGCGCGGGGCATGAGCAGCTGCGTCATGACGCCCTGGAGGACGAACGACAGCTGAGCGCGGATCTGGCTCTGCTGGTGGGCCGGGAAGACGTCGATGATGCGGTTGATCGACGAGATCGCGCTGTTCGTGTGCAGCGTGCCGAACACCAAGTGACCCGTCTCGCTGATGGTGAGCGCCGCCTCGATGGTCTCGAGGTCGCGCATCTCGCCGACGAGCACGACGTCCGGGTCTTGTCGCAGCGCGTACTTGAGGGCGTCCTTGAAGCCCTTCGTGTCGGCGCCGACCTCGCGCTGGTTCACCACGCAGAGCTTGCTCTGGTGCTCGAACTCGATCGGGTCCTCGATCGTGATGATGTGCTGGCGCGTCTCGCGGTTGATCTTGTCGATGATCGACGCGAGCGTCGTCGACTTGCCCGAGCCCGTGGGGCCGGTGATGAGAACGAGGCCGCGGGGCAAGGCCGCGAGCTCGGAGACCACCGCGGGGAGGCCGAGCTCGTCGAACGTGAGGATCTTGTGCGGGATCGCGCGGAACGCGGCGCCTACGGCCCCGCGCTGCATGAAGACGTTGCCGCGGAAGCGTGAGAGCCCTCGGATGGAGAACGAGAAGTCGCACTCCCAGTGCTTCTCGAACTTCACCTTCTGATCTTCGTTCAGCACCGAGTAGACGAGCTGCTTGGTGTCCTCGGAGCGCAGCGGCGCCATCTTCAGCGGCACGAGGCTGCCGTCGATGCGGAACTGCGGCGGGGTGCCACGCGTGATGTGGAGATCGGACGCGCCGCGCTCGATCATCGCTCGCAGGAGCTGGAGCAGCGTGACTTGAAGTGGGCCCTGGTGATCGACGTCACTCATGGGGCCCAGCGTACCGTGAGCGTCCGCGCCGCGTCTCGCTTTGTGCCCCGCTGGTCAGCCCTCGCGGCCTCAGCCCTCGTCGCGCCAGCGTCTCGAGAGCGCGACCTCGGCCTCGTAGCGCGCGATCTCCTTCGCTACCGTCTCCGCGCTCCAGCCGGCCTTCGCGACGAAGCGCGCGGCGATCGCCGCCATCGCCGAGAGGCCCTGATCGCCCGCGCGATAGAAGAGCTGCGTCCTCCGGATCTCGACGTCGGACAGGGTGGCCGCGAGCTCGTGCTCGATCGCGAAGTCCACCTGCGCGACGATGTCGGGGCGGCCGGGGGAGAGAGGCTCCGCGAGCTTCCGGTCGCGGAGCGCGAGGGCGATCACCTTCGACGCGCGCGAGCCGTACGTGCTGGCGAGCAGCTTGATCGTGGCCTCGGAGAGCACGCCCTCGGCTTGCTTCGTGAGCGCAGCGATCAGCGCGGGAAGGCCGCCCTCGGGGAAGTCTCGGCCGCCGGGCAGCGGCGCGTGCTCGGTGCCGGCGACACCCAGATCCGCGGGCCGCGCGCCGCGCAGCGCGAGCTGCTCGAGCGCAGCGTCGACGACGTGCTCGGCCATCGCGCGGTACGTGGTGAGCTTGCCGCCCGCGACCGTCACGATGCCATCGACGCTGGCCTCGATGCGCTCCTCGCGGCTGACCTTCGACTCGCTCACTCCGTCGCCCGGATCGATGAGGGGGCGCAGGCCTGCCCACGTCGAGATCACGTCGCTCTCCACGACACCCCGATCGGGGAAGTAGTGGTGCACGCAGCGAAGCAGGTAGCGCACGTCGTCGTGTGAGGCGCAGACGTCCTCGACCGCGCCCTCGTAGTCCGTGTCCGTCGTGCCGACGTAGGTGTGATCGCCCCACGGGATCACGAACAGGTAGCGGTTGTCGTCCGGGTGGAAGCACGCGACGCAGTGCTCCACGGGCAGGCGCTCGCGCGGGACCACGAGGTGAACGCCCTTGGTCGGCCGCAGCCAACGTCCGCCGGGCTTGCCCATCGACAGCGTCCGGTCCGTCCACGGTCCGGTCGCGTTGATCACCACGCCCGCGCGGACCTCGCGCGTCTCGCCGGTCAGCACGTTGCGCACGACGGCGCCGCGGACCATCCCGCCCGTGCCGTGCACGAGCGACTCGACGCGCGTCCACGTCGCGATCGTCGCGCCTCGCGCGGCCGCATCGATCGCGGTCTCGAGCGTCAGGCGCGCGTCGTCGGTGGAGCAGTCGAAGTAGAGCGGCGCGCCCTTGAGATCCTTGCGCGTGAGGCCGGGCGCCACCTCGATGGCCTGAGACGGCGTGAGGCTGCGCGCAGGCTTGGGCGAGCGAAAGAGCGAGAGCCCTTCGTAGATCAAGATGCCCGCGCGGATCATCGCGAGGCCGGGCTTTCGCCCCTTGTAGATCGGCACGAGGAAGCCGAGCGGCGTCACGAGGTGGGGCGCGAGCTTCATCAGCGTGCCGCGCTCGCTCACCGACTCGAACACGAGGCCCAGCTCGCCTTGCTCGAGGTAGCGAAGGCCACCGTGCACGAGCTTGCTCGAGCGAGAGCTCGTGCCGTACGCGAGATCGTTCTGCTCGCACACGAGCACCGACAAGCCGCGCGCGGCCGCGTCGCGCGCGATGCCCGCACCGTTGATGCCGCCGCCGATGATCAGCAGGTCGACGTCGCGTCCGACGCCCGCCCACATCTCGTCTCGCGTCAGCGAGGCCTCGACCGAGTGCTGCTTCACGTCGGCGGTTATGACGCGTCGCGTCTACCGCAGCCAGCGGAAGAGACCACGACGGAACGCGTCGCGGCGTGCGTCGGCGCTGCCGACCGCGCGGGCCGCGGCCCACGAGGCGAGCAGAACGCCCTCGAGGCCCAGGGCCGGGAGCACCTGCTCGTTCGCGAGCAAGAGGTTCGAGATCGGCGTGCGCGTGGGGAGCGCGGCGAGGCCGTGCGTGCTCGTCATCGGATAGCCGAGCACCGTCTCCATCGTGCGGCGGCCGCGCGCCCACTTCTCGGACGTCTCGAGATCGCGGCCGTTGCGCACGTCGCGCGCGGGTCGTCCGTCGTGAGGCGAGTCGACGTAGAGCAGGTGATCGCCGAGGAACGGGACGAGATCCGCGACCGCCGCGATCACGCTCTCGCGCAGCGTCTCCACGAACTCGTCGGCCTCCTCGACGGCGCGTCGTGGCAGGAGCGCTTCCACGCAGAGGAGCCGTCGTCCCTGCGCGTCCGCGGGGTGCGTCTCGATGTGGAGGCAGTTCGCGCCCGAGAGCGGCCGCTCGGGATCGCGCACGAAGAAGACGTCGCGCGCCATGCCCGCCGGCACCGCCTCGCGGTTCACGACGAGGTTGAGCGTGTAGCGGTAGTAGCGGACGACGGGCTCGCCCGTGCGCTCGAACAGCTCCTCGAAGGGACGTCGATCGGGGAGCATCCCGAGGTAGCTCGCGATGTCGTGACCGAGGACGATGTGGTCACCCCCGATGTCGTCGCCCGACGCGGCGAGGCGCACGCCCTCGGCGAGGCCGCGCGAGCCGACGTGGATGCGATCGATCTTGTCGCGGTCGAGCACCTCGCCCTTGTGCGCGCGGATCGAGGCGATGAGCAGCTCGCGCAGCGCCTCGATCCCGCCGTCGAGCGAGGCGCCGCCCGAGCACCAGCTCCCGAAGGCGCGGCGCGCGCGGAGGCCGTGCGCGTGATCGGGATCCATCGCGTCGGAGAAGCGCAGCGGCGCGTGGAGCACGAGACGGAACGGGTGATCTTCGGGGA
This sequence comes from uncultured Sandaracinaceae bacterium, assembly GCA_964502175.1. Taxonomy (GTDB): domain Bacteria; phylum Myxococcota_A; class Polyangia; order Polyangiales; family Sandaracinaceae; genus JAFLCL01. The sequence goes on from CAZCVE010000008.1 coordinate 25,737, forward strand.
TCTCGCGCAGCGGATCGCTCTCTTCGCGATCGGCGGGCACGAACTCGTCGAAGGCGCGGGTGACCGCGCGGCGCTCGAGGAAGCTCGTCGGCGGCAGGACGAGATCACGGTCGAGCACGCCGTCGAGCGCGACGCGGAGGCGCGCCTCGCGCGTGAAGAAGCCCTCGAGCGCGCGCGCCACGGTGGGGAACTCACGATCGAGCTCGCGTCCGAGATCGGCAGAGTCTGCCGCGAGCTCGAAGCGATGACCGGGCACCACCACCTGGAACGCAGGATCGTGCACGCTCGCGCGCAGCTTGAAGCTCTGGTGCAGCGCGAGCTCCGAGAACAAGCGACGCGCGATCGGCGTGTCGGCCGCGGTGATGTGAAACGGTGCGCGCGGCAGGCGCATGTCCTCGAGGCCGTAGTGCCCAGGCAGCGTGTCGTGTCGGATCACGAGGACACGAAATCCTCGCTTGGCCAGCAGCGCGGCCGAGAAGAGCGCACCCAGGCGCGCACCGACCGCGACGACGTCGTACGAGCTGCGCATCGTCAGCGTCGTCGATCAGACGAAGCGAACACGCGCTTCGAAGTCCGTGTGGGCGGTGACGTCTTCGACGGTGCCGATCGCGAAGGCCTCCTCGCCCGCGCCCTCGAGCGCGGCGATCGTACGGCTCGCCTGATCCGCGGGCACCACGATCACGAGGCCGAGGCCCATGTTGAAGGTCCGTCGCATCTCGCCGAGCGCCACCGAGCCGAGCTCTTGGATGAGCGCGAAGATCGGGGGCAGCGGCCACGTCGCTGCGTCGAGCGCCACGCCGATTCCGTCCGGGAGCACGCGCGGCACGTTGCCGGGAAGACCGCCGCCCGTGATGTGCGAGATCGCGCGCACGTCGAGGCCCTCCTCGAGCAGCGCGCGCACGGCCTTCGCGTAGATCCGCGTCGGACGGATCATCGCGGCGCCGACCGTCTCGCCGAGCGCCTCGTGGTGCGACGTCGTCTCGAGCTTCGCGTGCTCGAGCAGCGTCTTTCGCGCGAGGGAGTAGCCGTTCGAGTGGAGGCCGCTCGACGCGACGCCGATCACGGCGTCGCCCGTGCGGACGCGCGTTCCGTCGATGATCTTCTTGCGGTCGACGACGCCCACGGCGAAGCCCGCGAGGTCGTACTCGCCCGCCGCGTACATGCCGGGCAGCTCCGCGGTCTCGCCGCCGAGCAGCGCGCAGCCCGCGTCCTCGCAGCCCTTGGCGATGCCGGCGATCACCGCGTGCGCCACGTCCACGTCGAGCTTCGCGGTCGCGAAGTAGTCGAGGAAGAAGAGCGGTCTGGCGCCACAGGTCACGATGTCGTTGACGCACATCGCGACGAGATCGATGCCCACGCTGTCGTGGATGTTCGTCGCGAAGGCGACCTTCAGCTTGGTGCCGACGCCGTCGGTCCCCGACACGAGCACGGGCTCTTCGAGACCCTTCGGCAGACCACACAGACCTGCAAAACCGCCCACTCCACCGAGCAATTCGGGGATGCGCGTCCGCGCCGCGAGCGGCTTGATGCGCTCGACGAGATCGTCACCCGCGTCGACGTCGACGCCAGCACCGCGATAGGTCAGGCCTGCCATGGGGCGCGACCCTAGCACTGCACGGCAGCGATGGCGGGTGCGCGAGACGTCCCTCGGGAGGCATCAGCGCGGAACGCATGCGCCCCACGGCCGACCGTCCACGGCGGCGATCGGGAGGCAGTCTTCGGTGGCCTCGCACGGCACCCCGCTGCTCGCGTCGCAGTAGCGGCGACACGCAGCGGGAAGGCCCGACCCGGACGCGCACGCGAACCCTTGCGCGCAGTCCATGGCGTCGACGCAGGACGTGCCGGTCATTCCGGCGCCGGTCCCCGCGATGCAGTCGGTGAAGTACGGATCGCTCGGTGGAATCACGGCCCGAAGGAGCACGCAGCTCAGGCCGGTGCCGCAGCCCGTCTGCGTCACCAGATCGCACCGCGTCGTGCAGAGGTCGACATCCGGCAGGCCGATCGAGTTCGCGCAGAGCGCGTCGCCGAGGCAGTCGTCGTGCGTCAGCCTGCGGCACATCCGCTGACAGGTCGCACCGGCACCCGCGGCGCGCGCAGCGCAGACGTGGCCAGCTGCGCACTGGTAGCTGTTCGCGCACGCAGCGCCCTCCGCACGACCGGCGGCCACAGCGCACTCGTTCGTGCTCGGAGTGACGGGGAAGCAACCCTGTCCTGCCCCGCAGCCGCACTGCGGGACCAGACCGCACGGTCGAGCGCTCGTGCACGCGGCATCGGCCGGCACGAACGCGTCGGTGCTGAACGCGTCGGGTGGCGCGAATGCGTCGACGGGCGCGTCCAAGGGCGCGAAGGCGTCCAAGGGCGCGAAGGCGTCGTTCTCGACGAACGCGTCGTTCTCGACGAACGCGTCGGGCGCGCGAACGAACGCATCGTCGTCGGCAGGCGCGTCGATGGGATGCGCGTCGGTCGGGGCATCGCCTTCTGTGGCAGCATCCACGGGGCCAGCGTCTATGGGGCCAGCGTCTATGGGGCCAGCGTCTATGGGGCCAGCGTCGGCTCTCGTGCCCGCGTCTGCGTCCTCGTCGTGGCAGATGCCGTCGGTGCAGAGCTGATCCGGGGGACAGTCGCTCTCGTCGTCGCAGCCGAACACACCCGTGGGGATGCTCGCGCGACAACCCACCGCGCCCATCGCGAGCGCCAGCAGCAAGGCGATTGTGGAGGAGCGGGGCATCAGAACGTGCCTCGCACGATCAAGCCGCCCGCGGTGGGCGCCACCTCGACCTCGGATCCACTGCTGCCCGCGATGGCCCACACGACACCCGCAGCCGCCGCAGCAGCGCCGACGCCGAGGAGCACGCCACCCGCGATCGACTCGGCCTCCGAGCGCTCGTATGCGTCGCGCACCGCATCCCACGACGAGCCTCGGTCAGCGCCTTCGACCGCGGCGACGTCCGCTGCCGCCACGCCGAGGAGCACCGCGCCCGCGACGAGCGCGGCGCCTCCGATGCCCACGACGACCCAGGGTCCGGGTCCCGCATCGCCGCTCGACGCGACCACGCGCGGCGTCTCGACGGGCGTGCTCTCCACGGGCGTGGACTCGATCGGCGTCGTCTCGACCGGAGTGGTCTCGATCGGCGTGGTCTCGATCGGCGTCGGCGCCGTTCGCGCGATCGCTTGGCGCAGCACGGCGACACGGCCCTCGACCTCGCGAACGTTGGGCGCCTGCGGCTCTTCGCGCAGGTACTGCTCGAACGCGTCGAGCGCCTCCTGATCGCGGCGCAGTCGGTCGTACGTGACGCCGAGGTTGTAGAGCAGCGCGGGGCGGCGCGTGAGCTCGTACGCCCGCTGGAAGTACTGGAGCGAGTTCTCGAAGCGTCCTTCGTGGAACGCGGCCTGCGCCGCTGCATAGAGCGCGCGCGCCTCGGCCTCCGCGCCCTCCGCGTCGGAGGTCGTCGTCGTCGGCGTCGGCGGCGGCGTCGCCGGTGTGGTGGCTTGCGCGTGAGCGAGCCCCACCGACGAAGCCGCGCACCCCAGCGTGACGAGCGACACCGCAGCGGCGCGTTCGAACAGAGCGCGCATCGAGGGGCGTCCGAGCACCAGTGTCATCGGCCGTGACGGTATCGCGGTCGCGCGCGCGGATTCAAGAGATCGCAGCCGAGCGCACACCGCCTGCATTGGACGCCCGCGTCAGCGCAGGTACGCGCTGATCCACTCGGGGGCGTCGGGGAGGCCGAGCCCGTCGCGCTCCGACTTCATGAGCTTGAGGACGACCGTGCCCGATGTGCCGCCCGAGTCGAACGTCCGCTGCATCATCGCCACGAGGTTCGGCACGCCCTCGGGGATCTGCATGCTCTCGTGCGCGCCGAGCCGCGTGGTGACGCTGCCGCGGTAGCGCATCTCTCGGAGCTGCTCGGGCGTCGGAGGCTCGGCGTCCTCGTCGAAGAGGATGTGGAACGACGGCCCCGCGGTGCGATCGCGGTAGTAGTAGCCCACGCTCTTTCGCCCCTGCTGGTTGAGGCGCGCCCATCCCCACGCTGCGGGGATCGCGCCGGGGGCGGCGCTCGCCTGCGTCGCGGGCGTGGCGGGGATCAGTGGGCTGCCCTCGCGCGCGCCGCTGCCGCGCTGCGAGAGCATGACGGCCAGGGCGATCACGGCGCCCATCGCGCCGACGCCGATCACGAGGCCGACGAGGAGGATCATCGGCGCCTCAACCGAGCGCCGCGCGGAGCGTGGCCGCGAGCGTCTTGCCCGCTTCGCCGTCGAGCTTGCCCGCGCGCCACGTGACGCCGAGCCCCTGACCGTCGTGCATCGGGATGATGTGGAAGTGCACGTGGAACACGGCCTGGTGAGCCTCGGCGCCGTTGTTCTGGAGCACGTTGTACGCGGTGGCGCCCGTCGCCTTCATCACCGCGCGCGCGATGCGCGGGAGCACGCGTCCGATCGCCGCAGACTGCTCGTCCGACAGCTCGTGGAGCTGGGCCTTCCGCTCTTTGGGGATCACGAGCGTGTGACCTGGAGAGAGCGGGAAGATGTCGAGGAACGCGAGCACGTGCTCGTCCTCGTAGACGCGGTGACACGGGATCTCACCGTCGAGGATGCGATCGAAGATCGTGCGCTCGGTCATCGTGCTCCGACTCCTTCAGCCCGCGCAGCGCGCGACGACGCGACCCACGAAGAACGGCCCCATCTGCGAGATGAACTCGGAGGTCTGCTTGGTGTGCCGCATCGACTGCACGATGTGGCTGAGCGGGTGGAGGTCCTTGCCGATGAGGCCGATCACGAACTCGTTGTCCCGCGCGTCGAGGCCGTGGCACGCGAGGCGGACGTCGTGCGCGAGATCTTGGCGTCCGTAGGCCATGCCGATCGTGGCGTGCTCCTTGAGGATCATCCCTTGCTCGTGCTTCTCGAGCTTCTCGAACGCACCGTTCCTGCGCAGCGGGTACCAGACGTGCCAGTTCCACTCGGCGTTGAGGCAGTACTCGACGGGGCGACGCAGGAGCGCGTGCTCGAGATCGGGCTCGTGGCCGATCGAGTACGTGCGGCCGAGCATCGTGTACTCGCGGCGCTGCACGAGCTCGGGGCGATCGACGATCGGCAGCACGCGATCGACGAAGTGCGCTGGGTCTTCGGCCCACGTGAGCAGCGCAATGCCCATCGGCGCGCTGAGCTCTTGATAGAGCACCGACGGGATCTTCTGCTCGTTGAGGTGCCCCGCGACCGCGTCGACCGTGGCGCGCGTCGTCCCGTGCACGACGTCGAACGCCATGAGCTGGAAGAACGTTCGTCGGTCGAGGACCTGGCGCTCGCCTTCCTTCTTGCCGCCCCACTCGCGGACGTCGATCTCGGGGAGGCCCGGCTGCGTCGGGGGGCCTCCGGGCTGCGCGGCGGGCTGCGTGGGTTCCGTCATGCGCGCGAGCGTCCCCGCAACGCCCGTCGATCGCAAGACGAGTCGTGACGAGCGCGAGAACCCAGCGTCAGTACGGGTTGTCGCTGACGAAGCCGGCGCCGGCCATGGTCGTCGTCATGCTCGTGGAGTCCGTCCGACGGATCGTCGTGGCCGGACGCCGATGCTCGCTCGAGGCCTGCGTCGCCGCGGCCGCGCTCGCGCGTGCATGACGCGCTTCACGCGCCTCGCGCTCGCGACGCGCTGCACGGTCTGCGGCTCGGTCGGTCTGCGGTGCGATGGCGACGGCGGGTGGAGGCGTGACCGCCGGCGGAGGCGCGACGACGGGCGGGGCGACGACGACGGCGGGCGGAGGCTCGGTCGCGGCGACGACCGGAGGCGCGGCGACGACCGGAGGTGTGACGACGGGAGGTGTGACGACGACCGGCGGCGGCGTGGCAGCCACGGCCGCGGGGACCGGAGGCGTCGTCGGGCGCGAGGCAACGGGCGCCGTCGCGACAGGCGGCGTGCTCGTGACCGCGGGGGTGCCCGACATCGTGAGCCAGTAGAGACCACCACCGCCGACCACCACGAGCAGCGCTGCGGCGGCCGCCCAGAACATCGGGCCGCCCGCGCTCTTCATCGGAGGCGAGTCGTCCATCGCGTACGACGGCGTGGCGGGCTCGGGGAAGGGCACCAGGTTGAGCGGCTTCTCGGCCTTGCGCGGCGCGACCGATGCTTGCGCGACCGACGCCTGCGCGGCGGGCGGCTGGCTCGGCTGGGTGAAGACGGGAGCCGCTTGCTGAGCCAGCTGCTGAGCTGGTGCCAGCTGCTGAACTGGTGCCAGCTGCTGAACTGGTGCCAGCTGCTGAACTGGTGCCAGCTGCTGAACTGGTGCCTGCTGCTGAATTGGCGCCGCCTGCACTGCTGCAGGGATCGCCTGCGCTGCTGCAGGCATCGCCTGCGCGGCCTGCACGACCGCTGCGGCCGGAGCCGTGACCGGCGACGCCGGCGAGATCATCAGCGTGGCCTTCGAGAGCGGGACGTCGCTCGTGGCCGCGAGCGGGGTTCCGAGAGGTCCCGTCTCTTGAGCGACCGGTCCTGCGGCGGCGAGCGCGGCCTCGACGGCGGCGCGCGGCACGTCGTCGAGCGTTCGATCGGCGGCGGCGTTGGCCGCATCTCGAGCGGCCTGCATCGCGTGCAGCGTCGCCCCGTCGACGGTCGTGTTGCCCCAGCCTTCTTCGGCTGCGGCGACTGGCTTCTCCGGCTCGGTGGGCGCTGCTGGAGCCGCAGCCGGATGCGCCTCCGCATCGCCTGCGGCCATCAGCTCCCACAGCGCGAAGACCTTCGAGGCCTCGTTGTCGAGGCGGTCGAAGTCCACTTCGGGCGACGGTTCGGTCTCGGGCGCGCTCATGTCACCGCTCCTCTGAGCTCGGGGGGCGAAAGACGGAAACTACCACGCGGAACGACCCGACGGACGCGCTCGAGCTTGGTTCCGGCGCCTTCAACGATCGCCGCTGTAGATCTGCGCGAGGCGGTCGTCCCACTCGTCGGCGACGCTGGCCATCGTGTGGAGGAGGTCTTCGAACTCTTCGTAGTCGAGGCCCGACAAGCGACGGAGCGCCCGCAGGTAGACAGCATCCTTGTCCTTGTCGATGGCGAACGACGCGTCGCTCGTGACGAGGAAGTTGAGCTCGAGGAGGCGCCTGTAGAGAGGCTCACGTCCCTCGCGCGGCACGACCATGATGCGCGACAGGAACAGCAGGATGCCGTGCTCGGCGAGCACGTTGATCCCCACCGTCGCCGAGCCGCGTCGCACGTCGGTGTAGCCATCGCCGTCGAGCGGATCGAGCTCCACCGAGACCGACGAACCAAAGCGGGAGATGTAGTCGTTGACCATCTCGATCGCGTCGCGATAGACCCGTCCGCTCTGGCGGTCTTGATAGATCGGCTGCTCGCTCACGGGCGCTCCTCGGCAGAACTGTGTAGGGGAGGAAGAGTGTGTTGCTACGAACCACTCGCGCCGCGGGGCGCGATGACGACCGCGCGATGGTAGGCGTCAGCCCGACGAAGGGTCAACGCGATCGCGAGCTCGAGCGAACGTCGCCTCGCGGGACGAGGTCTCGGGTCGTCGTCTGCGCTTTCGTCGTCGCGCTCGCGCTGCCCTCCTGCGACATGTCTCCCTGGACCAGCCCGCCGGCGACGACCGCGCCGCCGACGAGCGCGGCCGATCCGCTCGCAGAGTGTCCGCGCGAGCTCGACCCGCGAGACGCGCCGCTCGATCGCGTCGCGCGGTGTGAGGAGGAGCTCACGCGCGCAGCCCAACGCCTCGAGGGCACCGCAGACGCCGTGGCTCACGCGCTCCGCGCTTCCGAGCTCGCGAGGGCGCGCGCCGTGCGCGAGCAGGACGACGCGGCGCTCGATCGGTCGCGCGCTCTCTTGGTGCTCGCCTCGCGACGCCGAACGGTGGAGGGCGCGTGTGAGGCCGCCATCGCGCTGGCCGAGCTCGAGGCGCGCGATCGCGCGAACCTCGCGGCGGCCTACATCGAAGCGCACCGCACCGTGCGCCGCTTCGACGATGGCGCACACGCAGACTGCGTGGAGCGGGCGCGCACGATCCTCGCGACGCTCACGGCGTTTCGTCCGCCGGCCGCGACGCTCGCGGCCGTCGACGCCGATCCCGACGGCGACGACCCGTCCATCGGACTGACCGGCAGCGACGCGACGGGCGCGACCGAAGCGACGACGGATCCTTTCGCGGCATGGGCGAGCGCGCAGCCGGCCGCCGCGTCCGCTTCGTTGACGTCGATCAGCGTCTTCGGCAGCGAGGCCGTCGCGGGTCGCGTTCCCCGCGCAGCGCGTACCGCCGCGCGTCCTTCCTCGGCGCGCGTCGTCCTGTCGATCTCGGATCTCGTGCGCTTCGAGTCGAGCGAGATCGCGGCCGACGGCGAGCTCCCGCGGCGCTTCGCGATCCTCCTCCCCGCCACCTCGATGGGCGCCGAGGTCGCGAGCGCCGCTCCAGTGGGATCGGGGGGCCTCCTCCGCGTTCGCGCGAGCGCCGACGGGCCGGGGACGCGCGTGACGCTCGATCTCGAGGGCGATGCGGTGCCCGTGCTCTTCGTGCTGCCCGAGCCGTTCCGCGTGATCATCGACGTTCGCTCCGCGGGCGCCGCGGCCGACGCGGTCGCTCCGAGCGGCCCGCGCACGCTCGACCTGCTCGTGCTCGATCCGGGCCACGGCGGTGACGACTTCGGCGCGCGCGCGTTCGGCCTCGAGGAGCAGGACATCACGCTCGATCTCGCGACGCGCGTGAGGGACATCCTCCGCGCGCGACTCCCGAGCACGCGCGTCGTCCTCACGCGCGAAGAGAACCGGTTCGTATCGCTCGAGCAACGGACCGCGATGGCGAACGCAGTGGGCGCCGATGTCTTCGTCTCGATCCACCTCAACGCTGCGTGGGAAGACGTCATCCACGGAGGCGTGACGACGTTCGTCCTCGACACGACCGATGATCGACAGGCCGTCCGCCTCGCCGCGCGTGAGAACGGAACCTCGGAGACGGAAGTGGGCGCGCTCTCGCGCATCCTCGCGGGCATCCACCGCGACGAGCAGAGCGATGGCTCACGCGCGCTCGCCGAGCAGATCCATCGGGCGACGCTGAGCGGAGGACGACGCGTGCTCCCGCGTCTCTACGACCGCGGCGTGCGGAGCGCGATGTTCCACGTCCTCGTCGGCGCGGCGATGCCGGCCGTGCTCGTCGAGGCCTCGTTCATGACGCGTCGCGAAGAGGCCGACGCGCTGCGCACCGAGGGCTACAGGCAGTCCCTCGCGGAGGGGATCGCCGACGGCATCGTCGCCTACGCGCGAGGAGACGCGCCTACACCGTGAGCGCCGTACGCGATGCCTGGGCCGAGATCCGCGAGGGCTTGGTCCGCTCATCGAAGGAGCACATGGCCCGTCACCGTGCGGGCCTCGTGTCGCGTCTCGCGTCGCTCCCCGGGAATGGTCTCTCCGTCGCTCGAGAGCACGCGCGCGCCATGGAAGGCCTCCTCGACACCGTCTTCGCTGCGGCGATCGCGAGCGGCCGACCGAGCGCTCGGGTCGCGCTCGTCGCGACGGGCGGGCTCGGTCGCCGCGAGCTCGGTCTCTTCAGCGATCTCGACGTGATCGTCCTCGCCGATGATCCACGCGTGGCGAGCGTGCTGACGCTGGCCGAGCGCTTCTTCCAGCTGCTCTGGGATCTCGGCCTCGACGTGGGCCACGCCGTGCGCGGCGTGGAGGAGACGGTCGCGCTCGCCGCGACGGATGTGCGGACGGCGACGATGCTGCTCGATCGACGACACCTCGCCGGAGATCGCGCGCTCGTCGCCGAGCTCGACGAGGCGTTCACGCGCGCGTGGCCTGCGCTGACCGGGCCGACCCTCACGGCGCTCGCGACGGAGCGCGAGGCCCGACACCATCGCTACGGCGACTCGCCGTTCCTCCTCGAGCCCGAGCTCAAGCACGGCTGCGGCGGACTCCGCGATCTCGACGTCGTGCGCTGGTCGATGGCGGTCGGATCACGCCCGCCGACCCTCGAGGACGCAGTGGGTCAGCGTGTCCTCGTACAGCACGAGGCCGACGAGATCGCCTCCGCGCGCGCGTTCGTGTGGGACGTGCGCCAGCGTCTCCACGCGCGCGCTGGGCGTCGACAAGACCGCCTGACGTTCGAGGATCAAGAAGAGATCGCGACGGCGCTCGGGGAGCGCGACGAGCCGGGGATGCTCGGCGTCGAGCGCTTCATGCAGCGCTACTACCGAGCCGCGCGCGCCGGCGAGCAGGCCTCCGATCGCGCCCTCGCGAGAGCGCGCGCGAGCGCGGGTGTGGTGGACGCGCTCAGCGAGACCTCGGTGCGAGCGTCACGAGAGCTCGCGCACGAGCCGGACGTGGTGCTCCTCGAGGGACGGCTCGGGTTCTCCGCGCGAGCGCTCGCCGAGGTCGGCCTCGCGGCCGATCGGGCGCTGCCGCTCCGCTTCTATCGACTCGTCGAGAGCCTCGCGATCGCGCCCGATCCGCTGGCCCGAGAAGCCATCGCGCGCGCCATGCGTCACGACGACGCTCGGGCTGCGCTGCGATCGAGCGGCGCGTCGGGCGAGGCGTTGCTCGAGATGCTCGCGTGGATCGGAGACGTCCCGGTGAAGCGCGGATCGATCCTCGCGGAGCTCCACGACGTGGGCGTCTTGCTCGCGATGATCCCCGAGTTCGAGCCCGTCACCGGCCGCGTGCAGCACGACGTCTATCACGTGTACACGGTGGACGTTCACTCGATCGCGGCCGTCGATCGGCTGCGCGTGCTCCTCCGCGGCGAGCTCGCAGAGGAGCTGCCCGTCGCCACGCGCGTCACGACGGAAGTGACCGATCGCCGCCGTCTCGCGCTCGCCGTTCTCTTGCACGACGTGGGCAAAGGACGCGGCAGGGATCACTCGATCCACGGCGCGGAGCTCGCGGTCCCGATCTGCGAGCGGCTCGGCCTCGACGTCGCGGACACGGAGCACGTGCGCTGGCTCGTGCGCGAGCACCTCCGTCTCTACCACTGGGCCACGCGGCGCGACACGAGCGACCCCGACACGCTGACGGAGATCGCCCGCGCCATCGGGTCCATCGATCGTCTGCGCGACCTCTACCTGCTCACGCTCGTCGACCTCGCGACCACGAACCCCAAGGCGCTCACTCCCTGGAAGGCGCGCCTCTTCGACGACCTCTACCTCGATCTCGCGCGCGTCCTCGAGGGCGACGCGGTGCCGAGCCAGACGCACCGCCTCCTCGCCGAGCTCGAGTCGCGTGGGGCAGAGGCCGCGCTGGCGCTGCTCACGACGCTGCCCGATCGCTACGCGCTCGGCGTCGACGTCGAGACGGTGGTGGCGCACGCCGCGGTGGTGGAGGCGCGCGGAGACCGCGCCGTACACGCAGCGCAGCGACCGAGCTTCTTGCCCGAGATCGCCGAGCTCGTCGTCGTCGCCGACGATCGACCGGGTCTGCTCGCGGACATCGCGGCGGTGCTCGCGGCGCACCGCCTCACGATCACCGCCGCGAACATCCACACGCGCCTGCGGCCCGATGGGCGCGCCGAAGCCCTCGACGTGTTCGTCGTGCGTAGCAGCGCGCTGGGTGCCGAGGGCCCCCCGGTGGACGTCGCGAAGCTCGCAGGGATCGAGCGCGACCTCGACCGCGTCATGGCGGGGACGATCGACGGGCACGCGCTCCTCGCCGCGCGCCCGATCCCGCCCGCGTGGGCCAGGCGACGCAGCCCCGAGGTGCGCACCGAGATCGTGATCGACAACGCGGCATCGCCGCACTTCACCGTGCTCGACGTCTTCACGCGCGACCGCGAGGGTCTGCTGCACGCGATCGCGCGCACGCTCCACGTGCTCGGGCTGTCGATCGTCCTGGCGAAGGTCTCGACCGAAGGCGAGCGCGTGACCGACGCGTTCTACGTGTCCGAGTCCGACGGCAGGAAGTTCGACGCGAGCGGTCGCGTGGCCGAGGTGCGCGAGGCCGTGCGTGAGGCCATCGATGCCCTCGTCGGTCCCGAGCGTCGAACCTCGGCGTGACGTCGGCTGAGCGAGAACAGATTCGACGTTGACGAGATCCGTCGCGCGGATGGAACGTCTGCACGTGATCGTGACTACATCCTCGCGCGCGCTCGGCCTCGGCTTCCTCCTCGCCCTGTCGGCTCCGGCCTGCGGCCCCGGCGCGCGACAAGGCTCTCTCGCGGGCGAATCGCGCGAGGGCGGCGGTGAAGCGCAGAGCGGCGACGAGCTCACGTTCCCCGACGAAGCCGAGGCGCGCGCGGCGCCGCCGGCGACCGAAGACGTCCTCGCGGCCGAGCAGATGATGGCCGAAGGACGCCCTCGCGAGGCGGAGCAACGCCTCGAGGTCATCGTGCGCGAGACGCCGAACGACATGCGCGCACACCTCGATCTCGGCCTCTCGCGTGAGCTGCAGGACGATCTCGAGGGAGCCGAGGCTGCCTACCGCGCGGGTCTGCGGGTGGACGCGGAGTTCTCGGAGATCCTGAACAACCTGGGCGCGCTGATGCGCGACACCGATCGCGTCGCGGACGCGGTGACGATGCTCGAGGAAGCAGTGCGCGTGCGTCCGGCGTTCGCCTCCGCGCACCTCAACCTCGGCCTCGCCCTCGAAGACTCGGGCGACGACGAGGGCGCCGAGCGCGCGTACCGCAACGTCATCCGTCTGTCGCCGCGCGAGCCCACGAGCCGCACGAGCCTCGGCCTCTTGCTCCTTCGCTCGAACCGTCGCGACCAGGCGCTGATCGAGCTGCGCCGCGCCGCTCCGCTCGCGGAGAGCCGCGCGGACCTCGCGGCGATCGGCGCGGGTCTTCGTCGCGCCGGTGACCCCGCGATGGCGATGCGCGTGCTCGCGCAGGCGATCGAGGCCGACGAGGAGCCCGCGCAGCCCGGTCTCCGCGCCGAGCACGCGCTCGCGGAGTTCGCGACGGGCCAGCGCGCGCAGGCCGAGCAGCACCTGCGCGAGCTCGCGGCCACCTATCCGCCGGCCCACTACCTCCTCGGCAACGTGCTCGCGGCGCGCGAGGCGTGGGCCGACGCGGCGCGCGAGTACGAGGCCTACCTCCGCAGCGAGCCGCGCGGCGAAGACGCCGAGCAGGCGCGCGGCCGGCTCGCGTTCGTCCGCTCACGCGCTCACTGACTCACGTCTTCTTGATGCGCGGCGGACCGCTCACCGTCGCGGGCTCGCCGGTCATCGACGACGGCGGGGCGACCGGCTTGCCGCGTCGGCGCATGCCGACGACGAACGTCTCGTAGCTCTCGGTTCGGCTCGCGGGCGGCTTGATGATCTTCGTCTCTTCGAACGCACCGCGCACCGCTTCCTGCGCCGCGTGGAAGTCCTCGCCGACGAAGATCTTCGCGACGAAGTTGCCGCCCGCGGGCAGGACCGCGACGGCGATCTCGAGCGCGCGCATGAACAAGCGGAACGAGCGCGCCTGATCGGTGAAGCGGTGCCCCGTGGTCGCTGGAGCCATGTCGCTGATCACCGCGTCGAACGACGCCGGTCCGAACTCCTTCTCGAGCTCGATCGAGAGCACGTCGCCCGTTCGGATCTCGGCGTGCGGCGGCAGGGTGCCCTTGAACTCGGTGAGGTCGAGGCCGAGCACCTTGCCGCGAGGTCCCACGCACTGCGCCGCGTAGCTCGTCCAGCTGCCGGGGTACGCGCCGAGGTCGAGCACGCGGCCACCGAGCTTGAGGATGCGCGCGCGGCGATCGATCTCCTCGAGCTTGTAGACCGAGCGCGCGGCGTAGCCCTCTTTGCGGGCCTTGTGGCCCCAGTGATCTTGCGGTCGCTTGCTCATCGTCTCTCGCTCTCGCGCGTCGGGGCGCCGAGCATGGCCGCGCAGGCGCGATCCGTCGATGTGCTATCCCGCGCCCATGATCGTGATGGAGAGCCGCCACGGACGTCGATTCGTCGTGCGCATCGAGCGGGGCGAAGACGTCGTCGCGACGCTGAAGAAGCTCGCGCAGAGCGAGCGCGTGCGCGCAGCGTGGGTGCGCGGCACGGGTCTCTTGGAGTGGGTCGAGCTGACGGATTGGGATCCGTCGCGCGAGGCGCTGCGCTCGCCGCGTCACCTCGAGGGCCCGCTCGCGCTGCTCGCGTGCGAGGGCAACGTCTCGCTCCGTCTCGGCGAGCCCTACGTCGAGCTGCGCGCGGCGATCTCGCGCGAAGGAGACGCAGGCCTCGTGCTCGTCGGCGGGCAGCTGGTGATCGCGTCGGCGCTCAACGTGGAGCTCGTGGTCGACGTCTTCGAGGACGTGCGCCTCGATCGCGACGAAGAGCGCGAGACCGGTCTCTCGGTGTGGAAGGGCGAGCGCACGCCCGGCGCGATGGCACGACCCACCGAGCGTCGCGCGAGCGACAAGCGGGCTCAGCCGACGGCGCCCGCGCGCGAGACGAGCGGTCCACGCGAGCCGACCCCGCCGCGCATCGTGCACGCGAGCGCACGACCGACCGATGCGAGCGACGACGCCGACGGCACCCCGACGAGCGACGCGCCGGCCGCGCTCGGATGGGCCGATGTCGCCCGCGCGTCCTCCGCCGCCGAGACGAAGGCCCCGTCGGTGGAGCGGCGCACGTCGTCCCCGAGCGCGTCGATCCCGACCGTGCCGATCTTCGACAAGCCCAAGGACACGACGTCGAGCGACGACGAGCCGCAGCCCAAGAAGGGCGATTGGGTCGATCACCGTCAGTTCGGCCTGTGCCGCGTGGACGGCGAGAACGTCGACGGCGGTCTGCTCATCCGGCTTCCCTCCGGCATGCGCAAGGTCGTCCACATCGACACGCTCGAGGTGATGCCACCGCGCTACGAAGGCGACCGCCGCATCTTCGGCCTCCGCCCCCGCAAGCGCTGAATTACTCCCGATCGCGCGTCCGCGGATCGATCCGCGTCACCAGCCACTCCGCCCCGAGGTTGCCGACCTGCACGGTGATCGCGCCGACGAAGACGATGCCGAGCAGCATCGGCAGGTCGAAGCTGTAGATCGACTCCATCGCGAGGCGTCCCATGCCGGGCCAGCCGAAGATGCTCTCGGTGACGACCGCTCCTGCGACGAGCGAAGGGAGCGAGAGGCCGAGCAGCGTCACGATCGGCGGCAGCGCGTTGCGCACGACGTGCGCGAGCATCACGCGCTGGCTCGACAGACCCTTCGCGCGCGCGGTGCGCACGTGGTCCTGCGCGCTGACCTCGATGATCTCGCTGCGGAAGAGCCGCGCGTACGTGGCCGCGCCGAGCGACGCGAGCACCAGCGCAGGCAGCACCGCGTGCGCGAGGTGATCCCCAGCGTCCACGCCGTAGCCGCCGACGGGAAACCACCCCATCCGGAACGCGAGGAACTGAAGCGCGAGGACCCCGAGGAAGAAGCTCGGCGTGCTCACGCCGAGGAACGCGAGACCCATCGCCAGCGTGTCGATCAGGCTCCCGCGACGTCGCGCCGCGAGGAGACCGAGGCCGAGACCCAAGAGGAGCTCGAACGTCGTCGCGAGCGACATGAGCAGGAGCGTCCGCGGCAGGCGTGTCGCGAGCACGTCGGTCACCGCGCGATCGTCACGCCAGCTCGTCCCCAGATCGAGCGTGGCCATCCCCACGAGGAAGTGTCCGTACTGCGCGGGCAGCGGCTGATCCAGGCCGTGTCGCTCACGGAACTGCACGATCTGCTCGGGCCGCGCGCGGGGGCCGAGCGTCGCGATCGCGGGATCGCCGATGCCGTGCACGGCGAAGAACACGAGCGTCATCGCGAGCCACACGACGAACACGCTCCGCAGGAGACGAAGCGCCACGCGACGCGCGAGCGACGCACCGGGCGACGGCGTGCGCGCGGGCTCGGCGCTCATCGTGACGCCTCTCCGTCGAAGTCGCGCGCGGTCGCTGGACGTCGGGGCAGGTCGAGCCACACGTCGCGGTAGAACGGCCGCCATACCGGGTGCACGTGGTAGCCGCGCAGGTAGGGCTGCGAGACGTCGGTCACGGTGTTCGAGAAGACGAACGCCCAAGGCGCGTCCTCCACGATCATGCGGCTCGCTTCTGCGTAGAGCGCCATGCGCCGATCGCGATCGGTCTCGACGCGCGCGCGATCGAGCAGCGAGTCGAGCTCGGGGCGCTGGTAGAAGGCGCGGTTCTGCGAGCCGCTGTCCGTGATCGATCGCGAGTGGAAGAGCGTGTCGAGGAAGTTCGATGGGTCGGGGAAGTCGGCGCTCCAGCCCGTGAGGAACAGCGGCACCGTGCGACGACGCGCGGTCTCCGCGAGGTACACGGGGAACGCGACCTGACGGATGCGGATGTCCAAGCCGATCTGCGCGAGGTCGTGCTGGATCAGCTCGCCATAGGCTTGGCCGGTCTCGCCCGCGCCCACCCACACCTCGATCTCCTCGAGGCCGCGCGCGACCCAGCGACCGTCGACGCGCTCCACGGGGTGACCTGCGAGGCGCATCTCGTCGCGCGCGCGATCGAGATCGAGGTGGTGCTCGCCCGCGAGGCCCGGCACGTAGCCCGGCATGTTCGCCGGCAGCGGCTGTCCGACGAGACGCAGTCGGTTGCCGCGGGCGCGTCGCCAGTGCTCTCCATCGATCGCGAACGACACGGCGCGCCTCACGTGCACGTCGTCGAAGGGCGCGAGCTCGCAGTTCATCCCGACGCCCCAGATGTCGAGGTTGGCGCTGTCCGTCGTGAGCGGCTGCCACGCAGGAGCACGATGGAGGAAGAGGTTGTCGCTCGGCGTGAAGCGATGCATCTGGTCGAGCTCGCCTGCCTGCAATCGCAAGAACGCAGGCCCGCGGCTGAGGTCGAGCTCGAGCACGATGCGGTCGAGGTACGGCTGCCCTTCGAGGAAGAACCCGTCGTGCCGCGCGAACGTCGCGCGTAGGGCGGGCTCCCAGCTCTCGAGCCGGAACGCGCCCGTGCCGATGGGCCGTCGCGCGAGCTCGCTGCCCTCGGCCTCGACGACCTCGCGCGCGACGGGCGCCGCGAAGGTGAGCGCGAGCGCGTTGAGGAACGTCTGATCCGCGACGCTCAGTCGGAAGTGGATCGTGAGGTCGTCGATCAGCTCGATGCCGCGCACGTGAGGCGCGTCGCCCGCCTCGAATTCGGCCGCGCCCTCGAGGTTGCGAAAGTACGAGATGCCGGGTGATCCGACCGACGGCGTCAGCACGCGCTCGATCGAGTAGCGCACGTCCTCGGCGACCAGCGTGCGGTCCGCCGCGAGGTGCGGGCTCGGGTGGAAGCGCACGCCTTCGCGCAGATGGAACGTGTAGCCGCGCCCGTCGGCGTCGATCTCCGGCAGCTCGCGCGCGAGCCGCGGCACGAACGCCAGCTCCTCGTCGTAGTCGATCAGCGTCTCGAAGATCAGCTTGAGGCCCATGCCCGAGATCTCGTCGTACGCGATCGCGGGATCGAGCGAGCGCATGTCGTCTTCGTGATGAACGACGAGCGTGCCGCCTCGCACCGGCGTGTCGCTCCCCGCGCCCACGTACGCGGGATGCTCGGGCAGCGGCGGCGCGAGGAACGCGAACACACCGAGTCCCGCGAGGAGAACGACGAAGCCCGCGAGGCCCATCGAGTCTCCGCGTCCACGGGCTCGCGCCGCGGCCGGGCCCTTCGCGTGCGCGGCGCGCGTGACGACGATCGCTCCCGTCGAGCGCGCGTCCACGGCGTCGCGTAGGCCTTCGCCGAGGAGGTTGAAGCCGAAGACCGTCATCACGATCAGGACGCCCGGATACAGCACGAGCCGCGGCGCGATCGAGAGCACGTCCTGTCCGTCGTGGAGCATCGTGCCCCACGTGGACGCGGGCGGTTGAACGCCCACGCCGAGGAACGACATCGCGCTCTCGACGAGGATCATCTGCGCGACGAGCGTGGTGCCGAGCACGATCGCGGGGCCGAGCACGTTCGGGAGCACGTGGCGAAAGAGGATCCGCGCCTCCGAGAAGCCGAGCGCGCGCGCCGCGAGCACGTAGTCGAGCTCGCGGATCTGCATCGTCTTCGTGCGCGTCACGCGCGCGAGCGTCGTCCACGAGAGGCCGCCGAGGAGGATCGCCAGCGACCACGGCGACGGCTGTCCGATCGCGCGCTCGATGGTGATCGCCACGAGCAAGAACGGCAGCGACGACAGCACGTCTGCGCCCTGCATCGAGGCCGAGTCGATCGCGTCGCGCCGCGAGCCGCTGAGGATGCCGACGAAGAGCCCGAGCGAGACGGCGATCATCGTCGCGAGCAGCGCGACGCCGAGCGAGAGCGTTCCGCCGTGGAGCAAGCGCGAGAGCTCGTCGCGGCCCATCGTGTCGGCGCCGAGCAAGAGCTCACCGGGAGGCGCAGGCGTTCCGTCTTCGAGGAGACCGATCTCGAGGAGATCCGCGGGGTCGTGCGGCGCGACGAACGGGCCGACGATCGCGAGCAAGCCCACCAGCGCGACCAGGACAGCGCCTACGCGCGCGCCGCGGTGCGCGAGGAAGCGTGCTCGGGCGCGCGGATCGAGCCGCTCCCAGATCGCGAGCCACGGCGCGAAGTAGGAGCGCACCGTCGTCTCAGTGCCCGAAGGGCGTCGCGTTGCCGCGCGAGCAGACGACGACGTTGTTCTGGGTCACGCCGCTGCAGGTCCAGCCCTGCGGGCACTCGTCGTCGTCGCCGCAGCTGACGGTGCAGGCGCCGCTCGGGCCCGCGACGCCGGCCACGCAGAGGCCGCGCGCGCAGGCGCGGTCGCCATCGCACGGCTGACCCGTGCGCGCGTCGCCGCGTCCACAGGCGCCGAGCGTGAGCGCCGCGAGCAGCAGGAGGTTCAGCCGCATCGCCGGCATCGTCGCCGAGCCGAACGGCGCGGGGAAGGTGGATCGCGCTCCTCCGCTCACGATCTGTCCCGCATGCCGATCGCGTCGAAGCGCTCGAGCTCGAGTTCGACCCCCGTGCCGCGCCGACGCAACGGACACTCTGCAGAAAAGTGCCCGATTTCGGCGCGATCTGGCAATCGTACGAACGTTGCACATTTTGTTTGACGTCATTCTTTTCAGTGGAATATGTTCCGGCGCGTTGGATGACAAAGGTCAGTTCAAAGGATTGTTAGTGCAGCGGTTCAAGGAGTGCAGTTCGTGCCGACGGGACCCCAAGACAGCGCGGAATCTGGCTGGAACGAGGAGCGACTGGTCGCCCTCGAGCAGGCCCATCCCGCGGGCCTGAAGGTCCAAGAGATCGTCGACGCGTTTGGAGCCAAGGGCGATCGGCTCACCGAGGCGACGTTCCGCAAGTACGTCCAGCTCGGCCTCCTGCCCCGCAGCGTTCGGGTCGGCAGCAAGGGCAAGCACCGGGGCTCACAGGGCCTCTACCCGAGCACCGTGGTTCGTCGGATCGACACGATCCGCCGCCTCATGGGGCAGGGCTACACGATCGAAGAGATCCAGACGGAGTTCTTCTTCATCCGCGGCGACATCGAGGAGCTCTCACGCAGCCTCACGCGGGTCTACGGCGCGATCGAGCGGGCACTCGCCCGAAGGAGCGGTGTCGCCCTTCAGTCGAGCGCAGGTCAGTCGAGCGCAGGTCAGTCGAGCGCAGGTCAGTCGGGTGGCCGGGCAGGTCACCGAGACGGCCGTGTGGGCGATGTCGCGAGCGGAACGGATGAGCTCGCGCAGCAGAAGTACGTCGAGGCCAAGCGCCTCGGTCAGGAGCTCCTTCGAGCTCTCGACGAGATCGAACAGCGCGCTTCGCTCAAGGCGAGGCTGAAGCGCGCGCAGGTGTGAAGGCGAGGGAACGCGCGGGCGAGCGCGGACCCGCTCCACGGGAGATCGAGCGCTGGGCGAGCGAACGATCAGCCGCGGAGGACAAACGGCGAATGAGTGCGGGAGGCGGTCATGGAGTACGAGAGTGACGAGATGGAGCAGCTCGTGGGCGACGAGCGAGCACCGAACGAGATCAGCAGCAGCGCGGGCGCGATCGACGCGCCGATGATGCACGGCTCGCTGGCGTTGCAGCTCCAAGAGAGCGGCGACGTCGAAGGCGAGGGCGAAGGAGACACGGACTCGGAGGGCCGCAAGCGACGCAATCGCGCGCGCGCTCACACGATCTCGATCCGTCGCCTGAGCAAGGCCGAGCTTCGTCGTGGTCGCGAGCTCTACCCGGAGACGGAGTACTGGCGTCCGAAGTCGCGCAGCGAGTGCGTGGACATGGAGCGCCCGTGCCCCTTCGTGTCCTGCAAGTACCACCTCTACATCGACGTCCACCCGGTGCGCGGATCGATCAAGATCAACTTCACGGACATGGAAGTCTGGGAGATGACCGAGACGTGCGCGCTCGACATCGCGGACCGCGGCGGCATCACGCTCGAAGAGGTCGGCGAGATCATGAACCTCACGCGTGAGCGCGTGCGTCAGGTCGAGACGGCGGGCCTCGCGAAGCTCGCGGCGCTGAAGGACGTGCTCCGCCTCAAGGACTACGTCATCTGAGACATGAAGAAGCCCGCTCGAGGCGGGCTTCTTCGTCACGAACCTGGCGACACCTTCACGTGCTCGTCAGACGACCTTCTCGAGCGGCGTGTACTCGACGTTCACGCCCTCGGCGACCGCGCGGTACGTGCACGCGCCGTCCCAGCAATTGACGCCGAGCCCGAGCGCGCTCGAGCTCTTGACCGCCTTCTCCACGCCGAGGTTCGCGATCATCTCGGCGAAGCGCAGCGTCACGTTCGTCAGCGCGAACGTCGACGTCTGCGAGACCGCGCCCGGCATGTTCGGCACGCAGTAGTGCACGATGCCGTGGAGCTCGAACGTCGGGTGATCGTGCGTCGTCGGACGACACGTCGCGATGCATCCGCCCTGGTCGACCGCCACGTCGACGACGACCGATCCCGGCTGCATCCGCTTCACCAGCTCTTCGTCCACGAGCTGCGGGGCCTTCGCGCCCGCCACGAGCACCGCGCCGATGACGAGGTCCGCGTCGACGACGGCCTTCTCGATGTTCTTGGGGTTCGAGTAGAGGGTCTCGATCGAGGCCCCGAAGATGTCCTCGAGGTAGCTCATGCGCGCGTGATCGACATCGAGCACCGTGACGTGCGCGCCCATGCCGACGGCGATGCGCGCGGCGTGTGAGCCGACGACGCCGCCGCCGAGGATCGCCACCCGCCCGCGGCGCGTGCCCGGAACGCCACCGAGCAGCACGCCCTTTCCGCCATGCTCCTTCTGGAGACACGACGCGCCGACCTGCGTCGACATGCGGCCTGCGACCTCGCTCATCGGTCGGAGGAGCGGAAGCGAGCCGTCCGCGTTCTGCACCGTCTCGTACGCGATCGCGCGCACCTTCTTCGTCATCAGCTCGCGCGTCAGCTCGGGGAGCGGCGCGAGGTGCAGGTACGTGTAGAGGATCTGACCCGCGCGGAAGTAGCCGTACTCGGCGGGGAGCGGCTCCTTCACCTTCATCACCATCTCGGCGCCCCAAGCGTCCTCTGCGGTCGGGACGATCTTGGCGCCGGCCGCGATCATCTCCGCGTCGCTGATGCCGGCGCCGAGGCCCGCGCCCTTCTGCACGAGGACCTGATGCCCCGCGCGCGTGAGCGCGACGACACCGCCGGGGTTGATGCCGACGCGGTACTCGCGAGTCTTGATCTCCGTGGGCACGCCGATGAGCACGAGGGCCTCCTTGAGCGTCGCGCGAGATCCGCGTGATGCGGTGCGCGAGCGCGCGCGGACCCTACTCGGCACGTCGGGCGCGATCCAGGCGCGATCGACCGACGCGACGCGTCAACGTGATGGATCGCGCCCTCTCGACGTTCGCGTGCGCTCGCGTGATGCCCGCACCTTCGGCTTCCTCGTGCCGACGCCCACGCGCCCCGAGCTCGCCGAAGAGTCGTCACCTCGAGCATCACGCGGCCGATTCGGCCGTGATCGTCGTCAGCGTCAGAGCACGTCGTCGCGTCGACCCTTGAGGGCGTCGACGATCGCGCGCACGTCCTGGGCGCGTGAGCGGGGCATGACGAGCAGCGCGTCGGGCGTGTCGACCACGACGAGATCCTCCACGCCGAGGAGCGCGACGACCTTGCCGGGCTGTCCGTGGACGAAGTTGCCGCGGGCATCGATCAGGACGGCGTCTCCCGCGTTGTCGGCGGCGTCGCGCGCCGCGAGCTCCCACGAGGTCGTCCAGCTGCCGACGTCGGACCAACCGAACTCGCCGGGGATCACACGGACCTTCTCGGCCTTCTCCATCACGCCGTGATCGATCGAGACCGAGCGCGCGCTCGCGTACGCCGCGTCCACGACGATCAGCTCCTCGGCGAGCGAGCCGGCGTGTCGCACGCCCGACATGGCCGCGGCGAGCTCGGGCATGTGCTGCTCGAACGCGCGCACGATCGCGTCGGCGCGGAAGAAGAACTGACCGCTGTTCCACAGGAAGCGACCGCTCTGCACGAACTCGAGCGCCTTCTCGGCGTTGGGCTTCTCCACGAAGCGGAGCACCGTGTGGGAGAAGCCTGGCCCGACCTCGCCGCCGACCTCGAGGTAGCCGTAGCCGGTCTCGGGGCGCGTTGGCTTGATGCCGACCGTCACGAGCGAGCCATCGGCCGCCGCCTGCACCGCGCGACCGACCACGTCGAGGTACGCGGCGCGATCGACGACGAAGTGATCGGCGGCGAGCACGGCGAGCACCGCGTCGGGGTCGCGCGCGAGCGCGTGGTACGCGGCCCACGCAACGCAGGGCGCGGTGTTCTTCGCGACGGGCTCGGCGAGCACGTTGTGCGCGGGCAGCGTCGGCGCCGCGGCGCGCGTCGCGTCGGCGAGGTGCTGACCCGTCACGATCAGCACGCGCTCCGGCGGGATGATCGGAGAGACACGATCGATCGTCGACGCGAGGAGCGTGCGATCCCGCTCCGCGAGCGCGAGGAGCTGCTTGGGGCGCAGCCGACGCGACAGCGGCCAGAAGCGCGTGCCGGATCCACCGGCCATGACGACGGCGAAGAGATGTTCGGTGCTCATGTGTCCTGCTGTGCCTCGATCGGGGCGTCGATCGGAGCGTCGACTACTGCACGTGCGCGGCGACCTCGAGCGGAGCCTGCCACGCGACGACGCGACCGCTGCGCGGCGGCGTCAGGGTCGCGCTCAGCGCGAGCGCCACGCACGGCTCGAATCCGTCCTCCGCGACGGTCGTCTTCTCGACGAGCAGCTCGGGCTCGAACGAGTCGTAGGTGCCCATGTCGCGCATGCGCGTCGAGTAGCGAACGACGAGCGATCCGCGTGCGGCGCGCTCGTGATGCACCTCCCAGTCCTGGATGAAGCACTCGGCGATCGCGCGGCGCGCGGCCTCTGCCTCGAGCTGGGTGCGCACCTCGACGATGCCGCCTTGTTCTTCGCCCGTGATCGTGGCCTCGACGACGATCGCGTCGACCGTCGGCGGCGACTGGGCCTGCGTGAAGAAGCGCGCGGCGGGCTGCTCTTGATCGAAGAGCGCGACGTCGAGACCTTGGAAGCGGAGGCGCGCCACGGCCCGGCGCGTCTCTTCGCGCGGCGCGAAGCCAGGCAGAGACGACCGGAAGCACGCGTCCGCGCGCACGGCGCCGGCCTCGCGCGCTTCGGGCGTGGTCGCTGTGCTCAGCATGAGCGTCGCCTGGTCACACAAGAGCTCCGCAGGCACGGGCGCGTGCGCGGCCTCGTAGGCGGCGGTCGCGTCCGAGTACGCCTCGATCGCGCCTTCCCAGTCGCCGGCTTCGGCGAGGGCGTGCGCGCTGCTCGCGAGGATCTCGCCGGCCACGCTCGTGTGCCGGTGCCGGCACCGACTCTCGACGCACACTTGGTCGCTCGGGCAGTCGTCGCGGCCACCGCACGTGGTCCCGGTGGGCGGACGTCGTGAGCCTTCGGACTCGGGCGGTGACTGCGCCTCTGCCTCGCTCGTGCCGCCGAGCGAGTCACCGCTGCCGCGTCGATCACACGTACCCGCCATGGTCGTCAGGGCGAGACACGCGAGGAGTGCGCGCGCCGCGACGGAGATCGTGCCTCGTGCGTGAGCCATCAGAACACCGCCTCCAGCGCGAGACTGACGATGACCGCGTCGCGGTTCGGGACCGCCGCGGTGCCATAGCGGAACTGCGGGAACTCGGAGTGCAGCCAGTCGGCCTTGGCGAGGAGGCTGAGCGACGACAGGAAGCCGAGCACCGGTCCGTCTGCGCCCGCCGACATCGTGTAGCCGATGGAGCCGCCGACCATGATCGACGACATCGTCGAGAGCTCGCGATCGCCAGTGAAGTACTGACCGCGAGGGGCGAGCGCGTAGTCGTCGGAGAAGAACGCGGCGCCCGTCTGCGTGTAGTAGCGACCGCGCGCGCGGATGCGGAGCGCGCCCTCGATGACCTCTTCGAGCGCGAGCTCGGCGGTCAGCGACTGAACGCCCCAGCTGTCGCGGTACGCGCGTCCCGACGCGTGGAGCGCGCCCGAGATCGGCGCGATCCACAGGCGGGCAGCGAGGTTCGCCGAGTAGCGGAAGCGATGATCGGGATGATGCTCTTGCGCCGAAGATCGGCCGAGCCACACCGCGCGGTACGGGTTGCTCTGGAAGCCGTCGACGAGCTGCGCGGAGAGGGACAGCTGCGTGACGAAGATGGGCGCCCAGGCCTGCGTCCACGTTCCTTGGAACGAGTTGAGGGCCACCTCTTGCGCGGTGAGGTCCGTGTTGTCGCTCGAGAAGCAGCCGGTCGACGAGGGAAGGCGACGACGCTCGACGGGATCCTGCATGCGCGGCTGCGCGACGTTGCACACCGAGTCCCAGCCGTGCGCGTACGAGAGATCGAACGTGGTGTTGCGCTCGAACAGCTCGGCGCGCGCGCCGAGCGTGAGCGCGTGCGAGACGTAGTCGCTCTCGAAGCCGTACGAGTAGCCCGCGCGGATCGAGCCGAAGTCCGAGCGCAGCTCGAGCGCGCCGGAGAACACGTTTCGGAAGTCGTCGAGCTGTGTGGCGCTCGTGACGACGTCGGGCCGCACGCCCGGCGCGTCGACGACCGCAACGCTGGCGCCCGACACGATGTCCGCGTCCCAGCCGAGGCGGATCGTGAGCTCGTCGACGGGATCGATGCGGCCACGCACCGTCGGCGTGATCACGGTCATGTTCAGCGGGCCGCCGCCCTCGTGGAAGAGCGTCGCGCCGATGTCGACCTCGCCACCTTCGGCGCGCACACGCGCCGCGCCCGCGACCGCGAGGCCAGCGAGCGACGCAGCGACGAGCAACGCAGGCGCCCCGTACCGGGCCACCCGCGTCCGTCGCGCGCGCTGTGTCAGTTGCAGCCGCATCCTCCACCCGTGCTCGCGCCGCCGCCGATGCTGCCTTCGCGGTTGGAGAGGACGTGATCCTCGTGAGCCTCGGCGTCACCGCCCGCGCCGAACGTCATCGCGGGATCCGCGAGGACCTCGCGCTGCTCGGGACGCACCGTGACGCAGCCCGTGGCCGCGACACACAGCGCGGCCGCGACGAACGCACGCGTCGCCCAGCGCGCGAGATCAGAAGAAAACGGTGAGACCACCGGTCACCTCCTCTTGCTCGGAGAACACGTTTTCGTCGAAGAGCACCCACGCGCGCGCCTCGATACGGAGCGTGATGCGATAGCGGAAGCCGATGCGAAGACCGCCGCCTGCGTACATCGCCCCGCGCCACCCGGCGCGCAGCAGGAACGCGTCGGCGTTCGGGTCGCTGCGCGCGAAGCCCCCGCCAGCGACCAGAAACGGAACGACCGGAGAGGTCGGGAAGATGTTCACGAGGCCGCCCAGCGTGCCGATGAACGTGCGTCCGGCCTGACCCACGGCCGCGGCGAGAGACGCCTCCACCGCGAATTCTGGCGCGAGGTTGATCGCAGGCCGGATCGCCATGAAGCCGCTGCCGATCCCCGTCTCCGAGATGCCGAGCACGCCGAACGAGAACGCGAGCTCGCCGACGGCGTGGGGCAGGGCGGGGGGCGCGAACACGTCGGGCGCGATGCGACCTTCGTTCGCCTCTTCGGCGCTCAGCTCGTGCGCGTACACGGCATCGCCGGGGACGTACGCCTGTGTTCCGTCGGGAAGCTCGACGCGGAACCAGTAGGCGTGCGTGCCGCGCTCGGTGATCGGGAACACGTCGCCGCGCGAGCCGACCCACACCCGACGAAACGTCGAGCCGGGACCGCTGCGGAGATCGATGCGATCGACGATCACGCGGGCATACACACCGCGGGGCGCCTCTTCGGCGCTCGCCTCTTGGGCCAGCGCTCGCGGCACGCCGACGAGCATCGAGGGCAGGGCGAGGCAGAGCGCGAGCACCGCGACCGCGGTCTTGGAAGTCACGGTCCTCAAAGGGCTCCGCTCTCGATCCAGTCAGCGATCAGCTCGGCCTCCGGGGAGGTCTGCGAGAACACGCTGCACGGGTGCGAGTCGGCGCGCACGGGGCGACGCCAGAACGGCGACGAGGCCGAGTCCGACCCGAGGAACAAGGTCACGGAGCGGTACTCGTCGGCGAGCGCGGGATCGATCGGGTCGACCGGCACGCCGTCTTCGCAGCGCGGGAGAATCCGCGTGCGGCTCAAGCGGAACGACGACGTGGAGGCGTGGCAGCTCGTGCCCGAGCACTCGGCGGTTCCGCCGGTGGCGCACGAGCGCGCTTGCAGGATCTGGGGCGCGATCTCGCAGTAGAAGCGGTCCTCGTCGACGCGCACGTTCGGCGGGACGATGTTGTCGCCCAGATCCACGATGCCGCACGCCTGGAGGGTGCCGACGAGGGCACCAGCGAGGAGGACGAGCGCGAGTCGCGGGGCCGGCATGGCGACGCGAGCGTGCCAAACCGCGCATCACGGGGTCAACGCGAAACGGGGCGTCGACTATCCTCGCGCTTCGAGCCCGACGTGACGATGAACCCCAGATCCCGCGTGGACCCCGAGGCGCTCAGCGCGCGCGCGGGCGTGTCGCGCGAGGCGACCGAGCTCCTCGCCAGCGCCGAGGTCGTCGATCTGCACCTCGAGACATTCATCCCGCCGCGGCTCTGGGGCTACGATCTCCATCGATCGCACGCGGGCCTGCCGCCCTGGGGGCGCTTCTTCGGTCACCTCGATCTGCCGCGCGTGCACGCGGGCGGCCTGACGACCGCGATGTGGTCGATCGCGACGAACATCCTGCGGCCGCGCGGCAGCCGCGCGCGGGTGCTCCAGGAGAACGTCGCGGCGCTGGTCGCCACCCTCGAGCGAGATCCCGCCGTCCGCGTCGTGACCGATGCGGCGCAGCTCGATCGCGCGCGACGTGAAGGTCACCACGCGGCGCTGATCACCGTGCAGGGCGGCAACGCGTTCGAGCTCCGCACCGACTCGGGCACCATCGAGTGCGATCTCGTCGATCCATCCCGGAAGATCACGAGGGTCACCATCGTGCACCTCTCGAGCTCGAGCCTCGGAGGCACCTCGAGCCCGCTCCGCGCGGGCGGCCCCACCGGGCTCAGCGAGATGGGGCGCGCGATGGTGCGCGCGCTCGATCGCGAGCGCGTGTTCGTCGATCTCGCGCACGTGTCGGAGCCGGGCTTCTGGGACGCGATGGAGGCGCACGATGCGTCGCTGCCGGCGATCGTCACGCACACCGGCATGAAGTCCGTGCACGACATGTGGCGCAACATCGACGACCGACAGGCGCGCGCCATCGCCGACACCGGCGGCGTGATCGGCGTGATCTTCCATGCGAGCTTCCTCGGACCCTCCTGGGGATCTCGCGCGGTGAGAGACGGCCGCGCCGTGATCGCGCACCTCGAGGCGGTCATCCGCGCGGGGGGTGAAGAGGCCGCGTCGATCGGCAGCGACTACGACGGCTTCATCGTGCCCACGGCCGATCTGCGCGATGGCGAGCTCGCGTACGCGCGGCTCGTTCAGTACATGCTCGAGGCCCGCTGGACCGAGACGCGGATCCGCAACGTGCTGGGCCTGAACTTCGTCCGCTCGTTCGCGCGCCTGCGACCGGGCTGAGAGTTTTCTTCCGCGCCCCACGCAACTCGGCGGCGCTCGCGTCGACAAGGCGCGCCATGACCGACGGAATTCGCCTCACGCTCAGCACCACGGCCACGGCCGCCACCCCCGAAGCCGCGACGTCGACGCCGCGCGCGCCCGATCTGCCCAGCGGGGCGAGCTTCCGCGACGCCCTCCGCGAGGCGGCTCACGGCATGGCCGAGCGCGAGGCGCGCATCGACGCGGTGCTCTCTCGACGCGGCGCGCCGCTCGCACCCGAGCAGCTGCTCGCCCTGCAGGCGACGGTGCAGCGACACAGCCAAGAGGTGGAGCTCGCCGCGAAGCTGGTCGACAAGCTGACGGGCACCGTGCGTCAGGTGCTCACGTCGCAGCAGTGACCCGGCCGGTTCAGTCGGCCATCGAGCGCTTGAGGATCCCGAGCGCCTTGGTGTGGATGCGGCTCGCCCACGACTTCGACACGCCGAGGTCCTTCGCGATGTCGTCGAGCAAGCGGCCCTCGAAGTAGAGCTCGCGCACGACCTTCGCTTCGCGCTCCGGGAGCTTCGCGACCGCCTGGCGGACGCGCTCGCTCTCGCCGGCGCGGATGAGGAGCTCGTCCTGGAGCTCGCCCGCGCTGCCTTGATCCTGGCCCACCGACGCGATCACGAACGACGCGGTCAGTCGACCGAGGACGTCGTCGATCGCCTGGACGGTCTGCTGGAGGTCGGCCCTCACCTCGGGGCTCGCGGCCCGCCCGGCGCTCTCTTGCTCGAGCAGGTCGTCCGCGGCCTCGGCGAACTTCCGCATCTGGTGCGCGCGCCGCGACAGGTAGGCCATCTTGCGCACGCCATCGATGACGGCGCCGCGCACGCGGTAGTAAGCGAACGTGTTGAACTGCACGTTGCGCTGCGGATCGAAGCGCTGCTTGGCCTCGATCAGCCCTTGGAAGCCCCAGGCGATGAGGTCGTCGAGATCGCACGTGAGCTCGAGCTCGTTGCGCACGCGCGTCGCGATGCCGATCACGAAGGGCTGGAACTCCTTCGCGAACGCGTCGTCGATCACGCTCTCGGTCCCGTCGCTCGACATGCGGGGAGCACTAGACAACCCGAGCGCCCGGCGCGTCAAGTCGCGCGCGTCGCGTCAGCGTCCCACGTGGCAGAAGCCGTCGTAGTCGATGTAGCCCGTGATCGTCGGCGCGTCGCCGCAGAGCGGACAGCTCTTGTCGCGTCGCAGCTTGAGGGTGCGGAACGACATCTTCAGCGAGTCGTAGGTGAGCAGTCGCCCGACGAGCGGCTGGCCTTGCCCGAGCAGGATCTTGATGGCCTCGGTCGCCTGGATGGTGCCCACGACGCCCGGGAGGATCCCGAGCACACCGGCCTCCGCGCAGCTCGGCGCGAGGTGCGGCGGCGGCGGCTCCGGATAGAGGCAGCGGTAGCAGGGACCTTGGTGCGGCCAGAAGGTCGTGACCTGTCCGTCGAAGCGGAAGATCGAGCCGTGCACGACGGGGATCTTCTTCCAGACGGACGCGTCGTTCACGAGGTAGCGCGTGGGGAAGTTGTCGAGGCCGTCGACGATCACGTCCCAGCCCTGATCGAAGATGCGATCGACGTTGTCGCTGTTGAGGCGCTCGTCGAACGTCAGCACGTTCACGTCGGGGTTGAGGTTCGAGATCGTCTTCTTCGCGCTCTCGACCTTCGAGGTGCCGACGCGATCGGTGCCGTGAAGCACCTGTCGCTGGAGGTTCGACGCGTCGACGGCGTCGTTGTCGACGATGCCGATCGTGCCCACGCCCGCGGCGGCGAGGTAGAGGGCGGCGGGCGATCCGAGCCCGCCCGCGCCGAGCAAGAGCACGCGCGACTTGAGGAGCTTCTCTTGTCCCTTCTCTCCGACCTCGGGCAGGAGCAGGTGGCGCGAGTAGCGCGAGAGCTGCGCTTGCGTGAGCTGCGCGGGCTGCTCGGTGGGGAAGCCCAGATCCTTCCAGCGGCCGTAGCCGGGGTTCGCGCTCTCGACGCGCGTGTAGCCGAGCTCGCTCAGTGTCTTGGCCGCGAACGCCGCGCGGATGCCCGCCGCGCAGAGCACGACGATCCGCGCGCTCTTGTCGGGCAGCTTCGACTCGGCCTGCATCTCGAGGAAGCCGCGCGGGATGTGGATCGAGCCCGGCACGAAGCCCTGTCGCCACTCGTCTTTCTCACGCACGTCGACGATCGTGATCGCCTCGCGCTCGCGGACGCGTCGCTCGAGCTCCTCGAGAGACACCTGCGTCACGGCGCCGCGGACATCCTGGAGCAGATCCGAGTACGTCTTGCTCATGACGTATCTCCGTATCCGTATGCGTGAATCTTGTCAACGCTTCCGCGTGACTTCTAGGGGATCGCGATGTCGTCGGAAGTTCTCGCGTGGATGAATGTAGATTGCCGCGACACCAGAGCGTGCCTGGCGACGGATACGCTGGGCCCGCTATCCTCGCGCGATGCTCGCTTCGTCGTTCCGGCCCGCCGCGGCCGTCTTGGCTTCTCTCTCGATCGTCGCGCTGGCGAGCGGGTGTCCGACGACGCCCACTGCGGACGCGGGCACTGCCGTCGACGCGGGTGTGAGCGACGACGCGTTCGAGGCTCCGCCGGACGCTGGCAATGACGCCGCGTTCGATGCGGGTCCGCCGACCGCGATCTTCGCCGCGCCGCACGAAGGCGACGACCCCTCCGTCTTCTTCGATCTGCCGTGGCCGAACGAAGCGCGCCTCACGCCCGCGGGCACGCCCGACTTCTCGTCGTTCCCTGCGCCCACGCGCGGCCTGATCCGCGACTACCTCGACGCGATCGCCGTCTCGCAGGACGGCTGGTCGACGATGGGATCGGTCTATTTTCGGTTCAGTCACGACCTCGATCCCGCGACGCTGCCGACCTCGCTCGCGTCGTCGGTCGCGGGCGACGCGAACGTCTTTCTCGTCCCGCTGATCGAGGGCGCGACGAGCGCGGAGCGTCATCCGGCGGTCGTGTACTTCGAGCCGCGCGTGACGGTGTACTGGCCGGGACACACGCTCGCGATTCGTCCTGCGGATGGCTTCCCGCTCCTTCCGGGCACGCTCTACGCGGCGGTCGTCACGCGCGACGTGCGGACGACGGGCGGCGCGACGCTCGGTCGCGACTCGGACTTCGAGGCCGTGCTCGCGGGTGACGCGAGCGTCGAAGAGCTCGTGACGATCTACGAGCCCGCGCTCGCGTCGCTCGACGCGATGGGCATCGAGGCCGAGAGCATCTTGTCGCTCGCGATCTTCCGCACGCAGGATCCCACCGCGCTGCTCGCCGCTGCCGCCGACTGGGTGCACGACGAGATGCCCGCCCCCGTGGTGATCGAGGAGGACTGGAGCGCGCGCGGCGCGGCGGCCACGCACAACGTCCTCCAGGGTCGCTACAGCGGCGCGCCCACGTTCCAAGAGGGCGAGATCCCGTACCGCAGCGAAGGCGGCGGCGTGCACCTCGATCCCGACGGGGATCCCGTGCTCGAGGGCACGTTCGAGGCGCGCTTCTCGCTCGCCGTGCCCGTCACGCCGATGCCCGAGGCGGGCTACCCGATCATCCTCTACGGCCACGGCACGGGCGGCGACTTCCGCTCGGTGCTCGACGACGACACGGCGACGCTCTTCGCGGCGCAGGGCTTCGCGTCGATGGGGATCGACGCGCCGGTCCACGGTGAGCGAAACCCCACGATGGACGACACGCTCTTCTTCAACATCCTCAACCCCGACGCCGTGCGCTGTAACCCGATCCAGGGCGCGCTCGATCACGCGGCGCAGTCGGTGGTCGCCGAGTCGCTGCTCGTGCCGCGCGCGACGCTCGAGCGCGACGGTCAGCAGATCCACTTCGATCCGACGCGCATCTACTACGTCGGCCACTCGCAGGGCGCGCTCGTGGGTCCGCTGTTCTTCGGCGTGGACGACACGCCTCGCGCCGCGCTCTTCAGCGCGGGTGGCTCGCTGATCGGGCACACGCTCCGCGAGAAGACGGAGCCCGTCGACATCCCGCAGCTCGTGCGATCGCTGCTCGGCTTCTCCGGCGCGACCACGGCCGAGGCCTTCGAGCGCGAGGGCTTCACGCTCGAGCACCCGATCGTGACGATCCTCCAGGGCTGGGTGGACGTGTCGGACCCCGGCAACTACGGCCCGCTCGCCGTCGATCGTCCTCGCGCGGGGTTCGCGGCGCGCTCGGTGATCCTCACCGAGGGCCTGCGCGACTCGTTCGTCGCGCCGATCGGCATGGAGGCGCTGGCCACCGCGTTCCGCGTGCCGGTGGCCGCGCCCGTCTCGCGCGAGATCGTCGGCCTCCAATTCCTCGGCATCGACTCCGAGCCCGCGATGATCACGGCCAACCTGCGCGGCGGCGCGACGGGCGCCTTGCTGCAGTTCCCGGAGGACGGTCACTTCGCGTTCTTCGACGACGAGCGAGGACGCGAGCGCATCGCGTCGTTCTTCGCGTCGTTGCTCGAGGGCGGGCCCGGGACGATCCCCGGGCCGTGATCAGGCCGCCTCGAGCGCGGGCTCGTCGGCCGTGATCTGCGCGCTCGGCTGACCGACGTAGCCATGGCTGGCGGCATACGCCGCGAGCTCGCGCTGCATCGCCTTCCGCGCGCGGTGGAGGCGCGACATCACGGTGCCGATGGGACAGCCCATCGCGAGGGCCGCGTCGCGGTAGCTGCGATCCTCGAGATCGACGAGGACGATCACGCGACGGAACTCTTCGGGCAGGCGCCAGAGCGCTGCGTGCACTTCGTCCGACAGCGTCTCGCCCGGTGTGCGCGACACGAGCTCGACGCTGCGACGTGCGTGCGTCTCGACCGCGTGCACCTGCGTGAGCACCTCGCGCTCGCGGCGGCGCTTGCGGTACCCGTTGATGAACGTGTTGAGGAGGATGCGGTGCATCCACGCGCGACCGTTCGTGCCTGGCTCGAAGCGATGCCAGAACACCCAGGCGCGCATCACGGCCTCCTGCACCAGGTCGTCGGCTTCGGCGCGTGATCCCGTGAGCCGCACCGCCGCGGCGACGAGCTCCGATCGATGGCGCAGGACCTCGTGGTCGTAGCTCGCGCGATCTCCGACGGCGGCGAGGCCGCGTAGATCGTGGACGCCCGAGACCTCGTCGCGGTCACCGTCGAACGAGTCGTCGAGTCGCTCGTGTTCGGCAGCGGGCGCAAGGGACATCGGGGCGTGCTGGGCTCGTCGCATCATGACCTCCGCGCCCTCTTCAGCAGCCCCCGTGCCAGCGACGTCACCCAAGGAAAATGGCCGAATTTCGCGAGCGTCGCGCCCGAGGCGCCCGAACGAGGTGCCACGATGACGAGGCCGTGACCGAGCCTCGTGTCAGCGTGTCAGCAGTGTCGTGTCAGGGCCGCCGCGACGCGTCGCTGGCCAGCGAGCCCATCACGAACGACACCGCCTCGGCGACCTCGCTCGCGAACAGACCGCGATCGCGACCCGCCGCCGCCCGCTCTCCGGCGAGCGCGTGAGCGACGACTCCGCGCCATGCGTGCGTGAACGTGCTGCTCGCGTTGGGTGCACGCGTCTCGGCGAGGAAGCCCGCGATCACGCCGGCCAACACGTCACCCGTTCCCGCGACGCCGAGCGCGGGAGTGCCGCGATCACACACGACCATCGACCCGTCGTGCGTCGCGACGATCGTTCGCGCGCCCTTCAGCACGACGCACTGACGGCTGACCGTCGCGAGCCGCTGCGCCGCGCTGAAGCGATCGGACTGCACGGCCTCGGTCGTGGAGCCGAGCAGCGCAGCCGCCTCGGCCGGATGGGGCGTCAGCACGCGCGGCCGGGCTGCCTTCGACAGCGCCGCGAGCGAAGCGTCGTCGGCGATCGCGCGGAGGGCATCGGCGTCGAGCACCGTCGGCACCGGCAGCTCGATCGCGAGCCGCCGTACGAACGCGCGCGTCGTGTCGTCGAGGCCGAGGCCAGGCCCGAGCACTGCGCTCGCGCACCGCGCGGAGTCCGCGAGCACGACGCCCACGCCAGCCTCGAGGGCCTCGGGCACCTCGCGGGTCATCAGCTCGATCACCTTCGCGTCGAGCGCCGCGCGCGCCGAGCCCCTGGCGGCGAGCGTCACGAGGCCCGCGCCCGCGCGCATCGCGCCGAGCCCCGAGAGCAGCGCGGCGCCTGTTTTTCCTGGCGATCCCGCGATCACGAGGACGTGTCCACCGGTGCCCTTGTGCGCATCGATCGCGCGCGCCCGCGTGTGATCCGCGAGCGCCCGCTCCCCGACGAGCCCAGCGTCGGCAGCGACGGGCGCGGGCGCTCCGATGTCGACGACGACCACGCGTCCTGCGAGGCCGAGACCCGGCGCGTGATGGAGGCCGCGCTTGTGCGCGTGGAACGTGATCGTGAGATCCGCGCGGAGCGCAGCGCCGAGCACGCGCCCCGTGTCGGCGCAGACGCCGCTCGGCAGATCGAGCGCGACGCGCGGGACTCGCCAGGCATCGAGCCTCTCCACGACCTCGCGCAGCGCACCCTCGATCGCGCGATCGAGGCCTGTCCCGAACAGGCCGTCGACGACCAACGAGCAGCGATCGACGTAGGCGTCGAGGTCTGCCGCCTCTCGGATCACGCGCGGCGTGATCCCGACCGCGCGCATCGCTGCCAGCGCGAGCGCGGCGTCGCCGGTGACGCGCTGCGGATCACCGACGAGCACCACGTCGCACGCGATGCCGCGCGTGTGGAGCTGTCGCGCGACGACCCACGCGTCGCCGCCGTTCTGTCCGATCCCTCCGGCGATCAGCGGCCGAGCGAGGTTCGACCCGAGCTCGCGCACGATCACGTCCGTCGCCGCGCGCCCCGCGTTCTCCATGAGGACGATGCCGGGGACGCCGCCGTCGATGAGCGTGCGATCCGCTGCGCGCGCCTCGGCGCGGGTGAGCAGCGGGCGGCCGATCACGCGCGCTCCATGGCACGCAGGAAGCGACGCACGGCCTCCTCCATGCCCACGAGGACCGCGTCCGACACGATCGCGTGTCCGACGTTGAGCTCGACGATCTCGGGCGCCGCATCGAGCAGCGCCCCGACGTTCGCCACCGACAGGCCGTGGCCCGCCGCGAGGTGGAGCGGGCGCTTCGAGCTCGCGTTCCAGCGCGCTGCGTTCGCGATGCGCGCGAGCTCGCGGTGAGCGGCGTCGCCCGTCGCGTTCGCGTAGTCCCCCGTGTGGAGCTCGATGTGCGCGGCCCCGACGTCGATCGACGCCTCGATCTGATCCGGCTCGGGATCGATGAACATCGACACGGCGATCCCTCGCTCGCGCAGCCGCGCCGTGATCGCCGCGAGCGACGCGCGCTGACCTGCCACGTCGAGGCCGCCTTCGGTCGTGCGCTCTTCGCGCTTCTCGGGCACGAGCGTCACGAAGTCGGGCTTCACGCGCGCGGCGAGGGCGACCATCGCGTCCGTCGCCGCCATCTCGAGGTTGAGGATCGTGCCGATCTTCGCGCGCAGTCGCTCGACGTCGTCCGGCTGGATGTGTCGTCGATCTTCGCGCTGGTGCACCGTGATCCCGTGGGCGCCCGCGGCCTCGCACGCGAGCGCGGCCTCGACCGGATCCGGATACGAGGTGCCCCGCGCCTGCCGGAGCGTGGCGACGTGATCGACGTTGACGTGGAGCTTCACCGACATCGACGAGACGATCGCACGCGCCCTCGGGGGCCGCGAGGTCCAATCGAGAGACGGCCCGAGAGACCACTCCAAGAGACCGTGCAGCGCTCGCGAACGCGCGGGCTACACGTAGTCGCCGGAGACGCGAACCATCGTCTGCTTCTCCACGCCGCGTCGCATGATGACGAGCTCGACGGTCTCGGTCGGACACTGCGCGTGCCACACGAGGAGCCGCGCCACGAGACGCACGAGATCCGACGGGTCGACCTGCGGGATGCGATCGAAGAGGCGCACGCCCCACTGCTCGGGGCTGGTGAACACCTCGGCCTGCGCGACGGCGAAGCCCTCGGGCGTGATCACGTCCCAGAACTGCGCGGCCTTCGCGCTCACGCCGTCGCGCGGGATCGCGGTCACTCGCTTGAAGGTCAGGCGATCGAGCTCGAGCGTGGTGCTCACCTCGCGTACCTCCGCTGGAGCAGCTCCGAGAGCACGTCGCGCGCGCCCCGCGTCGGGTAGCCGAAGCGCCCCGTCATCGTGTCCATCGTCCTCCGCGCACGGCGCTGTCGCTCGGCGTCCGGGATCGTCTGCGATGCCGTGACCCGCAGGACGTCCTCGATGATCTCTGCGAGCTGCCGCTTGCGCGATGCCCAGCTCGCCTCGCGGAGCTGCTGGATGTAGCGAGGGAAGACGCGTGCGTACACGACGCGCTCGCCGGGGTTGTCGATCGCGTACGCGGCGACACCGCTGATCAGGTCCTTGCGGAACCCGTCGTGGTTGCGCACGACGCCCAGCATCTGCTCGACGCCCTCCATGAAGCGCGTGTCGGGCTCTTCGTCCTTGCCCGTGTGCGGGTTCGGGACCTTCTCCTTCTTCAGCCAGTACGAGACGCTCGTCACGTAGCGGTCGAAGAGCTCGAGGTACTGCGACTCCTCGACGAGGCCCGTCGCCTGCCGGAGCTCGTCGTCCACGCGATCGAGCCAGCGCTGACGGACCACCTCGATGAAGCCGCGGTGATCCTGGTAGCCGCCGTCGACCGCATCGCGGAGGAAGTCGTAGTCCTCGGTCTCGCAGAGATCCTTGATGCGCTGGAGGATCGCGATCGGCGAGAGCCCCTCGTGCAGAGGATCCTGCGCGGCGTCGAGCATCAGCGTCCGCACCTCGCGAGGCGACGCGCCGGAGCTGCCCTCGAAGCTCGGCCACGTGTCGGACTCGTTGCGGAGGTCGTCGATGTGCGCGCGCAGCTCGGCCGCTTCTTCGTTCGAGAAGCGATCGGGGATCGACGCGTCGGCATAGAGCTCGGCCTTCTCGAGGGGCGTGAGCGACGACGCCACCGGCGCGAGCTTCTTGCCGTGCGCGGGCAGCATGAAGCTCTCTGCGCGCGGCTTGCGGAGTCGCGTGAGCACGGCCCAGAGCGCGGCGACGTAGGTCGCGTGCGGCGTGCGATGTCCGCGCACCTGCGGCGCGATCTGCGCGTCGTAGATCGCCTGCTCCGCGCGGTAGTCCACGAGGTAGGGCACGCGCACGAGCGAGAGACGCCCGCGGAAGGAGCGGTACTCGTGGTGCTCGCGGAACGCCTTGAGGTGGATGTCGTTCGAGGTGCCGACGAAGATCGTGTTCAGCGGCAAGACCGACGCGTTCAGCGCGACCTCGCCCTCTTCGACGGCGAGGAGCAGATAGCGCCACGCATCGAGCGGACGCTTGAGCAAGTCCGAGAATTCGAGGATGCCGTTGGTGGCCTCGACCAGCTCGCCGTGCGTCTCGTAGAGCGCGACCGACGCGAGGGACGCGGGGAGGGCGGCCAGCGAGCGATCCATCGTGATCTGTCGCTCGGTCGCGTCCACGGCCATCTGCGGCCCGATCGTCACCGCGCCGCGTCGGTAGCGCTGCGAGATCGAGAGACGCTCGACGCGAACGTGCGCGAGAACGCGCGCGAGGTCACCGCGGTAGGCCGTCATCAGCGCGTCGAAGATCTTTCGGTTCTTGGCGCCGAGCTCGCCGTCGAGGATCGAGCGCGGCGGGCGCTCGCGGGCCTCGGTCGTCGTCGTGTATGCGGCCTCGAGGAAGCTGCGTCGATCCCCGGTCGGTAGGAGCAGGAGCGGGCTCTCGCGCAGCTCGCTGTCGAGGCGCAGGTCGATCGCCGCATCGGGCAGGTGCGCGTACGAGTCGATCGACTTGTAGGTGGTGTCGTCGGTCGATCCGAAGCCGAGCGCGCGGCCGTCTTTTCCGCGCGGGAAGATCCACGAGAAGTAGTAGATCGCGCCGGGATCGGTGCTCGAGTAGTGCTCGAGCGCGCGCATCATGCAGTTCACGAACGTCGACTTCGCGCTGCCGTTCGGCCCGTGCAGCAGCACGAGCCGGTTGATGCGGCCCTCGCGCACGAAGTTCGAGATCGCGCGGTAGAACGCGACCTGGATCTCCTCTTGTCCGACGAGCGCGTCGCGCGCGCGGCCTTCCTCGACGAACGGCAGATCGAAGAGGCGGTAGCGCGTGATCTCGCGTCCCCCCGCGCGAGCGACCGTGGTGGTGCCGAAGTGATCGAACGCGTCGCGCAGGTACCGCGAGGCGTCGCGCGTGTGCTGGTACGGGGCGGCCCCCGCGACGTCCACGAACTCGGCGAACGACAGGACACGTCGCTCGGCGATGAAGCGCGCTTGCAGCGCCTCGCCGATCTTGCCGAGCGTGTCGTGTGACTTGCTGGGTTCGCCGTCGCTCATCGGGCCGGAGCTCATCGAGGGAGGATCGCGGTCAGGGAACGTCGAGCGCAATGGCGAGTGTGCGCGTGTCGGGCATGCACGACTCCGGCGTGCACACGGCGAAGTCGACGAGCGCACGGAGCTCGTGGTGTCCCGCCGTGGCGGTGAAGGGCACCTCGAAGCGCGCGAGCGCCTCCGAGAACTCCGCCGCCTCGGTGCGCGCGAGCGTCGCGCGGGGGAGCGTCACCCCGTCCGGCCCCGTGATCTGCACCGAGATCGGGTAGTCCTGGTTCACGTGGTAGTGGCCGGTCGCCGCGAGACGGATGTCGAAGTGACCTTCTTGCCCCGCCTGGAAGGGGCCAGTGGTCGTCGAGCCGAGCTCGAAGCCGGACTCCGCCCAGCTCGGCCGCGCCTCGGCGGGCGTCGGCGGTGCGGTCTCCGGCGGCGCGGTTCCCGTGCCCTCGCCCGTCCCGCTGCCCGTGCCATCACCCGTCGCGGTCGTCTCTTCGCCTGATCCACAGGCCGTGGCGAGGAGCCCCACCACCACCGCCGCCATCGTGTTCCGAGCCATCGACATCGCCGCACTCCTGGGATCGGGTTCTTCGCGCCGCAGACAACCGCGGACCCGGGCGAGCCATGCCGCGCCAGGGTCGAGCAGGGCTACCACGCCGAGTGGCCGTCGTGCGGCCGGACGGATCGAGGGGTTGGGATGTTCCCGCGCGGCTGCTAGATCGCGGCCTTCGACGCACTGCGTCGTTGCTCCAAGGAGGCTCGCTTGTCGCTCGGTCGTGTGCTGCTCGTCGAAGGAATCCACCCGGACGCGAAGAAGAACCTCGAGGGCGAGGGCTTCGAGGTCGAGCTGCTGCCCAAGGCGCTCCCCGAGAGCGAGCTCATCGAGGCGGCGCGCGGCTGCGTCGCGCTGGGGATCCGCAGCAAGTCGCGGGTCACGGCGAAGGTGCTCGAGTCGCTGCCGGATCTGCGCGCGGTCGGTGCGTTCTGCATCGGCACGAACCAGATCGCGCTCGAGCGCGCGAACGCCCGCGGCGTGCCCGTGTTCAACGCGCCGTTCTCCAACACACGCAGCGTCGCCGAGATGATCATCGCGGAGATCGTGCTGCTCGCGCGTCACCTCGGCGATCGCAACAACGAGGTGCACCGCGGCGTGTGGACGAAGTCGGCGATCGGCTCGCACGAGGTGCGCGGCAAGACGCTCGGCATCGTCGGCTACGGTCACATCGGTCGACAGGTCGGCGTGCTCGCCGAGTCGATGGGTCTCACCGTCGTCTTCTTCGACGTCGCGGCGCGCCTGCCGATGGGAAACAACCGCCGCTGCGAGAGCCTCGACGATCTGCTGGCGCAGAGCGACTTCGTGACGCTCCACGTGCCCGAGACCGCACAGACGAAGAACATGATCGGCGAGCGAGAGCTCGCCGCGATGAAGAAGGGCGCGTGCCTGATCAACGCGAGCCGCGGCACCGTCGTGGTGATCGAGGCGCTGGCGCACGCGATCACCAGCAAGCACGTGGGCGGCGCGGCGATCGATGTCTTCCCCGAGGAGCCCGAGGGCAACGGGCAGACGTTCGTGAGCGCGCTCCAGGGCTTGCCCAACGTCTTCCTCACCC
Organism: uncultured Sandaracinaceae bacterium; assembly: GCA_964502175.1. Taxonomy (GTDB): domain Bacteria; phylum Myxococcota_A; class Polyangia; order Polyangiales; family Sandaracinaceae; genus JAFLCL01. The sequence goes on from CAZCVE010000008.1 coordinate 65,528, forward strand.
CGCACATCGGCGGCTCCACGAGCGAGGCGCAGGTGGCGATCGGCCACGAGGTGTCGGGCTCGCTCATCTCCTTCTTGCGCGCGGCGAGCACCACGGGCGCGGTGAATTTTCCCCAGGTCGAGCTGCCGCGTCGCCCGGGCTCGCACCGCATCGCGCACGTCCACCGCAACGTCCCGGGCGTTCTCCGCGACGTGAACAGCATCGTCTCGGACGCGCAGGCCAACGTCGTCGGTCAGGTGCTCGCGACGGACACCGAGATTGGCTACCTCGTGCTCGACTTCGACGACTTCGATCCGAGCCGCGACAAGCTCAGCGCGCAGCTCGTCGAGCGCCTGCGGAGCCTCGAGACCACGATCTCGGTCCGCACGCTCTACTAGCCGGGCAAAGGGACCTCCGGCCCCTCTGCACTCCCCGTCGCTCACTTCGGCGCTTCGCGCCTACGCGTCGCTCCCGCTCCAGGGGTCAGCTGCGCTGACCCCGCCGCGAGGCGCCCCAGCGTTCGAGCTCGATGAAGATCAGTCGAGCAGCGCGCGAGCGGCCTGCGTCACGAAGCTCGCCACGTAGCGCGGGCGGAAGTGGTAGCTCACGTAGGCCCACTCGCGGAGCGCCGCGAGCTCGGCCGCGGGCACCGAGCCCTCGAGCTCGCTCGCGCGAAAGCCCGTGAGATCGCCGGGACGATCGAGGACCGGGAGCTTCTTGCGTCGCTCGAGGCTCGTGCCGGGGTAGGGCGTCGCGACCGTGAACTGCACCGCGAACGAGTTGAGCGACTTCGCCCAGCGCACCGTCTCGCGCATCGTCTCGACGCTGTCGCCGGGCAGGCCGAGCACGTAGTTGCAGATCACGCGGATGCCGAGCGCGCGCGCGTCGCGCACGACGGCCTCGATCTGCGCGTGCGTGGGAGGCTTGCGCTTCTCGGACGCGAGCAGCGCGCGGTCCACGCTCTCGACGCCGAGCTCGAGGCTCCGAAGACCTGCGTGGGACATCTCTTCGAGCAGGCTCTTGTCCAGACGATCCGCCCGCATCTCCGCGCTCCACTTGAGGCCGAGGGGCGCCAAGCCCTTCGCGATCGCGCGCACGCGATCGGCATCGAGGTTGAACAGGGGATCGCGGAACGAGAGGGCGCGCGCGCCGAACCGATCGCGGTTGCGTCGAGCTTCTTCGGCGACGCGGGCCGGGTCACGCTCGCGGAACTGTGCGGTGACGCGCCATGGACAGTAGCCGCATCCATAAGGACACCCGCGCGCGCTCTGGATCGGCAGCGTGGGGCCGCGGGCGGTGAGCAGCGCGTAGCGATAGCGAGCGACGGGAAACACAGTCCAGTCGGGGAAGGGCAGCGTGTCGAGATCGTCGACGCTGCCGACGTCGACCATGCCGAGCAGCTCGCCCTCGATCGCCGCGCGCCACGTCGCATCGGGCGCCCCCTCGGGCTCACCCAGGAACACGAGGTCTGCGTGCGGCGCGAAGTGCGTGGGCATCGCGGTCGCCGCAGCGCCGAACACGATCGTGCGCGTCCCAGCGTCGCGGAGGACATCGAGCACGCGCCGCTCGGCGTCGGCGTCGACGAGCGACGAGTGCACGAGCACGACGTCGCTCGTCTCCGCGAGTCGTCGCGCATCGTCGGCGTCGTCTCGCAGCGACACGATCGAGACCGTGTGGCCGAGCGAGGCGAGACGCGCGGCGAGCGTCCCGAGCACGACCGGCGGCAGATCGGCGAGGTGCGACTTGGCGCGCTCGAGCAAGCGCGCGCGCAGAGACGTCCCCACCTCGAAGACGGTGCCGAAGCCGCCCGCCACGTCTTTGAGCGTGCAGCGATCGTGCGAGTAGACGCTCGCGAGGGTCAGCCGCATGAGAGGTCGTCGGGGGCGGCCACGGGGTTCGAGGACGGGCCGGTTCGGGCGTCCACGACACCCGTCGGGCCGCGTAGCATTCCCGATCTGGATGGGCTAGAGGCGAGCGCCCATGCGGCCGACCCCGCGCACGATCTTCCTCGGAGTGCTCGCGTTGATCGTCGTGGGAGCAGGGGTCTGGATCCGATCTTCCCGATCGGGCGGGCCCCTCGATCCGATCGTGACGGCCGCCGAGGGCCACGGCCGAACGGCGATCGTCGGCGACGACGCGCTGCGGATCGCGCTCGGGTCGTCGCTCGATCTCGCGCCCTCCGCCGCGCTCGATCCCGCGCTCGACGGCACCGACGAGGCGGCGCTCCTCGCCGCGATGCAAGAGGCCGGCATCGGCTCGATCGTGGTGGGGCATCGACCCGCGCCGGACGACGCGACGCCCACGCTCCGATCCCACCTCGAGAGCTACGACGCGCTCGAGTCGCTCGCCTGCATCCACCTCACGCCGACCGCCGCCCTCTACATGCCGCGCAGCGAGCTCGTGCTCTCACCGATGCTCTCGGGCGCACTCGCTCACGTGGCGCGCGCGATCGTCGGGGGCTCGTCCGTGCCTCGCGTGCAGTCGTTTCCCGAGCCCCTGCGACGCATCCACAACGTGGAGGTCATGGTGCTGCTCTCCGAGGGCGACCGACCGCGCCTCTGGCGCTCGGCGCGCGGCAGCTCCGTGGCGCGCGCGCTGATCACGGCGGCCACCGTCGCGCGCCAGCGCTGGATGGAGCGCGAGTCCGCGATGGGCGGACCGCTCGGACGCATCCTGCCGACACTCGATGTGAGCGTGCAGGTCCTCGAAGAGGACGGGACGCTCGACAGTCGCGCGCACGCGTTCGTCGAGACCGCGTTTCGACCAGGCCACGGCGTGGCGTTCGAGCACCGCGGCAACTGGCACTACCTCTTGCCCGACGCGACGCGCGAGCGCGGGGAGGGCTCCGCGGTCCGAGCCTACGCCGCGCTGTTCTCCGATCAGGACATGGCGCCCGAGAGCCTCGATCGCCCCGATCTGCGGCTCTACCGGTCCGTCGCGAGGCGCGTGGCGAGCTCGCCTGCGCCGTCGCGTGCGCCGGCGTCGGTGACGCCCGAGCCCTCGAGGCTCCACGCGCCAGAGGCATCCGTGGAAGGGCTCGACTCTCTCTGAGCCGCGGTCGCCTCGCCGCCCGCCACGACCTCCTCGGCGATCGGAAGTCTGACGACGAAGATCGTGCCGTGCCCCTCGTCCACCGGCCGCGCCTCGATGCGCCCGCCGGCCGCGCTGATGATGCGCTGCGAGATCGCGAGGCCGAGCCCCGTGCCGCGGTCCTTGGTCGTCACGAAGGGCACGAAGAGGTTCTCGCGCACGCGCGCCGGAAGACCGGGACCCGTGTCGACCACCGCGATCTCGATCGCACCGCGCCGCTCCTCGGAGCCTGCCTCGGTGCTGGTGCGGATGGTGAGCTTTCCGCGTCCGTCCATCGCCTGCGCGGCGTTCTGGACGAGGTTGATGAGCACCTGTCGCAGTCGCTCGGGATCGATGCGCACGAGCGGCAGCGTCGGCGCGAGCTCGATCGCGACCTCGAGCTCGGGCCCGAGCTCCGGGCGCACGAGCTGAAGCGTTCGCTCGATCGTCGCGGTCGGATCGATGGGCTCGTCGCGGCTCGCGTTGGGCCGCGCGTAGTCGAGGAACGAGCTGACGACGCGGTTCAGGCGATCGACCTCCTCGACGATGATCTCGAGGAACTCGTGGGATGGATCGCGCTTGCTCGACTCGTCAGCGGACTCGGCGAGGAACTGCGCGCTCGCCTTGATCGATCCGAGCGGGTTGCGGATCTCGTGCGCGAGGCCCGCCGCCATCTCGCCGAGCGCCGCGAGTCGATCGCGATCGCGAAGGCGCTCGTAGAGCCGCAGGCTCTCCACGGCGCTCGCCGCCTGTGCGGCCAGCGCGCGCAGGATCGCGACCTCTTCGGGCGTGTACGCATCGCGAAGGCGATCGTCGCGCAGACACACGAAGCCGTAGATCTCGGTCTCGCCCCGCACCGCTGCGACGAGCGACGTCCGCAGCTCGCGCATCGAGTCGAGCACCTCGCCGAGCGCGCGCGCTTCGCGCTCGTCACCGAGCTCGGTGCGCTCTTCACGCTCGCGCTCGACGTTCTCGAGCACGAGGGCGCCCTCACGCGAGAGGCGCTCGAGGAACGCGCGCGAGGCGGCGGGATCCACACGACCGACGGGGCGCTCACCGACGTGGCCCGTGAGCTGGTAGCCGACCCGCTCGCGATCGAGGAGGTAGACGCCTCCGTGGGTGACGCGCCGCGACTCGCCGAGTGACACGACGATGGCGCTCACGACCTCGTCGAGCGACGTCGCGCCCGCGAGCTTGCGGCGCGAGCTCGCGGCGAGGCGCTCGAAGTCGAGACGCTCGCGGAGGAACACGGCCGAGATGCGCTGCTCGACCCAGCTGTGCACGGGCTCGAACGTGATCAAGAGCACGAGCGCGGCCGCGACCGAGTGCAGGTAGAAGTTGCCGGGGTCGAGCCAGACGAGCACCCACAGAATGCCGGCCAGGGTGAACGACAGCGCGGTGAGCACGAAGAGCTTGCCGCCGAGCTCGTAGAGATCGAGCAGTCGAAACCGCAGGATCGACTGCGAGAGCACGTAGAGGAACACGAGGATGAGCACGGTGCCGACGGGCGGGATGTCGAGGCCGACGTACGGCAGGTAGTCGGCGAGCGTGAACACCGCCGCGAACGTCCCGACCAGCGCCAGGTAGGTGAGGCGGGCTCCGTCGAAGCGCGATCGCGCACGTCGACCCGCGCGGTACACGAGCATCAGCGACGCGCCGAGCAGCACGAACACGTACGTGAAGATCAGCGTGTTGAGGAACAGCGACGGATGAAGCGGCGTGAAGACCGCGACGATCATCGTGCACGCGAGCACGACGGCCACGCGGTTGAGCTGGCCCGATCGCCGCGACTCGGTGAGCAGGAAGGCGCGAAAGAACTGCACCGCGGCGAGCGGCAGGAGCACCGCGAACACGAGGTTCAGGCGCTCCCAGAACTGCGAGCCCTCGGACCAGCGGGCGAGGAACGAGGTGCCGTACCAAGCGCTGACCGTCAGGTCGAAGAGCGCGAACAGCCAGTGGACGCGGCGCTTTCGCGGGCGGAGCAGCACCGTCGCGGCCACGGCCAGCGAGAGCACTGCTCCGAGCAGCGAGGTCTGCGATCGAAGATCCACGCGCCCGAGCGTAGCTGGCCCGTGCGGCGCGAAACAGAACGTCCCGCGAGGTCAGGCGGGGCGGGCCCGCGATCAGCGGCGAGGCTCGAGCGCTCGCCAGTGTCGCTCGTGGGCAGCCATCGTCTGCGCCACGGCGCGCTCGGTCGCGGCGGACGCACCACGACCATCGCGTGCCGTCGCGCTCGCATCCCCCATCGCGGCAGCCAGCGTGGCGAACACGCTCTGCTCGAGCGCGTCGAGGTCGTAGCCGCCCTCGAGCACGAAGCCGAGCGGGACGTCACGGCGCGACGCCAGCGCCGCGAGCTCCCTCGTGAGGCCCACGTAGGCGCCCTCGTCGAGACGCAGCTCGGCGAGCGGATCGCGGATGTGCGCGTCGTAGCCGGCGGACACCAGAATCACCTCGGGCGCGTGCTCTTCGAGCACCGGAAGCACCACGCGGTGAAACGCGAGATCGTAGTCGGCGCGACCCGATCCGGGCGGCATCGCGAGGTTCACGGTCTTGCCGAGCCCAGCGCCGCGTCCAATCTCTCCGGGAGCGCCCGTGCCCGGATAGAGCGGCCACTGGTGCAAGCTCACGAAGAGCACCTCGCCGTCCGTCTCGAACACGTCCTGCGTGCCGTTGCCGTGGTGTGCGTCCCAGTCGACGATCGCGATCCTTCGCGCCCCAGCGGTCTGCGCGGCGCGCGCTGCGATCGCGACGTTGTTCAGCAGACAGAAGCCCATCGCGCGGTCGGGCTCGGCGTGGTGACCGGGCGGACGTGCCAGCGCGAACCCGCGACGCGCTCCCGACGCTAGCGCCGACCCCAGCGCGGCCGCTCCACCCGCGGCGCGCAGCGCAGCCTCTCGCGACCCGGGCCCGACGAACGTGTCGGCGTCGAGCGATGACGTGTCGTCGCTGAGCGATGCGATCCGCGCCACGTGCTCGGCGGTATGGGCGAGGGCCGCCTCGGCGATCGCGACCCGAGGCGCTTCGCGTCGGTCGACGCGGCTCCGAGGCAAACGATCGATCGCGCGCCGCGCCGCGAGCACCCGCTCCGGGCGCTCGGGATGTGCCGCCACACTCCGGTGTCCCTCGAGGCTGGGGTGATCGAACACGACGAGGTCCATGACGCGCACCCTCGCACACAGCCGCCCACCGGCAATCGCGGCCGCTGGTGCCTCTGGCCGGAACTTCGCCCCGAGTGGCGAGGGCGCTATTGACCCCATGTTTTGAGGGGTGTTACGAGTCGTCTCGGGGAGAATCGACCCGCGGTGCGGCCGTTCCGCGCGGCGTCGGAGCCTCCCCCTCGCCCTCTCGCGAACACTCGCGACGGCGGGCGGGCCTCAGCCGGGAGAAGCGCATGCGTACGAAGATCATCGCGGGGAATTTGCTGACTCTCCTCGTCGTCGGCCTCGCGGCGTACGCGATGGTGAAGACCAACGTCGAGACGGCCTTCGCGGCCGAGGTCGACTCCAGGATCTCCACCGATTACCAGCTGCTGTCGCGATCGATCGCGCTCTACGGCCGTGAGCTGGTGGCGCTGGTCGAGCAGCAGGCGAGCGCACGCACGATCCAGGACGTCTTCGGTGCGCTCGACGAGCACGGTCGACGCCAGCGGGCCTTCGAGGCGTCGCAGCGCGTGTCCACGTGGCTCGGCGATCCGGCGCGCGGCCGCCGCGGCCGCCCCGACATCACCGCGATCATCGACGACTCGGGCCGCGTGGTCGGTCGTGACTCGGACGTGAACGCGATGTTCGGCGTCGACCTGGGCGCACAGATCCCCGCCATCGGCGAGGCGCTCCACGGCAACGCATCGGTGGCGGTGTGGGAGTCGACTCAGGACAACAAGGCGCTCCAGGTCGCCGTGGCGCCGATCCGCACCGACGAGGGGCGAATCCTCGGCGCGCTCGTCGTCGGCTACGACCTCTCGAACGGCCTCGCGACCAGCGAGAGCGAGCTGATCGGGCGCGAGGTCGCCTTCGTGTGGGCCGACCGCGTCTATTCGTCGTCCCTCGACGGGGGCCGCCCGGCCGAGCTCGCGACGCAGCTCTTCGGCGCCAACGCCCCTGCGACGACGGCCGCTCGTGACGCCGCGACCGTCTCCGCGCCGTTCACCTTGGTCCTCGAGGGTGAAGACCACGTCGGCGTGGTGGGCCCGCTCCCGTCGTCCACGGCGCACGTGGCGATGATCGTCCTGGGCAACCGCTCCTCGCAGATCGCCAAGGCCTCCTCGGTGAACTTCATCCTGGTGCTGACGGGCATCGGCGCCCTGATCATCGCGGCCTACGGCTTCTTCATGGGCTCGAGCATCCTCGCGCCGATCGCGCAGATCGAAGAGGGCGTCCTCCAGGTGATGAACGGCCGAACGGACTATCGCCTCGACATCCAGAGCCAGGACTTCGGCGGTCTCGCGTACCGCATCAACCAGCTGCTCAACGTGCTCACACGCACCGAAGAGATGGACGAGAGCGGCGCGGTCGCGGGCGGCGGTGGTGGCTGGTCCGATCAGAGTCGAGATGCGTCCACGGTCGCCGACCCCAACGCGGCGCCGCCGTCGTCCGCGGGAAATCCCGAAGAGGCCGAGGCGGATCCGGAGGTCGCAGCGCGCTTGGCCGCGGAGCCGGAGGACTCGTACTACGCGCGCGTCTACGAGGAGTACGTCGCGGGCAAGCAGGCTGTCGGCGAGAACGTCTCGAACATCACGCAGGACAAGTTCGTCCAGCGCCTCAAGGCGAACGAGCAGAGCCTGCTGAAGAAGCACGGCTGCCGGATGGTTCGGTTCCAGGTGCAGACACGAGGGACGCAGGTCAACCTCAAGCCCGTCATCATCCGCTGACCTCGTCAGGGGAATGAGATCGGGTCGGGCGCGTTGTCGCGCCGGTCAGCCCTCGTGAGCCGAGTCGGAGGTTCGTGTGTTCGGATGGTTCGGGAAGAAGTCGGACGTGCAGCTCATCGAGAAGCACGGCCAGGTGGTCGCGAACAAGCGCGCACAAGCCCCTGATCGCTGGGACGCCATCCAGTCGTTGTCGCAGCTGCGCGCGCAGGCCCAGAAGGACAAGGCCGCCGAGCGCACGGTGGCCGTGGTGGCCGCTCTGCTTCCCCGCTTCACCTACTACACCGACCCGACCATCACCGATCAGGAAGAGAAGGATCTCGCGTTCCGCGTGATCCTCGACGGCGGTGTCGAGGGCGTCCCCGCCATCCGCGCGTTCATGCAGCGGAGCGAGTCGCTCGTGTGGCCGCTGAAGATGATGGACCGGCTGCTCGGTCCCGAAGACGTGACCGGTGAGCTCATCACGATCCTCGAGCCGATGGACACGGAGTACCAGCGCGATCCTCAGCGCAAGCTCCAGGTGCTCCAAGCGCTCGAGGAGCGGCGAGATCCGCGTATCGCGGCCGCCGTCGTGCGCTTCTTCGAAGACGTCAACGAGACCGCGCGCTTCCACGCGGTGGGCGCCGTGCTCGCGCAGGGCGACGGCGACGCTCACCGTGACGCCGCGGCCCGTTTGCTGCCGAGCGAAGAGAGCGTCCGCGTGAAGTCGCGCGTGCTCGAGCGCTTCGCCGAGCGCTCGTGGGACCTCGGCGCTGCGCGTCCCGCGATCGAGAAGCAGCCTCCGCCGGGTTGGTCGGTCGCAGCCACGGGCATCCCCGCCCGGCGCTAGGTCCGTGAGTCGCGTGGCCGTCGCGCAGGTCGTCGACGTCGAGTACGCGGCTCCAGCGGACCGAGCGGCGGGCGAACGTACAAACGAAAACGGCCGCCTGTTGGGGCGGCCGTTCTCTCGAACACGATCAGGCGGCGATCACTCGCTGCTGTCCTGATCGGGCGGCAGGTTGAAGATCAGGCCGACGTTGAACATGTGGTTGAACGTCGTGCGCGAGTCGTTGCCGTCGATCTGACCGTCGGGGAAGTTGCCGCGGGGCGAGCCGGCTTCGTCGGTGCCCGACGGGTTCCACGAGAACGGGAACGCGCGCCACTCGAGAGCGATGCCGAACCACGAGTTCGCGTAGAGGCTCAGGCCGAGGCCGAGCATCGGGGCGGGCGTCACGCGTCCCGCGCGCGACGTCTGCGTCGCCAAGCACTGCGGGCGCGTCATGCCGAGGTCGGCCGTGTCGCAGTCGGTGAGACGGTTGCCGTCGACCACGGTGCTGGAGCGCTCTTCGAGACCGAAGAGCGCGATGCCGGCGATCACGTAGAGGTCCGTGTCGACGAACACCGCCTGGAACAGCGAGAGCTTGCCGCGCAGCGGGATGAAGATCAGGTGCGCCGAGACGCCCCACAGGATGCGGCCGATCTGCTGGTTGAAGGCGCCCGCCGACGGAACCGAGAGTCGATTGCGGTCCGTCACCTGGGCGAACTGCGAGATCTGGGTGGTGAGATCGGTGTCGATCTGACCCGCTGCGTACCCGCCCCAGATGCCGATGCCGAGCCACTCGAGGAAGTGGTAGTTCGCCTCGAGGCCGACGAAGAGCGAGCGCGCAAACTCGTCCTGTAGCGTGTACCCCACGCCCGGGACGAGGTTGAAGCGATTGACGCGGTAGAGACGCATGTGACGAACCGCGGGCGCTCCTGCGAGCGGACCCGTGATCTGCACTTCCTGCGCTTGCGCGGAGGGGGCGGCTACGAGTCCGGTGAGCGCGAGACCGACGGTCATCGCGAGCGCGAGCCAGTTCTTGGTCATGGTCTGTCCGGTGAGAGAGCGGATGAACGTCGTGCTCATGGCGTTTCCTCGCTCAGCGGGGCAGCCGGTACTCGAAGTCCGGCGGCAAGAAGATGGTCAGGCCCAAGTGCGCCGTGACGTTGTTGGTGAAGGCGAGGCTCGACTGCGTCCACGTCGTCTGATCCGTGCGCTGCTGGCCGAGACCGACCGTGAGGTTCTCGAGCTGCTCGAGGTACATGTAGTCGCGGAGCTCGGCGAAGATCGCGAGCCAGCGCGTGACGAACACGCGGAGGCCGATGCCGAGGTTGAACGCGATGCGGATGTCGAAGTCGAAGCGGCGCACTTCCGGATCGACGACCGGCACGGGGCGCGTGCGCATCAGGCCGACGCCGCCGACGATGTAGGCGTCGTACTGGAAGATGAATTCGTTGAACATCGAGAACTTGCCGTACACCGGGACGTACGTGAAGTTCAGGTGTGCTCCGAACTGGTACTGGTTGATCGGCACCGAGAGGCGCGTCGAGCGGCGGACCTGGAACGCGAGCTCCGACTCCGACTCGAGGCCCTCGTACCAGATGAAGTTCACGCCGAGCGCGAGGACGTTCGTCCACCAGTAGTTCAGGCCGAGACCGATGCCGGTGTGGCTCACGAACGGATCGTTGAGCGACTGCGACACCGACGGAGTGACCTCTACACGGTTGATGCGCAGGGCGTAGACCTGCTGCACCGCATAGATCTCCTCGCGCGCCTCAGCCGTCGACGTCGGGGCGTCCCGCGTCTCGGTCTGCGTCGGCTGATCGCCCGTCGACGCGAGGTCGCCGATGACGTCACCCGAGTCGCCACCCTCCGCGGGTTCGACATCGGCACTGCCTTCGGAGCCCGTACCCTCGGAGCCCCCAGCCTCGGACCCCTCAGTGGTCTCGTCGAGGCTGAACTCCATGTCCTGGGCGGCGGCACGCGACCCGCTGGCGAGCGCGAGCCCGACCGAGCCGAGCACCAGCACTGCGATCCAAGCCTTTCTCATCGTGACCTCTCCCACCTCGACGGTGGCGACTGCGACCTTCTGCGCGACCCGCCCGCTCGAATGCGCGTTCAAACTGCGCGCCCGAGCTGCTGGCCTTTGATTCCCTGCCAGCGTGGAGCGTGCCGTGGCGGGCCTGTAAGTGTCCTAAACTCTTGATGAATTCAGTGAATTTTGGTCAAGCGGGCGCGACTATAACACGGTGACAATCGCGCGATCAACGCGGATCGACGCTGTCGATCACGCTGTCTCCTCGGGCTTCTCGAACAGGGCGGCGACGAAGGTCTCCGTGTCGAAGGCCCGGAGGTCTTCGACGCGCTCGCCGAAGCCCACGTAGCGAACCGGGATCTGGTGCTCGTTCGCGACGCCGAGGACGACGCCGCCCTTCGCCGTTCCGTCGAGCTTGGTGAGCACGATGCCGTTCACCGGGATCGCTTCGCGGAACAGCTGTGCCTGCTGAATCGCGTTCTGCCCAGTGGTCGCGTCGAGGACGAGCAGGATCTCGTCGACCGGTCGATCGAGCGCCTTCTCCGCCGTGCGCACGACCTTCTTGAGCTCTTCCATCAAGTTGGACTTGGTGTGGAGACGGCCCGCGGTGTCGGCGATCACGACGTCGGCGCCATCGCTCACGCCCTTCTTCACGGCGTCGAAGATCACCGCGCCCGGGTCCGCGCGATCTTTGCCCTTCACGACCTCGCAGCCCACGCGCTTGCCCCAGACCTCGAGCTGGAGAACCGCCGCCGCGCGGAACGTGTCGCCGGCGGCGAGCACCACCTTCTTGCCGTCTTCCTGGTAGCGGCTGGCGAGCTTGCCGATCGTCGTGGTCTTGCCGACGCCGTTCACGCCGACGACGATGATCACGGTGGGCTTCCGCGACGCGACGATCGCGCCGTGCGAAGTCCCGAGGATCTCGGTCGCCCTTCGACGAAGGCTCGCCCACACCGCGTCTTCGCCCGAGTGCTGTCCGCGCGCGACCTCTTCGCGGAGCCCCTCGAGCATCTTCTCCGCGGTTCGGGGACCGATGTCGGCCGAGAGGAGGACGGTCTGCACCTCGTCGAGGAGCGCCGGATCGATCTCCTTCTTCCTGCCGAACAGCTGAGCGAGGCGTGCGATGAAGCCGCCGCGCGTCGTCGCGAGGCCCTTCTTGAGCGCCTGCACCGACTCGCCCGCGTCTTTGGCGGCGGGCCGAACGGAGGGCTTGGCCCCTCCCCCGACCGAAGCGGGTGCCGCCTCGGGCTCTGCAACCGCCTCGATCTTGGCGGGCTCGGCGACCTCGGTCTTGGGGGCGGGCGCGGCCTCGACCGCGGGAGCTGAGGGCTTGGGCTCGTCCTTCGCCGGCTTGGCCTCCTGCTTCGCGGGCTCGGGCTGGCTCTCGACCTTGGGCCTGTCGGCTTTCGGCTTCTCGGCCTTGTCCTTCGGCTTGTCCGCCTTGGGCTCGTCCGCCTTGACGTCGGCCTTCTTCGCGTCGGCGGCCGGCTTCGACTCGCCCTCGACCTTGGGCGGAGGGAGGGCGTCGGACTTCTTCCCGCTCTGGAGGAAGTAGAAGGCTGCGCCCAGAACGAGGAGCGCAACGACGACGGCGACGACTACAAGCATGGGCCTCGTGGACGCTGTCGCGCGCAGCTGCGGCGTCGGCGTGGGCGCGGACTATAGAGAGGCCGCGGACGCCGAGTCAACGCGTGCGAGCTTCGCTCGGGCCTGCACCGCCAGCGAGCGAACGCGCTCGAGCGAGGAGACGTCGGGCGCCGCCTCGCCATACACGATCTCCTCGACTGCGCTCACGAGCGCATCGATCTCCGGCAGCGTGGTTCCTCGGCGTCGCGCGATGGCGAGGAGCTCGCGATCGGTCGCGGTGCTCGCGACCTCGTTGGGAAGGACGATCGACAGCACGTCCAGCAAGGCGCGGCTGGCGAGATCGCGGCGGCTCTCGAGCCGGATCGTGAAGCCTCGCCATTCGCCGCGGTGAGGACAAGAAACGCGATGGGTGATCGTCTCGAACCCGGCGGCTTCGACGGAGAGCACGTGCTGTCCATCGCCAGGCGCGAGCTCGAATCGGCCGTCGCGGTCGGTGGTCCCGGCCACGCCCCCGAGCGCGAGCCGCGCGTCCACGATCGCCTCGCCGCTCACCGCGTCGACGACTCGGCCCCCGATCTCACGAACGGAAGCGAGGAGGGCGGTCGGACGCGCGGCGCTCACCCCCGGCGCGCGGCTCTCTCTCGCCTGCGCGACGTCGGTCGGACGGCGCCGTAGCCAGACGCCCGCCGCGAGGAACAGCAGCGCGCTCGCCGCCGCCAGCCACGGGACGACGTGAACGGTGGAGCGAACCTGCAGGCTGCGCACGGGCGACGCGGAGCTCTCGAGCCACGGCGCGTCGGCTTCGAAGCGCGCCTCGAGCCGGATGGACTCCGCCTCCGGGGCGACGGACGGATCGAGCGGGATCGAGATCTCGCCATCGGGTCCCGTGAGCCGTGTTCCGAGGTGACGATCGTCGACGAACACGCCCACGGCGCGACGCTCGAGCGGACCGGCGGAGGTCGCGAGTCGACCGCGGAGCACGGTCCCGTCGATCAGCTCGGTCGTGTCGTCCGTCCACGTGAGCTCGGTCGCGCGCGACCGGACGATCGGCACCTCCGTCTGGGCTCCGGCGCGGGTGGCGTCGGGCTCCGAGCGTGTGATCAGGCGCCCGGCCGCCGCGGGACCGAGGCGAGTCGACTCGAGCTCTGCGTCCCATCGCCCGTTCGCGTCGGTCACGCCACTGGCGATCTCCGCGCCGATCTCGTTGCGCACGCTGATGCTCAGCCCAGCCCCGCCCGCGGAGCTGCTCGCCGTGACCGAGACGGCGTGACCGGCGCGATCGAGAGACAACCGACTCCCGTCACGCAGGCTGACGACGAGGACGACGTGCGCGCGCTGCTCGTCCACCACGACGCGGACGGTGCTGGTCTCGAGGTCAGCGTCGCCGACGAACACCGCGTCGACGACCAGCACCCCAGGTGCTGGCGCCGCGCTCATCGAGAACGTCCCATCGTCCGCGGTCGTGATCGCCTGTGAGGCCACGACGGCGCCGTGCTGCGGCCGGATCGCGACGTCGACTCGCCGCGATGGAACCGGTTGCCCGGCGTCGTCACGGAGGACACCGCGGACGTCGAGGTCGGCGCCACGACGAACGTCGAGCTCGATGCGTGTCTCCGCGCGGATCCGCACGACGTGGTCGGCGCGCGCGCCGTCCGTCACGAGCATCGCGAACACAGCTGCGAACGCGACGACGAGAGGTCGGTTGGGTGCGGAGCGCACGACCCGAGCATCGGGTCTGGTGTCGAGGAGCGCAACGTGGCCGTTGCCATCCTCCGCCGTCCGTAGATACTCGTGAACGAATCGGCGCAGGCGGCGTCGAACACGCCGTCGACGGAGGTCCGGTCTTGAGCTCTGCGCGTGGATGGAATCGAGGCAGCGCATGGCGCGCGTGGGTCTCGGCGGCGATCGCAGTGTCGTGCGTCGTGGCGGGCGTGCTCGTCGCGCGGGCTGACGAGCGCTCTGACTATCTGGTGCGGCTGCTCCAGACCTCGACGGCTTTCCGCGTGCGCACCCAAGCGGCGATCTCGCTCGGGAGCGGCCTCCCCGAAGCCTCGGTGACGGCGGCGCTCGCCGCGGCCTTGCGTGACGAGAACGCTGCTGTGCGCGCCGCCGCGGCGAACTCGCTCGGCCGTGTCGGTGACGCGTCGGCCCTCACCGCGCTCCGAACAGCGGAGCGCGACTCCGAGGCGGTCGTGCGAACGGCCGCGACGGCGGCCATCGCCGCGATCCAGGCTCGCGGCACCGGAGGGCGAACGACCGGCGGCGGCACCGCGGGAGGCACGACGGGCGGAGGTACGACGGGTGGCGGCGCAACGACAGCGCCGAGCGGTCCCCCGCGTTTCTACGTCGGGATCGGTCGCCCGAACGTGACGGGCACCCTGAGCCCCGCGCTCGTCGCCACCGTGCGGTCGACGGTCGAGCGTCGCCTGGGATCGATCGGCGGCGTCGTCGTTGCGCCGGACGGCGAGAGCGTGGCGGACGCGCAGCGTGAGCTGCGTCGGCGTTCGCTCGCTGGCTACTACCTCGACATCTCGATCACCGTCGAGGTGCTGCCGACCTCGGCCGTCCGCGCCCGTGTCTCTGTCGTGGTTCAGGATTACCCAGGGCGAAACGTGCGCAGCATGCTGTCGGGCTCGGCGACGATCAGCGGCGCGTCCTCAGCCGATTCCACGCTTCTCGATGCCGCGATCGGGAGCGCTCTCAACCGACTGCCCACGGCGCTCGCGGCCTCGGGTCGCTAGCGCGAATCCGGAACGAATCTCTGCTCCGACCCCGTAGGGCGGGTCGCTAGTTGGATCTCCCCCGCCGGACACCCTACGATCGGCCACTCGTGCCAAAGGAACCGAGATGAGCTCTCCAGCCCAAGCCGTACCGCAGCAAGGACCGCCGCAAGGACCGCCTCCGAAGCGGCGCTTGCGGAACTACCTGCTCGATACGCGCTTCCAGCTCAAGTACACGGGGATGGTGGTCCTCGTGACGCTCGTGGTCGCGACGATCCTCGGCAAGCTCGCGTACGACCAGTCGCACGCGCAGACCGAGATGATGACCATCGACGCGATGGGCCCCGACGTGAGCCCCGAGACCGCGGCGTTCATCCTCGGCGAGGCCGCGGACGCCGATCAGGAGCTGCTGCTCATGATCATCGGCGGGATCGCGATCCTCGTCGTCTCGCTCGGCGTGACCGGGATCATGGTCACGCATCGCGTGGTCGGCCCCGCGTTCAAGATGAAGAGCCTCTTCCGCCACGTCGCAGACGGACACCTCAAGCTCTACGGTCGTCTCCGTGAGGGCGACGAGCTCCAGGACGTGTTCCTCGAGTTCGAGCGCATGATCGAGAAGCTCCGCAGCAACCAGCGCGACGAGATCACACAGCTCGAGTCCGTGATCTCGCGTGCGCGCGACGCGAGCGCCCCGGGCTCGGTCGTCGACGATCTGGTCGCGCTCCGAGATCGCATGGAGAAAGAGCTCCAGTAGCGACCGGACCGACGATGACGACCTCCGTCGCGAACGCGCTCCCGGCCCCGCCGCGGAGCGCGTGCTCGTCTCAGCCGCAGAACACGTTCTCGTAGTAGCGGATGACTGGCGTTCCCCGAGCGTCGAACGTGACGGCGGCTGCGTCGATCCGCAGCTGCATGCCGCGTCCGTGCGCGGCCCAGTAGGAGAGGGCGGCCCGCCGCACGCGCTCCTGCTTGGCAGCGTCGAACGTGTACGCCGGATCGACGAACGTCCCTCGGCGAGCGCGCACCTCGCACACGACCAAGAGGCGGCCCTTCCGCGCCACCACGTCGAGCTCGAGCCTCCCGATCCGCACGTTCCGGCCGACGATCTGAAACCCTCGCGCGGAGAGCGAGGCCTCGACGGCATCCTCCGCGATGCGACCCGTATCTGCTCTGGACATCCGACGCTCCTGACGACGAGGACGAGGAACCGAAACGAAAAGACCCGAGCACATCGGCCCGGGTCTTCGATCGTTTCGTCTCGTCGCTCGCGCGCATCGGCGACTGACGCGGTCAGGAGCGGCTCACGTGCAGAGGTTGCCGCTCACGTGCAGAGGTTGCCGCTCACGTGCAGATGTTGCCAGAGCAGCTCTGGCCCGCGAGGCAGTCCGCGTCGTCCTCGCAGAACTGCTCTCGGATGCAGTAGCCGCCGCGCACGCCGGCGCCGCCCTGCGTGAGCAGGTCGACGCAGTGGAAGCCCTCGTTGCACGCGCAGAGGGGGAGGTTCGAGTCGCCGCCCGCAGCGCTGCAGCGGCAGCTGCAGAACACGCGCGCCGCACGGTCGTTCGCGGCCGCCGTGCCGCCCATCTCGATGGTCTCGAGGTCGCCGTCGATGACACAGGTGTCGGTCAGACCGCCCATGGGGTTGACGCAGGACGGGCTCGTGCAGGTGTCACCCTCGGAGACGACACGCTCCGGGTGGCCCTGAAGTCGGTACACGAGGCAGACGCGGGTGCGACACTGCACCGAGCTCGTCTCGACGTAGCTCTCGCGATTCGTGAACCCACACTCCGGGATCGCCTCGGGAACGCACGGGTCGCCAACGCCGCTCGCGGCACAGCCGGAGACGACCGCTCCTGCGAGCAGCGCACCGGCCAACAGGCTCCACGTCACCGTCTTCGTCAACGCCATCATCTTGCTCTCCGGGTCTACGGGGTCCCGTCTTCAGGAGACAGTCATCAGGGCGACAGTCTTCAGGGCGACGGTCGTCAGGCCGAGTGTCCTTCAGGCCGGGGGCAGCTCTCGCTTCACTCTCTGTCGCACCAGCCGTCTCGCTTTTCCGAGGACGACATCACTCGCGTGGGCGAGGAGCGTGAAGCGACGGGACCCTACGTCGTCGCTCGAAAGGGTGTCAAGCGTGTTCGACGCGTCGAAGAACCCTATTGACAAGGGGTTTCGGGCCTCTCTATTCTCGCGCACGAAATAGCCCTAGTGGACCGAAATCGTTGACTTTTCCCGAGCAAGCAGAAGGCGCGACAGGCGAGGCGACCTCGGGACGAATGGATGATGAGCTCCAAAGCAGGCCATCGACCGCGCACCACGACGGTGCCCGTGAGGATGGCGAGAAGGACGATCCCATGAAGCGTGCATGGACGGGTGAGCGAAAGAACGCGACGCGAGTCGTGGTCGTGAGTCGGATGGCGCTGGCGTGCGCGTGCGCGTTGGTCCTCGGCTCGTGGCTCGATGCCGCTGCGGCGTCTGCACAGGACATGACGTTCACGGTCGACGAGACCGGTGGCAGCGCGCCTCCTGCAGAAGGCCCGCCGTCCGAGGCGCTCGCGAACGCGCTTCGCCTGTACCAGCAGGAGAGGTACATGGAGGCGTCGGTGCAGTTCCAGCGGGTGGTCGGCGGTGAGACCGACGACGCACCGGCCAACGTCCAGAAGGCACAGTTCTTCCTGGGCAAGGCGCTGTACCACCTCCACTTCTACCAGTCCGCGCTCGCGATCTTCGACGAGATCACGCAGGCGGGTCAGGGCCACATCTACTTCGGCCAGACCCTCCAGTGGCTCGCGCAGCTCGCGTCGCAGCTGCCGGAGCCCGCGGGCATCATCGAGAAGGTCGGCCGCTACGGCGTCGATCAGCTCGACCAGTTCAACACGCCCGAGAACGCCGAGCTCTACAACCAGCTCCTCTACCTGATGGGCCGCTTCAAGTACCAGCAGGGTGAGTTCGAAGAGTCGATCCAGCTCTTCCAGCGCGTGAGCTCGAGCTCGTCGTACTTCGTCAACGCTCGCTTCTTCGAGGGCATCGCGCACGTCCGCATGCGCCGCGCCCAGCCGGCGGTCACGGCGTTCCGCGCGATCATCGAGGCGATCGATGGCGGCGCACGCGGCGTCGACGACACGGCGCGCATGCGCAACCTCGCGTGGCTCTCGCTCGCTCGCGTCTACTACGCCGCGGCGAACCGCACGGATCCGGAGACTGGCGAGCGCGCGGTCGATGGTCGCCTCCTCGGAAACGCCGTCGAGGCGTGGAACCGTGTCGATCAGGGCAGTGAGTACTGGCTCGACGCGCTCTTCGAGGAGTCTTGGGCGTTCTTCCTCGCCGACGAGTACGCGCGTGCGATGGGCAACATCCACACGCTCTTCTCGCCGTACTTCGAGGACGGCTACTACCCCGAGGCGCTGGTCCTCAAGGCCGTCGTCTTCTTCTCGGCGTGTCAGGTCGACAACTCCGAGGCGATGATCACGCTCTTCCACGAGCGCTACGACCCCGTCGCGGCCGAGCTGAACTCGACGCTCGACCAGTACCAGGACAACCAGCAGTTCTTCGACTTCCTCACGCGCGTGCGCTCGGGCGAGGGCAACCTCTCGCCGCGCATCCGTGGCGTCGTCGCCACCGCGCTCTCGGATCGCACGCTCCTCCGAAACCTCGAGTACGTGCGTCTCCTCGACGCCGAAGAGGCCCGCCTCGGCTCGTCGGCGACGGAGTTCCAGAACTCGCCGCTCGGCGATCGCATCCGCCAGGACATCCTCGTCGCTCGCTCGTTCGCCGTCGATCAGACCGGCGATCTGGCTCGCGGCCGCTACACGCGCCTCATCGACGAGCTCAACGAGCTCATGACGCAGGTCGACACGGTCTCGCTCGAGATCGACACCTACCGCCGCGGCGAGATCTCCGCCGAGATGGAAGCGCAGCAGCGCGAGCTGCAGCGGTCCGGCGGTCTCCAGGTCACCGTCGACGAAGAGCACCAGATGTGGCCGTTCGACGGCGAGTACTGGCGCGACGAGCTGGGCTTCTACCGCCAGCAGGTCACCTCGCAGTGTGGTCGCTGACGCAGTGCTGGCCGACCTCGGTGCTGGCCGACCTCGGAGTGCTCGCCGACCTCGGAGTGCTCGCCGACCTCGGAGTGCTCGCCGACCTGGGAGTGCTGACGCCCCGTCGGCAGGGCTGCGAAAGGCACGGTGTCCATCAGCTGGGGCACCGTGCGCGCGGCTCTCGACGGGCGCTCCCAAAGGTTGGCGCCGACGGGTGTCTCTCGGGATCAGGATGAGACGAACGCTCGTCTCCGATGCTTTGGTTTTCGTTTTGGGAGTGCGCAGACCGTGCTCCGACGATCAGATTCTCCGTTTCTCTCTCCAAGGACGACGGTGGTGAGAATGGGCCGTAAGCAACTGACGATGCTGTTGGTCGCCTCGATGTTCGCGGGGGTCCTTCCCTTCGCCGTCGATGCTCAGTCCGGCGGCGCGGGTACGCCAGCGACAGGCAGCGCTGCCGCGGGCGCCCAATGTATCCAGCCGGCAACGCGGCAGATCGTCGAGGCGTGTCCGACCGGCGCCCCGCCGCCAGAGCGGCGTGCCGGAGCGACGCCCGCGAGCCATCTCACGACGCATGCGCGTGAAGAGGCGGAGCCTGCGAAGCAGCAGCCGACGGCCCCGGGCGTCGAGCTCTCTGCTGCTGAGCGACGCGGTCGCACCGCGGCCGGTCAGCAGCGCGCCCTCGACCTCCTTCGTCGTGAGATCGAGACGACCGAGCGCATCGTCGGCCGCCTTCGCGCGGGCGACGTTCGTGGCGCCGACTACCTCCTGCGCCTCGCAGAGACGTACTTCGAGCTCCAGACCTACTGGAACACGCGCGCGCGCTCGCTCGACGAGCAGATCTTCACCGCGCAGGAAGCCCACAACGCGGAGCAGGTCCGCGAGCTTCAGCGCCAGCAGACCGAGTCCGAGCAGCAGCTGACCGGCGCGCGCGAGAGCGCGATCCGCACGTACGCGCGCCTCGTCCAGGACTACCCGAACTACGGCCGCATGGACGAAGTGCTCTTCTCGTTGGCCTTCGGCCTCGAGGAGATGCGTCAGTTCGACCGCGCGCGTCAGGTCTACATGCGCCTCATCAAGGGGCACCCGGACAGCCGCTTCGTTCCGTACGCCTGGCTCTCGTTCGCCGAGTACTACTTCGGCGAGGGCGACATGGGCGCCTCGCGCCAGTTCTACTCGAAGGTCCTCGAGTACCCGCCCGAGCAGAACCCGGTGTACGGCTTCGCGCTCTACAAGCAGGCGTGGGTCCTCTACAACCTCGAGGACTTCCGCGGCGCCCTCGCGCAGTTCGTCCAGGTGCTCGAGTTCGTCCAGGCGCACCCGGATGCGCGCGACGCCGAGAACATGGCGCGCCAGACGCGCCGCGAGCTGGTCATGCCGTACGCACGCGTCGGCAGACCGAACCAAGCCCTCGCGTTCTTCCAGAGATATGCGACCAGTCCGGACCAAGCGTTCGAGATGCTGGAGAGCTTGGCGGAGCTCTACTTCGACACCGGTCAGTGGCCCGAAACCATACAAATCTACCATACGCTGATGGCGGAGAGACCTCAGTCCGACCGCCTATGCTTCTGGCAATCGAGGGTGACGAACGCCATCGTCTCCTCGAGACCGAAGGCCGAGCAGGTCACCGAGGTCCAGCGACTCGTCGACATGGAGACGGCGTTCCGCACGGGTGGTCAGCACCCGGCGCAGGCGATCACCGAGTGTCGTCAGGCGAGCGCGCAGGTGCTCTTCGAGCTCGCGGTGGCTTGGCACCGAGAGGCCATCGGCACGGAGCAGCAGCCCGGCACGAACGACCGTCGCACCATGCAGCAGGCGACGGATCTCTACGAGCTGGCGATCGAGCACTTCCCGGACATGGAACAGCTCCAGTTCGAGGACATCTCACGCGACGACTGGCCTACGCTCTACCGCGTCTCGTACTTCTACGCCGAGCTCCTCTGGCGCATGGAGGACTGGAACCGCTGCGGTCCCGCGTTCGATCACGTCGTCGAGCTCAACCCGCAGGGTGAGTACACCTCCGACGCCGCGTACGCCGCAGTGCTCTGTTACAACAACCTGTACCAGCAGCAGTACGCAGCGACTGAGCGTGAGCGTCGTCCGGCGGAGGGCGCAGCGGCGACTGGACGTCGAGGCCGACGTGGTCGTCAGGCGGAAGCCGCCCCGGAGCAGACGGACGAGCAGCGTCTCGCGATGCGCGAGTTCCAGCCCACCGAGCAGGGCATGCTGAACGCGTTCCAGCGCTTCGTGTGCTTCGTGAACGAGAGCGAAGAGCTCCCGCAGGTGAAGTACCGCCGCGCCCGCATCTTCTACGAAGCCAACCACTTCGAAGAGGCCGCGCTCATCTTCCGCGACATCGCGTTCAACCACCCGACGCACGAGCTCGCGGAGTTCGCCGCGAACCTCTACCTCGACTCGCTCAACGCGATCTCTCGTCGTGACGGCCGCGTGTCGTGCGTCACGGAGATCAAGAACAACATCGAGCCGATGTTCCAGCTCTACTGCGCGACCGAGGCCAACCTCGACGCGCACGCGGACCTCTGCACGGTGCTCCAGCAGCTTCGCTGCGACGTTCTCCGTCAGGAAGCTGAGATCCACACGCGGAACCGTGAGTTCCGCGAGGCCGCGGCCGTCTACGTCGACATCTTCCGACGCTTCCGCGAGTGCGGTCGCCTCGACGAGGTCCTCTACAACGCAGCGATCAACTACGAGTCGGCTCGCCTGCTCGGTCGTGCGATCCGCGTCCGCCAGGTCCTGATTGAGCGCTTCCCCGACAGCGAGCTCTCCAAGCGCGCCGTCTACCTCACGGGCGCGAACTACCACGCGCTCGCGATCTACTCGCAGGCTGCGAGCTTCTACGAGCAGTTCGCGCGTCGCTTCCCCGGCGAAGACGGCTCGAACTGCACGGACGCAGAGCGCACGGCCGGCACCTGCGCGATCGCGCACGTCGCGCTCGAGAACGCCGTCTTCTTCCGCCTCGGTCTCGGTGAAGAAGAGACGGCGATCGAAGACGCGCAGCTCTACGAGCGCAGCTACCGACGCACGCGTGCCCGCGAGACCTCGCAGGTCGTGTTCTCGCTCGGCTCGATCTACGAGCGTCAGGGCAACTGGAACCGAGTCTTCGATCACTACCGCACGTTCCTCCGGAACTACGGCCGCACGGCGCTTCCGCACGAGGTCATCCGCGCGAACGTGCAGATGGGCCGCGCGCAGTGGGAGCTCGATCGCCGCGACCAGGCCGAGCCGCACTTCCGCGCCGCGACCGCCGCGTGGACGCGCAGCTCGGAGTCGATCGGACAGATCGAGGGCACGGACGAAGAGCGCGCGCTCTGGCTCGCACGAGCCCGCGACGCGACGTCCGAGGCGCTCTTCTACCAGGCGGAGTATCGCTATGCGGAGTTCCGCGCGGTGCGCTTCCCCCACTACCGCGGACCGACGACGCTCGTCGCCGTCAACCGCTGGTCGCAGACGGAGCTCTTCCCCTGGCTGCAGGCGAAGTTCACCGCGCTGCGCACGGCCGAGGCCGCGTACAACCTCATCGAGCCGCTGCAGATCCCGCAGTGGCGCATCGCCGGCGCTGCGCGCGTCGGTGAGATGTACCGAACGATCATCGACGACGTCCGCAGCGCTCCCGTCCCCGACGAGATCGCGCGTGACGCGGAGCTCGAGGGCATCTACCTCGACGCCCTCGAGAACGTGCTGAACGGCTCGAACCCCGGTCCCGACGGACGCTGGGAGACGGAAGACGACGTGCGCTGCTCCGAGGGTGCGGGCGGTGCCTCCTGTCAGGGCGCTCCCATCCCGCGTGCCCTCGGCGCGTTCGAGTTCTGCCTGACGCTCGCGACGCAGGTCCGCTGGTTCAACCAGTGGTCGGCGCAGTGCGAGCAGGAGCTCAACCAGCTCGATCGCGCGCGCTTCCCGCTCGCCGCCGAGCTCCGCGGCACCGCATCCTTCATTCAGGATCAGGTCGCCGACCCGGGCCCCGTCGAGCTGTCGACGGACGAAGAAGTCGAAGGCGACACCACCGAGAGCTCCGTGCCGGAAGCCGGCCAGACCTGAGTCGAGGAGAACGAACATGAACACCAAGACCTGGATGACGTTCGTGAATCGTGGCCTTCTCGTGAAGGCCGCCGGAGCCGTCGCGATCACCGCGCTCGCTGCCTGTGGCGGCGGGGGCGGTGGTGGAGGCGGCGAGGGTGGTGGCGGAGGCGGCACCGGCGGCGGTGAGCAGGGCCCCGGCGCCATCACGACGGAGAGCGGCACGACGCTCTCGCAGGAAGCGCAGACGCACTGGGCCGATGCCCTGACCGCCTACAACACCGCTGCGGCCGACGGCTTCACCGCCGAAGAGTGCAGTTCGGTGATCTCGGGCTTCGAGCGAGCGAACAGCTCGCAGGGCGGCCGCTTCGTCGAGGCCGTGTACATGGTCGGCGTCACGCACGATCGCTGCGGTCACGCCGATCAGGCGCGTGAGTTCTACCGCCGGACCCTGGAGGCGAACCAGCGCTTCTGCGGCGCGCGTGTGGCCGAAGGCCTCGATCACTTCCGCAACGGGCGCATGCAGCAGGCGCGCGCGGAGTTCGAGCGATCGATCCGCGACGACGCGCGATGCACCGAGGGCTACGTCAACCTCGCGATCATGCAGCGCCGCGAAGGCACCGAGGCCTCGACGCGCGAGTCGCTCAACAACCTCCGTCGCTCGCTCGCGATCGACTCGAGCTACCTCCCTGCCTTCAACCAGATGGCGCTGCTGTACCTCAACCAAGCGATTCGTCGCGCGGGTGGTGCGGCGGGCGTGGCGGGCGGCACGGCCCAGCTCTCCGGCTCGGGTCAGGCGACCGAGGGCGCCTCGGCGTCAGCAACGCGCGAGAGCAGCGACCGTCAGATGCTCGACCTCGCGGAGGTCGTCTGCCGCCAGGCGCAGCTCATCAACGGCAACTACGCCCCGATCTACAACACGTGGGGCCTCATCAACGTCCGCCAAGGCAACATCATCGCGGGCCTCGCGAAGTTCGAACGCGCGTTCTCGCTCGATGCGAACATGTTCGAGGCCTACATGAACTTCGGCGAGCTCACGCTGTCGTTCCGCGGCTACGACGACGCGTCGCGCGCGTTCGAGCGCGCCACGCAGCTCCAGCCCACCAACTACGATGCGTGGGTGGGTCTCGGCGCTGCGCAGCGTGGCCTCAACAACGATCAGGGTGCGCAGCAGAGCTACGAGCACGCGCAGCAACTCGACGCGACGCGACCGGAGTCCTACTTCAACCTCGGGCTCCTGTATCAGGACTACCGCGATGGCACGGAGCCCACGCTCAACCAGGCCACGCAGTACTACCAGCAGTTCCTCCAGCGCGCGGGGTCGCGTCCCGAGTACGCCGGTGGCGTCGAGACCGTGAACCGACGCTGCGCCACGGACGCGCGCGCCCAGCGTCGCCGTCGCTGGCAGCGCACGACCTGCCAGATGGGTCGTCTCCAGCAGATCGAGACCGCAATCGCGTTCATGCACGAGGCGGCGACGATGCAGGCCGAGATGGCCCGCATCCAGGCGCAGGCCGATGCACAGGCCGCGCAGCAGGCGCAACAAGAGCAGGCCGCGCAGCAGACCCCGCCGCCCGAGGGTGGAACGCCCGCGCCGACGCCGGCACCGCAGTGACGACGACGGGACGGCAGTGAGCGATCCCCTCTCTGGCGATCCACGCTGTCGAGTTCGCGTCGATCTGCGTCCGAAGTGAGTGGACGGTGCGGTGGGTGTTGACCCCCGCACCGTCGAATCGATAGAGTGCCCCGTCTTTGAGTCAGGCCGTCTCGGAGGTCCCCCATGCGCCGCCTCGTTCTCGCAGCACTGATCGCATCCACCGCCTCGATCGTCGCGCCCGTCGCGATGGCGCAGGACGGTGAGACCACCACCTACGACTTCGAGGACGATCTCGTCCAAGGCGACCTCGTTCGCCCGGACGGCGAGCTCCTCAACGTGCGCCGTCGCGGTCGCCGCGCTTCGCTCATCCGCGTTCGCGAGC
Source organism: uncultured Sandaracinaceae bacterium (assembly GCA_964502175.1). Classification (GTDB taxonomy): domain Bacteria; phylum Myxococcota_A; class Polyangia; order Polyangiales; family Sandaracinaceae; genus JAFLCL01. The sequence goes on from CAZCVE010000008.1 coordinate 90,635, forward strand.
ACTTCATCCCGGAGATGCTCAAGTCCGTCGAGAATCTGTAGTTTTTCGGAACCTGCCTCCCTCCGGACCTCGTTCAGAAGGCTGGAACTTGGTCGGAGGGCCGCTGTCAGAGGCGGTGCGAGGCAGCACGAAGCCACCAGAGAGAGCGCATCCCCAGACACGATGGGAGCGCGATGAACCCGATCGACTGCGCCCCGCAGGGAGGCTGAAGTGAGTCAGAACGCCAAGGTCTCGATGACCTTCCGGATCTACGACGGCGAGAACCTCGTCCGTACGGAGACCCTTGCTCAGGACATCATCAAGGTAGGCAAGCTGCCCTCGAGCCACCTGCGCATCGAAGACGAAAACGTCTCTCGCATGCACGCGGTGATCGAAGTGACCAGCCCCGACGAGGTGTACATCATCGACCTCGGGTCGGCGGCGGGCACCATCGTCAACGGCAAGAAGGTCAACAAGGGCAAGCTGCAGAACGGGGACGAGATCGTCCTCGGCGGCACGCGCATCGTGGTGGAGCTCGCTGCGGCCGAGGCCGAAGACGAGCCGACGACGATGGGCGCACGTCCCCCGATCGCCAAGCCGGCCGCGCCCCCTGCGCCTCCGGCTGCGGCCGCCGGCACTCCGGCTGTTGGCGCTCCGGCTGTCGGCGCTCCGGCTGTCGGCGCTCCGCCGCCTCCGCCGGCTGCAGCTGCGGTCGCGGTCGCAGCGCCGCTGCCGAACCCGTTCGCGGCGGGTGGCCTGCCGAACCCGTTCGCAGCTCCTGCTGCCCCGATGGCGGCGCCCGCGGCGCATGGTCACGGCGGTGGCGGTCATGGTCACGGCGACGAAGACGAAGACTCGGAGAACATCCGCTACGGCATCGCGGCCAGCGGCCCGCCCGTCAGCCCGTCGGACGTCGAGACCGGAAACAGCGCCGTCGAGGTCGTGATCATGTGGGGCGACTTGAGCGTCCTCCACGTGGCGCATCTCTCGCCGCCGCGCACGTTCCTGGTCGGTGAGTCGGAGGCCAAGCCCGACTACCTCATCGGCTCCGAGATCCTCGGCAGCGCGCGCATGCCTCTGGTGGTCGACGCCGGCGGCAACGCCGCGGTCGTCATCCCGCAGGGCGCGACGGGCACCGTGACCGTCGGCGATCAGAGCCTGGCGATCGCGGACCTGCAGAGCCAGGGCAAGCTGCAGCCGTGCAGCGAGGCCTCCGGCGCGATGCAGTACACGCTGCCCGCGGGCGCGACGGCGCGCGTCTCGTTCCGCGGCCTCACGTACGTCGTGAAGCCCACGTCCGAGGGCCGCAAGGTCGGCGTCGGCGGGCAGGGCGTGCAGTGGGGTCAGCAGGCGTGGACGTTCGTGTCGCTCGGCGTGCACGCGGCGTTCTTGCTGATGTTCTACTTCCTGCCGCCGCGACCCGCGTCGCTGTCGCTCGATCTCCTCTCGCAGGACTCGCGCCTCGTTCAGTACCTGATGGAGCCGCCCGAGACCGTCGAAGAAGAGACGCCGGAGTGGCTCCAGGAGCAGGACCAGAACGACGACCAGGAAGGCGGCACCGGCAAGCGTCACAAGGACGACGAAGGTGCGATGGGCGAGGAGTCGCACGAGAAGACGACGAACCGCTACGGCATCGAGGGTCCGCAGGACAACCCGGATCCGCACATGGCGCGTGAGCAGGCGATCGACCAGGCCCGCACGGCCGGCGCGATCGGCGTGCTCCAGCAGATGGCGGGCGCGTGGAACTCGCCCACGTCTCCCTACGGTGCAGAGACCGCGCTCGGCGCGGACCCGATGAGCGCGCTCGGCGCCCTCATGGGCGACCAGATCGGTGGAAACTTCGGCTTCGGCGGCCTCGGCCTCCGCGGCACCGGCCGCGGCGGTGGTGGCACCGGCGAAGGCACGATCGGTCTCGGCAACCTCGGCACGATCGGCCATGGCGCGGGCACCGGCTCGGGCTCGGGCTACGGCTCTGGTGCGGGTGGCTTCCGCGGTCGCTCGGCCTCGGTGCCCCGCATCCGCACGGGTGAGGCTGACGTTCGTGGCTCGCTCTCTCGCGAGGTCATCCGCCGCGTCATCCGCCGCCACATCAACGAGGTCCGCTTCTGCTACGAGCAAGAGCTCGCGCAGCGCCCCGACCTCGCCGGCCGCGTCACGGTCAGCTTCATCATCTCGGCCACGGGCGCCGTGCAGACGGCCAGCGTCGCCAACACCACGCTGAACAACGCTCGCGTCGAGACGTGTGTCGCGCAGGCGGTTCGTCGCTGGACGTTCCCGGCACCCGACGGCGGCGGCGCCGTCCTCGTCAACTATCCGTTCGTTCTCGACTCGCAGGGTTGAGAGAGATCGACCGCAGCGAAGGCTGCGATCGGAACCACCTCGAGGGGCGGGCCACATGGCTCGCCCTTCGTCGTTTTTCGCGGTCGTTTTCGCGCGGCCGTTGGTCGCGCGCGCGGCGTCACGGAAAACGCGGCGTCGTCTCGTTTTGCCATTGAGGCGCGCGCGCGATTTTGTCTAGTATCGCGGCCGCTGAAGCGCCCCGGAGGGAGTCGTGTCGATGATCTCGTTCTTGGTTCGTGCCGATAAGGCGCGCCGCGGTCAGGCCCTTCGCCGAGTGCAGGTGGTGCTCGGGGGTCTCTTCGTGTTCATGTGGCTGAGCGGAGGCGAGTGCTCGCGCGAGCGAGTCGAGTCCCTCAACGCGATGAACGAGGGTGTCGTGTTCGCCGCGCAGAAGCGCTACCTCGACGCAGTCGAGCGCTTGCAGCAGGCGGCGGCGCTCGATCCGACGAACGATCAGGCCTACTGGAACCTGGCGATCGTGCACATGGAGATGCAGCGCTTCGACGCTGCGCGCGATGACCTCCGCAGGGCCATCGACATCTCGCCGGATCGCGCGGGCTATCACGAGAAGCTCGGGACCGTGCTCATGGAGCTCGACGATCTCGACGCAGCCCGCGAGGCGTTCGAGCGAGCGATCGAGCTCGATCCGAACCTCTTCAAGGCCTACTTCAAGCTGGGCCAGATCCTCGAGCGACAGGACGACGCGCAGGGCGCGCTCCAGCGCTACACGGAGGCCGTCCAGCACGGTCCGCGCTTCATCGAGGGCTACCGCGCGCTGGGTCGCCTGTACGCAGATCTGGGCTACCTCGGCGAGGCCGTTCAGGTCCTCCAGGCGGGCCTCCAGGTCGCGATCGAAGGCACGGAGGACGAGGCCGAGCTGCATCACCTCCTCGGCACCGTGTACCAGCAGCAGCGCAACTACGACGGCGCGGTGCAGGAGTTCCAGTCGGCGCTCCGCATCGATCCCGCGATGCACGACACGCTCTTCTCGCTCGGCTGGACGTACTCGCTCCAGAACAACCGCGAAGAGGCGCGCCGCTACCTCAAGCGCTTCGTCGACAGCGCTGCGGCCAACGTCCCCGAGCACTACCTGAAGGCGGCACGTGATCGCCTCGGTGAGCTCGAAGGGCCCTGACACGAACCGTTTCTGTGAGCCGACCGCCCGCTCGGGTGGGTGCGTCGGCATCCTGGTGTCGCTGGAGGACTAGTGGAGAACGAGATGACCGCACGTGAGCTGACCGATCAGGAGCGTGCACGCCTCGCCGAGCTCGACGAGACGATCGCCAAGTTCGAAGGGCAGAAGCGCTGGTCGGACGTGATCAAGACGATCCTCGCGAAGGTCGAGATCGTCACGTCCACCGAGGACAAGGTCGCGCTCCACTCCCAAGCGGGCACGATGTACCTCGAGAAGTCCTCGAATCAGGCCGAGGCCATCAAGTGCTTCGAGGCCGTGATCGAGCTCGATGGTCACAACCTCCAGGCCATCTCCCAGCTGAAGGAGATGTACGAGAAGCGTCGCGACTGGGAGAAGCTCGTGCGCGTGATGGAGCGCGAGGCCGAGCTCCTCGACCCGTCCGATCGCGGCTTCCGCTACGTCGAGATGGCGCAGCTCGCGACCGAGAAGCTGCGCAAGCCCGAGATCTGCATCGACCTCTGGCAGAAGGTGATCGAGCTCGACCCCGAGCAGAGCGACGCGCTCGCGGCGCTCGCGGGTCTCTACGAGCGTGCGCGTGAGTGGAAGCCGCTCGCGGACGTGCTCGAGAAGCAGAGCGCACGGCTGGGTGGCGACGACCTCAAGACGCTGCTCGCCAAGCTCGGCATGATCTACGCCGACAAGCTCAACGACGATCACGGCGCCGTCAGCGCGTTCCAGCGATTGCTCGCGCTCGATCCCGAAGACAAGCGAGCGCAAGAGCAGCTCAAGCGTCGCTACGTCGCGATCAAGGCGTGGGACGATCTCGAGGCGTTCTACGCGCCGAGCGCGAAGTGGGACGAGCTCATCCGCACCCTCGAGCGCGAGGCCGGCAACAAGGACGCGCCGAAGGAAGAGCAGATCGATCTCTACTTCCGCGTGGCGCGCCTCTGGGCGGTGCAGGACAAGGCGGATCGCGCAGCGCGCGCGTACGAGAAGGTCCTCGAGCTCGACGCCGAGAACAACGACGCGGCCCTCGCGCTCTCGCCGATCTACGAGTCGGCGGGCGACGCGAAGAAGCTCGCGGGCGCGTACGAAGTCCGCCTCAAGCACCTCGCCGAGCCCGAGGAGCGCATCGTGCTCCTGCGCGAGGCCGGTGTTCTCTACGAGGAGAAGCTCAAGAAGCCGGACGTCGCGTTCACGAAGTACCTCGAGGGCCTCGCGCTCGATCCGATGCGCGAGATCCTGCGCGAGGACGTCGCGCGTCTCGCGCCGAGCGTCGAGGGCTGGGATCGCGTCATCGCGACGTACTCGGCCGCGATCGAGGCCAGCAGTGACGTGGAGGCGCAGATCGATCTGCGCCTCCAGCTCGGCGGTGTGCTCCGCGCCGTCGGCAAGATCGACGACGCGATCGCGCAGTTCCGCGGTGTGCACGAGGCCGACCCCGGCAACATGCCCGCGATCGAGGCGCTCGACGGCCTCTACCGCGAGACCTCGCGCTTCCAGGACCTCCTCGACATCTACGATCGTCGCCTGGAGCTGGAGACGGACTCGGACTCGAAGAAGCGCATGGCGTACGGCCGCGCGTCGCTGCTCGAGAGCGAGCTCGCCGCGCCCGACGCCGCGATCTCGGCGTACCGCGGGATCATCGACGAGTGGGGTGACGACGAGCAGGACGCCTACCGCGCCCTCGACGCGCTGTTCGAGAAGCAGGGCCGCTGGACCGACCTCGCTGCGACGCTCGAGCGACGGATCGATCTCGGACCCGCGTCCGACGAAGAGCTCGCGGCGTTCAAGTTCCGCCTCGCCCGCGTCCTCGATCAGCACCTCAACGACAAGGCGCGCGCCCTCGATCTCTACCGCGAGGTCGTCACGATCCTCCCGGAGCACGACGGCGCGCGCGTGGCGCTCGAGGCGTTCCTGGAGCTCCCCGAGCTCGGAGCGTCCGCGGCGCAGATCCTCGAGCCGATCTACGAGCTGCGCGGCGACTGGGAGTCGCTGGTCCGCGCGCTCGAGGTCCTCGTCCGCGGTGCGGCGGAGCCCGAGCGCAAGCTCGAGCTCCTCAGCAAGATCGGTGAGGTCTGCGGAGCGCAGATCGGTGACGCGCGTCGTGCGTTCGACGCGTTCGGCCGCGCGCTCCGTGAGGTGCCCGAGCACACCGACACGATCGAGCGGCTCGAGGCGATCGCCGACGCACGCTCGTGGTGGCCCGACCTCGTCGCGCTCACGTCGTCGCTCGCGACGGAATCCGAAGATGCCGACCTCGCACGACGCCTGTGGATCCGCGCGGCTCGCATCCATGATCTCCGACTCTCGGCGACCGACGCTGCGGTGCAGGCGTACGAGAAGGTGCTCGAGGGCGATCCGACGGACGCGGAGGTCCTCGACGCGCTCGAGGAGCTCTTCCAGCGCACGGGACGTCATCGCGATCTCCTCGGCGTGCTTCGTCGCAAGGCGGATCTCGCGAACGATCCCGAGGGCAAAGAAGAGCTGCTCGGCCGCGTGGCGGACATCCACGAGAGCGTGCTCGAGGAGCCGCAGAACGCGATCGGCGTGTACCGCGAGGTGCTCGAGCTCGATCCCACGAGCCGTCGTGGCTTGTCCTCGCTCGACCGCCTCTTCGAGAAGCAGGGGCAGTGGACGGAGCTCGCGGACAACGTCCAGCGACAGCTGTCGCTCGCGACGGAGCCGGACGAGCAGACGGCGCTGATGCTCCGACTCGCGTCTCTCCGCGAGACGCACATGGGCGCCGCCGATGCGGCGATCGAGATCCACCGCGAGGTGCTCGGCCGCGACGCGTCGAACACGGACGCGCTCGCCGCCCTCGAGCGCCTGCTCGCGAGCCCGCAGCACCAGCTCGCGATCACCGAGATCCTCGAGCCGATCTACCGCGACGCGAACGAGTTCCAGAAGCTGATCGGCGTGCTCGAGATCCAGACGCGACACGCGTCCGAGAGCGAGCGCAAGGTCGAGCTCCTGCACCGCATCGCGGAGCTCTACGAGATCGCGCTCGACGACAACCCGAACGCGTTCGGCTCGTACGCCCGCGCGCTCGGCGAAGACCCCGCGAACACCACGTCGCAGGAACAGCTCGAGCGCCTCGCCGGCGCGACGGGCGACTTCGAAGGTCTCGCCAAGGTCTACGAGGAGCGCTCGAGCGCGCTCGTGGCGGCGAGCGAGCCGTCGGAGGACGGCGCCGTCCGTGACGACGTCCAGCTCGCGAACGCGCTGCTCACCAAGGCGGCCGACGTGCGCGAGGCACAGCTCGGCGACGTCGCGACCGCGATCACACATCACCAGCGCATCCTCGGGCTCGACGGCACGAACCTCAACGCAGCGGCGTCGCTCGAGCGTCTCTTCCAGGGCGCGGAGCAGTACGAGCCTCTCGCGCTGATCCTCCTCCGCAAGGCGGAGATGCTCGACGTCCCCGACGACAAGAAGGAGCACCTCTTCCGCGCGGCCGCGATCTACGAAGAGATCCTCGAGCGTCCGACCGACGCGATCGAGGTCTACAAGAAGGTCCTCACCGTCGACGCCGAGGAGCTCCAAGCGCTCGACAAGCTGATCGAGCTCAACCTCAAGCTCGAGCGCTGGACGGACCTGCTCGGCATCTACACGCAGAAGGCCGACGTCGTCGTCGACACGGATGAGAAGAAGCGGCTCTTCGTCGAGGTCGGCGCGGTCTACGAGCACGAGCTGAACGACGCGGCGAAGGCCGTCGACACGTACCAGCGCATCCTCGAGATCGATCCCGACGACATCTCCGCGATCCAGCGCCTCGACGGCCTCTACCAGGCCGCGGGCAACTGGCAGGAGCTGCGTCAGATCCTCGAGCGCGAGGCCGAGCTCGCGTCCGATCCGAACGAGGTCATCTCGTACCAGTTCCGCATCGCCGATCTCCATCACCACCAGCTCGCGGACTCGAGCAAGGCCGTCGAAGGCTACGGCGAGATCCTCGGCGTGGTGCCGGATCATCAGCCGACGCTCGATGCGCTCGAGGCGATGATCAAGGAGCAGAAGGAGCCGCTTCGCGCGGCGACGACGCTCGAGCCCGTGTACCAACAGTTCGGCGAGTGGGCGAAGCTCGTCGCGGTCCTCGAGGTGCAGGTCGCGCACGAAGAGGATCCGCGCCGCAAGGTCGAGCTCCTCCACCGCATCGCCGAGCTGTCGGAGACGCAGCTCGAGAGCTCGCAGCAGGCCTTCGACGCGTTCGCGCGCGCGCTTCCGCACGACAACGCCGACGATCACACGCTCGGCTCGCTCGAGCGTCTCGCCAGCGATCTCGATGGCTTTCCGCGCGTGACGAGCCTCTACGACGCGGAGCTCGACAAGCTGACCGAGCGCCCGGACCGCCTGGTCGAGCTCGGCATGCGCGTCGCGCAGCTCTACGAAGTGCAGGTCGGCGACGTCGAGTCCGCGATCGCTCGCTACAACCGCGTGCTCGGCGCGGAGGACACGAACCCGCAGGCGATCGACGCGCTCGATCGTCTCTACGAGGCCACCGAGAAGTGGAGCGAGCTCTCGAACGTGCTGTCGCGGCAGGCGCAGCTCGCGTCGAGCCCCGACAACGTCCTCGAGTTCCAGTTCCGACTCGGTCAGACGTACCAGCTCCACCTCGGCCGCGTGGATCTCGCGATCGAGCAGTACAAGGAGATCCTCGCCGCCGCGCCCGAGCACGAGAAGGCGCTCGGGGCCCTCGAAGAGCTCTTCGCCGCGGGCGTGCAGCCGCTCGTCGTCGCGAAGATCCTCGAGCCGCTCTACCGCATGTCCGAGGCGTGGGATCGCCTCGTCGGCGTCTACCAGGTCGAGCTCGAGCAGGTCTCGGATCCCGCCGAGCGCATGACGATGATCCACCGCATCGCCGAGATCGCGGAGGACCGCGCTGCGGAGCCGCAGATCGCGTACGAGTGGCACCTCCGCGCGCTCCTCGAGGACGCTGCGAACGAGCGCTCCGTGGGCGACACGGAGCGCCTCGCGGGCGCGCTCGGCAGCTGGGAGCCGCTCGCCGACACGCTCGCCACCGTGCTCACGCAGAACACGGACGCGGCGACGCGCGTGACCGTCGGTCATCGCCTCGCGCGCATCTACGAGAACGAGCTCAACGACGTTCCGCGCGCGGTCGACACGCACCTCTTCGTGCTCACTGCGAGCCCGACCGAGGTGGAGTCGCTCGAGGCTCTCGATCGCATCTACCTCGAGAACGGCGCTGCCGAGGCGCTGCAAGAGGTGCTCGCGCGACGCATCGGCGTCACCGAAGACGCGCGCGACAAGGTGGAGCTCTCGTTCCGCCGCGCGCAGGTGCTCGAGAACGACCTCGGTCGCATCGACGAGGCCGTCGGCGTCTACCTGGTGATCCTCGGGCGCGATGGCGTCGAAGGTCTCGACGCGGAGCACGAGCCCTCGATCACCGCGCTCGCCAGCATCTACACCGAGAAGGAAGAGTGGCCGAACCTCTACCGCACCTTCGAGCGTGAGCTGAAGGTGGCGCTCGGGGACTCGGGTCGCGCCGACGTGCTCGCCAAGATGGCGCGCCTCTCGGAGGGCTACCTCGGCAACGAGGCGCAGGCCTCGACGCTGTGGGGCCAGGTGCTCGAGCTCCGCGGCGAGGATCCCGAGGCGCTCAACGCGCTCGGAGATCTCCACGCCCGCGCGGGTCGCTTCCAGGAGCTCGTCGAGGTGCTGGATCGCGAAGCCGCGATCGCCGCCGACGACGAAGCGCGCGTCCAGATCTTCACCGACCTCGGACGCATCTGGTACGGCAAGCTCAAGAACGAGCGCAACGCCGTCGACAACTGGCAGCGCGTCCTCGACATCGATCCGACGAACACGGGCGCGCTCTTCGCGCTCATCGAGGTCTACCGATCGAACGGTCAGACGTCGGAGCTCGTCGACTCGCTCCATCGTGTGATCGAGGTCGGCGCGGCGACGCTCGACGATCAGACGATCGAGACTTGCTACATGCAGCTCGGCGCGCTCTACGAGACGACGCTCCAGCAGCCCGCGGATGCGATCGATGCGTTCAACAAGGCGCTCGATCTCAGCCCGACGAACTTCGCGGCGATGGACGCGCTCGAGCGCCTCTACGCGGCGAACGAGAACTGGGTCGATCAGATCCAGATCTTCGAGCGTCGTGCCGATGCGCTCGAGGCGCCCGAGGACAAGATCGCGACGCTGCTCACGGTCGCGAGCACGTGGGCCTCGCCCGCGAACGATGCCGACCGCGGCACGAGCGCCTACCAGCGCATCCTCGACGTCGATCCGAACCACGAGGTTGCGTTCGTGGAGATCGAGAAGCTCCACAAGGCGGCGGATCGTTGGGAGGAGCTCGCCGAACTCTACACGACGCGCTTCGAGAACACGGAAGAGACGGCGCCGCGCGTCGCGCTCCTCCGCAAGATCGCGGAGGTGCAGGAGAAGCACCTCGGCGACAAGGAAGCGGCGTTCGAGGCGCTCCAGCTCGCGTGGGAGGTCGACTACACCGACCCGAACACAGACGAGCTCGAGCGCGTCGCCGGGCTCACGCAGAAGTGGAACGACCTCCTCGGCGCGGCGAACACGGCGCTGCAAGAGGCGACCGACCCGAAGACGAAGATCGCGATCTGCCTCGCCTGCGCGAAGTGGTACGGCGCGGAGCTCGGTCGGCCCGAGTACGCGATCCCGTACTACCAGCAGATCCTCGGCCTCGATCCGGCGAACGTGCCGGCGATGCGCCAGATGGCGGATCTCTACCGCTCGACGCAGCAGTGGCAGACCCTCAAGCAGGTCCTCGGTCGCCTCGTCGACATCACGTCGGAGCCCGCGGACAAGGCGGGCGTGTTCGTCCAGATGGGCGACCTCGCGGCGCAGCACCTCGGCACGCCCGAGCAGTCGCGCGGCTACTACCAGCAGGCCCTCGACACCGACCCCACGCACATCGGCGCGCTCGAGGCGCTCGAGCGCGTGTACCGCGAGAGCGGTGAGTGGGCGGCGCTCCTCGACGTGCTCCGCCGCAAGGCCGACGCGCTCCAGACGCCGGAGGATGTCCTCCGCGCGAAGCTTCAGATCGCCGAGGCCTACGAGGACCGCACGGGCGACGCCGAAGAGGCGATCGCGACGTACCGCTCGGTGCTCACGACCGACGCGACCAACCTCCGCGCCCTCAAGGGCCTCGAGCGCCTCTACTCGCAGAAGGAGCGCTGGCCGGAGCTGCTCCAGGTCCTCGAGCAGCAGTACGAGGGCGTCACCACCGAGAAGGAGCGCATCCAGATCCTGCTTCGCGTCGCCGCGATGTGGGAGGAAGAGTTCGTCAAGCCCGACAAGGCGGCCGAGCGCCTCGAGAAGGTCGTCGAGATCGATCCGGCGAACGACACCGCGTACCGCGGCCTCGAGCGCATCTACCGCGGCGTGCAGAAGTGGGATCAGCTGATCGGCACCTACGAGCGCCACGTGTCGGCGACGCCGGATCGCACCGAGAAGCAGCAGCTCCTCGCGGCCATCGGCGACGTCTACAACGCGGAGCTCCACGACGCGGATCGCGCGGTCGACGCCTACCTCAACATCACGGCGATCAACCCCGACAACGTGACCGCGCTCGATGCGCTCACGCGCATCTACGACAAGCGCGGCGATCACGGCCAGGCGCTCGACACGATGATGCACCTCTCGCGGCTGCTCCACGATCCGCAGGCGGTCGTCGATCTCCGCTACCGCATGGGTCGCCTGCTCGACGAGAAGATCGGCGATCGCGCGAGCGCGGTGGATCAGTACCAGAGCGCGCTCGACGTCGAGGCCGGACACCTTCCTTCGCTCGAGGCGATGCGGAAGATCCACCTCGACTCGGGCGACTGGCTCGCGGCCGCGAAGATGCTCGAGCAGGAGTCGCAGCATCAGCAGCAGCCGCGCTTGATCGCGCGCCTCCTCGTCGAGCTGGGACGCTTGTACGAGGACAAGCTCGACGAGCACGACCGCGCGATCGAGTGCTTCCAGGCGGCGTTCCGCCAGGACCAGGACAACGAAGAGGCCGCGCTGCCGCTCGCCGAAGAGGCGATGCGCACCGAGGATCACGAGAACGCGCTGCCGCTCCTCGACATGCTCGTGAAGCGCTCGGGCAAGCGTGAGGCGGGCGACCAGCAGCGCCTCGCGTTCATGCTCGGCGAGGCCGCGCAGAAGACGAACAACACCGACGCCGCGATCAAGGCCCTCACGAAGGCCTACCAGCTCGATCAGCAGCACCTGCCCACGCTGCTCGCGCTGTCGAACGCGTACTACGCCGCGCAGAACTGGGAGCAGGCGTTCAAGTACTACCAGATGGTGCTCGCGCACCATCGCGACGACGTCGACAAGGAGCAGCTCACCGACGTCTTCTACCGACTCGGCGTCATCAAGCGCGAGCAGGGCGATCGCCGCAAGGCGCTCAACATGTTCGACAAGGCGCTCGAGGAGACGGCGACGCATCGCCCGACGCTCGAGGCCGTGGTCGGCCTGTACGAGTCCCAGAACGACTGGGAGCAGGTCATCCACTTCAAGAAGCAGATCCTCGAGCAGGCATCGACCGACGAGCGGTTCCAGATGCTCGAGCAGATCGGCGACCTGTGGAACGAGAAGGTCAAGAACGCGAGCAAGGCGGTCGAGAGCTACTACGAGGCGCTCGAGATGCGTCCCAAGACGCACAAGCTCCTCCACAAGCTCCTCATCCTCCATCAGACGACGAAGCAGTGGGACTCGGCGATCGAGATCATCGAGCGTATCTCTGGCCTCGTCGAGGATCAGGACGCGAGCGACGAGTCGAAGAAGTCGCAGCGCTCGAAGTACAAGTACACGGTCGCCGTCATCCTTCGTGACGAGGTGAAGGATCTCGATCGTGCGCTCGCCGAGCTCGACGCAGCCCTCGAGCTCGAGCCTTCGCAGCTCAAGGCCTTCGAGGCGATCAACAAGATCCTCAACGGCCGCAAGGACTGGAAGCAGCTCGAGCGCGCGTTCCGCAAGATGCTCCGCCGCGTGACGGGCAAGGTCTTCACGGGCAACGAGAACCGAGAGCTCGAGCACACGCTCTGGCACAACCTCGGCGTCATCTACCGCGACCGCATGAACCAGCCGGAGACCTCGGTGGAGGCCTTCAAGATGGCCTCGCAGATCCGTCCGGAGAGCCCGCAGGAGCACCAGATCCTCGCGGAGCTCTACGCCGTCATCCCCGGTCGCGTCGACGACGCGATCGCCGAGCAGCAGTGGCTGCTCAAGCAGGACCCGCATCGCGTCGAGTCCTACCAGGCGCTCTACAAGCTCTACTTCGAGGCGCGTCAGTACGACAAGGCGTGGTGCCTCGCGTCGACGCTGTGCTTCCTCAAGAAGGCCGACGCCGAGCAGCAGCAGTACTTCGAGCAGTACCGCGCGCGCGGCCCGATCCGCCCGACGTCTCGTCTCGACGACGAGCGCTGGCTGAAGGATCTCGCGCACCCGGACGAGGATCTCGTCGTCTCGAAGATCTTCTCGCAGGTGTGGCCGGCGATCCTCTCGATGCGCGGTCAGTCCGATCGCGATGCGGGTCTGGCGCCGAAGTACCAGGTCGATCCCAACACGCACACGGGCGCGTTCCCGCGGACGTTCGGGTTCGTCTCGCAGGTGCTCGGCATGCCCGCGCCGCGCCTCTTCCTCCGTCAGGACGTCGCCGGCGGCCTCACGCACCTCCGCGTGTTCCCGCTCGCCTCGCTCTGCGGCTCGACGCTGCTCACGGGCTTCCAGCCGCTCGACCTGATGTTCATCGCGGCGCGCCACCTCTCGGACTACCGACCCGAGCACTACATCCGCACGCTGATGCCCTCGAACACCGAGCTCAAGACGGTGCTCATGGCGTCGCTCCGCCTCGCCAACCTCGTGCCGGGTGATGCGCAGATCGACCAGACCGCGCAGGAGCTCCGCAAGTACCTCCAGGCGCCGCAGATGGACGCGATCGGCACGCTCGGTCGCCGCTTCGTTCAGGCAGGCGCGCGCACGGACGTGAAGAAGTGGCTGCAGGGCGTGGAGATCACCGCGTGCCGCGCGGGCTTCCTCGTCTGCAACGACCTCGACACCGCCGCGCGCATGGTGCAGGCGCTCGGTGCCACGGGCCCTGTCGACGTTCCCCCCAAGGAGAAGGTCAAGGAGCTCGTTCTGTTCAGCGTGTCCGAGGAGTACTTCCGACTCCGCCAGGCGCTGGGCATCCAAATCGCCATTACTTGACCTGGGGCTCCGCCCCAGACCCGGCCGCACCTCACGTCGTTCATGTGGGCACCGCTTCGCTGCCGGGCGCTGCGCCCCATCATCGCAAGCACGGGCCCCAGCCCCGCTTGCCGTCTCCGCGTGAGCGTCTGGGTGAACAGTGCCTCCTACAGACGAGCGTTTGGTGGAAGTCGCCCTGCCGACGCGCAGGGCGACGATTCGCCTCGCGCGTCGGCTCGCGTCCGTCCTCGTGGTGGGCGACGTCGTCTTCCTCGAAGGAGCGCTCGGGGCGGGCAAGACGTTCTTCGTGCGCGCGATGTGTCGTGCGCTCGGCGTTCCTTCCAAGCTTCCTATCCAGAGCCCGACGTTCGCGCTCGTGAACGAGCACGAGGGGCGTGTGCCCATCGTCCACGCGGATCTCTACCGGCTGGGTGACGCGAGCGAGCTCGACGAGCTCGGCCTGCGTGATCTGCTCGTGGAGTCCGTGGGCTTCGTCGAGTGGGGTGAGCGCTTCGGGGATGCCGTGGCCAAGGACGGCGTGCTCGTCACGCTCGCGATCGCGACTCGCGGGCGCGCGGCGAGGCTCTCTGCGAGGGGTCCGCGGGGACGCGCGATCCTCGACGCGATGACGAGCGCCTGAGCGCGGACGTGGGGCGATGTGCCCCGTGGTGCGCGCCTGCCCGAAGCGCTGCTTGCGGTGCATCGCGGCGCCTGGTACCAGCCGCCCCCGATGCCGCGTCGGGATGACATCAAGAAGATCCTCCTCCTCGGCTCCGGGCCGATCGTGATCGGGCAAGCGTGCGAGTTCGACTACTCGGGCACGCAGGGCGCGAAAGCGCTGAAGGAGGAGGGTTACGAGGTCGTCCTCGTGAACTCGAATCCGGCCACGATCATGACGGATCCCGAGTTCGCGGATCGCACGTACATCGAGCCGCTGGTTCCCGAGATCGTCGAGGCGATCATCGCGCGCGAGAGGCCGCAGGCGCTGCTGCCGACGCTCGGCGGACAGACCGCGCTGAACCTCGCGCTCGCGCTCCACGAGAGCGGCGCGCTCGCGAAGTACGGCGTCGAGCTGCTCGGCGCCAACGTCGACGCGATCAACAAGGCCGAGGATCGCGAGCTGTTCAAGCGAGCGATGGAGAAGATCGGCCTCGGCGTCTGTCGCGCGCGCACCGCCAAGACGCTCGAAGAGGCCGACGCTGCGGTCGCCGAGATCGGCTTCCCCGTGATCCTGCGCCCGTCGTTCACGATGGGCGGCACGGGCGGCGGCATCGCCTACAACCGCACCGAGTTCGACGCCGCCATCCGCTGGGCGTTCTCGCAGAGCCCCACGCACGAGTGCCTGATCGAAGAGAGCGTGCTCGGGTGGAAGGAGTACGAGCTCGAGGTCATCCGCGATCGCGCGGACAACTTCTCCGTCATCTGCACGATCGAGAACTTCGATCCGATGGGCGTGCACACGGGTGACTCGATCACCGTCGCCCCCGCGATGACGCTGACCGACAAGGAGTACCAGATCCTCCGCAACGCAGCGCGCGCGGTGATCTCGGAGATCGGCGTCGAGACCGGCGGCTCGAACATCCAGTTCGCGATCGATCCGAAGGACGGTCGCATGATCGTCATCGAGATGAACCCGCGCGTGTCGCGCTCGAGCGCGCTCGCGTCGAAGGCCACGGGCTACCCGATCGCGCGTATCGCCGCGAAGCTGGCGGTCGGCTATCGGCTCGACGAGCTCGTGAACACGATCACCGGCACGAGCGCCGCGTTCGAGCCGACGATCGACTACGTGGTCGTGAAGTGGCCGCGCTTCGCGTTCGAGAAGTTCCGCGGCGCCGACCCGCGCCTCACGACGCAGATGAAGTCCGTCGGCGAGGCGATGTCGATCGGCAAGACGTTCAAGGAGGCCTTCCAGAAGGCCGCGCGCTCGCTCGAGATCGGGCGCGACGGGCTCGTGTCGCTGCTCGAGCGCGCGGACTACCTCCAGCTCGCGAGCGAGGTCCGCGCGATGCGCACGCAGGCGCCGGGCACGCCGATCCTCCTCGGCGCGCCGCGCAAGAACGAGAACCTGCCGAGCGCGACCGACGACGAGCTGCGCGAGGCGATCCTCGACATCGTGCAGACGCCGCTCGGTGACCGCGTCTGGTACCTGTGCGACGCGCTGCGCCTCGGCGCGACCATCGACGAGCTCCACCGCGCGACGATGATCGACCCGTGGTTCCTCACGCAGCTCGCCGAGCTGATCGCGGAAGAGCGCGGCATCGAGGCGGGCAAGGGCAGGGCGCTCGAGCGCGACGCGCTTCGTCGCGCGAAGGCGATGGGGTTCACCGACTCACGCATCGGATCGCTCCGCGGCGAAGATCGCGCGAGCGTCGCGAAGAGCCGCGCGAGCCTCGACGTGCGGCCCATCTACGCGCGCGTCGACACCTGCGCGGCCGAGTTCGTCGCCAAGACGCCGTACCTCTACTCGACGTCGGGGCGCGCCTCGGAAGCAGCGCCCACGGATCGCAAGAAGGTGATGATCCTCGGCGGCGGGCCGAACCGCATCGGGCAGGGGATCGAGTTCGACTACTGCTGCGTGCACGCGTCGTTCGCGCTGAAGGAGCTCGGGTTCGAGACCATCATGGTCAACTGCAACCCCGAGACGGTCTCGACCGACTTCGACACGAGCGATCGCCTCTACTTCGAGCCGCTCACGCTCGAGGACGTGCTCGCCATCGTCGAGGTCGAGAAGCCGCACGGCCTCATCGTGCAGTACGGCGGACAGACACCGCTGAAGCTCGCGATGGCGCTCTCGCGCGCAGGCGTGCCGATCCTCGGCACGAGCGCCGCCGCGATCGATCGCGCCGAGGATCGCGAGCAGTTCGACGAGCTGCTCACCAAGCTCGCGCTCAAGCGGCCGCAGGGCGGCATCGCGCGCGGCATGCAGGAGGCGTTCGACATCGCCGAGCGCATCGGCTTCCCCGTCGTCGTGCGACCGAGCTACGTGCTCGGCGGGCGCGCGATGGAGGTGGTGCACTCGCGCGCCGACCTCGCGCAGTACTTCACCGTCGCGCTCCAGGCCGTCGAGGACGCCGAGAAGCAGACGATCCTCGTCGATCACTTCCTCAAGGACGCGATCGAGGTCGACGTCGACTGCATCTCGGATGGCAAGACCGTCGTGATCGGCGGCCTCCTCCAGCACATCGAAGAAGCGGGCGTGCACTCCGGCGACAGCTCGATGGTGCTGCCGGCGCATGCGCTCCCGCCCGAGGTGCTCGCGAGCATCCGCTCCTCCACGCGCGCGCTCGCGCTCGAGCTCGGCGTCGTCGGGCTCATGAACGTGCAGTTCGCGGTGAAGGGCAGCGCGGTCTTCGTGCTCGAGGTGAACCCGCGCGCGTCGCGCACGGTGCCCTTCGTGAGCAAGGCCATCGGCGTGCCGCTCGCGAAGCTCGGCGCGAAGGTCATGGCGGGCAAGACGCTCCAGGAGCTCGGCTTCACGCGCGAGATCGTGCCCAGCCACGTCGCCGTGAAGGAGTCGGTCTTCCCGTTCACGAAGTTCCCGGGCGTCGACACCATCCTCGGGCCCGAGATGCGATCGACGGGCGAGGTCATGGGCCTCTCGAACGGCCTGCCGAGCGCGTTCCTCAAGGCCCAGCTCGCTGCGGGCAGCAAGCTGCCGCGCGAGGGCCGCGTGTTCATGAGCGTGCGCGACGACGACAAGCCCGCGGCCTGCGAGGTCGCGCTGCGTCTCACGGAGCTCGGCTACCAGGTGGTGGCCACGGGCGGCACGCAGGACGCGCTCTTGCGCGCGGGCATCCCGAGCGAGCGCGTGAACAAGGTGCGCGAGGGACGCCCTCACATCGTGGATCGGCTCACGAACCGCGAGATCGCGATCGTCATCAACACGACCGAGGGCGCGCAGGCGATCCGCGACAGCTACTCGCTGCGGAGACAGACGCTCGTCTCGGGCATCCCGTACTTCACGACGATCGCTGCGGCCGTCGCGGCCGTCGATGCGCTCGAGGCGCGACGCGAAGGACCGCTCGCGGTGCGCTCGATCCAGGAATATCACGAGGACCTGCGCCGTCGTCGCTCCACCGCTCCGTGAGCACGCGCGACGACTCGCGAACGAACGACACGTCCCGGCGTGGCCTCACCTGGGCTGGGCTGCTGATCGGTGCTGGGCTCCTGACCGCGGCGTGCTTGTGTGGCGCCCCCGACCTCGACGAACACGCGCATGCGCAGCGAGCCGCGCGGCCTCTCTCGCGGCGTGAGGTGATCGCGAACGTCCCTCACGACGTGCCTACGGCGGGAGGCAGCGAAGAGGTGCTCGTCCTCTTGCCGTCGGGCGCGCACGCGCCGGGATCGTTGTCGGTGATCGTCGCGCTCCACGGTCGCGGCGAGGCCGTGCGCGGAGCGCAGCGCGGCGTCCGCGGCTGGCTCGACGACTACGCGCTCGAGGGTGCGTTCGCGGCCATGAGCCGAGGCCGCGTCACGACCGCCGACGCGGGAGGGATGGCGAGCGAGGGGCAGCTCCGGTCGATGACCCGCGCGCTCCGGGCGCGTCCGTTCCGCGACGTGGCCGTGGTGATGCCCTACACGCCGGACTTCATGGAAGAGAGGCCGGGCTCGGAGGCGATCGCCGCGTACGGGCGATGGCTCACGGACGTGATGCTCCCGACCGTGCGCCGAAGCCTGCCAGCGCTGACGAGCGAACCGCAGCGCACGGCGCTGGATGGGGTGTCGCTCGGAGGGATGGTGGCGCTCGAGGTCGGCCTGCGTCGCCCCGACGCGTTCGGGAGCGTCGGCGGCATCCAGCCCGCGATCCGCGGGCGTGTGGCGGCGTATGGCGCGCTGGCGGGGGGAGGCACGCGCTGCCTGCGCGTCGCGTCGAGCGAGCGCGATCCGTTCCTCGGCGTGACCCGCGAGCTCTCGGCCGCGTGGCGCGCGCGGGGGATCACCCATGAGATCATCGAGTATTCGGGGCCGCACGGTTATTCCTTCAACCGCGGCCCAGGGTCGCTCGAGCTGCTGCGGTTTCACCACGCGTGCTTCTCCCGCTGAGCTCTGCTCGAGGTCGCACCCGCGCGAAGGGTGGAGTCGAATTTGCCCTCGCGGAGGGCCCGTCCTATGAGGGTTGGATGGACAAGGTCCCCATGACGCCCGAAGGGCACGCTGCGCTCCTCGTCGAGGTCGACCACCTGAAGAAGGTCGAACGCCCGCGCATCTCGAAAGAGATCGGCGTGGCGCGCGAGCACGGCGATCTCCGCGAGAACGCCGAGTACCACGCGGCCAAGGAGAAGCAGGGGATGGTCGAGGCGCGCATCAACCAGATCGAGGACAGCGTCTCGCGCGCAGAGGTCATCGATCCCTCGACGTTCAGCGGCGACAAGGTGAAGTTCGGCGCGTGGGTCGGCCTCGAGGACGCGGAGAGCGGAAAGAAGCTCCGCTACCGGATCGTCGGACCGGACGAGGCCGATCTGAAGAAGGGCACCATCTCGGTGTCTTCGCCGATCGCGCGCGCGATGATCAACCGCAAGGTCGGCGACGAGGTCACCGTGAACGCGCCCGGCGGCGAGCGTGTCTACGAGATCGTCGAGGTCGCGTGGACGGCGTGACGCGATGAGCCAGCGCGATCTCAAGCTCGAGCAAGACTTCGCCGTGCCACCCGAGCGCGTGTGGGCGGCGGTCACCGATCACGCCTCGATGGGCAAGTGGACGGGCGCGACCGTGCGGCTGATCGTGCGCGGCGACGAGAGCGGCGTGGGCGCCGTGCGCCGCGTGCGCATCGGGCCCTCGGCGATCGACGAAGAGGTCGTGTACGCCGATGCCCCGCACCGCCTCGTCTATCGGGTCGTGCGCGGCGGGGGGCTCTCGCACCACCGCGGCGAGATCTTGATCGAGCCCAAGCGCGTGAACGGCACGGACGGCGCGCACCTCACGTGGAACATCCGCATGGTCACGCCCTTGCCGGGCATGAGCCGCGTGATGTCACGCGCGATCGGTCTCGGCATCGGGCGCGGGCTCGTCGAGCTTCGCGGCCTCATCGGCGGCTGAGGCTGCGGGCGCCTCGTCCGGAGGCGCAGCGGTGCGACCGTGCGGGAGCTGCCCCGTTCGGTACGCATCGAGCAGGACCTGCGCGACCTCGGCGGGCAGGCCGAGGAAGGCCTCGTCGTAGCGGATGGGCGGCTCGTCCTTGCGCTTGAGGACCAGCGCTTTCGACTCGTGCACGCCGTCGAGGACGCTGAACGCGCGCTTGGTGTCGATCGACACGCGCTGGAGCTTGGACCATCGCGCGCGGTGCACGCCGGTGCCGGTGCGGAGGAGGAGCTCCGACGGCGTGAGCACGAGCGCGATGCCCTTGCGCACTGCGATCTCGCGGCGCGTGCGCCAGAGCCAGCCGAGCGGAAGCACCAACGCCACGACCACCGCGAGGAGCGCATACGGCAGCACGTCCGTGGGGATCTCGACGTCGAGGCGCGCGAGCCCTTCGATCATCACGACCGCGAGGAGGACGGTGGCGTACGGGCCTTGGCGCACCCAGCTCGAGCCGTGCGGGATGACCAGCGTTCCAGGCTGCGTGATGCCTTGCGCGGCCTCGTCGTAGACCTTGCTCGCCAGCGGCGCGGGGTCGGGGAACGTCGGCGACTCCTCGTAGGGCGCCGGTCCGAGCCAGCGCATGAGCTTCTCGGCGAGCACGCCCGGGCTGTGCTCGAAGAGCGGGGGGATCGCCATGAACAGCGCGTCGCGAGACGACCCGACGACGAGCACGTCGGCCCAGCGACGTCCGCTCGAGCGGCGCGTCTGCCACATGCCCGTCTCCACGATCGACGTGATCGCGCTGCGCTCGAAGGTGATCGTGCGTGAGCCATCGAAGAACACGAGGCCTTCGGGGGTCAGCACCAGCCGCGCGCGGCTCGCGCGGGCGGCGATCACGAGGCGCTTGCCCAGTCCGAAGAGCAGCAGCAGCGCGCGCGTGGTGAGGCCGACGGCGAGGACGCGCATCAAGAGGGCGAACGGATCGATCGCGGTGCCCGCGACCATCTCGCGAAAGCCAGCGCCGAGCCACGCCACGCCCGCGACGATCGACGCGAGCAGGCCGCGGACGCCGTCGCCTTCGAGGACCGGCGGCAGCGTGCCGCGCAGCACTTCCCAAGCTCCCGTCGGCCAGTCGCGCGGCGGCCGTGCGCGATCGTGGGCGACCTCTCGGGCCAACTCCGACCACGCTCGGCCCTCGTGGGACGGCTCGGGACGCGACATGCGCGGCTTTGTGCGCGTGCCTCCCCGCGGCGTCAACGGCGCGGGACCGGTGGATCAGGCCGGGGGCGGTGCGCTGGTCGTGCAGCGGTCCCAGCTGGACGTCGCGTCGCGAGCGCGTCGCCGAGCGCGCTCGCAGCGGAGGTCCGCGTCACGGTCGTTCGCGCCGTGTCCTTCGTCGCAGACCTGCGCGGCGGCGCGGCTCACTTCCTCGAGCGCCGCGACGAGCGCTTGGCAGGCGGGATCAGTCTGGCCGTCCCGCACGATCTCGTCGCGGAGCGACTCGCCGCGGAGGATGCTGCGCTCGAGAACGGCCTCGTGGACCTGGATCGCGGCGTGTCGTGCCGACGTTTCTCGGGGCGAGGACGCGCCGCATCCAGGGAGGACCAGGAGGATCCCCAGCACCGCCCACGCGACCCACGACGAGCGGGAGAGGACGAGACCGCCGATGCGCGAGGCACGGTGATATGCTCCGCGCGCCCGCAGGCCGCCGCGATGCCGCTCGTCCAACACTCGCGCCACGAGATCCACTTCAAGCTCGTTTACTACGGGCCTGGGCTGGGCGGGAAGACCACGAACCTCGAGTTCATCCACAAGCACAGCAAGCCCGAGCGTCGCGGGAAGCTGATCTCGCTCGCGGCCGAGTCCGAGCGAACGCTGTTCTTCGATCTGCTGCCCGTCGATCTCGGCGAGTTCAAGGGCTACCAAGTCCGCCTGCACCTCTGCACGGTGCCCGGTCAGATCGCGCAGGACAAGACGCGACGCCTCGTGCTCCGGCACGTGGACGGCATCGTGTTCGTCGTCGACTCGCAGCGCGCGCGCATGGAGGACAACCGGCAGTCGGTGATCGATCTCGCCGCGAACCTGCGCCAGCAGGGCGACGACCCTGATCGGCTCCCGCTCGTCGTGCAGTACAACAAGCGCGATCTCGACGGCGTCGCGTCGGTCGCGGAGCTCCGGAGCGCGCTCCGGGTGCCGCGCGGTGTGCCCGAGTTCGAGGCCATCGCGGTCCGCGGCGTCGGCGTGTTCGACACCATGAAGACGGTGCTCAAGCAGTGCCTCACGCTCATCGGTGACCCGAAGAACGCGAAGGAAGGGCGCTCTCCGTCGATCCTCCCCGGTGCGCGCGCGTCGATGTTCCCGCGCGATGGCGACGGTCTCTCCACGGGCCAGACGCGAGCCCTGCGCGCGCCGAAGGTCCCCACCTTCGACGACGAATGAGCGACGCGCTCGTCGAGGTCGCGAAGGGGGTGCGCGTGATCGCGCTCGAGACGCCGACGCTGCCGCCCGCCACGCACACGAACGCGTACGTGCTCGGTGAGCGGGACGTGATCGTCGTCGAGCCCGCGAGCCCGCGTCGTCGCGAACAGGCGCGGCTCTTCGATGCGCTCGACGACGCCGAGTGCCGCGTGCGCGCGATCTACCTCACGCACCACCACATCGATCACATCGGCGCGGTCGAGGCGCTCGTGTCGCGCACCGGCGCACCCGTGTGGGCGCACGCAGAGACGGCGTCGCGCGTGCCCTTCGCGATCGATCGCGTGATGAACGAAGGCGAGCGGATCGAGGACGACACGGGCCGCGCGTGGGACGCGCTCCACACGCCCGGGCACGCTCCAGGACACCTCTGTCTGCGCGACGGAGACGGCACCGTGATCGCGGGTGACATGGTCGCGGGCATCGGGACCATCCTCGTCGAGCCCAGCGAGGGCAGCATGTCGCTCTACCTCGCCTCGCTGAGGCGGCTCGCGGAGGGATCGCGCGTGCTCCTCCCCTCGCACGGTCCGGCGCTCACCGACGCGCCGAGCGCGCTCGCGCACTACGTGCGTCATCGCCTCGGCCGCGAGAGCAAGGTGCGCGAGGCGCTCCGATCGAGCGGGCCGTCTACCGTGCTCGGGCTCGTGCCCGTGGCGTACGCCGACACGCCGATGACGGTGTGGCCTCTCGCCGCGCTCTCGCTCGAGGCGCACCTCGTGAAGCTCGTCGAAGACGGCGAGGTCGTGAAGGACGGCGAGCGCTACCGCATCGCCTGACCGCTCAATGGAGCTCGTGCGGCGCGCGCACGTAGAAGACGTGTCCGTCGCGTCGGACCTCGAGGAGCGACGGCAGGAACGCCGCGCCGCGCAGCCGCTCCACTGCCGTCGTCGGGTCGCTCACCGCCACGCCGTCGATCGACACGATCACGTCGCCGGTCACCAAGCCCGCGCGTCGGGCGCCTGCGGTGTCCACGTGGACGATCGTGGGCGAGGTCTCCGCGAGCGAGATGCCGACGCCGATCACGCGGCGCGCGCGATCGCCCTGCGTGGCCTCGTCGTCGAAGCGCGCGGGGAGATGGATCACGAACGGCGCGGGATCACGATCGCGACGGACGTCGAAGGCGTGCGTCTCGCGACCTGCGCTCGCGTGAAGGGCCACCGCGGTGCGACGCCCAGAAGGCACGCCCAGGATCTCGAAGTGACCACGTTCGTCGGTGATCGCGCGCAGCGCGTCGCGCGTGTCGGTCGCGGCGATCGAGACCTCGGCCCCCGAGACCACGCGGCCGAAGGGATCGACGACGTCGCCGCTCACCCGGAGACCCGGCTCGAGCACGAAGGGATCGAGCTCGACGACATCACCCCGACGCGGCGCGCGCAGGTCGAGCTCGTAGGTGCGCGGCGCATACCCGCTCGCGCGCACGTCGACGCGGTAGCGGCTCGCGCGAACGCGGAGCATCTCGACCACGCCATCCACCGTGCTCGACGACGTGCGGTGACACGGATCAGCGTCGAGACACGTCCACGTGATCTCCGCGTCGCCGATCGGAGCGCCGGTCCACGCGTCGAGCAGCGTGGTCTGCGCGGAGAAGGGCGCGGCCAGCGTCAGCGTCACGCGGGCGTCGTCGCGGCTGACCACCGGCGCGCTCGTGAAGCGTGGGTGCGACGCCTCGAACGACAGCGGTCCCGGAGGCGCAGCGGCGAGCTCCACCTCTCCGTTGGCGTCGGTGACGAGCGTGCGCGGCTGCCCCGTTCCAGGGGCCAGCGTCTCGATGCGGACGAGCGCGTCTTCGACGGGATCGCCGTCGGGATCGAGGACGATGGCGCGCACCGTTCGTCGCCCCGCGTCGAGCGAGATCGCGAGGTCTTCGGTGCGACCGCCGCGCACGTCGACGATGCGCTCGATCGTGGGGCGACCCTCGCTCGCGACGAAGAGCAGCACGGCGCCGCCCACGTCCTCGAGCCGGAACGCGCCTCGCGCATCGGTCGAGAAGTAGCGAGGCACCGGATCGTTCTCGATGCGCGCCTCGATGCGCGCGTCAGCCGCGCGACCGTTCTCATCGACGACGTGACCGGTGATGTGCCCGCCCGCTTCGAGCACCAGCTCGACGCCTTCGCGCGCGTGACCTGCGGTGAGCTGGATGCGCGGCGATCGCGCGGCGCGATGACCGGGCGCGCGGGCGATCACCTCGACGCGTCCGGGCGGCAGGCCGCTCACGACGAACTCGCCGTCGTCGTTGGTGCGGAGGCTCGTGTGCACGATCTGTGGCGCGACCGGCGCGGGCGATCCCTCGCCGCTCGATCCCACGCCGCCGGGTGTGAGCGCGATCTCCGGGATCTCGCCGACCGCGAGCGGGATCGGCGGCACCGAGTCCGTGGTGCCGAGGCCCGGCATCGAGAGCATGTCGGTGGGGCTCGACGCGGTGGGCAGCGCGGGAAGGGCGCTGTCGACGGGCGCCACGACGGGGGACGCGACGGGCGCGAACAACAGCGGCGCGAGCGGCAGCACGGTGGCGCTCACCGCGATCGGGCTCCGATCGCTCGCGTCGCCGATGACCTCGATCCACGCGTTGGCGAGCGGCTCGTGCTGCGCGTCGAGCACGCGACCTCGGAGCGTCGCGCCCTCGGACATCGTGATGCGACACGGCGCGTCGGTGCGGCACGGCTGGGCGACGGAGCTCACGTAGCCCGTGGCGCGCACGTCGACGCTCACGCCGCCCATCGCGAACGGGCCGACGCGGAACGCGCCGCTCGCGTCGCTCAGCGTCGCCCGAGACGATGCCGAGACCGCGGCGACCGAGGCCACGACCTCGGCGCCCGCCACGGGGCGCCCCATCGGCTCGACGATCTGCCCGGTCACGAAGCCGCCCTCCGCGAGGCGAAGACCGACGAACACGCTCGCCTCGGGATCGACCGTGAGCCCGCGCCGAGACTCGGCGACGAGCGACTCGCTGCTGGCTTCCACTTCGTACACGCCCGCGGGCACGCCCTCGAAGACGAAGCGACCGTCCGCGTCGGCGGTGACCTCGCGGCCCGGCCAGATGCCGGATCCGACGATCCGGACCGTCGCCACGTGCGGCAGGCCGTCGGGTCCGTGGATCTGTCCGGCCACGCGCGCGATCGGCTCGAGCGTGATCAGCAGCTCCTCGCGCGGCGTGCGGATCGCGCGGGTGACCTGAGCGAAGCCAGAGATGTGGGCGCGGAGCACGTAGGGACCGGCGGGCAGATCGAGGACCCGCACCGTCGCCTCGCGCACCTCGGCCTCGCGGAGGAGGACGCCATCGTCCGTCTCGACGCGCAGCGATCCGAGGAACGCGCGCGCCCCGCCGTCGGCGAGCGGCGGCGCCTCGAAGCGCACCTCGATCGGCGACGAGGGCGCTTCTTCGACGATCGCGGTCTCGACGACGGGAGGCTCGATCGGCGGGGGGAGGCGCGGCGAAGCTGCCGGCGCGTCGCGCGTGAGCACGCTCAGGCCCGCCAGGAACAGCACGACGATCGCCCCCACGCGCGCGCGAGAAACCCCGGAATTCGGGGTCGACGAACCGCTCGGAGTGGGCGAAGAAGGGGTCATGCAGCTCGCAGCGCGCTGCGAGAACGGCCGGGTTCTCGCGGTGCATTCCCGGGGTCGGACCGGAGGGCGAGCAGAGATCCTTGATCGTCCCGGGAGCGGATGCTAGGAAGCGCGCCCTTTCGACGGAGAATTTGATCCATGGCCTATCGATGTGCCGTTTGCGGCAAGGGTGCTCAGGCCGCCCACAACGTCAGCCACTCGAACCGCAAGTCGCGGAAGTGGCAAGAGCCGAACCTCCAGCCCGTGCACATCGTGCTCGATGGAACGCCCGTTCACACGCGCGTCTGCACGCGCTGCATCCGGTCGAACAAGATCACCAAGGCCGCCTGACGCGGCGGGCTTCGCCGCGCACGACCTAGGTCGTGGCGCTGCGGGGCACCTCCACGTCCGGGCGATCTGCCGTGTCCGACGAGCTCTCTTCGCCTGACGACGTCGAACACGACGACACCGTCGTGTTGACGTTTCGGGTGCCGGGGGAGCTCGAGGGCCAGCGTCTCGACCGCTTCCTCGAGTGGCGCATCCCGCGGCTGAACCGCGAGCGCGCGAGGGAGATCGTCGAGACGTGCGCGCGCACCGAAGACGGCACGCCTCGCGCGCCGTGGGAGCGCGTGCGCGCGAAGGAGATCGTGCGCCTCGTGCGCGAGCGGTTCCGCGAGCCCGACGCGCCGCGCGAGATCGGCATCGTCTACCGAGACGAGGCGATCACGATCGTCGACAAGCCCGCTGGCTTGCCGGTGCATCCCTCCGCCACGTACCGCCGCAACACGCTGACCTCCGTGCTGCGCGAGCGCTTCGGCGAGGGCGGGCCTCAGCTCGCGCACCGTCTCGACAAGGAGACGAGCGGGCTCGTGTGCTGCGCGATGCCCGGTCCCTACGACGTCCGGGTGAAGAAGCAGTTCGAGGCGCGCACCGTGTCCAAAGTCTACCTCGCGGTCGTTCGCGGAGTGGTGGCCGAGGACACGCGCTCGATCTCGCTCGCGCTCCGCCGCGCGACGAGCGGACTCCACATGTGCATGGAGACGCACCCCGACGGTGCGGAGGCCGTCACGGAGCTCGAGGTGGTGTCGCGTCGCGCAGATCGGACGCTCGTCCGCCTCACGCCGCACACCGGACGTCAGCACCAGCTCCGCGTTCACATGGCCGAGATCGGTCACCCGATGTTGGGCGACAAGCTCTACGGCCCGGGCGCGCAGGACATCTTCCTCACCGTCATCGAGGACGGCATGACGGACGCGGCCCTCGCGACGCTCGGTCACCACCGACACGCGCTCCATGCGCATCGCCTCTCGATCGATCACCCGATGACCGGCGAGCGCGTGACGTTCGAGTCTCCGCTGCCGCCCGATCTGGTCGCCTTGCTCGACGAGTCGCCGCGCCCAACGCGCTGACTCCGGCCCGCTGACTCACTCGTCGTCGTCGTCGGAGGGCTGGTCGTGGACGATGATGCGGCGGCGATCGTCGTTGGGCGAGCGGCGGGCTTCGACGAGCGAGTTCACACGACGCACGACGCGCTCGGAGGCGGGCGACAGGTGCCAGCGCGCGACGATCGGCATGCCCTCGCTCTCCTGCGTCCACTTCACGAAGGCGACGAAGCGCTGGTTCAGGATGCGTGGATCCTGGTTGTGCACGGTGTCGAAGCCCGGATCACCCTCGCGCACGACGAGCTCGAGCTCGTCGCCGTCGCTCACGCCCTCACCCAGGCGCAGCGTGTCGATGTGCGCGACGAGGCGGTGCGTCTCGTTGCGCTCGAGGTCCGTGTCCGTTCGCAACGTCGAGATGCGCACGTACGCGACCACATCGGCGGTGCGCACGCGCAGATCGACCTCTTGCTCCCAGGTCTCGAGCCAGCTGCCCTCGAGCAGCGCGGGATCGTCGATGTAGTCGACGCCGTTCTCGAACACGACGCCCTGCGCGCTCGTCATCGGCGTCGCGACGATGCGGGGCGCGCTCGAACCACAGGCCGCGAGGGACGCGATCACGACCGAGGCCACGAGCGTTCGGAGGAGCGTCGAGGACGGAGAGCGCGTCGGAGTTCGCATGGTTCCTGGGCGTATAGGGGGTGCGTCGGAGCGGGTCAACGCTCGCCGTCGCCGAGGACGCGCCGGAGGAGGGACGCGTCTTCGATCTCGTCGGCGAACGCGCGGAGCTCGGCCTCACGCGGGCCCTCCCAGCGGAGGTCCTCCACGCGCTCGGCCAGCGGCGCGTCGAGCCGCAGCGTCGCGAGGCGACGGTAGAGGAGCGCGTCTTCGCGATGGGCGCGCAGCTCGTTCGCGAGGGCGTCGGCGCCGCGGACGGAGATCCCCCAGTCCTTCGCGGCGTCCGGGATCGCCTCGATCGAGCCGAAGCGCGCGAGCACGGCGCCCGCGCTCTTCTCTCCCCAGCGCGGCACGCCAGGGATGCCGTCGGCCGTGTCGCCGACGAGGCCGAGGAAGTCGGCGATCGAGGCGGGGGGTACGCCGAACTTCTCGCGCACGCCGTTCTCGTCGAGGGCGACCTTCTTCCTTCGGTCCCAGCAGACGACGCGCTCGCCGGTCACACACTGCGCGAGGTCCTTGTCGGGTGAGCACAGGAGCACGCGATCGACGTCGCGATGTCGCGCGGCCCGCGCGGCGAACGTGCCGAGGGCGTCGTCGGCTTCGACCGAGACCATCGGCCACGTCACGAGACCGAGCGCGTGCACCATGCGCTCCGCGAGCGGGAACTGCGCGAAGAGCCTCGGATCGATCCCGTCGCCGGTCTTGTAGCCGTCGAAGAGATCGTTCCTGAACGACTCGATCACCGTGTCGAACGCCACGGCGACGTGCGTCGCGCCGTCGTTGCGCATGCCCCAGAGCGAGCGCGCGAGCGCGCGGACCGCGCCGACCTCGAGGCCCTTCGACGTCTGCGTCGGAGGGGCGCCGAAGAAGGTGCGGAAGAGCTCGTACGTGCCGTCGACGAGGTGGACGTCCATGCCGCGAGCTTCGCCCTCAGCGCTTGGGAGTGCCACCGCGCGGCGGCGGAATGCGAGGGGGAGGGGGCATGCGCGGAGGAGGTCGGTGAGGGACCTGCGGTGAGCTCGGAGGCGGGAGCGCGCCCGGCGGCCGCTGCGCGACCCGACGATCGGCGATCACCGTCTTCTCGTGGTGCACGGGATCGCTCGGATCGATCGGCGGCGGATCGGCGACGACGCGGGCAGGGCGCCTGCGGCCGCGTGTGTCGACCGACTGCGTCGGCGCGGAGGCGATCGCGGGCGCTGCGAGCGCGCTCGCGGTCGGGTTCGGGCTGAAGCGATTGAACGGCGCGTCCTTCGGCAGCGCGCTCGCGATGAGGTTCTTGCCGAAGTCCTCGCCGCGCACCGACACGTCGAGCACGAAGTCCTCCATCGCGCGCAGCTCGCGCTCGATCTCGTCGTGGAAGATCTTCTTCATGAAGCCCGCGAGGCGCGTGCGTCGGTAGCTCGGGTTGTGTCGACGGAGGAACGACAAGAGCGCGTTCCTGAACTCGAGCGCGCTCTGGAAGCGCGCCGATCGCGAGCGCGCCATGGCCTTCTCGATGATCGCGCAGAGCTCCTCGGGGAGGTGCGGCGCGGCCTCGCGGATGGGCCGCGGCTGCGCGTCGCGCACCGCGAAGATCAGGTCGATCTCGTTGGGCGCGAGGAACGGCGCCTCACCCGAGCAGAGCTCGTAGAGCACCGATCCCGCGCTGAACACGTCGCTGCGCCAGTCGAGCTTCCGGCCGAAGGCCTGCTCGGGCGACATGTACTTCACCTTGCCCTTGATGATGCCGGTCTTGGTCTGGATTCGATTGTGCGAGGCCTTCGCGATGCCGAAGTCGCACAGCTTCACCACGCCGTCGTAGCCGACGAGCACGTTCGACGGGCTGAAGTCGCGGTGCACGATCCGGAGGGGATCTCCGCGCGTGTCGCGCGCGACGTGCGCGTGGTGGAGGCCCTCGAGGCTGCGCGCGATGACGTAGACGACGTCGTCCACCGGCAGGGCCATGTCGAGCATGCGCGCGCGCTCGACCGAGCTTCGGAGGTCGCGGCCGTCCACGTACTCCATCGAGATGAGGATCGCCTCCTCGACCTCGACGAGCTCGTAGACCTCCGCGATGTTCGGATGCCGCAGGTAGCTGACGAGCTTGAACTCGTCGGTGAGCATGTCGACGAAGCTGCGGTCCTCGCGGAAGTGCGGGAGGAGGCGCTTGATGGCCACGTCGCGCTTGTGCCCGTCGTCCTCGAAGGTGAACGCACGATAGAGCTCGGCCATACCGCCGAACGCGATGCGGTAGGTGAGGTGGTAACGGCCGAGCCGGCGCGTCTGACGCACGGGCGCAGCGTACGTCGGGCGGTTTCGAGGGTTCAACGACGCAGTGCGGTCGGAGTGGGATCCAGTGCTAGATCCGCGACCCGTGACGAGCTCGAACGCGCCCCACGTCGTGCCTCCTTCGCCCGACGTCCTCGATCGGTTCCTCTCGCGAGCCCAGGCGATCGTGGGCGATCCGCACGTCCGCACCGATCCGGACGACCTCGCGACGTACGGCCGCGACTGGACGAAGGTGCACACGCCGGCCCCCTCGGCGGTGGTGTTCCCGCGCACGACCGACGAGGTCGCGGCGATCGTGCGGCTCGCGAACGAGCTCGAGACCGCGATCGTTCCGTCGGGCGGGCGCACGGGCCTGGCGGCGGGCGCGGTCGCCGCGCGTGGTGAGATCGTGGTCTCGCTCGAGCGGATGCGAACGATCGGTGTGGTCGACGAGCGCGCGCTCACGGTCGAGGTGGAGGCGGGCGTCGTGACCGCCGCAGTGCACGCGCACTGCGAGCCGCTCGAGCTCACGTGGCCCGTCGACTTCGCCTCGAAGGGCTCGAGCACGGTGGGCGGCAACATCGCGACGAACGCCGGCGGCGTGAAGGTGATCCGCTACGGGCTCACGCGACAGTGGGTGCTCGGGCTCGAGGTCGTCACGGGGGCGGGAGAGATCCTCTTGCTGAACGGCGCGCTCGAGAAGAACAACACCGGCATCGATCTGCGGCAGCTCTTCATCGGCAGCGAGGGCGTGCTCGGCCTCGTGACCAAGGCGACGCTGAAGCTCGCGCCCGTGCCGAAGAAGCTCGACGTGATGTTGCTCGCGGTCCCCGATCTCGCCGGCGTGCTGCGCTTGTTCGAGCGCGCGAGGCGTGGGCCCTTCGTGCTCTCGGCCTTCGAGTTTTTCACCGACCGCTGCTACGCGCGCGTTCAGAAGCATCGCGGCCTCGCGCTCCCGATCGAGACGCGCACGAGCCACTACGTGCTCGTCGAGGTCGAGGCGAGCGATCACGCGGCGCTCGAGGGCTGGCTCGAGTCGATCTTCACCGACGAGATCGTGCTCGACGGCACGCTCGCGGAGAACGTGGGCCGCGCGCGGCAGATCTGGGAGCTGCGCGAGGGGATCAGCGAGAGCCTCTCGGCCACGGGCATGCCGCACAAGAACGACATCGCGCTGCCGATCGCGTCGCTCGAGCCGTTCGTCGCGGCCTTCGAGGAGACGTTCGCGCGCGAGTGGCCCGGCTACGAGCTCTGCCTGTTCGGCCACATCGGCGACGGCAACCTCCACGTGAACGTGATGAAGCCCGACGCGATGTCGAAGGAGGAGTTCCTGTCGCACGCGCACCGAGCCGACGAGCAGATGTTCACGCTCGTGCGCGCGCACGGCGGCAGCATCTCTGCCGAGCACGGCATCGGCCTCCTCAAGAAGGACTTCCTCCACTACTCGCGGAGCGCCGAGGAGATCGCGATCTTCCGCGCGATGAAGGCCGTGCTCGACCCGCGCGGGATCCTCAATCCCGGCAAGGTCTTCTGACGGTCACGTCACTCGCGGCCGCGTCGCGTGCCGAGGAGCTTCTCGCTGAGCGGTCGACCGAGCTGGTCCGCCATCAACGTCTCGACGATGGTCGCGATGCGCTGACGCTCCGCTTCGCTCTCGTAGACGAACCCGATGCCCATGCCCGCGGGCTGCTCGTCGTTCGCTTGGCCGGGCCCCACGACCCACTGCACGCGTCCTCGCAGGCGCAGCGGCTCGGCGAGCGTGGGGATCGCGAGCTTGAAGATGAAGTCCGTGCCGATCGGCAGCGGCTTGTCGGTGCGGATGAACGTGCCGCCGCGGCCGATGTTCTTCGTGTAGTCGGCGAAGAACGCGTTGAGGCGCTTGTATTCGACGGTCAGCTCGATCGCCATCGGAGCGCGGCAGCTTATCGGCGTGTTCGTGTCGCGGCCAGGAAGCGGCGGCATGACGTGCTCGGGTCGCCTGCTCGGCGGCCTCCGACGTGACGACGAACACGCGAGCCAAGCCGCGCGCGGCGGCTCGGGTCTGTGCGCTGTTCAGTCATGCACGTTCAGTTGTACAGCTTCACGCAATCGCCTAGCATCGGCGCCCGTTCGGGGGGTTTGCCCTCGTTCGGGTGGGACGTCTCGACCGCTGATCCGGTCTACGTCCTGCCTCGATGTTCGCTCCGGGACGTCCTCGTGGCGGCGGCCCTCTCCGACAGCATGGCGGATCAAGACGAAGCGGATTGGATCCAGCGGGCCCAGAAGGGCGACCGCGCCGCGTTCAGCCGCCTCGTGCGCCTGCACCATCGGCGGATCTACGCCTGCGCTGCCCAGATGCTCGGGGATCGCGCCGAGGCTGAAGACGCCGTGCAGGAGACCTTCCTCCGCGCGTACCGAGCGATCGAGCGGTTCGACGGACGCGCCGAGCTCTCGACGTGGCTCTACCGCATCTGCATCAACGTCTCGCTCAACGCGCTCCGGCGCCGCAAGCGCACGGACGCGGCAGACGTGAACGATCCGCGCGTGCCCGAGCCCGCGGCGGACCCGGGACAGGGCAGCAGCGATCCGAGGAGCGCGCTCGAGGGCGCGGAGCTCTACCGTCGCCTCGCGACGGCGCTCGACGAGCTGTCGCCGTCGCTGCGATCCACCGTCGTGCTCGTGCTGCTCGAGGGCATGCCGCAGAAGGACGCGGCCGAGGTGCTCGGTTGCTCCGAGGGCACGATCGCGTGGCGCGTGCACGAGTCGCGACGTCGCCTGCGCGAGAAGCTCGGTGACCTGCTCGACGAAGCCACGGGCAAGAGCTCCGCGGGCGCAGTGGCTGCACCGAGCCCGAGGAGGGCGCCATGAACGACGAGCTCATGCGCAAGATCTCCGATGCCCTCGACAGCGACGATGGCATCGCGGGCGATCCCGAGCTGATCGCGCTGATGGCCAAGACGCCCGAGGCGTCGCGCTACGCCAAGCACGTCACGCGTCTCCAGCGCTGGATGGCCGCGTGGCCCGTGCGCGAGCCGAGCGAGGCCGACCTCGAGGCCCTCGCGCAGAAGATCGACGCGAGCCTCGGCGACAAGTTCTCGGGCGACTTCACGCGCGCCCCGGACTTCGAAGAAGACGAAGAGTTCGCGCGGGTGTCGTCCGCGATCCTCCAGGCGGCGGATGTCGAGAGTGATCCCGGCGTCGCCGTGGCGAGCGAGGCGAGCGATGCGCTCGAGCTCACGATGTCGGCGATCACCGAGCTCGCCGATCAGGTGAACGAAGAGGCGTCGGCCGTTCCGCTCGGGCGCGTGCCGCTCAAGCGCGGACCGAGCGGGCCGGAGCCGGTGCTGCCGAAGGCGGCGATCCCGACGTCGATCGAGGATCTGCCTGCTGCCAAGGCGAAGCCGCTCGTCGGCTTGCCCCGCGTACCTTCGCCGCGGGGTCCCGCCGCGACGATGATCGGCAACCCCAATGCCGGCAAGGCCGACGCGCGCGACGACGCGCCTGCGGCGAAGGTCGACGCGGATCGCGGCGTGCCGCCCGCCCTGAAGCCGCCGCTTCCGAAGCCGGAGCCCAGGCTCGAGGCCAAGGCCGATGCGACGCTGCTCGATGTGAAGCCGGCCCCGAAGGTCGAAGCGAAGCCGGCGCCGAAGGTCGAGGCCAAGGCCGAAGCGACGCTCCTCGAGGTGAAGCCGAAGGTCGAGGCGAAGGCCGGAGCGACGCTGCTCGAAGTGAAGCAGGCCCCGAAGGCGGAGGCCCCGAAGGCGGAGGCCCCGAAGCCCGAGGCAGGGGCGGAAGCGAAGGCCGACGCCAAGCCGACGCCGCCGAAGCCGCCCGAGAAGCCCGCGGCGAAAGATGCGAAGGCTCCGCCGAAGCCTCCCGAGGCTGCGCCGAAGGCCGCGGCCAAGGCTGAGCCCAAGAGCGCGAGCAAGACCTCGGATCGCGTGTCGATCCCTGTCCCCGCTGCGACCGGTCCGCGCCTCGAGCTGATCGAAGGTGGACGCTCGAAGGCCCCGCCGACGCCCGCCGAAGAGCGCCGTGGCGGTGGATGGCTGCCCGCGCTGCTCGCGGCCGCGGCCATCGGCATCGGAGTCATCGGCGTCGGCACGATGATGTCGGGCACGAGCTCGGCACCTGCCGGGCCCGAGAGCGCGAGCGCAGCCGCGACCGTCGCGCCGACGGCACGCACGGCCTCGGAGCCCACGGCCGTGATGCCTGCCATCGAGGCGCCCGCGCCCGAAGAGGCAGCGTTCGGCGAGCAAGGCGTTGGGCTCGCAGCGGAGCTGCCGGCCCCGGCGCTTCCTCCGCCGGTGCTTCCTTCCCCGGAGCCGGCACCTCCCGCCACGATCGCGCCCGTTGCGGCCATCGCTCCCGCGAGCGTGGCCGGCACGACCGGCATGCGGCCGACGGGTACGTCCACGGGCGGCGCTGCCTCGGACGGTGTGGCGGGCGGCGGCGGATATGGCGGCACGCGAGGGCCGGTCGCGGCACGCGTGAGCCCCGCGCGCGGCGGCGGATCGGGTGCAGCGTCCGGTGCGGGTCGCGGCACGTCCGAGGTGGACGACGGTGCGACCGAGGGATCGTCGCCGGCAGCAGCGCCGGGACGTCGCGCGGCGGCGCAGCCGGACCGCGCAGAGGTCGAGCGCGAAGCCACGCCCACGGCGAGCGCGCCGGCCACGACGACCACGGCGCGTCCCGCGCCCGAGCCTCCGACGGCCTCCGCGGGTGAGACGCTCGATCGCGCGACGGTGCAGTCGGTGATGTCGAGCGTGGAGCCTGCGGTCCGCGCGTGCGCGGGTGAGCGTCACGGAACCGCGGCCGTCGACGTGGTGGTGCAGGGCACGGGGCGCGTCACGTCGGCGACGGTGACGGGCAACTTCCAGGGCTCGCCGGAGGGCTCGTGCATCGCGCGCGCGGTGCGGACCGCGCGCTTCCCCACGTTCACGGGCGAAGCGGTGCGCTTCCGGTACCCGTTCGGCATCTGATCCCTCGTGAGCCCGACGCGCCGCTCCATCGTTCGAGGCGGCCTGCGGCCGCGAGGGGCGTCCGACACACGAGACGTGGAACAGGAGCGCGAGGCGACCTGATATAACGGCGCGCGGTGCCCGAACGGACGCGCATCGGAGACTACGAGCTCCTCGATCGCATCGCCGAAGGCGGGATGGCGGAGGTCTGGCGCGCCCGCGCGCGCGGCGCGGCCGGCTTCGAGAAGACCGTCGTCGTGAAGCGCGTGCTGCCCGCGCTCGCGGCGCGTCCAGGCTTTGCGGATCTGCTGATCCGAGAAGCGAAGATCGCGGCTCGTCTGTCCCACCCGAACATCGTCCAGATCTTCGATCTCGGTGAGTCCGAAGGCACCTACTTCATCGCGATGGAGTACGTGCACGGCACCGATCTCGCGCGGGCGCTCACCCACCGAGGATCCGCCGAGCACCTGCCGCTGTCCTTGCGCGTCTGGATCCTCGCGGAGGCGACGCGCGCGCTCGATCACGCGCACCGTCGAAAGGGCGACGACGGTCGGCCGCTCCACATCGTGCATCGGGACGTCTCGCCGCAGAACGTGCTCCTCGCACACGAGGGCGTCGTGAAGGTCGCGGACTTCGGGATCGCGCGCGCCGACGAGGTCGGGCTCGGTCGCGGCGAAGATCCGAAGGTGCTGCGCGGCAAGTACGCGTACATGTCGCCGGAGCAGGCGCGCGGCGAGGCGCTCGATCGACGCTCCGACATCTTCGCGCTCGGGGTCGTGCTCTACGAGGCGATCACGGGACAGCGGCTGTTTCGCGCGAAGAGCTCCCACGAGACGCTCCAGCTCGTTCGCGCCGGCAAGGTCCCTGCGCTCAGCGCGGCGGTGCCCGTGGAGCTGATGTCGACGCTCACGCGCGCGCTCGCGCCGACGAAAGAAGACCGGCAGGCGTGGGCCGGAGAGATCCACGCCGAGCTGATGAGCTTTCTCTACCGGCGCGGCGAGCCGGTGGGCGAGACGGAGCTCGCGTCGGCGATGGAGCGCATGTTCCCGGCCGAGGAGCACCTCACGCCGAACAAGCTGCGCGTCGACGTGATGCTGCGCGCGTACGACGACGCGACCGGCGTGAGCGCGCAGGGCGCGTTCCCCGAGACCACGCCGCCCGCCGATCTCCGCACGCAGTCTCTCCCGATCGCGCGCCGTGCGCGGCTCGAGCAGCGGCGCGTCGCGATCGTGCTGGTCGCGCAGCGCGCGGAGAACGAGTCGATCTTCGCGGAGGTGGTCGAGGCGAACGGAGGCACGCTCCTCGCCACGTCGGAGGGCGCGTTCCGCGCGGCGTTCGGGCAGCTCGCGGGCGTCGAGCGCGCGCCGGTGCACGCGGTGCGGGCAGCGCTCGACCTGCGGCACCGCCTGCGCGCGCTCGGCTCTACGGTCGACGGCGCCGCGGTCGTCGTCGGAGAGTGTCGCGTCTCCGAAGGCGTGCTGCTCGAGCCCGACGAGGCCCTGTCGCGCGTGGCCGACGATGCGTTTCGTGATGCCCGCGCCGACGTGACGATCCCGTCGTCTCTCGCGCCCGAGGTGGAGCGAGTGTTCGCGATCGAGCCGCACGCGAGCCGCGACGACGTGCTCGTGGTCACGGGCTACCGGCGTCGGCAGGATCGTGATCTCTCCACGCAGCGCGCGGCGGGCCCGCTGGTGGGACGTCGCGGCGAGCTCGATCTGCTCCGCACGGCCGTCGAGGCGAGCGGCACCACGCCGCAGCGGCCGATCCACCTGTCCGGCGTCCCGGGGGTGGGCAAGACGCGCCTGCTCGCCGAGCTGCGCGCGTCGCTCGACGACGTGGCATGGGCGGTGGGTCGCGCCGACGAGTCCGACCTCGTCCACGATCACGGGATCCTCGCGGATCTCGTGCGCGACCTCTGCGGCATCGAGCAAGACGACACACCGGCCGAGCGTCACGGGCGTGTCGATCGCCTCAAGGTGCTCGGTCTGTCGCCCGACGAGGTGCGCACGCTCGGCGAGACGATCGGTCTCGCGTATCCGCTCGCACCCATCGAGCGCGGGGGCAGGGCGCGCAGCATCGACGTGATGGTGGCGGTCCGCAAGGCCGTGCTCGCGCTGAGCCGCGATCGCCCCGTCGTGGTCGTGCTCGAAGATCTCCACTTCGCCGACGACGCGAGCCTCCAGGTCTTGCCGCTGCTCTTGCGCGGGCTCAGCCACCGTCGCGTCCTCTGCATCACGTCGCGGCGTGCGGGTGCGATCGTGCCGGTCTTGCCTGGGCGGATCGTCGTGGTTCCTGCGCTCGACGTCGAAGCCACGGGCAAGGTGCTCGCGGGTGGCGTGCGCGCGCGGGCCTCGGTCGCGTCGGTCTCGCGGTGGGCGCACGAGGAGACGGGCGGCGTTCCCGAGTGGATCGAGCTCCTCTGTCGCGTCGCGCCCGCGAACGGCATCGAGACGACCGACGGTGAGGTCACCGCCGCGCGGTTCGACGCGACGCTCGACACGCCCGCGAGGCAGCGCGTGGCCGCGTGGCTCGATCCGCTGCGCCGCGTCGAGCGACACGTGCTGCTCTTGGTGGCGCTCTGTCCAGGCGCGATCGCGACGCCGGTCGTGCTCGCCGCCGCAGAAGAAGAGGGCGATCAGGCCGAGCGCGCGGTCCACCGGCTGATGGCGCGCGGCTGGATCGCGGATCCGCTGCGATCCGCGACGACGGGCGTCGCCGACGAGCGCACGATCGGCGGCTGGGGCGGCGCGCACAACGAGCTGCCCGCGCGCGTGGTCGTGGCCTCGCGCATGATCGCGCGCGCCGTCGAGATGCTCGTCGATCTCCCCGAGCGGGCGCGCGCGCACCAGCGGCTGCTCACGGTCCTCGAGGGCCGCCCGATCACGCACCGCACGGACGCGGAGCTCCTCGCGCATCACGCCACCCGCGCCGTCGATCGACAGCGCGCCGTCGAGTACCACGTGCGCGCGGTCGAGCTCGCAGAGGCCGCGGGCGACATCGCCGAGGCCGCGCAGCTCGCGCTGGTGGCCGCCGAGACGGCGCGCGTGTCGGGCGAGGATCTCGACTCGCAGCGCTTCTTCGAGCTCACCTCGCTCGCGGCCTCGCTCGCGCTTCGCTCGTCGGACGTGCGCACCGCGCGTGAAGCGGTGCATCGGCTCGAGACCGTGTTCGACGCGAGAGCGCGCCCCGAGCAGCGCCTCGACGTGGCGATGCTCGCGGCCGCGGTGGCGCTCTTCGACGCGCGCGGTGACGCAGCGTTCGCCGCGATGAAGGACGGGATCGCCACGCTCGGCGCGATCGCGGATGTCGCGAAGCGCGCGGCCGCGCGCATCCTCTACGCGAGCTCCGCGATCGCCGCCGGCGTGAGCATCGACTTCCGCGAGGTGCTGCGGGAGGCGCTCGTCGAGGCGGCGCGCGTGAGCGACCCCGTGCTCGAGGGGCGCGCGCTCGCGGTGCTCGCCTCGGCGCTCGCGCGCGCCGACGAGCTGAGCGACGCCGACGCCGTGGTCGCGCAGGTGCTCGCCGTCGCCGCGCGCGTCGGTCATCCCGAGGTTCGCGCGCACTCGCTCGCCGCGATGGGGGCGTTGCTCGAGGCCCTCGGCGATCCCGAGGCCGCCGCGGGGCGCTTCGAAGAGGCCGCGGTCCTCGCGCGCACTGCCGGGCTCGGTGGCCTCCACGCCGAGCTCCTGGTTCGCACGTGCGCGCTCAAGCTCCGCGCAGGCCACGACGTCGCCGCAGCCAAGACCGCAGACGCGCTCATCGCGCTCGGCAAGGAGCGCAAGGGACTGCCGCTGGTGCAGGTCGGCCTCGCGGCGCTCGCGGTCGTGTCCGCGCGGACGTACGCCGATCACGCGATGCTGTCGGCCCTGGATCGCGCGCGATCGGCCGTGCCCGAGGGCGCGATCCTCGAGCGTGTCCTCGTCGAGGAGATGCGCGCGAGCATGCTCGGCGCGCTCAGCGACGCCGAGGCCGCGGCGCTCGCGCGTGACGACGCCGCGCAGCTCGCCGAGCGCACCGGCTGGCTGTCGGCGGCGCGTCTCCTTCGTCAGAGCTGAGCGATCGCGTGCGCACCGACGCGTCGACGTCGAGTGTGTTGACGATCCCGGAACGCCAACTTAGGCTGCGCGCCCTTCATTCGCCGGGATGGCTCGTCTGCATCCCTGCCACCGCTCGCGGTGGCCATCGTCCGAGTGGGAGAACGCGATGTCCCAAGTTCCTGATGAGACCAGTTCCGCTTCTTCGTCGACCCCCGAGGGGGCTGGCGGCGCGGCGAGCGATCTCGAGAGCGCGATGGCGCGCGCAGCAGAGGCCGTCGGCGACGAGGGCGAGGACGGCGAAGAGTCGTCCGAAGGCGAAGCCACGGAGGAGGGCGGCGACGCCGCTGCCGCCGGTGCGCCCGCGAAGAAGAAGCGTCGCCGTCGCCGCAAGAAGAAGCCGGGCGAGGGCACTGCGTCGTCAGCGGGTGCCGAGGGCGCACCGCAGGGCGAAGGCCCGCGCGACGGCGCTCGTGCGGAAGGCCCGAGGGGCGAGGGCGGGCGCGAAGGCTCGCGGGGCGA
The DNA here is from genome assembly GCA_964502175.1 of uncultured Sandaracinaceae bacterium. Classification (GTDB taxonomy): domain Bacteria; phylum Myxococcota_A; class Polyangia; order Polyangiales; family Sandaracinaceae; genus JAFLCL01. Next base: position 130,098 of record CAZCVE010000008.1, read on the forward strand.
CAAGGATCGTCCGCGGCGCGAGCACACGCTGCCGTTCAATCGCTTCTTCGGTGATGGCCCGCCGCGCAAGTCGCTGCTCGCCGCGGGCGAGATCGTCGGCGGTCGCGTCATCGAGGTGCAGCACGGCATCGCCGTGCTCGATCTCTTCGGTCGCGGCATCGCGTTCGCGCTCGACAACGAGCCGCGCGAGATCCCCGTCCTGACGGAGCCGGCGGCGGAAGAGCCCGCCCCCGAGGCCAGCGCAGACGCAGCCGCGACGGATGCGACCGCGCCTGCCGAGACGAACGAAGCAGCCCCCGCGGCAGCGAGCGCGTCCACCGAGACGAGCGCAGGCGACGCCGCTCCCGAAGAGGCGCCCGCGCACGTCGACGAGGTCTCGCATCCTCAGCTGACGGTCGGTGCGGTGCTCCGCGCGCGCATCGCGTCGGTGTCCGAGAGCGGTCACATCGCGGTCGCGAACCGCATCATCCTCCGCGCCGAGAGCCGCGCTGCGCTCGCCAAGGCGCGCGAAGAGCATCGCCGCGTGTGGGGCACCGTCTACGGCTTCAACCGTGGCGGCTTCGACGTGCTCGTCGAGGGCATCCGCGCGTTCTGCCCGGTGTCCGGCATGTCGCTCGACGTGCTCGACAACCCGCGTGAGTTCCTCGGTCAGCGCCTCGAGTTCTCGGTCCAGGCCGCGAAGTCGGGACACCAGGGCGTGGTCGTGTCGCGTCGCTCGCTGCTTGAGCGCGACATGCGCCGACGCGCGCGCGAGCTCCGCCGCAACCTCGAGGTCGGCCGCAAGGTGAAGGGCAAGGTCACGGGGGTTCGTGACTTCGGCTTCTTCGTCGATCTCGGCGGCATCGAGGGCCTCGTCCACATGAGCGAGGTCAGCTGGGATCGTCACGTGCGCCCGGCCGACGCCGTGAGCGTGGGCGACGAGGTCGAGGTGATGATCCTCCGCCTCGGTGGTCCCGAAGGCCGCGACGGTCGCGAAGGTGGTCGTGAGGGCCGCGACCGAGATCGTCGCGACGGCCGCATCGGCCTCTCGCTCAAGGCGTGCCTCTCCGATCCTTGGGAGTCGAAGGTCTCCGAGATCGAAGAGGGAAGCGTCCGCAAGGGCCGCATCACCCGCACCACCGAGTTCGGCGCGTTCGTCGAGCTCGTGCCTGGCGTCGAGGGCCTCCTCCACATCAGCGAGCTCGGCCGCGACCTCAAGCACGCGAACGAGCGCGTCAAGGAGGGCGACGATCTCTACGTCGTCATCGAGCGCCTCGACGTGCGCGCCAAGCGCATCTCGCTCTCGAAGCTGTCGGACGCCGACAAGAAGCTCGTCGAGCAGGGCGGCGAGCTCGCGAGCAGCGGCGGCGGCGCGGGCAAAGCGCTCCGCGTGGGCACGCACATCAAGGTCAAGATCGACAAGGTCGAGCCGGCCGGTCTCTTCGTTCAGGTCGAGGGCGTCATCGGACGTCGTGGCCGTGGGTTCATCCCGAACGCCGAGATGGGCACCGAGCGCGGCACCGATCATCGAAAGAAGTTCCCGCCGGGAATGGAGCTCGATGTGAAGGTGATCGGAAACGATCGCGACGGCGGTCTCCGCCTCTCGCGCAAGGGCTTCCACAACGACGAAGAGCGTCGCGCGGTTCACGACTACCGTCGCGAGGCCGCGTCGAAGGGCTTCGGCACCTTCGGCGATCTTCTCCGGACGAAGCTCGAGAAGTAATCAGATCGTTGAAGGGCCGCGCGAATGTGATAGCGTCGCGGCCCTTCGAGTCGGGCGATTAACTCAGCGGTAGAGTGCGACCTTCACACGGTCGAAGTCACTGGTTCAAGTCCAGTATCGCCCATGCAGTCACGGCCCGGCCGCGTGCAAACGCGCCGGGCCGACTTGTTTTCTCGGACTGCTCCATGACGCGTCGCTCGCGCACCGACATGGATGGCATGGGGCGTTGGGTGGTAGCGTCGCGGCAATGCGTTCTTGGTGGTTCGCCGCGGCCGCGGCGTCTCTGGCTTGCTCGTCCGGATGCTCCGATCAGGGACGTCACAGCAGCGTTCGCTTCGACGTCGCGACGGCGTGCGATGGCTCGGGGACCGAGCAGCTCGGGTGCTTCGAGGTCGAGGTCTGCGAGAGCGACGCGCCGACGCGCTGCGTGGCCGTGGCGCCCGTGGGCGGGCCGTATCCCGCGGCGGAAGAGGATGGCTCGACGAGCGTCCTCGTCCCCATCGTCGGCGGCTCTCTGCGCTTCGACGTGCGCGCCACGCTGGGGACCACGTACGACATCGACGTGGTCGCGTACGGCCTCGCGGAGGGGTCGGCTCGCTCGGACGTCGTCGCCGCGGGCCACGCGTCGCGCGTGCTGCTCGAGGGCGGCGCCACCACCGTGCGCTTGATCCCGACGGGCGCGTGGTCGTGTCCGAGCGCGAGCGACGTGATGATGCGACGCGCGTTTCATCAGAGCGTCCCGCTCTCGAACGGCGATGCCCTCATCATCGGTGGCGTGACGTTCGAGCGTACTTCGTCTGGCCTCACGCTCGTCGCGGGAACGCCGACCGCGAGCCTCGTCGACGGCGCCGAGTCGCTGCTCGTCTACGACGCTCACGACGAGCGCCTGTATCCCGTGACCATCTCCGACGGCGACGCCGATCTCCTCGCGCGAGCGATGTTCCACGCGCGCTGGATCGAGCGCACCACGCCGGACTCGCACGAGCGCGTTCGCCTCTACGGCGGCGTCACCGGTGGCTCCTCGCTCACCTTCGCCGTCTCGTCGACGAACCAGTATCCAGTCCGAGTCAGCGACGCCGGCGCCGAGCCCGCGCCCACGGTGGACCTCCTCTACGATCCCGTCGCGCGATCCGTCGCGATCCAGATGCGAACGGGCTCGCTCGAGTCCGTCATCGAGAGCGAGCGATCGGCGCTGCCCGCAGGTCGTGCGTCCTCGTTCTCCGCGCTCGTGGGCAACGTCACCTCGGCTCCCGAGGTCGTCACCGCGTTCGGCAACGCCGCCGAGACGGTGAGCGAGGTCGAGACGCTGCCGAGCCCGCGCCGCGGCGCGACGCTCACGCGCTTCGGAGCGCGCGGCTTCGTCGTGTACGGCGGCAACACGATGCAGGCAGACGTCGAGCAGAACGCGGAGCGCGCTCTCCTCCTCGGCCCCGACGGCACGATGCAGGCGTTCGCGCTCCCGGCGTCGCTCACGCTCTCCGCGATCCAGACCGCGAGCGTGATCGACGACGACACCGTGCTCTTCGTGGGCGGTCTGTCGATCAACGCTGGCACCGTCGCGCCGCCCACGGGCGACGTGGCGCGTGCGTACGAGCTCGCGTCGGTCGGCGGTGCGCTCGTCGAGGTGCCGCTCACGGGAACGGGCGAGACGACGAGCGAGCGCATCTATCACACGGCCACGCTGTACCGGGCGCGCGGCGCAGCACGGAACGCCGTGGTGATCGTCGGCGGCTCCACGCGCACGGGCACCTCACAGTTCCAGCCGCTCGACACCGCGTACCTCGTCGATCTCGACGCCGCGACGAGCGTCACGGCGCTGCCGTCGCTCGACACGCCGCGCTTCGGACATTCGTCCGTGCTGCTCCGCGGCGGGCGCGTGCTCGTCACGGGAGGCCTGCGACGCGGCGTGCCCGCGCCCGGTTGCTCGAGCAACTGCGAAGTGACCTCGAGCCTCTACCTCGTCGACACGGCCGAGATGCTCACCGTGCGCGCGCTGCCTGGCGCGGTGTCCTGTGAAGCCGCGACGATCGACGCCGGTCCCACGCCCACCGACGCAGGACGTCGTGACGCGGGACGTGACGCGTTCGCCGCGCCAGTGCCCGACGCGGGCATGTCGGAAGACGCGCCGATCGAAGACGACGCCGCGATGTGATCCCCATGCACGACGCCATGCGCGACGGCCGTGCGTGAGCGCGCGGCTCGCGCTGGCGCCGCTGCGCGATCTCTGCGAGACCCGAAGCGCGCGCGATGGCTGCTCCTCGCGCTGCCATCACGAACGGGAGCGAGGTCACCATGTCGAACCGAGACGTCTTCATCTGCGCTGCGGCCCGCACTCCGATCGGCGCGTTCCAGGGCGCCCTCCAAGAGCTCGCGGCGCCCAAGCTCGGCAGCCTCGCGATCGCCGCTGCGCTCTCGCGTTCGGGCCTCTCGGCCGACGACGTGAACGAGGTCTTCATGGGCAACGTGCTCACGGCCGGCGTCGGCCAGGCGCCGGCGCGACAGGCCGCGCGCGCCGCGGGCATCCCCGATCGCGTGCCCGCCACGACCGTCGGCAAGGTGTGCGGGTCGGGCCTCCAGTCGGTCATCTTCGGTGCGAAGTCGATCCTCCTCGGCGACGCGAGCGTCGTGGTCGCGGGCGGCCAGGAGTCGATGAGCCAGGCGCCGTACCTGATGCCGCAGGCGCGCGGCGGCTTCCGCATGGGCCACGGCAAGGTCATCGACTCGATGATCCATGACGGTCTCTGGGATCCCTACAACGACTGGCACATGGGCAACGCGGGCGAGCTCTGCGCGCGAGAGAAGGGCTTCACGCGCGAGGCGCAGGACGAGCATGCGATCGCCTCGTACAAGAAGGCGCTCGCGGCCCAGGAGGCCAAGGCCTTCGACGCCGAGATCGCGCCCGTCACGCTCGAGTCCAAGAGCGGCAAGACGGTCGTCTCGGAGGACGAAGAGCCCAAGCGCGTGAAGTTCGACAAGATCGGCACGCTCAGGCCGGCGTTCGACAAGGCCGGCACGATCACGGCGGCCAACGCGTCGAAGATCGACGACGGCGCCGCCGCGCTGATCCTCGCGTCGGGTGACGTCGTGAAGCAGCGCGGGCTCACGCCGCTGGCGCGGATCGTCGGCTACGGCGCGCACGCGCAGGCGCCCGAGTGGTTCACGACCGCCCCCGTGGGTGCGGTGCAGGCCGCGTGCGCCCGAACCGGCCTCACGCCGAGGGACATCGACCTCTACGAGATCAACGAGGCCTTCGCCGTGGTCTCCATGGTCGCGACCCGTGAGCTCGGCCTCGATCCCGCGAGCGTGAACGTGCGCGGCGGCGCGATCGCGCTCGGTCACCCCATCGGCGCGAGCGGCGCCCGCATCCTCACGACGCTGGTGTACGCGCTCCGAGATCTCCAGAAGAAGCGGGGACTTGCCACGCTCTGCATCGGCGGCGGCGAGGCCGTGGCCGTCATCGTCGAGCGGGTCTGAGGCGCCCGGCCGGAACCGCGGTCTTGTTCGCCGGAACCTTCTCGGGTACCCCGGTGTCGGAAGGTTCGTGGTGAACGACGCATCCCTCAAGGAGCCCCTCCAGCCGGTGCCCCCGCCCGTCAGCGGTCCTGCGCTCGGCGACGAGGTCGACCCGGAGCTGTTGGCGCTGCCCGCGCCTCCGGAAGGCCGACGCCTCGCGACGATGAGCGTGATGGCGCTCGCCGTGGTGGTCGCGCTGGGGCTGACGACCGCCCTCCGGCACGACGTCGCCTATTTCTTCGCGAGCGCTTCGGTCACCGAGGTCGGCGAGGCCGCGCGGCTCGCGCCCGCCACGCTGAGCTCGAACTCGTTCGTCGATGTCAGCGGAACGCCGATGGCGTCCCAGGTCGTCCGGTACCGACGGCTCCTCAGCGGCGAGACGTTCGTCGTCTTCCCGCTCGCGGGGCAGCGCACGGTCTTCGTGCACATGCCGGAGTCCGAGATGACCGAGCCTCGACAGAGCTACTCGGGGCGCCTGGTGACGTTCGGTGAGATGGGCGGTCGCCTCGACGGCGTGCGCTCGTTCTTCTCGCATGAGCTCGGCGCGCCCGTGACCACGGAGTCGTACGTGCTGCTCGTGGACGAGAGCCCGCGCACCGCGTGGTGGGCCGTGGCGCTCTCGATCTTCTGCGTGCTCTTCGTGCTGGTCGATCTCTGGCTCCTCGTGCGCTGGTTCCGGCCGCTGCCGCGGATCACCGAGGCCTGAGCGCACACGCGAGCCTGGGGGCCGCCCCGGCCGACGTGATAGCCTCGCGCGTTCGGGATGCCGCGGGCGATTCCACCCCTCGAGCTCGTTGCGCGCGCGCTGGCCGCGTTGGGGCAGTCGCGCGCCGCGATCGAGCTCCTCGAGCTCGGCGTGCAGCGCGGGGGCGAGGAGGGCCTGCGCGCCGAGCCGCTGCTCGCCACGCTCCGTGCGCGCAGCGACGTCCTGCTCGGAGCGCCGGGCGTGCGGCTCGACGTCGATCTCGTGGAGGCGATCGCGACGAACGGTCGCCTGCGCGAGGCGCTCGTGGTCGCGCGCGCGATCGACTCCGGCGGCACCGTGCTGGGGCTCGAGATCTCGCACGCGCTCGAGGTCGTGCTCGCGCCGATCGCCCCCGACGAGCCCGCCGACATGGCCGCGTGCTTTCGCGAAGGCATCGGCGGCTCGGCGATCGCCGCGCAGCGCGTCGTCCTGTCGCCGAACGCGTCGCCTGATCTTCGCCATCGAGCGCAGCTGCTCGTGCAGCTCCTGCGCGGGTTCCGCGCGATGACGAGCTCGCCCGGGCCGACCGAAGGCCTGTCGGTCGATCCGCCGGTGGCCGCCGTGATCGCCGAGATGCTGCAGCGCCGTGATCTCCTCTGGGGGCGTCGCGCGCTCGAGAAGGTCCTCGCGCTTCCTGGCGGCCGCGTGCTGCACGAGGCGGTGCACGACCTGATCGTCGCCACGGATCACGTCGCTCACGAGGACGGCCCCGGCGGTGTGGCGACGTCGCCCGTGCAGGGTGATGGCGTCGCGCTCCTCCACATCAGGATGGTCAACCTCGACCAGGCCGAGCGCACGCTCCGTCGGATCTGCGTCGAGCGTCCCGACGATCGGAGCGCGCCGAGGCTGCTGGCGGCCGTGTCGCGGCTGCGCGCGGTGCAGGACGCGTCCGCGGACGAAGCGCGTCCGAGCGAGGCGTCGCCGAAGGGTGCGCCGCCCGAGTGGCTCAACAAGCGCGCGCGGCGAGGCAGCGTCGAAGGCTGGGCCGCGTCGGCCAAGCGCGGCGTGACGCCGGTGACCTACGAAGAAGCCGCCACGAGCGTGCTGCGCCCCGACGACGAGGCCGAGCTCCACCTGCGCGCGGGTCGCCCCGACAAGGCCGTCGAGCTCTACCGTCGTCTCGCGGAGCGCTTCCCGGATCGCACGCGCTTCGCGGAGCGCGCCGACGAGATCGCCCGACAGATGGAGCAGCGGGCGCTGATGTTCGCGGACGAGATGACCGTCCGTCGTGATCTCCGCGGCCTCGCGGCGCACTCCGCGTCGCCTCCGACGACGCCTGCTCCGATCGCGGCGCCTGCGCCCGCGTCGGCACTGGTCGCGGCTCCCGTCGCTGCTGCCGTCGCTGCTGCCGTCGCTGGGGCACGCCAGCCGCAAGCGATCGACTTCGCGACGACGCTGCCTGCGACGCCCGCCATCTCGGCGCCCTCTGGGCCTGTTGCGGTCGCTGCCGCGTTCGCGGCGATCGCCGCGCAAACGCAGCCCGCCCCATCGACCTCTCCGCAGGGCGTTCGCCGCAGCGATCGCACCGTCGAGATGGAGATGCACTTCTCGCAGGAGCAGCCCGTCGAAGAAGAGAGCACCGCGAGCTCGGCGCTGCCGTCGTTCACGCACGACGCCGACGGAGCGACGACGGCGACGATGGCCGTCGCCGTGCGCCCCATCATCGGGATCAGCTGAGCGTCAGCTCGCGCTGCCGGTGTTGCCGACGGGATCGGTGACGCTGATCGCGCCGCTCGGCGCGGCGAACGTCGCGCGACCGTCTGCGTCGGTCGTCACCGTGGTGGTCGAGCCGTCCGCGAGATCGACGATGAGCTCCGTGTTGCGGAGCGGGAAGGGTCGGTTCGCGCCCGTCTGGAGGTCGAGGAGTCGGAAGCCCTGCGCGGCGTGGACCGTGACGGTGATCGTCGCGTTGCCGCCGGAGCGCTCGACGGCCACGGCGAGCGGCGCCGCCGTCACCACGAACTCGCGCGAGAGCATGTACTCCGTCGTCGTGAGGTGGCCGGCGCCGGCGGGCACGTCGACCACGAAGCGGTAGCGGCCGAGCGGCAGCGCGAGGCGATCGTCGACGTTCGGGAAGCCCGTCTGTCCGAGCGCGGGCACGGCCTGCCACTGCACCGTCCAGTAGTGCACGCGCGGCGTGCCGCCGGGCGCAGGCGACTCCTGCGGATCGGGCGTCCACGTGAGCACGAGATCGCCGTCTTCCACCGGGCGACCGGAGACGCGCATGAGCGGCTCCCAGGTGCCGGAGACGTCGTGCTCGATGCGCACGCGGGGGGTGCCGTGGAGCGGATGTCCGCCGATCCACGTGAAGTAGACGTTGTCGAGACGACGCACGGACGCGCCCTCGGCGAGCTGCGCGGGCGTGGCCATGCCGGCCTGCGTCGTGAGGTACGCGGGCGACGCCGCGGGGATGGTCCCCGGCTGAACGCCTGCGGCCATCGACTCGTCCGCGATGAAGTCCTCTTCGGGCGAGGGCACGGCGACGTGCGTCTGTCCCTCGTAGACGTCCTCGCGCTCGTTCGAGAGCACGGCCGGGAGGATCGACACCGCGTGCTCTGCGATCATCTCGCCGTCGAGCGGACCCCAGAACGTGATCGACGGCTCGTAGCCGTTCGAGAGCCAGTCTTCGGCCGTCATGATGTAGCCGTTGTTGTCCTGCGTGTACCCGAGCACGAGGTAGCGCTCGTCGGTCAGCGTCGGGTCCACGGCCTGCGCGAGATCGCGCATGTGATCCGCGAGCAGCGTGAGCGGCTCACCGGGCAGCGTGCTGATCACGTAGCGGCCGAACTCGCCCTCGGCGTCGAAGCGGATCGCGCTCACGGTCGTGCGCGTGGTGTCGCAGACCGGCGTCGTGCCGATCTCCACGCCGAGCGCCGTCTCGAAGAACGTCATGAAGCGCGGCACGAGCTGGTTACAGGTCGAGTACGACTCGTCCATGTACGCCGTGTTCGGCATCTGCGCGGGGCCGCGCGCGCCGAAGAACGCCGTGCCGCCTTCGCCGCCGCAGAGCGCGGCGCCGAGCGGCGCGTTGAACTCGTCGATCGGCGAGAGCAGCTCCGTCATCTCGGCGTTTGCCCACACCATCTGGTCGGCGGGACGACGACCGTCGAAGGGCGCGTAGCGGAGCGCGCCACCGCGGACCGTGAAGTTCTCCCAGTCCGGCCCGCGCTCGAACGAGCTCGAGATCGCCTCGAGCGCGAGCGTGTCGGCCATCGTCTCACCGGCCGTGGCGTACGCCGCCATGATCTGATCGCGCGCGGCCCAGCCGATGGTCTCGGCCTTCGCGAAGTCCTGGCAGAACGGTGCCATCTCGCGGTCCGGGCAATCGGTCGATCCCATGCCCGCGGGCGAGACGTCGCCGCCCGCGCCCTGGAGGTGCATCACCGCGACCGGCGCGAGCGTGGAGCCCTCGGGTCGAATGAACTCTTCTTCGAGCACGCGCTCGAGGCCACCGATCGAGTCGGTCGACGCGATCACGTTGTCGGCGTCGAGCAGCGTGCCGTGCATGCCGAACATCGGCAGCATCGCGATGGGCTCACCATCCGTCGTGTCGACGCGGATGACGTAGAGGTGGTTGTCCTTCTGAGAGCCGCCCGCGAAGCGATCGTTCTCGCCGCGGCGATCTCGCGTGACGCGGTCCGCCGGGTCGAAGTCGCCGTCGTAGCCCACTCCGATGCGCGCAGGCATGCGCGCCGCGAGCGCGGCCTCGGATACGCCCACGATGTCGTCGACCATGCGATCGAACACGAGTCGTCGGAACGACGAGAAGCCGACCTGGAGCGCCGCATGGCCGTGGTAGTTCGCCCACGAGTTGTGCGAGTGGCTCGTCGTGATGATGACCTTGCCGGCGAAGTCGGGGCCGAGCTCGCGCTCCACCTCGTGCACGAGGCCCTGGTAGCCGACGCCGAGATCCACCTTCACGAGCAGCACGGTCTCGTCGTCTGCGGCGTCGGGTGTGCTCTGGCCGGTGCTCAGCGCGAGCACGCGGATGCGCGGGCGCGCCTCGACGCCGACCGACGTCGCGAACGCGCCGGCCACCGGCTCGCGTCGCGCGTCGAAGAACCCTTGTCCGCCGATGCTCTCCGCGCGGGCCGTGTAGGCGCCGAGCGTGGAGGACACGGGGCCTGCGAAGAAGCCCTCCGCGACGCCCGCGGTGAGCGGACCGCGCGTGACCGTCCCGCCGGAGCGCGCCGTCGCGGGCATCGGCTCGTACGTGCAGTGATCGGTCGAGGCGGGCACGGGCGGTCCGGTGTCGGGTCCTCCGTCGACACCTGCATCGGCCGGCGCGTCTTCCACTGCCGCGTCGACCACGGGCTCGGGGCCAGGACAGCCCGCCACCAGAGGTGCGAGCACCCACGGGACGACGAGGGCAGAGCGGGTGATCGCCCCCTCCGCAGCGAGAAGGTGGAGCCAACGTCGGGAACTGCGAACGCGCGCCATGGGGGCCTCCGAGGGCGCACATCCTACGCGCGCCGACGCGACGCTGAAAGCCATCGAATTCGCACGTCGCATTCGTTAGGCTCCGGGGGTCGATGGAGCCCCAGGCCAAGCTCACACGCAGCGCGTTCGGCGACACGGACGTAGGCCGGCGTCGTGTGTCGAACGAAGACGCATTCGGGATGGACGTGGACGCCGGCGTCTTCGTCGTCGCAGACGGCATGGGTGGTCACGCCGCTGGCGAGGTCGCGAGCCGCGAGGCCGTCGACACCGTGCTCTCGATGATGCGCAAGGAGCTCGCGACGTTCCGCGCGATCGACGAAGGCACGAAGTCCGAGGACAACCTCCGTCGTGCGCAGCGCGCGGTCGAGGCCTCGATGCAGGCCGCGACGTACATGGTGTTCGCGCTCGCCGAGACCGATCCGGATCAGCGCGGCATGGGCACCACGCTCTCGACGCTGCTCGTCGCGGGCAACCTCGGCATCACCGGTCAGGTCGGCGACAGCCGCATCTATCGGATCCGCAAGGGCGAGGTCACGCGCCTCACCGAAGATCACACGCTCGTCGCGTGGCAGATCAAGCAGGGCATCATCTCGCCGCAAGAGGCCGAGCGATCACCACACCGCAACGTGATCACGCGCGCCGTCGGCTCGCGCGACTACGTGCAGGTCGACACGCACGTGTTCGAGCTCGAGCCGGGCGATCGTTTCCTCCTCTGCTCGGATGGCCTCCACGGCTACCTGAACGACGACGAGATCCCGCCGCTGCTCGCCAAGCCCTCGGCGGACGCGGTGCAGGAGATGATCGCGCTCGCCAACAGCCGCGGCGGCCGCGACAACATCACCGCGATCGTCGTCGCGATCGACTGATCCAGCGCTCGACAGCGCGTGGGCACGGGACGCGTCGCGCGCTGATCGAGGCGCTGACGGATGCGTGGGCCGAGGGACGAGAACGTGCGAGCATCGCGCGCGGAGGTCTTCCCATGGCTCTTGCTTCGGCCCGATCGCATCGTCTCGTCGCGCTCTCGCTCTTCGGCGGAGGAACGCTCTCGCTCGCGCTCGCCGGCTGTCCTGGTGGCGGAGGCACCGTCCCGCTCGAGGACGTGCCCACGCGCTTGGCGCCGAGCTACTGCGCGCTCCTCGATCGCTGCGCGAACCCCTTTGTCGGGCCGTACCTCTTCGGCAGCGGATCCTGCGAGGACGGCATCGAGCCGCTGATCGAGGACTCGTTCCTCGGCCGCGCGTCGCAGGCGGTGCGCGACGGCACGGTCGTCTATCACGGTGACCGCGTCGACGGCTGCCTCACGGCGCTCGACTCCGCGGGCTGCTCGCTCGACACCGTCGTGGCCACCGCGTGCACCGACATCTTCGAGGGCACGGTCGCGGCGGGGGGCGCGTGCGCGTGGGACGAAGAGTGCGTGTCCGGGTATTGCTCCGACACCGACGGCATGTGCCCCGGCACGTGCGCCAGCTTCATCGGTGCCGGTGGATCGTGCATGGCAGAGGGCTGCGCGCCCGGCCTCACGTGCGCGAACGGGACGTGCAGCGCGGTCTCGGTCGCGGGCGGTGCGTGCGAAGGCGCCGCGGGTCTCTCGTGCAGCGGCATCGATCTGACCTGCGTCGGCAGTGAGGGCGAGGCGCCCGGCACCTGCCGCAGCTGGACCGAGGTGCTGAACGGCGACGTCGGTGACTCGTGCACGATCGCGGACGATCTCTGCGACGAGGGCCTCTCGTGCGTCTTCGCGGGCGTCGAGGGCGGCATGGCGCGCTTCGAGTGCGCCGCGGGCGTGGCGTCTGGCGCCGCGTGCTCGCAGGGCTTTCCCGATCCGTGCCCCGACGCGCAGTACTGCATGATGGGCGCGATGCCCGGCATGGGTACGTGCACGGCGCTTCCGACGGCGGGTCAGATGTGCGCGAGCGGCCAGTGCGCGCCGGGCCTGCGCTGTGTGGTGCCCGAGGGATCGGCGAACGGCACGTGCACGTCGGCGGCGCGTTTGGGGCAACCCTGCCAAGGCAACGCTGGCTGCTTGAGCAGCGTGTGCGAAGACGGCGTCTGTGCGACGCCTGGGTGCTGAGCGCGAGAGCGCGTGAGTCGTTCACGGGCATGGAGGCGGAGAGAACATGACCGAGCACTTCGATGTGGTGATCGTGGGCGCCGGCCTCTCGGGGATCGGCGCGGCGCGGCACCTCCAGGAGCACTGTCCGGGCAAGCGCTTCGTGATCCTCGAGGGACGCAGCGCGATCGGCGGGACGTGGGACCTCTTCCGCTATCCCGGCATCCGCTCCGACTCGGACATGTACACGCTCGGCTACTCCTTCAAGCCGTGGACGTCGCCCAAGGCGATCGCCGATGGCGAGTCGATCCGCGAGTACATCCACGACGCCGTGCGCGAGGGTGATCTCGAGAGGCACATCCGCCTCGAGCAGAAGGTGCTCGAGGCCTCGTGGTCGAGCGCCGACTCACGCTGGACGCTGACGATCGAGCGCGGCGGCGAGACGAAGGAGCGCAGCACGATGACGTGCGGCTTCGTCTTCTCGTGCACGGGCTACTACCGCTACGAGGCTGGGTTCACGCCCGACTTCGCGGGGCGCGAGCGCTTCGGTGGACGGATCGTTCACCCGCAGCACTGGGGCGAAGACGTCGACTACGCGGGCAAGCGCGTGATCGTGATCGGCAGCGGCGCGACGGCGGTCACGCTCGTGCCTGCGCTCGCGAAAGACGCGGCGCACGTCACCATGCTGCAGCGATCGCCCACGTACGTCGTGTCGCGTCCGATCGAGGACGCCGTCGCGAACGGCCTGCGTCGCGCGCTCCCCGAGAAGACCGCGTACGACCTCACGCGCTGGAAGAACGTGCTCCTCGGCTTGGGCTTCTTCCAGCTCGCGCGACGACGTCCGGGCCCCGTGAAGAAGCGGCTCGTCGAGATGGTGAAGGAGCAGCTCGCGACGGGCTTCGACGTCGAGACGCACTTCACGCCGCGCTACGACCCTTGGGATCAGCGCCTCTGTCTCGTGACCGACGGAGATCTCTTCCGCGTGATCCGCGACGGCAGCGCGTCGGTCGAGACCGGCGTCATCGACACCTTCACCGAGAAGGGGATCCGGCTCGCGTCGGGCAAGGAGCTCGAGGCCGATCTCGTCGTGACCGCGACCGGCCTCGAGCTGCTCTTCCTCGGCGGGATCTCGCTCACCGTCGACGGCACGCCGATCGAGCCCAACCAGCACCTCTCGTACAAGGGCATGATGCTCGACGACGTGCCGAACCTCGCGTGCGCGTTCGGCTACACGAACGCGAGCTGGACGCTCAAGGCGGACCTCACCTCGGCCTACGTGTGCCGCATCCTCAACGAGATGGACGCGCGCGGCGCCACACGCTGCACGCCACGTCGCAACGACCCGAGCCTCACCGAGATCCCGTTCCTCGACTTCTCGTCGGGCTACGTGCAGCGCGCGCTCGGCCGCTTCCCCAAGCAGGGCAGCAAGAAGCCGTGGCGGCTCTACCAGAACTACGTGCTCGATCTGATCGCGCTGCGCTTCGGTCGTGTGGACGACGGCACGCTCGAGCTCGATCGCCCGTCGCGTCGCGCGGAGAGCGCCGCGACGGGCGCGCGGGGCCTCACGCCGGAGCCGAGCCGCGGATGAGGGCACGCGCAGCGGCGCGGCGAGGCGCGCTCGTCGTCGCGCTCCTCGTCGGCGGGTGTGACGATCCCGCCCCAGCGCGCACGAGCGAGCCGCGCGCGAGCGACCCGGGCGAGCCGACTGCGGGACCGCCCGCGAGCTCCGAGCGCCGGCGAGCGCCTCCGGAAGAAACGACGCGCGGATCGTTCTACACGCTCACGCTGCCGTCTGGCGCAGCGCGCGCGATGTCGGACTCACCCGAGGTGATCGAGGCCGTGTACCGCCTCTCGCACGAGGACGGCGTGAGCCTGACGGTCTTCCAGCCCATGCCTCGACAAGACGATCTCGACGCGTGGACGGACGCCGCCGAGCGTGTGCTCGAGGGCATCCCCACGCGTCACGACGAGATCGAGGTCGGCGGGCAGCCGACGCGCGTCGGCGTCTTCCCGGGCGAGCTCCGCTACACGCTGGTGCTCGACGGGCAGGGCCTGCTCTTCAAGTGCTTCGCCGACGATCCGCAGGACGAGGCGTGGATGCACGCCCATTGTGACGAGACGGTGTCGAGCCTGACCTTCGTGCGCGCGATCGAGTAGCGAACCCCTCGATTTCCCGACATCGCGGCGCGGCCGTCACGTTTGTCACACGAGGTTCACCCACGGGACACGCACCTAGGGTTAATGGGGCGCGACCGAACGACGCGGTCGTCCACACCCACGAGGCAGACATGGCGCTCCAGGATCTGGTCCGATGGTTCTTGCCCCGCGACGACGACTTCTTCGTCTTCCTCGAGCGGCAAGCACAGTTCGCGCACCTCGGCGCGCAGGCGTTCGCGAAGTTCGAGCCCGGATCGAGCATCGAGGAGGTCAGCGCGGACGTGCAGAAGCACGAGCACGCGGGCGACAAGGTCGTGCACGAGCTCGAAGAGGCGCTCCAGAAGACGTTCGTGACGCCGATCGATCGCGAGGATCTCCAGCGCCTGTCGTCCGAGCTCGACGACATCCTCGATCTCATCAACAGCGCCGCGCGAACGTGCGCGCTCTTCGGCGTGAAGACGCCGACGAAGCCGATGCAGGAGCTGATCGCGATCCTCGTGGTGTCGACGAAG
This sequence comes from uncultured Sandaracinaceae bacterium, assembly GCA_964502175.1. Classification (GTDB taxonomy): domain Bacteria; phylum Myxococcota_A; class Polyangia; order Polyangiales; family Sandaracinaceae; genus JAFLCL01. The sequence goes on from CAZCVE010000008.1 coordinate 145,217, forward strand.
CTGCTCGAGGACACGCTGCCCGCTCTGCGCAAGCACGAGTACGGCACGCTGATGACGGCGAGCCGCACGCTCCGACAAGAAGAGAAGAAGGCCGACGTCGTCTACCGCACGGCGATCTCCGCGCTCTTCCACGACGACTCGAAGAACGCGAAGGACGTGCTCCGCGAGATGACGGTGCTCGAGCACCTCGAGCACGCCGTGGACCGCTGCGAGCGGGTCGCGCACACGCTCGCGAACTTCGCGGTGAAGCATGGTTAGCGTCCTCGTCCTCGTCGTGATCGCCGCGGTCGTCTTCGACTACATCAACGGCTTCCACGACGCGGCGAACGCCATCGCGACCGTCGTCTCCACGGGCGTGCTCCCGATGCGAACGGCGACGATCGTCGCCGCGGCGTTCAACTTCGTCGGCGCGATCACGGGCACCGCGGTCGCGACGACGATCGCGACGGGCTTCGCGGATCCAGGCGACGTCACGCAGACGGTCGTGCTCTCCGCGCTCCTCGGCGCGAGCATCTGGAACCTGCTGACGTGGTGGTGGGGCATCCCGAGCTCGAGCTCACACGCGCTCGTCGGTGGGCTCTGCGGCGGCGTCGTCGCTCACGCCGGCACCGGGGCATTCCGCTGGGCCGCGCTCGTCCAGAAGGTGCTGATCCCGCTGATCGTCTCGCCGACGGTGGGCTTCATCTCGGCGTTCTTCTTCATGGTCGCGCTGACCTGGATCTTCCGCCGTCAGGTCGCCGCGCGTGTGCATCGCATCTCTCGCCGCCTGCAGCTCCTCTCGGCCTGCATGATGGCGTTCTCGCACGGCTCGAACGACGCGCAGAAGTCGATGGGCATCATCACGCTCGCGCTCGTCGCCTACGTGACCGCGCTCTCCGAGCGAGGCGAGACGCCGACGGGCTGGGTCACCGCGATCCTCCCCGCCGGCAACGAGGTGCCCCTGTGGGTGATCATCACGTGCGCGGGCGCGATCGCTCTCGGTACCGCGGCCGGCGGCGAGCGCATCATCAAGACGATGGGGACGAAGATCATCCGCATCACGCCGCTCCAGGGCTTCGCGGCCGAGACCGCGGGCACGTTCACCATCATGGCCGCGAGCCACGTGGGCGTTCCGGTCTCGACGACCCACTGCATCAACGCCTGCATCATGGGCGTCGGCGCCTCGAACCGGATCAGCGCGGTGCGCTGGGGCGTCGCCGGCAACATCGTGATCGCGTGGATCGTCACGATGCCCGCGAGCGCGGCCATCGCGTTCGTGATCTGCACGCTCCTCGGCCTGATCACGGGCTGAGGCCGACGCAGACTTACTCAGGACGCTGAGTAGTTTTACTCAGCGTATTGAGTTATCTGGCCGTCGATGCCTGCCCATCTGCCCGAGCCCGGCGACCCGAGCGTCATCTACGTGCTCGATCTCTCCGGCTTCGTGTTCCGCGCGTACCACGCGCTGCCGCCGCTCTCGAACAAGCGCGGCGAGCCGACGCACGCGATCCACGGCGTCGTCTCGATGATCCAGAAGATCCTCGCGGAGCGGAAGCCGCCGTACTTCGCGGTCGCCGTCGACCCGAAGCGCGACACGTCGTTCCGTCGCGCGATCTACCCGGAGTACAAGGCGACGCGGAAGGACACGCCCGTCGATCTGATCCCGCAGGCGCAGCGCGTGCGCGAGATCGCCGAGGCGTACGGGCTGCCCGTGCTCGAGGCCGAGACCTTCGAGGCCGACGACATCATCGCGACCGTCGTCGAGTTCGCGAAGGAGTCGGGGCTGCGCATCGTGATCGCGAGCGCAGACAAGGATCTCCTCCAGCTCGTCGGTGATCCGTCGGTCGTGATGTACGACTCGATGCGAGAGAAGGTCTTCGGGCCCGACGAGACCGTCGAGAAGCTCGGTGTCGGCCCGCACCAGGTGCGCGACTACCTCTCGCTCGTCGGCGACACCTCCGACAACGTGCCCGGCGTGCGCTCCGTCGGCCCCAAGACGGCCGTGCAGCTGCTCACCGATCACGGCTCGCTCGACGGCGTGTACGCGGCGATCGAGTCGATCACGAAGAAGGCGCTCAAGGAGAAGCTCGGCCTCCACAAGGACGACGCGTACCTCTCTCAGCGCCTCGTCTCTCTGCGCGACGACGTGCCGCTGCGCGCGCTCGAGGTCGAAGGTGACGATCGACTCGCGGGGCTGCGCGTTCGCGAGCCGGACTTCACCAAGCTCGCCGCGCTCTTCACGGAGCTCGAGCTCTACCGTGCGCAAGCCGAGCTCGATCGGAGCCGACCCTCGGCGCGCGAGGCGCGTCAGAAGGCGCTGCCCACGGTGACCTTCAAGGCGCCGAGCGTCGAGATCCTCGCGGACGCGGGCGCGCTCCACGCGTTCGTCGCCGCGATCCCCGAGGGCGCCGCGCTCGGCGTGCAGGCCGTGACCGAGGAGCTCGATCTCCATCGCACGGCGCTCGTGGGTCTCTCGATCGGCATCGACGGTCCTGCGCCGCGGAGCGCCTACGTACCGGTCGGTCACGTCTACCTCGGCAAGCCGCCCTCGATGCGCGCAGCGGACGCCGTGCGCGAGCTCGCGCAGCACCTCGACGGCCTGCGCGCGCGAGGCGTGATCGTGGCGTTCCACGACGCGAAGGAGGATCTGCTCGCGATCGCGCGTGAAGGCGGCGAGCTCACGCTCGGCGCAGGCGACCTCGACACGATGCTCGCGAGCTACGTGCTCCACGCCGACACGCACGCCCATGGCCTCACCGACGTGGCGAAGACGGTGCTCTCTGCGGACCTGCCGGCGCTCGCGGTGGCGGAGAAGCGCTCGCAGCGCGTGCGCTTGTCGGAGCGCACGGTCGAGGAGGTCGCGCGCGTCGCTGGACCGGGCGCGTCGGCGATCGCGCAGCTCGTGGTTCCCTTGCGCGCACGCCTCGAGGCCGAGTCGCTCACGGGCGTGATGCGCGATCTCGAGCTGCCGCTCGTGGGCGTGCTCGTCGCGCTCGAGACGACGGGCGTCGCGATCGACGTGGCGCGCCTCGGCGGCATGGCCGTCACGCTCGAGGCCAAGCTCACGGAGCTCGAGGCGCGCTGTCATGCGGCGGCGGGCCACGCGTTCCAGGTGGGCTCGCCGCGCGCGCTCGAGGTCGTGCTGTTCGACGAGCTCGGCCTGCCGGTGAAAAAGCGCACCAAGACCGCGCGATCGACCGACGCCGACGTGCTCGAGGAGCTCGCGGATCTCCATCCGCTGCCGAACGCGATCCTCGAGCTGCGCACCGCGCAGAAGCTCAAGAGCACCTACGTCGACGCGCTCCCGCGCCAGCTCGATCCGACCGATCGGCGCGTGCACACGCGCTTCAACCAAGCCGTCGCGGCGACGGGACGCCTCAGCTCGAGCGAGCCCAACCTGCAGAACATCCCGATCCGCACGGAAGAGGGCAGGGCGATCCGCGAGGCCTTCGTCGCGCCTCCAGGCCACGTGATCCTGTCGGCCGACTACTCGCAGATCGAGCTGCGCGTGCTCGCCCACCTCTCGGAGGATCCCGAGCTCTCGAGCGCGTTCATCGAGGACGTCGACGTCCACATCAAGACCGCGAGCGCGATCTTCGGCGTGCCCGAAGCGGCGGTGACGCGCGATCAGCGCGGCCGCGCGAAGACCGTGAACTTCGCGGTCATCTACGGACAGGCCGAGAAGGCGCTCGCGCGGAACCTCGACATCGAGGAGGCCGAGGCCAAGCGCTACATCGCCGCGTTCTTCTCGCGCTACGCCGGAGTCGCGCGCTACCTCGACGAGCTCGTCACCGAGGCACGACGCACGGGCGCGGTGCGCACGATGATGGGGCGTCGTCGCGAGGTGCCGGACATCCACGCCCGCAACTGGTCACAGCGCTTCGCGGCCGAGCGCATCGCGCGCAACACGCCGATCCAAGGCACGGCGGCGGACATCCTCAAGGTCGCGATGATCCGCATCGATCGCGGCCTGCGCGAGCGAGGGCTCGCGACGCGCATGATCCTCACGGTGCACGACGAGCTCGTGTTCGAGGTGCCCGAGCGCGAGGTCGAGATCGCGCGCGCCTTCGTGCGCAAGACGATGGAGGACGCGGCGGAGCTGCGTGTGCCCCTTCTCGTCGAGGACGGAGTCGGCCCAACTTGGGGAACGGCCCACTAAGCTTCCCGCGCCTCCGGCGCTCGGACCGGGGGCCCCCGGGCCCCCAGACCCCCGCTCGTCCTTCGTCGCTTCGCTCCTCCATCCTCGCTGCTCCAGGGGGAGCTTCGCTCCCCCGCCGCAAGGCGCCCCGGCGATCGGTTTCTCTGGCTGCGTTAGGGGCAGGTGGTGCGCGGGCCGGTGCCGGTGCGCAGGCGCTCGGCGAGGGCCGTGGTGGCCGTCTCGAGCGTGTACGCGTAGCCCGCCGCGGTCACACGTGAGGGCTCGTGCGTCGTCACGATCGCGCCGTCGATCGTGAGGTCGCCTTCGCTCCGCAGGTAGCCGCGCGAGTCGGTCGCCCAGTCGGTGCTCGTCGCGACCTTCGAGACCTCGTAGTCGTCGTCGCCGCACGGCGCCGGGTCGGTGCAGCCGACGAACGGCAGGCCGCACGTGGAGCCGGGGCGCGCCTCGTAGATGTTGCCTTCGCTGAGGAACTGCGCGCCGCCGAGGCTCGCGGCGCCGAACTCCCACCACTCGAACTGGTAGTTGTTGAAGAAGTGCGCGCGGCCGACGGAGACCTGCGGTCCGCGGCGCGACAGGCGATCGAAGAAGTTGTGGTGGAAGGTGATCTCCATGCCGCGGCTCTCCGCCGCAGCGGATGCCATGCCGATCAACATGCCCTTCGAGTGCGAGTGGAAGTGCGACCACGAGACCGTGATCCGGCTGCCGCCGCGCACGTCGAAGAGGCCGTCTCCGCCTTGGAAGAGCTCGACGTGGTGGAGCCAGATGTCGCGGCTCGTGTAGGCCTCGGGCGTGGCCGCGCCGTCCGACCGGATCTGAACGACGTCGCCCTCCTGCGTACACGCCTCGAAGTTGTCGTTCATCACGCGGATGTCGCTGAGGATGATGTTGCGCGCGTCGCGGATCTCGAGCGCGCCGTTGACGAGGATGTGCCTCATGCGGCCGTCGACGGTCTTGTTCGATCGGATGCGGATCGGCGTGGTGCCGAGATCGATCTCGGCCTCGGAGCTCACGCCGATGTCGAACACGATCCAGTAGTCCTCGTCGCTCTCGAGGCCCGCGCGGAGGCTGCCGGCGCCGGACGCGCGGTTGGTCGTCACGCGGTAGAGGTTGCTCGGATCGCCGCCGGTCGTGTGCCGGCCGAAGCCCTCGAGCTCGGCGAGCATCGACGCCGCGTCGAGCGGATAGGTCGAGCAGTCGACGGTGGCGGGCATACACGCTCCGCTCGCGTCGCAGCGCTCACCCGCGTCGCAGCTCCCGCACGTGCCGCCGCAGCCGTCGGTGCCGCACGCGCGACCGTCGCAGCTCGGCGCACAGCTGCTCGCGCGTCCGCAGACGCAGTAGTCCGAGCCATGACCCGTGTCGGCGCAGCCGAGCGCAGCGCGCGCGCGGTCCGCCGTGCACATCGGCGCGTCTTCGAGGCTCTCGAGGCACGTGAGGCCCGCGAGCGCGCAGACGCCCGCGCAGCCCGCACCATCGGTGAACACCGCCTCGCAGCGCGTGGCCGACGAGGCGCAGAGCGCATGCGCGCTCGCGATGGCGGAGCAGTCGACCGAGGGCTCGCTCCATGCGTCGGGCGCCCGCAGATCGGCATCCACGCCGGGCGGTGCCCACGCGTCGGGGGTGCCGAGCGCGTGAGCGTCCTCGTTCGCTTCGACGTGAGCGTCGAAGGCCGTGACCGCCGCGTCGGACGACGACGGTCCAGAGTCACGCCCGCTGCCGCGCATCTCTCCTTCGCACGCGGCGAGGGGTGACAGCGCTGCGAGCGAGAGCCCGAGGACGAAGGGACGAACCGTCGACGAAGTGAACATCGCTCACGGACTCAGCAGCCTCCGTGCCGTCGCCGACGCCCTCCGAAATGGGCGGAATCTACGGTCGTTCGCGACCGCTGGGGTCGATGGACCGCTCCGCGGACGCCCGAAGCGTCCGGTCGAGCGGACGCTCGGTCAGGCGCGCGAGTCAGCCCGTGACTCGGTGCGCGCGAGGCGCTCGAGCACGAGCGGCGTCGTCACGTCGGGGCGCTCCCACGCAGAGAGATGCCCCGCCTGCGGCACCAGCACGAGTTCGGCCCCGCGGATCGCACGCACGATGTCCTCGGAGCGCGCGACGGGCGTGGCGAGGTCGTCGATGCCGCACACGACGAGCGTCGGGCACGCGATGCGCCCGAGCTCCGAGCGGATGTCCTTGCGGCCGAACTCCACGGCGTCGACGGCGTGACCGATCGACGCGGGATCCATCGCGCTCAGTCGATCGCGGAAGTCGCGCACGACCTCGGGGCGATCGACGATCGTTCGCGGCGAGAAGAAGATCGGGATCATGCGATCGAGGAGCAGCGGCACGGCGCCGAAGCGTCGCGCCACGAAGGCCATCGCGCGGTACTTCGGCAGCTTGTCGGGAGACTCCGCGTCCGCGTTCGTGTCGAAGAGGATGAGCGACCGAACGCGCGCAGGAGCGCGCAGCGCAGCGCGCAGGCCGACCATGCCGCCCCACGACAGGCCCACGATCGCAGCGGACTTCTCTCCCACGGCGTCCATCACCGCGAAGAGCGCGTCGACGCAGTCTTCGAGCGAGTAGCCGCGCGTCGTCGGCGCGCTGCGTCCGTGCCCCGGCGCGTCGATGTTGATCACGCGGTAGCGCTCGGAGAGCGGCCCGAGCTGACCGACCCACATGCCGCCGTCACACAAGAGCGAGTGCCACAGCACCACCGCCGGACCTTCGCCACGGACCTCGACGAACAACCGACCGCAACGCGTCTCGACCAGCATGGGCCGCCGTTATATCGACAAATCAGCGCGAGCTGGGGAAGAGGCTCTGGCGCGCGCGACGCGACCACCGGATCGGCAACGCGCCGTCGTCCGCGCGCAGCACGGTGCCCCAGCCCATGCGCAGGCGGACGCCGCGCCACTCGACCGATCGGGAGACCGCCGCGTACGGGAGGATCCCGAGCAGGAGAAGATCCTTGAGCGGCGCCGCGAGCAGGTGCCTCCACGCCATCGGGGTGCCGCGGGTGCGCGCGATGACGAAGCGATCGGCGAGCAGCTTGATGCCGGCGATCGAGAGCGCGGCGCCGATGACGTCGAGATCGAAGCCCGACGTCGCGACCGCGAGGGCCGCGAGGCCGACCGGGTTGGCGAAGAGCTCGGCGATGAACGCCGGCGGATGGATGACCGCGCGCATCTTCAACCACCGCGTGTGCCGCGCGAAGAAGCGATCGACCGTGCCCTCGACGTTGACGTTCTCGGCGGGCGTGGACGAGAGGATCACCTTGCGGCCCGCGCGCTGGAGGGCGCGACCGAGGAGGTAGTCTTCGGCGAGCACGTCCTTCACGGACGAGATGCCGCCGACCGCGTCGAGCTCCGAGCGTCGGAAGAGCATCGACTTGCCGATGACGCACGGGATGCCGAAGAAGTGCAGCGCGAAGCAGCACGACGGCGCGATCATCGCCGAGAGCTGGAGGTTCTCCATCGCCGCGCCGATCGAGCGCTCGCCCGTGCCCACGACGAGGCTCGACAAGAGCGCGCCGCCGTCTTGCTCGAGCTCGCTCACGATCTTGCGGAGGTACTTCGGCTCGGCGCGCACGTTCGCGTCGCTCTGGAGCACGAGATCGTGCTGCGCGGCGCGGAGCGCGCCCTCGAGGTTCGCGACCTTCGGGTTCAGGCCGTAGCTCTCGCTCGAGAGCACGAACTGCGTCGGCACCGCGGGGAACTCGGCCGCCACGGCGCGCGCGACGGCGAGGCCGGGATCGTCGGCGGAGGTCGACGCGAACACGATCTCGAAGCGCGGATGATCCTGCACGAAGAACGAGCGGAGGTTCTCCGCGAGCGCCTCTTCGGTGCCTTTGAGGGGCTTGAGGATCGAGACGGGCGGAAGCGCCGCGTCGTCGAGCAGCGTGACGCGCTTCTGCTTGTGGCGGATCGCGGCCCACGCGCCCAGGCCGAAGAAGGCGAGCGCGAAGATCGAGAGGCCCAGGAGGACGTTCGGCAGCATCGACATCGGAGAATTCCGGCCGCGCGGGGCGAAGCCGGGGCGCGGGCGGGGCGGATGATGGCACCGAGGTGACGAGGTGGGTAGCAACCGGCAGCGGCGGGGCCGTCCGATGCCCTCGAACGACCCCGAGGCGACACCCGCGGACGCTCTAGAAGCACCCTCGCGAGCACTGCCGATAGATGTGCCGGCACGCGTCGGAGCAGCCCCGATCGGCGACGCGGCACTCGGCCGCACATTCCACGAATGCGGGCTCGCACGCCGTTCCGCAGGCTCCGACGCGCGAGCGAGGCGGCGTGGGACGACGGCGTACGCGAGGGGGGCGATCGGCCAAGGTGTCGGACAGCTCGGGGCCCTCGGCCGGCGCGGCGATCTCGGAGCTCGACGCGATCTGAGGGCTGCTCGACGACCCGGTGCTCGACGACCCGGTGCTCGACGACTCCGGGCTCGGCTCGGGCGGCGTGATGAGCACGGAGGTCGACGTGATCTCGACGCTCGGCTCGATGCGCTCACCGCCTTCGGTGTCGTCGGGCGTCGCGAGCGCGATCGCGTCGCCGCTCGTCGGATCGAGCATCACGAGACGCTCTTGCACGTAGTCGACACGATCGTGCGGCTGACCGACCTCGTAGTGCTCGTGCCACGCCTGCCAGCACGCGCGTCGGTCGCCGTCGCTGCGCGCGGGATCGCGGTCTGCGGCGTGGCAGCGCTCGAAGTACACGTTCGCCTGCTCCACGCGCTGGAGGCTCGGTCCGCACCCGCTCAGCCACGCCGACGAAGCGAGCGCGAAGATCGACGCGTTCCGTGCGAGCATCGAGGGCAGACGTAGCGAGATCGGCCAAGCCATGGAGTCGACGGACCGTAGCAAGATCCGAAGCGGCGCGATCCCCGAGGGTGCATCGCTCTCGGTCTTGGATTTTCGCGGTGGGCCCGCTCCGCACCTCGGTCTCTACGCGGTCGTGCACGTGCCCGCGGGCTGCGTGGCGATCGACGCGATCGACGACGAGGCCGCGAGCGAGGTCCTCGCGGCGTCCCTGGAGCTCGCGAGCGCGCCGCTTCCGTCGGCCCTCGCGGCGCTCGAGGCCTTCGCGCGCGGCGAGCCGATCGAGCTCGCGGACGTGCCCGTCGTGCTCGCGGGGCCGCCCTTCTTCGTGAAGATCTGGACGGCGCTGCGCGCAGTGCGTCGAGGCGACGTGTGCACGTACGGACACCTCGCGCGCGCGGCGCGCAGCCCACGTGCGATGCGCGCCGTGGGGCAAGCGATGGCGCGGAATCCGCTGCCGCTCGTGGTGCCGTGTCACCGCGTGATCGCCGATCACGCCAAGCTCGGCGGCTACACGGGCGGCACCGATCGCAAGCGCGCGCTGCTCGCGCTCGAGGGGATCGAGGTCGACGGAGACGTGGTGCGCCCCAGGCAGCTCGGGCTCACGGCGCTGGACCGTCGCGCGGGTGCGCGGTAGGTCGCGCGCGCTCATGCACCGCGCTCTCTCGCCGGGCGTCGCGACCCTCTTCGCGAGCGCCCTCGCCAGGTGCGCCCTCGCTGGGTGCGCCCTCGCCGGATGCGCCCTCGCCGGGTGCGCCTTCGCTGGGTGCGACTGCAGCGGTGCCGACGCGCCGAGCCTCGACACGGAGAGCTGCAGCACGCACGACGTGCCGCTCGAGGAGCCGCGCACGATCGGCCGCGCGACGCTGACGCCTGACGATCGTCGGCTCGTCGTGAGCGGCCTCCCTGCGACCTCGCGCTGGGTGATCGGCCGCGGCCCCGCGCTGTCGATCGAGCCTTTCCTCCCCACGCTCGACGCCGTCGAGGCGCTCGGTCCGGACGGCGTGATCGTGCTCGGCTCGCTCGGATCGGGAGAGCGCCTCGAAGAGCTCGTGCGCGGCCTCGCGGAGCTGACCGTGAGCGGCGCGGCGGTGCCCGTGTTCCTCGTCCCGGGTCCGCGCGATCGCATCGACGAGCTCGACGCGACGCTCGAGGCGCGGAGCGCAGCGCACGTGATCTCGCTCGCGGGGGTGCACGTCGTCGAGATCGGCAGCGTCGAGCTGCTGGTCGTCGCGGGCGGCGTCGATGGGCACTACGTGCTCGAAGGCGCGTGTCACGTGGACGACCTCGACGACGTGATCGACGAGTCGAGCGACGAGCACGTTCGCGTGCTGCTGGGCTTCGATGCGCCGGCGGGCACGGCGCTCACGCGCGGTCTCGGCGGGGCCGAAGCGGGCAGCGCGCTCGTGCGCGACGCGCTCGACGAGACGGGCTTCGCGGCGGGGATCTTCGCGGGACCGGACACGAGGGTGGGGGAGTGGATGGCGGGGGAGGGGCCGACGAACGAGGTCGGCCTCGGTCGTCGCGTCATCGTCGCGCCGCTGAGCGGCCCCGCGGTGGACTGCGCCGATGGCTCGCGCGCGCCGAGCGGCCCCGCGCTCGTGGTGCTCGGTCCCTCGGGGATCGGGCCCGCGGCGGAAGCGCCCGGCGGAGGCTCGCCCGGCGTTCCTTGACTCGGGGGGGCGCACGTCTATACCTACGCGCCTTTTTGGGCGCCCCGTCAGGGTCGTCCGTTCCTCGGGCGCCGCGTCGTCGGCGCCTTTTTTCGCAGTCTTTCCAGAGCTGAGCAGACGCGTCGTCATGGCCGAGTTCGAGATCAAGGTCACGGAGCTGGAGCAGAGCGGGAAGGACTACGACCTTCCCGTGGAGCCCGCGTGGCTGGATCGCGCCCTCGGCCTGCCTGATCTCCACGCCGATCCGGCGATGAAGGGCCACGTCCGCTTCTACGCGAGCCTCTCGGGCAGCGACGTGGTCGTGCGCGGTCGCATCGTGACCGCCGTCATCACGCCTTGCGCGCGCTGCCTCGCCGACACGCGCCTCGCCGTCGACGCGGACCTCACCGCGCTGTTCACGACGAAGGCGGACGCCCGCGCCCTCCAAGAAGAGCTCGAGCTCACGCCCGAAGATCTCGATCGCGAGACGTACAGCGGCGACACGATCGCGCTCGACGCGCTCATCCGCGAGCAGGTCGTGCTCGAGGTCCCGATGCAGGTGTACTGCCGCGAAGACTGCCCGGGGCTCGACGTGCCCGAGCACGTGCGCGGTCCTGCGTCGCTCACCGACGCGCCGATCGTCGACGGAAAGCCCATCGACCCGCGCTTCGCGCCGCTGCTCCAGCTCAAGGGGCAGCTCGCGGGAACGAACGGCGAGCCTCCCGTCGACACCACCAAGAAGAACAAGAAGCGCGCGAGCTGATCGCGCCCATTCAGCAAGCTCACCCCGTGTCCAGTTAGCTCGAAGGAGAACCGCCGTGTCACTGCCCAAGCGCCGAACCACCCGCAGCAAGCGCAACATGCGTCGCGCGAACCACGACAAGGTCGCCGCGCCGACGATCGTCCCCTGCGGGAACTGCGGCGCGATGAGCGTCCCGCACCGCGTCTGCAAGGCGTGCGGCCACTACGATGGCAAGGAGATCGTCAAGAAGGGCGACTCCGAGAAGCAGGCGAGCTGAAGGAGCACGCGCCTTCATGTTCGAGCTCACCGGCAAGGTCGCGCTCGTGACCGGCGGATCGCGCGGCATCGGCCGCGCGGTGTCCGTCGCGCTCGCGAAGCAGGGCGCCTACGTCGCGATCAACTACGCGGGCAACGAGGCGGCCGCCGCCGACGCGCTCGCGCAGGTGCGTGAGGTGGGTGGCGATGGCGAGATCGTTCGCTTCGACGTGGCGTCGCAGCCAGCGTTCGAAGCAGCCATCGACGATCTCGTGAAGCGCAAGGGTCGCATCGACGTGCTGGTGAGCAACGCCGGCATCGCGATGGACCAGCTGCTCTTGCGCATCAAGCCCGAAGAGCTCGAGAAGACGTTCGCGACGAACGTCGGGGGCGCGCTCTGGGGCGCCAAGGCCGCGATGCGCCACATGATGCGCAAGCGGGCTGGCTCACCGTCGGGGGGCCGCATCGTGTTCCTCTCGAGCGTGGTGGCCGAGTCGGGCAACCCCGGCCAGGCCGTGTACTCTGCGTCGAAGGCGGCGCTGCTGGGCTTGACCAAGACGCTCGCGCGAGAGTACGCCTCGCGCGGCGTGACCGTGAATGCGGTCGCGCCCGGCTTCATCGCGACGGACATGACGGCCGGTCTCCCGGAAGACGTGAAGAAGAAGATCGTCGAGCAGACCCCGCTCGCACGCATCGGAAGCCCCGAAGAAGTCGCGGCTGCGGTCGTGTACCTCGCCAGCGACGAGGCGGGCTACGTCACGGGGCAGGTCCTGCGCGTCAACGGCGGGATGTACGTCTAGAGATTGCTTCGGCTCAGTCCGCTGAGCTCCACAGAACGAACCCAAGACAAGAGAGCCAGAGGGCTCCACGTATCGAGAGAGGGCGGAGGACCGCATGGAGATCGCCGACAAGGTCAAGGAGATCATCTCGCAGCAGCTCGACGTCGATGTCGCGCAGATCAAGCCCGAGGCTCAGTTCATCGAGGATCTCGGAGCGGACTCGCTCGCGATCGTCGAGCTCGTCCTCGCGTTCGAGGAGCAGTTCGACATCAACATTCCGGACGAGGACACCGAGAAGATCCGCACCGTCGGTGACGCGGTGACCTACATCAGCGCTCGCAAGTCTTGAGCGCCGACCCGTCGGTCGTTCTCGCGAGCGGGGGTCGAAGGACCTGACGGACGGACGGGCGAGAGCTCGTCCGTTTTTCGTTGGGCGTGTTTCGCTTGGCGTCGTTCGTCCGGGCGTTTTCGGGTGGGCGTTTTCGTTTGGTGTGGGACAGCTGGCATCTGGAGGTCTGGAGATGCGTAGGGTCGTGATCACGGGCATGGGCGCCGTCAGCCCTTGTGGCGAGACCGTCGAGACGACGTGGAGCAACGTCACCGCGGGCAAGAGCGGGATCGAGCTCATCACGCGCTTCGACGCGAGCCAGCACGCGTCGAAGATCGCGGGCGAGTGCCGGACGTTCGAGGCCGAGAAGTACATCGAGAAGAAGCGCCTCCGCGAAGGCGATCGCTTCATCCATCTCGCGCTCGGCGCGGGTGTGCAGGCCGTGGAGCACGCGGGCATCGGAGCGCTCTCGGACGAAGACAAGGAGCTCACGGGCACCTTCGTCGGCGTCGGCCTCTGCGGCCTCGACGTGATCGAGCGCATGAAGGAGACGCTCCTCGAGAAGGGCCCGCGCCGCATCTCGCCGTACTTCATTCCGTCGGCGATCGCGAACCTCGCGCCCGGACAGATCTCGATGCGCTTCGGCTTCAAGGGGCCGAACTACACGACGACGAGCGCGTGCAGCTCGGGCGCGCACGCGATCGGTGAGGCGTTCCGCTGGATCCAACGCGGCGATCTCGACCTCGCGGTGGCCGGTGGCGCGGAGTCGACGGTCACGGGCTTGGGCGTCGGCGGCTTCACGGCGATGCGTGCGCTCTCCGAGCAGAACGAGTCGCCCGACAAGGCGAGCCGTCCGTTCGACAAGGGCCGCGACGGCTTCGTGATCGCAGAAGGCGCGGGCCTCCTCGTGCTCGAGGAGCGCGAGCGCGCGCTCGAGCGCGGCGCGCCGATCTACTGCGAGATCATCGGCTACGGGGCGACGTCGGACGCCTACCACCTCACGCAGCCCGCGCCCGAAGGCGAAGGCGCGCAGCGCGCGATGAAGATGGCGTTCCGCGACGGCAAGATCGATCGCGAGCGTGTGGGCTACGTCAACGCGCACGCCACCTCGACGCCGATCGGCGACAAGCAGGAGCTGCAGGCCCTCAAGGCGATCTTCGGCGAGCGCGCGCTCGCGAAGGACCGCACAGACGGCGTGTGGATCTCGGCGACCAAGAGCATGACGGGCCATCTCCTCGGAGCGGCCGGTGGCCTCGAGGCCGTGCTCTCGGTGAAGTCGCTCGTCACGGGCATCATCCCGCCGACGATCAACCTCGACGATCCCGACGACGAGGCCGCGGGCATGGAGCTCGTGGCGCACGCGGCGAAGGAGCGAAAGCTCGACGTCGTGCTCTCGAACGCGTTCGGCTTCGGCGGCACGAACGTGACGCTCGCCTTCTGCAAGCACGCGTGAGCGCGATGAAGATCGCCTTCGGCTGTGATCACGCGGGCTTCCCGCTCAAGAGCGAGGTGCTCGAGGCGCTCGCGTCGCTCGGCCACGAGGTGATCGATCTCGGCGCGAGCTCGGCGACGCAGTCGGTCGACTACCCCGACTTCGCGCACCAGGTCGCGACGCGCGTGGCCGAGGGCGAGGTCGCGCTCGGCGTGCTCGTGTGCGGCAGCGGCATCGGCATGTCGATCGCGGCGAACCGTCATCGCGGCGTGCGCGCGGTGGTCTGCTCGGAGGCCTACTCGGCCACGATGTCGCGCCTCCACAACGACGCGAACGTGCTGTGCTTCGGCGCGCGCGTCGTGGGCCCCGGCGTGGCGCGGGCGCTCCTCGAGGCGTTCGTGGGCACGACCTTCGAGGGCGGCCGTCACGCCAAGCGCGTCGCGAAGATCGAGCCTGCGTGATCCTCGTGGCGGACGCGCTCTTCCGCCGCGAGCGCGCGCAGCACGGGCTCCGCATGCACTGCGAAGACTGCGTGCTCTTCGACGACGAGCGCGTGCAGTGCGCGCACGGCTACCCGACCGAGGCGCACCGACGTCCGAGGGACGATCAGGCGGAGACCACGATCACGTTCTGCAAGGACTTCGAGGCGCTATAGCCGGGTCGAGGGACCCCTGGCCCCTCGAGCTCGTCGCTCGTCTCGTCGCTTCGCTCCTCGCCTCGACTCCCGCTCCAGGGGTCAGCTGCGCTGACCCCGCCGCGAGGCGCCCCAAGAAAAACGAGTGAGCTCGCCCTCAGAAGCTCAGCGTCGCGCGCTGGCCGTCGAACGCGAGCGTGGGGCCCATCGGATCGTCCGTGAGCGCGTAGACGGGCTCGTCCCACTCCTCGCGCACCGTGAGGCCGATCACCGTGAGGATCAGGCCGAGCGTCTGCGCGATGCCGGTGACGATCGGGAAGTACGCGATGCCCGTCTCGAGCGCGAAGTCGAGGTCGTTGAAGGCACCGAGCTGGAGCCAGGGCCCGAGGATCGGGATGTAGGCGAAGCCGAGCTGATCGGAGTTGTCCCAGCTGTCGACGAGGAGCGGCGCGCCGATCGCCTCGGCGAGGTAGCCGCCCGCGAGGAGCAGGATGCCGGGCACGAGCAGCCCGGGGATCGACTGGCTGCGGTGGATGTAGCGGATCGGCTGTGGCTGTCCGACCGGCTGCACGTACACCGACGTGGCGTAGCCGTTCGGATCTGCGGGCTGCGCGTAGTTGCCCTGCTGCGGGTACTGCTGCTGCGGGTACTGCTGCTGGGGATACGCCTGGTTGTAGCCGGGGTCCTGCGTCACGGTGACCTGGCCCTGGATGACGACCTGCGCCTCTGCGCTCGACGCAGCGAGCGGAGCGAGGAGGGCGAGGGCGACGAGGGCCGACGTGAGGAGCGTGGGAAGGAGCCGCATGGATGACCTCGAGGTCTCTGTCGACGCAGCATCGCGCGTCGTCATTCGACGCTCTGGCTACGGCGCAGTGCTCGGGAATCTTCCCTGCGGGCCACGCTCACGCCAGGTGCGACCGCACCTCGCGCGGTCGCGGGGGAGCGTGGTAGTTCCGCCGCGTGACGATCCCCAACCCGCACGTCTTTCGCGAGTACGACATCCGCGGCGTCGCCGACCGCGACTTTCCCGACGAGCTCGCGCAGCTGCTCGGTCGTGCGCTCGGCACGCTCTGGGTGCGTCGTGACGCGCGCCGCGTGGGCCTCGGGCGCGACTGTCGCCTGAGCTCGCCGCGCCTCCACGCCGCGTTCACGCGCGGCCTCCTGCGCTCGGGCCTCGAGATCCTCGACATCGGCATGGGGCCGACGCCGCTGCTCTACTTCACGGTCTTCCACTACGACCTCGACGGCGGCGTGCAGATCACGGGCAGCCACAACCCGCCGGAGGACAACGGCTTCAAGATGATGGCCGGCAAGGCCACGCTCAGCGGGCAGGACATCGCGCAGCTCCGCACGATGATCGAGCGCGAGGACTTCGTGGATCGCCCCGGCGGCCGGCTGATCCCGACGGATCCCACGCCCGCCTACGTGGGCTTCGTGCGCGGCAACATCCGTCTCCAAGGGCACGCCGCGCGGCCGCTGCGCTTCGCGATCGACGCCGGCAGCGGCGCGGGCGGGCCGCTGGCGCTCGCCGCGATGGGCGCGCTCGGCCTCGCGCCGACGGCGCTGCTCTGTGATCCGGATGGGCGCTTCCCCGTGCATCACCCCGATCCGTCGATGCCCGAGAACCTCGAGCTCCTCGTCGAGACGGTGAAGCGCGACGGTCTCGACTTCGGCATCGCGTACGACGGCGACGCGGATCGCATCGGTGTCGTCGACCGCACGGGCCGCGCGGTGTTCGGCGACGAGCTGCTCGTGCTGCTCGCGCGCGACGTGATCGCGAACCGTCCGGGCGCTGCGGTGCTCGGCGAGGTGAAGTGCTCGCAAAAGCTCTACGACGACATCGCGAAGCAGGGCGGGCGTCCGATCCTGTGGAAGACGGGGCACTCGCTCATCAAGAAGAAGATGAAGGAGGAGCACGCGCTCCTCGCGGGCGAGATGAGCGGACACGTGTTCTTCGCGGATCGCTTCTTCGGCTTCGACGACGCGGTGTACGCGAGCCTGCGCCTCTGCGAGATCCTCGTGCGGACGGGCAAGCGCGTGGACGAGCTGCTCGCCGATCTGCCCACCACGTCGTCGACGCCGGAGCTGCGCGTGGACTGCTCGGACGCGACGAAGTTCGACGTGGTCGCGAAGGTGCTCGCGCACTACCGCGCGGTCGCGGAGCGCGGCGACGGCCACCGCGTGATCGACGTGGACGGCGCGCGCATCGTCTTTCCGGACGGCGCGTGGGGCCTCGTGCGCGCGTCGAACACACAGCCCGTGCTGGTGCTGCGCTTCGAGGCGACCACGGACGCGCGCCTCGCCGAGATCCGCGCCGAGGTCGAGGCCCAGGTGCGCGCGGCGCACGGCTGAGCGTCGCTACACGTCGACGCCGTCTGCGGCGAGCTCGTCGGCCGTGGCCTCGCGCGCGAGCGTGCCCGGCGGCGGCTGGTACCAGCCCGGATCGTCGTAGCTCGTGAGGTCGTCACGGACCTTCAGGATCGTGAACATGCCGCCCATGTCGATGGTGCCGTGCGGGCCCGGCGCGCTGCGCATGCTGATCGAGTTCGCAGGGAGCGGCATGTCCATCGCGCTCATCGAGCCCATGCCGGTCTGGCCCATCGACATGTAGCCGGGGACCGTGCGCGCGATCACCGCGTCGGCGGTGCGCGTGTCCGCCCCGATCATCGTCGGCACCTCGTGGCCCATCTGGTTCATCACGTGGTGGGTCATGTGACAGTGCATCGCCCAGTCGCCGACGTCGGTCGCCACGAACTCGACGTCGCGGGTGCTGCCGACGGGCACGAGCACCGTGGTCTCCTTGAAGCGCGCGCTCGCGGGCACGGGGCCGCCGTCGGTCGCGGTGAGCTCGAACGCGTAGCCATGCAGGTGGATCGGGTGGTGATCCATCGGGCCGAGGTTGCCGAAGCGCATGCGCACGCGCTCGCCTCGCCGCACGACGAGCGGCGCCGTCGCGGGGTAGGCCTTGCCGTTGAACGTGAGGACGTTGAACTCGGTCATCGCGAGCGCGTCTGGCCGTCGCGTGCCGGAGTGGATGGACCACTCGTGCAGCATCAACACGAAGTCGCGATCGATGCGCGGGCCCGTGGGGCGACGAGGATGCACGATGAACATGCCGACGGCGCCGAGCGCGATCTGCGTCATCTCGTCGTAGTGCGAGTGGTACATGAACGTGCCCGCGTTGCGGAGCTCGAGGTCGTATCGGTAGGTCTGGCCGGGCTCGATCGGCGACTGCGACAAGCCCGACACGCCGTCCATGCCCGACGGCACGAACACACCGTGCCAGTGCGTCGCGGTGGGCTCGGGCAGGCGATTGGTCACGTAGATGCGGATGCGATCGCCCTCGGTCGCCTCGATCACGGGGCCGGGCGTCGAGCCGTTGAAGCCCCACGCGCGGATGGTGAGGCCGGGCGTGATCTCGTGATCGAACTCCTCGACGACGAGGTGGAAGACCTTGACCCCTCCGACGACGCGGTGCGGAAGCACGCGTCCGTTGGGGATGACGAGCGGGGAGGGCGAGGACGTCACGCGCTGCGCCGCGTCGTGCGCCTCGCCCGCGTCGTGCGTCGCGCGGGTGTCCCGCGGGATCGAGGCGGAGCTCAGCGTGGGGGACACGGCGCTCGCGCCCACGAGCGCGGAGCTGCCGACCAGGAATCGTCGACGGTCCATCAGTGACCTCCTCCGCTCGCGTCCATCGACATCGTCGCGCGCGCGCTCGCGTCGCGGGTCTCGGTCAGGCGCGCGTCGCCTCCGGCGAGGATCTGTTCGAGGGCTGCGCGCGCGAGCCAGTAGTCGCGCACCGCGTCGATGCCGACGAGCTCCGTCTCGAGCTCGGCGCGCCGGGCCTCGAGCACGGCGAACGGCGTCGCGCTCATCGCGTTGTACTGACGCAGCGTCTCTTCGACGAGCTGCGCGCGGAGCGGCGCCAGCGTCGTTCGCAGGAACTCGTGTCGCGCGCGGGCGAGGAGCACGCGGTTGCGCGCGCGGCGCACACTGGAGCGTACGGCGATCGCGCCCTGGGCATAGCGCTGCTCGAGCACGTGGAGGTCGGCCTCGATCGCGTCGGCGATGCCCTGCCCTTGGTTCAGCACCGGCAACGTCATCGAGAGCGACGGGCCGAACGCGGGCGTCTGCTCCGCGTAGCTGCCCGAGAGGCCCACGTGGACGTGCGGAAGTATCCCGTCGGCGCGCGCCACGTCGTGATCACGTGCGATCGCGTCGAGGCTCGCGCGTGTCGTCGCGAGCGCGAGGCTGCGATCGATGGCGCGCGACTCGAGGGTGCCATCGTCCAGCGTGTCCTCCGGGAGCACGAGCACGAGCGGCGCGAGCGTGAGAGCAGCGTCGGCGCCATGGAGGCCGAGATGCACGACGAGCACTTCGCGCGCTTCCAGCATGTCGAGCTCAGCCTCCGTGCGCATCATGCGCAGCTCCTCGTAGAGCGCACGATGCGTGAGCACGTCCATCGCGTTGGCGTTGCCCGCTTCGCCGAGGGCGCGCGAGGTCTCGTACGCACCGCGCGCGGTGTCGACGACGGCTGCCAGGCGCTCGTAGCGAGCCGTCGCTGCCTGCGCCCGCAGCGTCGCGACACGCACGTCGTAGGTTCGTGCGAGCACGGTGTCGGCCGCGCGGAGCTCGGCGGCGGTGACGCGCGCCTCGGCCGCGGCGCGACGCAGCGGCATCGTCGCGATCTCCACGAGGTCGACGATCACGTGCGCCTCGACCTCGTCGCCACCGCTCGCGCGACCCGGTCGGTACTCGATGTCGAGCTCGGGGTTCGGGAGGAGGCTCGCGGCGAGCAGCTGCGCACGGCTCACGCCGAGCGTCTCGAGGTCGCCTTGGATGTCGGGGCTCGCGATCAGCGCGACCTCGCTCGCTCGCCGTGCGTCGAGGGGCTGCGAGAGGAGCGAGCGCAGGTCGGTGTTGGGTCGCGCGTCGTCGTCGGGCTCGCGCGCGAGGTGGACTCGCCTCACCTCGCCGCCCACGGCGTGGTCGTCGAGCACGCGCTGGGTCGATCGTGTCAGCGGCGCGGTGTAGCAGCCGGAGAGTGCGAGCAAGGCCGCGACGAGGAGACGCCGATCAGTCATGGCTGCGCTCCACGTCGGTCGGCGTGCTGGGCGCGGTGTGCCCCGTGCGGGCTCCCTGTCCCACGGGTCCCGCATGTCCCGCGTGCCCCGCGTGCCCCGCGTGCCCCGCATGCCCCGCATGGGCGTCGTGGCCGTCGGGCGGCGCGGTCGTGTCCTCTTCGTGCGTGACAGCGCGCGCGACGGAGGGCAGCGGCGTGCTCGCCGCCGTGGACGAGGCCGGGTGCGACGCGCGCATCGTCCGACCGCCGCCGACGCAGCCTGCGGCGGCGAGTGTGACCAGCGCGAAGAGGGGAACCAGGTGGATGCGCATGCGACCTCGGTGCGTCGGCTCATGGGCGCTTCGCCCGCCGGACGTGACGGGCCGTGGTATAGGCCGCCACCATGACTTCGGCTTCTGGGACGCCCGCCGCGTCCCCAGGCTCTTCGGCGAACGGCCCGAGCGACGACTCGAAGGCCGGCGACAACAAGGGCGTCTGGCGATCGCTCGCTCCCAAGCTGGGGATCTCCATCGCGCTGGGCGCCCTCTTCGCGTGGCTGGCGTCGCGCGGGGGCGTGCCGCTGCTGCCGCCCGTGGAGGCGTTCGCTCACGTGCGCGGCGAGCTCGTCGCGTTGTACGTGCTGATCCTGCTCGCGACCCACTTCTTCCGCGCGAGCCGGTGGCGCTTCTTGGTCGCGCCGATCAAGGACGTACCGTTCCGCGAGAGCGTGCTGATCAACTGGATCGGCTTCTTCGCGATCTTCGCGCTGCCCCTGCGGCTCGGTGAGCTCGCGCGTCCCGCGCTCTCGAAGATCCGTCAGAACATCCCGATCTCCGTCGGCCTCGGCACGGTGGCGGTGGAGCGTGTGCTCGACGGGCTCGTGACGAGCCTCTGCGTGGTCTGGGGCCTCGCGTTCCTGCCGCGCATCGCGTCGGAAGACCCGCTCGTCGAGAGCCTGCCGTACTACGGCTGGCTCGCGGTCACCGTGTTCGCGGCGGCGCTCTCGGGGCTCGTCTTGTTCCTCTGGCAGCGCGCGCTCGCGGTGCGCCTGATCCAGTGGACGTTCGGCCTCCTCTCGAAGCGCCTCGCCGCGAAGGTCGCCGAGAAGGTGAGCGGCATCGCGGACGGCATCCGCTCGATCGCCCAGCCGCGCCTCGCGCTCGGCTTCGTCGGCGAGACGCTCCTCTACTGGACGCTCAACGCCTTCGGCATGTGGGTGCTCGCGATCGGCTGCGGGCTCGACCTCAGCTTCGGGCAGGCCGTCGCCGTGATGGGCATCCTCGCGATCGGTGTGCTGCTCCCCGCGGGTCCCGGCATGTTCGGCAACTTCCAGCTCGCGGTGTCGGTGGCGCTCAAGCTGTTCTTCGCGGAGTCGGTGGTGGGCGCGCAGGGCGCCGTCTTCATCCTGCTGCTCTACGGCGTGCAGGCGATCACGATCACGCTCGCGGGCGTGGTCCCGCTCTACGCGCTGAACCTCCACTTCCGCGATCTGGTCCGCACCGACCCGGTGTGAGCTCGCCGAAAACTTGGAGCGAACTCTCTCGCTCCGTAGGTTCGGGCGATGTTCGCCTCCCTCTCGACGCTCGCGCGTCGCCTCCTGGTCGTCCTGGCGCTCACCACGGTGAGCGTCTCGCTCGCGCCTTCGACCGCCGAGGCGCGCGTGAGCGGAGAGGTCTCGTACAGCTACACGCAGACGTGGCAGGCCGCGGTGCGGCTCATCCGCGTCGATCTCCAGTGTCCGATCACGGATCGCGACGAAGAGATGGGCTTCGTGCTGTTCGAGTACACGAACGCGGGCCGCACGTACCCGGGGAGCCTCGAGGTCGTGCGCAGCACGGACGCGCGCGGCGAAGAGCGGATCCGCGTCACGGTGCAGGTGCCGGCGATGCCGAGCTACGTCGAGCGCATGGTCTACGACCGCCTCACGCGAAAGCTGCGCGAAGACTTCGGCGACGTGCGCACGCGTCGTCGTCCGACCGCGCCCGAGGCGCCTCTAGAGCCCGCGGAGCCCTCGGAGCCCAGCGAACCGACCGACCCCGCGGCGCCGGCACCCCCGTCAGCCACGACGACGCGCGAGCCCCGACACGAGCCCTGACACGAGCCCCGAGACGAGCCCCGACACGAGCCCCGACACGCGGCCGGACGCGCGCTCGTCGAGACGGAACGAAGACGACCGCGGAGCCGATGCGCCGCGGTCGTTCTCGCTCGAGGTCGAGCCTCGCGCAGAGGTTGCGAGATCAGATGCCCGGGCGCTCGGATGGCTGGTGGTACATCGGCGAGTTCGGCTCCGGATCGGGATCGCCGCCGAGCACGAAGCGACGGATGACGGGGCGACCCTGGCGGATCTCCATCGCGTGCGCGTAGCGAGCGACGAGGTCCATCGCGTCGTTCGAGCGGCCGTCCTCGGCGAGCTCGCTGTTCACGGCCTCGACGGTGTCGATGCAGACCGCGCCGCCGCCCGAGTCGAGGCCGACGATGAGGCCCGTCTCGCCGAGGAGCGCGAAGTCGGTCACCGCCGCGAGGAGGTCTTCGCAGCTCGACGAAGCGGTCTCGACGTCCGCGAGGCCGACCTGCTCGAGGGGCAGATCGGACTCGATGAGGTCGCTCGACGCGCCTGCGCCGTTCGAGCAGCCGATGCCGAGGCACGCGAGCGCAGCGAACGCGACGAGCATGACGTGCCGCGGGACGACGCGGCGGGTGGGCTCGAGGTTGGAGATGGCAGTCATGGTCTGGCTCACTTTCCGAGGTCCCCCAGCTCGTACTCCTTGACGAGCTGAGACAGTCGAGGGCGCTTCATTCCCAGAAGCGTCGCGGCGCGGGTGATGTTCCCGTTGGTCTCCTCGAGCGCGCGCACGATGCACTCGCGCTCGAGGTTCTTCTTCATCTCGAAGAGCGACGTCGCGCCTTGGCGCACGCGCTCGTAGACGAGGTGTTCGATGTCGCCCGCAGGGCGTGAGGCGTCGCTCGACGAAGGGGCGAGATCAGCGCGCTGCTCGGAGGGCAGGAAGCTCTCGGCGAACGCCGCGAGGTCGGTCGCCTCGAGCGTCTGGCCCTCGGCGAAGAGCGTCGCGGAGCGCAGCACGTTCTCGAGCTCGCGCACGTTGCCCGGCCAGCGGTGCTGACCGAGGAGCGCGAGGGCCGCGTCCGACAGCACGCGCGGGCTCTCGCCGCGCTCGTCGGCGATGCGACCGAGCAAGCGCTCCGTGATCGCCGGGAGATCGGTGAGGCGCCGACGGAGCGGCGGCATGTCCACCGTCACGCCGCGCAGGCGGTAGTAGAGGTCTTCGCGGAACGTCCCGTCGCGGACCATCTTCTCGAGGTCGCGGTGCGTGGCCGCGACGATGCGCACGTCGACGCGGATGGCCTGCGTGCCGCCGACGCGCTCGAACTCGCGCTCTTGGAGCACGCGGAGGAGGGCGACCTGCGTCTTCGCCGAGATGTCGCCGATCTCGTCGAGGAAGAGCGTTCCGCCGTCGGCGAGCTCGAAGCGGCCCTTCTTGCGCGCAGCCGCGCCCGTGAACGCGCCGCGCTCGTGCCCGAAGAGCTCGCTCAAGAGCAGCGTCTCGACGAGCGCCGCGCAGTTGACCTTCACGAGGGGCTTGCTGGCGCGCGGCGAGGCCTGGTGGATGGCCTCTGCGACGAGCTCCTTGCCCGTGCCGCTCTCGCCACGGACGAGCACGATCGTGTCGTGCGCGGCGACCTTCTCGATGACCGAGAGCACCTGCTGGATGCTCGGCGAGCTGCCGACGATCGACGCGTGCCGGCGCGGGGCCACGCGCAGCCCGCCCACGGACATGCCGCCAGGCGGCGTGGGGCGTCCGCGACCAGGCGGGGACGAGTCACGTGTGCGGAGCGGCGTCGCTGCGGCGAGCCGCGTCGCGAGCGCACCCATCTCGGCGCGGATGGGGCGGGCGTCCCACGGTCCGGCAGCGTCGCGCGGCACGTGACGCGAGAGCCGCTCGTCCGCGGCCTGCGCGCGCTCCAGCGCTCGCGCGCTGAGGCCTGTCTCTTCGGCGTCGAGCAGCACGGTGGCCGAGAGCACGAGCGCCGGGAGGAGCTTCTCGTCGTCGCCGTTTCGCTCGGCTGCGGCCACGGCCTCGGCGGCCGCGCCGATCGCATCGCCGCCGTGCGCGCGCTCGAGCTGCGCGGTGACGTAGGCGAGCTGCGCGCCGCGCTTGCCGTCCTGCGGCGGCACCTGCGCGAGCACCCGACGCGCGTTCGCGAGGTCGCCCTCTGCGATCGCCACCGACGCGAGCTCGAGCCGCACGTCGACGATGCGCACGTCGCCCAGCTCTTCGTAGATCTCGCGCACGCCATCGAACGCGACGCGCGCCGCCTCGGTGTTGCCTTCTGCCGCCTCGATGCGGCCGCGAAGGACGAGGCGCTCGGCCGTGACCGGCGGAGGCGTGCCGGGGCCCGCGAGGTGCGCGGCGTGATCGCAGAACGAGCGCGCTCGCTCGCGATCACCCAGCGAGAGGTAGAGCTCGCCGAGGTTTCGCGCGAGGCGCACGAGCATCGCGCGGTTGCCCAGGCGCTTCAGCAGCTTCACCGCGGTGAGGTAGTGGTCGAGCGCGCGGTCGTACTCGCGGCGGAGGTGCGCGAGCACGGCGAGGTTCTCCGTCGCGATCGCGCGGTCGCGGGTGTCGCTCGCGAGCGTCGCGAGATCGATCGCGCGCAGGCACTGCTCCTCGGCCGCGCCGAGATCGTTCCGCAGGAGGTGCGCGATCGCGAGGTTCGTCAGCGCCTGCGCCTCGAGGTGCGCGAGGCCCGCGTGGTGCGCGTGTGCTCGGTTCTCCTCGAACAAGCGCGCCGCGTGCTCCGGCTCCTTCTGCGCGAGCGCGAGCTTGCCGAGGATGTTGCGGGCCTGCACCTCGATGCGTGAGCTGCGAGCGCCACGCGCGGCATCGAGCGCGCGATCGGCCCAGACGCGGGCCTCGGCGTAGCGGCCGCGGCGGTAGAGGAGCTCGGCGAGCTGCGCCTGCACCTCGATCACGAGCGACGGCGGCGCCGACACATCGCCTTCAGCCAACGCACCGTCTGCGAGCGCGCCTTCGGCCAGCGCCAGCGCGCGCGTCAGCTCCGTCTGCGCGGGAGCGAGCTCGCCGGAGACGAGGAGCAGGTGTCCGACACGGGCGGCGCTCTCGGCGTCTCGCGGCGCGGACTCGGCGAGCGTGCGCGCGTGCACGAGGGCCGCGCGGTAGTTGCCGGCGACGCGATGGAGATCGACGAGCTCGACGCGGATCTCGCGGGGCGCACCGGTCGCGACCTCGACGAGCGACTCGAGCAGCGCGGCCGCTTCGTTGTGCGCGTGGCGCGCGGACAGAGAGGCGGCCGCGGCGAGGGCGAGCGCGGCGGCGCGCTCGAGATCACCCGTGGAGATCGCGTGGCGCACGGCGTCTTCGCGCGCGAACTCGGCGGCGCAGACCTCGACGGCACGTGCGTGCATGTCGCGTCGCGCGTCCACGCCGATCAGGTCGTAGACCTCGGCGCGCTGCGACTCGCGCTCGAACACGAAGCGGACCTCGCCGTCGAGGACGGTGCGCGACACCAGCTCGCTCGCCGTCGGGTCGCCGCGGAGATCGCTGGGGAGCGACGCGATGCGCGAGAGCGTGTCGAGCGTGGCCGGACGCGCGAGGACCGCGAGCGCATCGACCAGCGCGCGCGTCGCGCGATCCAGCCGATCGAGCCGACGCTGCACGCGCGAGCGCTGCGTGAGCGGCTCGGCCTCGAGCAGGAGATCCAGCACGTCTGGGTTGCCGCCCGTGCGCGCGAGCAGGCGCGCGATCGTCTCGTCGGAGGTGAGGTACGCGCGGAGGCCGGCGACATCGAGCGGGCCGAGCGTCATGCGCTGGCAGCTCGCGAGCCCGAGGAGCTGGTCGACGCGCGCGTTGCGCGGACCGGCGCCGGCGTCGCTGCGCAGCGTCGCGACGAAGAGCGCCTTGAGCCCCGTGGTCGCCTCGACGTTCGCCGAGGACGAGGTCACGAGCGCGCCGCCGTCGACGAGGAACGAGAGCAGCTCGAGCGTTCCGTCGTCGGCGCGCTCGAGCTGGTGCAGCAGCACGATCGGCGGACGCACGGCGCTCACCTCGCGCAGCAGCGCGGCGACCGAGTCGAAGAAGCGCATCTTGCGCTCGAACGCGAGCGTCTCGGGCGTGGCGCCGGACGGGTCGTCGATCTGCAGGCGCGCGACCGAGTCGGTGTGCTGATGGCCCGAGTGCTGGTGCCAGAGGCGGTGGCATCCTTGGCCGCAGCCCAGGCCATCGAGCGACGGCCGGTGGCTGGAGCTCACGTCGTCGAGAAAGCGGAGCGCGCGGTCGACGATCTCTGCGAACGGACCGAACGCGCGACCCGGCTCGCAGCGACCTTCGAGGACGACGCCGCCCTCGAGCCGCACGCGCGTGCGGACCTCGGAGAGGAGGCGCGACTTGCCGATGCCCGTCGGTCCCTCGACGACGATCAGCTGCTCACGGGTGATGTGCTTGCTCGCCTGCTCCAGCTGTCCGAGCTCGCTCTCGCGGCCTGGGCAGCTCGAAGGAACGGGCGGCAGGAGGGCAGGTCGGCGGTCCGACGATTCTTCCACGCGCGAGAGCTCGAGCCGGGCATGCGTCATGAGGGCTCCTGACGACGAAGCCGCAGGGTACGGGGCGTTGCCGGACCCTTCAAGCAGACGCAGGTGACGCGGACTGAGCACGGGCCGACGGCACAGCAATCGGCGTGCCCCGCGGGATCCCTCGGAAATGACCCGCGACTCCCGGCGCGCGTGCGGATCCTGACGCCTCGGGGCGCTCAGCCCCGCGAGCGAAACTGGTCGATGTCGATGGCGTACCGCTTGAGCCAGCGGTGGATCTGCATGCGCTCCTTGCCCAGCTCCTTGGCGATCGCGGTGATGTTTCCCGCGTGCCGCGAGCAGATGGCGCGGAGCTCGGCCTCGGTGGGCGCGAGCGCAGCCGGCGTGGCCGCGAACCCCGGAACCACGACCTGCGCGCTCGGCGGCGCGACGAGCGGGGAAGGGCGGCCGTGATCACGGACCGCCGCTCGGACGCTCTCGGGCAGGTGCTCGGCGCGGAGCTCGTCCGAGTCCGCGAGCGCCACGGCCAGCCGCACCGCGCTCTCGAGCTCGCGCACGTTGTAGGGCCAGTCGAAGTGAGCGAGCGCCAGCATGAAGGGCAGCGCGACGGTCGCGTCGGCCTTGCCCGCGCGCCGCAAGAAGGCGCGCGTGAGGCGGTAGAGATCTTCGCGGCGCTCGCGGAGCGGCGGCAGTCGCACCTGGAATTCTCGCAGGCGCGCGAGCAGATCGCCGCGGAACTTTCCCATCGCGACCTGGCTCTCGAGATCGCGATGCGTCGCGCAGATCACGCGGACGTCGACGCGCTCCGGCGTGGTCGCGCCGAGCGGGAGCACCTCGCGCTCTTGCAGCACGCGCAGCAGCTTCGCCTGCGCCTCGAGGGGCATGTCGCCGATCTCGTCGAGGAAGAGCGTGCCGCCGTGGGCCGCGCGCACGAGGCCGGGCTTGTCCTGCGTCGCGCCCGTGAACGCGCCGCGTCGGTAGCCGAAGAGCTCGCTCTCGAGGAGGTTCGCGGGGAGCGCCGCGCAGTTGACGGCTTGGTAGGCGCCGCGACGCTCGCTCGTGTCGTGGATCGTGCGCGCGAGCAGCTCCTTGCCCGTGCCGCTCTCGCCCGTGACCACGCACGCGAGCTGTGTCCGCGCGACCTTCTCGACGCGCGCGAGGAGCGCATCGATCTGGTGTCCGCCGACGAGCTCCGTGCGCACGGCGGGGCGGTGCTTTCGCTGGCTCTCCTCGACGCCGCCCTCGAGGCGGTAGGCCGCGTAGTCCTGCGCGCCGTGCGGCGCGAAGCGGAACACCGTGTCGCCGATGCGGACCACGTCGTGCTCGACGAGCCGCGCCGACGGGACGCGGGTGCCGTTCACGAGCGTGCCGTTCGTCGAGCCCGCGTCGACGACCCAGACCCCGTCGTTGCGGAGCTCGATGAGCGCATGGAGGCGCGACACTGCGTTCTCCGGGATCCGCAGATCGCCCGGGCCGTCGACCTCCCGACCGATGCGGTGAACGGCCTGCGTGAGGCACAGCACCGACGGCAGCTCGCGGTGGAGGCGCGAGTAGACGAGCACGAGCCCCGCCGCGCCTTCGATGCCGTCGATGCGCGGGATGGCCTCGAGCGAGGCGGTCGTCCAGCCCTCACCGGTCGTGGTCATTCAGCCGAGTCGGTATATCACCGAGCGAGCCGCTCGCGCTCGGTCGGACCGGTCAGCTCTTCCACCAGCTCGACCAGCTCGTCGAGCGCGAAGGGCTTGCGGAGCACCCGATCCACGTTCGGGCTCGCGACGGGATCCCCCGTGACCGCCACGACACGCGGCACCCGCGCGCGGATCCGCTCGAGCTGTGCGTCCGTGAGCATCTCGCCCTGGAGGTGCATGTCCACGAGCGCGAGATCGAACGGCGGGCCGTCGATCGTCGACCACGGGTCGTCGGTCGCGACCACGTGCCACCCGAGGTTCGCGAGGTGGTCGGTGACGAGGGCGCGCAGCGTGGGATCGTCCTCCACGAGGAGGACGCGCGCGCGCACCGGGCCGCTGCTGTCTCGCTGGGTGGACCGCTCGCTCGGTGGCGTCGGCAGCTTCACGGGAACGACGACGCGCGCGCGTGTGCCGCGGGGCTCGCGAGGGGTGAGCTCGATGGAGCCGCCGAGCGACTCGACCAGCGCGCGCGCGACCGCGAGACCCACGCCGCGTCCGCGTCGCTTGCGCGGGCGCGCCTCGATCCCCACGCCCTCGTCGAGGATCTCGAGCTCGAGGCGATCGGCGCTGCCGCGCGCCACCACCGTGACGGTGCTGCCGGGCGGGGAGGCCTCGATCGCGTTCTTCACGAGGTTCCACGAGATCGCGGCGAGCGCGTGCTCGTTGGCCACGGTGCCCGCCGGCTCGATCTCGCCGCGAAGGCGCACGTCACGCGACGCGCCCAGGCGGCCGAGTCCGTCGAGCACGCGCGAGAGCACCGCGACGACCTCGCCGCGCGTGCTCCTGCGCCGCTCGCTCACGCTGGCGTCGCCCTCGCTCCGCTCGACCATGCGCGCCACGTGCAGGCCGTCTCGCGCCGTGCTCGCGATGCGATCGATCATCTCCGTGCGCGGATCGTCGCTCGGTGCACCGGGGTGGTGGAGCGCGCGCTCGGCGAGCCCCACCACGAGCGTCATCGCGTTGGCGAGCTCGTGGAGGGCCATCGTCTGCGGGCTCGAAGGATCCGTGGCGTGGAGGAGCACGAAGAGATCGTCGGGCGTGTGGAACAGCACGAAGCCGCCGCGCGACCCGCGCGCGGGGCAGGGCGCTTGGCCGGTCTCGAGGGCCGCATCGAGGAGCGCGCTCGCTTCGTCGTCACCCAGGCCGAGCGCCCGCAGGCGTGCGTCGATCGCGCTCGCGGGCATGGGCTCTTTCACGAGGCCCAGCACGCCCGCCCAGTCGAGCACCATCGGTCTTCCACCGCTCACGCGATCGACGCTACTCGATCCGATGCGCGGCCTTCAACGGCCGGGCACGTTTCGAAGCGCGTCGAGGATCTGCGCGAGCACGATCGCCGGCACCGGCACGGGCGGCCCGTCGCGCAGGATCACGTCGTGTCGCTGGGCTCCGAGGTCCTGCCGTCCTTCGCCGTGGATGTGCGACCACCGAGTCCACAAGACCTCGTCGCCGACGATCTCGGCGGCGTGGTAGCCGGTCGTCTCGTCGGGCGCGTTCCATCGGAACGTGCGGGTGTTCATGCGGCGCAGGCGCGACTCGTCGTCCACCGGTGGAGCATCGTGGCTGCGAGGCTGGCGCGCCACCGTCGCGGCGAACGACAGGGCGGCGCGGACCGGTCCGGCATTTTTTCGACGCGGAGGGGGGGACGCGGGGCACCATGACGGGATGGACAACCGTCCGCCGCCGCCGCCCCCGCCGCCGAGCTCGCGATCGATCCCGCGCATGCCTCCGCCGCCTCCGCCGCCGAAGCGGGCGGGCGCACCGTCGGGCGCGTTCGGCACGCAGCCTCCGGGGCCGCCCGACGAGCCCGTGCCGTTGGTCACGCCCGCCAAGCAGTCGTCGGCGCGCACGACGAGCACGCAGCAGCTGATCATCGCGGCCTCGAGCGCGCTGCGCCTGCGCGACGAGCAGCTGCGCGCCCGCGTCCAGTACTACAACGGCGATCAGCAGACGAACTCCGAGCTCGACGAGATCACCGCGCAGGTCGTCGCCGAGCTCAAGCAGATGGTGCAGGCGCAGGGCGGCAATCGGCCCACCCAAGAGGTGGAGATCGAGCTCATCCAGGCGCTGCGCGGCCTGCTCGAGAAGCTCATGTCGCCCAAGCGCAGCTCGTTCCTCATGAAGAAGATCGAGGAGGTGCAGCGGCGCATCACGCAGCTCTTCTTCAACAGTGAGCTCTACGTGCGCATCCAAGAGGGATCGCAGGAGCTGCCCGCCGCCAGCTGGCCCGAGCAGGCGCTCTACTTCGCGCTCAAGCGCTACGAAGACTTCATCGAGTCCGAGATCGAGTCGACGCCCGCCGACGAAGAGATCCGCGAGCGCGCGAAGGAGAAGCTCCAGACGTTCATGCGCGGCCTGTGCACGGACTTCCTCTCGCGCACGACGCCCGAGCTCGAGCGCTTGCTCGCGATCTACAAGGCCGTGCTCCTGCACTTCTTCCAGTCGGTCTTGCCGATGGAGCTCGGTGACTTCTCGTGGGAGGTCATCCGCGAGTCGCGCGTCGCGGTCGGCCACGACCTCGGATACAAGCTCACGGCCGACAAGTTCGACGCGTTCCGCGAGGTCTTCGATCGCAAGTTCCTCGAGCGCCTCGTGCTCAACGTGCAGGAGCCGATCGTGCAGAAGGCGAGCGAGACGTCCGGCTTCCGCGAGGCCACGCTGCGCTTCGTCGCCGACCCGCAGATCCACGCCGAGATCTGCACCGTCATCAACGACGCCCTCTACGACTACCTCCACGGCGAGGGCTTCCTCGACCTGCCCCCCAACTGGCGCCGCCTCCTCGACGAAGACGACGAGTGATCACGCCTCGGGGTCCCCGTCGAAGGGGTCGATCGGCGCGCGCGTGAGCTCCGCGATCGCTCGCGCGGTCGGTCGCTTGCGGGCGCCCGGCCCCGGCCAGAGCGGCGGCACGATGGTGTCCTCGTCCTCCGTCTCCCATCGCACGTACGTGAAGTCGCGACGGAGCTCGTCCCAGAGGCGTACGAACGACGTGAACGCGCGTCGACGCAGATCCGTCGCGGCACGCATCGCGACGGCTTGCGGGCCGTGCACGTCGAGCGCCGTGATCAACGCGCCCGCCACGCGCTGACACTCGGCGAGGTCGAGGAGTCTCGCGCGATGGTCGTGGAGCACGGCCGCGAGGAGGGTCAGGTCGAGCGCCGCGTCGCGCGGCTCGTTCGTGCGACGGAGGCTCCTGATCTCGGACGGCGTGATGTGGCCGCTCGCGAGCAGAGGTCTCACCTCCTCGAGCAGCTCGGTGCGGAGGCCGCGGCACGTCCAGATGAGGTCTGCGCGCTGCCTCGTGCCGACCTCGTCGAGCTCGTCCCAGCGACGGTGCGCCTCAGCCATCGCCAGCGTGCGCGTCTCGAGCTGGTCGTGACGCGCGACGCGCTCGGCAGCCACCGCGGGCGCGAACGAGGACTCCACCTCGCTCCGGTGTGCGCGGATCCGAGGCAGCGCAGCGAGCGCGGTCGCGGCGATCGACTCGATGTCGAGATCGATGACGTCGAGCTCGGACGCGTCGATCGCGAGGAGCTCGTCACGGAGCGCATCCAGGGGATGAGTGGTCATGGGCTGCTCGCTCGAGAGATCACGTGGAGGGCTCGTCTTCGAACGGCGACGGGAAGTCGGGGCCGAACGGCCTCACTGGGTCCTTCGGCTCCTCGCTCGGCGACGGCGCGGGCACGGGCTCGGAGACCTCGCGCTTCCGCGGCGCCTTGCCCGACCAGAGGGATGGGATGATCGCGTCGACGTCGTCCTCGTGCCAACGGAGGTAGCTCATGGCACGACGCAGCTCGTCATACGTGCGCACGAACAGCGTGAACGCGCGCTGTCGCACGTCGGCGGCGTGGCTCACCGCGGGCGGCGTCTGCTCGCGCTGGCCCATCGCGACGAACAGCGCGCTCGCCGCGTCCTCGGCCGCGTCGAGATCGTTGCGGCGCACCGGCGAGACACCCCGCATCCGATCCCAGTGCTCCTCGAAGAGCGCGACGAGCTGCTGGAGATCGCTGATCTGGTTCTTGAAGCCGATCGGCCCCGCCAGCGCAGCGAGTCGATCGGCGGCGATGATCTTGCGGTGCACGAGCGACGTCGCGTCGGCCAGCAGCATCGTGCGCAGCTCGAGGCAACGCTTCGAGAGGACCTGGAGATCGGGCACCGCGCCAGCGGCCGACAGGTAGCTCGCCTGCGCCTGGCTCGCGGCCCGCGCGTAGAGCTCGAGCTTCTCGATGCGATCAGCCTCGTCGCGATCGAAGCGGCGCTCGATGGCCTCGCGGTAGGTGCGCAGCTCGGGGACGACGCCGATGGCGGTCACCGTCGCCGAGGCGAGGTCGAGGTTCACCGCGTCGAGGTTGCTCGCGTCGAGCGCGGCGAGCTCGGGACGGATGGCGTCGAGCGCGTCCGTGAAGCGGGTGGTGTGGGGGACGGGCTCGGAGGAACGGGCGAGTGAGACACTCATGGGGGACCCGCCTTTCATCCGCGTCGAGCACGTCCCCACCACCTCGGTGCGGACGGTTCTCTTCGCGAACGCCCCCTTGTCGGCGCGTCCGGCCGGGTGTTGCGTGCTCGGCCGAAGATTTTCTCTCGAGCACGCGCGGCGCCCTGATCGCCCTGTGTTTCGAGGGTCACCCCCGTCCTCGATGGTCTGAGAGTGGCTGGGACAGGGGGGCCAACCGGGCTCCGACGTTCGTTGGCTGGAGCGCGCGGGGGTCAGCCCTCGGCGTCCTCGCGGGCCTCGACGTACGCCCGGGGACCGACCGTCAGGCCGACGTCCCCGCGGCTCCCTGCGCCGAGGGTCGACGCTCGGTCGAAGCGTCGTCGTAGTGCGCCATGGCCGGGTGAACGTCAGCGATGCGCCGTCGTGGCGCTCACAGCCCTGCGGCCCGACGTAGCTCGAGGACCAAGTCCGGATGCGCGCGTCCCCGAACCTGGTGCGGGGGCAGCGCGGGAGGCGGGAATCGGTGAAGCGTTCCACCGGCGAACCACGCGCGGAAGAATGTGGGCGTGTGGGGCGGAGACAGCGCGAGATTTCGCGGGCGCGGATCTTCGCGGCTCTGGTGGGGGTCCCCGCGGTTGTTCGCGTGAATGCACACCGCGGGTCGACCCGGCTTGTCCAGGTCGATCGAGAGAGCGTCCCCCGGTTCCACGCGATCAGTCCCCCGTCTCGAGCGCCGCAGTCGCGGCGCGGTAGCGCTCCGCGATGCCCACCAAGTCCAAGCGCTCTTCGGCAGGAACGAGCTGCGTGGGTATCGCGGGTCCCGAGCCTCGAGCCGACGCAACCAGCCGAAGCGTCTGGTACGTGCCGTTCCGCCACGCGGTGGCGAGTGCCTGCATGCGCAGCGCGTCACTGCGACGCGTCAGGGCGCACATCACGGCCAACCCCGCGGCGCTACCGCGAAGGCCCGCCCAGAGGAGTGAAGCGACCTCGCTCGGCTGCTCGTAGAGAAATGCCACGGGTCGGTCAGGGTTGGGCGTGGCTCGAACGAGCCCGAGGTCGTCCGCCCAGGCCGAGGCTGGCGCTTCCGCGAGCCGCGCGGACATCTCGAAGACCCTCGCGACATCGTCACGGATCTCGCTCGGAAGTGCGTCGAGAAACTGGGCAGCGATCTCGGGCGCCATCTGTTGGGCGGCTCCGCGGAAGGGTTCCGCTGCTTCCGCGAGAGCCATCATCGCGCGGTCGAGCCGCCCGCTCTCGACGGTCTCGTCCAATACATCGTCGAGCGTCTCGAGAGGCGCTTCCACCAGAGGCCCCCCCACCTCGCCGACCGCCTGCTCGAAAGCGATCAAGTACTTCAACGACGCTGTGTCCAACTCACGCGCGACCTCGACCTCGACCGAGTCGATCGTCGTCACGGAATCGGCCATCGAACGCCGCTGTGGGGGACGCGCGACGCGTGCGAGCGCCCGCGTGCGCGCCTTGGCACCCATCACGGTCTGAACTGCGTCCAGCACGGTCACGACCCTAGCACAACGTTTCGCGGGGCCAGCCATGCCGTGCGGTCTGGGCGATGGGGGCTCGGGCCTCCCATCGCGTCAGTGGGTCATCGGGTTCGCGAACTCGATCGGGAGCGTCACGGTGATCTGCGACTGACCGACGGCGAGGTCCTCGGGGACGGCCGCGAA
This sequence comes from uncultured Sandaracinaceae bacterium, assembly GCA_964502175.1. Lineage (GTDB taxonomy): Bacteria > Myxococcota_A > Polyangia > Polyangiales > Sandaracinaceae > JAFLCL01. The sequence goes on from CAZCVE010000008.1 coordinate 179,413, forward strand.
CGGCAGGCTGTCGCGCACGGCGAGCAGCGCGGCGTCGTCGAGATCGTCGAAGCCGCTCGAGCGGATCACGCGCGGCGCGGTCGCGATCGTTCCGTCGCGGCGCACGACCAAGCGCACGACGGAGGTGCCCTGATCACGCGCGAGCTGCCTCGTGCGCGGGAACACGAGGCGGTCTTCGATGCGGCGGCGCTGCGCGAGGAGCCACGTGCGGTAGCGCGCGTCGCTCGTGTCGAGCGCGGCGAACGCGCCGGTGCCCGGGCCGTACGGGCTCGCGCTGCCGCCCACGCCGCGCGCGCCTCCGCTGCCTTCGCCGGGCGTGCCCGCGGTGCCGCCGCGTCCTTGGCCTTGCTGCGCGCCTGCGCGCCGCGACGCGTCTGCGCGCGACTCGAACATCTGCGCGGCGAGGAGCTCCGCGTCGGTGTCGTCGCGCACTCGACCTTCGCGCTCGGCGACCGTCGCGGCCGGTCCGGGATCGATCGAGGGTCGACCCGTCGCGACCGCCGCGCGCGCGGTCTCCACGCGCCCTTGGCCTCCCACGATGCCGACGCCGGGGCTGGCTCGCTCGGTGCCGAGGGCGCGACCTCGCGAACCGCCCTGCGACGGAAGCGCGGTGCCGACGCTCGAAGTCGCGCTCTCCATGACCTCGGCGCTGCGTCCCTCGTTCGCCCCGTGTCCGCCCGCTTCGCCTTCACCGACCTCGACATCACCTCGCACGGTCGAGCTCGGGGCGACGCGCGCGCCCTCCTGTGCGTCTTCGGTCGCGAGCGCGCGGCGCTCTCGGTGATCGCCCGCGCCGCTCGCGAGGAACGCGTCGTCGTCGGGGTTGGGCGTGGCGCGACGCGAGTCCCACGACGCGCGATCGCTCGCCGTGTCGATGCGCTGCACCTGGCTGCGATCGGCCGCGTTGAGCGGCGCGTCGACGAGCGTGATCGGCGCGCTGTCCGTGACGAGCAGGACGACCTCGTACGCGCCCGTCGCGTCGCCTCCACCGCCGACGCGGAGCGCATCGACGTTCGCGCGCGACGTGGATCCACCCGGCGTGAGCGCAGCATGATCACGACGCAGGCCCCCCACCTCGCCCGGCTCGTCGCCCGGCGTGATCGGTCGCGAGCGATCGATCTCGACGGGCAGTGCCGAGCGCGCCGAGGCCGAGCGGAGGGGCACGGCGCGCACGAGCACCCAGTGCGCGACCACGGACACGACGAGACCGACGACGAGCGAGCGACTGGGGCTCGCCCATCGCGCTCCGGAGAGCCCAGATCGTGACTGCCCGACGCGGGCGGCCTGCATGAAGGGCAAGGGTAGCGGCAACGTCGGCGCGTCGCACACCGGTCGCGCCGTCGCGCCTCTTTCGACCGTGCGTCGGTGGTGGTGCACACTGCGCGCTCTTTTCGCGGCTCGGGTCGACGGAGGATTCGGATGAAGAACTTGGCGAAGCTCGGTTGTGCAGGGATGAGCGTGGCGAGCGCGTTGGCGATCGTCGCGTGTGATGGGACGCCCGCGGTCGACGACACGGGCACCGTGGCCGTCGATGCGTTCGTGCCGGAGGGCGTGGACGCAGGCCCGCTCCCGGATGCGTTCGTCGTCCCGACAGACGACACGGGCACCCCGGGCACCGACGCGTTCACCGCGCCGGACGCGTTCATGGGCGGCGACGACTGCGCGCGCACGGGCTACCCCGCCCTCTCGCTCGTCGACGTCGCGAGCGGCTACGACTGGACGCGCCCCGTGTTCCTCACGCACGCGCCGGGCTCGAGCGACCTCTACGTCGTCGACGCGCGCGGCTACGTCTACATCGTGCGCGCAGGCGCGGTGCTGCCCACGCCGTTCCTCGACATGTCGAGCGCGATCGGCGGCACGCCGAGCGGCGGCGACGAGCGCGGCCTCCTCGGTCTCGCGTTCCACCCCGACTATGCGACGAACGGCCGCTTCTTCGTCGGCTACACGCCGCTCGGCGGCGACAACATCGTGTCCGAGGGACGCCGCAGCGCGGGCTCGGCCGACGTGGCGGACTCGACGATCACGCCGGTCGTCACCGTCGACGACTTCCTCGGCAACCACAACGGAGGCATGGTCGTCTTCGGACCCGACGGACACCTCTACATCGGCACGGGCGATGGCGGCGGTGCTGGCGACCCCATGGACACGTCGCAGGACCCGACGGATCTGCTCGGCAAGATGCTCCGCATCGACGTGAACACGATCCCGCCGGGCGAGGCGTACGGCATCCCGAGCGACAACCCCTTCGTCGGCGACGACGGTGTACGCGACGAGATCTGGGCGTTCGGGTACCGCAACCCGTGGCGCTACTCGTTCGATCGCCAGACCGGTGAGATGTACGTCGCCGACGTGGGCCAGGGGCAGTGGGAAGAGGTCGACATCGAGCCCGTGGGCGCAGGCGGTCGCAACTACGGCTGGAGCCAATTCGAGGGCACGCACGTCTTCCCCGGCGGCGACGACCTCCGCGCCGGTGACACGCACACGCCGCCGCTCTACGAGCTCGAGCACGACCGATCGTCGGAGGCGCTGCGCGGCGCTTGCTCCATCACGGGCGGGTACGTCTACCGTGGCTCCATCGAGGGCTTGCGCGGTGGGTACGTCTTCGGTGACTACTGCTCGACCGACGTGGCGGCGTTCCGCTACTGCGATGGCGCCGTGCGCGAGGCGATGCGCCTCGACGTGGGCGTCGGTGTGGGGGCGCTCGTGTCGTTCGGCGAGGACGACGCGGGCGAGCTCTACGTGATCAGCTTCGGGTCGGGCGCGCAGGTCCGAAGGATCGTCGCGCGCTGATCGGCGCGGGCGATCGCGTCGCGCGTCAGGGCGCGTCGGGATCGGGCAGCGTGATCTGCAAGACGAGGGGCGCATCGACGACGTCGGTGCGCTCTTCGCCTTCCGTCAGCAGCGAGCCTTCCGTGGCGCGCGCGAGCTCGAGCATCCGCGCCGCCGGGGCCTCTGGGCTCGACGGATCGATCGGGCGCTCGCTCGATCCGAGGAGGAGCAGCGAGGTCCCCTCGCGCGACACGCGGTGCACGCCGAACTGCGTGGTCGCGAGCGTCGCGAGCGTGCTCGTGCCGCTCGCGGGGGTCCACGCGATCACGTCGGGATGACGCACCGCGACGAGGCCCTCGGCGCTCGCGCGGAGGCTGCGCGCGCTGGCATCGAGGCGATGCGCGTCGTCACCGAGCGGCGCGCAGTCGCCCGTGTCGGCGACCGCGGGCGAAGGATCGATCACGCACGCGCCGCCTTCGCGCTCGACCACGACCTCGAGCGCGCCATCGGCGTCGACGTCGAGCGTGATCACCCCGCGACCGCCTGGCGTGAGCGAGCGCGTGCGCGTGATCGAGGCGCGCGAGTCGCCGAACGCGAGCAAGATCTGCTGCGCGCCGACGGCGACCACGTCGAGGTGACCGTCGACGTCGAGATCGAGGATCGCGAGGGCAGACGTCTCGACCGGAGCGGGCGCGGTGTCCATGCGCTGCGGGGTGGGGCCGCCGCGGTAGGTCCAGATCTCCGCGCGTGGATCTCCGCCGTGCACGACCGCGACGTCGAGGCCCGGCGTCGCGTCGAGCGCGCCGAGCGCGAGAGCCCCGTTGCGCGAGGGCGCGAGCGTGCGCGGCGCGCCGAACCCCCCGCTGGCATCGCGGGGCACGACGACGAGGCCGACGTCGAGCGAGAGCACCAGATCGTTTCTGTCATCCCCGTCGACGTCCCCGATCGCCGCGTCGAGGAGCGTCGCGCTGCGCGACGGAGTCACGTGCGCGATGCGTGTGGGCGCGCCGCCCGTAGGCCACGCGATCACGTCGATGCCGCCCTCGCAGCCGACCACGATCTCGTCGCGCGCGTCGCCGACGAGATCGCCCAGCGCCCAAACCGGCGTGGTGGGGGAGGGGCAGACGCGCGCGATCGACAGGGTCTCCGTGCGGCCCGCGTCGGGCTCGTCCACCCAGGCGTCGTCGGCCGCCGCGAGCTCCACGAAGGCGTCGCTCGCTGCCTCGACGCCCGCGTCCTCGGCGGTCGCCGCGTCGACCGACTCGTCGTCCGGGACGCTCGCGTCGAGGGGGAACGCGCCAGCCGCCCACCCGATCACGCCGAGGATCAGCCACAGCGCGGCGAGCACGCCCAGGGTCTTTCCGAGCTCTGCGGCCGAACGCATCGCGCCCCCTTAACACGAGACCGCTACCGTGCGCCGCGAGGATCCCCTAACCTCTGGCGCCTGCGCCGCTCGCGCGTGCGCGCCTGGAGGTCCCGATGTCTGCACGTTCGCTGTCCCGTGCGCTCCTCGTGCTCAGTCCCCTCGCGCTCGCTGCTTGCGACGGTCCCACGGCCACTCCGGACGATGCAGCCGGCGGCGGCGGCACCGACGTGTTCGTGCCGCCCGGCGTCGACGCCGACATGGAAGATCCCGATGCGTACGTCGCACCTGGCGTCGACGCGCCCGGCCCGGTCGGCGACGTCACCTACTACGAAGATCTGCGCCCGGTCATCGCGCAGCACTGTCAGAGCTGTCACGTCGCGGGTGGCATCGCGCCGTTCCCGCTGACGACGTACGGCGAGGCGACGACGTGGGGCGGACGCCTCGTCGAGGTGACGCGCGATCGCATCATGCCGCCGTACCTCGCCGACAACACCGGCGAGTGCCAGACCTTCCGCGACGCCCAATGGCTGTCGGACTCGGACATCGCGACGTTCGCCGCCTGGTACGACCAGGGCATGCTCGAGGGCAACCCGGCCACGCCCGACCCCGAGATCGTCCCCCCGCCCGTGCTCACCGGCACCGTGTCGACGCTCGACACGGGCGTCGAGTACGCGCCGGCGATGGGCCGCACGGACGACTACCGCTGCTTCATCGTCGAGTCGCCCGGCGGCTACGTCACCGGCTACGACGTGAACCCCGGCAACCCGCAGAGCGTGCACCACGTGATCGTCTACGAGCCCACGGACGACGCCGAGGGAGAGCGCGCACGGCGCCTCGATGCGATGGAGGCTGGCCCCGGCTACACGTGCTTCGGCGGCGTGATCGTCGATGCGTTCCCCGTCGTGATCTGGGCACCCGGCGGCGGCGCGACGGAGTTCCCGCGCGGCACGGGCGTCGAGATCCCTCCGACGCGTCCGCTCATCATCCAGATCCACTACAACCTGCTCGCGAGCATGGCCCCCGACCGTACGCGCGTCGACATCCAGACCGCGCCGCGCGCGGTGCCCGCATACATCCTCCCGATGGTCGACTCGGGCTTCAACATCCCGCCGCGCATGCCGAGCTACACCTCGAGCGCCATGCAGTCGCTCGACGCGCTCGGATCGCTGACCCCCCGCGTGTACGGCAGCTTCCCGCACATGCACACGATGGGGACCTCGCTGCGCGTCGACCTCGTGCGCGATGGCGGCGACGTCTGCGCGATCCAGGTGCCACGCTGGGACTTCAACTGGCAGCTCGCGTATTGGTACGAGACGCCCTTCCGCGTGACAGCGTCCGATCAGGTGCGCATCACGTGCGAGTGGAACTCGATGGGCCGCGACACGAACACGACGTGGGGCGAGGGCACGCAAGACGAGATGTGCCTCAACTTCTTCTACGTCTCGCTCTGACTTGCCGGGCGAGGGGCCCCGGCCCCTCTGCACACCCCGCTCGTCCTTCGTCGCTTCGCTCCTCCATCCTCGCCGCTCCAGGGGTCAGCTGCGCTGACCCCGCCGCAGGGCGCCCCGACGGGAGATCATTCTCGGCCGCGGAGAGAGTCAGCGGTAAGCGGGCGGGATCTCCGGCTCGCCTTCGATGACCGTCTCGCGCTCGCGAGGGCGCACGCGCGCGAGGAGCAAGCGGACCTCAGCGAGATCACGCGCGTAGCGCTCCGCAGGAACTGCGCGCACGGCCGCGAGCAGCAGCGACTCCGCGCGCAGCAGGGACTCGATGTCCACCTCGTCGCGGCGCGCGAGGGCGACGGCCACGTGGCACTGCCCGCTCGCGTGGAGCACGCGCGCCCTCGCGCCGTGGTCGGAGCGCGGATCGGCGAAGCGCGCGACCGCCTCGCAGCCATCGGTCGTCGGCGAGGCGAGGGCAGACTCGAGCGCGCGCTGCGCGTCGGCGTGGTCCAGCGTCTCGAGGCCGAGGACTCGCTCTTCGTCGATGGTGCGAAACGTCGACTCGATGTCGCGCTGGACGCGCCCGACGAGCCGCAGCTCGGCGCCCATCTCGTCTTCGCCGGTCTCCGACACGTCGATCACTCGGGCCGGGTCGAGCACGCGCCCGCTCGCGTCGTGCACCGACACGCGGACGAGCAAGCGCACCACGGGCACGTCGAGCATGCGCGGGACCTGCCGCGAGAAGCAGGCGCCCGTCGGATCGCAGGTCCACTCGGACTGCATCACCGTCGCCGGTCGATGCGAGAGCGACCGTCGGATCGCCACGGTCAGGACGACGACACCCATCTCCGCCGGTCGACCGACCGGGACCACGCGCGTCGAGATCTCCGCCGACAGCGAGCGCGACATCCGCTCCGCCACGCGCAGCGCGAGCGGATCGGTCACGTCGGTGGCGATCCACAGCGTGCTCGCGTCCGCGAGCGACACGCGCGGCGGCACCCGCTGAACGACACGAAACGCGAGCCCACCACACCCGCCCAGCGCGCCGCACGCCAAGAGTCCGCACGCGACGAGCGCGCGGAGCCTCCAGCCGCCAGCACGGAGAGCCATCACGCCCTCAGCGTACGCGACGGACCCGGCCTCGCGTCACTCGCGTGGTGTCACTCGAGGGCGTCACGCACACGAGACGCTTCACTCACAGCCAGCTCGTACCGCGGGTCTCGGTGTTCGTCCTGCGCGGGCTCATCTGCGGAGAGGCGTCCCGCGATCGCGCGTGCGAGGAGCCCGTGTGTGGCGTCGCTGCCGTCGTCGAGGACGGCGACCTCACCCGTCGTCGCGCGAGCGACCCACGGACCGTGGTGGTGCGTCACACGGAAGGCTCGTCCGCCTCCGCAGCCGCTCAGCCAGAGGAAGCCAACCGCGATCGTGAGGCCCCATGCGTTCGACTTCATCACCCGTCCTTCATCGGTCGGAGCGAGGCTACGTGCGGTCGCTGCCGAACGCCATCACGTCGGCGACGTCGCTCGCGCCGAGCAGCAAGGCGAGCACGCGATCCATCCCCATCGCGTTGCCCGCGCAGGGCGGTAGGCCCTCTTCGAGCGCGCCGAGGAAGCGCTCGTCGATCGGGTACACGGGCAGCCCCGCTGCGCGTCGCGCGTCTTGGTCGCGCACGAGGCGGGCGCGCTGCTCGACCGGATCGATCAGCTCGCCGAAGCCGTTGCAGATCTCGATGCCGCACACGTACGCCTCGAAGCGATCGGCCACCGCGGGGCGGTCCGGGTGGAGACGCGCGAGCGACGCCATCGACGCGGGCCAGTCGATCACGAACACCGGACGCTCGAAGCCGAGCTTCGGCTCCACCTCGTGCGACCAGACGAGGAAGAACTCTTCGTCGTTCACGAGCAGCTCGCGCAGCGTTCGCGACGTGTGCCGCGCGATGGCCTCTTCGACGGTGACGCGATCCCAGCCAGCCGCGAGCTCGGTGCCTTCGGAGCGCGCACCGAGCGCGTCGATCGCGATGCGCGTCTGGCCGACGAGCGCGAGCGCGAGGCGCGAGACGATGCGCTCGGTGTCGCGCATCAGCGCGTCCGCGCCCTCGAACGCGCGGTACCACTCGAGCATCGTGAACTCGGGCTCGTGACGCTGGCCGCGCTCGTCGCGTCGGAAGCAGCGCGCGAGCTGGTAGACGCGCGGAAGGCCTCCCGCGAGCAGGCGCTTCATCTGGTACTCGGGGCTCGTGATGAGCCAGCGCGGCGCGCGCATGCCGCCCACGTCGAACGCCGCGAGGTGGAGATCGAGGCCCGGGCTCGGCACGGCGAGCGGCGTGTCCACCTCGAGGAAGCCGTCCGCGTCGAGCAGCGCCCGCAGCGCGCGGTTGGCCTTCGCGCGCGCCTCGAGCCGCCGGATGGCGCGCCGCTCGTCCCTCTGGAGCGCGAGCCAGTCGCCGCCCGCCTTCGGAAACGCCGCGCGTGGCGCGGCGTGCGTGATGTGTCGCGCAGTCGTGGGCCGGATCGAGTCCGCGAGACGCACCTCGACCCAGCGCCCGAGGAGCGACTCGTCTGCGCCTGGCCACGGCACCACGTGATGGAACCCGAGGTGCGCGTCGATGCGCGCCTGATCCTCGCCCACCCACGTCACGCGCCCGCGGATCCACGGCATGTCCAGCGGACGCGCGCCCGTCGGCGGGTCGTACACGACCCCGTCCCCCTCGATGCGAACGTCGTCGTCGCTCACGTGCGCCTCGCAGCGAGCGACCTCGACCGGTCGATCAGCGGCCAGTCGATCAGCGACTGGTGCGGATGCGCTCGACGTACTCGCCGGTGCGCGTGTCGACCTTGAGCAGCTCGCCCTCGTTGATGAAGAGCGGGACCATGACGGTCGCGCCCGTGTCCATCTTCGCGGCCTTGAGCGTGTTGGTGCTCGTGTCGCCCTTGAAGCCAGGCTCGGTCTCGATGACGCGGAGCTCGACGAACGTCGGCGGCGTCACGCCGATGGGCTTCTCGTTCCAGAACAGCACGTCCACGAGCATCCCGTCCTGCATGAACGCGACGGCCTCGCCGAGCTGGTCGCCGTTCAGGTGGAGCTGCTCGAACGTCTTGGTCTCCATGAAGACGTAGCTGTCGGCCTCCTTGTAGGAGAACGAGTACTGACGCTCTTCGACGTCCGCCTTCTCGAGAGACTCGTTCGACTTGAACGTGCGCTCCACGAGGTTGCCCGTGAGGAGGTTGCGGATGCGCGTGCGCGTGAACGCCTGACCCTTGCCGGGCTTGACGAACTGGAACTCCACGATCGTCCACGGCGCGCCATCGAGCACGACCTTCAGGTTCTTGCGGATATCGGACATCTCGTACATGGCGGCTCTCTTCTTCTTCTTCGCTGGTCGGCGGACCCCTCTGAGCGAGGCGAGCCCGATCCGACGTCCTCTCCGCGCGCGGGAGGAAGGGAATTCAACATCGGTCGCGTCGACCGGGGCCTCGCTCGAGAGAGCGAGGCGCGTGGATCAGAGCGCGACGTCCTGCGTGAGGATGATCGTCTCGCTGGGCGTCGACGCGTTCGGGTCGCGCTCGGCGGACACGAGGATCGTGAAGCGGCGCTGGGGCGTGGTGATGGTCGCGCGGCCCGTTCGCTCGTCAGGCGCGTACACGAGGCGGCTCTCCATCTGCGCCTGTCCGTTCGGCGTGCGGATCCAGACGAGGTACACCGTGTTGCCCGTGCCGATGCGGTCCGGCGGCGTGACGTTCGTGGCCGTCAGGGTCACCAGCGAGTTGCCGCCATCGAGCGACTCCACCTGCACGCGGCCGTCCGCGCCCGGGTCGCGCTGCGTGCCGCGAAGCGTGTAGTTGCGTCCGCCTCCGCACGCCGCGAGAGGCATGGCCGTGAGGGCGAGACCGAGGAGGAGACCACGGGTGAGAGTCGTCGCGCGCATGGCTCGGGCTTGTACGGCGGGCGATTTCGGGCGTCAAGCAGCGTGGCGCTCGGCGCCATCTCGAGGTTGCGGCGAGCCGCGAGAGGGGCTAGGCGTCCCCGCCCATGGCTGACGTCGACGACGAGATCCGCGAGATCAAGCGCGAGATCATCGAGTCGCGTGCGCTCGTCATCAAGACGAGCAACGTGCTCAGCGCCCTCGCGGCCGACGTGAAGTCGATCGCGAAGCGCCAGGCGACCTACGAGCGCCGCATCAGCTGGAACAGTTGGGTGGCGTACATCCTCTTCGCGGCGCTCAGCTTCTTCGGCCTCTGGCTCGCGAAGAACGCGAGCGTGGGCGACATCGAGGACCAGATCGGCCGGCTCGACGGCCAGGTCGAGCAGCTCCAGCGCGAGCTGGGTGAAGAGACGCAGCGCGCCGAGGCTCGCGCGCACGCCGAGGCGCAGGCCGCCCAGTTCTACCGGCTGATCCGCGAGCGACGTCGCGAAGAGGCGGTCGAGCAGTACCCCACGGTGCGCCGCGAGCAGCTCTCCGCCGCCGAGGCCGCGTTCTTCCGCGACACCATCGATCAGTTCCAAGAGGACCTGTCCGTGGCCGCGTACCAGCAGGGCACGGACCTCGTGCGCACCGGGCGCTACGCCGAGGCGGCGGAGGCCTTCCAAGAGTCGCTGCGTCTCCGAGAAGACGGTCCGCACACGCCCGCCGTGCGCCTCGATCTCGCCCGCGCGCTGCGTCACCTCGGGCAAGACGCACGCGCCAAAGACCTCGCGGCCGAGGTCGCCGAGCAGAACGTCGACCGTGATCTCCAAGACGATGGCCTCCTGCTGTTCGCCGAGTGCGCCGAGGCCATGGGCTCGATCGACGAGGCGCGCGCGGCTCTCCGCACGTACCTGAGGCGCTGGCCGCGCGGCGCGTTCTCCGTGGACGTGCGCCGTCACCTCGCCGACCTCAACCGTCGCGTGATGCGCGGCGAGACTCGACGCGCCCCGACCACACCGCAGCGCACGCCCGAGGACTGAGTCGACTGGTCGAGGGAGCCGGAACGGAGAGAGTTGTGAGGGCGTGAGACCGATTCGCCGCGACGAACGCCTACGACGGCGATGTCGCGACGAGCGCGACGGCTGGCGGATGGCCGAGTTCCACGACGGCGGGGCCCGCGCAGGCTGGGACTTCTGGGCGCTCGCGGTGAGCGGCGACTTCACGGCGAGCCGGTTCTTCGTCGCGATCGACGATCAGAGCGCCAACCCGTGGAGCTCGGACCGCGCGATGACGTGGCGCCTCTTGTCGGCGCGCTGACGCGGTCCGCGCTCACTCGCCGCAGAAGCCGCCGCCTGCGTAGGCCGCGCAGAAGCCTTCACGGTCGAGGTCCGTGAGATCCTCTGCGCGCGTCTCGGCAGGCTCCATCACCGAGCGACCCGTGCCGGGCGGGAGCGGAGCGAAGCCGAGCGCATGACCCACGCGCTGGAGCAGCGCGGCGCGGCCTTCGCTGCGATCCCACACGACGCACGCGTCGGTGAGGCGGCCCGCGCGATCTCCGAACAGCGGCGACGGATCGCGCCCGCAGTTCAGCTCGCCGACGACGCCGAGCCCGAGGTGCAGCTGGCTCCCGCAGATCACGCGCTCGTGCACCAACTCGGGCCGAACGCTGCCGATCGACAAGGTGCCCGGGCACTCGCGCTGCCACGCCTCGATCGCCGCGACGACGTCGTCGGCCGTGTCGAGGCTCGGATCGAACGTGATCGCGATCGGCACGGAGGTCACTCGGTGGAGCGTCGCGAGACCACCCTCGAACGCACGCAGCGTGACCACGGTGTCGGGCGCGCCGTGGCACCCGAGCTCCGGTCGATCGCACGGGCACGCGCACCCGATGACGCCGCTGTCGTGTGGGCCTGCGTCTCCGCGCGGCAGCCCGTGCGACTGGTAGCAACCGACACTCCCGAGCGAGGCCATGACCAGCGTCGCGCGCACCAACGGAGAGCGCGTACCGCTCCGTGTCACTCGAAGCTCCCGCCGCGCCCTCGGCCTGCGAGGAAGCGCATCACGCCCTCGGCGAGCTCGGGGCTCGCGAGGGTCTCCATGCCGAGCTCCGTCTCGCGCCGCATCGCCGTGTCGAAGTCGGTGTCGAGCGCCTCGTAGGTGGAGCGTCGATCGTTCAGCACGCACGCCCACGGGAACGCAGCGATCTGTCGCGCGAGCGCCTCCGCAGCCTCGCGCGCCGTGCCCTTGGGGACCACGCGATCCACGAGGCCCATCGCGTGAGCCTCTCGCGCGTCGACGGCGCGACCCGTGAGGATCAGATCGAGCGCACGACCGAGCCCCACGACGCGCGGCAGGCGCACGGTGCCGCCGTCGATCAGCGGCACGCCCCAGCGCCGACAGAACACGCCGAGGATCGCGTCGTCTGCGGCCACGCGCAGATCACAGAAGAGCGCGAGCTCGAGCCCACCCGCGACGGCGTGCCCTTCGATCGCCGCGATCACCGGCTTCTTCGGGATCATGCGCGACGGCCCCATCGGCGCGTCGCCGTCGAGCGCGACGCGGTTGGGCGTGCCCTTCGCCATCGCGCCCAGATCGGCGCCCGCGCAGAAGACGCCATGATCGCCGTAGAGCACGGCCACGCGCGCGGTGTCGTCGGCCTCGAACGCGCGCACCGCGTCGGCGAGCTGCTCGGCGGTCGCGCGATCGACGGCGTTGCGCTGCTTGGCGCGATCGAGCACCCACGTGGTCACGCCTGCGTTCGTCTCGGTGCGCATCGCTGGCTCCTGTCGGTGAGTCCTGCTCGCTGGGATGGCCCGACGCCGCGAGCGATCGCGCTATACCACCGGCCGTGAGCGCGACGAAGCAGGGCGATCCCGAGACCTCACCGCCGAGCGCGCCCGCGGCGACGCCACCGCCCGACGCGCGCCGCAAGAAGTGGCGTGGGCTCGCGCGGGACATCGGGCTCGCCGCGCTCCTCGTGCTCGGCATCCAGTGGTGGCGGGGCTACGGCATCGCGAGCGAAGGCCTGCCCGACACGACGCTCACGCTGCTCGACGGCAGCGAGGTCCCGCTCGCGGGCGCGCGCGCTCGACCGCTGCTGGTGCAGATGGAGGCGAGCTGGTGCGGCGTCTGTCGCATGGAAGACCAGACGATCCGCGAGCTCGCCGAAGATCACGACGTGCTGGTGATCGCATCGCAGTCGGGCGACGCCGAGGCCGTTCGCCAGTTCGCCGAGGAGCACGATCTCGATCACCTTCGGATCGCGGTCGATCAAGACGGTCGCCTCGCGAGCACCCTCGGCGTCTCCGCGTTCCCGACCACGCTCTTCGTGGATCGCGAGGGCGCCGTGAGCGACGCCGAGGTCGGCTACACGAGCTGGCTCGGCATGCGCGCGCGGCTCGCGTGGGCAGGCATGTGAGGTCCGCGCCTCGGCCGTCGAGGTCGGCAACCCCGTGCCTCGATCGGCTGGCCGGTGCTACAAGGGCCGCCCTTTCCGAGAGACGCGCATGACGAAGCCCGACGAGCCCGCCGAGAAGGCGCCAGAGAAGGCGCCAGAGAATGCGCCAGAGAAGGCGTCAGAGAAGCCCACCGACAAGCCGCCCGAGCCCACGGTCGCGCCGCTGCGTCCGCGCTCGATGCAGGCGCTCGTGCTCGCGATCCTCGCCGCCGCGACGCTCACCGCGACCGACATCTGGGCCAAGACGTGGGCGGAGGAGAACCTCTCTCGCGCGCGCAGCGGCGAGCTGCCCACGCTGTGTGAAGAGAACGACGGCTACATCGCGTACCAGCGGATCCGCGGCGACGCGCACGTGATCGTCGACGACATGCTCGACCTCGAGTACGCCGAGAATTGCGGCGCGGCGTTCGGCCTGATGCGGAACGCGCCTGCGATCGCGCGTCGCGTCGTCTTCGGGATCGCGGCTGCCGTCGCGGTGAGCGCGCTCTTCTTCCTCTTCTACCAAGGGCGCGGCGGCAGCCTGTTCGCGTGGAGCGTCCCGCTCGTCGCGTCGGGCGCGCTCGGCAACCTGATCGACCGCATCCGCTATGGCTACGTCGTCGACTTCATCCACGTGCACTACGAGCCGTGGGACTTCGACTACCCGACGTTCAACGTCGCCGACATCACGATCACGATCGGCGTGATCCTGCTCGTGATCGACTCCTTCCGCGCCGAGCCCGTGCCCGCCGAGCCCGTGGCGGCATCGAGCACCGAGGCGAAGTCCGACGCCGAGCCGGACGCCGAGGACGCGGCCGAGGCTTCGACCGGCGCGGCCACAGCCGCAGCCGGCGACGAGACGGCCGCAGCTGCTGCCGACACGGCTGCTGCCGACGACGACAGCCGACCCGCGGATCCGGAGCGCGCGTGATCCCGTCGTTCGGGTCGATCTTCGGTGAGGATCTTCCCGCGTACTTCACGATGCTCACGTGCGCCTTCGTGTTCTGCACGTGGTTCGCGGTGAGGTGGGGAAAGCAGAGCCGCCTCGATCACGAGGTGCTCATCGACGTGGCGCTCTACTCGGTGATCACCGGCGTCGCTGGCGCGCGCCTCGCGCACGTGATCTTCGACGGCTACCTCATGGACTACGTGCACCTCTGCACGGACTACACGCAGGTCGGCTGGGAGATCACGCGCGAGCAGTGCGCGGCCGAGTGGGTGCAGGGCCAGTGGGACGAGGCCGCGAGCGTGTGTCGTCCCGTCCGGCAGGACTGCTTTGCCGCGTTCCGCTTCTGGCAGGGCGGGCTCACCTGGTACGGCGGCATGATCGGCGCCGTCGGCTACGCGATGCACATCTTCCGCAAGGAAGGCTTCCCGCGTTTGCCGGCGCTCGACCTCGCCGGTCTCATCCTGCCCCTCGGCCTGTTCTTCGGACGCCTCGGCTGCTGGTTCGGCGGCTGCTGCTTCGGCCTCGTGAGCGATCACCCGCTCGCGATCTCGTTCCCGCCGTGGTCGCCGGCGAGCGAGCAGCAGTGGCGCGATGGCCTGCTCGAGCATCCGTCGATGGCGTCGCTCGAGGTGTGGCCCACGCAGCTGATGGAGTCGCTCGGTTCGCTGTTCATCGCGTTCATCGCGATCGGGATCGTGAACCCGCGCAAGCAGTTCCACGGGCAGGTCTTCAGCATCTCGTTCGGCCTCTACGCGCTCCTGCGCTTCGGCCTCGAGTTCCTCCGCGCCGACGACCGCGGCATCTACTTCGGCCTCGCGACCTCGCAGTGGATCTCGGTCGGCATGCTCGCGTTCTGCGCGTTCGTCTGGGTCCGCGCGAGCGCGTACGCGAAGACGCAGGAAGCGTCGCCGAGCTCCGCGTAGTCAGATCTCGAAGAGGGCCTGCGCCCTCAAGAGCCCCGTGATCGAGAGGCCCGCCCGATCGAAGTCGGTCACCGCGACCGTCACGCGCACCTCGGCGCCCACCGTCCACTCGCGCCCGAGGATGACGTCCAGACCGCCGAGGCCGCCCGCGAGGAAGTCGCCGCGCACGTCTCCGAGCGCGAGCGACGCGTCGAGGATGGACACCGAGCCGCCGACGCTCACGCCGAGGTACGGCACCACCGTCAGCACGTCGACGAGGTAGACGAGATCGACGCTGCCGCCGATGCGGTTCATCGCCGTCGGGTGGTACGCGTAGTCGAGGCGCGCGCGCAGCTCCCACACGTCGCCGAGGCCCACGCCCACGCCGACGCTCGCGGCCACGGCGTGCGGCGGGTAGGGCGTGTTCGTCGCGATCCCGGTGTAGCCAGCGCCCACGAAGAGGCCCACCTGACGCTCGTAGGCGCGCGCGCTCGAGGCGGTCCCGAGCACGATCGCCAGGCCGAGCAGCGCGGGCAGCGCGAGGGCCGGGATCGTCGAGGTGGGCCGCGTCGACATGGCCGCCTTCTGTCACACGTAGAAGGGGTGCGCCCTCCGGCCCAGGAAGCGGCGTTGACGCGACGGAGACCGCCAGTAATATCCGCGCCCTTTCGCCCATTCGCGTTCTCCGCGGCGGGCTACCGACCGAGGTTCTGCGTGTCCAACGACGACGATGACGACAAGCGCGACAGCGCGCCCGACGAGAGCGACTCGAGCGACGAGAGCTCTGCCTCCGAAGCCTCGGAGACCGAAGCGAAGCGCACCGAGTCCGCAGACGACGACACCTCGAGCGAGACCGAGTCGAGCGCTTCGAGCTCCACGTCGAGCACCTCGGCGAAGGCCGAGCCGGCCTCGAGCGCTGCTGCGGGCAGCCGCATGTCGGCCGGCGCGCGCCTCGCGGCCGCGAAGGCGGCGAAGGCCGTCGTGAAGGCGTCGAAGAAGGAAGAGCGCAAGGCCGCCACGCAGACCGAGGTCACGCAGGGCACCGAGGCTGACGCTCCGGTCGCGGAAGCGGCGCCCGAGGATCCGGTCAAGGAGCTCGAAGAGTCCGAGCTCGGTCGCGCCGCGCTCCGCGCAGGCAAGTGGTGGGAATCGAACCAGCAGATCGGCTGGATCGCGCTCGCCGTCGCGGCGATCGGCATCGTCGGCTTCCTCGGCTGGCGCTACCAAGAGGACACCTCGAGCGCCGCCGTGGGCGTGATGCTCGAGGACGCGATCGAGATCGCGTCGGCCCGCGTGGTGCCCGAGGGCGAAGAGCCCGCCGCGACCGACGACGAAGACGAGGACGAGGACGCCGAAGACGAGCGCACGTTCCCCACGCGCGCGGCGCGCAGCGAAGCAGCGCTCGAGGCCTACCAGGCCATCGTCGCGCAGCACGGGGACCACGCGTCGGCCGGCATCGCGCGTCTCGGCGCGGCTCGCGCGCTGCTCGCGCTCGGTCGCAACGACGAGGCCGAGGCGATGTACCAGGAGGCGTTCGACCGCAACGGGCGCTCTGGCGTGATCGCGTGGCAGGCGCTCGAGGGCGTGGGCTTCGCGCAGGAGGCCGCTGGCAATCCGACGGAGGCGCAGTCCACCTACGAGCGCCTCGGGAACCTCGAGGATCACGCGTACGAGCAGGTGGCGAACTACCACCTCGCGCGCCTGATGCTCTCGCGCGGCGAGCGCGACGAAGCGCGCACCGCGCTCCGTGAGCTGGTGGACTCGCTCCGCGCCGACACGCTCGAGGGATCGAGCGAGCCGCGCTTCCCGTACCTCTTGTCGCAGGCGGAGGTTCGCCTCCGTGAGCTCGATCCGTCGAGCGCGACGTCGGCCGGTCCCTCCCTCCTCGGACCCGGCGGCGGGCCCGGCGGCGGGGGGCTCCAGCTCGGCGGCGGCGAGGGCGGCGACATCGATCCCGAGCAGCTCCAGCAGCTGATTCGTCAGTTCCAGGAGCGCCAGCAGCAGGGCGGCGGCGGTGCGGGCGGCGAGGGCGGCGGCGAGTGAGCTCGCCCGGTCGCGTCTCTCGCTCGAAGCGCGCGCTCCACGGTCTCGTCGCGAGCAGTCTCGCGGCTGGCGTCGTGATGCTCGACACGGGCTGCGGCGGCGCGACGCCGGAGATCGCGCAGTACGCGGAGCGGCTGGATCGCGGGCCGTCCGTGGACTCTGCGGGCCGCATGCACCTGCGCTGGTCGCGGCGTCTCGCGCCTGATCTCGAGGGGCCGTACCTCCCGATCGAGCGGTCGGTGCCCACGCTCGACGCCGCGCACGATCGCATCTACGTCGGCTCCAGCACCGGCCAGGTCTGGGCGCTGAACGGCGCAGGCGGCCGCGTGTGGATGTATCAAGCCGGTGGCGGCGTCGGCGCGGAGCCCGCGCTGAGCCTCGATGGCGATACGCTGTACGTCGGCAGCGACGACGGCTTCCTCCACGCGCTGCGCTCGAGCGACGGCTCGATGCTCTGGCGCACCGAGATGCGCGGCGCGCTCGGCGACGCGCCGCTCGTCACGGAAGACGCGATCTACATCGCGACCGAGAACGACGTGCTCGAGGCCTTCGATCGCTCGGACGGCGAGGCGCTGTGGCGCTACGAGCGTCAGGCGCCCGAGGGCTTCTACGTGACCGAGCATGCGGGCTTGGCGCTGAGCGATCGGCGCCTGCTGGCGGGCTTCACGGACGGCGCCGTGGTGGCGCTCGATCCGAGCGATGGCCGCGTGCTCTGGGTGCGCGACACCACCTCGGATCTCCCGGTCACGGCGTCGGACGAGCTGCGCTTCACCGACGTGGACACGACGCCGCTCCAGATCGGCGACGTGATCTACGCGGCTTCGTTCGCCGGTGGCCTGTATGCGCTCGAGGCGTCGAGCGGCTCCGTGCGCTGGCTCAGGAACGAGTGGACGGGCGTGACGGGCATCGCCGCCGCGCCGGGCGGACAGCTGATCCTCAGCTCGGGCGACCTGGGCGTGATGGCCGTGCGCGCGGTGAACGGCGATCGGCTCTGGGCCACGCGGGTGCGCCGAGGCGCGCCGACGGTCGCGCGTGTCGAGGGTGATCTCGTCCTCTACGGCGAGTCCGAGGGCGGACTGGTCGGCCTCACGCTCGGTCGTGGCCGCGAGGTCGCGCGCTTCGAGAACGGTCACGGCTTCGCGGCGCAGGTCGCGGTCGACCACGGCCTC
Source organism: uncultured Sandaracinaceae bacterium (assembly GCA_964502175.1). Lineage (GTDB taxonomy): Bacteria > Myxococcota_A > Polyangia > Polyangiales > Sandaracinaceae > JAFLCL01. The sequence goes on from CAZCVE010000008.1 coordinate 197,393, forward strand.
GGCGCTGCGATCTCGAACGCGGGCACGCTGGTCGTCTTCGCCGTCGAGTGAGGACCCGTGCGGTCCGCGGGTCGTGCGAGGGGGGCGCCAGCGGCGCCAGCACCCCCTCTTCGTCCGTAGGCAGACCTTCGCAGAAGATGGATTATGTCAACTGCGATGCGGCGTTTTCCAGGGGAAGTGCCCGGATCCGCGCGCTGGCCTAGGAGGATCCGTTGCCGCCGCCGAGCAACAGCCGCGCGAGCTCCGACGCGTCGACGCGGCCCGTCGAGACCAGCGCTTCGAGCAGCCCCTTGCCGAGTCGCGCGACCTCGAGCAGCGCTTCGATGCGTGACCGCTGGAGGCTCGCTCGCTCGCTGGCGGGCTCGCGCGCGAGATCGGCCAGCGCGCCTTCGAGCGACGCCACGGCCTCGGTGACCTCGGTCAGCTCGCGCTCGCGGAACACCCGCGAGACCATCTTCCACAAGCTCAGCTCCGCCTCGAAGAGCTCGGCGCGGACGCCCGCCTGGTGAACCCGCCGCACCACGCCCCAGCGCTGGAGCTCGCTCAGCGTCATCGACACCGTCCCCACGGACAGATCGAGGCGGTCCTTGATCTCCTTCGCGGAGAGCGGCGCCTCGCTGAGGTACAGCAGCGCCCACGTGCGTCCCATGTGGCGCTTGAAGCCCCAGAACTCCATCAGGCGGCCGACGGTCTCGGTCACGCGCTGCTCGGCGGGGCTCAGCATTCGCGGCTCCGAAGACGTGCGGTCACGGGACGTAGGCGACGTCGAGCAGCCCGCCGACCGGGAGCTGTCGAACGAAGCCGTCGCGGCGCTCGAGCTCGACGTGGTTGCCGTTGAAGGCGCGAATCGTCGTCGATCCGTCCGTCGAGACCTGCGTGATCCGAAGACGGTTGATACCCGCGACCAGCGCGGCGGGGATCGCGAACGATCCGTCCGCGGAGGCCGTGCCCTCGCCCACCATGTTCGCGCCCGTGCTGGTCACACGCTCGATACGTATCGCGTGATCCGCCGCGGCCGTGCCCCTGACCATGAACGACGGATCACTCGTGATCAGGTCGGACGTGTCGAACACGATCTGCGGCAGCTCGACGCCGCCCACGAGCACGTGGCCCGCGCCTCCCGCGCCGCCGTCGCCGTCTCCCGCGCCGCCGTCCACGTCGACCGTGGGATCACAGTCGAAGCGCGACGCCGCGACGAGCGCGAGGCCGCCGCCACCCCCGCCGCCGTCGCCCGAGCGACTCGCATCGCCGCCCGCTCCGCGCACCGTCGTGACGCACGCCGAGCCCAAGACGACGATCGCCACGCTGCCCGCGCCCGCGCCTCCAGCGCCCGTCGCGCCGCCGCCGCCGCTGCCGCCGCACTCGGCCGCGAAGAAGTCCGCCGCACACCGCGGGTCCGTCGCGGGGGCGGCCACCGTGGCCATCGCGCCCAGGCCTCCGGGCTCGAACGAGGCTCCGCCGCCCGCGCCCGTCGTGCTCTCGCCTCGCGCGCCGCCGCCAGGACCTGCGCCGTTCGCGCCCGCCGCTCCGGCAGCGTGACCGCCAGGTCCCGACGTGGACGCCCCCGCGCTGACGTCGAAGGTGTCGATGCGCGCGTTGCCGAACACGACCCAGCGCACGGGCTCCTCGCCCACGCCACGCAGCACGCTGCCAGGCATCGCGTCGACCGACGCCGCGAAGTAGGTGCCGTTCACCATCGTCTCGCCGGCTGGCGCCGTGAGCGCGTCGGTCGGGAACACCTGGACGAGGCCCTGCGCTTCGCCTCCGGACGCCGTCACGAGCAGGAACGTCCGCATCGCGTCGATCGGCGCCGGGATGCTCTGTCCCGTGTTGCGCATGAGGTCGGGGACGCGCGCGACCACGGCGCAGAGGCTCGCGCTGCAGCGCTGCGCGATCACCTCGAGCCCGCCCGTCGTCGCGCTGACCGTGGCGCCGGTCCAGTCGTCACCGGGTGACTCGAGCACCGTGACGAAGGCCTCCTGACCCTCGTAGGCCGCGATGTTCTGCACCGCCGCGGGATCGGGCGGAGGAGGTCCGCCGTCGTTGCGCGGCATCGGCATGGGATCGCCGCACGCGACGAGGCACGCGCTGCCTGCGATGCACACGGCACCGACCACGCGCGATGCGCGCTGCGAGGAGACGTTGCCGCTCGCGGAGCGCGCGATCACGCGTGAGTCAGGATCACGAACGAGAGGCGCGTCGCAGCGCTCACTCCCCATCCCGGACCCGCTCGACGAAAAAGCCGTCGTAGGCGTCGCCATAGTCACCATCGCCCGCGGCGAAGATCACGATGCGGGTGGTCCCGCGCTGGAGCGCGCGGAGGCCGAGCGGATAGACCACCTCTTGCGTGGTCTCCGTCGTCTGCTCGGTGGTCTGCTCGGTCGCCGTGTGCTCCTCGCCGACCGCGCCCGTCATGAGCTGCTCGAGCGACGCATCGCCCTCGCCCTCGCCGCCCGCAGGCGTCTCACCGCCGGCTGCGGGCGTCGGCGCCGGCGCGCCATCGCTCGAGCCGTCCATCGACGTGGTCGTGTCCGCTTCGTCGCTCTCGATCGGCGACGACTCGCCCACCGGTGCCACGGGCTCGGGGATGAAGTCGATCGCGCGCGACCCGGTGGCGACCTCGGCCAGCACGGGCTCGATGCGCTGGAGGACCCACTCGATCGCGGCCAGGCGCGCCTCGGGATCCTCGTCGATCACGATCGTGCGGTTCTCGAGCTCGAACCAGCGCGAGAAGCCGTGGTTCGGCATGAGCACCTCGATGCGCTCGACCCGGCCCTCTTCGAGACCGACGCGGAGCACGAGGTGCATCTCGCGCTCGAGGCGGTTGCCGCCCGGCACGGGGACGGCGTAGTGCGCGTGGTAGTGCTTGAGGCAGCGCGTCGGGGTGCACTGCGGCGCCGGCGCCGCGCCGAACGCGCGCGAGAACTCGGGGTTCAGGCGGGCGACCTGCGGGATCGGAGAGCCGTAGTTGCGCACGCCGACCAGCGTCCGCATCCAGAACTGCGCCGCGCGCGTCACCCACTGACGGCGCTCGTCGGCCTGCTGCGCGGCCGTCTGCTGAGCGAGCGCCTCTTCGCGCTGCTCGACCTCTTCACGACCGGTGGAGACCTGCGCGAGCGCGGTCTGGCGCGCGCGCGCCTGCTCCACGTACGTGCCGTCCGGATACGCGTTCAGGTAGAACGTGAGGCCCTCGGGCGACGCGTTGTTCGACGCCCAAGTCTGGCCTTCGTTGGCCTCTCGCTCTGCGCGGATGCTGGCGATCCAGGCGCCATCACCGTAGCGCGTGGCGTAGTCCGCCATCGCGACGAGACGCGTGTTCGCGTCGGACTCGGTGCGGATGCGGCGGTAGAGCGCCACCTCTTCGTGCGACACGAACATCGAGCAGCCCGACGCGCTCACGGTCAGCGCGAGCGCGGCCGACACGCCGATCGCAGCCGTGCGGACGGCGCGCACGCCGAACACGTTCGTGAGGCTCGACATCATCCCTCGGGTCGACAGGATGCTCATCACACACCTCCGCAGAAGTCGCACTGGATGATGTTGGTCGTCGGGATGGACAGATCGGTCGCGGCCTCGAGCGCGCGGATGCAAGCGTCCGCAGACCGTTGGCTCGGCTCGCATCCGGGCATGAAGTTGAAGCCCGTGCACTCCGCATACGGACCGCTGGGGCCCGTGCGCCGGATACACTCGTTGTACATCGTGCCGTTCAGGCGCAAGCCGCCCACCTCACGGGCGCAGTACCAGGTCTGGTACGCCTCACAGAAGCTCGCTTGATCCGCGAGCTCACCGCTGCCGTCGCAGCTGCCCACGTGACCGGGGCTCGGGCCGCCCAGCGCGAGGAACGCGATGACGGCCGCGAGGGCGCGGGGGACGAGACGTGCGCGGCGGGACGCGGCGCGACCGGAAGTGTCGAGCGCGGGGCGGGTCATGGGAGCACCTCGTAGTCGAGCACGATGCCGAGATCACCGCTGAGGAGCGGCTGCACGAAGGACGCGAAGTAGGTCGACAGCGTGATGTGCGCGTAGATGCCGACGCCCGCGAGGAACTTGTAGACGATGCCGCCCGCGAGCTCGAGACCGAAGGTCTGGTAGGTGCCCGAGAGGCCGATGGGCACGCCGAACGAGCCGAGGATCTGCACCTCGTCGGCGAGCCACACGCGGAGGAAGTAAGACGGCGCGATCGTCCACTGACCAGCCGCGAGGAAGCCATCTGCGATCGACTCGTCGGGTGGATCGAGCGTGAGGTTCGTCGCGATGCCCAGCCCGACGCCGTGCTGGAGATCTCCGTCGCCCTCGAAGAAGTAGCCGGCGCGGACCTGGAGGTACACCGGCGCCAAGAGCTCCTGCCGCAGCACGTCCGGATCGTAGAAGAGCCGGATCGAGGCGCCCGCGCCGAGCGTCCCGAAGATGCGCGCGAAGCGACGCGCGGCCGGGCGCGCGGGGCCCGCCTCGGCGTTGCCCTCGCCCCACGCGTAGCGAGGACCTTGTCCCGGCACGACCTCTTCGTCGGAGCTCTCGTCGGGCGTGGTCTGCGCGCTCGCCGTCTGGGGGCTGGCGGTGAGCGACACGGACGCCATCGCGAGGACGAGCATCGCGAGGCGCAGGAGGGCGTGGAGCCCTCGAGTTCCGGAGGCTGCGAGCGCAGGATCCGTACGAGAAAAAAGGCGATTCACGGCGGGCGAAGCTAGAGGACCGACCTCGCGGGGTCAAGCTTGGCTGCGGCGATCTTGCCGCCCGGAGAGCGCGTTCGCGCACGTCGTGCCCGCGGCGGTCGCGGTGATATAAGCGCGCCGTGGCGAAGTTCCTGTCTGGCTTCGGCGTCGCGACCGTGGTTTGGCTGCTGGTGGGCGGAGGCCTGGTGGCCGGCTTGGGCTGGGGACCGCCCGCGCCCGAGGTCATCGAAGACGAGGAAGAGGTCGTCGTCGCGGAGACCGAGACGTCTCCGTCCGAGCCCACGACCCGACGTCGTCGGCGCGCGCGACGCGGAGGCGAACAAGCCGGCGCCGCCGACTCCCGAGGGGAGACGCCCCGCGGCGAGGCGATGACCGGAGACGATCTGCGCGAAGGCGAGATGCGCACGATCGACGGCGAGGGCACGGGCGGTGAGGCCCAGCTCACCGGCGGCCAGATCGACGCGGCGTTCGACGGCGCGCTCCCGCGCATTCGCCGCTGCTTCGTGCTCGCCGCGGGCGACGATCCCGTGAGCGGACGCCTCACGTTCGGCATGCGCATCCGCGGCACCGGCGAGGTGAGCGCGGTGAACCTCACGGGCCCTGCCGCGGTGACGACGGGCGAGTGCGGCGACTGCCTGCGGACCGCCGCGCGCGGCATCCGCTTCCCCGGCTTCGACGGTCCGGAGATGGTCGCCCGCTACCCGATCACGCTGGAGTGATCATGGGGCCAGCGACACCGAAGACCGCGCCTTCGCCGGTCGGGTCGAGCACCGCGGCAGAGGGCGCGACGAGCGCGAGCTCGCCCTGGGTGCCGCGCCTGATCCTCGTGATCGCTTCGGCGATCGCGTGGGCGCGCACGCTCGGATCGCCGCTCGTCCGCAGCTGGGACGACGGGCACTTCCTCGACCCCGACGCGAACCCGACGCTCACGCCATCGCTCGGGGCCTTCGTGTCGGCATGGAGCGAGATCCGATTCGACGCGTACCAGCCGCTCCACCTGCTCTCCTATTGGATCGACACGCCGTGGCTCGGCGTCAGCGGTCCGGTCGTGCACGCGACGAACCTCGTGATGTGGATCGGCGTGGTGCTGCTGTTCGCCAGAGCGCTCGAGAGGCTCGGCTTGTCGCGCGCGTCGGCCACGGTCGCGGCGCTGGTGTTTGCGGTGCACCCCACCGCGATGGAGGTCGTGGGCTGGGGCACGGGTCGCAAGGATCTCGTCGCCCTGCTCTTCTCCATGGGCGCGCTCCACTTCCATCTCGACGCCAAGACGCCGTTCGATCGCGCCGCGTGGATCGGACGCGCGCTGTTCGCGGGCGCGATGTTGGGCAAGACGGCCTCGGCACCGCTGCCGGTCGTGCTCTTCGCGATCGACGTCTGGTGCGCGCGCCGCAGCGCTCGTGACGCTCTGCTGCAGCAGCTGCCGGCCGCGCTGGTCGCGCTCGCGCTCGGCGGGCTCGTGCTCTCCATCTGGCGCTCGCACGACATGATCCGCGGGATGGGCTCGGATCAGACGGAGGTCGAGCTCGCGGTCGTCCCCGCGACCATCACGCACTACCTCGCCGTCGCGGTGTTCCCGGACGCGCTCACGCCGATGTACGCCTTCGAGCGCGATGATCCGTCGCCGACGTGGCAGGTGTGGCTCGGCCCGCTGCTGTTCGTGGTCGCCATCGGCCTCGCGTGGCGAGTCCGCGCGAAGAGCCCCACGCATGCGCTGCTCGGCGCGGGCCTCGTCGTCGCCCTGCTCTACCTCGCGCCTGTGTCGAACGTCGTGCCGCTCTACTTCCAGTGGGCGGACCGCTACCTCGTGTGGATGTCGATCGGCCTCGTCATGACGCTCGGCGCCGCGCTCGACCTCGCGTTCACCGGGGCCGACGCGTGGCGACGCATCGCGGTCGTCGGCGCGGTGATCGCGGCGCCGCTCACCGCGCGCAGCGTGCAGTACGCCGAGGTCTGGACGAGCGATCTGCGGCTCTGGGGGCACGCGGTCCACGTCGAGCCGCGCTCGTATTACGCGTGGCTCAAGCTCGGCGAGGTGACGCGCGAGGCGCACCAGTACGGCCGCGCCCTCGACGCGTACGCGGAGGCGATCGAGATCGCGCCCGATCTGCGCGTCGGCCATGCCGCGTTCGTCTACACGCTCGGCCTGCGAGACGAGCAGCGCTTCGACATCGTGCCGTCGAACGCGCTCGATCACTCGGAGCGCTTCCTGCGCCTGATGGACGACGCGCAGGGCCTGCGCGACCTCGCGTCGGACATGAACGAGCAGGGCTACCGGCAGGCGATGACCTACGTGCTCTCGCGCTCGTTCGATCTCGAGCCGGTGCGCGACGATCAGCTCGAGCATGCCGTCGCCGTGCAGCTCGAGAACGGCAACCTCTGGCTCGCGCGCTTCTATCTGTCGCGCATGCAGAACCGCCCGCTCTCGTCGCTCGTGAACTCGTTCTGGCAGCGCGAGCGCGCGGCCCACGATCGCACGCACGGCGGGCCACGCGTGGATCCGGTGGGCGACGACGCCGACGATCTCGTCGACCCCTGAGCGCTCACACCCCCCGGTAGACGGGCTTTCGCTTCGCCGCGAACGCCGCGAGCGCCTCGAGGCGATCCTGCGACTCGAGCGTGCGCTCGTAGCAGACGCGCTCGTACGAGAGGCCGTCCTCGAGCGTGCGATCGAGCGCGGAGTCCACCGCGTCGAGCGCGGCAGCGATGGCGATCGGGGCCGCGTCGAGGAGCGGCGCCACGTACCTCTCGGCGGCCGCGAGCGCGCCCTCGCCTTCGTCTGCGAGCGCGCTGACGAGACCGATCGCGTGCGCCTCCGCGGCGCTGAGGCGTCGCCCGAAGATGATCAGCTCCTTCGCGCGCGCCCCGCCGATCGCCCGCACCAAGCGCTGCGTGCCGCCGGCGCCCGGGATGATCGCGAGAGAGGTCTCGGTGAGGCCGATCTGCGCGCCGCGCGAGGCCACGCGGAAGTCGCACGCCAGCGCGAGCTCGAGGCCGCCGCCGAACGCCACGCCCTCGATCGCGGCGACCACCGGCACCGGCAGGCGATCGATCGCGCCGAACGACGCGCGGTAGAGCGCGAGGAAGTCGCGCACCTCGGCCTCGTCCATGCCCTGTCGCTCCTTGAGATCCGCGCCCGCGCAGAACGCCTGGCTGCCGGTGCCCGTGATGATCACGGCGCGGAGCGAACGATCCGAAGCGGCCTCGCGCGCCAGCCGCCCGAGCTCACGAACGGTGGCGCGCGCGAGCGCGTTGCGGCGATCGGGGCGGTCGATCGTCCACACGGCGAGCGCGCCTCGTCGCTCGGCCTTCACGCCCGTGCTCCCGCCCGCGGCTTCGATCTCACGCTGCGTCGTCGTCGTCGTCATGCGCGCGGATCTAACACGCGCGAACGATCGGCGACTCGCTCACATGAACCCAGATTCACATGAAGCCAGATCACATGAAAGTAGGATCGAAGCGGATGCAGCGGCCCTCGGGCATGCAGAACTGATCGAGCTGCGAGTCGCTCGGCTGCGCCACGACGGCGATCACGATCGCGAGCACCGTGACCGCCACGACGCTCGCGCCCGCGACGATCCAGATGATCGGGTCTTCGTACCACTGCGGCGGCGCCTGCTCGGGGAGCGCCACGAGGTCGACGCTCCACGTGTCGCGCTGACCGGCGACCGCGGAGATGGTGCGGAGCGCGTCTTCGTAGCCGCGCAGCGAGAGCCGCAGCGCGTGGTCACCGTCGATGAGCTCGACGTCCGTGGGCGTCTCGCCCGCGAAGCGATCGTCCACGAAGAGGCGCGCGCCGATCGGCGTCGTCGTCACCGCGAGCACGTGCGCGAGCGGGATGAGATCGACCGGAACGTGCAGCTCCTGGCCGCGCGCGACGTTGACCACGTCCGTGTACTCGGTGAAGCCCTGGAGGCGCACGCGCACCGAGTGCTCGCCCGGCTCGACCTCGACGGGACCGAGCGGGCCCACGCCCACGGACGCCTCGTCGATCAGCACCTCGGCGCCGTCGGGCAGGAGATCGAAGACCACGCGCGCGGGCTGCGGCGCAGGCTGCACGCGGGCCGTGTCGCGACCTCGACGTCGCTGCGCCAACGCTGCGGCCGGCGCGAGCAGCAACGTGGCCGCGCAGAGCCCACTCACGAGCCAAGCCATGAGCACGCCCACCCGCCGGGGCGTCGTCTCGAGGGCGAGCGATCGCGTTCGCATCGACCACCATCGTACGGAGCGAGCGAGCGAGGGGTCAACGTCGATCACGCCTCCCGCGGGTTGCGATACAAACGCGCGCATGAGCGCTCCGTCCACCCTCGATGCCGCCGACGATCTCCTCGCGTTCCTCCGCGCCTCACCCACGCCGTGGCACGCGGTCACGGAGACGGTGCGCCGCCTGCGTGCTGCGGGCTACCGCGAGCTGTCCGAGGGCGACGCGTGGAGCATCACGCCCAGCGACAAGGTCTACGTGGTCCGCGCGGGGTCGACGATCCTCGCGCTCGAGATCGGCGAGTCCTCGCCCGCCAAGAGCGGCATCCGGTGGGTCGGCGCGCACACCGACTCGCCGAACCTGCGCACCAAGCCCAACGCGGATCTCAAGCGCTCGGGGCACTACCAAGTGGGCGTCGAGGTGTACGGCGGGGTGCTGCTCCACACGTGGCTCGATCGCGACCTCTCGCTCGCGGGCCGTGTGCTCGTTCGCGGCGCAGACGGCCTCACGCCGCACCTCATCGACGCGGAGCGCGCGATCGCGCGCGTGCCGAGCCTCGCGATCCACCTCGATCGCAACGTGAACACCGATGGCCTCAAGCTGAACACGCAGACGCACCTGCCTCCGCTCCTCGCGCTCGAGTCGGGCGGTGCGTTCGATCTGCGCACGTTCGTCGCCAGCGAGCTCGCGCGGCGCTCGATCGCCGTCGAGCCCGCCGACGTGCTCGGCCTCGACCTCTGCTTCTACGACGCGTCTCCGCCCGCGCGCGGCGGCGTGCGCGGCGAGTACGTGTTCTCCGGCCGCCTCGACAACCTCGCGAGCTGTCACGCGGCCGTGTCCGCGATGCTCGCAGCGCCCGCCGCTCCGCAGCTCACGCGCGGCTTCGTCCTCTACGATCACGAGGAGTGCGGGAGCCAGAGCGCGCAGGGCGCGCAGTCGCCGTTCCTCCGCGACGTGTGCGCCCGCGTGGCGCTCGCCCATCCGAAGACCGAGGCCGACGCCGTGGCGCGCACGCTCCACCACTCGTTCATGATCTCCGCGGACATGGCCCACGCGCTCCACCCGAACTACGCCGACAAGCACGAGCCGCAGCACCAGCCGATGCTCGGCGCGGGGCCCGTCATCAAGACGAACAACAACCAGCGCTACGCGACCGACGGCGACACTGCGGCGCGCTTCGAGATCTGGTGCGGGCACGCGGGCGTCACGCCGCAGAAGTTCGTCACGCGCACGGATCTCGCGTGCGGCACGACGATCGGCCCGATCACCGCCGCGATGGCGGGCATGCGCGTCGTCGACGTGGGCAACCCGATGCTCTCGATGCACTCGATCCGCGAGATGTCGGCGGCGGCGGACGTCCCGAAGATGATCGGCGCGATGACGAGCTACTACGCGGGCCGCGATCGCTGACCCTCGAGCGGTCAGCCCACCTGATCGCGAAGCCAGCGCGCGTACGGCTCGTCGAGCACGACGCCGTCGAGCGCGATCAGCTCGGGCACTTCGTACGGGTGCTCGGCGCGCACCATGTCGCGCACGCGAGCGAGCGCGTCGGGGCTCGTCTTGATCACGAGCTGATGCTCTTCGTCGACGTGGATCGTGCCCTCCCAGCGGTAGGTCGACCGCACCGGCCCGAGACGGTTCACGCACGCGGCGAGGCGTGCCTCGACGAGCTTTCGCGCGAGCGCGTCGCCCACCTCCGCGCTCGGCACCGTGCAGAGGACGACGACGCACTCGAGCGTCGCGTCGCTCACGCCTTGCCCACGCGGCTCGTCGAGAGGACCGCAGACTCGAGGTCGAACACGCCGCGCTGCTTGGCGCCGGCGAGCACGCGAAGGGCCTCGCGGTAGCCGCGCGTGAGCAGCTGTCGCGCGTTGCCGCGATCGAGGAACGAGTAGCGGCCCAGATCGGCCGAGACGTTCAGGATCGCGACGTGCGGGTAGAGCCTGTGGATCAGGTCGATCCCGCGCTTCTCCTTCTCGGAGAGGATGATGTTCGCCGTCTGACGCAGCATCGCCGGCGCCGAGCCGTGCACGAGCGAAGGCTCGTTCGTCTTGGTCACGTGCGGTCGGTAGACGTTCGAGATGATCACCACGTCTGCACCGGCCTCGACCGCGAGGTCGATGCTCAGCGTGCGCGTGAGCTCGCCGTCGACGTAGTAGCGATCCCCGATGCGGTACGGGCGGAACAAGAGCGGCATGCAGCTCGAGGCCGCGACGGCCTGGCTGATCGAGACCTCTTCGGCGTGCCCCGGCCCGAACACCACACGACCACGGCCGTCCACGTCCGTTGCGGTGACGAGCAGCGGCTTCGCGAGCTTTCGGAAGTCGTTCGTCGGCAGGCGATCCCGGAGGAAGCGCTCGAAGCGATCGATCGAGAACAAGCCGCTGGTCAGCCAGCCGGGCGACCTCAGCTGCTCGAGCGTCGGCGCGCCGAGGAAGTATCGACCCTTCATCGCCCCGGCCGGATCCTCGCGGCTCCACGTGGGACGAAACCAATCGACCATCTCGTCGGCCGAGAAGCCTTGCGCGAAGAACGCGCCGGCGATGGCCCCGGACGAGGCGCCGACGAAGACGTCAGCCTCGAGCCCGAGCTCTTCCATCGCCTTGAGCACGCCCAGGTGGGCGATCCCCTTCGTGGCGCCGCCCGAACCGACGAATGCGACACGCGGTCTCATGACGACACCTGGAGCTCTCTCTCCTGACAACCGCTCGGACGCAGCAGCGCAGACGGAAGATGGCGAGCGCGGATGCACGCCCGTGAAGACGTGCATCCGCTGCATCGACCATTCACGTCACTGCTGTACGCCGCGGGTCTGCTGGACCTCAGGCTCTCCACCGCCATACGGGGGCAGGCCGGCGAACATGGCGACCACGAAGTACAGAATCGCGATTCCGCCGACGATGATTGCGCCCTTCACTGCGGGACTCGCGTCCTCCCAGAAACCCATGGACACCTCCTTGACGACGGGGTGAGAGACTAGTGAAAAGGGGGGGCGATGGTCAACAAGTTCTCGTTTCGGTCGCGCGCGCGGGCCGCGGTGCGGGGTTCGGTCGAGAAGGTCAGCGAGCTGGGGCAGCTCTCGGTGCTCGGCGCCCGCGTCGGCGCGCGCACCGGTCTCGCCTACCGCGCGAACGCGAGAGGGCTGGCGGCGGTGGTCGAGCAGCGGGTGCGCGGAGGGCTCGGGCTGGCGTCCGTCTTCCGCATCCACGGCGCCGCCCAGCCGGAGGCGCTCGCGCTGAGTGATGAGCGCCAGCGCCTCACCTACGGCGAGCTCGATGCGCGCGTCGATCGGCTCGCCGGAGAGCTGTCACAGCGCGGCATCGGCAAGGGCGCGCCCGTCGTCATCGTCCTTCACAACCGCCTCGAGGTGATCGAGATGCAGGCCGTGGCGACGCGGCTCGGCGGCGCGGCCGTGTCGGCGAGCTGGCGCTCCACGGTCGAGGAGCTCGCGTACATCGTCGAGCACTCGGGCGCGAAGGCGATGGTGATCGAGGCGGATCTCGTCGGTCCCGTGCTCGCCGCGCGCGACCGCTTCGCGCGACTCGGCGACAACATCATCGCGGTCGCAGGGGCGCCGCCGGGCACGCACTCCTACGACGACCTCGCGCGCAGCGGCACCGCACGCGCCAGCGGCGACGGCGCGGAGGAAGGCGCGGTCGTCATCTACACGTCCGGCACGACGGGGAAGCCCAAGGGCGCGGTGCGAACGTTCGGTCGCGACGCGCACCTGGCGTACATGCACATCCTCGCGGAGCTCCCCGTGCGCGCGGACGATCGACACCTCGCGGTCTGCCCGCTCTACCACTCGACGGCGTTCGCGTTCGCGACGATCACCCTCCTCCTCGGCGGCTCGGTGCACGTCGAGATGAAGTTCGACGCGGAGCGCGCGCTCCGAACGATCGCGACCGAGCGCATCACCACCACCGCGATGGTGCCGACGATGCTGCACCGCATGCTGCAGCTACCGGAGCCCGTGCGCGCTCGCTACGACACGCGCTCGCTGCGCGCGATCCTCTCGGGCGGTGCGCCGCTCAGCGGCACGCTCGCGCGCGAGGTCTGCGAGGAGCACGGGCACGTGCTCTACAACTTCTACGGGGCGACGGAGACCGGCATCAACACCATCGCCACGCCCGACGAGCTCTTGCGATCGCCGGGGACCATCGGCCACGTCGTCGGCGGCAACGACATCCGCATCCTCGACGACGAGGGTCGCGCGGTGCCCGACGGCGCGACCGGCGAGCTGTTCGTGAAGAACAGCATGCTCGTCCGCTACCACGGCGACGACGACGCGACGCGCGCCTCGATGCGCGACGGATACTTCTCGGTCGGCGACCTCGCGCACCGCGACGCGAACGGGCTCTTCCACATCGATGGGCGCAAGCGCGACATGCTCATCTCGGGCGGCGTGAACGTGTACCCGGCCGAGATCGAAGAGGTGCTCTCGACGCACCCGGCGGTGCTCGAGATCGCCGTCGTCGGCGCGCCCGATCCCGACCTCGGCGAGAAGGTGAAGGCCTTCGTCGCGCTCCGCGACGGCATGCAGGTGAGCCCCGAGGAGCTCGTGGGCTTCGCGCGCAGCAAGCTCTCGGGGCCGAAGATCCCGCGCGAGATCGTGTTCTTGCCGGAGCTGCCGAAGAACCCGACGGGCAAGATCCTCAAGCGCGAGCTGCGGCTGATTTCCTGAGGGTCCAAGCGGACCCTCCCCCGCGTTGCAGGGCCCCCACCCGCTCCACGCGCCGCAGCGCGTGCTGCGCGCGGGGCCCAACCCCGCTCACCGCGCCTCGCACTACGCTCGGCGGTCCTCGAGCTCGGCTCGGGCCGCGCGTCTGCACGGCGATTGACGCGGGGGATCGCCGCGGCTATCGGGCGAGGCCGCGATGTCGAATCGCCCGTCCGATCCGAAGGTCCCGTGTGCGCGCTGTGGCCAGAGCGTCGAGCCGCTCCGGGCGCCGTGCGTCGTGATGACCGAGCCCGAGCTCGCGCTGCGTGTGTACTGCAGCGTCGCGTGTCGCGATGGTGATGCAGACGCCGTCGCACGAAGCGAGCCTCCCGCTGCACGTCCCGTCGAGCGCGCACGCAGCGCCACCGCGTCGTGGTCGACGAGCTCCGAGCCAGGCTTCGCGCGCCTCAAGAAGAAGCGCGACGCGTCGTGGACCGGCGATCACGCGACGCTCGCCGAGCCGCCGCCGCTCGCGCCTCCGCCGACGCTCGCGCTCGGCCTCGCGTGCGCGGCCATCGTCGCCGCGGCGTTCGCGTTCGGTACCACCATCACGGCCATCTCGGCGATCTTCGTGCTCGCGTCCGCGGCCGCGGCGCTCGCAGGCGGCGCACACCTCCGCGACTCCGCGGGCTGGGTCGCGTACCTCGCGGGACCGCTCGCGGCGGTCGTCTCGACGATGTCGGCCATCTCGATGCGCCTCGACGGAGACGACGCGCGCCTGCCGCTCGTCGGCGCCGCGTTCGTGGCCGCGCTCGCGAACCTCCGCTGGTGGATCGACTCGCTCACCGAGGCGCCGGTGCACGCGCTCGAGCTCCGCGTGCGTCGCGCGGTGCCGACCATGGTGCGCGCCGCGCGCGGCGACGCGCCTCCCGAGAACGTGCCCATCGACCAGGTCCGCGTCGGGGAAGAGATCGTCGTCGAAGAGGGCGAGATCGTCGGGGTCGACGGCATGGTCACGCGAGGCTCCGCGGTCGTGTTGCTCCACCCGACGTCTCGCTCTCCGGTGCGCCGCGTGGTCGGACTGCCGGTGATCGCAGGCGCGCGCGTGATCGAGGGACGCGTGCGCGTGCTCGCGACGCACGTCGGCCCCGATCGCGCGCTCTTGCGTCCGCTCCGCTTCGGCGACGCGAGCGCGGCCGACGCAGCACCGCTCACGCGCCTCGCCGCGCGCCTCCTGGCCGTCGCTGCGATCGGCGCGGCGATCGGCGTCGTCCTGGGCGTGATCCTCGCGGCTCCTGAAGGCGGCCTCGCGGCGCGCCTCGCGGCAGGAGCTGCGGTGCTGGTCGCCGTGCCTGCGCTCGCGCTTCGTCGCGCATCCTCCGTGCCCTTCTCGGCTGCCGCGCTCGCAGCCGCCGAGCGCGGCATCACGTTCGCCAGCGCGCGCGCGCTCGATCGTGCGGGCCGCATCACCACCGCCGTGCTCTCGGGGCACGGGACGCTGACCGAGGGGCAGCCCGAGGTCGTCGAGGGCCACCCGATCGGCGACGAGGGTGCCGAGGGGCTCGAGCGCGCGGTGCTGCTCGCGGCCGCGATCGAGAGCGAGAGCCCGCACCCGATCGCGCGGGCGCTGGTCGCGCACGCGGGCGGCCGCGCGCTCCCGACCGTGCGACGCGTCACCTCCGTGAGCGGCCGCGGGATGCGCGCGACGGGACCCGACGGCGAAGTGGTGCTGGTGGGAAGTCGCCAGCTGCTCCTCGACGAGGGCACGAGCGTCGCCGTGGTCGAGGCCGACGTGCAGCGCGCCGAAGCTCGCGGACTGTCGGTCGTCTTCGTCGCGTCACAAGCGCGCGCTCGCGCATGGTTCGCGCTGCGCGACGAGATCCGCCCCGGCGCGCGCGCTGCCGTGCAGCGCCTGATCGATCTCGACATCGAGGTCCTCGCGCTCTCGGGCGATCACCGAGGCACGGTGGAGTCGCTCGCGCGTGGTGTCGACGTCGACAACGTGAAGGCAGAGCTCGTCCCCGACGAGCGCGTCGCCGAGGTGCGACGCCTGCGCGACGTGGGCGGCCGCGTGTGTGTGATCGGTCGCCCCGATCTCGATCGCGACGTGCTGGGCGCGGCTGACGTTCCGCTCCAGCTGGGCGCGGCAGGCGCACCGGAGAGCGAGCGCGGTGTCTCGCTCGCGACGGACGATCTCCGCGACGCGAGCGCCGCCCTCTGGATCGCGCGAGCGGCGAGCCGCGACGCGCTCCGCGCGAGCATCGGCGCCATCGCAGCGGGGGCCGTGCTCATCCTGATCGGCGCGCTCGGTCTCGCCGCGCCGGGGATCGTCGCGATCCTCGCGCTCGTGGTCGATCTCTACTCGCTGCCTACCCCCGCGCGCGTGCTCAAGCGCATCGAGCTCCGCCTGCCTGGTCGCGGCTGAGACCCGCCGCGATCACGGCGCGGTCACTCCGTGATGTGGACCCAGCTGCCCTGGCGGTTCCGCGTCGCGACCACGCCGTGCCAGCCCGGCGGGAGCACGGGGCCCGTCCACTGGAAGAGCCAGCGCGCATCGGCGGGTGCGAGGTTCACGCAGCCGTGGCTGCGCTGACGACCGAACTGGTCGTGCCAGAGCGCGGCGTGGAGCGCGAAGCTGCCCTCGAAGTACATCGTCCACGGCACGTCTTCGATCGAGTAGGCCTCGGTCGCCGACGCCGTGTCGTCCATGGTCGCCGACACGTGCTTGCTCTGGATGCGGAACGTCCCCGTCGGTGTCTCGAAGCCCTCGCGTCCGCTCGACACGAGCGTCGCGAACACGGGTCGGTCGCCTTCGTACGCGACGAGCGTCTGGCTCGAGAGATCCACGTGGATCCACTTGTTGCTCTCCCCGACGCCGCGCGGTCGCGCGATCGGCACGATGAGACGGAGGTTGGTCTCGCGCACCACCGCGCCTTGCCGCGTGATGCGGTGCACGTTGCCGCGTCGCTCGATCGTGTCGTCCTGCAGCAAGAGCGGCGCGTGGTAGTCGAGGTTCGCGCCGACGCGCAGCGCGCCCGTCACCGGATCACGCGCGAACGACTGCGCACCGCGGCGGTACACGAAGCCGAGCGGCGGACGCCACGCGCCACCGAGCACCACACCGCGCATGGACGGCGGCGTCGCGACGGTCATCGCGTCGGCGGGCACGTACGCGCCGCGCACCGTGCGGAAGTAGCGCTGCTCGCCCGCGGTCTCCTCGCGGTCGACGCTCACGTAGAAGCCGCGCTCCATGCGCATGCGGAAGAACGAAGGCAGCGTCGTCAGCGTCGTGGCGGGCGCTGCGACCTCGACCGTCTGGAGCTGAGGCGGTGCCTCGAGCCCGGGGTCGGGACCGCCCTCTCCTTCTTCCGCAGTCGGTGCCGTGGCTGCCGCGACCGCACGCTCGCGCGCGTCGCGCAGGTGCTCCATCACGGCGCTGCCTTCGGTCAGCTCGGTCGCCGTCGGCACGCGCCAGTACTGCGGCGCATCCGCACGACCGACGTATGCGTAGGCGTACGGCAGCGCGGAGTCGAGCGCGGCTGCGACCGGTGATCCTTCGAAGGTCTGCGGCGTCTCGCCGAGCTGGTAGCCCTCACCGCGGCACACGAAGCCGCCCCCGACGACCTCGCTCCATCCGCGCGAGCATCCTGCGCCGCGCACGCCCTCTTTCGCGCGGAACTGCGCGCCGCGGCGCATGTAGCCGATGATCGCGCTCGAGCTGTCGGGCCGCGCGCGGACGTGCGCGAGGTAGTGGTAACAGACACCGTGGAGCGGCCACTCGCGATCGAAGGCCTCACGCTCACGCTCGCGCTGCGCGCGAAGCAGAGCCTCGGGATCCGGCGGCGGAGGTCGCGGCGCGGGCGGCGTGACGACCGGCTCTGGGGTCGCCTGCCTCGTCGGTACGGGCGTGCTAGCGGGCACGCTCGCCACGCGCGTCGGCGATCCCGAGTCCACGTTGGCATCCGGCTCTTCGAGGATCGACAGCGGCACGTCGCAGCTCACGAGCGCGAGCGACACGAGGAGGACCTCGACGCCACGGCGCATGCGCGAGAACAGCGAGCCACGACGAGCCATCCCCCGACGGTTCGCACGACCGCGCGCGGACCGTCCAGAAAACGACGGCGCGCGATCAGAAGCGGCGGCCGCCGTGCACCGAGCACCCGTCGGGGCCGCACGCGATGGCGACCGGCGGATCGTCCGTCGCCCCGATGGCGAGGAGGATCGCGCCGCTGGCGAGCACGGCGAGCCCGCCTCCGAACAGCCCCCAAGCCACGTCGCGGTGGAGCTCGAAGCGCTCGACGACGGGGCCTTGATCGTATCCGACCGGGCACCGCGTGCCGGAGCTCCCGCCCGAGCAAGTCGAGTCGTGAGCGGCGGCGATGTCGAGCGCGACGAGGCCGCTGATGCCTGCCGCGATCAGAGCGCCCGCGCCGAGCGAGATCGCGACGATCCCGGGAACGACCGAGAGCCCCTCGCCCTCGGTCGAAGCCATGGGAGCCAGCGGCGCGATCGGCAGGGCTTCAGGCTCGATGGACGCTGGCGCCGACGCGTCGGCGAGGGGCTCGCGTTCGGGCTCGGCAGCGGGCGCTGCGCCTGCGGCGACGGCTGCGTCGAGCGCAGCGAGGCGACGCTCGAGGTGCTGTCGCCGCTCGGGCTCGAGGTCCGCAGTGCCAGCCAGGAAGCGCCGGAGCGCGGCGGCCGCGTGGAACGTATCTCCGGCCTCGCGCCACGCGAGGTACGCGTTGTAGAGCAGCGCGTCGCGACCGCTCAGCGCGTGCGCGCGCTCGAACTCTTCTGCTGCCGCCGCGAACCGCCCGGCGCCGTAATGCACCGTGCCGAGCTGGTAGCGAACCTGCGCTTCGCGCTCGCGCTCGCTCGCGTCCTGCGCCGTCGCTGCCGTGGGCTGCGCGGTCGTCGCCTGCGCCGCCGCGGGCGCCGCGGTCCCGACGATCCACGCCGCCACGACGGCTGTGCGGAGGAACTGCGCCGACCGACGCCGCGCAGCGAGCGCGACGATGAGCGCGACGACCACCCACAGCAACGCGGGTGTGCGCGTCGGCGCCGCGGCGTCGCACGCACAGCGCAGCGGGATGCGCTCCGGGCCCTGGGCCGCGTCGAACCCGGTGCCGCCGTCCTCCATCGCCGCGGTCGCGTCGCGCGCGCCGACGTCGCTCGCTGCATCGACCCCGTGCGTGCTCGCGTCGTGGCTCTCGCTGGCGTCCGCCGTGGCCGCATCATCGCTGCTGGCGTCGAGGACCGAGGTCGCGTCCATCGTGCTGGCGTCGATCGTGTCGGCGTCTGCGAGGCCGGCGTCCGCGGCGCCGTCGCCACCGTCGAGAGCGTTCGCGTCCGCGCACGACCCGACGAACGTGCACCCGGTCGACGCCTCGCAACCGTCGACGGTGCATGCGTTCCCATCCTCACACACGAGCGGTCCTGCGGCCGCGCAGACGCCTCCGGCGCATTCCTCCTCACCGTTGCAGCGGTTCGAATCGGGGCACGGTGTCGCGTCGGCGCGCTGCGCGTCAGTCGGGCACGACGCGCTCACTCCGTCGCAAGACTCTTCCACGTCGCATGCGCCGCTGGCTGCTCGACACACGGTCGTCGCGCTCCGCGGCGTGCACGCGCCGTCCATGGAGCCGCCCGAGGCCGCGCTGCATGCCTGACAGTCGTCGGTCCCGCCCCCGCAGGCGGTCGCGCAGCACACGCCGTCGACGCAATGACGCGACGAGCACGCGCCGGCCTCGGCGCAGCGCGTGCCGTCGTCGAGACCGATGCGCAGCCCCGTCGCGAAGCTCGCGAAGCTCGAGCCGACGACCGCGATCGAGCCGTCCGCCGCGAGCGCGGACCCGTTCCCGAAGCGCTCTCCCGCCGCGCGCAGCGAGCGCGCGTGCCGACGCGAGAGCGGAGCTGCGGGCCCCGCGATCTCGAAGAGGTAGATCGCGCCGACGTCGAGGCCGATCCCGTCGTCTTCACCGTCTGCGGCGACCAGCATGCGCGCGCCGTCTCGCGACAGCGACACGAAGCCACCGAACAGCGCGCCCGCCTGCGATGTACCTGCGGTGACCGTTCGCTCGCTCCCCCACGCGCTGCCCGTTCGCGCGAACGTGCGCACCGAGCCGGCGTTCGCGAGGCCGCTCACGGTGTCCAGCCTCACGCTGATCGCGGCGACGCTGCCGTCTCCCGAGAGCGCCACGAACTGTCCCGCACGCTCGGACGCCGTGCGGTCACTCGCGAGGAGGCGGGCCTCCTGCTCCCACGAGGCACCCACGCGACGGAACACGACGGCGCCTCCGCAGTCGGTCGCGCCAGCGTCGACACCCCCGCCACCGAGGATGGCGCGATCTCCGGCAGCGGACACCGCGACGCTCTCGCCGATGGCGTCGTCCGCGCTTCCGTCGACCGCGAGCAACACGGCCTCCTCGGACCAGCCGCCGCCGCCGCGCCGAAACACGAACGCTCCTCCGACGTTGGCAGTCGCGCCGTTCTCGAGCAGTGCGGCGCCGACGACCACGCTGGTGCCGGTCGCGTCCAGCGCGAGCGACGAGCCGAACGTGTCCGAGAGCGCCGAGCGCGAGGGCGTCAGTCTCGTCTCCAGGGTCCATGTGGTGCCGCTCCGCACGTACATCCACACGCCGCCGCGCCCGCCCGCGTGGAGATCCGCGCCTACGGCGACACGCAGGCCATCCCCAGAGATCGCCACGGATCGAGCGACGTGATCACCAGCGGCCGCGCCCATCGCGGGCAACGTCTGCTCGATCGTCCAGGTCCCGTCGCTCGCGCGCACCATCACGTACGCCTCGCCGCGGCCCGTGTCGGCGCCGACGTTCCGGAGGAACGCGCCGACGACGGCGCGCGAGCCGTCCGACGCGACCCCCACGGAGAGGCCGAACCGGTCGCCGGCCTGCGTGGTCGGCGCCGCGATACGATCCTCCTCCACCACCGTGAGCGACTGAGCGGATGCCGTGCGCGGGACGCCGATCAGAGCCGCGAACATCGCGAGCTGCCAAGCGATGTGCGTGGCCCGGAGGCCCCGACATGCCGTTGGGTACCGATGCGTTCGACGTTCGCCCACGCTCGCGCCGCGAGGCTAACAGCGCGCGCGTGCGCCGATCAAGCCGAGGTCAGTGCCGCGATGCGCGCCTCGGCGGCGTCGACGGTGTTCGAGAGCAGCATCGCGATCGTCATCGGGCCCACCCCACCGGGCACGGGCGTGATCGCGCTCGCCCTCTCCTTCGCCGCGGCGAACTCCACGTCGCCGATCAGCTTGCCCTCGGGCGTGCGGTTGATGCCGACGTCGATGACGACCGCGCCCTCGCGGATCCAGTCGCCGCGCACGAGCTCGGCCTTGCCGACGGCCGCGATCACCACGTCCGCCTCGCGCACGCGCTCGGCGAGATCCTTCGTGCGCGAGTGCGCGAGCACGACCGTGGCGTTCCGCTCGAGCAGCATCGCGGCGATGGGCTTGCCCACGAGGTTCGAGCGACCGACGACGATCGCGCGCGCGCCCTCGAGCTTCACGCCGGCTTCGTCGAGCAAGCGCATGCAGCCGTGCGGCGTGCACGGGCGCAGTCCCGCGCGGCCGACCCACAAGCGACCCGCGGACGTCGGCGTGAGGCCGTCCACGTCCTTCGCGGGATCGAGCGCGTCGACGATCGCCAACGGATCGATGTGCTTGGGCACCGGCAGCTGAACGAGGATTCCGTCGACGTGATCGGCCGCGTCGAGCTCGCGCACCTTGTCGAGCAGCGCGGCCTGCGACGTGTCCGCCGGCATGCGATGCACGGCGCCGTGGAGGCCCGCCTTGCCGGCCGAGGCCTCCTTGTTCTTCACGTAGGTGTGCGAGGCGGGATCGTCGCCGACGAGGATCACCTCGAGGCCGGGCTTCCGACCGTGCTTCGCGAGGAACGCCGCGGCGCGCACCGCGACCTCCGCCTTCACGTTCTCCGCGATCGCTTTTCCATCGATGAGCATGGCCGTCATGACGCCCTCCCGGCCCGGCGCTCGAGCCGCACCCAGAACGAGTGGCCATCCACATCGAAGGTCTGAGTGTCCTCGGCCTCGTGGGACAGGCCCCGGTCGACTTCCATGGCGGTCACCAGGGTCTCTGACTGGACGTAGTCGCTGTGGGCCTGAATTGCAGATTGAAGGGGCTCTGTGGTCTTGAAGCGCATCGTCACGCGCTCCTCGTGAGGCAGGTCCATCGTCTTGCGCACCGCTTGGATCTTCGAGACGACCTCGCGCGCGAGGCCCTTGTTCTTCAGGGCTTCCGTGATCGTCGTGTCGAGCACGAGCACGCGCCCGCGATCGGAGGCCGCCGCGAAGCCCTCCTTCGCGCTGAGGCGCACCTCGATCTCGTCGGGCCCGAGCGAGACCGTGTGACCTGCGACCTCGATCGCGATGCCGCCCTTGCCGTGCAGCTCGTCGTAGAGCGCGCCGCCATCTGCCTTCGCGAGCGCGGCCTTGCATGCGGGCATGTCCTTGCCGAGCTTGGGGCCGAGGGCGCGGAAGTTCGGCACGACCTGGAACTGCACGTACTTCTGCGGCTCCGTCGTGAACGAGAGGACCTCGACGTTGAGCTCCTCTTCGATGATCCCGCGGTGCGCGTCGAGCACCTCGCGGTCGCGCGCGTCGGCGACGACCACGATCGCCTCGCCGAGCGGCTGCCTCACCTTGAGCCTCTGCGTCGCGCGCACGCGCGCTCCGAGGCCGACGACGTCGCGCACGAGCTGCATGTCGCGACGGATCTCTTCGCCCGCGCGCTCCCAGTGCGGCTGCGGGAACGCCGCGAGGTGCACGCTCGTCGGCGCGCTCGGATCGGCCTTTCGCACGAGCTGTTGGTAGAGCTCCTCGGCGAGGAACGGCACGAACGGCGCGAGCAGCTTCGCGAAGTCGACGAGCACCTCGTAGAGCGTCGCGAACGCCGAGAGCTTGTCGGTGCTGTCGTTGCCCTGCGCGTCCTTGGGGGACCAGAAGCGCGAGCGGCTGCGGCGCACGTACCAGTTCGAGAGCGCCTCGAGGAACTCTTGGAGGCGTCGCGCGGCGGGGTGCGTACGGAACGCCTCGAGCGAGCCCGAGACGTCCTTCACCGTCGCGTCGAGCTCCGCGAGGATCCAGCGATCGAGCTCGGGCCGCTGGCCGATCGGCGGGCTCGCCGCGGGCGTCCAGCCGTCGATCTCCGCGTACGTCGCGAAGAACGAGTAGACGTTCCACACCTTGAGGAGGAGGTCCTTCGTCGCGTCGACGGCGCCGCCCTCGAACCACTTGTTCGTCTGTCCGGGGACGCTCTGCGCGTAGAGCGCCCAGCGCACGGCGTCGGCGCCGTACTGATCGAACATCGAGGACGGATCCTTGTAGTTCTTCAGCGACTTGCTGAGCTTCATCCCCTTCTCGTCGGTGATGAGGCCGAGCACCGTGCAGTTCTTGAAGGGATGCGGCTTGGGCGCGTCGGGGAACACCATCGAGGAGATGGCGAGCAACGAGTAGAACCAGCCGCGCGTCTGGTCGATCGCCTCGGTGATGAAGTCCGCAGGGAACTCACGCGCGAAGTCCTCGCGGTTCGTGTGCGGGTAGCCGTGCTGCGCGAAGGGCATGCAGCCCGAGTCGAACCAGCAGTCGATCACCTCGGGCACGCG
>CAZCVE010000009.1:0-212439 GCA_964502175.1 uncultured Sandaracinaceae bacterium
CTGCGACGAGCGAGCGACGGGGAGCTCGAGGGGCCAGAGGTCCCTCGACCAGGCCAATCAGTTCAGGGTGGCGGGGAGCTCGAGCGCGAACGGCGCGATGTCGGCGTCGAACGCGCTGCCGTCGTCGCGCACCATCTGGTACTCGCCGCGCATCGTGCCGCGGCCGGTCTGGAGCACGCAGCCGCTCGTGTACTGGAACGACGCGCCCGGCTCGAGGCGCGGTTGCTCACCGACGACGCCGGGCCCGCGCACCTCTTCGACCTTCTGGTTCGCGTCGACGATCACCCAGTGTCGGCTCACGAGCTTCGCCGGAGAGGTCGACTCGTTGACGATGCGGATCGTGTACGCCCACACGAAGCGCTTGAGGCGCGGCACCGACTGCTCCGGGATGTAGCGGCTCGTGACGGAGACGCGGATCCCATCCGTGATCGAATTCGAGGTCGTCGTGGGTCGCAGCATGTCCTTCTCAGCGGTGCGGGTCGGGCGACGCGTTGCGCGTGAAGCGCACGAGCGGCGTGAGGGTACGTCGTCGGGTCACCACGCGCGAGCGCGCGTCCTCGAAGGACAAAAACGAAAAAGGCCGCCGGTGAAGGCGACCTCTGTCGTGCTCGCGTTCTCACGCACGAGCTCTCTGACCCCACGGGGACTCGAACCCCGGTTACCGGCGTGAGAGGCCGATGTCCTAACCGCTAGACGATGGGGCCAATGGACCCGAACGAACTCGAAAGGAATGAAGAGAAGAGAAGTTCCGGGACTAGGAGTCGAACCTAGATAAACGGTGCCAGAAACCGTTGTCCTGCCATTAGACGATCCCGGAGCGGGACGGCGCGAAACGAGGCGGCGCACTCACTGGCATGCTCCGCCGAGGGCGCGGTTCCTAGCCCGAGGGGTGGGGGCGGTCAAGTCTGTTCAGCGCTGGCAGACCGTTTTCGAGCACGGTCGCCACAAACCACACCATCGCACTGTAGATTACCCGCCCGATCGCCGGATCGACCAAGAACGCTGAGCTTGCGCGCACAAATCATTTCCCCTAGAGTCACTCAAGTACACGCATGGCTGCCCCTCGTCCTGCCTTCCTCGTCTCGGCGAGCCGTCTCTCCGACGGCGCTGTCGTCTATCTCAGCCCCGATCGGGGCTGGGTCACGGGCTTCGACGACGCCGCCCGACACGACGACGCGGCGCAGCGCGACGAGGAGCTGGCCTTCGGAAAGACGCAAGAGCGGCACGTCGCCAACGTGCACGTGATCGAGATCGGCGTCACGGCCGAGGGTGCCTTGGTGCTCTCGGCGCGCGAGCGGTTCAGGCGCGCGGGGCCCGGTCGTGTGCTCGAGAGCCTCGGCTACGCCGAGCGCGCGGCGGCGGCCGGCGCGACGACCGCCCGCAAGGAGTGAGGCGCTGAATGTATCGATACGACGAGCATGATCGCCGGTTGGTCGAAGAGCGCGCGCGACAGTTCCGCGGACAGGTCGAGCGGCGCCTCGCGGGCGTGATCACCGAAGAGGAGTTCCGTCCGCTGCGCTTGCAGAACGGCCTCTACATCCAGCTGCACGCGTACATGCTGCGCATCGCGATCCCCTACGGGCTCCTGAGCTCCACGCAGATCCGCAAGCTCGCGGACATCACGCGCAAGTACGACCGCGGCTACGGCCACTTCACGACGCGTCAGAACCTGCAGCTCAACTGGCCGCGCCTCGAGGACGTGCCGACCATCCTCGACGAGCTCGCGAGCGTGGAGATGCACGCGATCCAGACGAGCGGGAACTGCGTCCGCAACGTGACGAGCGATCCGTTCGCCGGCGTGGCGCGCGACGAAGACGTGGATCCGCGCCCGTACTGCGAGATCCTGCGTCAGTACTCCACGTTCCATCCGGAGTTCGCGCACCTGCCGCGCAAGTTCAAGATCGCGGTCACGGGCTCCAAGCACGATCGCGCCGCCATCGCGGTGCACGACATCGGTCTGCGCGTGCTGAAGAACGAGGCCGGCGAGATCGGCTTCGAGGTGTACGTGGGCGGCGGCCAGGGCCGCACGCCCGTCATCGCGCCGCTGATCCGCGCGTTCCTCCCCGAGCGCGACCTGCTCGCGTACACGGAGGCCGTGCTGCGCGTCTACAACCAGCTCGGACGACGCGACAACATCTACAAGGCGCGCATCAAGATCCTCGTGAACGAGACGGGCGTGCCCGAGTTCACGCGCCTCGTCGAAGAAGAGTTCGCGCGCATCGCCGCAGACGAAGGTCTCGTGCTCACGGCGGACGAGATCGCGCGCGTCACTCACCACTTCGAGCCTGCGACCTACGAGCGCACCGAAGACGGCCTCACCCTCGGAGGGCTCCTCCTCGGCAAGGACCGCACGCTCGCGCGATTCGTCGAGGCGAACGTGCTCGAGCACCGCGTGGCCGGCTACGCGATCGTGCAGATCTCGCTCAAGAGCGAGCGCCTCCCGCCAGGCGACGTCACGCACGAGCAGCTCGACGCCGTCGCTGATCTCGCAGACCGCTTCTCGTTCGGACGCGCCGTCGTCACCCACCGACAGAACCTCGTGCTGACGGACGTGAAGATCAGCGACCTCGCGGCGCTCCACACGGAGCTCGCGAAGCAAGATCTCGCGACGGCCAACGTGGGCCGCGTCACCGACATCGTCGCCTGCCCGGGCCTCGACTACTGCGACCTCGCGAACGCCCGCTCGCTCCCCGTGGCGGCCGAGGTCGCGGGCCGCCTGCGGGTGCTCGAGCAGGAACAAGATCTCGGGCCGATCACGCTCAACATCTCGGGCTGCATCAACGCATGTGGACACCACCACATCGGCAACATCGGCATCCTCGGGATCGACAAGCTCGGCGAGGAGTTCTACCAGCTGACCCTCGGCGGCGATCACACCGAGACCGCCGCGATCGGGAAGATCCTCGGTCGCGCGTTCGCCGCGAACGAGATCGCCGAGGCGATCGAGAAGACGGTGCGCAAGTACCTAGAGATCCGCACGAGCAAGGACGAGACGTTCCTCGCCGCCTACCACCGCGTGGGCCCCACCCCCTTCAAGGAAGCCGTCTATGGCGCTCATCCGGCGTCGGCCCATTCCGAGCGAACCGCAGCAGGACAGCGCAGCGCGGCCTGAGGGCACCGCTGGCGTGGCTGGCGGGCCGCGCGTCTCGCGCAGCACGGACTTCGAGGTCGCGAGCCTCGATGCGTGGCAGTCGATCGCGGACGACGCCGAGAGTGTTCCGTCCGCGGGCGACGTGATCGTGTCCTTGCGTCGGTTCACCGCGGAGCGAGCCTCGCTGCGCGCGCGTGACGGCCGCCTCGGCGTGCGCGTGCCCAACGACACACAGCCCGAGCTCCTCGCGGCCGTCGTCGAAGACGCAGCCCTCGTCGCGCTCGAGTTTCCCACCCAGCGCGACGGCCGTTCGTACTCGCTCGCGCACGCGCTGCGATCGCGCTTCAGCTATCAGGGCGAGGTCCGCGCGACAGGCAAGGTCGTGCGCGACCAGCTCGCCTACCTCGCGCGCGTCGGGTTCGACGCGTTCGAGTACTCGCGCGGCTCGGCGCAAGACGCGCTCGCGGCGTTCGACGAGATGAGCGTGCACTACCAGGCAGCGTCCGATCAGCCGCTGCCTCTGTGGAAGCGCGCCGCGCGCGCGTAGTTTCCCGCGCCTTCGGCGCTCGATGCGGGGGCCCGACCCCCGCACCCCCATCGCTCCATCGTCGCTGCGCTCCTCCATCGCTCGCGCCTCAAGGGGGCTACGCCCCCGCCGGCTGGCTCCCCACGCAGATTCCAGTCTGCCGACGCGGGACTTTCGGGGCGATGTCTGCGCGCGGATACTCGCCGCATGCGTGTCGCCCTCACGGTTCGCGACTTCCTCGACCGCGGCAGCCTCGTCTACGGCGACCGTGTCGCCCTCGTCGACGAGCCTGATCAGCCCGCGGGCTCGTGGGGCTCGATCACGTACCGCGAGCTCGCGCAGCGCTCGCGTGCGTTCGCGTCCGCGCTCGACGGGCTCGGGCTCGAGGTGGGCGACCGCGTCGCGATCGTGTCGCACAACGCGGCGCGCTTCGTCGCGGCGCTCTACGGCACGTGCACGTCGGGCCGCATCCTCGTGCCGATCAACTTCCGGCTCCATGCGCACGAGATCGAGTACATCGTCTCGCACTCGGGGGCGAAGGTGCTGCTGCTCGATCCCGAGATCGCGCCTGCGCTCGACGCGGTGAAGGCGCCGCAGCGCTTCGTCTTCGGGGCGGCGTCGGACGCCCAGCTGTTCGAGTCCGACCGCGCACCGCGCGAGGTCGCGCTCGACGAGGACACGACCGCGACGATCAACTACACGAGCGGCACGACGGCGCGCCCCAAGGGCGTCGAGCTCACGCACCGCAACCTCTGGATCAACGCCACGACGTTCGGCTGGCACGCGGGCATCAGCGATCGCGATCGGTTCCTCCACGTGGTGCCGATGTTCCACTGCAACGGCTGGGGCATGCCGTTCGCGCTGGCCGCGATGGGCGCGACGCAGGTCGTGCTGCGCAAGGTGAGCGGCCCCGAGATCCTCCGACGCGTCGAGGCGCACGGGATCACCTTCCTCGGTGGCGCGCCCGCGGTGATCCACGCGGTGCTCGACGCTGCGAAGGAACAGGAGCGAGTGCCGGGCTCAGGAAAGACTCGCGTGCTCGTCGCCGGCGCGCCTCCGCCGACGCGCACCATCGAGCGCGTGGAGACGGAGCTCGGGTGGGAGATCATCCAGCTCTACGGGCTCACCGAGACGTCGCCGCTGCTCACGATCAACCGCGTGCGCGAGGAGTACGACGCGCTGACCTCGGCCGAGCGCGCGACCAAGCTCGGTCGCGCAGGCGCGCCCGTGATCGGCGCTCGTGTGCGGATCGACGAGCAAGGAGAAGTGCTCGCGCGCGCGAACGTCGTGATGGCGCGCTACTGGAACGATCCGGCCGCGACCGACGCAGCGATCGTCGACGGCTGGTTCCACACCGGCGACGGCGGGACGATGGACGACGAGGGCTTCGTCTCGATCTCCGATCGGAAGAAGGACGTGATCATCACCGGCGGCGAGAACGTCAGCTCGATCGAGGTGGAGGACTGCCTGCAGTCTCACCCCGAGGTCGCAGAGGTCGCCGTGATCGGCGTGCCCGACGCGAAGTGGGGCGAGACCGTGAAGGCGCTGGTGGTGCTGCGGCCCGACGCGAGCGCGACCGAGGGAGACCTGATCGCGCACTGTCGCGCACGGCTCGCGCACTACAAGTGTCCGACGTCGATCGAGCTCCGCGCGGAGCTCGCGAGGACGGCGACAGGCAAGCTCCAGAAGTTCGTGCTCCGCGCGCCCTATTGGCAAGGACGCACGCGACAGGTCAGCTGAGGCTCACTTCGGCCACGCGCCGCGCTCGAGCTTCGCGAGCAGCTTCGCGTCGGGCGGCGGCAGCTCGAACCCACGGAGCTCGCTGGCCAGCACCCAGCGGTGATCGGCGACCTCGTTGTGCTTCACCTCGCGGCGCTCGCCGAGCGAGCACGCGTAGAAGAGGAGCAGCACGTCCTTGGTCGCGTAGCGGTGGAACGTGACGTCGAGGATGTCGATCGGGACGACGTCGATCTCGCACTCCTCGACGCACTCGCGCACGAGCGCGGCCTCGGGGCTCTCGCCCTCCTCGACCTTTCCGCCGGGGAACTCCCAGAAGCCCGCGAGGTGCCCCTTGGTCGGGCGCTTGGTGAGGAGAAAGCGATCACCGTCTCGAACGACGGCAGCGGCCACGACGACGGTCGGCATCGGCGTGATGGTAGATCAGCGCGAGCCAGCGACGTCGTACGGACCGTCGGCGCCGATGGCGCGGGTGAGCTGCGTGTGCGCGATGCGCGCATCGATCGCGGCGCTGACGAGATCGAGCTGCGCGCGCGCGAGATCCGCGGTGGCCGCCATGAGCTCCGTGATGAGGCCGGCGCCCGCGCGGTACTGCTCGGTGCGAACGCGCACGCCCTCTTCGGCGGCCTCGACCCCAGCGTGCGCCGCGTCGAGCGAGAGACGCGCCGCGCGGTACGACTCGTACGACTGCGTGACCTGGATGCGGATGCCGTCGTGGAGCTGCGCGAGCGTGGCTTCGCTCTCTTCGCGTGCCGCGCGGGCGGCGCGGGCGCGCTCTTCACCGAGGAACAGATCGTTGGGCGACCACGTGAGGATCACGCTGAGCGTGTAGTTCTCGACGAAGCGCTGCTGCGCAGGAAAGAGGCGCTGGTTCGGGTTGTCGAACGAGAACTGCCCGTCGAGCACGAGGTGCGGATAGCGCGAGCCTTCGGCCGCTTCGATCTGTCGATCCCGCGCGCGGAGCAGGTGCGCGATCGCGCGAGTCTCCGGCCGCTCGCCGTACGCACGCTGGATCAGGTGTTCGCGCGAGCCCTCGACGTCGGGCATGCCCGCGAGGAGGTCTTCCGCGACGAGGATCTCGCCGGAGCCGTCGTCGTGCATCAGCGCTCGCAGCGCCTCGGCCGCAGTCGCCGTGCCTCCGCGCGCGCGCTCCACGGCGACGCGACCGCCCGCGAGCTGGGCACGAAGGCGCATGAGATCGATGCGCGCGGTCACGCCCGCATCGACGGCCGCTTGGACCACCCTCTCCTGCGCCTCGATCGTGCTGACGGTCGACTCGGCGACGGCCGTGGCCGCGCGCGCTCGCGCGTAGTTGTAGAAGGCCTCGCGGGCCTGCTGCGACACCGCAGACGCGGTGGCCTGGAGCTGTGCTTCCTGCGCGTCGACCGCGCGCTCCGCGCCTTCGTAGGCGGGCAGCACCTGGAAGAACACGTCGCTCACGGGGTACTGGACCTCGGCGCCGAACGAGAACGTGTCGAGGAGAACGGGGAACGAGAAGTTCGCGAGCGCGAGCTGCGACTGGAGGTTGATCTCGAACAACGATCGCGACGACGCGTCATCGACGCTCGCGATCAACGCGCGGAGCCCCGCCTCTTGTTCGGGCGTGATGCCGCCGCCGCCGAGCGTGCCTTGCGTGATCGGCGACAGGCGCGTGTAGCGGGCCGTGAGATCGATCCGCGGAAAGAACGCGAGGTACGCCTGCGCTGCGCCCGCGCGGGCCTGCTCGAGCTGCGCTCGGCCCTGCGTGAGGGTGGGCGCGGTGGTCACCGAGCGACGCGCGACCTCGTCTGCCGTGAGGCCCGAGCCGTCGCCTCGCAGCACACGCTCGAGATCCAGAGGCTCGACGATCGAGGTCGGAGCGGGCGCGACGCGACGCGACGCCGGCGGAGCGACGATGTCGGACGACGCCGGAGCGACGGCCTCGGTCGCCTGCGCCGCGACGACGCTCGGCGCCAGCACGCTCGGCAAGAGGCTCGCCGGTGCGAGCGCGAGCGCGAAGACAGACGCGGAGAGTCCGCGGAATGGCCCCAGGAACGAGGGCTCTCGCGCACCGACGTTCGTCGTCCGTTGGCCCCCTCGATCACGACCCATGACTACCTCCGGGGCCGCGATATGCGCTCCGTTGCGCGCGCACGCAACAGCGCCCGGAACGTCGCCTCGATCGGGCGTGCGTGATATGGCCGGTCCGCAATGGGCAACGAGACTCCGCGCGCAGATCGTAAGTTTCATGTCGCCGTTCTCGGCGCGACCGGCGCCGTCGGTCACAAGATGCTCGAGGTGCTCGCCGAGCGGCGCTTCCCGGTCGGCGAGGTCCGCGCGCTCGCGTCGCCGAAGAGCGCGGGGACGACCGTCCCGTTCGGCGATCGCAAGCTCACCGTGACGCCCGTGACGGCCGACTCGTTCGACGGCATCGACGTCGCGCTCTTCTCCGCGGGCTCGGGACCGAGCCGCGAGTGGGGCCCGATCGCCGCGAGCAAGGGCGCGATCGTGATCGACAACTCCGCGGCGTGGCGGATGGACGCCGACGTGCCGCTCTGTGTGCCCGAGGTGAACCTCGACGCTGCGCGCCAGCGGCCGCGCGGCATCGTGGCGAACCCGAACTGCTCGACCATCCAGATGGTCGTCGCACTCGGACCGATCCATCGCGTCGCGCGCATCCGCCGCATCGTCGTGTCCACGTACCAGGCGATCAGCGGCGCAGGCGCGCAGGCCGTCGATCACTTCCGCGCGCAGTCACGCGCGTTCGCCGCGGGCGAGGCGATGCCCAAGGGCCCGATCGCGAAGCAGCTCGCGGGCAACCTCCTCATGGAGTGGAAGCGCGACGCAGCCGTCGGCTACCAGGAGGAAGAGCTCAAGATGATCCACGAGACGCGCAAGATCCTCGGTGACCCGGAGATCCGCGTGTCGCCGACGACGGTCCGGGTGCCCGTGGTGAACGGGCACTCGGAGTCCATCGCGATCGAGCTCGAGCGACCGATGAGCGCGGCCGAGGCGCGCGCCCTGCTCGAGAAAGCGCCCGGCGTCCGCGTCGTCGACGACTTCGGCGCGGGCAGCTACCCGACGCCGCTCGACTGCGACGATCGCGACGAGGTGCTCGTCGGGCGCATCCGCGAGGATCTCGGCAACCCTGGCGGGCTGATGCTCTGGGTCGTCGCCGACAATCTCCGCAAGGGCGCGGCCACGAACGCCGTGCAGATCGCAGAGGGCCTGCTGCTTCGCTAGTGCTCCGGGCGAGCGGCCGCGAGCCATCGTGTCCAAGCCCGCGGCGCTCGCGTGGCGTCTCGTGACAAACTGTCCTCGCGCCGTCGCGCTGATCCCCACCTGTTCGCACGTTCTGACGCGCGCATGCGCGGCACACGCATTGCTGAAAACGCGCTACGCCTCCGCGGCCGACTCGCGAATCGAGCACCGATGCACCGACGATCCTCTCCCGCACTCTTCTCCTTCGTGCTGCTCGCCGCGACCATCGCCGCGACCCTCGCGGCCAACACCGCGCACGCGCAGATCACCTACACGTTCCAGACGTACGGCGATCGCGGAACGCCGACGTCCGGCGCCGCGAACTACCTCGTCAGCTGGCCGCTCTCGCTCGAGGAGTGCGAGGCGAACCTCCCGATCTCGATGGTCGTGACGAACGCCCCCTACGACGCGACCGGGATGACGCGCCTCGAGTGGGATCTCTGGCAAGGCGGCACCGGCACGGCGGGCGCGAACTGCCAGACCGCGACGAGCCGCCGCACGAGCGGCGGATCCGCCGCGGTCTGCACGCATCGGTCGGCGTGGGATGGCGGAGGGCAGATCACGGCGACGATGCCGACGCTCACCTTCCGCCCGCAGGAGCTCTTTCCCGACGGCTGCGAAGGCACCGCACAGGGCACGTACGTCTTCTACGTGCTCGCCGTGAGCGCGCCTGGCGACACCACGACGGACGTCGCGGCGACCCACTACTACGGCTTCAACGTCGCGCTCGACTTCGAGGCGCCCGACGCGCCGATGCTCGAGGACGCCGCCGGCGATCGACAGATCGTGGTGGAGTGGACGAACGTGGCGACGGAGACGCTCGCGGGCGCTCGCGTCTATGTCGACACGGCCGGTACCTGCGACGGCACCACGTCGCTGGTCGAAGGCAGCGCGCCTCCCGCGTCGCTCACGCCGACGGAAGTCTTCGGCAGCGCCCCCGTGACCGCGAGCCTCGACGGCGCAGATCTGGGGCTCGAGATCGGCGAGTCCGCGCCCGTCGCGGTGACGGTGTTCGACACCGCGCGAAACGAGTCCGTGCTCTCGAACGTCGCCTGCATCGAGCGGGTGCCCGTCGAAGGGTTCTGGGACGACTACTGCCGCGAGCAGATGCTGAGCGCGTCCGAGTGCCGCGCGCGCTACTCGGGATGTTCGGCGATGCCCGGCGTTCCCGCGCGGAATGGCGCGCTCGCGCTCTTGCTCCTCGCGCTCGGCGCGGTGGTCTCGCGTCGTCGCGCTGGAGGTGCACGATGAGTCGCTCGTGGATCGTGATGGGCGCCGCGACCTGCGCGCTCACGGCCGCGCTGGCGCCGTCGAACGCGGACGCACAGGACGTGAGCGACCCGCAGCGACGCGGCGCGCGTCCCATCGGTGAGTGGTCGAACGAGCCTCTCTTCGTGCCGTCCGCCGAGAACTTCACGCTCGAGCTGCGCGGCGGTGTGTACCGCCCCGATCTCGGGCCCGCGTTCGAGAGCTCGTTCGGCGGCGATCTCGGGCCGCTCGTCGCCCTCGAGCTCGACTACCACCTCTGGCGGATCCCCTACATCGGACCGCTGCAGATCGGCGCGCGCATCGGCTGGGTGGAGTGGAGCGGCGACGCGACGACGAGCTCCAGCGCGACCAACGTGGGCGGCACCGGCATGAGCCTCGTCCCGATCACCGTGCTCGCCTCGGTCCGCATCGATGGGCTCGCGCGACACGCGTCCTTCCCTCTGATCTTCACGCCGAAGATCGGCCTCGACTTCGGCTACTTCCAGACGGGCACGAGCGGCGTGACGCAGGCCGAAGGCTGGAGCGTGGGCTTGGACTGGGGCGCACAGGTCGCGCTCGAGCTCGACTTCCTCGACCGACGCTCTGCGCGCCGCCTCGACGAGGAGTGGGGTCTCAACCACTCCGAGATCTTCTTCGAGCTCTACGGCTCGACGATGGGCTCGTTCTCCGATCGTCAGCTCCCGCTCGGATCGTCGCTCGCCTGGGCCGCCGGCCTCGGCTTCACGTTCTGATCGGCGCGTGGAGCGCGACGAACGAACCCACGAAGATCGGCCGCACGGCGACCGGCCGCACGGCATCCGGCTCGTGGTCGCGTACGACGGCACCGCGTTCCACGGCTGGGCGCGGCAGCCCGACACGCGCACCGTTCAAGGCGTGCTCGAGGCCGCCGTCGCTTCGATGGCAGGCCACGACGTGATCTGCCGCGGCGCAGGCCGCACCGATCGAGGCGTGCACGCGCTCGGTCAGGTCGCCGCGTTCGAGACGGCGCGCGCGATCCCTCCGCAAGGCTGGCTGCGCGGCATCAACCAAGCGCTGCCCGACGACGTGTCCGTACGCGCCGCGGAGGCATGCGCGGCGGGCTACGAGCCGCGCTTCGACGCGATCGACAAGACGTACCGATACGTGCTCCTCGTCGACGACGAGCGCGACCCACTCCTGCGACACCGCGCGTGGCGCCTGCCTCCGCGGCTCCGTCATCCGGATCGCGCTTCGGCGTCGAGGCCCGCCGACACCCTCGATCTCGAGGCGATGCGCGAGACCGCCGCGCGTCTCCTCGGCACCCACGACTTCCGCGCGTTCCGCGCCGCCGACGACGAGCGCGAGCAGACGACACGCACGCTCCACGCCCTCGATCTCGTCACGGACTGGGCCGGCGACCCGCGCCAGATCGCCCTGAGCGTCCGCGGCTCGGCGTTCATGAAGAACATGGTCCGAATCCTCACGGGCACCTTGCTCGAGGTCGGCCGCGGTCGTACGACGCCGGCCCGAGTGGCCTCGCTCCTCGGCCCCACGGGCCGTCGAGAGGAGGCCGGCCCCACCGCCCCCGCGGAAGGTCTGACCCTCGTGACGGTCCGCCTCGGACGTCAGTCGACCGCCCCCGACGCGGAAGGCGCTTGACGCGCGAGGGTCCGTCGATAGACTCCGCCCCCTTTCTCCGGGCCCCTCATCACGCGCGGCCGGATCGTTCGAGCAGAGACCCATCATGAATCAGTACCCCGGCCTCATCGGCAAGAAGCTCGGAAACACGCAGATCTTCGAGGACGACGGCAACGTTCGCCGCGTCACCGTGGTCGAGGTCGGCCCCTGCACCGTGCTCGGCAAGCGCACCGCAGAGAAGGACGGCTACAGCGCCCTCATCGTCGGCCTCGGCGAGAAGCGCGAGAAGCTCGTGAACAAGGCGGAGGCCGGCTTCTTCAAGAAGGTCGGACAGAAGCCGTCGCGCACCATCCGCGAGCTCCGTCTCCCGGCCGAAGAGGTCGCGAAGTACGAGGTCGGCGCGGTGATGAAGCCGTCGGACCACTTCTCGCCGGGCCAGCTCGTCGACGTCTGCGGCCAGACCAAGGGCCGCGGCTTCACGGGCGTCATGGTCCGCTGGAACTTCAAGGGCTCGGCGACCGCCACGCACGGAACGCACGAGTACCAGCGTCACGGCGGCGCGATCGGCACGAACATGACGCCGGGTCGTACGCTCCCGAACCTCAAGATGCCGGGTCAGTACGGCGACGAGAAGGTCACGATCCAGAACCTCAAGGTCATCCGCGTGCTGGACGACAAGTTCATGCTCCTCATCGAGGGCGCGGTCCCCGGTCACCGCAACGCGGTCGTCACGGTGCGCGGCGCCATCAAGAAGCGCGGCGGAAAGAAGTGAGCTGATCGCGGCTCGCTGAGAGTCGCAGGTCGCGCACCACGAGGCCGATTCCGAGAGGAGTCGGCCTCGATGCGTTCCGTCTCTCGACGATCGAGCGGGGCAATCGATACCGCGGCGGGGGACCTCGTGGTATCGAGGCGGCGTCATGACGAAGCGAGTGAAGATCGAGCAGCTGGGCGGAGAAGTCGGAGAGCGCGTCACGATCGAGGGTTGGCTCTACAACAAGCGCTCGAGCGGCAAGCTGCACTTCCTCGAGCTGCGAGACGGCTCCGGGATCTGCCAGTGCGTGGTGTTCAAGGGCGACGTCAGCGCGGAGATCTTCGAGAAGGCCGATCGACTCTCGCAGGAGACGAGCCTGCGCGTGAGCGGCGTCGTGCGCGAGCACGCGAAGCTGAAGGGCACGTTCGAGGTCGGGGTGAGCGAGCTCGAGGTGCTCGCGACTCCGTCGCGCGAGTTCCCGATCAGCCCCAAGGAGCACGGCACCGACTTCCTCATGGACAACCGCCACCTGTGGCTCCGCAGCAAGCGGCAGCACGCGATCCTGCGCGTGCGCGCGGAGATCATCGCGGCGGTGCGTGACTACTTCGACGGCAACGGCTTCACGCTCGTCGACGCGCCGATCTTCACGCCCAACGCGTGCGAGGGCACCTCGAACCTCTTCGAGACCGACTACCACGGCGACGCCGCGTACCTGACGCAGAGCGGCCAGCTCTACATGGAGGCCGCCGCGGCCGCGGTGGGCAAGGCGTACTGCTTCGGCCCCACGTTCCGCGCGGAGAAGAGCAAGACGCGCCGCCACCTCGCCGAGTTCTGGATGGTGGAGCCCGAGGTCGCGTTCATGGACCTCGACGGCGACATGGATCTCGCCGAGGACTTCCTCGTGTCGATCGTCGCGCGCGTGCTCGACAAGCGCCGCAAGGAGCTCGAGTCGATCGAGCGCGACACGAGCAAGCTGGAGCTCATCAAGAAGCCCTTCCCGCGCATCACGTACGCGCAGGCGATCGAGACGCTCCAGAAGGCCGGCCACGAGGCCAAGCACGGCGACGACTTCGGCGGCGACGAAGAGACCGTGATCTCGCAGGGCTTCGATCGCCCCGTGATCGTCCATCGCTACCCGATGGACCTCAAGGCCTTCTACTTCAAGAAGGACCCGACCGATCCGCGCCTCGCGCTGAACATGGACGTGCTCGCGCCCGAGGGCTACGGCGAGATCATCGGCGGCGGACAGCGCGAGGACGACCTCGCGACGCTCGAGGCTGCCATCACGCACCACAAGCTGCCGATGGAGGCCTTCGAGTGGTACCTCGATCTGCGGCGCTACGGCTCGTTCCCGCACGCGGGCTTCGGCCTCGGCATCGAGCGCACCGTCGCGTGGCTCTGCGGCCTGCCGCACGTGCGTGAGACGATCCCCTTCCCGCGCATGCTCAACCGCCTCCACCCGTGAGCGGGCACCCCTGAGCGACGATGGATCGAGCCCAGCGACGACGGAGCCTCCGCGAGGACGCAGTCAACCTGCCGAACCTCCTCACGATGCTTCGCATCGTGCTGATCCCCGTCGCGCTCTACCTGATCATCGAAGGCACCCCGCGCGCGAGCTTCTACGCGGCGATGGTCTACGCGATCTCGGCCGTCACGGACTTCCTCGACGGCTGGATCGCGCGACGACAGGGCCTCGTCAGCGTGCTCGGGAAGTTCCTCGATCCGCTCGCGGACAAGCTGCTCGTCGCGTCGTCGCTCATCGCCATGGTGGCCATGCACCGCGTCCCCGCGTGGGCCGTGATCCTCATCATCGCGCGAGAGCTCTCCATCACGAGCCTGCGCGTGATCGCGATGTCCGAAGGCGTGACGATCGCGGCCGGCCAAGGCGGCAAGGAGAAGGCCGCGCTCCAGATGGTCGCGGTCTTCATGCTGATGATCCACCACCGCTTCGACGTGGACTTCGGCCTGTTCCGGATCGATCAGGTCGACTTCAACGCGATCGGCGTGGCGCTGCTCTACCTCAGCGTCTTCTTCGCGATCACCAGCGCCGGCGAGTACGTGAAGCTCTTCGTCGACGCGGTGGAGAACAAAGAGAAG
This sequence comes from uncultured Sandaracinaceae bacterium, assembly GCA_964502175.1. Lineage (GTDB taxonomy): Bacteria > Myxococcota_A > Polyangia > Polyangiales > Sandaracinaceae > JAFLCL01. The sequence goes on from CAZCVE010000009.1 coordinate 14,308, forward strand.
CGCCTCTCCGAGACGGACAACAACCCGCTCGAGTGAGAGCGCTCAGGACCGACAGAGGTCAGGCGACGAGGACGGTGCCGTCGCCGCGCAGCAAGAGCGACTCGGCGGTCGCGCTCGCGCCCGGAAACAGGTGGCCCGACCACCCGACCAAGCGCGCCGCCGCCACGGTCACCACCTCGCCGTGCGTCGCGATCGCGAGCGCGCGTCGAGGGCTCGACACCGCCACGTTGGCGCGTCCGCGGAGCGCCACCACACGCATCGACACGGAGCCCACCTCGATGCTGCGTGCCTCGCCGCCGCCCACCGCGTCGTACGCGAGCAGGTGCCGCTCCACCACGTAGAGCATCTCGCCCTCGCCCACCGACAGCGTCATCACCACGTGGCCATCGGGCGCGGCGAGCATGGCCTGCTGACCCCGCGCGACGGCGACGTGGCTCGTGCGCGCGTTCGCGGCCGCCTCACCTCGGACGACGAGCGATCGCTCGCGCACGATCATCACGTCACCCTCGTGCGGCGTGACGACGAGGAGCCCACCATCGCTCAGGCCGAGGCTCACGCCGTCTGGCATGCGGGGCATCCAGCGATCCAGCGCGGTGCGGAGCGTGGGCGGGTGAGAGATGCGCTCGCCGCGATCGAGCACGGTGAGATCGATGCTGCCGCGCGAGCCCTCGGGGCGGGCCCACTCGGTGGGCGGGATCGAGGCGCGGCGAGGAGGCTCGTCGCCTTCGAGCGGCGGAGGCGGCGCGACAGAGAGCGAGGGCGCGGAGTGCGCAGCCGCGCTGGACGTGATGCCCAGCATCTCCTCCATGCGTCGCGCCATCGAGGCCTGACCGCCGCGCATGAACGCGTCGCGCGCACGATCGAGGCGCCCCTCGCGCCACAGCGCGAGGCCGAGGTAGCCCCACGCGCGCGCGTGCGTGTCGTCGAGGCTCGTGGCCCGCGTGAGGTGCGTGACTGCTTCCTCGAGCTGCGCCGTCTTGAGCAGCGCGAGGCCGAGGTTCACGCGCAGCGGCACGTCGTCCGGGTGCTGATCGACGAGCACGCTCCAGAGCTCGATCGCGCGCGGATACACGCCGAGCCGGAAGTACACGCCCGCGAGCAGGTCCTGTCCCTTCGCGTCGCGCGGCTGAACCACGAGCGCGCGCTCGAGCTCTTCCTTGGCCTCGCCGACGCGGTTCGCGATCAGGAACTCGCTGCCGCGCGACAGGTGGTAGAGGAACTCCTCGTCGTACGGGAGCGGCTCTTCCATGGCGCTACCGCGGCTCGACATGGAGGTGATCGTAGACCGAGCGATCGCGCGGCGTCGAGTTCGCGTCGGGCATCGAACCGCGGACCGCGATCACGGCGCGCGCCAGCCCATGCGACCACACGCATCGAGCGCTTCGCCGAAGCGACCCGCCCACGCGGCCTCGTTGTGAGACGCGCCTTCTTGCCACACGTACGTGAGCGACGTGCCGCGCACGTAGCCAGCGCCCTCGAGCACGTCGAGCATCTGGAGGTTCACGCAGTAGTTGTCGGAGTCGTCGGCGTCATCGTCCACGCCGTCCGCGTCGGAGTCGCGACACACACCGCTCACGCCGCCACCGCTGTCGACGTAGAGCGGAGCGTGCAGGCCCGTCCACGTCTCGACGATCGCGGTGTCGCCGCTCGCGCGCGAGTCGATCGAGCCCCAGCCCACCGTCGACGACAGCGCCGCGCCGCAGCCCATCGAGGCGAGATCGCGCCGCGCCGCGTAGAGCGTGACGAGCCCACCGAGCGAGCTGCCCGCGACCATGAGCGAGCGTCCTTCGGCGACGATGCCGTAGCGCGCGCGAAAGAAAGGCAGCGCTTCGTCGGCGAGGAGCGCGAGGTAGTCGTCTGCGCGTCCGCCGATCGCGCCGCCGCCGATGTCGTCGGGCACCTGCGTGTAGGCGTCCATGCGATCAGGCGCGTTGTCGATTGCGAGGGCGATCACGTCGGTGCCGCGCGCCGCGAGCAGCGCGTCGACGCGCCAGCCGCCGAAGAACGCGTCGGGGTGAAAGACGTTCTGCCCATCGTGGAGGAGCAACGTGCGCAGCGCTCTCGAGCCCGCGCTGCGAGGGACGAAGCCCGCGGGCACGTACGCGCGGAACGAGCGCGTGTCGGCGAGGTGCGTCGACGCGAACGCGGGGAACTGCTCGAGGTGAGAGACATCGCTCGGCGCGCGCACCCAGCCGAAGCGACCGAACTCGTCGTAGCCGTACTGCGTGGCCTCGGGAGGCGCGAGGTACGCATCGTCGCGCGCGACGAACCACTTGTACTTCGAGCCGATCGGCGAGCTCGTGGTGGAGCTCTCGTCGACGACGACGAAGAAGCGTGAGCCGTCTCCGCAGCGCGTCGCAGGCCATCGCGTGGTGTCCCAGCCTCCGAGATCACCGACGACGCTCGCGGAGGGCACTGCGCTCTCGAGGCGCGTCGCGAAGAGCCATCGCCCGGAGGCGCCGGCGAGCGCTCCCTCGAGCGGCCAGCCCTCGGCCCACGCGACCTCGTGGAGCACGCGATCGAAGCGCGCGGGGTCGCAGCTCGCGAGCTCGCTCACCGTCGCGTCGAAGTCGCGCGTTGCCGTGGCCGCGTCGGAGGATCCAGCGTCATTCGTGCTCGCCGCATCGAGCGCGAAGGCGTCGAGCCCAGGCGCGTCGTCGAGCCCAGGCGCGTCGTCGAGCGGAGCGTCGAGCCCCGGAGCGTCGTTCGCGATCACGGCCGCGTCACGACCCACGAAGGCATCGTCGACTGCGGGCTCGCCGCCGCAGCCGAGGGACGTCGACGCGATGGCTGCCAGCGTGATCAGACGCGAGAGGATCACGCGCGACGCGATCCCGTGTGATGTGGTCATGGGGTCTCTCGAGGGTTCGCCGGTCCTTCGCGTGGCACCGGCGGAGGCATCGGTGTGCGGACGAAGCGGCTCGGCTGCAAGCCGGCGAGATCGCCGACGACGATGTCGTCCTCGTTCGCGAAGATCGGCTCGCGCCCGTAGATCGTGTAGACGCGCACGTGACCGATCACGGGATCGTCGCGGTCTTCGTGTCGGGTGAGGGTGACGTCGCGGATGATCTCGATCGGCTCTCGGATGTCGGCGACTGGCTCGCGGACACGCCCTCCCACCTCGAGGTGCGCGCGCCGAAGCCACACCGACACGAGCGCGCGTCCGGGCCCGAGGATCACCTCCGGCGGCGCGAGGCGGAAGCGCCAGAGCTCGGTCTCGAGCTCCTCGGTCGGCGTGCGTCGTCGCATCGCGAGGCGGTCTCCGCGGAAGTCGTACGAGCGGATGTCGGTGCGTCGACGCGCGGACAGCGGCCCGGGGCTCGTGCCGCGCTTCCACGCGCGGATCGGCCGCAGCTCGCGGTCGTAGACGACCTCGAGGTCCGTCGCGCCCATGTTCCAGTCGAGCGCGCCGGTGAACACCACGTGGCAGCCGCGCTCGGCGAGCGTGAACGTCTCGACGACGGTCGACTCGCGCATCACAGGCCCAGCGCGCAGCTCGCCGCTCGCCATCTCGCGATCCGGACCGACCTCGCCTTCGCACGTGGGATACGGCGAGTCGGGCAACGACTCGGCGCGCTCACGTGGCGGTGCCACGCACGCGACGCCGACGAGCATCACGAGCGCGCCCGCGACGCGCGGGCGCGTGAAACGCGACGAGGCGCGGGCTGTCACGCTCGCGCCTCGTTCCGGGCCCGCCTCGTCAACGGGGGTGTCGAGCGGCGGCACGTCAGTGCTCGCCACCTTCGCCGCCCTCGTGCGCCTCGCCCTCGCCACCTTCGTGAGCTTCGGCCTCGCCGCCCTCGTGAGCTTCGCCGCCCTCGTGCGCTTCGCCGCCTTCGCCGTGCTCGCCACCTTCGTGATGAACGACGAACTCCACGCAGCGGCCCTCTTCGCAGGCGTACGAGACGCAGTTCGCGGGCACGTCGCAGCTGCCGCCGATGTCGGCCAGGCCGCCCGCCGCGCGCTCGCCCGTCGACGGGTCGACGTGCACGCCCTGGAAGCGGTCCTCGTGCTGGCGGTAGTAGGTGTCGTTGAGCGTGTACGCGAGGAACACGCCGGCGAAGAGCACCGAGCCCACGAAGAAGAGCGCGTTGAAGCGCGCGTCGTCCTTGAGGTGCATGAACCACGTGCAGACGAACGCCGCCTTGCAGGTGGCGATCGCCATCGCGAGGAGGAAGTTCATGCCGCCCGCGCCGTGCGGCGTGCCCGGACGCATCAGGCCGTCGATGTCGATGTACGACGTGGCGACCGTGAACACGGTGAGGAAGATCAGGCCGCCAAACACCTTCAAGTAGAAGGAGACGTCGTGCACGTGGACGTGGACCGCGCCGTCGTTCGGGTGGTCGTGATCGTGAGAGTCGCCGGACATGTGGTTCTCCGAGTCGAAGGAGAGACGCGAGCAGAATCAGCCCAGAAAATCAGGCCAGAAAATCAGCCCAGGGGCAGGTCCGCCCTCAGATGAGGTACAGCAGCGGGAAGAGGTAGATCCAGACGAGGTCGACGAGATGCCAGTACAGCGCCGCGAGGTCGACCGGCGTCCAGTACTCCTTCGAGAACTCGCCGTTGTTGTTGCGGATGAGGATCCACGTGAGGATGCCGATGCCGATGAGCACGTGAACGCCGTGCAGGCCGGTCAGCATGAAGTACACGCCGAAGAACACGTGCATGTGGTCGAGCGGCGCGTCGATTCCGACGAGGTGCGTCGGGTTCCAGTGGATGCCGGGCAGGAGGCCGTGCTCGAACTTCGCCGTGTACTCGAAGTACTTGATCACCATGAACGCGAACGCGCAGACGATGGTGATGACGAGGTAGCGGGTGACCTCGTCGCGCTTGCCGAGCTGCGCGCTGCGGACCGCGAGCGCGGCCGTCAGCGACGAGAAGAGCAGCACGATGGTGTTCGCGCCGCCCATCAGCTTGTTGAGCTGCATCGAGCCCGCGGCGAAGGCCTCCGGGTACGAGATGCGGAAGATGCCGTACGCGACGAAGAGACCGCTGAAGAACAGGATCTCCTGCGCGAGGAACGCCCACATGCCCAGCTTCGACGACTCGAACTGCTGGATCGGCGTCTCGAAGTGATGCTGGAGCCACTTCGGCCCGTGGCTCTGGTGCGCCCCACCATGGGCGGCGGCGTTGTCTGCGCTCATGTCTCGATTCCTTCCGGCTCGTTCTCTACGCCGGTGATGAAGACGATCGGTTCAGTCTCTCACGCAGGGTGCTGGCTCATTCCTCGGAGGAGGCGTGCGCCTCCTCGGGGAAGCCATCGAAGAGCTCTTCTTCGGTCGCGAGGTGGTAGTCGTACGGACCACGCTTCATCACGGGCTGCCCGTGGAAGTTGTGCTCGATCGGCGGAGAGGCCGTGGCCCACTCGTAGCCCGCCGAGCCCCAGGGGTTCGGAGGCGCCTTCTTTCCGCTCGTGAGCGAGCGGACGAACATGAACGCCATCACGAGGAAGCCCGCGCCGAGGACGAGCGCGCCCACGGACGAGAAGCCGTGCAGCGGCTGGAAGTGCGGGAGGTAGTCGTAGTAGCGGCGCGGCATGCCCTGCGAGCCCAGCACGAACTGGGTGAAGAAGGTCATGTTGAAGCCGATGAACACGAGCGCGAACGCGACGCGCGCGACGTTCTCGTCGTACATCTTTCCGAACATCTTCGGCCACCAGTAGTGCAGGCCCGCGAGGAAGCCGAACACGGTGCCGCCGACCATGACGTAGTGGAAGTGCGCGACGACGAAGTAGGTGTCGTGGAGGTGAATGTCGACCGAGAGCGAGCCGAGGAAGAGGCCCGTCAGACCGCCGATCGAGAAGAGCACGAGGAACGCCAGCGCGTAGAGCATCGGCGACTCGAACGAGATGGAGCCTTTGTAGAGGGTGGCGATCCAGTTGAAGATCTTCACGCCCGAGGGGATGGCGACGAGGAACGTCAGCGCGGAGAACACGAGCGTCGCGTACTCGCTCATGCCGGCGACGAACATGTGGTGACCCCACACCAGGAAGCCGACGAGCGCGAGGCCGACCGAGCTCATCGCGACGAACATGTAGCCGAAGATCTTGCGGCGGCTGAACGTCGCGAGGACCTCGTTCACGATCGCCATGCCCGGCAGGATCATGATGTAGACGGCCGGGTGCGAGTAGAACCAGAAGAAGTGCTGGAACAGCACCGGGTCGCCGCCGAGCTGCGGGTTGAAGATGCCCAGCGTGAGCACGTTCTCCATGATCAGGATGAAGAGCGTGATGGCGATGACGGGCGTCGCGAGGACCTGGATGACGCTCGTCGCGTACATACCCCACACGAAGAGCGGCAGGCGCTTCCAGTGGAGGCCGGGCGCGCGGAGCGTGTGCACCGTGGCGATGAAGTTCACGCCGGTGAGGATCGACGAGAAGCCGAGGATGAAGACCGACAGCGTGACCCAGACGACCGCAGTGTCCGTGCGCGTGCTGTAAGGCGTGTAGAACGTCCAGCCCGTGTCGACGGCGTTCACCGCGATGGAGACCACGGCGACGACCGCGCCCACCACGTAGATGTAGAAGCTCAGCAGGTTGAGGCGGGGGAACGCGACATCCTTCGCGCCCAGCATGATCGGCAGGAAGAAGTTCCCCAGCGCCGCCGGGACCGACGGGATGATGAAGAGGAACACCATGATCGCGCCGTGCAGCGTGAACGCCTTGTTGTACATGGTCGGCGACATGATCGTCTGACCAGGCGTCATCAGCTCGATCCGGACGAGCAGCGCGAAGAAGCCGCCGATCGCGAAGAACATCAGGATCGACGCGAGGTACATGATCCCGAGTCGCTTGTGGTCGACCGTGTAGATCCACGAGCCGATGCCGCTCTTCGCGTGCAGATAGTCAGGCTCATGGGCGTGGGGTGCCGTTGCGGTGGCCATGTAAACCTCAGCGAGTCAGAGGAGCAGCGAGCGAGAAGAAAGTGGTTTGCGTCACTCGTTGCCGAGCGAGCGCACGTACGCGATCAGCGCGTTGATCTCCGGCTCGGTGAGCTGGATCTGCGGCATGACCGGCGAGAAGCCCTGGGCGACCTGCGAGCGCGGGTCCATGATCGACTGGCGGACGAAGTCTTCGTTCACCTCGACGGCGTCACCGCTCGTCAGCTGCTGCTGCGTGCCCCACAGGCCGACGAACGTCGGACCCGCGAGCTGAGCGCCGCCCGCCTGGTTCTGGTGACACGCGGTGCAGCCCTTGGTGCCGAAGAGGATCCGACCGCTCTCCTCCGGCAAGCACTCCGTCCGTCCGTCGGGACAGGGCGGCGGCCGGGGCGTGGAGACGAACGCGTGGTAGTCCGCTTCGCGCTGCACGTGGACGAGCGCGTACATGGTCGCGTGGCCCATGTTCGGGCCCCACGCGCCGCCCGCGCCGCAGTACTCGGCGCAGTAGACCTGCGACGAGTAGAGAACGCGGGTCGGGTCGACAGCGGCGTCCTCGGGGACCGAGCCCGGATCGCGCTCGACGGCCTCGAACCAGAGGCTCGTGAACATGCCCGGGACGAGGTCGCGCTTCACGCGGAAGTCCGGCACGAAGAACGAGTGAAGCACGTCCGACGACGACATGACGAGTCGCACGGGCACGCCGACCGGCACGTGGACCTCGTTGTCCTCCGTCGATCCGTTCGGGTGCTCGAAGGTCCACGCCCACTGGCGCGCGCGGACGCGCACGATCATCGCGTCGTCGGGCGCCTCGGCCATCCGGAGGAAGCCCGTCCAGCCCCAGTAGAACATCATGAAGAGGATGATCAGGGGCGAGAACGTCCAGAAGAGCTCGAGCGTGTTGTGGTGACCCGTGGGCTCCGACTTCACGCCCGGACGACGCCGGTACTTCACGAGGAAGTACAGCGTCGAGCCGACGATGCCGACGAAGAAGACGACGCTCACCCAGAAGATGAAGTGGTAGAGCCAGTCCACTTCGGGTGCGAACGTCGAAAGCTGCGCCGGGAGCTGCAGGCTGGGCTCGGTCTGGTTCTCCATGTGTCCTCGACTCGCGACGCAACCCTCGGGGAGGGTCTCGACTCAGCGAGCGGCCGTCTCCGCGCGCACGTTCGCGCCGGTAGGCTCGCTCTTGGATGATGTTGCCTCAGGAGAGGTGTTACGACGACCGCGGAGCTCGCCGCGCCAGAACCAAAGAAGGACGGCCGCGAGGATCAGCGCGCTGATCCCGCCGCCGACGCGCATGATGCGCCAGGCCATCACCACGTACCGGCCCTGCTGGGCGTCGTACATGAAGCAGAACAGCAGCGCGGCCTCGGCGGCGTCGACGGTGCGCCCATCGGCGGCCTCGGCGAGGCCGATGCGCACGTCGTTGGGGGACTGCTCGATGCCGTAGAGGTAGCGACCGACGCGCGGCCCGGCCTGCGCCGCGTTCGCCGCGTCGGCGCGGAGGATCATCATCACGGCCGGATGCGCGAACTGCTGCGACGGCGCGTCCCAGCGGTAGCGGTAGCCCACGGCCTGCGCGACGCGCTGGATCTGCGCCTCGTCGCCGACGAGGAAGTGCCAGCCGTCCGACGCTTCCGCGCGACCGTAGCGGCCGAGGATGCGACCGCGAGCGTCGGCGGCCGCCTGCGGCGTGTCGCGCGGGTCCATGCTGATCGTGAAGACGTCGACGTCGATGCCGACGCTGCGCGGCTGCGGGATCAGGACGGCCGTGGTCCCCGAGAGCGCCACGTCGCAGGTCGTCGCGCACTGGTAGTAGACGAACTGCAGGATCGCGGGACGGTCGCGGTGCCAGAGCTCACCGAACGTGACGGTGTGCCCTTCGTGATCGCGGAACGTGGCATCGAGCGGGATGGGCGTCTCGTAGCTCTCGTCGACGCCCACCTCGCGCAGGATCATCTCCGCGCCACCCGTGCCCGGCGTGATCACCGGTCGGATGCCCGCCTGCGCGTGCGCCATCGCGCGCGCGCCCGTGAGGGCGAGCGCGACGAGCGCGGTGCAGAGGATGATCGACGATGGGCGCATGGGTGGCAGCGTGACGATCAGCGAGTCGGCTGCCCGACGGCCTCGTCGGGCTCGGGCGCGGCCGCGGGCTGCGAGGGCGCGCGTCGGTTCCAGCCCTCGCGCGCTCCGCGGTCTCCGGAGGGATAGGGCCGGATCTGCGGGAAGGCACCCCGTCCGCGCTCGGCGAGCTGGGTGATGGCGGTGTCGATCGGCATCTCGCCGCCTTCGAGCGCTTCGCGAACCTGGTCGCGGTGCTCCGCGAGGCGCTCGCTCGTGAGGCTGTCGTCGAGGTGCTCGGCCTGGATCTCCCGACGCGTCGACTCGAGGAACGAGTCGAACACGAACTTGAGGCTGACCAGCGTCGCGACCGCGAGGAGCGCGTAGACGAAGATCAACAGGTTCTGAGGGGGCGACGAGTCCGGGAGCGGCTTGCCGTCCTTGGTCGCGTGACCGTGCGAATCGTCGTGGTGTTCGTCCGACATCAGACCACCTCGTGGCGGAGGGCGCGCGCGAGGCGCGGATCGCCGACTGGGATGAGCGGGAGCTGCGTCATGCGGAAGAAGACGACCGCGAGGTAGCAACCACCGACCGCGAGCACCGCCGCGATGTCCATCCAGTGCAGCTCGAAGCTGCCCGACTCACTCGCGTACGGCATGACGAGCCAGAAGCACTCGAGCACGTGCATCACGAGCAGCCAGCCCGCGCCGAACGCGAGGAGCGACACGCGGCGCTTGATGTTGCGCGAGATGAGGAAGAAGAACGGGAAGACGAAGTGGCCGAGCGCGAGCGCGAGCGTGAACGTCTGCCAGCCCTCGTTCCAGCGCATGTGGTAGTAGGTCGTCTCTTCCGGGATCGACGCGTACCAGATCAGCATGAACTGGGAGAACGTGATGTAGGCCCAGAACACGAGGAAGCCGAAGAGGAGCTTCCCGAGGTCGTGGTAGTGCTCGGTCTGCACGGCGTCGCCGAGGATGCCGGCGTTCTTGAGCGCGAAGGTCACCGTGATGATCGTCGCGAGGCTCGAGACCGCCGAGACGGCGAAGTACTGGACGCCGAAGATGGTCGAGTACCAGGCGGGCTCGAGCGACATCATCCAGTCGAACGCAGCGAAGGTGAGCGACAGCGCGAACGTGAACGTCGCGACGGGCGACGCGCTCTGCATGATCTGCGTCGTCGCGATGTCGCGCTTCGTGTCCTGGCCGAGCGAGCGGTTCACGAAGAACAGCGACAGCACCGTCCAGAGCGCGAAGTAGATGACCGCGCGGATCCCGAAGAACGTCGGGTTGAGGAACGCGGTCTTGGCTTCGATCGTGGAAGCGTGGAGCGCGCGCTGCGGCGTGAGTTGCGCGCCGTGGCCGCCCCCACCGCCGCCCCCACCGCCTTCTGCCGCCTGGTCCTGCGCGTGCGCGACCGACGCGCCGATCAGGCTCTCGCCGCGCGCATGCTCGTCACCTTCTTCGGCGTCGCTCTCGCCTGCTCCGCTCTCTTCGTGCGAGTCGCCGTGGCCACCCTGGTGGTGCATCCAGGGATAGAGCTCGTCGAGCGAGAACGCGATCGGAAGGAAGAGCAGCGCGAAGACCGGGAGGCCCGACGCGAAGATCTCGGGGATGCGTCGCCAGCTCACGCTCCAGCTCGCGCCGGACATGTGCTGGACGATCACGAAGAAGAGCGAGCCGAGCGCGATCGCGAGGACCGCCATGAAGGCGAAGAGCCACGAGAACGCGAAGCGATGCGGATCGCCCGACCACGCCATGAACGACATCGCGATGCCGAGGAGGCCGACGCCGCCCGCCAGCTTCCACGCGTTCGCCCAGCCGGCCTCACGCGGGATCCGCCAGTCGCGCCGAAGCGGCGACGCCTTCTTCTCGGAGGACTTGCTCTCGGAAGCCATCGTCAAACTCCTCCCGGCCCAGCAGGACGCGCGGCAGCAGGAGCTGCGCCTGGAACCACGACCTCGACGGCCGGCGGCACGACATGCAGCTCGACACGGCGGTTGGCCTGACGTCCGTCACGCGACGCGTTGTCGGCGCGCGGCCTCGACGAGCCGTAGCCCGAGCTCTGCAGTCGCTCGCCCGCGACTCCGTGCTCGACGAGCCACTGGAGCACGACGCGCGCCCGACGCTCGCTGAGCGCGCGGTTCACGCCAGCATCTCCTCGATCGTCGGTGTGCCCTTCGATCGCGACGCGCGTCACCTCGGGATGCGCGACGAGGAACGCACGCACCTCGTCCAGGACACCGAGCGAGGTCGGCTTGAGGATGTCGCGCCCGTTCTCGAAGCGAATCGTCGCGCCGAGGCGGATGTTCGCCGGATCGTTCGGATCGATGCTGACGGTCCCTGCGCAGCCACTCAGCGCGGCGGTGCCGGCCGAGAGCGGGCACGCGTCGGCCGCATCGGCGAGGCCATCGGCGTCGTTGTCGGCGTCCGGGCAGCCGTCGAGATCTTCGAAGCCATCACGGTCCTCGGCCTGCTCCGGACAACCATCGGCGCCCGCGGGCAGCTGATCGTTGTCGGCATCTGCGACCGACGCAGCAGCATCGGCGCGCGAGACCTGGAGCGCGCGCACGTACGCGACGATCGCCCAGCGGTCGGCCACCGGGATCTGCGCGCGGTACGCGGGCATCGTGCGGACGCCGTTCGAGATCGTCAGGAAGAGACGACCGTCGGGCATGTGCTGGAAGCCGGGGTCCGTGAGGTTGGCGGCTGCGAACGTCACGCCGAGCGACGCAGCGCGCTGCGAGACCATGCCGTTGCCGTCGCCGAGCTCGCTGTGGCAAGGCGCGCAGTAGATGTCGTAGCGCTGGTGGCCGCGACGCAGGAGCGCCTCGAGACCGCCGCGACGCTCGACCACGGACGTCGGAACGCTGAGGACGTAGCTGCCGTCCGCGTCGAGACCCGTGTCGACCTGTGCGTCGACCTCCATCTCGCGCGCGACCGTGCCTTCGATCTCGGGGCGCATGGTGCGTCCGTCTTCGAAGTAGGGGCTGTGCTCCTGGGCGTCGTAGCGAGGCATCTCGTGCATGCCGCGGAACGGAACGATCGGCGGCTCCGTCGAGGTCTGTCCTCGGCAGCCAGCCGTGAGGGAGGCAAGCACCGCGACCGCGGCGATCGTGCGAGAGAGGATCACGACTCCTCCTGGATGAGCTCGAGGTGGGACGGCGACAGCGACTCGAGGAGAGTGCGCGTGTCCTCGAGATCGAACTTGTCGTCGGCCGCCTCGACCGAGATGAAGAAGCGGTCGTCCGAGCCGCGCTCGAAACGCGGAGAGTAGAAGATCGGGTGGTGGTGTCGCGGCAGCTGGTTCAGGCCGAACATCCCGAGCACCGCGCCGAACGCGCTGAGCAGGATGGTCAGCTCGAACATGACGGGCACCGCGGACGGGAACGACCACGCCGGCTTGCCGCCGATCACGAGCGGGTAGTCGATGCCGTTCGTGTACCAGATGAGGCCGAACGCCAGCGAGCAGCCGGTGAGGCCACAGGCGAGGACGATCCAGCCGAGCTTGCTGTCCGCGAGGCCCATCGCCGCGTCCATGCCGTGCACGGGGAACGGCGTGTGGACGTCCCAGCGACGGTAGCCCGCGTCGCGGACCTTCTCGGCCGCGTGGAAGACCTGACCCGGCGTCTCGAACTCCGCGAGGTAGAGGACGGGACGCTTCTGCTTGGGGCGAACGGGCTTGACGTGTTCTTCGTCGGACATCTCAAGCCTCCTTCGCGACGGCGGGCTCTGCGTGGCCGTGGTCGTCGTCGTGGGCGTGCTCATCGTCGTGGTGCTCGCCGAAGTGGGGGTCCGCCTGCGGCAGGACCATCTTCACTTCGGCGATCGCGATCATCGGCACCCAGCGGATGAACAGCAGGAACAGCGTCATGAAGAGGCCGATCGAGCCGGTGTAGATGAGGATGTCGACGATCGTCGGGCTGTAGTTGCCCCACGCCGAGACCATGTAGTCGCGGTGCAGCGTCGTCACGATGATGACGAAGCGCTCGAACCACATGCCGATGTTGATGAGGATCGACGCGATGAACATCCACGGGATGCTCGTGCGCATGCTCTTGAACCAGAAGGTCTGGGGCACGAGCACGTTGCACGTGATCATCGACCAGTACGCCCACCAGTAGTCGCCGAACGCGCGGTTGATGAAGCAGTAGCGCTCGTAGGGGTTGCCCGAGTACCACGCGATGAAGAACTCCATCGCGTACGCGTACCCGACGATGGATCCCGTCGTGAGCATGATCTGGTTCATCAGATCGAGGTGCCGGATCTGGACCAGGTCGTGGAGCTTGAAGACCGTCCTCGCGATGAGGAGCAGCGTCATGACCATCGCGAAGCCGGAGAAGACGGCGCCCGCGACGAAGTACGGCGGGAAGATGGTCGTGTGCCAGCCCGGCTCGACCGACGTCGCGAAGTCGAACGAAACGACCGAGTGCACGGAGAGCACGAGCGGCGTCGAGATCGCGGCGAGGATGAGGTACGCGCGCTCGTAGTTCTGCCAGTGACGGTGCGAGCTGCGCCAGCCGAGCGCGAGGCCGCCGTAGACCGCCGCGCGGATCTGGAGGAGCGTCGAGGGCGGACCGCCCTCCATCGAGAGGACGCCGGCCTCACGCAAGCGCTTCGTCGTGCGATCGCGGAGCGTCGCGAGGTCGGGGATGAGGCCGACGTACCAGAAGAGCAGCGAGACGGTGAAGTAGGTGCTGACCGCGAACACGTCCCACAGGAGCGGGGACTTGAAGTTCGGCCAGAGGTTCATCGCGTTCGGGATCGGCAGCGGGTAGTAGATGTGCCAGGGACGACCCGTGTGGATCGTCGGGAACATCAGCGCGCAGATGACCGCGAAGATCGTCATCGCTTCCGCGAACCGGTTGATCGCCGTTCGCCAGTACTGGCGGAACAGGTGAAGGACCGCGGAGATGAGGGTGCCGGCGTGACCGATGCCGATCCACCAGACGAAGTTCGTGATGTCCCAGGCCCAGCCGACGGGGCTGTTGTTGCCCCACGTACCGATGCCCATCCAGAGCAGGTACGCGAGCGTGAGCCCGAGGAGACCGGTCACGGACGCGGAGGCGAGGAAGAGGATCCACCAGCCACGCGGGGCCGGATTCTCCGTCACGCCGGCCACGATGTTCGTGACGTCGCTGAACGTGGTGCCTGGCTTGGCGAGGTAGACCTCACCCAGCTCCGTGATGGGCTTGTTCGCCATCAGTTCGCCTCCGGGGCATCCGCCGACGCGGGGGGCGCCGACTCGGGGTTGGCCATCTCGGGATTGGGATTCCGAACGCGCGCGAGGTAGGTCGTGCGCGGCTGCGTGCCGATCAGCGCGAGGAGCTTGTACTGGCGGTCCGTGCGCGCGAGGCGCGAGACGCGTGACTGCTCGTCGTTGAGATCACCGAACGTGAGCGCCTGCGAGGGGCAGGCCTGCGCGCACGCGGTGACGATCTCGCCGTCGCGCGGGCGACGGTTGCCGTCGTTGCGGGCCGCGATCTTCGCCGACTGCACACGCTGGATGCAGTACGTGCACTTCTCCATGACGCCGCGCATTCGCACGCTGACGTTGGGGTTGAACTGCATGCGCTGCAGCTCGGTCGGGTGTCCCTGGTACGCGAGGTAATTGAACCGGCGCACCTTGTAGGGGCAGTTGTTCATGCAGTACCGCGTGCCGATGCAGCGGTTGTAGGCCATCTCGTTGATGCCCTCGGGGCTGTGCTCGGTCGCGTTGACCGGGCACACGTTCTCGCAGGGAGCCTCCTCGCAGTGCTGACACGCGACGGGCTGGAACGCGACGATCGGGTTCGCGGCGTCTTCGCCAGCGAAGTAGCGATCGAGACGCAGCCAGTGCATCTCGCGGCCGCGCTGGACCTGCTGCTTGCCGACCGTCGGGACGTTGTTCTCGGCGTTGCACGCGAGGATGCACGCCGAACATCCGAAGCAGGTGGTGAGGTCGATGACCATGCCCCACGCGTGGCGGATCGGGGCGTCTTCGGGCGCCGGGCGCGGGTGCGGGATCAGCGACCAGCTCGTGCCGCCCTGCGCGGGGGCCTGCGGGGTCTGGTAGTCGACCTCGGCCCAGAGCGGTCCGACTTCCGGCGTGGGCTCGCGCCACTGCGCGAAGTCCGGCTGCGAGCGGTACTGCTCGAGCGTGCCGACGATCGCGAGCGGGCGCTCCGGCATGTCGAAGCGGCCGTAGCCCGGGATCTGCGGGTCCACGTCCATCGAGTGGTGCTGCTGCGTGAGCACGAGGTCGTAGGTGCCCGCCGGCTCGACGTCGAAGCCTCGACCGAAGCCGAAGTTGGCCGCCGTGCGGATCGGGCCGACGTTCACGCCGATGCCCGCGCCGACGAGACCCGCGTGCTCACGACCCCAGCCGACCGACAGCGTGATCGAGCGATCCGCGTGACCGGGGACGACCACCGCCGGCACCTCGACCGAGCGGTCGCCGAGCGAGATGCGGAGGAGTCGACCCGTCTGCACGCCGAGCTCGTCTGCCGAGGCAGGCGAGAGCATCGCGGCGTTGTCCCACACCACCTTCGTGATCGGGTCGGGGAGCTCGAGCAGCCACGGGTTGTTCGCGAAGCGTCCGTCGAAGAGCTTCGCGTCCGGCGCGAAGACGACTTCCCAGCCTTCAGCGGCGGGCGCGGTCGCCTCGCCGACGAGCCGCGTCACGGCCGCAGCGTCGACCGTTCCGGCGAACGCCTGCACGTTGGTGCGTCCGACGACGCCGCGATGAAGCGCCTCGCGCCACGCGCGATCGAACGACGCGAGGTCGCCGATGAGGTTCGACACCGTCTGACGAACCGCGAAGTACGCACGCCACGAGGTCTCGCCGGAGAGCTGACCGAGGACCTCGATGGCGTTGCGGCCACCGCGAAGCGGCGCGATGAGCGGCTGCTGCACCGCGATGGTGCCGTCGATCGAGCGCTGGTCTCCCCAGCTCTCGAGCTCGTGCGACATCGGCAGGTGCCACGTGCAGTGGTGGCTCGTCTCGTCTTCGTGCGACGCGAGGTGGAGGCTGAACGCTGTGCTCGAGAGCGCTGCGGCGATGTCGAGATCCGCTGGAGCGTCGTACGCCGGGTTGCCGCCGAGCACGAGGACCGTCGCGCCCTCTGCACGCTCGACGAACGCCGCGAGATCCGCGAGGGGCTCGCCCTCGTCCACGTCGACGACGTCGACGTACTGGACGACCGGTCCGTTCGCACCGAGCGCGAGGTTGAGGGCAGCTGCAAGCGCGTGAACCGCTGCCGGCTGACGCGATCCCGCGACGACCACCGCGCGGCCGCGGTTGTTGACGAGGTCTTCCGCAACCTTCTCGAGCCACGCGCTCGGGACCTCGAGCGTGCCGGCCTCCGGCGCGACGGTCGCGAGCTCCGTGAGACCCTTGCTGACCAGCTCGTGCGCGAGCGCCTTCGTGTACGCGAGCACGTCGCTCGAGGCGATGCGCAGGCGGTGATCGGCGTTGGAGCCGGTGATCGACAGCGTCGACTCGGCGACGTAGAGACGGTTCATCTCCGACGCCGAGCTCTCGAGGCGGCGCGCCTGCGCGAAGAGACGCGCGGCCCGCACCGAGCCGGGCTCGTCGTGGAGGAAGTCGCAGTCGAGCGACACGACCACGCGCGCCGCCGAGTAGTCGATCAGCGGACGCGCGCGACGGCCCGTGGCCGCGCGGACGCCTGCACGCACGTTCGCGTCGTTGATCGACGACCACGAGTAGAAGCGGGCGCGCGGATAGCGACGTCCGAACGCCTGCTTCACGCGCAGGAGCGTGGGAGACGTGATCGGCTCGTGGAGCACCGCGATCGTCTCGCCGCCGTTTCCGTCGAGCGTGGCGAAGTGCGCAGCGAGGGCCTCTTCGGCCTCCGTCCACGTCAGCTCGTGACGCTCGTCGCCTTCGCGGCGGACGACCGTGCCCGAACGATCCTGATCGTAGAGATCGAGGATGACCGCCTGCGTGCCGCCGTCCGTGCCGCCGTAGAGGCCGAGGCCCCCAGGGTTACTGGCGGAGTGCTCGGCGTTGCCTTCGATCTTCGTCGGGCGGCCTTCGTGCTGCTCGACGAGCACACCCAGCGCCTCGCCGTTGTGCGCGAGCACGGAGGCGAAGTGCAGCGCGATGCCCGGCAGCGCGTACTCGGGGGCGCGCGTGTGCGGGAGGATCTGCTCCGCGGGGCGTCGGATGCAGCCCGTGGCGGCGACGGCCGTGGCCGCCGAGGCCGCCATCATGAAGCCACGACGGCCCACGTTGGACGCGTCCTTCGTGGGCTCGGGCGCGCGCTTGCGAAGCGAGCTCGCCGACACGAGGTCGACCTGGACGCCGGTCTCTTCCTTCGCGAGGTCGTGGTAGCGCGCGGGGTTCGCCTTCTCGTCGAGGCTACGCCACACGCGCGGCGTCGAGGCCGCGGAGGCAGTCTGCGTCTCGGCGCCCGCCTGCGGCTTGGCTCGATACGCGAGGGGTTGTCGCTTGGTCATCGGTGACACCCACCACAGTTCTCGGGCGGAATGACGTAGCGCTGGCCGTTCTCGACGAGCGTCTCCGCGTACTCCGCCGGATCCGTATCTTCGGGCCGCTCCCAGCCCATGTTCGTGATCTCCGAGACCGGCCTGAGGTTCGGCTCGGGATCGCGGTGGCAGTCGAGGCACCAGGCCATGCTGAGCGGCTGGTCCTGACGCACGACCTCCATCGTATCGATGCGGCCGTGACACGAGACGCAACCGACGCCGGCGCTCAGGTGGACCGAGTGGTCGAACTGCGCGTGATCCGGGAGGTTGTGCACGCGCACCCACTGCATCGGCTCGTCGTGTGCCCACGAGTCGAAGAGCGGCTGGAGGGCCGCGCGCGTCGCGTGGTCGGCGTCGGCCGGGTCGGTGTGGAGCGCGGCGTGGCAGCCCATGCACGTCTGCGTGGGCGGCACCATCGCTTCATACGAACGTTCGACGTTCGCATGGCAGTATCGGCAGTCCATCCCGAGCTGTCCTGCGTGCAGCCGATGGCTGAACGGGACCGGCTGGGTGGGCGCGTAGCCGACCTGCGTGTTCCACGGCGAGAAGTAGTAGGCGACCACGAAGGTCACGACGCCACCCCCCACCGCCAACGCCAGTGCCGCGACGAGCGGCAACAAATTCAGAGTCCTGGGGAATATCTGCATGTCGCGCTCGCTCGTACACGCGGTTACGAAGCGCGCGCTGTATACGCGCGCCGCTCCGGATGATCAACCCCGAAGTCCGGGTTTTCCGCCCGCATCCTCGGCAACTTCGAGCTTCTGCGGCGAACGCGTGCTGCGCGTGCGGAAGGAAAACGCGGGCTGGCGGATCGCTCTCAGGGGGACGGCCCCCGAACGAGCGCCTCGGCGGCCTCCGCGTGTGTGGGGCACGTGCGCGAGACGAGCCTCACGCGGACCCCCGAGTCCGACGGATCGCGCACGAGCACGCTCCCCGCGGTGACCACGCGGGGAGGACCGGACGCGTCCGGCATGGAGGCGTCGAGGCGCACGTCCACGGCCACGAGCAGTCCCTCGTGGAACGAGTACCGATCCTCGCCATGCGACACCTCCAGGTCGCCGCTCTGATCGACCCGCGTGGTCCAGTCGTCCCCCCCACGCGCTGCGCGCAGGTCGTCGACCGTCGCGCCGAGCCGCAGCCCGAGCACGCTCGGCACCGGCGCGCTCATCGCCTCGAGGCGGTCGATCACGACCCCGGTCGCTGCAGCGCACGCGAAGACGACCGACACGATCACCGCCCCGCGCACGAGCCACGGGTTCGTCGCCCCACGTGACGGCGACAGGCTGCGAGCCCCCTCGCTCATCGCGGACGTGCGCGTCCGAGCAGGAGCCCGTCGGGCGTGGGGACGAGCGCGACGTCGAGGTGCGCCGCCGCGAGCTCGTGCGCGCGTCGCATCGCGGCTGCGTCCGGGTGATCGTCGAGGAGGCGTCCGAAGTAGAAGACGTTGTCCGCGATCAACACGCCGCCCGGGCGCAGGTGCTCGATCGCCCACGTCACGTACTGGTCGTACCGGCCCTTGTCCGCGTCGACGAAGACGACGTCGAACGGACCGCGCGACGCGAGCGTCGACAGCGATGTGATCGCATCGCCGAGGATCACCTCGGCGCTCGACTCGAGGCCCGCGGCCTTCAGGTTCGCCCGCGCGATCGACGCGTGCTTCTCGTCGATCTCGAGGCTGTAGAGCTTTCCGCCCGGGGCGAGGGCGCGACCGAGATGGATGGCAGAGAAGCCCGCGAGCGTGCCGATCTCCACGATGCGCTGCGCGCCGAGCCCCCGCGCGAGCCAGCCGAGCAGCGCGCCCTCGTGCGGACCGACCTGGATCGCGGGGATGCCGTGCAGCTCTCCGGCGCGGAACGCCGTGTCGAGCGCAGCATCGTGCGGCGCGTGGAGGCGCGCGAGGTGCTCGAGGATCTCCGGCGTCGCGTACGACAGTCCCTTGCGAGAAGAGTGGTCGGCCATGGAGCGCGAGAATAGGCCAACCTCGATCGGAGGGAAGGCGCTACCCTCCCGGCTGTGCGGGTCACGAGCCCTCCTTCGCCGCCTCCGCCGCCAGGGCCCAACGCTCGCTTCGGACCGTACACGATCGTCGAGCGGATCGCGGTCGGCGGGATGGCCGAGGTCTTCCGCGCCGCCGAGCCGCGCACGGTGGGTGAGGCGCGCACCGTCGTCATCAAGCGCATGCTCGCGACGCTCGCGTCCGAAGCGCCGGCGCGAGCGATGTTCGAAGCGGAAGCGCGCCTCGGCGGCCTCGTCGATCACCGCAACGTCGTGAAGGTGCTCGGCAGCGGCGAGCAAGACGGCCTGCCCTACCACGTGCTCGAGCACGTCCCTGGCCTCGACCTCTGGCGCCTCACGCGGTGGCTCGCCCGCGAGCGCAGAACGTTGGGCCTGGAGATCGCGCTCCACGTCTCGCGGGAGCTGCTCTCGGCGCTGCATGCCGTGCACAGCGCGCTCGACGAAGCAGGCCGTCCCCTCGGCCTGGTCCACCGCGACGTGAGCCCGAGCAACGTGCTCGTCTCGATGCATGGCCAGGTGAAGCTCGGCGACTTCGGCATCGCGCGCGCGCTGCTGAGCGAGTCGTACCCGCAGGCCGCGGCGGGCGCGCGCGGCAAGGGCAAGCTCGGCTACCTCAGCCCCGAGCAGGTCGCGGGACAACCCACCGATCGACGCGCCGATGTGTTCGCCGCCGCCGTGATCGCGGCCGAGCTCGTCATGGGCAAGCCGCTCTTCTCGGGCAGCTCCGAGCTCGCGGTGCTCTTGGCGATCCGCGATGGCGACCTCCACGCCTTCGAGCACGCCGCTCCCGGCCTCCCCAAGCCCGTCGCCGACGCGATCCGTCGCGGCCTGACGCGCGATCCCGAGCAACGCAGCCCGACCGCGCTCGCGCTCTCGGAGCTCCTGCACGCGGCCGAGCTCCAGCATGGTCAGATCGGGCCTGATGCGTGCCGCGCCTCGCTCGCGACCATCGTCGGCGAAGCGATGCGCGCGCGTGGTGCGTCAGGCCTCGTCCCCGTGCAGCGCGGCGGCGATGAAGAGTCACGCACGACCGACCACCCGGAGCTCGTGTACCGGGTGCGTACCTCCGATGGTCGCGCGCTCGGTCCGTGGACCTACGCGCGCCTCGTCGAGGCCGTGACCACGAGCGAGCTCGGAGCGACCGACGAAGTCTCGCTCGGCAACGACGTCTTCCGCCCGCTCCGCGATCTGCCCGACATCTTCCGACACCTGCCCGCGTCGAGCCTCGACGAGCGCACCCAGCGCTACGCGACGCCGGCGGCGCCCGATCACGGCTACGACGTCGCGATCGGCGGCGTCGCGCGCGCGCTCGCGCAGGTGCTCCTCGATCGCGACACGGGCCTCTTGCTCTTCGAGCAAGGCTCGGTGCGCAAGGAGATCTACGTCGTCGATGGGACGCCCGAATTCGTGTCGTCGAACCTCGCGAGCGAGATGCTCGGCGAGTTCCTCGTCGCGCGCGCGGTGATCACGCGCGGCGAGCTCGACATGGCCCTCGCGGTGATGCCTCGCTTCGACGGACGCCTCGGCGACACGCTCACCGCGCTCGGCCTCGTCGAGCCCGTACACCTCTTCCGACAGATCGCAGGACAGGTGCAGGAGAAGCTCCTCGAGCTCTTCACGTGGACCCACGGTCGTGGCTCGTTCTTCCGGGGCGTCGCGCGGCCGCCGAGCGGGTTCCCGCTGGGCCTCGACCCCTGGCGCGTGCTCGAAGACGGTCTCGATCGCCGGCTCGCTGCGGGGCTCGAGCCCGAGCTCGAGCGCGCGACGCTCCAATCGAAGCGACCCGCGCCGCGTGGTCTCGTGGCGGCGCCGCTCAGCGCGTTCGCGCGTCAGGTGCTCGATCACGCGATGCGTCCCACGCCCTACTCGGCGCTCGCAGCGCTCGCGCCCGGTGACGCGGCTCGTCGCGATCCACGCAGACCTCGCCGCGAGATCACGCTGCTCGTGGCCATCGGTGCGCTGGTCCACGCGACGCCGAGCTGAGCCTCGGGTCCTCCACGCTTGACCCTCCAAGAGCGCGCTGGTACCCACCCGACCCGTGCGCACGTCCGCCACGAATGGCTCGACGCTCGCGCGGACGCCGTCGGCCACGGAGGCCCGCGTGCTCGCTCCGCCGGTCGGCACGCGCGACCTCCTGCCGCCCGAAGCGGCGGATCGTCGCGCGCTCACGCGCAGCCTCGCCGAGACGCTCGAGCTCCACGGCTACGCGCTCGTGACCACGCCGCCGTTCGAGCGCGCGGAGACCATCGAGCGAGGCCTCGGAGGCGACCCGCGCGAGACGCTGCGCTTCGTCGACCCCGAGACCGGCGACATCTCCGTGTTCCGCCCCGATCTGACGGTGCAGGTCGCGCGACTCGTCGCCTCGGGCCTTCGTGATCGCCCGCCGCCGCACCGCCTCTACTACGACGGCCACGTCCTCCGCGCGCGGCGCGGACGCGCCCGACGTCAGCGGCAGATCGCGCAGATCGGCGCGGAGTGCATCGGCATTCCGGGGGCGCCAGGTGACGCCGAGGTGATCGCGCTGGCGTCCGACATGCTCTCTCGCGTCGGGCTCGACCACCGCGTGGAGATCGCGGCCGTGCCGATGGTCCGCGCGCTCTGCGACCAGGTGCCCGTCGAGGTGCGTGCGCTCGTGACCGACGCGCTCGCGCGCAAAGATCGTGTGGGCGTCGAGCGAGCGCTCGCGTCGGGATCGTGCGACGCGAGCGTGGAGCGAGCGCTGGGCGCGCTCGACTCCCTGACCGGAGGGCTCGAGGTCTTGTCGCGCGCACGCGCGCTGCTCGCGCCCGTCGCCGCGTCCCACGTGGATGCGCTCGAGGCGCTCTGCGCGGCGCTCGATCGCCGCGGCCTCGCCTCGCGCGTGCGCCTCGACCTCGGTGAGGTGCGCGGCTTCGACTACTACACGGGACCGAGCTTCGCGCTCCTCGCCGACGGGCCCGGCGAACCGCTCGGTGGCGGTGGGCGCTACGACGATCTGCTCGGCCGCTTCGGCGCGCCGCAGCCTGCGAGCGGCTTCGCGATCGATCTCGATCACCTCGCTCGCGCGATGGAGCTGCAGGGCCAGACGCGACGCGCGGACCGCGCCGTGCGCGTGTGCGTGGTCGGCGCCGACGCAGCCACCCTCCAGAGCCTTCGAGGGCACGGCGTGAAAGCGGCAGAGCTCGCGGACGCGTCGCTCGATGCGGCGATCGCGTACGCCGAGGGCTGGCAACTCACCGCCGCGATCGTGTTCGCCGCCGACCTCGCGACGATCCAGTGGATCGGCGCATCCCGAGAGCAGTGCGCACGTGCCGACGTGATGCACCGCCTCGCACGAGCCGAGCGCGGGAGCGCGGAGGACGAGACATGAGCGTGAGGGTGATCGTCGGAGCCCAGTGGGGCGACGAGGGCAAGGGCAAGGTCGTCGACATGCTCACGGAGGACGCGGACGTCGTGGCGCGCTACGGCGGCGGCGCGAACGCGGGCCACACGCTGGTGGTGGGAGGTCGCAAGACCGTCATCCGCTTGGTCCCGTCGGGCATCCTCCAGCCGCGCCCGCTCTGCGTGCTCGGGCCGGGCATGGTGATCGATCCGATCGTGCTGCGCGACGAGCTGGCGAACCTCGCGAAGCTCGGCGTCGACACGAGCAGCAAGCGCGTCCTCGTGTCCGAGCACGCGCATGTCGTGCTGCCGTACCACGTGCTGCTCGATCAGCTGCGCGAAGCAGGCAGCAACGCGATCGGCACCACGAAGCGCGGCATCGGTCCCGCGTACGAGGACAAGGTCGGACGCCGCGGCGTGCGCATGGCCGATCTCCTCGACGAAGAGACCCTACGCGCGCGCGTCAGCACTGCGCTCGACGCGTGGGCGCCGACGTTCGCCAGGCTCGGCGCCGAGGCAGCAGGGCTCGAGGCGATCGTCGCCGCATGCCTCGAGCACGGACGCGCGCTCGGAGCTCTGATCGGTGATGCGACTGGCCGGATGCAGGACGCGGTGGAGCGCAACGAGACGGTGGTCGCCGAAGGTGCACAGGGATCGCTGCTCGACATCGACCACGGCACCTACCCGTTCGTGACGAGCTCCACGGTGCTCGCGAGCGGAGCCGCGACGGGCCTCGGGATCGGCCCGACCGCGATCGGCTCGGTGATCGGGATCACCAAGGCGTATGCGACCCGCGTGGGCGCGGGCCCCTTCCCCACCGAGCTCCACGACGACGTCGGCGAGCGCATCCGACAGCGCGGCGGCGAGTTCGGATCGGTGACGGGGCGTCCGCGTCGCTGCGGCTGGCTCGACCTCGTGGCGCTGCGACACGCGGCCCGCCTCAACGGCATGACCGAGATGATCATGACGAAGGCCGACGTGCTCGAGGGCCTCGACGTGCTGAGGGTCTGCGTCGCGTACGAGATCGACGGCGTGCGCACCGCGCGCGTGCCGGCGCGTGACCTCGCCCGCGCCACGCCGATCTACGAAGAGCTCCCCGGCTTCCACACGCCGCTGGGCGAGTGCCGCGACGCATCGACTCTGCCCGCGACCGTGCGCCGGATCGTGGAGCTCGCCGAGCAACACACGGGTGTGCCCGTTCGCTGGCTCAGCGTCGGCCCCGAGCGCGAGCAGTCGGTTCGGCTCGGCTAGGCCGAAGCACCAGGCCCAGTGCGAGCGGCCAGTGCGAGCGGCCAGCGCGAGTGGCCAGCGCGAGCGGCCAGGGCGAGCGGCGGGCGAGCGGCCAGTGCGAGCGGCCAGCGCGAGCGGCCAGTGCGAGCGGCCAGGGCGAGCACCAGCCCGCCGAGCGGAGCGCGAGGCCAAGCGCCCGCCGAGCGAAGCGCGAGGCGTGCAAGCGGGGCTGGGGCCCCGCGCGCAGCACGCGCTTCGGCGCGTGGAGCGGGAGGGGGCCCCACGCAGTGGGGGGGTCGCACGACCCCTCAGGAAATCAATAGAAGACGCGAACGCCGCCGAAGACCTCGAACTTGTTGAACTGCGCCGGATCGACGAAGCCCACGTTCGAGTAGCGGTAGCTCGTGAACTGACCCGTGTAGCGGAACGTCGCGTTCACGCCGAGCCAGTCGGTGAAGCGGTACTCCGCGAAGAGACCACCGCCCACGCGGATGTCCGTGCGCTGACCGGCCGTCGTGTCGATGATCGGCATCGCGGGCGTGCCGCCGCGGATGAGGCCGAAGTCGACGTAGCCAACGTCGAAGTCGAGCGCGAGGAGGAACGCGCCACCGACCAGCATCTGGAAGTTGAGGTAGCCGCGGTCGCGCGAGAAGTAGTTGCCGATGAACGACGGGAAGAAGTCGCGGTCGTAGCCGATCGCGAGGCGCATCCCCTCCATGATCGTCCAGCCGAACTCGGCCTGCGCGACGATGGAGTCGTAGTCCTGATCGTACGGCGTGCCCGCGACGGTCACGGCGGGATAGAAGCCCGCGCCGTAGCCGACCATCGCCTGGAGCGTGATGCTCTCGGTGATCGCGCCGTTGATGCCGAGGCGACTGCGAAGACGGATGTTGTCGTTCACGAGGGACGGCGAATCCAAGGGTACCGAGAAGTAGTCTTGGATGCTGACGACGGTGTCGTGGATGATCGCCGTCTGCGGGAGGAAGCGGAAGCTCTCCTGCAGCGTCACGTTGTGCGTGATCGAGTTGCCGTACTGGAACGCGTTGTCCTCGAAGAAGTCGAGGCCGAACGTGTAGCCGGCGCGTACCTGGACCACGCCGCCGTCGGTCTGGAACGCGAGGTCGAGGCCCGCCTGGTTGCTGATACGCGCCATCGACGCGCCTGCGCGGAAGTTCTCCGTGAACGGCCGCACGCCACGCGTGAAGTTGTCCCAGATGGTGAACGAGAACGGGCGCTCGGGGAGCACCTGGAGCCGCAGCGAGCCCGCGATGTCGAGGTTGCGGCGGTTCGGGTCGGCGAAGAACTCGTAGTAGGCCGCTGAGACGCCGCCTCGGAAGGCCACCGTCGGAGGCGAACCGCCCGTGTCGTCGCGGCCTTCGCCTTCTTGGCGACGGGCGGAGCCGATGGTGGAGAACAGGAAGTGCGGCGTGACGCGGAGGATGCCGGTGTCGACGCGGCCCACGTCGGTGCGCATCGTGCGGTCCGGGTTGTCCTCGGTGTAGTAGAGGTTCGAGTCCCAGCCGACCTCGACGCCGATGCCCGGGTGGAGCTCGAAGTCGCCGACGCGGAAGCCCGGGCCCTCGGAACGCGCTCGATCCGCCAGCCACGCGTTCTGTGCAGCGGCAGAGCCGGGCACGAGCGCGACGGGGACAGAAGCGGCCAGGGCGACCAGGAGACCGAGCAGTCTTCGCATGAGCAAGCTTGTCCTCGGCGCGGCAGCGCTTCGGGGGCCGGGCCGGTCGAGGGACCGAGCTCCGAAGCCGTCGAAAGATACGGTGGGGTCAGTGTCTTGGGTCACGCCCCGCCAATCGCTCAGGACACTAGGCCCGTTCGCGAGGCGGAGTATATCGAGGGGGTCTAGTGTGTCAACGCAGAGCAAGGCACGGAAACAGAGACGTGTTGGTGGCAGCAGCCAGGTGATCCGTTCAGCACCCGAATGAGCACGCGGCGAGCGAACTTCACCCAGCACGCGCCGAGCTAGGCGAGCCGGCACGCGCGAACTTCACCCAGCACCGGAGAGCCACGCGAGCCGGCAAGCGCGAACTTCACCCGCCACGCGAGCCGGCAAGCGCGAACTTCACCCAGCACCGGGGAGCCACGCGAGCCGGCAAGCGCGAACTTCACCCAGCACGCGGCGAGCTAGGCGAGCCGCCGCAAGCGGGGCTGGGGCCCCGCGCGCAGCACGAGCGCAGCGAGTAGAGCGGGAGGGGGCCCCACCTCGTGGGGAGGGGTCGCACGACCCCTCCAGCCAACTCAGTTCTGCGGCTCGAACACGAACGGGAAGGTGAAGCTCACCGGGCCGCCCTGCGGGGGGTTCTGGCTGAAGCGGAAGCCCTGGACGACGCGCACGACGCACGATCCGACCGCGTCGCTACCGGTCGTGTTCTCGGCGGCGCGAACGCCGGAGACCGACCCCGACTCTTGAACGGTCATCGAGACCGCCACGCGGCCGCGCAGCGTCGGGTTCTGACGCAGCTCGCGCTCGTAGCAGGCCTGGATGGCCGACATGCGCGTGCGGATCATCGCCGCCACGAGCGACTGATCGAAATCGCCCGAGCCGCCCTCTTCGTCGACCTCGAACGTCGGACGTCGCGCGCGAACGACGCGCTCGGTCACCGCGGGGCCCTCGGTGCGCTGCTGCGTGGCGGTGCCGTCGCCGCTGCGACGCAGGCCACCGAGCTCTTGCTGGCCGCCCACTTGGTTGCCGCCACCGCGCTCGCGGAGCACGCCACCGGGACCGCTCTGCGCGACGTTGACGCCCTCGGCCTGCGCCATGATGTCTTCGGCGCTGCCGGTCACGGCGCCGCCGCGGAGCACGTCGGCGAAGGCGCCCTGGTCGCTGCCGAGCGCTCCGAGGAGGAGCGTCTCGACCTGCTGGACCGCATCGGTCGCCGCCATGCGCGCGTCGTCGTTCGCCGCAGCCGTGCGCTCACTCGGCGTCTCCGTCGAGGTCTCCGCGCGCGGGGTCGGATCAGCCTCGGCGACCTCGGCTTCGGCCTCGGGCTCCGTGGGCTCTTCGGTCTCGGTCGGCTCCGGCTCGGGCTCCGGCGCGGGCGGATCGTTGAAGATCAGCTCTGCGACGGCATCGGGGATCGTCGCGATCGTCGGCTGCATCGGCCAGTCGGCGTTCTCGAGGAAGATCACGAACCCGAAGTGGGTCATGAACGAGAACATCACGAACGCCGTGAACAGCCAGTCGATGCCCGCGGCGAATCCCCCGACGACGGCGGCCGGCAGCTGCGGACGCGGCTGGACGGGCGGCGCGTCGATGAACTGGAAGAGCAGCGTCGTGTCCGCGATCGTCACGCGTCCGCGCGACGTGTCGGAGAGCTTCACCTGCCAGTACTGGCCGGCGTTGCGCGCGGCGCCGCTGGCGCGGAGGTTCTCGAGCTTCTCGACGCCGCCCGCGAGGCCCACGCGGCCGCGCATGCCGTCGGTGAAATTCAGGATGTAGTCGGCGCCGACGACCTGGAAGAGCTCGAAGCTGCCGGGCATCCCCGCGACGATGAAGTGGTTCTTCTCGGACGCGCCGACCGTGACCGTCTCTCGACGACGGACGATGCGCTCCTCGACCATCTTGTCGCCCTGGATCACGCCGATCCGCAGCACCTTCGGGCCGCCCTGGGGCCGCGCGGAGACCGCCTGCATGGCCATCGTCATGGCGCCCGGCCGACCACCGCCAGCTCGCTGCTGCCCCTGATTCGGGCCCTGATTCGGGCCGTTCGGAGGACCCTGATTCGGAGGACCCTGTGTCGGTGTGCTCATGTGGTTCCTGCTGCGCTCACGACGTCAACGATGGCGAGGTCTCGGTGCGACGGAGTCTCGCGCACTCACAGGCCTTGGCGATCGGGAAAAGTTCCCGCGAAAGCTAACATCGGCTCCCGCACCCGGTCCAGGGTCGAGCGCGGTCATGGTTCTCCGCCGGACGCGGCCGTCGGGCTCGCACGATCGAGCAGGTCTTGGCCGGTGGCCAGCTCACGGAGGAGCGTGCGGACGCGCGCCCGAAGGATCGTGCCCAGCATCATCGCCGTGCCCGAGGCGGCCACGGCGAGCGCCAGCGCGATCGCGGCGCGCTCGGACGCCATGCGACCGACGCGCGTGGGATCCAGGTCGAGAAGGCCATGGTCGGCGTTCAGCCACGCGATCTGGTGGGCGACGGCGATGAACCCGATCGCAGACGCCGAGAGGCCGACGATCCGGAGCCAGGCGAGGCCGCGCGCCGCGTGCCGCTCGGCGAGGAGCGCCTGCTCGCGGAGCCGAACGCTCGCCTCCTCGTCGTCTACGACGTCGCCGCCGATCGCGAGGAGCGACAGCGGCGCTGGCGTGCGAGCGAGGACCTCGAGGATGCGCGCGCGCGACGCGCCACGGAGGCGACGCAAGATGGGGGCGCCATCGATCCCACCCACGAAGAGACGCCGCGCGAGCACGGCCGACAGCACCACCACGCCCAGCCAGACGACGATCTGGAGCGCCCTCAGCGCCTCGAACACGCCGCCCTACTCGTCCGACGACCGCCGCTCATGAGCGATCAGAACGGCTCGTCTTGCACGGTGCGCAGGATCTCGCGCGTGAAGCTCGTCCGCAGATCCAGCACCTCGTAGCCGATGCTCGATCGGTTGAGGATGTAGAACGCGTTCGGCTTCTGCACGCGGCCTTCGATGCGGATCTCGTCGAGCTGGATGACGCGCGGCGCGCCACGCGGACGTGACTGCGCCTCGGCTCCCGTGGGGGCGAGCAGCGCGAACGCTGCGCAGCCGCCGAGGACGAAGACAATCGATGCGAGCGACCTCATGGGCGTCTCCTCAGAACGGTGAGCTAGAAGTGCTCGAGACGATCTCGCGCGTGAACGACGCGCGCGGCTCGACGCGCTGGGTCGAGGGACGCGAGCGGGAGAGGAACACGCGAACCGACGGCCCGTGCACGACGCCCGGGACGTGGATGTCCTCGAGGCGCGTCGCCGGCTCTTCCGCCAGCGCCGAGCTCGGGAGGAACGTCATCGGAGCCGTCAGCACCACCAGCACCAGGAAGAGCTCGTTCATTCGCCACCTCCGCTCGCCGTGTCACCGCCGCTGCTGCCCTCTCGCGCCGCGCGCGCTGCGTCGCGCTCTGCACGAGCCCGGTCACGCTCGATCGCGCGGCGCACGCGATCGATCTGCCGGTTCAGATCATCGATGAAGGTGCTCGACTGATCGTCGCGTGGCAAGCGCGCACCCATTCCGCTGCGGTACTGGGTGAGCTCCTGCTGCGCGCGCTGGAGCATGTCGAGCTGCTCCTGACCCGTGAGGTCGGTCGACTGCGCCCAGTACATCAGGCCGATGTTGTAGTGGACCTCGACGGTGCTCGGGCTGCGCGAGATGACGCGATCGAACTCGGCCTTCGC
The DNA here is from genome assembly GCA_964502175.1 of uncultured Sandaracinaceae bacterium. Lineage (GTDB taxonomy): Bacteria > Myxococcota_A > Polyangia > Polyangiales > Sandaracinaceae > JAFLCL01. The sequence continues at coordinate 43,720 of CAZCVE010000009.1, forward strand.
CTTCGCCCACTGCTTGGTGGAGCGGTACGCGTCGCCGAGGTTCAGGTGCACCGACGTGGAGTCGGGCACGAGGCGCGACACCGCCTCGAACTGCTGGACCGCCTCGTCGTAGTTGGCGCCGCCCAGCATGAGGATGCCGAGACGCATCCGGGCGTCGGCGTAGTCGCGATCGATCGTGATCGCCCGGCGGTACTCCTCGATGGCAGGGCCGAGGCGGTGCTCGGTCTCGTACATCTGGCCGCGCAGGAAGTGCCCCTCGGAGTTGTCGTTGTCGATGCCGAGAGCCTGCTCGAGGATCGACAGCGCGAGCTCGGTGCGTCCGAGTCGCATGTTCGCCTTCGTCAGCACGATCATCGCGGGCACGAAGCGCTCGTCGCGACGAAGCGCAGAGCGCGCGGCCGTCACCGCCTCTTGAGCGCGGTTCGCAGCGACGAGCGCGTCGGCGTAGACGGCCTGCACGGCGAGGTTACGCACCCAGCGCTGGGCGACCGGCTGCGCGAACGAGACGGCGTCCGCCGCGCGCCCCTGGCGGATGTAGATGCGCACGACGCCCTCGAGCGCACGCTCGTAGTCGGGCTGGATGCGGAGCGCCTGACGGTAGAAGCTCAGCGCCTCGTCGGTCTGGCCCGATCGATCCGCGAGCACGCCGAGGTTGTACGCGGCGCGGAACGCGTTGGTGTCGGAGCTCAGCGCCGACTGGAACTCGCGGCGTGCCGCGTCGATCTCGCCGCGCCCTGCGGCGGCGATCGCTCGGTCGTAGGCCTCGCGCGCGCCGCCCGTCATCGGACGTCGCTGCGGGAGCGCTTCGCCGGTGTCGGTCTCGGGACGACCCCACGGGCTCTCGGTCGGCACGGCGGCCGCTGCGCTCCCGGATCCCGAGCCAGACGACGACGTGGTGCCGGTCCCCGTCCCCGATCCCGCCGTGGTGCCGGTCGTGGCGCCGGTGCCCGCGGTCGCGGTGCCCGAAGCGGAGGAACCCGACGAACCGCTTCCAGAGGAGCCGCCCGTGGTGCCCGATGATCCCGACCCGGACGTCTGACGCTCGTCTTCCGGCTCGACGGAGCCCGGCGGACTCTCGAGCCCACCGCGACTCGATCCCGATCCGCTCGAGGACGATCCGGATCCCGACGAGCCCGAAGACCCCGACGAACCCGAAGACCCCGACGAGCCAGACGATCCCGACCCACCGCGTCGCACGGTGCCCGACGAACCCGACGAGGTGTTCGACGGACCACACGCGTCGAGCGCCGGAACGGCGATCGCGAGCATCGCCGACACGGCGAGGGCTCCGGTTCGCTTCGTGAGCTTGGTGGTCTTCATGACGACTCCGACGTGCGACGTGCGATCTCGATCACTCGTCCGCTCCCGCGAGCGTGGGGGCAGCGACGCCCGGATCCATCGTGAGGGTCTGGCCGGGGCGCGCGCGCTGGAACTCGCCCGGCGTGTAGGCGGTGTACGTCGGGTCGTTGATCTGCGCTTGCGCGATGCACTCCGCGATGCGCTCGTCGCCGTAGCTCTGGAGGCGCGAGACGGCGGTGCGGGTGTGCTCGTTGTCGATCGCTGCGGCGCGGGCTGCGCGCGCGGCGAGCGCGTAGCGGGCCACGGCGAAGCACTCGACGGGGCGGATCTGCTCTTCGAGGACCTGGCGGACCTGATCCTGGAACTGCAGCTCGACCTCGGCGCGGACGTCCGCCGAGGCGCCGCGGATGCGGCGCTGGAGGTCGTCAGGCAGCGGCGTGAGCGTCGCGTTGATGATCGCGCTCGCGAGGATCTCGTAGGCCTGACCCTGCTGCACGAAGGCGGCGATCGTCCACGCGCCGCGGCGGTAGTTGGGGATCGGCGCGTACGAGTCGACGACGGTGCGCACCTCGCGCGCTCCGTTGTCGATCTGCGTGCGGAGGGCCTGCACGAACGACTGCACCGTCGCCTGGCGACCCGGCGCGACGCGCACGCTCGTGCGGAGCGGCGCGAGGCCTTCGTCGGCGATCGTGAAGCGCGCCTGCGCGGCGAACTCGGCGGCGTTCGAGCCCGGCTGCTGGCCGGAGCGCTCGTACGTCGCGACGACGGTCTGGAGCGCGGCGCGGTAGTCGCGTTCCTGACGGAGCGCGAGGCGCGCCTCCGCGATGCGCCACGCCGCCGTCACGAGGAGCTCGCCGGCCGCGCCGTCGCTGCGGTAGCGGTCGATGAACCCCTGCATCTCGCGGACGGTCCCCGCCCAGTCACGGCGGCGGTACGACATCTCGGCGACGCGGTAGTGAGCCGTACGGCGCGTGTCGAGATCCTGCACGGCCTCTGCAGCGCGACGGTAGTAGTCGGCGGCCTGCGTGTAGTTCTGCTGGTACTCGAAGATGCGCGCGGCGTTGATGAGCGCGTCCGTGCGGCGCTCGGCGTACGTCGCCCCGGCGAACCGACGATCGTCGGCGAGCGTGCGGTAGTTCTGGATCGCCTGGTCGTAGTCGAAGTTGCGGTTCGCGCTGTAGGCGAGGCGGAAGTACGCCTGCGCGAGGATCTGCGTGAGCCGCTCCTGCTCTTCGGCGTCGTCCGACTGACGCCCACCGACCTCGTCGATGATGCGCGTGTAGAGGCGCATCGCGGACTCGTTGCGGCTCGTACACTCGAGCGCGACAGCCGCGTAGATGAGCGCGTTGGGCGCCTCCGGGTGCTCCGGGGTGGCGTTGACCGCGTTGATCATGTCCGTCGCGGAGCGCTCGAAGAGCGTGCGGCGACGGTCGTCCACGGTGGTCGGGCACAGCTGCCCCTCGGGCGTGCCCTCCATCGCCTCGCGGTAGATGGCCAGCGCGTCGCGGAAGCCCTCGTTCGTGATGTCCTGGCCCGCTTGGCAGATCACGTCGTCGGGGTTCGCCTGACAGAACGCGCGGTCGCGCTGGACCGGCGCGGTGCCGTCCGGAGCGAACGTGCAGCTGCGCTCGGTCAGGTCTCGCGCGAGCCGACCGACCTCTTCGCCATCGTTCAGCGCGACGGCCATGTTGCGGAGGTTGACGTACGCGATCTGGCCCTCTTCGGAGCCGTTCGGTCCCGAGCAGCGCTCTTGATAGATGCGCGTGAAGCGCTCGCGGGCCTGCGGCCAGTAGCCGTACGCGTAGAGCAGAAGCGCGTTGTTGAAGTCGTACGACGCGCGCACGTGCTCGCTGTCGGCGCGCTCGTCGACGCGCGCGAGGTAGACCTCGCGGGCCTGCGCGACGCGCTGGACGATGTCCGGCATCGTGACGGGCGACACGCGCAGCGGCGTGCCCGACGGTGCGGGCGCATCCGTCTGCACCGTGATCTCGCCGCGCTGGACGGCACCGTCGAGCAAGCGCTTGAGCGACTCGACGACACGACGCGCCGAGATGCTGAGGAAGCTGTCGTCGAGGTTCGAGTCACGCACCGAGGCGTACGCCTGCGCCGCCTCGTCGTACTGCTCCGACCAGAAGAGACACTCCGCGAGGTTGTACTGGAGCTCGTACGCGTCGGGACGGTTCGGGTAGAGCTCGATGTACCGGCGGTACATGCCCGCCGCGAGGTTGTACTCGGCGATCGCCTGCTGAAGGAGCGCCTCGTCGCGGTTCGCCACGGCGCGGCGACGCAGGTTGGTGGCCGCCTGATGGTGCTGGATGGCCTGGTTGATGAGGATCTGCTCCGCCATCTCCTCGGCCTGGCGCTGCTCACGCGGATGCTCGCCGTTGCTGTCGTACCACTCGCCTCCCGGCAGGTACTGGGCAGCCATCTCGCTCGTGCGCAGCTCGCCCTCGCGGTCGTTCAGACGACGGTAGGCGCGCGCGATCTGGAGCGTGATCTCCGGGTTCCGGTGATGCAGCGGGAAGCGTCGCAGCGCGAGCTCCCAGACCTCGATCGCGAGCTCGTACTGCGCCTGATCGAAGAACACCTGACCGGTGTGGAAGTAGACCTCGGCGGTCCACGGACGGTCCTGCGGCAGGAGGCTCGGATCCTGGAGCCGCTGGATGGCGGTCGGCAGGCTCTCCTGCACGTCTGGCAGCTGGTTCTCGTTCCAGTCGTCGTACGCGAACGTGATGCCCAGGTACTGGATCGCCTCGGCGCGGAGCTCCGAGCCCGCGCGTCCCGTTCGCTCCTGCTCACGATCCGACCAGTCGACGAGCTGCGCGAAGTGGGCGATCGCCTCGGGGTAGCGGCTCGCGCGGTAGTACGCCCAGGCCACCTTGTAGAGCGCGAGGTTGTAGTTGCGGTCGTCGGGGTTCGCGAGGACGTGCGAGTACGCGCTGATCGCGCGATCGAGGAAGTGCGGCTCGAAGTCGAAGTCGAAGTGGTACTCGCCGATGCGGAGCCACGTCTCGCTCACGAACTCGGCCTCGGGCGTGATCGGCCGGCAGTCGAGGTACGGATCGACGAACGCGACCTCGGCCGCAGGCGCGGTGGGCGCGAGGATCTCGGCGGCCGGATGCGCGGCGTTGGGATCTTCGACAGGCTCCGCCTCTTCCGCGACCGGCGTGGGGATGGCGCCCGTGTACGTGTAGTGGTTGGCGCAGACCAGGTTGAGCCACGCCATGCGCGCTTCCTGGATGTTGCCCATCTCGTTCAGGCAGTAGCCGATGAGATAGTAGACGCCGTCGATCCTGCGGTAGCCGGGGAAGCGCGCGACGAGGTCGCGGTAGAGGTTGATCGTGGGGTTGAAGTCGGGGTGACCCGTCGTCGCCGCCGGATCGATCTCGACGGCCTCCGCGAAGGTGATCGCCGAGCGCTCGTAGTAGAGCTCGCCCAAGCGGAACATCGCGTCCGCGGTGTAGGTCGTGTCGTTCGGGTAGCGACGGATGAAGCGCTCGAACGCGCGGATGGCGGCCTCGCGCGCGTCGTTCTGGAGGCGCTCTTCTTCGCGGATCTGACGCGAGTAGCCCTGCTCACGATCGCGACGACGCTGCCCGTACTCGCGGCGCAGGATCGAGACGATCGCGCTGCGGTAGGAGTGCCCCGCCTTGGTGAAGCGATCGACCTCCGCCTCCATCTCGCGGAGCGCAGCGACCTGCTCTTCGCTCGGGGGAGGACGATCGTCGCGGATGCGGCGGTCCGTGGTGTCGAGGAACGCAGGCGGGCGGACGTCGGCGGTGCCGGCCCACGGATCGGCGGCCGTCGCGGGGCCGCCGACGGTCCCGTCGGTCGCAGTACCGTCGGTCCCACTGCTCGCAGTGCCGTCGGTGGCGGTTCCATCCGTGACCGTGCCATCCGCCGCGACCGTGCCGTCTGCCGGCACGGTGCCGTCCGCTGCGACCGTGCCATCGGCGGGCACAGTCCCATCTGCGGGGACGGTTCCGTCCGTGGCCTGAGCGCGGGCGCGCGGCGGCGGCGCCGTGACGATCGCGAGGCCGAGGACCACCGCGACGCAGGCCGCGAGCTGGGTGGCGAGCGAGGCGCAGCGCTGTGAGCTGGTCATGGCGTACCCCCTTCGCTCTCCTCGGCCTCGGCGGCCGAGCCTGGCGTGCTGTCGTCCATGATCTCTCGGAAGTCGTCGTCGAGCGCCTGGAGCTCGCGCTGGCGCTCGCGCGTCAGCATCTCGACGCGCATGCGGTGCTCTTCGCGCACGGCCCACGTGACGTCGATCGTGCCGACGTCGGACCGCAGGACGAGGTCGTAGAAGCGCCGCTGCACCAAGCGGAAGTTGTGGTAGGTGACCGCGCCCACGACGTCCTCGGCCTCGGTGTCGAGCTGCGCGAGCGTCTGCTGGTAGCCCACGATGCGCTGGCTCTCTTCGTCCACCTGACGGCGGATCTCGGTCGCGCGCTCGTTTGCGACGCGCTCGAGCTCTCCGTCGCGCTGATCGAGCCGGCGCTCCGTGGCGCCGAGACGACGAAGGAGCTCTTCACCGCGTCCGCCGCCGCCGCCGAGCTGCGCCTCGCGCTCGGCGAGACGGTTGTACTCCTCGCGGATGCGGCCTTGGCGGCGGTAGCGGTCATCGCCCACACCCACGCCGAGGCGCGCGCTCTCGAGCGCGATGCGGAGCTCCTGGATCTGCTGGCGGTACTCACGGACCGACGCGCGGTGGTTCGCGGCCTCGGCGCGCACGGCGGCGTCGGCGTCGGGCACCGGCGTGCGGTTCGGCGAGTCGAGGTAGTGCTCGATGCCGGTCACGCGCGCTTCGATGCCGAGGAGCTCGACCTCGAGGCGGGCGAGCTCGCGCTCGAGCCGACGCACCTGCCCGAGGATCTCGTCGTCCTGCGCGGCGATCTGCTCGTCGGTGGTCGGCATGTTGTCGAGGTAGCGCTCGAGCTCGCGACGCTGGCGTCGGACCTCGGCGAGCTCTCCGCTTCCACCCTCGCCTGCCAGGATGCTGCGGCGCACCTGCGTGATGCGGTTGTGGAGCTGCGTGGAGCGCTCGAGCTGGCGCCTCAGGTCCGCGAAGATCGCGACACGGTTCGGCGCGCTGAGCGCTGCCGTGAGTCGCTCGACGAGCTGGCTGGTCTCGTTCACGAGCTGACGCGCCTGCGCGAGGTCCGCGAGCGTGTCGAGCGCGCGATCCATGTCGCCTTCGAGACGGCCCCAGCGCTGCGCGGCGGGCGGCAAGAACGCGTTGGCGTCGAACACCTCGAGGTTGTCGTGGACGAGGCTGCGGAAGTACGCGATCGGATCGTCGTCGTGCGCCGCGAGCTGCTCGTCGAGCTGACGACGCACCGGGTTGAAGTCGTTGTGGACCTGGTCGAACACGTGATCGGCCTCTTCGAGGCGACCGTTTCGGAGCAGCAGGTTTCCGCGGAGGATCTGACCGTCCGGGATGAAGCGCGAGTCGGGAGCCGCGAGCGCCATGACCTCGAGCGCACGCTCGGCGCGCACCGAGTCACCGCGTCGGATGTGGACCCACGCGAGCTCGTAGAGCGCGATGTCGAAGCGCGACGACGTGCGCGGAACCGCCTGGTACGCCTCGACGGCCTGCGCGAGCTGGTCTGTCTCGTAGTAGAGGCGACCGAGGGCCAAGTGCGACAGCTCGGCGACCTCCTGGTGCTCGGGCGTCGTCGCCTCGGTGCGGAGCACGCGGGTGAACGCGTCGATCGCCTGCGGGTACTGCTCGCGGACCGTGTGAATGACGCCGATGAAGTAGACCGCCTGCGGATAGTACGGGCTGCCCGCCGTCACGGCCTCGAACGACGAGCGCGCCTGATCGAGCTGAGCGGTGTCGATGCGAGCACGCGCCGCCGGATCACGAAGGACGTCTTCGGTCGGCACCGCGCGGTTGAAGAGGTACTTCGCGCGAAAGTAGGTGGTCGCCGCCTCGACCTCGGCAGGCGGGAGGCTCGAGAGCTGACGGAAGACCTCTTCGATGCCGTCGAAGTCTCGCGTGCGGATGGCGATCTCGATCAGTCGACCGAGCGCGCGCTGGATGAACGGCCGGAACCGCGGATCGCTCGATCGCGAGATGACCTCGCGGAAGCGGGTTCGCGCGCCGAGATGATCTCCGGCGCGGAACAGCGAATCGGCGAGCAGGAACAGCGCGTCCGAGAAGGCCGCGTGTTGCGGGTAGTTCTCGACGATGTCGGTGAAGATGATCGAGGCGCGCACGTAGTCACGCAGGCGATAGAAGAGCTCACCGTCCGTGAGGCGCTCCTCGACGTGCGTGGGGCTGCGGCGCCCCTGCTCCTCGAGCGGCTCACGAACCAGCGCGTCGACCTGCCCCTCGATGCTGGTCGTGTCGCGCGTGATCGCATCGAAGTCCTGCGCCAGCGCGAGCTGCGGCTGGAACAGCACCACCGACAACGCCGCGATCGGCAGTCCCCGCGCCGCGATCGACCGACCCAGCGCCACGAACCGAGAGGCGCTCAGAGCCGCGACCGCGACGACGTGTGAGCGTCGTCGCCTCGTCATCACTCTCCGCTCTCCTCGGCAGGAGCGGCTTCACCCGACGAGTCGGAGCGGGCTGCGCGTCCCTCGGTCCGCTCCATGTAGCGAACGGCGGGGCGTTCCTCGAGCGGCGCGGTGGGACCGCCCTTCTCGTATCCGACCACGCGGATCGTGACGGCTTTGCCCTCGGGCGCGTTGAACGTGTAGCTCGAGCGCACGCGGAATCGGTAGCCCTTCAGGTACGAGAAGATGCCGTAGCCGTTGCCGCGGTACTCGAGGTTCACCGTGATGTTGTGGTCGCCCGGTACGATCGAGCCGTTGTAGACCTCGAACTCGGTCTGATCGCCGAGGGGCCCTTCTTCGTCGGCCTTGTTGAAGATGCGCGCGCCATCGAGCGCGTACTGCACCTTCACGAGACGGTACGAGGACGACATGCGGTTCTCGTGGATGATCACGGCCTGAGCGCCGGCGACCACGCCTTGGAGGACCGTCTCCGCGAGGAGCGAGAGACGCGCCTTGGAGCGGAAGATCTGCTCCTTGAGGGCGTCGATGCGCTGCTCGAGATCGCGGAGGCGCGTGGCGTACGTGCCCGCGTCCATCTGCTGATCTGCCGCCTGCACGGCGGCCGAAGTGTCGCCTGTGACGACCTCCTCGGTCGACGCGGCGGTTGCCGGAGCCGCGGTCGCCGGAGCGGCGGTCGTTGCCGGCGCGGTCTCCGCGGGTGCGGTTTCCTGCGCGCCAGTGACGACGGCAAAGCTCCCGACCAACGTTGCAAGGGCCACCGAGAGCCAGAGGGCCATCACCCTGCGCATGCTCACTCCTTATGGGCCGCCAAAAGCACGATGCGTGCTCGGCAGCGATCACGAAGCCGATCCGACCTCGGTGGGCATCACGAGGAGCCGAAGACCCACCGAAGCGTCGAGGCTTATACCAACCGAGATCGGAGGGGTCAACGACGCCCCGGCCGCAGACACATGGCCAGAACCCAAGGAAGCGGGCGAGATAGCCGACGTCCGCACGGCAGATAAGGCGCGCGCCGGGCCCGGCGCTGGCTAGAATCGCCGGCCGTGCGAGGAGCCGAAGAAAGATCGAACGGCCGCGTGGTGCGTCTCGGGCACCATGAACCTTCGGTCACATCGCGCCGTCGTGGCTCAGCCAGAAGCGATCGGCGAGCTGCCGCTGGAGGTCCTCCGTGGTGATGGACCCGCGCGACGCGGTGTCGGACGAGGAGCTCTTGCGTCGCTTCAACCAGGGAGACGACACGGCGTTCGAGGTGCTGGTCCGTCGGTTCGAGCGGCCGCTCTACAATTTCATCCTGCGCTCGACGCGGGACGCCGAGCAGGCCTCGGAGCTCCTCCAAGAGGTCTTCATGCGCGTGGTGCAGCGCTCGAACGAGTTCCAGGGACAGTCGAAGGTCGGCACCTGGCTCTACACGATCGCCCGCAACCTCTGCATCGACACGTCCCGCAAGATGGCCTTCCGACGGCACCGCTCGCTCGATGCCCCGACCGCGGGCGGCGGGGACGAGGGCGAGGGACAGGCGCTCCTCGACAAGATCGCGAGCCCGGTGTCCGCGAGCGATCGGAACGTGATCGCGCAGGATCTCTCGGTGCGGATCTCGGCGGCCGTCGAAGCGCTGCCGGACGAGCAGCGCGAGGTGTTCTTGATGCGCGAGGTGCAGAGCATGCCGTTCAAGGACATCGCCGAGGTCCTCGGGGTGCCCGAGAACACCGTGAAGAGCAGGATGCGGTACGCGCTCGAGCGCCTTCAGCGGGCGCTCGCGGAGTACGAGGACTACGTGAAGGAGCTCGACGGCGAGTGACGTCGGGCGAGCGAGAGTGTCGTGAAGGGAGGCGCTCGTGACGAGCGCAGGTAGCGAGGCCGCCATGGACTGCGAGCAGTGCGAGAAGAGTCTTCTCGATCTTTCGTACGGCGAGCTCGAGGAGAGCGCCGCCGCGGTGATGCGCGCTCACATCGAGGGCTGCGCCACGTGTCGCCAGGCCTTCCAGAAGATCGAGATCGGCCGTGCGTTCGCCCGCAAGCTCGAGCTCGAGCCCGCGCCGTCCATGTCGAAGGTGTTGGCCGCGGCGCGCGAACAAGCGGCCGCCAACCGCGCCGCGCGTGAGCAGCCCGTCGACGCTGCGCCCGTGGCCCACACGACGCCGCGCGAAGAGGCCTCCTCGGACGACAGCGGGCTCGCGGGCTGGCTGCGTCGCTTGGGGGCGCTGGTGATGGGGCCTCAGCTCGGCGTCGCGACGGTGCTCTTGCTCGTGGTCGGGATCGGCCTCTGGTACCTCCCGCAGCTCGGCGGCGGCGCGGGTCGCGGTGCCCCGCCGTTGCTCGAGCCCGATCCCCAGCAGACCAGCGAGACCTCCGCGCTCGCGCCCGCCGAGCCGCTCCAGCTCACCCACGATCCGCGCACCGGGCGCGTCACCGTGGAGCAGCCGGCGGAAGAAGAAGACCTGCAGGGCGCGACCGCTCGCCGCGACCCGCCGCGCACCGAGGATCTCGCGCGCGCAGCCGAGAACGAGCAGCGCGCTCCGAGCCAAGCCCAGCAGGCCGAGACCGACGAGGCCGTGCTCGCAGGATTCGAGCGCACCGTGCCGACCGAAGCGCCGCCGGGCTCGGTGCGGGACGACTCGCTGCCCGAGCTCACGTCGGCCGCGGGCAGTGTCGAAGGCGAGCCCCTCCCCCCCACCGGCCCCACCACAGGCGGCGTCGAGATGTGGGTGCCGTCGACGACCCCGAGCACGGCGCCGACGACGGAGCGGGCGACCACGCCGCAACCGTCCACACAGCCGTCGACGCAGGCGACCGCGCCGCAGCCGATCACGGGATCGAGCGGCGGGAGCGCGCGGTCCGGCACGGAAGCCTGGGACGTCGACTCGGTGCCCGGCGGTCCGAGCGCGGGCGATCTCGGCGCCGCGGCGCTGCACGGGCAGGCTCGCCAGCTCGCCGCGGCCGGTCGCTGCGCCGACTCCGTCGCGCGCTACCAGCAGCTGCAGTCGCGCTACCCGACGTACCCGGAGAGCGGTCGCGCCTCGATGGAGATGGCGGACTGTCTGCGCAGGATCGGCCGCTCGCGCGAGGCGCGCGTGGCCCTCGATCGCGCCACGCGCTCGCCCGTCCCCGCCGTGGCCTCGGCGGCGCGTCGGCAGCTCCTCGAGATGGACACCGCGGATCGAGCGGCGACCGTGACTGACCAGCCCGCGTCGCAGTGATCCTCAGACGCCGAGGCGCTCGGTCGCTCAGACGCCGAGGCGCTCGGTCACTCAGACGCCAAGGCGTTTGAGCAAGCCAGCGACGCGCGCGCGCATGGCCTCGGTGGGGCTCGTGCTCGCGATGGCGATCGCATCGCCGAACGCGGTCGCGGCGTCGTCGGTGATCACAATGGCGCGGTCGCCCACGCGTGATCGAAGGAGAGGTCCGACTCCGCCGACCGCGCCGAAGATCACCCGTGCGCCGACGACGCCGGCGACGTCGACGATGCTCGAGAGCTCGCCGAGACACGCGTCCGACGCGTCGTCAGACAGGTGCACCAACACGATCACGGCGCGCGCGTCCGAGTGGAGCAAGAGCGGCCCGAGACCCTCTGCGGCCCCCGTGATCCAGTCGGGATCACCCGACCCTTGGAGCACCAGCGCCACGCAGCGTGGTGCGATCACGAACGGCCGCGTGACGCGCACGCGCTCGTCGCGCTCGCGGTCGCGATCGTGCTCGAGGCGCGCCGCCGCGTAGCCCTCGATCATCAGCCCGCGCAGCGCCCTCGCGTCATCGGGACCGACGTCCTCGCCGACGACGGCGAGGAGCGCCTCGACCACGGCCGACAGCACGATCCCAGAGGCTCCGAGGTCCGCCGTGCGACGCGCCAAGAGCCCCGCGAGCGCCATCGCCTCGCGTACGCCCACCGGATCGCTGGCGCGCGAGAACGCGTCGAGCACCGGCGCGCACTCCGTCGCGAGCTCGAGGCGGAGCGTGTCGCCCGAGCCCGGCGGCAGCGCCACGTCGAGCGCACGCACGAAGGCCAGGGCCGCACGATCGGCGTGAGGGGAGGAGGTGGGGAGCTCGCCTTCCATCGACCCTCGCAGGGTAGCGAGCACGCAGGCCACGCGCGAGATCGCGGCCTCTCGCAGGAAAGCGGACGGCCCTCGGGGCGCGTGTTATCCGACCGTGGATGCGAGCGATCGCGGCCTCGCAGTCGGAGGCGTCGCGCATGGTCACGGTCGTCCAGAAGTACGGCGGGAGCTCGGTCGCAGACGTCGAGAAGCTCGGCCGGGTCGCCGACAAGGTCGTCGCCGCGAGGCGCGAAGGCAACGCCGTCGTCGTCGTCGTCTCGGCGATGGGAAAGACGACCGATCAGCTCCTCGCGCTCGCGAAGCAGGTCGACCCGAACCCGCCTCGGCGAGAGCTCGACATGCTGCTCACGACGGGCGAGCGCGTCTCGATGGCCCTCCTCGCGATGGCCATCCAGAAGCGCGGGTGCGAGGCCATCTCGTTCACGGGATCGCAGAGCGGCATCATCACGAACGATCGCCACTTCGACGCGCGCATCCTCGAGGTGCGACCGCACCGCATCGAGGACGAGCTCGCGCGCGGCAAGATCGTGATCATCGCGGGCTACCAAGGCATGAGCTACCGCCGCGAGATCACGACGCTGGGTCGAGGCGGCAGCGACACCACGGCCATCGCGCTCGCGGCTGCGCTCGATGCCGATCGCGCGGAGATCTACAGCGACGTCGACGGCGTCTACAGCGCGGATCCGCGGATCGTCTCCGACGCGAAGCACCTGGCGCTGCTCGACTACGAGGCGATGCAGGAGATGGCGGACGTCGGCGCCAAGGTGCTGAACGCGACGGCCGTCGAGTTCGCGAAGAAGGCCAAGATCGCCATCCACGCGCGCTCCACGTTCGAGCCGGGACGCGAGACCGTCGTGAGAGACGACGCGAGCCACGGCGCGCGCAGCGTGGTCGGTCAGCGCGGCGTGGTCCTCCTCGAGACGCGCGGCGAAGGTGCGCTCTCGCGCGCGAGCGCGGTGCTCGCCGAGTCGTCGGTGCCGACGCGCGACGTGGACGCGCGCCCGAAGGACGGCGTGCTCGACGCGACGATGACCGTCGCCACGTCGCTCACGCCGGACTGGGACGCCGTCCGCCAGCGCCTCGTCACCGAGGTGGGGGATGCGATGCGCCTACACCCCGGTCTCGCCGCCGCTTCGATCGTCGGGCTCGAGGCCTCGAACGTCGCCCATGCCGTGGCCGTCGCGCGCGGCCTCGCGTGCGAGCCGCGCAGCGTCGTCGCGAGCGGCTCGCGCATCTCCATGGTGGTCGACGAGGCGCACCTCGATGGCCTCGTGCGCGCGCTCCACGAGCGCTTCGTCCGCTGACGTTGTCGGTCGCGTGCGAGGCGACGCTATAGTCGCGGGATGACCAGCACCGTCCTCGTCGTCGACGACGAGAAGAACATCCGCCGCACGATCGGCATGGTGCTCGATGGCGAGGACATCGAGGTCCTCGAGGCCGGGAGCGCCGAGGAGGCCCTGAGCCTGATCGAGACCGAGGATCTCGACGCGGTGATCCTCGACGTGCGTCTGCCCGGCATGACCGGCGTCGAAGCGCTCAAGAAGCTGCGCGCCCAGAAGGACCTCGTCCCCGTCGTGATGATCTCGGGCCACGCGTCGATCGCCGATGCCGTCGAGGCCGTGCTCCAAGGCGCCACCGACTTCCTCGAGAAGCCGCTCGATCGCGACCGCCTGCTCGTCAGCGTGCGCAACGCGCTCCGCACGGGCGCCCTCGAGAAGGAAGTGCGCGCGCTCAAGCGCAACGCCCGCAAGCGCTACGAGATGGTCGGCGAGAGCGCCGTGATGAAGCGCCTCTTCTCGGAGATCGAGAAGGTCGCGCCCACCAAGGGTCGCGTGCTCGTCACGGGCGAGAGCGGCACGGGCAAGGAGCTGATCGCGCGCGCGATCCATCGGCTCTCGCCGCGCGCCGAGAAGCCCTTCGTGAAGGTGAACTGCGCCGCGATCCCGGCGGATCTCATCGAGAGCGAGCTCTTCGGACACGAGCGCGGCTCGTTCACCGGCGCGGTGGGCAAGAAGAAGGGCCTCTTCGAGGTCGCGCACACCGGCACGCTGTTCCTCGACGAGATCGGCGACATGGCGCCCAACGCACAGGCCAAGGTCCTGCGCGCCCTCCAGAGCGGCGAGATCACGCGCGTCGGCGGTGAGCAGGTGATCTCGGTCGACGTGCGCGTGGTCGCGGCCACGAACAAGGATCTCGACGCCGCGGTCGCCGCGGGAGAGTTCCGCGAAGACCTGTTCTTCCGACTCAACGTGATCCCGCTTCGGAGCCCGTCGCTCCGCGAGCGGCCCGAAGACGTGCCGATGCTCGCGAAGTCGTTCCTCGTCGAGTTCTGCGAAGAGAACGGCATGCGGCCCAAGCCGTTCGAGCCCGACGTGCTCGAGTCGCTGTCCGAGCGCACGTGGCCCGGCAACGTCCGCGAGCTGCGCAACGTGGTCGAGCGCATGGCGATCCTCAGCGAAGAGACGATCACGCTCGACGATCTCCCCGAGCTGCCGCGCCGTCAGATCTCCGCGGAGCAGGCGTCCGCCCTCCCCGCGCCCGCCGTGGGCGACGCGGGACCGCGCGAGACACTGCGGGAGTACCGAGAGCGCGCGGAGAAACAGTTCGTGCTCGACACGCTCGAGCGCTTCGAGTGGAACATCTCGCGTGCGGCCGTGGTGCTCGGTGTGGAGCGCACGAACCTCCACAAGAAGATGCGATCTCTCGGCATCAAGCGAGACGGCACGGGCTGACGGTCGATGGCCGTGGAGCTCACGCCCGAGGCACGCAAGTACCTCACGCCGTCGACCGTCGCCGATCTCCCGAAGCGAAAGCCCAAGGAGGAAGCAGCGCTCTTCTCGGATCTGCGCGCAGCGATGACACGCTTCGGACCGCGGCGGCGCCTGGCAGTGCCTGCGCTGGCTGGAGCGCTCGTGGAGGTCGACGGCGTGCTGGCGCTCGACGCGGCACCCGTCACGACGCCCTCGATCCTCGCCCTGGCGGTGCTGGTTCGGCTCACGTGGCTGAGGAGCACGCGAAGCGCCGCGCTCGCGTTCACCGCGCACCGGCTCGGGGCGCTCGGCGCGGTCGAGGCGTTGATCGAAGCCTCGTCGATCGAGGTCGACTACCCGGCCAACGGCGAGGTGATGCTCCAACAGCGCCCGGTCCGTGTGCCGCTGCTCGGCAGCACCGTCGGCGAGCTCGTGATGCGCGCGAGCCCGAGCGAGCGAGCGTCCATCGAGGCCCTCGTGCGCGAGCGATGGGAGGGCGCCGCCTTGCCTGCGCGCATGGTGATGTGCGAGGCGCTCGTTCATCGCGCCGACCTCGCGAACGGGCTCGTCGACACGTGGCTCGGCACGACGCCGCGCGACGGTGACGGCTGGCGAATGCTGATCGCTCGCATCGACGATCTCGACGCGGCGACGCGGCTCGTCGCCGACGCGTCCTCGGCCAGCGTCGTCGATCTCGTGCGTCGCTTCGACCTCCGCGCGCTGCCGATGCTCGTCGCCGCGCTCGAGAGCGCGAAGGACACTCACGCGCTCAAGCACCTCTCGCGGGCCGTCGCGGTCTACGACGACCCTCGCGCCGCGCGTGTGCTCGGAAAGGTCGCGACGCGATCGAGCGCACAGCCGTTCGTCCTCGAGTTCTTCGCGCGGCATCCGCAGTACGCCGAAGAGGCGCTGGCGCCGCACACGAAGGGCAAGTCACGAGCTGCGCAGGCGGTGGCGGAGATCCTCGCGCGCGTGCGTCGCAGCACGAGCAGCGCGGATGCCGCAAGCGCTCCACCGACGTCGGATTCGAGCTCGCCGCGCGCACGCACGCCGAAGGTGTCCTCGACGCTCGCGTCACTGCCTCGTTGCCTGTCGACGCCACCGTGGACGAAGGAAGGAAAGATCACGGCGCCACTGCCCGTCGTGGAGATCTGTCCGGCCTCGACGTTCACCCGTCGGATCCTCGCGGACGCTTCGGTGGATGCGAGCCGCCGCACGCAGCTCGTCGTGGACCAAGAACGCCCCTTCGATCCCGACGCAGCGGCCGCGTTCGTCGCGGCAGTGCTCGATCCTTCTCCGTCGCTCTCGGTGCGTGGACGCTGGACGCAGCTCCCGCGCGACGCCGCGCTCGCGCTCTACGCGAGCTGGCCCGCGCATCGGATGCGATGGCACGGCATGGCCGTGGACGCGATCGTCTGGCTCGGGCCCGACGCGCTCGACGGTCTCGTCGCGCACGCCGCGCACGCGGTCGCGCGCGACGATCACGCGCCCCAGTGGGCGCTGCGCGTGGTCGCGCCGGAGATGGCGGTCGCGCTCCTCGGTGGGGCGGACGACCCGACGCACGCGCCTCTCGTCGGCGACTGGCTCGCGTCTCACCGCGACGCCGCGATCGCAGGAATCGTCCCAGCCGCGGTGGGTGCGCCCGGGGCTGCGCGAACGCTCGCGGAGCGCGGCGTGATCGAGCTCGCGCGAAGACACGGGCCCGCGTTCGTGCGCGAGGCCTCGCGCGCCATCGCTCCCGAGATCGGCGACGCGATCGACGAGCTGCTCTCGCGACGCGTGTCCGTCGCGGGGCCCTCACGCGCCCCCAAGCTCGGCGCGGCGTTTCGGGCGGGCGAGCTCCCGCCCGTTCGACTGCGAGGCCGAGACGACGTGCTCCCGCTCGACGCCATCATGGCGCTCGCGATCTACCTCTCGCGATCCGGACACGCGCACGAGCATCCCGCGATCGCCGAGGTGCGCGAGGGGTGTGAGCCCGCAGACCTCGCAGAGCTCGCGTGGACGCTCGCGCGCGGCTGGGAGCTCGCCGGCGGCAAGACGCGAGACGCGTGGATGATCGACGCGCTGGTGTCGCTGGCGAGAGACGACGACGACGTGGTCCGACGCGTCCTCCCGAACCTCAAGAAGGATCGCGCGCTCGAGGTCCTCGGCTCGATCGGCTCCGACGCGGCGGCCGTGGAGCTCTTGGGCGCCACCACGCGGGGTCACAAGACGTGGCACGCGAAGAGGGAGATCGCGCGCATCGCGAAGTCACGCGAGCTCGCGCACGACGATCTCGTCGAGTCGCTCACGCCGAGCTTCCTCGAGGGTCGCTCGATGCGCTTCGAGCACGACGGATCGCCCTACACGCTCGAGCTCGACGACCAGTTCGAGCTCGTCCTCCGCGACGCCTCCGATCGCGTGACCAAGCGCCTCCCCACGGTCGCGACGCCCAGCGCGAGCGACCTGCGGGCGCACGCGCGCGTCACCGAGGTCAAGGCCGATGTCGCGATGCTCGTCGAGATGCGGCTCCACGCGATGGAGCGTCGGATGATCGCGGGCCGCACGCTGCCTCAGGACGAGCTCGAGCGACGTCATCGCGCCCACCCGCTGTGGGCGCCGCTCGCGCGACGGCTCGTGTGGTCGTTCCATCTCGGCACGGCGAGCGAGATCACGGGCACGTTCCGCATCGCCGAAGACGGCACGCTCGCCGACGAGCACGATCGACCGATCGAGATCCCGGCGCACGCGCACGTCGGCATCCCGCATCCGTGGCGGCTCGACGACGCGACTCGCCTCCGCTGGATCACGCTCTTTCACGACTATGCGATCGTGCAGCCGTTCCCGCAGCTCGGTCGTGCGCTCCATCGACCGACGGACGACGATCTGAAGGGCACGGTCATCGTTCGCCCTACGGGAGTGGTGCCGAACGGCGACGGTGGTGGGGCGCTCGACATCGCGGCCGGCTTCGTCGCGCGCGGCACGATGACCCACCGCATGGATGTCGGCGACGGCCTCCATCTCCACGCCGCGATCACGACGACGGCGCCGCACACCGTGACGCTCACCGCGAGCGGCCCGCGCGATGGCGTCTCGCTCGCGAAGGTCGGCGCGCTGCGCGTCGCCGAGCACCTCGCGTTCTTCGGCGCCGTCTGACTCCGACGGTCAGCCCGAGATGTTGAGGCGCTTCATCTTGCGCCAGAGCGTCGTGCCGGAGAGGCCGAGGACTTCGGCGGCCTTCTCCTTGTTGCCCTCGACCTCGCGCAGCACCTTGGCGATGGCCTCGCGCTCCGCGTCGTCGACGACCTCGGTGAGCCTGCGACCCGCGACGCTGCCCGGCGTGGGCGTCACGCGCGACTGGATCTCGGGCGGCACGATGTCGTCGAGGCGTACGCGGCCATCCACCGAGAGCGCGACGCCCTGCTCGATCATGTTCTCGATCTCGCGGATGTTGCCCGGGAAGTCGTAGCGAACGAGGTAGTCGATCACGCCCTCGCCGAGCTCCACGCGCCGGCGCATCTTGCGCGCGTACTTGTCGACGAAGTGCTCGACGAGGAGGGGGATGTCCTCGCGGCGCTCGCGCAGCGGCGGCAGCACGAACCGCGCGACGTTGAGGCGGTAGTAGAGGTCGAGGCGGAAGCGCTTGTCGGCGATGGCCTCTTGGAGGTCCTGGTTGGTCGCGGCGACGATGCGCACGTCGACCGTCATCGCCTTGTTGTCGCCGAGGCGGCGGATCTCGCCCTCTTGGATCGCGCGCAAGAGCTTCGCCTGGAAGGCCGGCTGGGTCTCCGCGATCTCGTCGAAGAAGAACGTGCCGCCGTTGGCCTCTTCGAAGAGACCCCGCCGCGCAGTGACCGCGCCCGTGTAGGCGCCGCGCACGTGACCGAAGAGCTCGCTCTCGAGCAGCGTCTCGCTCACGGCCGCGCAGTTCACGGTCACGAACGGCTTGTCGGCCCGCAGCGAGTTCGCGTGGATCGCGCGCGCCACGAGCTCCTTGCCGGTGCCGCTCTCGCCGGTGATGAGGACGGTCGTGTCGGTGGGTGCGATGCGCACGATGCGCGCGAGCACGTCGCGGATGGCCGCCGAGCGCCCGATGATGTTCGAGAAGCCGTAGCGCTCCCGGAAGCTCGCCGTCATCGCGCTCATCGCGCCCGCGAGCTTTCGCTTCTCGATCGCGCGCTCGATCTTCACGAGGAGCTCTTCCTCGGCGAACGGCTTCTGGATGTAGTCGTACGCGCCGATGCGCATGGCCTCGACGGCGCTCTCGATCGTGCCGTACGCCGTCATGACCAGCACCTCGGTCATGGGCGTGGTCTCTTTGACGTGACGGAGGACGTCGAGGCCATCCTTGCCGGCCATGCGGAGATCCGTGAGCACCAGGTCGAACGCGTCGCCGTCCACGCGCGTGCACGCCTCTTCGCCGTCGGCTGCTTCGGTCACGTCGTGACCGGCGCCTCGCAGCATGAGCGAGAGCGTGGTCCGCATGTTTCTCTGATCATCGACGACGAGAATCTTCGCCATGGTCCCGCCGCATAGTCGCAAGCCCGCGAAGCGCGGGCAACCTCGGATCGCTCATCTCGAGCGTCATTCGCGATCGTCTCCAGGGTCGAGCGCGAGCGAAGGACGACCCCCGCTGGACGATGCCGCCGTGGCTGCACGCTCGAGGCTCTCGCGCAGGCGCTCGATCTCGGCGGTGCGATCCTCGGACACACGCAGCGCATACACCGCGATGGCCATCGACACGAGCGAAATGCTCAGCGCGACGATGGCGACGAGGCGCGTCGTCCGCTCGCTCATCGCGATCCCGCCGCGGGCTGCTCGACGTAGGTGGTGCTCCGGATGCGAAGCGGCGCGGTGTTGCCGACGAACGTCCCGGTCACGGCGCGCAGGCGCCACTCGTCGCCGGACTCGGTCAGCGTGACGACCGGGGTGACCTCGTAGATCCCAGGCTCCTCGAAGCGACCGCAGTACGTCGCACCATCGAGCGCGAAGATCCGCGCGCCGCGCGTCGAGAGTCGCGAGAAGAAGTCGGGCAGCGCGCGGCCGGCGAACGGCGCGAGCCCGCAGGTGATCGTCCCGCCGCTCGGCGTGAGCACGCGAAACGACACGTTCTCTTCGCGCACGTAGGCGCGGGCGATCGTTCCCGAGCCGCCTCCGACACGGAGACGAAGCGTGGGGCGGCCGCCGCGGATCCCATCCGCAGGGCTGAGCGAGACGACGACCGCGCCCGCAGGCGAAGTCGCCGCCGCGGGCGGACGCCAGCCCGACTCGATCGGTGCGAGCGCGCGCGTGGTGCCGCGCGGTGTGCGAGCGACCCACGCGCCGCGCGTGCGCCCCGCGTCGAACGAGAACGTGACGCTGCGCGCGCCTTGGAGAGCGGCGAGCGAGCGCCCCCAGCAGAGCTCGCGGATGTCGAGCCACTCGGACCAGCGCTCGCCGGACGCCAGCTGCCGCGCGCGCGCCTCGGAGCGAGGACGCACGGCGGACGCGCACGTCGCACGACGTCCACGCGCGTCGCGGATGTCCAAGCGCAAGAAGCGACGATCGGCCGCGAGCTCGATCGCCTCGCGCGCCTCCACGGTCACGACGATGCGATGCCCGTCGCCCGCGGGAGTGACGGAGAGGACCGCAGGCGGCTCGGCGACCGGATGACGCTGCGCGTCGGCGATCGACACGGCGCACGAGAGCGCGATCGCGATCGCGAACAGGAGAGACGCAGCGAACGACGTGCGCATCATCGAACCCTCGCGAGCGTCGGCTCGATGGCGGCCACGATCTCGTCGCGCAGCTCCGGCGCGAAGCACAAGCGCGGCCTCACGATGCGCTGGTTGCGGAGCTTCTCGAGCGCGAACGACATGTCGCCGAGGCGCTGCGGCGCGTGGTGGCGGAGCACGACCCAGAGACCTGCGTCCGGCGTGTCGTCTTCGTAGGGAACGTCGTCCGCCACGTCGAGCCAGACGTGGAGCTCGGGATCGAGGCCGCGCTTCGCGGCGATGTCCGCCGCGCGCGCGTGCGCCTCGTGCCACTGCGGCTCGCTCTCCGGATCGTCGGGCAGCGGCACCGTCTTCGGGAGCACGCGGTTGCGAAAGCGTCGCGCGAGATCTGCGAGCGTGCGGTCTTCGTCCTTCTCACACGCGGCGAGCGCGCTCGAGAGCACGGCGTCGTCGAGCTCGAGGTAGTCCTCGAGCGACGGCACGTCACCGAGGGCCGCGCGACGCAGCGCCATGGGCACGGACCCGATCGCGCGAGAGCCCTCGCGCACCACCGTGCGGATGCGCTTGAGCACCGCGCGCACGAGGCTCTCGGCCGCCCGCGTGGCCTTGTGGTGATAGACCTGCTGGTACATGAAGTGACGCGCGAGGAAGAAGCCTTCGATGGGAGGCAGGCCCTTGCGACCTTCGATCGCGAGCACGAACCGACGCTCACCCTCGGCTGTCGTGATCTCGCCGAACGTGAGCGCGCGGAGCAGCCAGTCGAGGTCGTAGATGCCGTAGCGCACGCCCGTCATGTGGCTGTCTCGCAGCAGGTAGTCGCAGCGATCGACGTCGAGCACGCTCGACACCGTCGACGCCAGCCACGGCAGCTCGTGACGCCCCGTGATCAGATCCGCGACGCGCGCAGGCATCTCGGGATCGAACCCGCGCAAGGCCTGGTGCACGTCGGTGGAGGGATCGAGGATCATCGTCACGGTCCACTCTTCGTGGGGCCGCGCGTCGGGCACGACCTCCTCGAAGAGGTGCGAGAACGGGCCGTGGCCGAGGTCGTGGAGCAACGCGGCCGCGAACGCGTCGCGGCCTCGCTGCGCGTCGAGGCGCTGATCTTCGGGCAGCTCGTGCATCACGTGCGCGATGCGCGTCTTGAGGCGCGACATCACGTGCGCCGCGCCCACCGCGTGCGCGAAGCGCGAGTGCTCGGCGCCCGGGAACACCAGCGACGTCAGCCCGAGCTGTCGCACGCGACGAAGCCGCTGCACCTCGCGCGTGTCGAGGAGCGCGAGCGCGAGCCGCTCTTCGTCTCCTTCGAAGGCCACGAGGCCGTGCACGGGATCGCGAAGAATCACAGGGCGCGTTGCGTAGCACGGATGCGCTGGCTCAGACCGCGCGGCCTGTTCGCATGGTGAAGTCGAAGTCGAGCCACCCCGCGAGACGGCTCGTGAGCGGCCCGTCACGGAGGCCGAGCTCGCGAGCGATCGGATGGCTGTCGCTGTGGCGGATCGTGATCGCGTGCGGGCCGAGCGTACGCGCCGCGCGAAACGAATCGGCGGTCGCGGCCGCCTCGATCACGGCCTGATAGCAAGCGCGCGAGGGATCTGCCGCGTCGCGAAACTGCTTGAGGAAGACGAGACCCGTCTTGGCGTCGTCGCCGCCGCGAAGCATCGCGCCGGTGGAGCGCGTGGCGACGTCGAGCAAGCCCTCGAGATCCCACATCGCGCGCGCCGCCACGAGGAAGTCCGAGGCGAGCGTGCCGACGCCGCTCGCGACCGGGCGTTCGATCGGACGCACGTCGATCACGCGCTCGATCGCCCCCGCGCTCTCGCGATCGAAGCGATCGATCACGAGCGCGTCCACGCTGAAGCTCGCGTCGTGATCGGGATCCCCCGCGAAGCGCAGGCTCGCGTGTTGCTTCGGGAAGCCGAAGATCTCGCGGCCCGTGGCGACCGCGGCGGCGTTGTCCGCGAAGATGTATGGCAGGTACCAGACGATGCGCTGGCCGACGAAGCGCCCCCCGACGCGTCGACCGGCGAGCAGCGGCACCCAGAACGCGACGTCGCGCTCCGCGAGCCAGCCCTTGTCTCGATCGGGAGGGTGCAGCGCCTGCCCGCGCCGACAGTCGGCGAACGCGAGCGTCACGAAGTCGGCCGCAGGTCGGTACTCGACGCCGCTGCGCCAGCAGACGCGGTTCAGGTGATCGTCGGCCAAGCGCGCGAGCGCCGCGCGATCGGCGTCGAGCACGAACGACCACATCGTCACGCGCTCCATCCCGAGGGGCGCGCGCACGACGAGCTCACCTCCTCGTTCGACGTACGGCGGGAGGATCGACTGCGACGCGTCGTCGCGCACGGGAGGCAGATCTCCCACGACGTCGCCGCGCTCACCGGCGAGTGCGTGCGCGGCGCGGAGACCCGCCATCGTCGCCGCCTCGAGGCAGCCGACGCTGAGACCCGTCTTCACCCAGTCGCCCGCGAGCACGAGGTTCTCGAAGCCCGACTCGTCGGCGCGCAGACGATGACGGTGTGAGCCCGGCACCGAGAGCACGTAGCGATCGGAGGGGTGCATCGGGACGTTGAGGTACTGGTCGTCGAGGCGCTGATCTCGATGCACTGCGCGTGGCGCGATCAACCGCGCGACGTCGAAGCGACCGTCGCCGTCACGCGCCGAAGGCCACAGGGCACCGCTCTCCGCATCGAGCCATCGCTCGAGGTTCGCGCGAGCTCGCGCGCGCTGTCGTGCGGGGTAGTCGTGATCGCTGCGCGCGGGGAGGGGCTCGTCGTCCTCGAGGAGACCGCACAGGTACGCCAGCGAGCGTGGTGCCTCCGTGTCGGGCCAGCGCTCCTCCGAGAGCAGGTGCGTCATGTCCGCCCACGTGTCGAAGGGATCGGCGAAGCCATCGAGGATCGGCGACGGCAGCGTCCAGCCGAGCTCCTCGATCGAGCGATCGAGCCACAGCTGCGCCGCCTGCGTCTGCGTCGTCTCGATCGCGCGGAGCATCCCGTCGAAGCGCGCGTTCCCGAGCGAGAGCTGACGACACACCGCGGGCAGCGCGCCGATCGAGAGACCGAGCACGACGTCGTCGAAGTCGCGTCCGCGCTCGAGCCGCTTCGATCCGACGTCGGGCCATCGCGTCCAGTGATCCTCGAGGTTCGCGCCGCTCTCACGGAGCGTCTCTCCATCGACCAGCTGCTCGAAGCGCGGCGTCGACGGCCAACACGGGAGACCCTCGACCTCGACCAGCGGCGCGTAGTCGTCGCCGCGGACGTGGGCCTGCACGCCGAGCTCGATCGCGTCGATGCGCGCACCGTCGTCCGAGACGACGAGCTCGTCGACGCGATTGAAGAACGCGAAGCGCACGCCGCGACGGCGGAGCACCTCGTAGATCGGCGCGAACACGCACTCGCCCATCCCCGCGCGCATCCGATAGAAGATCGACCCACGGTAGGTCCAGAGCATGCGGAGGATGCCGTGCACCGCCGTGCCCGCGGCTGCCTTGCCGTCGCGGCTGAACGCGAGATCGTAGATCGCCTGCACGAGCGCGGACCGCGTCGCGCGCTCGCTCGCGCCGTGCTTCGTGAGCCACGCGCGCAGATCGAGATCATCGATCGAGAACCAGTCGTACGGAGGAAAGACGAGACCATCCTCGATCAGACCGATCGCAGACGCGAGCCACAGCTCCACGACGATCGACAGCCGACGCAACCGCGTCGAGCTCGACACGCCGCGCTCGAGGGTCGCGACGACCGAGCGACGAAGCTCGCGGAGCGTGGAGGCGAGCTGCCCCGTCCATCCGGTCGCACCACCGCGCACCAGCCCCCGCGCGACGTCGAGCAGGCTGCTCGCGTTGGGCGCCAGACCGCGCAGGAGATCTCCGATCGCGTCGACGATCAGCTGCACGTACTCCCACGGGGTCGGGATCTGGCGCTGCGATCGTCCCGGCCGCTCTTGGTTCGAAGGAAACGTGAACGGCCACGGCTCCCAGCCGTCACCCACGCGCTCGGCGAGCACGATGTAGTCGTGCGGCTCGAACACCTCTTCGATCGTCGCGAAGCGATCGACGCTCGGCTCGCGGCCGAGCTCCGCGTAGCAGTCGCGGAGAACGCGGAACGTGTTCTCGTAGGAGCCGAGCAGCACGTGGAGGCCGTGCTCTTCGATGCGCTGGTGAACGTCCGCGTTGCGCGCGCTCGCGCCCTTGCCGCCGAGCCGCCAGCCCATCTGGTAGACGGTCACCTCGAACCGCGACGCACGCTCGGGACGCGTCAGCTCGAACGCCGCCGCGAGCGAGCCCATGCCGCCGCCGAGCACCGCCACGCGTCGTCGCGGGACCGTCGTTCCGTGCGAGCCCGTCGCCATCGCCGCGCATCCTCGTGGATCACGCGCCGTTCCGCGAGCCCCACGACGCGGGCAGGCACGTCGCGCTAGAAGCTCGGGCATGCGCGACGTCCGCCCTCGCCTCCTCGCTCTCTCCGCAGCGCTGCTCGCGCTGCTCTCGCTCTCGCCGGGCGAAGCGCAGACCGCCGGCGTCTCCGCGACGCTCGCGACGCTCGTGTCCGAGGCGGGTCTCGGCGATCAGGTCTCGATCACCGTCGCCGACGCGGTGACGGGCGCGCGCGTGTTCGCGCACCAGCCCGATCTGCAGCTCAACCCCGCGTCGAACCAGAAGCTCGTCACCGCCGCTGCCGCGCTCTCGATCCTCGGCGCCGAGACGCGGTTCCGCACGGGGCTCTACGGTCGCGTCGAGAGCGGCGCGGTGACGGGCGGGCTCGTCCTGCGTGGCATGGGCGATCCGTCTCTCCATCAGTCGGATCTCGTGGAGCTCGCGCGCGATCTCGAGCGACGCGGCGTGCGCACCGTCGACGAGATCATCGTCGATGCGACGTACTACGACGCGCAGCTGCTCCCGCCTGCGTTCGAGCAGCAACCGAACGAGATCGCCGCGTTCCGCGCGGCCACGGGCGCGATCTCCGTGGACGCGAACGCGTACGTGCTGCGCGTCCGTCCCGGCGACGCCGTGGGCGCGCCGGCCCGCGTCGACGTCGATGGCGACGGCTACTTCCGCATCGAGAACCAGATCACGACGAGTGAGGGCGGTGCGCCGAACGTGATCGCCGACCAGCGCGTCGAGGGCGCGCAGATGCGCTTGGGCCTCCGCGGCTCGATCCCGATGGGCTCCGCGCAGCTCCCCTACCGACGCCGCGTCGAGAACCCGATCACGTGGTCAGGGCACCTCCTGCGCGACGCGCTCGGCGACACCGGCATCCGCGTGACCGGCGGCGTGCGGGTGGCCACGACGCGAAACGACGCTCCGCTGCTCGCGATGCACCAGTCGCGTCCGCTCTCGGAGCTCGTCTCCGCGCTCGGAAAGCAGAGCGACAATTTCGTCGCCGAGATGTTGTTCCGAGATCTCGGCGCCGAGCGTCATCGGCCAGGTCGCGTGGAGGACTCCATCGGCGCGGTCCGCGCGTTCCTCTCGACCGCGGGCGTCGAAGGACAGCCTGCGATCGTGAACGGCTCGGGCCTCTTCAACGGCAACCGCATCTCGAGCGGGCAGCTCGCGCGCGTGCTCGTGTTCGCGTACGGCACGCCGGCCATCTCGAGCGAGTACGTCGCTCACCTCGCGATCGGCGGCGTCGACGGAACGCTCGAGCGGCGCCTGCGCGATCTGCCCGCGCCGCGGATCGTGCGCGCGAAGACCGGCACGCTCGACGACGCGATCGCGCTGTCGGGCTACGTGCTCGGGCCGACACCCGCGCGCACGTACGCGTTCAGCGTGCTCGTGAACGGCGCGCGCGGACGACAAGGCGCGGCGCGCGCGCTGGCCGACGGGGTCGCGCGCGCCCTCGCCGAAGACCTCTGGCAGAGCCGCTGAGCCCCCAAAAAAGTTCAGGGATGAAAGGCGAGCCCTTCATCCCTGAAATCCCGTGACTGAGATCGTCGCGCCTGCGACGAGCCAGCTTCACTCCTTGATCTGGCGACGGATCTTCGCGAGCGCCTGCTCCTGGAGCTGGCGGATGCGCTCGCGCGACAGGTTGTACTTGTCGCCGATCTCCTTGAGCGTGAGCTCGTCCTCGTCGTCGAGGCCGAAGCGCCAGCGGAGGATGCGGGCCTCCATCGGAGAGAGCGTGTCGAGAAGACGGCGGACCTCGTCGCTCCACGTCTTGCTGACGAGCTGCTCGTACGGCGTGGGGACGTTCTCTTGCTCGAGGAAGTCGATGAACTTGCGGCCGTCCTCGTCGTTGACGGGGCGGTCGAGCGAGAACGGCGTCTCGGCCCAGTAGCCCTTGATCTTCTCGAGCTTCTCGGCCGCGATGCCGGTCTCCTTCTCGAGCTCCTCGGGCGACGGCTCCTGGCCCGTGCGGGTGGCGATCGCCTGAGTCGCGCGCGCGACACGGTTGTACGTGTCGAGCATGTGGACGGGGATGCGGACCGCGCGGCCCTTGTCGGCGAGGGCGCGGCTGATCGCGTGGCGGATCCACCACGACGCGTACGTGCTGAAGCGGTAGCCGCGGTTGTGATCGAAGCGCTCGACGGCCTTCATCAGGCCGATGTTGCCTTCCTGGATCAGGTCGATCAGCGGAAGACGGCCGCGGTTGTAGCGACGCGCGATCGAGACCACGAGGCGCAGGTTCGCGGCGACGAAGCGGTTCTTCGACTCCTGCTGCAGGCGCTGCGCGCGCTCGACGCCCTCGAGGAACTTCCGGAACGCCGGGGTGATCTGCACGCCCTCGGCGACGAGATCACGGTCGACCGCGAGCTCGCCCGCCACGCGGTGCACGGCGCGATCGGACTCGTTCACGAAGATGCGGTCGGAGTCGAGCGCGCGGAGCTTGGTCGCCAGAGAGAGCGCGACCTCGTCCCACTTCTCCTGGTCCTTCTTCGCGAGCTTGCCCGTGGCGCGCTGCACGTTCTTCGACGCCTTGCGGAGCGTGGCGACCTCGGCGAGCGGGACCTCGACGTACTTCTCGATGGTCGCGCCGACCGTGTCGATCGCCATCGGAAGCGCGAACAGCGCCTCCCAGTAGCCGATCTCGAGGCGCTCGACCTCCTTCGCCGCCTCGATCTCCTCCTGCGGGGTGAGCACGCGGTGGCTCGCCATCTCGCGGAAGTAGCGGGACAGCGTCGAGTCGCCGCCGCCCTGACGCTCCATCTCCTTGAGCGCCTTCTCGGCCTCGGCCTGCGCCTCGGCGAGCGCTTCGGCGCTGGGCTCGTCGGAGAAGTCGGGCTCGGCCTCTTCGCCTTCTTCCTCCTTCTCGCCCTCTTTGCCCGTGGCACCGGCCTTCTTCGGGTCGACCTTCGGGTCGGGCTTGCCGCCCTTCTTGCCATCCGCCTTCTTGGCGTCGCCCGCCTTGCCGGCCTTCTTCAGCTCCTCGGCCTCCTTGGCCTTCGCCTTCGGATCCTCCGCGGGCTTCTTTCCGTCGGCCTTCGCCGCGACGACGGGCGCGGGCTTGCCCGCCGCGGTCTTGCCCGCGGATGTGGTCTTTGCGGCCGGCGCGGACGCCGGGGCCGCCTTGATCTGCGGCTTTCCGCTGTCCACGGGCTTCGTCGCCTGTGCTGCCTTCGCCATGGTCCGTCGCCTCGCTTGGCTGCGCCGTCGAGCCAGGCCCGACGACGAGTCACGTCACTCTGATGTTCCAGCGCCACACTTCGGGGCAGGCGCCCTACACACTCGCGGCCCGACTACTCATCGCGGGTCTCTACATCGCGGGGTCTACTCATCGCGGGTCGGTGGCATCATCGGGCGCCACTGGCTCCCGAAACGACCACCGAAAAATCGGAGCCCGCGATTACTCCTTTCCTACGCTCCGCACAACATCCGAGTGCAGAGTCACTGCCCTAGCCGCACACCTTTTTTCCTCGTTCCCAGGAGCCGCTTCGTGAGAGCAGTAGTCGTGCCGTCGCACCCGACGCTCCAACGTGTCGCGCGGACGACGCCGGATGTCCTCGTGGCCGGCGCGCGAGCAATCCGTGTACCGGCCGAAGTCGACCTCGTCGCTCGTCCTCTGCTTGGGCACGCACCTCGGTTGCGCGGACCCGTCACGACGTTGACGGCCGGCGTGTGCGCGAGTGTTGCGATGTCGCTCGTGCCTGCAGTCGCGCGCGCCGTCCCGCCACCCGCCGATCTACCGATCGGGCCGGGGGTGACGCTCTCCGTCACCGTCGGGGACGGCACGAGCCACCTCGATCTCCGCGCATCCGGTCGGAGCGTGGAGGCCTGGGACGTCCCGTTCGTCCTCGCGGACATCGCGACCGAGAGCGAGTCGAGCGCGGGTCGCGCCGTGATCGTGCTGCGCGGCCGTGGCAGCGGG
Source organism: uncultured Sandaracinaceae bacterium (assembly GCA_964502175.1). GTDB lineage: Bacteria > Myxococcota_A > Polyangia > Polyangiales > Sandaracinaceae > JAFLCL01. The sequence goes on from CAZCVE010000009.1 coordinate 72,342, forward strand.
TCGGCCGAGATCGCTGCCGTGATCGATGCGCGACCACGGCCTCACCTCGTCTGGCGCGGGCGCCTCGATCTGCACGGCGACCCTGGCGAACGTGTCGCGGATGCGCTCGAACGGCGCGACATCGACGGCGACGATCGCATCGATCTCGTGGTGGGGCAGCGCCGCGAAGGTGTCGCTCCGTGCGGCGAGACCCCGCAGCTCCTCTTCGCTCGCGCCCTCGACGCGCGCGGTCAGCTCCGCGCGGTGCAGCCGGTGCTCGCGGCGACGGGAACTCCGCTCGTCGCGGGACAGCCGCCGGCCGAGCCCCGATCGCCGATCGTTCGCGCCCTGCGCTTCACGGCGAGCTCGAGCGCGCGAGGCGTCGACGAGGAGGCCGTGCTGTTGGGTCCGCCGTTCGGTCTGACGGACGGTGATCCTGCCACGGGGTGGACCGAAGGCCGCGGCGCGGGCGGCGATGGAGAAGTGCTGCGCGCGCAGTGGGGCGGCCCCGCGATCACCGAGATCACGCTCACCAGCCCGACCGCCGAGGCCATGCCGCGCGGTGTCGTCTTGCGGCTCGACGCAGAACAGTACGCCGTCTCGATCCCACCGGCGGTCGGCGCGCTCGCGTCGATCACGCTGCCTACCCCTGCTCGGCCGCAGTGCGTCTCGCTCGTGCTCGCCGACCGCACGACGCGTCCAGCGGACACGCAGATCGGCTTCGTCGAGATCACGGCGTACTCGATCATCGATGGTCCGCGTGGCCTCGAGGCGCTCGTCGATCTGATCGTGGCCGACGCGAGCGATGGCGATCGCGCCGTCGGTTGGCTGGCGTCTGCGGGCGATCGCGCGCTCCCCGTGCTCGACGCCGCGTGGGAGCGGCTCGGCGCGAGAGGACGTCGGCGCGCGCTCCGTGTCGCCGCGGCGCTCGAGCGCTCCACCGACGCCGACGTGATCGCGCGCATCCGAGCGCTGCGCGTTCGCGCTGGCTCGGACGAAGACGCCGAGGTCCGCGGCGATGCGGTGACGGCGCTCGCGCGAGGCGGCGATGACGACCGCGCCGCGCTGTTCGTGATCGCGCGCAGCGAGCCCGTGGACGCGAGCCTCGCCGCCGCGGCGCTCGCGCGAGGGAACGGCATTCCGGCGAGCGCGTGGGACGACGTCACGCACCTCGAGGCAGCGCAGTGGGACCGGCCCGCGCTGCGTCTCGCGGTGGCACGCGCGCTGACGCGCGAGAGCGCGTGGCAGGCCGCGCTCGACGATGCACCGCTCGACGCGCACGGCCTCGCGGCGCTGGCGATCGGGCTCGCAGACGCGCGCGTCGCGGGCATGGTGGAGACCTCGGCGAGCGCGCTCGTGACGCGGCTCGTCGTGCGCGCGATCGCGCGGCCCGAGTCGAGCACGGACTTCGTCACGCGCTTCCGGATCGCGCGGGCCGCGCGCGTCACCGAAGACGCGTCGATCGACGCGTGGCTGAGCGAGACCGCGCGCCACGCCGAGGAGTGGATGCTCCGCGCCGAGGCCGTCGAGTCGCTCGGCGCGCGCGCCTCGCGTGATCTGCTCGGCGTGATGCTGAACGACGCGTATCCCCGCGTTCGACTCGCAGCGGCGCGCGCCGTCGCGCGTCGTGGGCAGGAGAGCGCGACGCTGATCGCCATCGCGCGACACGACGCGTGGCCGCTCGTTCGCGCGTACGCGCTCGGCGAGATCGCGGATCTTCCAGACGCGCGACCGGTGCTGATCGACGCGCTCGCTGATCCCGCGTCCGCCATGCGCGCGCGCGCGCTCGAGCTGCTCCACGACCGCACCGCGGCGGACGTCGACGCGCCCGTGATCGCCATCCTGCAAGACGATCAGGAGTGGCCGCACGTCGCGGGTCGCGCCGTCGAGGTCGCCGAGGTCCGCTGCAGCGAGTCGCTCGGACCTGCCCTCGTGCACGCGGTTCGTCGCGGCGCCCGTGGCAGCGCGAGCGCGGGCGATCTCGAGACCGCGCAGGTCGCGCTGCGCGTGGCGCTCCGCTACGGCGGCACCACGGCGGCGGCAGCGCGCGCGGCGACGGACGGTCCCTCGGCTCCCGCGTTCCAGGTCCTGCTCACGCATCCGCAGCCGCCGTGCGCGGGCACTGCGGGAGCGGCGCGCGAGTCGAGTGCTCCGAGCACGCAAGCAGGGGTTCCAAGCGCGGAATGAGTCTGGTAGCGTCCGCGCACCTTTCTGGAAGGTGTCGATGATGAAGCGATCCTCCTTTGGTTCCCGGGCGTTGCGAGTGGTCAGCGCCGTCGTCGTGTCCGTACCGCTGACGACCGTGCCGCTGCTGCTCGCGTGCGACGGCGGACCCGCGGCCGACCTCGTGATCGAGCCGCTGCCCGAGGTGAGCCCGACGCTCCCGAGCGTGCCGACGATCCCGCCGCCGCCGTACCCGATCCAGTACCCGGACTCGAGCTACAGCGTGTTCGGCATCCGTCGTCGTCTCGAGACGACGATCGAGCACGACGCGACGATCACTGGGTACATCGTCGAGATCTACATGCCGCCGGAGTGCCCCGAAGGCCGCACGTGCCCTCCGCCGACGGCGCCGAACCTCTGGATCGCCGATGCGCGGGACGTGCCCGCGGACGGGCAGCGCCTCCAGGTCGTCGGCTACGCCGCGAGCCAGCAGGCGATCGACGACGTGATGGAAGACCTCCGTCGCGGTCGCGAGCAGCCCCCCGAGTCCGAGTCCGGTCAGATCCCGATCCCGACGGACTTCCTCGTCGGCAACAAAATCAAGATCACGGGTCGCTTCGCGCGAGTCTCGGGCGCCGGCTTCAACAACAGCCTCGGCCTCCTCGAGTACCGCAGCCACGAGACGCTCGAGGCGGTCACGCCGCCCGAAGAGCCGCGCGGACGCTGAGCCGCTTCGCCCACACGACGAACGCCCACACGACGAACGCCCGGTCGCCTACGCGAGCCGGGCGTTTCGCTTTCGGGACGGTCGAGCGTCGTTCTGATCTCGGCGCGGTTCGCGTGTCGTCGACGCGACGACGCCCGGCCGCATCGCTGCCCGCCGGGCGTCGTGAGGTGACGAGGACGAGCGGATCAGTCGCAGCGAATGCGGGCCGCGCGCATGTCGATGCGGTCGGTGCGAGCGTCGGTCCACGCCACGAGCAGGTTGCCGTCGCCGGAGATGCGCACCGTGGTGCGGCCACCGCGGTTCGTCACGTCCGGGATCTCGAGATCGACCGCGCGCACGACGTCGGCGCCTGCGTCGAGGAGGATGAGCCGGAGAACGGTGTTGGCGCCGCCCGTGGGGTACGAGCGGTACACGACCGCGTAGCCGTCGCGGCAGCCTTCGCTCCAGCCGACCGCCTGACGGAGGCGAGCGACCGACGCGGAGTCGCCCTGCTCTGCGCCCTCGTTGAGCGCGAACTCGCTCATGCCGGGCGTGCCGGTTCCGTCGAGCAGTCGCACGCGCACGTCGCGCCTCACGCCCGCGATCAGCGCGGTGAAGACCGCGGCGCCGTCCATCGGCGTGAGGCCGACGTCGACGTCGCCGCCCGCGTTGTGCTCGGTGCTCATCACCTCTGCGGCGCCGGCCGCAGCGCCCGTGGCGTCGAGCCGCTGGAGCGAGACGTCGGGGTTCGCGCTGCTTCCTTCGGAGTAGAGCAGCACGGCTCCGCCCTCGCGCGGCGCGAGGCTCGGTCGACCGACGCTGCTCGGCGCAGTGATCTGATGCGACGTGCCGCTCAGCGCGCCCGCCGCCGTGAGCAGGTGCGTGACCGGCACGCGGACGCTGTCCATGTCGCGGTTCTCGACCCAACTCACGATCACGTCGTCGTCGACCGTGACGAGCGACGGCGAGTCATCGCGGCCCGCGCGTGTCGTCACGCGCGTCGTCGCGCCGAGCACACCGTCCGCGAGCGGACGCGCGCGCACCTCGAAGTCCGCGTCGGCGTTGTCGATCCAGCCGATGAGGTAGTCGCCGCCGACCATCGCGATCGCAGGCTCCTCGTGCACGTCGAGTCCCTCGGTCACCGTGAGCGACGTCGGCGCTCCGACGATCGACGGGATCTGCGCGACACGGATCTGCGCGATGCCGTCGATCTGCTCGCGCCACACGGCGGCGAACTCGTCGGCGTTCGCGGCCACGTCGACGACGCGCACCGACGCCGCGAGATCCGCGTCCGTGCCGAGGAGGTAGATGTCGCCTGGCTCGACGCGACAGCGCTCCGGGTCGCGCGCGACGCGACCTGCATCGATCACGATCTCGTTCGTGTCGTCGGCATGGGCATCCGCGGGCGTGCGACGTGCGTCGACCTCCTCGCCGCCAGCATCACCATCACCGACTCCCTCACCGCACTGACATCCAACGACGGACGGCGCGGCAGCGAGGGCGAGTAGAAGCGCGAGACGCGAACGTGCGGAGAGGCTCATCTCCTCAAGGTACACGAAGGCTCTCGATGCGCGCCATCGAGAGCAATCCCCTATGCGGTCGGCGCTGAGCCGGGTCGTCGCGCCCCCGTCAGGGTCGGTACGAGGCGATCGCTGCCACGGTCTCTCCGGGCAGCTGCAGCTCGGCGCTCACGTCGCTCACGCGCGCGGGAGCCGACGACGTGATGCCGCTTCCGCTGGTTTCCCCGATCTCCACGGTTCGGGTTCCACCAGGCCCTTCGACCGCGACGGTCACCGTCGGGCTGGTGAACGACGCGGCGGCTCCATACGAGGCCACGCTTCGCGCGCGCATCGACCTCAGCCGCTCGAGGAACGCGTCCGTCGCGTCCGGCGCGGCCTGCGTCTCGCCGGTCCACCACGCTCCGTCGCGTCGATCGATGGTCACGGTGCCGGCGGGCGTGGTGAGCGAGACGCGCGTCGCGCTCGAGGTGTCGATGCCGACGATCTCGCGATCCACGAGCGGATGGCTGAGCGCGTCGACGATCTCGGTCGGGAGCACGAACACGGACGGCTCGCTCCCGAGTCGAGCGAACGCGCCGCCCTCGGTCTCGGCGCCGACGCTCAGCTCGAGGATCGTGGGCAGCGGCACCGACCCCGCGTCGGGCTCTTCGTCTGCTTCGTCTTCGTGATCGTGCTGGTCGCCCTCGGGTTCCGCAGCGGCGGTCGCCTCGCGGAGATCGAGGCGCACGCGAATGCGTGGCGTCTCGAGGCCCTGCGTCGCCTCGGCGGCGTCGGACACCCAGCGCGCCGCGCGCAGCGTCGTCAGCGCGCGCACGAGGTCACGCGTCGCGATGCGATCGGCTGGCAGCGCCGTCGGCGCCTCGATGCGCCACGCGCCGTTCTCGGTGGCGAGTCGTTCCTCGACCTCGCCGCGCGTGATCGAGATGCGCAGCACGTCGTCGGCCTCGCGCGTGACGACCGATCGATCGCGGAACCGAAGGCCCGACGGCGTGAGGAGCTCTGCGACCTCACCGACGTAGCGCGCGATGACCGGCTCTTCGCCGCGACGCACCCACACGCCCACGGTGTCTTCGACACCGACGTCCACGTACTCGACGACGTCTTCGTCGTCCGAGTGATGAAAGCGGAGCCGCATGCGCGGGGTCGCGAGGCCACGCTCCGCGAGCAGCGCGTCGGTGACCGGGGCGAAGCTCTCGGCTTCTGCGGCGTGGAGGAGACCGAGGTACTCCGACACGGCGGCGTCGTCGGCGCCTCGCGTCGCGTCGCCCTCGCGAAGCTCCCAGTGATCTTCGACGCGTCGCACCTCGAGCGTCGCTTCGCTCGCGCCCTCGTTGCTCCGGCCGAAGACGACGCGCTCGATCTGATCGTCGGTCCCCGCGAGCAGTCGCGTCTCACGCAGCTGCGGCTCGGAGGTCAGCAGCGCCTCCAGCATCGAGGCAGCGACACACGTGACCGGGCCGTCGTCCACGCGGGTCGCGCGCAGAGGCACGGCCGCATCGACGATCTCGTCCGGCGTCGCGTCGGCTGCCGGTGCCACGACCGGGCACGCCGCGCCGATGACGAACGTCTGCTCGCCGAGTCGACCCGTGTCGCGACCCTGATCGTCGCGCTCGTGGCCGGTGAGCGTCAGCGTGAACGTCGGCGACGCGACCAGCGCGTCTCCACCCTCGCGGACGAAGCGGAACGCGCGCGCGTCGATCAGCGCGTCGAGCACGGCGAGCACCGTCGTGCGCCGCGCCCAGCCCTCGAAGGGCGCGCTCGCCACCCAGCGATGGTCGGTGAGCGCGAGCCGCGCTTCCGTGGCCTCGGCGCCGTCGTGCGCGTAGCGCAGAGAGAGGGCGGTCACGTCGCGCACCGCGAGCTCGGGGAAGAGCTCCTTCGAGCGGAACTGGTCGGTCTCTCGATCGACCGCCTCGAAGAAGTCGCGACCGACGAGGTGCACTCGATCGGTCCCGACGACCTCGACGTACGTGCCGTCGAGCTGCTCGTCGTCGGCGCCGACGCGGATCACCTGCGTCTCGTCGGCGACGTCGAGCGTCACGACGATGCGCGGCGCATCGAGCCCGAAGCGCCCGCGGTCGTCGTCCGAAGGATGCTCGAACGTGCGTCGCGCCGAGAGCGACTCGCACGCGAGGAGCACGCCGTCGATCGCGTCCGAGTCCGCCGCGCCCGTGACGGGCGCCGTGACGCGCCAGGTGCCGACGTCGAACGTATCGAGCGTCTCTTCGGCCTGCTGATCGCGCTCGAGGGCGATCACGACGTCTTCGCCTCGCTCGATGCGGATACCGTGCACGCGGGGGCGCACGAAGCGCTCGAGCACCTGCCCACGACGCGACTCGAGCTCGCCGCTCGAGAGCGTGTGCTGCTCGTAGAAGACGATGAACGCGAGCATCACCGCGGTGATGCCGGCCAGGACCAGGGTGGTCTCCTTCTTCACGACGAGGCCCTCACTGTCTTCGGTTCCACCACACCGCGATGCCGAGGAAGACCACGGCGAGCGGCATGAGGAAGACCACGCGGAACGCGAGGTTCGAGGCGTCGTCTTGGGTGAGCTGGACCGGCTGGCCCTCTCCGCGCCGCGGCGGGATCGAGATGAGCGCCTCGCGCGCCGTGAGCCAACCTGCGATCGAGCTCGCGAGCTCGAGGTTCGAGAACTCGAGCGCCTGGAGCGCCTCGCCGCGAAGGAACTCCGCCTCGCCGACGACCACGACACGACCGCCGCGCGCGTTCTGATCGGCGGCTGCTTCGCCCTCTTCACCTTCGGGGTGTGCGGGGCCGTCGGGCTCCACGCGCGTGGCGACCGCGAGCGACACGGGACCGCTCAGATCGTCGTCGTCGCGGTTCGGCTCGTGGCTCTCGATGAGCGCAGGGATGTTCGTCTCGGCGAACGAGGCCTCGCTCGTCGAGAAGAGCGTCGTCGCGCGCTCGGGATCCACGGGCCGCACGGGACGCGCGACCCAGAAGACCGACGGACGCTGGAGCTCGTGGAGCGCCCGCGTGACCGGGTGATCTCCGTACGAGGTCACGAAGAACGGTCCTGCAGGATCGGGCTGACCCGGCATGAGGTGCGCGCCGTCCATCTCGAGGACGAGCGCGCGATCCATGCGCACGCCGAAGTCGCGGAGGATGTCCTCGAGTCCCGTCGGCCGGAGGTCTCCGCGATCGATCTCGGCGTCGGCGGCGACGAAGAGGTTTCCGCCGTGGCGCACGTAGGCGCGCACCACGTTCGCCTCTTCACGCGTGAACGGCTGGATCGGCCCCACGATGTAGAGCGCGTCGCAGGTCGTCGGCACCTCGGTCGCGCCGCGCGTCGTGAACGTCTCGATCTCGAGGTTCTCGCGGCGCATCTCGTCGCGGAACGTCGAGAGGTTGCGATCGCTCCCGCCCTCGAGCGTCCACTCGCCGTGACCCTCGACGAGACAGATGCGCGTGCGGCGCCCCATCGTCACCTCGAGGATGCCGCCGGTGATCGCCTGCTCCGAGCGCATGTCGATGCGGGGCCTGTCCTCGTCGTCGCTCATCGTGAAGTCGACGGCCACGAGATCGTCTCGCGTGATCGTCCAGCGCCGGTCGCCGGCGGTGATCAGGATGGCCGCGTCCGCGCCGATCGTGCCGTCGAGCACGGCCTCGCCGAGGTTGTAGCGGGCCGCGAGCGCCTCGTACTCCGTGCGCTGCCGTACGGCGTCGACGAAGTGAACGACGACGTGGCTCGACTCTGCGCGGTACCGATCGAGCAGCTCGCGCACGTCGGTGTAGTTGGGCTCGCCGTCCGACAAGAAGAGGTAGACGTCGAGGTCGGTCCCGAGCTCGCGGAGCACCTCCTGCGAGCGCTCGCTCAGCGTGTACCGGCGCTCGCTCGTCCAGTCCCAGCGCGTGTAGTGCCGGAACGCGAGGTAGTTGCTCATCAGGACGAGGCAGCAGACGAGCAGCACACCGAGGACGGTGTAGAGGCGCGCCGCGCTGCGCTGAGCCTCGAGGGACGTGCTCGTGCTCGGCGTCGGATCCGGTGCGCGCGTCTCGGGCGCGCGGTTCTTCGGGGTCTCGCTCATGCCTCGACCCTCCGGATCTCGAGCACCTGAACGGCGAGGAACACGCCGAGGCCTGCGAGCGTGAAGTCGTACACGAGGAAGCGCGAGTCCACGATCCCCGAGCTGAACGACTGCATGTGCTGCCAGACGCTGACGTACCGGACGAGCTGCAGCGTCGCGTCGTCGAGCGACATGAACTGCAAGATGCCCACGGCGAACAGCGATCCGAGACACATGAACGTGAGTACCGCGGCGCTGATCTGGCTCTTCGCGATCGCGCTCATGAGCAGGCCGAGGCTCATGTAGTACGCGCCCACGCCGAGGATCCCCACGAACGTCGCGCCGAGGCGTCCCCAGTCGACGTCACCGAAGCGGCTCGTGAGCCAGGCGTACATCAGCGTCGGCAGCCACAGCGCGGCCCAGAACACCATGGCCGCGAGGTACTTGCCGAGCACGACGCCCGTCGAGGTCACCGGCGCGGTGAGGAGCGTCTCGAGCGTGCCCTGACGCGTCTCTTCTGCGAGCAGTCGCATCGTGAGCACCGGCACGAAGACGAGCAGCGGGATGAAGAACAGCGTCGTCTGCCCGAAGAGCATCTGCAGCGGGTCGGCTTCAGACGCCGAGCCCACGGGCGCGCCCGCGACGAAGAAGCAGAAGATCGAGAACATCGCGCCCTGCCAGAGGACCCACGAGGTGAGCACCACGTAGGCGAACGGCGAGAAGAAGAACGAGCCGATCTCGCGCTTGGCGATCGTCCAGATGGAGCTCATCGCGCGCCCTCCTCGTCCTTCGAGTCGTCGCCCTTCGGATCGTCGCCCTTCGAATCGTCGCCCTTCGAATCGTCGTCAGACTTCGTGTCGTCGTCGGACGTCGTGTCCGCGTCGGGCTTCGAGTCGTCGTCCGAGCTGGCCTTCGTTCCTGCGTCGTCGCCGCGCGCCGGCTCCGTCGTGGTGAGCGACGAGAAGACGTCTTCGAGCGACGCGCCCTGGATCTCGCGCAGCTCACGCAGCGTCAGGCCCGCCTTCGCGATCGCCGAGAACACGCGCTCGGAGAGCTCGGCCGCCGCGCCGCCCGCGCGCACCTCGCAGCGGAGCGCTCCCTCGACGCGATCCCGCACGAGGACCTCGTCGACGCCGTCGATGGCGCGGAGCGCCTCGAGCAGCGCGGTCTCGTCGCTCTTGCTGACCAACATCACCGACGCCCCCGGGCCCATCGACCGGATCTGCTCCGGAGCGCCCTCGCGCACGAGCTTGCCGCGGTGGATGATCACCACGCGCCGACAGCTCGCCTCCACCTCGGGGAGGATGTGCGTCGAGAGCAGCACGGTCTTGTGTCCCGCGAGGCTCTTGATGACGTCTCGGACCTGCCGGATCTGGTTCGGATCGAGGCCCGCCGTCGGCTCGTCGAGCACGAGGAGCGGCGGATCGGCGACGAGCGCGTCGGCGAGGCCCACGCGCTGACGGGTGCCCTTCGAGAGCTGGCCGATGATGCGGCCCGACACCTCGGTCACGCTCGCCATCTCGATCGCGGCGCCCACGCGGGTCGCGAGGCTGCGGCGCGGCACGCCCTTGAGCTCCGCGCGGTAGCGGAGGTACTCGTCCACGCGCATCTCGAGGTAGAGCGGGCACGCCTCCGGCATGTACCCGATGCGCTTCTTCGCCTCGACGGGCGACGACAGCATGTCGAGGCCGTCGATGCGGATGCGACCAGCCGTCGGCGGGAGGAAGCCGGTCAGCATGCGGAGGGTCGTGCTCTTGCCGGCCCCGTTGGGACCGAGGAAGCCGACGACCTCACCCTTGCTCACGGAGAACGAGAGATCGTCCACCGCGCGGCGCGACCCGTAGCTCTTGCTGAGGTGCTCTACCTCGATCACGTGCTTGCCTCCGTCGACGAGCGGCGCCGCTTGAAACGTCGAGTGACGCGGCCTCCGGGAACCGAACGGCGCCTGCGCGGCGGCCGTAGGGCGAGCGCTCGTAATGCATGCCCCGAAGCTCCGCAACCGCGATCCACCCGTCCGGGTGAACGCTCCGAACGCCCTCGGCAACGGAGTCCGAGATGCTATCGTCCGCGCCCCCCGTGTCCCTGTTGGCCCTCGATGGGCTCGACCTGTCGGGCCCCGACCGCGCCGAGGGCGCGCAGCCCGTGATCGCGCGAGGTACGCACCGCATGGACCCCGATCGCGCGCTCGTCGAACGTGCCCTCGCCGGGGAAGAAGCGGCGTTTCGCCAGCTCTTCGTGCGCCATCGCGACGACGCGGCGCGGATCGTCTACCGCATGCTCGGCCCCTCACCCGAGGTCGAGGACGTGGTGCAGGAGGTCTTCCTGCACGTGTACCGGTCGCTGAAGTCGTTCCGAGGCGACGCGCGGTTCTCCACGTGGCTCTACCGCCTGACGGTCAACGTCACCCGCATGCACCTCCGCCGGAAGCGATCGCGCCCGCGCTTCGCGGACGTCGAGGTGCCGGACGCAGCGCCGGCCGAGGAGCTCGTGGTGCTGGATCCGGCCGAGCAGGTCGATCAGCGCGCGCGGGTGAAGGCGCTCTACCGGCTGCTCGAGGGCATCTCCGAGAAGAAGCGTGAGGTCATCGTCCTCCACGACTTCGAGGGGATGCCCGCGAAGGAGATTGCCGATACCCTCGGCATTCCCGTGCTGACCGTGCGAACACGACTGTTCTACGCGCGCAAAGAGCTCTACGGCGCGATGTCTGCCGACCCGTCGCTTCGGGCGGTGGTCGCCGCGGTCGCGGAGCGGCTGCCGACCGACGCGACGACCGACAGCGGCCCGAGCGATGGGGGAGACGCGTCGTGACCCCGCACGCACCCAAGACCGCAGCGCTCGAGGCGCTGGCCGCCGATCTCCTCTCGGACGAGGGCACGCGGCGCATCCGCGCCCACCTTCGAGCCTGCGAGGTCTGCCGCGAGCACTTCGCGACGATCCACGTCTACCGCGAGTCGCAGGAGATGATCGTCGCGACGGAGCCGAAGGTCGACTGGAGCAAGATGGAGCTCGCGCTCGCTCGCGAGGCGCGCACGCAGGCCGCGGAGAACCTTCGCGCGGCGCCTGCTGCTGGACGCGCCGGTGCAGCCAACGACGGCGGCTACGCTGGCAGAGGCCGCTACCCCTGGCTCCTCGGCGGGGCGATCGCGGTGGCCGCTGCAGCCCTCGCGGCGGTCGGTCTGTCCAACGGCTGGTTCGGGGGAAACACGCCGCCCCGAGATCGCGCGCCGATCGTCGCCACGATCGAAGACCCGCAGCATGACGAGGCGCCAGTCGTCGTCGCGCAGCACGCTGCCGCCGCCTCCGGCACGGTCTCGATGATCGCAGGCGCGGCTTCGTTCGCGTCCGACGTCGCCGACAGCGCGGCCGAGACGCTGGCGGTCGGCCAGCGGATCACGAACGGCGTGGTGATGACGGGCCCGCTCGGACAGGCCGCGTTCGAGCTGGAGCGTCCGGCGTCGACCGATGCTCCCGAGGCTCCGCCAGTCGCGCTCGCGCACGTGACGCTAGGCGCCGAAGCGCAGCTCTCGCTCGGCGAGGTGATGCCGGTCGAGGCCGCGGCTGCTGCCGACGCGGTGACGAGCACGGTGACCTCGCGCCTCACGCGCGGCCGCACGACGATCGATGCGTTCGAGGCGAGCTCGCGCGTGGTCGTCTTGGCCGGCAGCTACCGCGTGGAGATCCGCGCTGCGCGCTGCACCATCGATCTCGACGAGACGGACGCGGCGCGCGTGGTGCTGGGCGAGGCGCACGGCGATCTCGCCGAGGTCGTCGTCGTCGACGCCGAGGGTCACCGCACGGAACTGACCGGTGAGGCCGGAGCTTGGGCCTCGCGCACCGCCCCAGGCGCGCCCGCCAATCCGGGAAGCGTGGCCCTCACAGATCTCCCGATCGCCCTCGCAGACGGCCCGATCGTGCAGATCACGTTCCCCGACGCGGTGCGCTTCGAGGTCGGTGAGATGTCGGTCGAGGGCGGTCCGACGCTCGCGCTCCGCGTGCACGAAGGCGGCCTCGACGTCCGCGCGTTCGATCGAAACGGTCGCGCGTTCCGCGCGCACGTCGACGTCGGCCCCGATGGACTGGCGCTCTCGCCCGATCAGCTCGAGCCGATGCGTCCTCGCATCGTCGGCTTCTTGCCGCCCGAAGACATCACGCCGATCGTCCAGCGCAGCCAGCGCGCGCTCCAGCGCTGCTACGAGCAGGCGATGCGTCAGCACCCCGAGATCGGTGGCGGCGTGATGCGCGCTCGCGTGACGCTCGACTCGCGCGGCGCCGTGCGAGTCGTGGAGATCGAGGGCGACGCAGTCCCGCCCTCGCTCGATCAGTGCGTGCGACAGGAAGCTGCGACATGGACGTTCCCGCCGCCGGGTGGACCGATGAGCTTCGAGCTCCCGCTCCGCTTCCGTACGCGCCAGTGAGCAGGCGCCAGTGAGCAGGCGCCAGTGAGCAGGCGCCAGTGATCAGCTGTCACTCGACCGGCGGCGCCTGATACGGGTGCTGCTCGTTGTTCTCGAGCACCCAGCTCGGCTGCGCCGTGACGCAGACGAAGCATCCCCAGACGTCCGTGTAGACCACGTTGTCGCGCATCTGGAGATCCACGAGGCGCGCGTCGAGCTCGAGCAGGCTCGGCGCCGTGTGGTGGAGGGTGTTGCCCTCCACCCACTGCTGCTCGATCGTCCACGTGTCGGTCGGGAGCGTGCCGAGCATCATGCCGGTGCCGATCATCAGGTTGCGCGCGGCCCAGTTCGCGCGTGATCGGCCGTGCGTGCGGTAGTTGTGCTTGTTGCCGTTCGAGAGACGGTTGCCGACGACCGCGCTGCGCTCGACGTGGACGAGCCGCACCGTCGCCTCGGGGCCGTCGACGTCGATGTGGTTGCCCGCGACGATGATGTCCTCGCTGTCGAAGTCCGCGGTGTCACCCAACCACACGCCATAACGAACCGCCTGCGCACGGCTGTTCGTGACGGCCATGCGCACCCCGCCGCGGAGCATGAACGCCGAGTCGCTCGCCTCGACCTCGACGTCGTCGATCAGGAGGTCCGTGGTGCGCCACTCGCGGTGCCACTCTTCGGTCGGGTAGTAGGTGCCGGGGATCGCCACCTCGATGCCGCCATAGGTCCCACCGCGCACGCGAATGCGCCCGATTCGATTGCCGATCCAGAGCACGTCGACGCGCACCCCGTCCTCGACCACGAGCTCGATGTCCGACTGCAGGATCTCCACGCGCGCGAGCGACACGGCGAGCGTCACGCGCGTGCCGGAGGTCATGGCCGCGGCGAGCTCGGCTTGGCTCGTCACCCGCACGTCGCGCGTGATCGTCGGCGGCGCGGGCCAGCGGATCTCGAGCCCCGACGGAGGCGTACCGAGCTCGTAGGTGATCGGGCCCGGATCGGGCGGCGGGCCTGTGTCGTCGAAGGAGCGCGGCGCGTCGAGGTCGAGCACTGCCCCGTCCACGTCGAGCGTCGCGTCGTCGCCGCCGCCCAGGGTGAACAACGAGCCCTCGCAGGCGGCCACGAGCGACAGGCCCGCGGCAGCCACCATTCGAATCCTCCAGCGCATCACCGGCGCAAGGTAGCGGATCCGAGCGAGGGCTGCCGCGTCGTTCGCGACCTCGTCGAGAGGGTCAGCGACCGCGGGTGCGCTGACGACCGCCCGCAGCGGGGCCCGTCACCGGAGGACCGGCCTCTTCGGGGCAGCCGTCCTCGTCCTCGAAGCCGTCCATGTCCTCTGCCTGATCGGGGCAGCTCTCGGAGTCGTCCGGCAGGCTGTCACCGTCGAAGTCCAGCTCGGGGCAGCCGTCTTCGTCGCCGTAGCCGTCGGTGTCCTCCGGGTCGGTCGGACACTGGTCCTGTTCGTCGTTGATGTGATCGTGATCGCGATCATTGTCGGGGCAGCCGTCGTCGTCGCGGTCGCCGTCACGATCCTCGGCGTCCGCAGGGCACGAGTCGTAGCCGTCCTGGATGCCGTCGCCGTCGCTGTCGAGGTCGGGGCAGCCGTCCGTGTCCTCTTCGCCGTCGAGGTCTTCCGCGTCCGCGGCGCAGTTGTCCGCCGCGTCGAGGATGCCGTCGTGGTCGTTGTCGGTCTCCGGGCAGCCGTCGGCGTCGTCGAACTCGTCGATGTCCTCGGCCTCGCTCGGACACGCGTCTGCCTCGTCCAGCACGCCGTCGCCGTCGGCGTCCGCGCGGACGGGCGCCCACGCGAAGCCACCGAGCACACGGAACACCGGCACCCCGACGCCCGCGATGATGCCGGCGCCGCCGCCGAGCTCGAAGGTCACGTCGTCGAAGCGGAAGCGACCACCGAGGCGGCCCTCGAGCATGTTCTCGTCCACCGCACCCGAGAACGACGTGCCGCCCGCGACCTCACCGAAGATGCCGATGAGCGGGGTCACGTCGTAGCCCATCGCGAGGCCATACGTGAACTGCGAGGTGGCCTGCGTGGAGAACAGCACCTGGCCGTCGCGCCACACGCCACCCACGTTGAGCGCGAGGTGGAAGCCGTCGCGCACGAGCTCACCGATGAGGTGACCGCCGAAGGTCGGCGTCTCGTCGCCCACGAAGCGGCGCGGCGCGATCGCATGGCCGATCGGCGCGGTCACGTACGCCGCGAGGCCGAGGCGAATCCCGCTGGAGTCGTCGAGGAGGTTCACCTTCACGTGGAGGCGCGGATCACCGAGCGCGAACGCTCCGCCGCCCGGCACGTTCAGCGTGGTCGACGGCTGGAAGGCGTCGCCCTCGGTGCCGACGAGCGGCAGCACGAGGCCGATCTGCACGCGGTGCGAGATCGCGATCGCGCCCCAGACGTGCGCGGCGAACGTGTAGCGCACGAGCTCGTAGCGCTGACCCGACACGACCTGACAGTTGGTGCCGTCCGGATCGCACTCGGCCGGATAGAGCGTGAACGGGTTGTGGGCGTAATCGAGCAGCACGCCGGCGCTGCCTTCGAGCTCGCCGTGCACACGCGCACCGTCGAGCTGGAAGTAGTTGCCTGGCCCCGGAGCGGGCGAGAAGCGGAGGGTCGAGAAGTCCTGCTGGGGGACCTGCGCCTCGGCCGTCGTCGGAGTCGCACCGAAGAGCGCGAGCGAAAGTCCTGCGAGCGAAAGAACGATCCCCAAGCCCCGCACGCTGCCCGTCGTGAACATCCACGGCCTCCGAAAGCTTTTCAGCCGCTCGAACGAGCGACGTGAGGCGAGTATCACCGAGACCGGCCGCGAACCGCAACGCCCGTCGCGCCGACCTTGCCGCGGCGGGCAGCCACGCCCGACCTGGGTGGAACCGCCCTCCGGCTCGGGCAGGTCAGAACGAGAGCGCGAAGTCGCAGTTGAAGTTGATGTCCGTCGCGGCGGGACTGCCGCTGCCGCCGACGCCCGCGCGCCAGCCGCCCACTTCGCGAAGCGCTTCGATACACGCGGCGCCGAACTCGGTCTCCGTCGCGGATCGCACCACGATGCGGCCGAGGTTGCCGTTCGCCTGGATGCGCACGCGCACGATCGCACGCCCCTCGATGCTCAAGCCGCGGAGACGCGGCGGGTAGCGACGCTCGAGCGCGGCGCGGATCCGCGAGTCGTCTGGCGGAACGGGCATCTCGCGGAGATCACGCATGGCGACGACCTCCTCGACGGCGCCCTGCCCCGTCCCTCCGACCACGCCTTCTTGTCCACCCTCGCGTCGTCGACCCGTGGTCGTGCCGGTCGGACCGCCGATGGGCCCGTCGGAGCTCTCGCCGTTGCCCACGGCGCTCGTCCACCCAGCGCCCGGTCCTTCGGCGACGAGGGTCTCCCCGGTGAAGTCCGCGATCTGCTCCTCCGCCGGCGGGGGCGGCTCGGCCTCGGGCGGGGGAGGCGTGTCGTCGCGCACGGGCGGCGGGATCGGCGTCGGCCGGTCACGCACCGGCTCGGGCTCCGGCTCCACGATCGGCTCGGGCTCCGGCTCGGGCTCCGGCTCCACGACGGGCTCCGGCTCGGGAGGTGGCAGCACCTCCTCCACGATCTCCACCTCGGTCATCCGGGCGTGGGACAGCAT
Organism: uncultured Sandaracinaceae bacterium; assembly: GCA_964502175.1. Classification (GTDB taxonomy): domain Bacteria; phylum Myxococcota_A; class Polyangia; order Polyangiales; family Sandaracinaceae; genus JAFLCL01. The sequence continues at coordinate 88,756 of CAZCVE010000009.1, forward strand.
CTCCTCGAGCGGCGGGAGGAGGCCGAGGCCACCCCACGCGGCGACGTGCGCGAGCATGCTGGCGACGAGCACGCCGCCCAGGATCAACATGCTCTTGCGGTCGTCGTCCATGCGCGAGGCCGCCCTATTGTTCGTGCCCCATGGGGGATCCGGCAAGGGGACGAATGCCCTACTGCAGATCCTCGGGGCGAACGTTGATCGCGAAGTGGTTCACGTCGTTGCGGCGAAGGAGGTCGATGATGTGAACCACCTGTCCGTGGGTGACGCGAGAGTCGGCTGCGATCGCAGCGCGGCGCTGTTCTTCTTCGGTCTCGGCTGCATACCGACGCACCGAGGCCACCAGCTGCTCCTCCGTGGTCGGCTCGGCGTCCAGGAACAGCGCGCCTTCGGCGTTGATCGAGATCGCGAGCGTTCGCGGGGGAGTGCCGTCTCCCGTGTCGGCCGTCGGGAGATCCATCGGGATCGATCGCGACGCGATGTAGCTCGCGGTGACCATGAGGATGATGAGGAGGACGAGGACGACGTCGACCAACGGCGTGACGTTGATCGCCGTGATCATCTCGTCATCGTCTTTTTGTGCTCCGCCGCCCATCGCTCACTCCGCCGGCGCGCTGGCGCCGCGCTTCTTGGACTTCATGAACGCGAGCACCTCGCGACCGAGCGCATCGCCGCGCGTCGCGCGGGTCTTGATGACGCGCTGGAACGTGTTGAACGCGGCGACCGCCGGGAGCGCGACGAGGAGGCCGATGGCCGTCGCCACGAGGGCCTCGCCGATCTCGGCCATGAGGCCCGCGCTCACCTGTCCCTGGCTCTCGTTGAGCTCTTGGAACGATCGGATGATGCCGATGACGGTGCCGAGCAGACCGATGAACGGCGCGTTGTTCCCGACCGTTCCGAGGAAGGCCAGGTTTCGCTCCATCGAGAGCTTGCTGAGCGTCTGCTGCTTGGCCATGCGCTCTTCCGCGGAGTCGGGGCCGTCCTCCACCGAGTCGAGGCCCGCGAGCGCGACCTGCGCTTCGAGGCTGCGCGAGGCGCGCATCGCGGTCTTGGCGCCGTCGACGTCACCGTCCTTCAGCTTGCCGAGCAGCGACCCGAGGACCTTCGAGAACTCTTCGTTCGTCGCGAAGAAGTAGTAGGCGCGCTCGAGGATGATCGCGAGCGCGATCACCGAGATGCCCACCAGCAGCCACATGACCCACGTGGCTCCGAGCATCGCGAATGCTGTGAGCCTCTCCTGGATGTCCATCGATCGATGCCTCGTGTGTGGCGAGCTGGGCTCGCGAAAAGGGCGCGGAACGTACGCGCCGGTCGTTGCTCCTGCAAGTGACGTGCGTTCTCGTTCGGGGGCGCAACGGTCCGAAGACGCGATGCATTTCGCGCCGATTCAATCTGCGCGCGTCCCGCGGGCTCCGACCGCTACCCGCGACGCCGCACGCCCACCCCGACGTCCGCCGCCAGCGAGAGCCGCGGCAGCGCCTCTTCGTAGCCGCCGACATACGGATCGCTCGCGAGCAGGAGCGCCGTGTCGAGGTCGACGTGGTCCACCCCGCCGAGCGCCGAGACCACGTGCAGCATCGCGCTGAGGCCGAGACGCGTCTCGACCATCGCGCCGGCCATGATCGACATGCCGCGCGCTCTCGCGCGCAGCGCGATGGCGAGCGAGCCGAGCGGCCCGCCGTTCTTCACGAGCTTGAGGTTCACGCCCGTGGCCGCGCCCGCGTCGGCGAGCCGATCGACGTCCTCGACCGACTTGCACGACTCGTCGGCCACGACCGGGACACGCCCCCGCGCGACCACCTCGGCCATGCCCGCGAGATCGTCTGCGCGGCACGGCTGCTCGTAGAGCTCGACGTCGGCGCCGAGCGAGCGCGCGCCTTCGAGCAGCGCGAGCGCTTCGTCTGCAGAGAGCGCCGCGTTCGCGTCGAGGCGGAGTCGCGCCGAGGGCGCTGCGCGCACGATCGCGCCGAGCGCCGCGAGATCCTCGTCGATACGGCGCCCGACCTTGATCTTCAGCGAACGGAAGCCGCGCGACATCCAGGCACGCGCGAGCTCGCCCATGTGCTCGGGCTCGGCGATCGGCAGCGTGATGTCGGTCTCGTGATCGACGACGACGCGCCCCGCGCGCACGCGCTCGTCGAACAGCGCGCGCGCCAGGCTCACGCCGCGCGCTTGCGTGATCGCATCGAGCCACGCGGTCTCCACGCCCGCGCGCGCCACGGGCTCGAGCCCCTCGATCGCGTCGACGATCCCGTCGAGGGCATCCCGCGCGACGAACCGCGTGAGCTCGAGCGCCTCGATGGCGCGCGTCACCTCGTCGGGCGACTCGGACGTGACCGGCGGCAGCGTCGCGCACTCCGCGAGGCCGACGAAGCGCGCGCCGTCTCGCTCGATCGTCAGCGAGACCTCGACGGCGTCCGTCTCGTCGATCCGCGCGGTCGCGATCACGAACGGCTCGACGAGCGGCACCCGCAGCGGCCGGAGCTCGATCGCGCAGATCCGGACCTCGCCCGACATCGGACTAGAGCCGGATCTTCTTGAGCCGCTGGCTCACGTCACGCGACAGCGCGAGCTCTTGGTCACGCGGGAGCGTCGTCGTCGCGGCGAACAGCGCGAACGCAGAGAGCTCGTGCAGCGCCTGCAGCAGGCCCTCCATCGGGTTCTCGACCTGGATGCCCAGCATCGCGTTCACGACCGTCTCGGGCTCGAGCGCGCCGTCTTCGTCGACACGCTCGCCGAAGATCGGGCCGTAGCCGCTGCCCGAGATCCACGCCTCGAGCGTGGACCGCGTCTGGTCGACGCCGCCGTACGTCGCGACGGCCATGAAGATGTCGCGGAGGACCATGTTGAAGTCCGACACGAGCTTGCGAACACCGCTCGCGTCGATCGAGCGCTTCGCGCGCAGGATCACGAGGCCCTGCTGCAGCAAGCCATAGAGCGCCTTGACCGTGTGGAACGTGCCGAGGCCGGTCTCGCGCGAGATGACGTCGATCGTGCGCTCACCATCCGCATACGCGAGCACGAGCTGCGAGGTCTCTTCGATCTCCGTCGCGGACGTGCGCGGCTGCACCTCGGGCACGAGGTCGTCGTGCGGGATGCGCTCGCGGAAGAGCGCCATCTCGTCGATGCGCTGGACGCCCTCCATCAGCAGGCCCGCGACGGGAAGATGCACCGTGTGCACGGGCACGTCGGCGTTGTCGTCCGACACGAACGCATAGCTGCCCTCGCGCGCGAGCAGCGACGCGAAGAAGATCTGCTCGACCTGCTTCTGCAGCTGCTGGAAGAGCACGTCCTGCGTGATGAAGCCCTTCTCGAGCACGAGCTGACCGAGGCGTCGCTCGGGGGCCACCTCGCGCACGAGCTCGTCGAGCTGAGCCTTCGAGAGGATCGCGTTGCGGTAGAGGACCTGCCCGAGGCGGTCGTCCTTGTGATCGCTCCGCGCGTGCTTGAGCGAGCCCTGATCGATCGCGAGCACGCGCGTCGCGTCGGGTCCGAAGACGTGCATCTCGCCGCGCCACGAGGCCGTCGCGATCATGTTGAGGATCTCGAGCACGGTGGTCCGCGAGATCACCTCACCCGCCATCAGCACGCGACGGGCGGGCGATGCGCCGTCGCTCTCGCCGCGGAACACGAGCAGACCGGCCGCGTCGGTGACCAGGTGATAGCGGCCCGCGCGCTCGCGCAGCCTGCGATCGGCGGTGCGACCAGGCACCCGCACGGAGCCATCCGGCTCCACGATCACAAGGTCAGCGCTCGACGGCTCGCTCACGGGCGCCACTCTAACAGCGCCCTCGCGCGGAGTTGAAGAAAGACGCTCCGAACGGCGCGGTTTTCCTCACGTTTCCAGTCACGGACGCGCCGACCTCCGGCCACGCCCGTGCGCGTCCGCCTCAGGCCTTCGGCGCCTCGAACAGCTTGTCGAGGAGCGCGCGGTCGCCCTGCACGGCGGTGCGCTGCATGTAGAAGCGAAGGCCGCGCTCGCCGCCCAGCTCTTCGCCTCCGCCCGCGCGCCCCGGCCCTCCGTGTACGCACGACGGCAGCACGAGGCCCGGCGTGATCGTCTTGTCGGCGACCTTCGCGCTCACGACGAGGAGGCGTCCGTGGTAGGGCGCGATGCCCATCACGAAGGTGCGCAGCGTCTCGCGATCGTCGCCATACACGGTGCTGACGAGCCCGCCCTCGCCCCGCGCCACGAGCGCCACGGCCTCCGCCGCGTCGTCGTACACGCAGACCGTCGCGCTCGGTCCGAACACCTCGTGCGCGTGGACCGCGTCCGCCTTCGCGGGCTCGTCCGCGCGGAGCAGCATCGGCCCGACGAAGTAGCCCTTGCCCGCGGGAACGCCGATCGCCGTGACCTCCGTGGGGCTGCCGAACACGACGCGCGCGCCCGACGCGACGAGCTTGGCGATGCCCGCGCGGAAGTCATCGAGCTGCTGCTTGGTGGCGAGCGGTCCCATGCGGACCTCGTCGTTGCCCGGATGCCCGATCTTCACGCGCGCGAGCTCGGCGGAGAGATCCTCGACGACCTGATCGGCGAGCGCGCGCGGCACGAACACGCGGCGCGTCGCCGTGCACTTCTGGCCGGTCTTCTGGGTCATCTCCTTCGCGACGTCGCGAAGGAAGATTCGATAGACGTCGTCACCCGGTGAGACGTCGGGCGCGAGCACCGCCGAGTTCAGGCTGTCTGCCTCGATGTTCACCCGCGTCGAGCGCGCGACGATCGAGCGCGCGCCGCGGAGCTTCGCGCCCGTGTCCGCCGACCCCGTGAACGCGAGCACGTCCTGCGGGCCGAGGTGCTCGACGAGATCGCCCACGCTGCCCGCGACGAAGTGGAACGTGCCCCCGGGCAGCGCGTTCGCGCCGACGAGCGCTTCGGCCACGCGGAACGCGAGCACCGAGGTCGAGGTCGCCGGCTTGGTGATCACGGGCACGCCCGCGAGGATCGCCACGGCGAGCTTCTCGGCGAGGCCCCACGCCGGAAAGTTGAAGGCGTTCACATGGAGCGCCACGCCCTCGCGGCTCAGCCACACGTGCTGCCCGAAGAAGCGCGAGTCTTGGCCGAGCTGCTCCGACGGCTCGCTCAAGAGGCGCGTCTCGCCGAGCTTGGCGCCGAGCGCGGCGTAGTACGCGAGCGTGCCGCTCGCGCCGTCGAGATCGAACTTCGCGTCCGAGCGCGTGGTCCCGCCGCTGCCGATCGACACCTCGATCAGCGCCTCGCGCTGCGTGTGGATCGCCTTCGAGAGCGCCTTCAGGATCGCGCCGCGCTGCGCGAACGTGAGCGCGCGCAAGGCCGGGCCGCCCACGCTGCGCGCGTGATCGAGCACCGAGACGAGGTTCGGTCGGTCAGCGGAGATGGTGCCGATCACCTCTTCGGTGGAAGGATCGATGAGCTCGCTCTTGCGCTCGCCCGTGACCCACGCGCCCATCAGGTAGCTCTTGACCTCGATCATCCGTTCCTCCGTACCTCGTCTACGCCGTCGGGCGGGCGAGGTAGTCGAGCGGCGCCGCGGCTGTCAAACGGGGCACACTCCGCTCCGCACAGCGCGTCCCCATGCGTGACCTCCAACCCTTCGGCCCTCGCGCGTTTCGTGTCGCGCTCGACGACGCGTGGATCGACGACGTCGGAGGGCGCATCGCGCTGTCGGACGCTCTCGCGCGCATCGACTCGGTCGACGATGTCCTCGTCACCGAGGTCGCCGTCCTCCTCGTGTGTGGTTCCGCACCGGACGAGCGCGCGCGTCACGCGCTCGCGACCGAGGTCGTGCGTGCGCTCGCGGCTTGCCGACGTCGACCGCTGCCTTCGCTCGCGCCTCGCGTGATCGACGTCACCTACGACGGCGAGGATCTCGAGGAGCTCGCGCGCACGCTCGGCATCTCGCGCGACGAGATCGTGAGACGTCACGTCGCGAGCCCGTTCGTGGTGTCCTTCCTCGGCTTCGCGCCCGGCTTCGGGTACCTCCGTGGCCTCGACGCCGCGCTCTCCGGCGTCGCACGGCGTTCGACACCACGACCACGGGTGCCCGCCGGCGCCGTCGCGATCGCAGGAGGCATGAGCGCCATCTATCCGTCGGCGTCGCCGGGCGGCTGGCAGCTGATCGGTCGGGCCGTCGATTTCGACGCGCTCGCGACGCCGCTGCGTCCCGGCGAGCCCGTTCGTTTTCGCGCCATCGACGCGTCCTCCGACCACGAGGCTCCCGCTCGCACACCGAGCGCGGTCGTCGCTGGTGAGTCGAACGCGATGACGGTGGAGTCCGTGATCGGCCCAGCGCTTCTCGTCGATGGAATCGGCATGCGGCGCCTCATGAACGGTGCACCCCCCGGAGGGCCCTTGGTCGTTGGGCTCGCACACACCGCGATGCGCGCCGTCGGCGGGTCGTGTGCAGGTGTGATCCTCGAGCGCTACGGGGCCACCACGCTCCGCTCTCGCTGCGATCGACCACTGCGAATCGCCGACGAAACAGGGCTCCTGCGCACGATCAATCCGGGCGACGCCCTCACCTTCGGCGCGCCCGTGGGAGGCCGCGTGGGCTATGTGGCCATCGAGGGCGGCTTCGCAGGGGACTCGGTGCTCGGCGGCCGCGGCACCATGCTGTCGATCGCACGAGGCGGGCATCAGGGCCGTGTGCTGCGACGCGGCGATCGACTTCCCATCCATGCCGGCGACCCGAGCTCCTTCGATGTGAGGGCAGTCCGCGAGGGGCCCGAAACATCGCAGGAAGCGCCCTCGTTCCGCGCACATCACGGACCTGATCGATCGGACGCGAGACGCGCGCTCCTCGCTTGTCGGATCGCGCACGCGAGCGATCGCACGGGCACCCGTCTCGTCCCGCACGCGCCGCACGCGATGTCGATCGGCCCCTCGCGAACGACTCCGATGATCGTCGGCGCGATCCAAGCGCCGCCGTCGGGCGAGCTGATCGTGCTCGGTCCCGATCACCCGATCACCGGCGGCTACCCTGTCGTCGGCGTGCTCGATCGCGACGCGTGCGATCCGCTGTTCGCGCTGCCGCTCGGCAGCGAGGTCACGCTCGAGATCGAGTAAGAACGCGTCGTGAGCGACGAGCCCGACGACGACGAAGACGACGCGAAGCCCGCGGGCCCCTCGTACATCACCCCCGGCGGCCGCAAGCGGATCGAAGGCGAGATCGAGCGGCTCGGCGACGAGCGCGTGAAGGTCGTGAAGACCACAGCGGACGCCGCGGCCGAGGGCGATCGCTCGGAGAACGCCGAGTACATCTACGGCAAGCGGCGCATGCGTCAGATCGACTCGCGCATGCGCTACCTGCGCAAGATCCTCGAGCGCTCCGCGGTCGTCGATCCCGCGATCGATCGAGGCGACCGCGTCTACTTCGGCGCGACGGTCACGCTCGAAGACGACGAAGGCCAGCGTGTCGCCTACGCCATCGTCGGCGAGCACGAGACCGACGCCGAGGCCGGCCGCATCAGCTTCCGCTCCCCGATCGGCGCGGCGATCCTCAAGAAGGAGGTCGACGACGAAGTTCGCATCACGACGCCACGCGGCACGCGGCACTACACGATCGTCGACGTCGCCTACCGCCCGCTCCCGTGAGCGTCACGACTTCGTCGGGACGACCAACACGGGGACCGTCGAGAGACGCACCATGCGCTCCGCGACGCTGCCGAGGACGAACCGGGCGACGCCCGTTCGACCGTGCGTGCCGATCACGACGTACTCGGCCGACACGTCCTTCGCGACCTCGAGCACGGCCTCCACGGGCGCGCCGGCCACGAGCTTGCCCTCGATGGGCACACCGGCGGCGCGATGCGCCTCGAGCGTGACCGCGACCTGCTTCTCGAGGCCCGTCGTGATCTCCGCCACCACCTCCGGCCCGAAGACCGCCACGCCATCCGGCACTGCGTAGACCGGCAACTGCCATGCATGGACCGCGATCACGTTGCCCCCGAGACGCTTGGCGAGGCCGACCGCGTGGGCCAGCGCCGCATTGGACTGCTCCGAGAAATCGATCGCACACACGATGCTGGACATGAGCTCCTCCATTCGGTCGCGGCTCGAAGCCACGACGCACCTTAGACCATCAATCCCCCCGGCGCGCCCCACCCCGTGACGTCGGCCCGAGGATCGGCGCCTCGAGCTCCCGCCGCTCCCGACCGACGGTGACCTCGACGTGCACGACACCGCCAGTCCGGAACGAGTCACGACTGGCACGCACCACGACGGTCAGGCGTCGATCCGCCCACGGGGGGACCTCGAGGATCTCGCTCGCGTCTTCGCCGTCCCCCGCGGCCACCGCGCCTGAGACGCCGATCAGGGTCGCTGCGACCTCGAACCGGCGCGGACGATCCCCGTCATTGACCAGATGGACCTCGAAGGCATTTCGGATCATCGAGTCCTCGACCACATAGGGCATCCCACGGAGCCGCAGGATGCGCGCCTGGATGTCGTCGCGCGTCGTGACCGAGAACGCGCCCGCGCCGACGAGCACGAGACCAGCGAGCGCGTAGAAGAGGACACGAGGTCGCCAGAAGCGTCGAGCTTCGCCGCGCAGGCCCCGCAGCGAGTCGTAGCGGATGAGCCCCCGTGGTCGGTGTAGACGCTCCATGACGTCGTCACACGCGTCGACGCACTGCGCGCACGCGATGCAGTCGATTTGGAGCCCGTGTCGGATGTCGATCCCGGTCGGGCAGACCACGACGCAGCGGTTGCAGTCGACGCAGTCGCCCCGAAGCTCGCCCGCAGCAGGCTTGCCCCTGCCGCGAGGCTCGCCTCGTCGCTCGTCGTAGCCGATGACCAGACTGTCGTCGTCGAGGAGCGCAGACTGCAGGCGCCCATACGGGCACACGACGAGACACAGTTGCTCGCGGAACCACGCGAAGTTGCCATAGAGCACCGCGCCCACACCGAAGCACCACACGAACGCATGGGGATGCTCGGAGGGCGCGCGGGTCATCATCTCGAGCAGCGACGGCATGGAGACGAAGTACGCGACGAACATGTGAGAGACGACCAACGCCGCGACCACGTAGCTCGCGTGCTTGGCCACCCGCCGCCAGGCCTTCGACCACGACATCCGCGCACGATCACGCGCCATGCGCTCGTTGCGGTTGCCCTCGAAGACCCGCTCGATGCGGCGAAAGACCCCTTCGAGGAAGACCGTCTGGGGGCACGCATAGCCACACCATACCCGCCCGAGCGTCGTCGTCGTGAGCAAGAGCGCGAACAAGACGCCCGTGAGCAGGAACCACACGAGCCAGAAGGACGTCGCGTCGAAGCTCCCGCCGAAGAGAAAGAACCGCCGCGCCTCGACGTCGAGGAACACCGCCGGGCGACCCGCGACGCGCACCCACGGCAAGAGCGCCCACAGGCCGATGAGGGCGTAGAACCCGATCTGGCGCAGCGTCGTGAAGCGCCCGTGCACGTCCGCTGGATGGATGAAGGCCCGCGCGCCGTCCTTGCCGATCGACGACGCGCGGTCGTAGACGGCGAGTCGCACCTTCACCTTCTCGGATGCAATGGGATCGGGCTCCTCGGCCGAGGTCATTCGACCCTCACTCTTCGACCGCCGCGGGCACCGGCGACCCATCGGCGCCCACCACGCTCCCCTGCGGCGGCCGACCCGGACGCTCGGTGCCTCGCACGCTGAGCACGAAGGCGACCACGTCGAGCAGGCCGCGTGGCCCGAGCGTCTGCCCCCAGGCAGGCATGCCCGCGGACGACACTCCTTCGCTCACGGTGTGGTGGATGTCGGTGTTCGTGCCGCCATGCAGCCAGGCAGCATCGGTGAGATTGGGACCGATGTTGCCCTCACCCGCTGCGCCGTGACAGACGGCACAGTTCGTCGCGAAGAGCGCTTGGCCCGCGCGAACGTGCTCCGCGTCCGACGCGATGCTCGCCAACATCTCCGCGCTCACCTCACCGCCACTGGTGGCCCTGGCCTCCATCTGGGCGACGTAGAGCTCCATCGGGCTCCGTCCGATGCGGAAGGCCTCGTAATGGAACCAGTAGCCCGCCGAGAACAGGATCGCCCCGTAGAACGTGACGAGCCACCAGCGAGGAAGGAGGTTGTCCGCCTCGAGGATGCCATCGTACTCGTGGACGATCTCACCCTGAATCGGATCGTGCTTCTTCTGCTCTTCCATCGTGCTCACCGCCCCTCGCGTTCGACGTGACGTGACTCGGCCACTGCCGAGATCGGCCCCTCGTCCGAGAGCGGCAGTCGCGACTGCGACTCGAACCGAAGGGACTTCGACCTCGCCACGTGGAGAACGACGCCCAGGAACACGACGAAGAAGAGAACCAGCGTGAGGACGGGCCCGAGGAGAAACGGGCTCTGCTCGAAGAACGGCGCTGCGATGCCTCTCATCGGGCACCTCCCGACGCGCCGCTCGCGCCAGACGGATCGGCGACCATCGACACGGCTGCCGGCGCCTCGCGGTCACGCGCCGGAACGAACGCGCTCTCCGTCCTTCCGAGCCGCTGGAGATAGGCGATCACCGCGACGAGCCGAGAGTCCCGGTCTGCGTCCGACACATCGCCGGACACCCGGAGATCCTCGACGATCTCGGCGGCCTGAGCACGAGCGTCGTCCGCGGCACTGCCGATGTCGTCGGCGTCGTACGGAACCCCCAGCGCCTGCATGGTCCGCAGCTTGTTCGCCGTCCCGTCGAGGTCGACTCGGGTCGAACCGAGATGGGCATAAGACGGCATGATCGACCCCGGCGACGTCTGCCGCGGATCGAGCATGTGCTGGTAGTGCCAGAGATTCGGATAGCGCCCACCCTCGCGCGCGAGGTCCGGCCCCGTTCGCTTGGAGCCCCACTGGTAGGGCCGGTCCCAGATCGAGTCCGCCGTCTCGGAGACAGCGCCATACCGCGCCGACTCCCAGGTGAACGGCCGGATCATCTGGGAGTGACACGTGTAGCAGCCCTCCGCGACGTAGACGTCGCGGCCCTCGAGCTCGAGCGCCGTGTAGGGCTGTTGGCGCGTGGTCTCGCGCTCGGTGTGTCCCATGACGACCGACGGCAGGATCTCCGCGATGCCACCCACGAGAATGGACAGCGTCACGAGGACCGTGAAGAGCATCCCCGTTCCCTCGAGCTCGTGATGGACTGCCTGGGTCACGCGCTGGACCTGGAGATAGACCCCACCGAGCACGGCGACGACGAGTCCCGCGATGACGAGCGCCGCTCCTGCCATCTCGTTCAGCACGGCAGAGACGCCGAGAACGACCGACACGACGACGACGAGGAGCACGGGCGCAGAGCCCAGCACGCGTGCCCACGGCACCGCGGGCCTCGCCGCCGCGACTGGCGCCTTCACCGTGACCTGAACCGGCGAGCCGGCTCGCGCGGTCATCACCAGGTTCCAAGCCATGACGACGAAGCCGACGAGGTAGAGGCTCCCTCCCACCAGTCTCACCCAGTACATCGGCACGATCACGGTCACGGTCTCGACGAAGGTCGGATAGAGGAGCCCGCCGCCCTCGTTCTCGGCGCGCCACATCAGCCCCTGGGTGATGCCGCTGACGTACATGGCGGCCATGTAGAGGACGATGCCGATCGTCCCGAGATAGAAGTGCCAGTCCGCAGCTCGACGCGAGTGGAGCTCGGTGCCGTAGAGCTTCGGCACGAGCCAATAAAACATTCCCGCCGCCATGAAGCCGTTCCAACCGAGCGCGCCCCCGTGGACGTGACCGATGATCCAGTCGGTGTAGTGGGCGAGCGCGTTGACGGTCCGGATCGACAAGAGCGGACCCTCGAACGTCGCCATGCCGTAGAACGTCACGCCCGCCGCGAAGAACTTCAGCACGGGGTCGACGCGTAGCTTCTCCCAGGCACCCCGGAGCGTGAGGAGCCCATTCACCATGCCGCCCCAACTCGGCGCCCAGAGCATCAGGCTGAACAGCATCCCGAGCGACTGTGCCCAGTCCGGAAGCGCCGTATTGAGGAGGTGGTGCGGCCCGGCCCAGATGTAGAGGAAGATCAGCGACCAGAAGTGGACGATCGAGAGCCTGTAGCTGTAGACGGGCCGATCAGCTGCCTTCGGCACGTAGTAGTACATGATCCCGAGGATGGGAGTGGTCAGGAAGAACGCGACCGCGTTGTGGCCGTACCACCACTGCACGAGCCCGTCCTGGACCCCGGCGAAGACTCCGTAGCTGCCAGTCGCCGCGTAGGGGAGCGCCAGGTTGTTGAGCACGTAGAGGACCGTGATGGTCACGATCGTGGCGATGTAGAACCAGATGGCGACGTAGAGATGTCGCTCACGCCGGTTCTTGAGCAAGAGGAAGAAGTTGGCCCCGAACGTCAGCCACACGACGGCGACGGCGAGGTCGATCGGCCAGATGAGCTCCGCATACTCCTTCCCTTGCGTCAGGCCGAGCGGCAGCGTCAGCGCCGCCGAGACGATGATCAGCTGCCAACCCCAGAAGTGGATCGCCGAAAGCGTGTCGCTCGACTTCGCTCGGAGGAGGCGAGTCGACGAGTGGTAGATGCCCGCGAACATCATGTTGCCGACGAAGGCGAAGATGACCGCATTGGTATGGAGCGGACGAAGACGACCGAACGTCAGCCACGGGCCGACGTTCGCGGGCCACCATGCCAGCTGAAGAGCGACGAGCGCTCCCACGAGCATGCCGACGATGCCCCACGCGACCGAGGCCCACACGAAGTACCGAATCCACTTGTCGTCGAACGTGATCGACTCGGCGCGCACGGGGCGACTCCCCTCGCTCTCGATCTCCTCGGGTCCCATGGTTGCAACCAACGACATCTTCAGACCTCCACGCGCCCGTCGGCCGAGCCAGCCAGACGATGCGACTTCAAACACGCTGCGGGAGAGCGACCTCCACCCGCTCCTCCTCGAGCGGAAGGATGGACAACCGATCGACGTGCTCGAACGTGCGTGAGCGTGCCGTCCAGACGAACAAGCCGACTCCGAGCGCGGCGAGCACCAGACTCACGAACACGGTGAGGAGAAGCACGTTCACGTCGACCTCGAGAGAGAGAGAGAGAGAGAGAGAGAGAGAGAGAGAGAGAGAGCTCAGACGGAGAGCGCTCCCTGGACTGCGACGGCGGCCCTACGCTCGGATTTCGCCGCCGAAAGCGACTCGACGGACGCGCGGAACGACAGCCACGTCCGACCGACGACGAACAGTGAGCTGACCGGCATCGCGACTGCCGCGACCCACGGATGGAACACGCCAGTCACCGCGAGCGCGCCTCCGACCACGTTGTAGAGAGCGGCGAATGCCACGTTGAGGCGCGCGATCCGTCGGACGCGGTCGGCCTCCACGAACGCCCACCGCACCGGAGCGATGCCCGGAGACGTGAAGACGAGGTCCGCCCGCGCGGGGAGAAAGGGACGCTCGAGCGAAGGAGTCGCCGAGACGCACGCCGCGTCAGCGGCCAGCGTGTCATTGACCCCATCGCCGACGAAGAGGCATGGACCGGCCTGCGCGCGCAGCCATGCCGCTTTGGCTTCGGGGGAGGCGTCGCCGACGACGTCCCGCTCCGACATGCCCAGATGATGGAGCTCCAACTGCCACGCCACTCGACGGACCCGAGCCACTCGGTCGCCCGAGAGAATGGCCACACGGAGCCCCCGCGCGACGAGCGCCGCGATCTCCGTCTGCGCGTCTTCTCGGACTTCCTCTTCGGTCACGAGGGCCGCGCGGGCGACGCCGTCGACGACGAACAGCAAGTCGCAGTCCGCCGACACCTGGAGCCTCGGCATGGCCCAGTCGGGGCGGCCGAAGCGCAGCTCGCGTGAGCGGTCGCGCGCCAACAGACCCGCGCCGACGATCTCTTCGACGTCGACACGACGCGGCGTCACGCCCGCGAGCGCGTCCCGCACGACCCTGCTCTTCGGGTGTCCGCTCTCCGCGACGAGCCCGGCGAGGAGGCTGCGCTCGGTTCCTGCGAGCGCATCGAGCGCACGTCGACTCTCGGCATCGAGGCGAAGTCGGCCCGTCGTCAGCGTCCCCGTCTTGTCGAACACGACGCTACGAATCGTCGGGAGGCGATCGAGCGTCCGCACCCGTCGCACCACCACGCCGGCCCGACGCAGCTCTCCGACCGCGAGCTGGTACGCGAGCGGGGTGGCGATACCGATCGCGCACGGGCAGGTGACTACGAGCAGCGCGGTCGCGGTCGCGAGGCCCTGCTCGACGTCGCCGAGCACGGCGTACGTCAGCACCGTCGCCGCCGCCGCGGTCAGCACGACAATCACCCACACGGCGGACACACGGTGAAAGAGGCCGCGCGCGCGAACGTCGGCGACGTCGGGTGCCTCGCGCTGCACCAGCGCGGCGAGACCGCTCTCGGCGAACGTCGACGACGCGACGATCTCGATCGCACGACGCGCGACGTTGATCGCGCCCGCACGCACTGCGTCTCCCGCAGCCACCTCGGTCGGCCGGCTCTCGCCGGTGAGCCAGTCGAGGGACGCGGTCCCGTCCTCCGCCGCGATCCCATCGACGGGCACGACCTCGCCCGTGGCGACGATCAACCGATCGCCGGCGACGAGGCTCGACGCGGGCACGACGACCGTCGCGCCGTCGTCGCCACGCAGGCGGGCGAACAGTCCGTCCGCGCCCGCCGACGCGAGCAGGCGATGTCGACTCCTCTCGAGCGCGCTCCGCTCGAGCATGCGGCCGACGAGCATCAGCGCGACGAACACCGCGAGCGTGTCGGCGAAGCTCGGATCTCCCGTGCGCGCGAACGCGAAGAGCGTCCCGAGCAGAGAGAGCGCGAGGCCGACGACGATCGGGAGATCCAGGTGGAGCACGCCCCGCCGGAGGCCCTCCCACGCACCGCGCGCGAAGACGGGCGCCGCGATGGCGACCGCGGCGAGGGAGAGGATCACCTCGAGCGTCGCGACGGTCGTGCGCAGGGGCTCTTCGGTGAGGCCGAGGTACTGCGCGACCCCGAAGATCATCGCGTTCATCGCGAGCGCGCAGGTCACACCCACCCTCACGACGAGCGCGTCGTTGCCCGCGTCGGTGGTCTTCCCGGGCGGACCCATGAGGTACCCGAGACGCTCGATGCTCTCGACATAGTGAGCGAGATCGAACGACGACCGAACGCTGAGCTCCACGCGACCGAGCGACGGATTGACGAGCACGCTCTCACCGTGAGGCTCGCGTCGAAAGAGCTCCTCCATCACCCACACGCAGCCGGCGCAGTGCATCCCGGAGACGTCGAGGACGATCCGGTGCGTGCCCTGGCTCGCGCGCAGCTCGACCTCGATCGGCGCGAGCCAGAGCCGGTCTCGCAGCCCCTCGTCGATCCACGCCGGACGCGCGCCGACGCCGTTGCGGAGGGTGTAGTAGCGACCGAGCGACGACGACGCGATCAGCGAGGCGACCGCGCGACAGCCGGCGCAGCAGTACGCGTCTCGCGAAGGACCACGGGGCTGCCCGCAGTGCGCGCAGCACGGTGCATCGTCGATCTCGCGGCGCGTCGGCTCCGTCACGCACCGGCCCTGTGCACCGCGCGGACCAACCAGATCCCTCGCGCTTTCAGCCTCGCGCGCGGTGGCGGGCGCAAGACGTGCGCGACGCTCGTGGCCTCACGCAGAATCTGCGCGAGCGCTCGGACGACCGGTCACACGCATCGCCGTTCTCACGCGGCACTCGACTTGCTGTGCGTCGCGCGTGGTCAACCTCCTCGTCGCGTTCGGTCTCGGGGCGCTCGCCGGTCTCACGGCGCTGCCGCACTGCGTGACCATGTGCGGCGCCTACGCGGGCTTCGCGTGCACCGCAGCGCGCGCTCGCGACGCGTCGCGGCCGACGTTCGCGTTTCTCGCGGCGCGCATCGCGGCCTACGTGGTCGCGGGCCTGCTGGCCGGCGCGAGCGGCCGGGCGCTGACGGATGCGCTTCCCGGACGCTGGTCTTCGATCGCGCTCTCGGGTGCCCTCGCGCTCGGGATGATCGCGCTCGCGTGGCGTCTCGTCCGCTCGACCCCTTCGCGACCGACGTCGCCGCAGCTGGTCGCGCTCCGACGTGAGCGAGGTCCTCGCAGGAGGCTCGTCGGCGAAGGCACGGCAGCGATGCTGGGCGCCGTCATGGCGCTCTTTCCCTGCGGTGCGCTCTACGCCGCGCTCTTGATCGCCGCAGGCACCTCGAGCGCGTGGAGCGGTGGCGCGGTGCTCCTCGGCTTCGCGAGCGTGAGCGCGCTGGCGCTCGGTGCTGCGTCGTGGATCGCGCGCGCTGCGGCGGCGCTCGACTCGCACACGCGGCGCCTGCTCGGAGTGGCGCTCGTGGTCGGCGCCGTCGTGCTCGTCGTCCGTCCGCTCGCGCTCCGCGAGGAGGATGGCCGCGTGATGTGTCACCACGAGGGCGACGCCCCGTGAGCCGCATCGCGCGAGGCCCGAGCGTGTCGCCCCGTGAGCTGCCGACGTGGCGTCCGAGCGGACGACGCACGGGCCTCACGTCGACGCGCGTGTACAGTCGCGAGCGTCCGATGCCGGCACGACACCGCGAGCTCCAGCGCTACGTACGCCTCACCGAGGAGGACAAGGCGCGCGTGATCGAGAGCGCCCCCGAGCTGGCGCCGCACCTGTCGAGGATCTCCGACGTCTTCTACGAGCGCATCCGCGAGCACGAGGAAGCCCACGCGGTCTTCCGAGACGAGGCGCAGATCGCACGACTGCGGAGCTCGCTCGTGCGGTGGATGGCCGACGTGTTCAGCGGCCCGCACGACGACGCCCACTTCGCGCGCACCGAGCGCATCGGCCAGGTGCACGTGCACGTCGGCCTTCCCGCTCGCTACATGGTGAGCGCGATGTCCGTCGTGCGCGGCGAGATCGTCGAGACGCTCCTCGCCTCGGGGCGCGTCGCGCACGCGGCGAGCCTGGCGCTCCTGCTCGACGTCGAGCTGGCCGTGATGCTCGATGCCTACTGGGAGCACCACACCGCGCGCACGCGCGACCTCTCGCGTGCAGCACGCCTCGGCAGCGTCGCGAGCTCCGACACCGCGCTCGTGATCGAAGAGCTCGGCGTGATCGTCGTGGGCCTCGATGCAGACGGACGGATCGTGCTCTTCAACGACGAAGCCGAGCGGACGACGGGCTATGCGGCCGACGAGATCCTCGGTCGTCGCATCGAGATCCTCTTCCCGCGCGAGGACGTCGAGCCGATCGCGCAGAGCCTCGCAGCGTCGGGTACGAGCGAGCGTCCGCTCACGTTCGACGCCTCGCTCGTGACCCGGCTGGGTCGACTTCGCGACGTGCGGTGCCGCTTCAAGCGCGCTCAGAACGGCCCGCGCGACGTCGCCACGTTCATGACGGCGACCGATGTCACCGAGGAGCTCGCCCTGCAGCGCCGCACACGACATGCGGAGCGCCTCGCCGCGATCGGTCGCCTCGCAGCAGGTCTCGCGCACGAGATCCGCAACCCGCTGAACGGGGCGCATCTCCACCTCACGCTGCTCGATCGTCAGCTGCGCAAGCGCGGCGCGAGCGAAGGCGACGAGGCGCTCGAGTCCGTGAGCACCGTGTCGCGCGAGGTGCAGCGCCTCTCGACGCTCGTCACGGAGTTCCTCCAGTTCGCACGGCCGCAGCCCCTGACGCTCCGACCGATCGTGCTCGGTGACGTGTGCGCCCACGCGGCGCGCATCCTCGGTCCGGACGCAGAGCGTGAGCGCGTGGAGCTCGCGGTCGATCTTCCGGTCACCGAGGTCCGCGTGCGCGCCGACCCCGACAAGCTCTCGCAAGTGCTCTTCAACCTCGTGCGCAACGCGATCGAGGCCATCGTGGGCGCGCACGACCGGGAGGAGCGGCCGTCGGAGCCGATCGGCCGCGTCGTCGTCCGCGTGCGTCGTCAGCCGCGGCACGTCGCCATCGAGGTCGAGGACGACGGCCCCGGGATCGCGGACGATCAGGCGCCCATCTTCGATGCGTTCTTCTCGACCAAGTCGGCGGGCACCGGGCTCGGCCTCTCGATCGCGCACCGCATCGTGCAGGATCACGGAGGTCTCCTCAGCTACGAGAGCCGGGAGGTCGCGCCGAGCCACGACGACGCGCCGCGCACGCATCCCGCGCGTCGCACGACGTTTCGCATCCAGCTCCCCGTGCTCGACGACGACGAGGGCGACCCGTGACGCGCGAGCCCGCGGCACCTCGGACGCCCGCCACCGAGACGAGGACCAAGGCGCGGGTGTTGGTCGTCGACGACGAGCCCAGCGCACGGAGCGGTCTCGAGAAGCTTCTCGCGTCCGAGGGCTACCGCGTGTGGGGCGCCGAGAACGGACGCGCCGCGCTCGATCGCGTCGACGATGTCGCGCCCGACGTCGTCGTCACCGATCTGAAGATGCCGGAGATGGACGGCCTCGGTCTGCTCGAGAGGCTTCGCGCGCGGGACACCCCGATGCCCGTCATCGTCGTGACGGCGTTCGGGGAGATCGCGAGCGCGGTGGCGGCGATGCGCGAGGGTGCCGAGGACTACCTCACGAAGCCCATCGACCTCGACGCGCTCCTCGTGAGCCTCGAGAGAGCGATCGAGCGCCGTGATCTACGCGTCGAAGCGGAGAACCTGAGGCGACAGATCCGCGAGCGCGACCATCAAGGACTGCGCGGCCTCGTCGGCGCGAGCCCCGCGATGCAGGGCGTGTATCGGACGGTGCGTCAGGTCGCGGGCTCACGCGCGACGGTCCTCGTCACGGGCGAGAGCGGCACCGGCAAGGGCGAGGTGGCGCGCGCGATCCACGCGCTCAGCCCTCGCGCGTCGCAGCCTTTCGTGACGCTGCAGTGCGCTTCCCTCGCAGAGTCGTTGCTCGAGAGCGAGCTCTTCGGACACGAGCGCGGTGCGTTCACGGGCGCCGACAAGCGGCGCGTGGGGCGCTTCGAGCAAGCGAACGGCGGCACGTTGTTCCTCGACGAGGTCGGCGAGATCGGAACGGCGACGCAGGTGAAGCTGCTGCGCGTGCTGCAGGAGCGCGCGCTCGAGCGCGTAGGCGGAAACGACACCGTGAGCGTCGACGTGCGCGTCGTCGCCGCGACGAACCGCGATCTCGCAGACGACGTGAAGAGGGCCCGCTTTCGCGAGGATCTCTACTACCGACTCAAGGTGATCCACGTCGAGATGCCCCCGCTCCGCGCGCGACGCGGCGACGTGCTCGTGCTCGCGCAGCACTTCGTCGCGCGCTTCGCCGACGAGAACCGCAAGCGCGTCGTGGGCCTGACCGACGAGGCGCGGGCGCGCGTGCTGGCGCACGCCTGGCCAGGCAACGTGCGCGAGCTCGAGAACGCGATCGAGCGCGCGGTCGTGATGTGCGCGGGGGATCGCATCGAGGCCGACGACCTCCCCAGCGACGTGGGCGGGGCGGACCTCGACCTCCTCGGGATTCGAATCCCCGGGTCGAGCATGGCCGAGATCGAGCGACACGCGATCGTGCAGACGCTCGAGGCCTGCGGCGGCTCGACGAAGCGGGCGGCGGAGACGCTCGGCATCAGCGTGCGGACGATCCAGTACCGACTCGCGCAGTACGCGGGCACGGAGCCACCCGCCGCGCCGACGGAGCGCGACGGCGATCCGTGAAGCAGATCACTGCGTGGCAGTCGGCGTGACGTAGCCCATCACGCGAACGCCAGGCAGGAGGCCATCGAACGCCTCGAGCTCCACGACCGTCTCGAGGATCTTCGTGTCGATGCGCTCCGTCGGCTCGTCGGTGCGGAGGATCTTGCGGCCCATACGGCGGCCGATCTCGATCACGCGGCCGCGGAAGTCGCGGCCGGGGTACGCGTCGACGCGGATGATCGTCTCTGCCCCGATCGCGACGCGGCCGATGTCGCGCTCGTCCACGTCGATGCGCGCGCGCAGCGCCGTCACGTCGCCCATCACGACGACGGCATCGGACAACGAAGGCTGCACGTACTCGCCGACGCGGTTGCGGATCTCGAGGATCTGCCCTGCCACGGGCGCGACGATGCGGTAGCGATCGAGCGTCGCCCGCGCCTGATCACGGCGCGCCTCGGCGGCGCGCAGCTGGGCCATCGCGACCATCACGTCCTCGCGACGCCCCGAGCGGCCACCGAGCTGGCGCGCGCGTGATGCCTCGAGCGACGACTGATCGGCCTGCGCCTGTCGGCGCGCGCGCTCGACCTCGTCGCCCGTCGCGGCGCCCGCCTGGCCTGCGCGCTCGAGGCGCTCGAGCACCCCCGCGCTCAGCTCCGCGCGCGCCTGGGCTGCGTCAGCGTCGCGCGTGATCGCGTCGAGCTCCTCGACGCGCACGCCGCGACGCGAGCGCGAGAGGGAGGCCTGCGCGACGGCGACCTCTGCCTCGGCCGCTGCGAGCTGCGCCTCTTCCGTCGCGGACTCGATCGACACGAGCAACGCGCCTGCTTCGACGCCCTGCCCTTCGACGACGTGCACGGTCGCGATGCGCCCCGGCACGCCCGCGGAGAGACGCAGCTCGGGCTCGCGCGGCTCGATGACGCCGAGGCCACCGACGAAGTCGCCGTCCGGTCGATCGAGGCGCGTGTCCGTGTTCTGACCCGGCGGGATCTCTTCGCGCGCCGCCGTGACGCGATCGACCTCGCGCGGCGTCGTCTGCGGGCCCGCGAGCGCGGTGCGGGTGATGACGACGCCGAGCGCGACCACGACGACGAGGAGGACGAACGTGCCTGCGTACTTCTTGAGGGAAGCCATGATTTCTCCGCTCAGACGGGGTGATCCACGATGTGGCCGTCTTCGATGTGAACGATGCGATCGGCGAGGTGGAAGATGCGGTTGTCGTGGGTGACGACGACGACCGTGTGCCCCGCCTCGCGCGCCATCTCCTTGAGGAGGTTCGTGACGGACGCGCCGGTCTCGGCGTCGAGGCTCGCGGTGGGCTCGTCGGCGAGGATGATCGGCGGCGAGCCTGCGAGCGCGCGCGCGATGGCGACGCGCTGTCGCTGTCCGCCCGAGAGCTCCTTCGACTGGCGATCGATCTTGTCCGCGAGACCGACGCGCTCGAGGAGTCGCTCCGCCTCACGGTTGGCCTCGCGCACGCCGTACCCACGCATGCGCATCGGCAAGGCGACGTTGTCGCGCGCGTCGAGAGACGCGATCAGGTTGTGTCCCTGGAAGATGAAGCCGATGTACGCGAGACGGAGGCGCGGCAGCGCGCTCTCCTTGCGACCCGAGATCGTCTCGCCGAAGAGCTGCACCTCGCCGCTCGTGGGCGTGAGCACGCAGCCGAGGATCGAGAGCAGCGTGGTCTTGCCGCTGCCCGAGGGGCCGTTGAGCATCACGAACTCGCCCGCGCGCGCCTCGAAGTCCACACCGCGCAGCGCTTGGTAGGCGACCGCGCCCGAGCCGTAGGTCTTGGTGACGTTGCGCGCGAGGATCGTCGTCTCGGCGCTCGTGGCGACGGCGGCGCTCATCGGAACACCATGCCCGGCTCGACCGACCGAACGCGCAGGAGCGCGAGCGAAGAGGCGATGATGCAGAGCAGCACCATGAAGCCGAAGGTCCCCGCGAACATCCACCAGGGCAGCACGAGCACGAGGTTCGCGCTCCGGATGCCCTCGGCCATGCGCGTCACGAGGAAGAGCCCGAACGCGCAGCCGATCGACGCATAGGCCACGGCCTGCACGAAGAGGAGCTTCGCGAGGTCGAACGTCGTCGCGCCCATCGCCTTGAGCGTCCCGAACTCGCGGATGTTGTCGACGACCGCCGAGAACATCGAGAGCGCGACGATGACGAAGCCGACGATCACGCCGAAGAAGGTCGAGGTCGCGAACGAGATGCCGAGCTGATCGCGCAGGAGCGCGCGAACGATCGTGCTCGAGTACTCCTCGCGCGTCATGACGCGCGTGTCGGGCAGCTGGAGCTGGAGGCGACGCGCCACGTCGACGGGGCTCGCGCCGTCGCGCACGCCGACGAGGACGAAGTTCGTCTCGTCGGGCCCCACGCGGAGGATCTCGCGCGCCGTATCGAACTCCGAGAACGCGTACGGCGGGCCGAACGGGCCGAGTCCCCACGTGAAGCCGCCCGCGATCACGCGGTGACCGCTCAGCTCGCGCACCGATCCGAGGTTGATCCCACCGAGATCGCGCCGCTGCGAGTCCTCGAAGATCAGCGTGTCGGCCTGGAGGATCGAGCGCGCGTCACCCGCGACGAGGTTCCACGGGCCGCCGGCGAATCGCGGCGCGCGCGTCCCGATCAACGTGACCGCCTCGCCACCGCCCGAGGGCAAGCGCATCGTCCCCGTGCCCATGAGCAGCGGCTCGGCCCACGCCACATCGTCGGTCACGCGCGCCTGCTGCAGCGTGTAGATGGAGATGCGCGCGCCCGACTGAAACTGCTCCGTCGAGGGCGGACAGATCCACACGTCCGCCGCCGCGTTGTCGACGAACATCGTGTTCTTCTGGAGCAGGCCCATCAGCACGCCGAGCTGCTGGTTCACGAGCACGGCCGCGAAGATCACGCCGAGCAGCGTGCCGATCAGCTTCGCGCGATCGTGGAACATCATCCGCCAGCCGAGCAGCGCCATGAGACGCATGCGGCCGCCGCCTCCGCGGAGCGCGCTGCGGCTCACCTTCTTCGTGGCATCGCTCATCGGCCACCTCCGTCGATCGAGCCCGTCGTCCGCGTGAGGAACGCCAGCCGAGCGACGGCGAGATCGCCCTCGGCCTGGATGCGCGAGCCCTCGGCGGACACGAGCTCGCGCTCGGCCGTGAGCACGTCGAGCTGCGTGCCGAGCTGGCTCTCGAGGCGCGACACGGCGACGTCGCGCGCGCGCAGGGCCGAGCTCTCCTGCACCCGCGCCGCACGCACCCGCGCGATGCTGTTCACGAGACGCGCGCGCGCCTCCACGATCCGCGTTCGCGCCGTGTCGGACACCCGCTCGCTGCGGAGCTCGGCGAGCTCGAGCTGACGCTCGCGCGTGCCGATCGTCGCGGGCCGGAGGAAGTCGAGCGTGAACGAGGCCTGGATCCCGACGGCCCAGATGGCGCTCGGACCGAAGCCCGAGGCGTTCGTGATCCGCTCGCGGGCGAACGCGCTCACCCGCGGCGCGAGCGCGGCCCACGCGGCGTCGCGAGAGACGCGCGCGGCGCGGACGTCGGACTCCGCAGCGAGGCGATCCGCGAGTCGATCTGTCTCGGCGGCCCCGAGCGCGGCTGGCTCGCGCAGATCGTCTTCGCCCGCCACATGGCGCTCCTGACCCGGCGCGATGCCCGTGAGCACCTCGAGGCTGCGCTCGGCGAGCGCCACCTGCAGCTCCGCGTCGGCGATCTGTTGATCGGCGCGCGCGACCTCAGCCTCCGCGCGCGCCACGTCGAGATCCGACGCGAGCTGCGCCTCGCGTCGGGCCGCGGCGCGCGAGAGGTTCGCGTCGGCGGCCGATCGACCACGGGCAGCCGCGTCGCGCAGCGCCCGCGTGGAGACGACCTGGTGGTACGCGGTGGCGACCGCGAGGTCCGCATCGCCCCGCGCGACCGAGGCACGGTGCGAACCTGCGTCTGCCGTCGCCTCGCTCGCCGCGAACGTGAGCCACGCGCCGACGTCGATCACCGGCACGTCGATCTGGAGCGTCACGTCGGCCTGATCGAGCGGCGTGATCGTCGCCTGCATCGACGTCGTCGCGCCCGTGGGGATCGTGACGACGACGTCGACCTCGTTCCGCGTGTAGCCACCCGACGCGGTGAACGACGGCAGCCATCGCGCGCGCGCTTCGTCGACCTGGCTCCGCGCGACCTCGCGGTTGAGCTCGGCCTCGCGGAGGTCGAGCGAGCGCGCGCGACCCGCCTCGAGGAACACCTCGAGCGGTGCCTGCGCAGAAGCCGCGGCCTCCACGCCGAGCGACGACCCGAGCGTGGCCAACGTGCACCAAATGAGTGAGCGCATACTCATCAACAAGATCCTCCGTGCCATGCGGCTGTCCCGCCTCTCGCGTTCAGCGGCCGCGACGCGTGCGCGGCTTGGGGTCCGGTGTCGACTTCGGCGGGGCCTCGACCCCGCGCAGGAGAATGTCCACGAGGCCCCGCGCGAACGTCTCCGCGGGCATCGGCAGGGGATCGCCCTCGCCCGTCAGCACTTCCATCGCGACGAAGTTGTAGAGCGCGCCCATGAACGCGCGCGCGAGCACCGACACGTCGACGTTGCGCAGGCGTCCCGCCCTGCGTTCACCCTCGAAGTAGCCCTCGAAGAGGCGACGCCCCTCGACGGCGCGGTGCTCGCCCTTCTCGTTGTACGCCCCCGGATGCCCCTGTTTTCCGCCGGACTGGAGCTTCTCGGGGTTCGACCAGCTCATCATGTGGAGCGGCACGATCTTCCGGAAGAACTCGATGCCGACGAGCGCGACCTCTTCGAGTTGACCGCGGAGCGTGCCCTTGCCCACGCGCGCGCCGAGCGATCCGACGAAGCGCCTCGACTCGTCCTCGAGCGACACCGTCATCGCCGCCTGGAAGAGCCCCTGCTTGGTCCCGAAGCGCTTGAAGAGCGTGCCTTCCGACACGCCCGCGCGCTCGGCGACGGCCGCCGAAGTCGCGCGGATGCCGTGCTCGAGGAAGACCTCGCGCGCGGCGTCGAGCAGCGAGTCGTCGGAGATGGTGACGGGACGTGCCATGGCAGTTCTTGAGTGACCGCTCACTTACTGGAGCAGGCACCGAAGAACGTCAAGCCCTCGGTGTTGAAGAAGTCTGGACCCGCCGTGTGTCAGCCCTCTGGCAGCTATCGGCTCTCGCCGCGCAGCGCCTTCACGTCGTCGAACAGACGCTCGCTGCTCGCGTCGGTCGCAGGGACCGGTGTGCCGACCGCGAGCTCGACCTTCGACCAGAAGCGCTTCGGCAGCTTCACCATCGCCACGCCGTCCGAGCGTGAGAACCAGCTGCCCCAGAGGCCCTTGAGCGCCATCGGGATGACCGGCACCGCGCTCTGCTCGAGGATGCGCTCCACGCCCGGACGGAACGCGTTCATCTCGCCCGAGTAGGTGATCATGCCCTCGGGGAAGATGCCGACGAGCTCGCCTTCGTCGAGCGCCTTCTTCACCTCGGCGAACGCGCGCTCCATGAGCGCCTCGTCTTCCTTGCGGCCCGCGATCGGGATCGCGCGGCCCCAGCGGAAGAGCCAGTTCAGCACGGGGAGCTGGTAGATCTTGTAGTACATGACGAAGCGCATCGGCCGCCGCACCGAGGCGCCGACGAGGAAGCCGTCGACGAAGCTCACGTGGTTGCAGACGACGAGCGCGGGGCCTTCGTCCGGCACCTTGTCGAGGCCCGTGATCGTGAGCCGGTACATCACGCTCATCGCGAGCCACGTGAGGAAGCGGAGCAAGAACTCCGGCAGCAGCGTGAAGATGTAGAGCGCCACGAGCGCGTTGAGCAGCGCGGCCGCGAGGAAGACCTCGGGGATGGAGAGGTGGAGCACGCTGCGGCCCACGTACGAGATCGCCGCGGCGCCCACGATGAACACCGAGTTGAGGACGTTGTTCGCGGCGATGATGCGCGAGCGCTTCGCCGGATCGCTGCGCGACTGCATCATCGCGAAGAGGGGCACCGAGTAGAAGCCACCGAAGATGCCGATGAGCCCGAAGTCCGCGAGCATCCGCCAGTGCGACGCGTCGGCGATCACCTCGCTCCAGCCGAGGTCGGTGCCGCGCGCGACGTGGCCGCTCGTCGAGAGGTAGAGGTCGACGCCGAAGAGCGTGAGGCCGATCGCGCCGAACGGGACGAGGCCGAGCTCGATCTGGCCGCGCGACAGGCGCTCGCACATCAGCGAGCCGAGGCCGACACCGAGCGAGAAGATCACGAGGCACAGCGTGAACACGCTCGTGGCGCCGCCGATCACGCTGTCGACGAAGACCGGCAGCTGGATCATGAGAAGCGCGCCGAACAGCCAGAACCACGAGATGCCGAGGATCGACAGCCACACCGAGCGCACCTCGAGGGCGAAGCCGATCACGCGCCACGTCTCCGCGAAGATGTTCCAGCCGATCTTCAGATCGGGGACCTTCGAGGGCACCGGCGGGATCGCGCGCGCCGCGAGGTAGCCCATCACCGCCATGGTGATCATGAGCGCGGAGACCAGGAACACGCCGCGGTGCTCGATCGCGATCAGCTGCGCGCCCGCGATCTCGCCGGTGAGGATGGCCACGTAGGTGCCCATCTCGACGAGTCCGTTGCCGCCGACGAGCTCCTCCGAGCGCAGCACCTGCGGAAGGATCGCGTACTTCACGGGGCCGAAGAGCGTGGCCTGGAGGCCCAGCATCGTGAGGGCGGTCATCAGGAACGGCAGCGAGTGCAGGTAGAAGCCGATCGTCGCGACGCCGATGATCCCGATCTCGAAGAGCTTCGTGAGCTGGATCAGCCTGCCCTTCTCGAGCTTCTCCGCGAGCTGACCTGCCGTCGCGGAGAAGAAGAAGTACGGCGCGATGAACAGCGCGGTCGCGAGCTGGCTGACCTGCTCGGCCTCGTCGTGGCTCATGGTGAGCGTGAAGAGGATGATGATCGCCTGCTTGAGCGCGTTGTCGTTGAACGCCCCCGTGAACTGAGCGAGGAAGAACGGCGCGAAGCGGCGCTGGGTGAGCAGGCGGGACTGGCTCATGGGTGGCGCGAGGATACTCGGCCCGCGAACCGGATACGCTTCGGCGCGGTGCCGGGCGCTCGCTACATCCGAATCACTCCGGATCGTCCCCTCGTCGGCGACGTCGACGTGGAGGAGCGCATCGCGAGCGTGCCAGTGCAGCGGACGACGAAGGGGATGTACTTCGCCAACCTCATCACACGCCTCCCGCCCGACGTGGTCGAGCGAACGTGGGCCGAGGTGCGGGAGCCGCCGCGGCACCGCGTCTACCAGCCGTTCCTCGCGTACCCGTTCGCCGACGTGCTGCGCTGGCTGCACGCCGTCGCGCGCCACGAGCACCCGCGCGTGTCGCTGCTCGAGGGTCTTCGTCTCCTCGGCCGCGACACCGTGCGCGTGTTCACGCGCTCGTCGGCCGGGCGCGTGGTGGCGTCCATGCCTCGCTCGGTCGATCAAACGCTGCTGAAGATGCCGGAGATGTGGGCCGTCACGGACCCGGGCAACGAGGTGGTGGCGCACGCAATGGATGGCGAGCCGCGCGCGATCGCGTTCCGGATCCATGGCTTCGAGGGGTGGCTCGACTGCGGGGTGATCGGCACGCTCGAGCAGGTCGTGATCGAGAACCGAGTCGCGCCCACGATCGACCTCGTGCTCATGGGCGAGTGGCAGGTCGAGATGGTCGTGCGCTGGAGCGAGTCCGCGTCAGACGGGTGAGCGTCGCCGACGACGCAGGAGAGCGAGCGCCAGGAGCAGCGCGAGGCTCGGCCCGGCTGGCCGACCGCGCGACGTGCGGCACGCGCAGCCGACGACGGGCTCGGGGGTGATCGCCGCGTCGGCTGCGGCCGGAGCGGCGTCCGTGGTCTCGACGACCGACGCGTCGACGGCGCCGGCGTCGGGACGCGGCGAGCACTCCTCGATGTCGCTCGGGCACATCGCGTTGCGGCCATCGCAGACCTCCTCCGGATCGCACGCCGCGCCCGTGGAGGGACGACACGAGATCCCCTCGGGCTGCACGAGGTCGGGAGGACACGCGGGCTCGCGACCGCTGCAGCTCTCCGCGCGATCGCACACCGACCGCGCAGGTCGGCACTCGACGTCGGCGAGGTAGAGCGACTCGCACACGGCGGACGTGCCGGAGCAGAGGTCCTGCACGTCGCAGTCGCCGAGGATGGGCGGACCACACGGGAGGCCCGCCGCGGTGAAGCGCGGCGCGCACACGACGCTCACACCGTCGCAGACGTCGTCTGCATCGCACGTCGCGCCCGGCGCGGCCGGCGCGCAGACGGTGCCCATCGCTCGCAGCACGTCCTCGCCGCACGCCTGCGACGTTCCGTTGCAGAGCTCCGGCGCGTCGCAGGGACCGGCCGCGGCACGACAGATCGCGCCCGCAGGCTGGAGTCGATCGCCGGGGCAGACGGGGCGCGTGCCATCGCACGACTCCGCGCCATCGCACGGACCGGTGGAAGGCCGGCACTCGAGCCCGCTCGCGGCGACGCGATCCATCGGGCAGGCGGTGCTGGCCCCAGAGCACGTCTCCGCGACGTCGCAGATCGATCGCGCCGGGCGACACACCTGCGTGGGCGGTGCGAACGCGCTCGGAGGGCACGCGCGCCCGACGCCATCACACAGGGCGGGCGCGCCGCAGACACCGCCCACGCGGCACTCGACGCCTGCCGAGCGCACGGCGTCGAGTGGGCACACGCGCGAACCGACCGAGCAGACCTCCGGCTCGTCGCAGTCATCGGCGGAGGCCCTGCACACGATCGTGCTCGCGACCGCCGCCGAGAGCGGAGCGCACGCGCCGTCCGTGCCGCCGGTGAGCGTCGCGCTGCACGCTTCGCAGTCGTCG
Organism: uncultured Sandaracinaceae bacterium; assembly: GCA_964502175.1. GTDB lineage: Bacteria > Myxococcota_A > Polyangia > Polyangiales > Sandaracinaceae > JAFLCL01. Next base: position 117,089 of record CAZCVE010000009.1, read on the forward strand.
GCGCCGCCGCCGCACGCGCTCGCGCAGCAGACGCCGTCGACGCAGAAGCCCGTCGAGCACGCATCGTCTGTCGCGCACCGATCACCGGGCTGAGAGAGCGAGAGCGAGAACACTCGCACGCTGCCCTGGTTCACCCGGCCCGCGACGTCGTCCTCTTCGGCACCCACGAACGCGCGCGACCCGGTGGCGTCGAGCGCGACGGCGCTCCCGAACTCGTCGTAGCGGAGTGAGTCGGGGGCGACGAGCGTGCTCGCGTGCGCCCAGCCCTCCACTGCGCGCACGAAGAGATGCGCCGAGCCGCGGTCGGTGGGCAGCGATGTACCGACGTCGTCCGTCGGTGAGCCGACGAGGACACGTCGGCCGTCATCGGAGATGGCGACCGCCCATCCGAACTGATCGTCAGCCGCCGGGGCGGGAGCACGCAGCACGCTGTGATCGGCCCATGCCACGCCGCTCCGACGGAAGACGTGCGCCAGACCGCCCACCCCGCCGCTGCGGTGGCCGACGACCACCTGCGCGCCGTCCGCGTCGATCGCGACTGCATGCCCGAAGCCGAAGCCGGGCTCGGCGCCGCGCGTCAGCGTCGCCTCCTCGCTCCATGACGTGCCCGTGCGGACGAACACGCGAACGCTGCCTGCGCCATAGACATCATCGACGGTGTCGATGAACGCGCCGATCGCGATGCGCGAGCCCGTCGCGTCCATGGCGAGGGCGCTGCCGAAGTGATCGTAGGCGCCCGCATCGCGCGCGACGAGGAAGGCCTCTTCGGTCCACGTCGTCCCGGTCCGCAGGAACACCCGCGCAGCGCCGGCCTGGATCCCTCCCGTGCGATCGGTCTCCGTCCCCACCACCACGCGCGACGCGTCACCGGCCATCGCGACGGTGATGTCCGCGCTGCCGAGGAGCAGCGTCTGCTCGAGCAGCCACGTTCCCGCGTCGCGGCGGTAGATCCACGCGCCGATCGAGCCGGAGACGATCGCACGCGAACCATCATCGCTGACGTCGACCGTCCAGCCCGCGCGGTCGTACATCACGGGGCTCGCGCGGCGCAGCGACCCTTGCTCGCTCCACGTCGAGCCCGACGCGACGAAGACCCACGCGCCTCCGACGTCGGACAGCCCCGGGAGGTCGACCTCGCGTGCCCCGCTGACGAACGTGTCGCCACCCGAGGAGCACGCGACCGAGGTGCCGAACTGCTCACCGGTTGCGCCCGCTGCGACCACCACGGACGCCTCCTGCACGGCGAGCACGGGGTCGACCACGAGCGGATAGAGCGCGTCCTCGTCGTCGATGCGGAGCACGACGTCGCCCTCGCGAACCGTCATGTGCGCAGGGATCGTGCGGCCCGCCGCGTCGGTGACGACGAGGTGCGAGTAGCTCGCGATCGTTCGCCCCGCGCCGTCGGACACCTCGATGGTGTCGGCGTCGAGGAGACGCGTCGTCGATGCGCGACCGCGCGCGTCGATCGCCACCACCACCTCGAGCGGACCGGTCCCTTCGATGCGCTCGGCGAGGTCGGCGCCGTGCTCGATCACTCGACCACGCACGAGCCCTGCACCGGCTCGCCACCACTCGCGCACGCCATGCCCGTGATCGACGAACGAGCGCTCGCCCTCGAGCCGCAGGGCGCCATCTGTCGTGGCCACGACGTCGCCCTCGCGCCCGATGGCCACGACGTGCGCGCGGAGGCCACCGACCGACACGTCCGCGAGCTCGCGCACGTCGGAGCGTGGATGCTCGGGGCCGACCGCGCACGGCACGAGCGCGAAGCCACCGAGCACCGCCGCCGTCGAGGCGACCACACCTCGCGACCGACGTCGGGCGCCGACGACGAGCCCCATCGCGAGGGCGAGCAGGCCGAGGGCGCTCGGCGTGGTGCCGCTCCGTGGGGTCGCGCACGCGCAGCCCTGGACGGGCTCCGGCGTCGTCCCCGCGTCCACCGCAGGCGCAGCCGACGCGTCGGGAGCGCCGGCGTCCACGCCAGGCACGCATCGATCGACGTCGGCTGCGCACTCGAACGAGGCGCCGTCACACACCTCTTCGGGATCGCACGAGGGGTCACGCGATGCGCGGCACGAGATGCCGGCGGAGCTCACGGTGTCCGGAGGACAGACGGCATCCGAGCCGCTGCACGCTTCTTCCGGATCACAGCCCCCGCGCGACGGACGGCACGCGACGCCGACGAGGAACGTCTCGGGGCACGCGCTCGACGTTCCGTCGCAGAGGTCGGTCACGTCGCAGTCGCCACCGGACGACGCGCGGCACACCACCGTGGTCCCTGCGAAGGTCGGCGGGCATGCCGGCGACGTTCCGTCGCACACGTCGTCCGCATCGCACGGGAGCGTCTCGTCGCGAGGCGAGCACAGCGTTCCGCGCGACCGCACGGCGTCGACGGGGCACGACGGCCCGGTGCCATCGCAGGCATCGGCGAGATCACAGGGGCTGACGCTGTCGCGACAGATGACGCCCGAGGGCTCGAAGGCGTCGCCTGGACACGTGGGGTCGAAGCCGTCGCAGACCTCGGGGCTGTCGCAGGGACCGCTGGCTGCGCGACACGTGACGCCCGACGGAGACACGGCGTCCGCGGGGCAGACGACGCTCGTTCCGTCACACGTCTCCACTGCGTCGCAGCCATCGGCGGCCGCGCGGCATGGCGTGCCGGCCGCCGCCGCCGAGCCGTCGTCCGCGGGGCAGGCCGCGCTCACACCGCTGCACGTCTCGGTCGCGTCGCACGTGCCCATCGGACCGAGACGACAGACCGTCGACGTCGAGCGGAAGCTGTCGCTCGGACAGATCGCCGAGCCGCGAGCGCACTGCTCGGCCACGTCGCACGGGCCGGCCGCAGGTCGGCACTCGATCTCGGACGCGGCGGCGACGTCGATCGCGCCGCAGACTCCATCGGCGAGCCCGGTCATTGCCCCCGCGCACGCCATGCAGTCCGCGCGCGAGTCGTCGCCGCACGGGGCATCGCAGCAGAAGCCATCCACGCAGTGCCCCGTCACACACGCGCCGCCGGCGCCGCACCGCGCGCCCACGTCGCTCGGCGTGAGCGCGAAGACGTGGGCGACGCCACCTCGCGAAGACGATCCACACGCACCCGGTGCTGCAGCCGAGGGCGCTCCCAGCGCCACCAACGCTCCAGCGTCGTCGATCGCAACACTCGCGCCGAGCTCGTCGTCTCGAGCGCGCTCGGCCACCGCCAGCTCTTCCTCGAGCGACCAGCGCGCGCCGTCCCGGACGTAGACGTGTGCGCGACCAGCGTCGTCCGCCCCCGCGGTGGCGGAGCCGACGATCACGCGTGCTCCATCGCTCGACATCGCGACGGAGGTGCCCAGCGCCTCGCCCGCGGTGGGCGTAGCCGCCTCGAGCTGTGCTTCCTCGGACCACACCGTGCCGCTGCGAACGAACACGAGCGACGCGCCCGCGTCGTCGAGACCGGCGACGTCGCGCCCCGGCGCCGCGGCCACGATGCGGTCGCCCGACGCGTTGGCCGAGATCGCAGCGCCGAGACGATCGAGGGTCGTGGGATCCGCCGCGCGGATCGTGGCCTCTCGCGCCCACGTCGTGCCCGTGCGCAGGTAGACGCGCAGCTCCCCCGCGCTCGTCCTGCCCATCACGCTCGCGCCCGAGACGCCGAGGAACGCGCGGGTGCCGTCGTGCGAGAGCGCGAGGCTCGCGAAGCTGGTGTCGAGCAACTGCTCTTCGATCCACGTCGAGCCCGAGCGACGCAGCACGCGCACGCCGCGCATCGAGGTGACCAGCGCGCGCGTGGCGGTGCCATCGATCGCGACCACGCGGCCGAGCGACTGCGGCGGACCCTCACCCCACGCAGTGGCCACGTGAGACCACGCGCCCGCCGTGCGCTGGAAGAGATCGACGCGTCCCACGGGGCTCACGAGATCCGGATCGGGGTTCATGTCGGCCTGCGGCGCGCCGACGAGCACGAACGCCCCGTCGCCCGAGACGGAGAGTGACGAGCCGAACGCGTCGTTGCTCAGGCCGCCGGGCGGAGAGAGGATCGTCTCGAGCGACCAGGTGTCACCCGCGCGAAGATAGACGCGCACCGTGCCCGGTCGGGAGCCGCAGTCTCCGTCCGTCGCACAGCGCGTGCAATCGACGCCGGGCAGCGGTGCGTCGCTCGGTCCGCCGACGTAGAGCCGCGAGCCGTCGGGCGCGAGCTCCACGGTGGTCCCGAGCCGGTCGAACCACGTGTACTCGGTGCTCGGGCTCCGCGCGGTGAACGCGAGCCTCGAGACGAGCGGCTGCGCCACCGCCTCCGCCCTCTCCTCTCGGCCGCAGCCCACGAGCGCGAACGCCCCCGCGAGCATCAGGAGCGAGCCAGCGAGCCTCCGCAGCGAGCTGCGCCCTCCCGTCTCGCGTGCAGCGCGACGCCGACGCCACCCTGCGACGGCCGTCAGCGCGAGCGCAAGCCAGCCACTCCACGTCGTTCCGTCGGAGGCGCGCGCAGCAGCGCACGCGCAGCCCGAAGCCGGAGGAGGGATGGTTTCAGCCGCGTCCGTCGCGGGCGCCGCATCCTCCGCGATGGACGCGCCTGCGTCGCCGCCCGCCGCCGCGTCCAGGGCCGCGTCGGGTGCCGCCTCACACGAGGTCACGTCCGCAGGACACGACGGGCTCACGCCCGCGCAGACCTCTTCGGGATCACAGATCGGATCGCTCGTGCTCCGGCACGAGATGCCCGCCGCTTCGTACGCATCGGGAGGACACGACGGGCTCGCGCCGCTGCAGATCTCCGGGCGATCGCAGGCGCCCTCCGACGGCCGACAGATCACACCCGCGAGGTACTCGTCGCGACAGCTCGCGCTCGAGCCAGCGCAGTGATCGTCGAGATCACAGCTGCCGCCGCTCGAGGGACGACACACGACCGTGCTCGACGCGAAGCGCGCACGACAGAGCCCGCTCGCGCCGTCGCACGTGTCGACGACGTCGCACGGGTTGTCGGCGATCGCGGGCAGGCACACCGTCTCGGCCGCGACGACGACGTCGGCCGGGCACGCGCCGCTCAGACCGTCGCAGGTCTCCGCGACGTCGCAGGTACCCACCGACGCGCGGCACACCGTGCCCGCGGGCTCGAGCGCGTCGCCGGGACACGTCGCGCTCACGCCGTCGCAGACCTCGACGCCGTCGCAGCCACCGACTGACTCACGGCACGGCGTGCCGCTCCGCGACAGCGTGTCGGGTGGGCACGCGGCGCTCGTGCCGGTGCACAGCTCCGGGCCGTCGCAGAGGCCACGCCCGCCGCCGGCGCGGCAGACCGTCGCGTCGTCCTCGAACGCATCGATGGGGCACGCTCCGGACGTTCCGTCGCAGACCTCGGCCACGTCACACACACCGACGCTCGCGCGACACGTGACGCCCGCGGCGCGAACGACATCTGTCGGGCAGACGGTGCTGCCCGCGACGCAGCGCTCGACCACGTCGCACGCGCCGCGATCACGGCAGATCACGCCAGACGCGACAGAAGCGGCCAAGGGCGCGCACGTTCCGTCGAGTCCGCCCGTCAGCGCCGCGCTGCAGGCCTGACAGTCGTCGACAGCGCCAGCACCACACGCGCTCGCGCAGCACACGCCATCGACGCAGTACCCGCTCGCGCACGCGACGTCGGAGCCGCAGGACGCACCGCGCGGGGAGGTCGCGACCAGGAGCACACGCGCGCTGCCCACGTCAGCCGTCGCGCCGTATTCGTCGAGCGACACCCCGACCGCGACGCGCGAGCCATCGAGGCTCGTCGCGACGGAGTCACCGAAGCGATCGTTGATCGCGGGCGACGCGCCGATCTCGATGCCTTCGTCGGACCACGCGGAGCCGGTGCGCGCGAACACGTGCACGCCGCCCGTGCGGATGCCGCCGGTCGTGCTCTCCCACGGCGCGCCCACGAAGACGCGCGAGCCATCGCCCGAGATGGCCACGGCGCTCCCGAAGCGAGCGCTCGCCTGCGGCGTCGCGGGGCTCAGCCGCGCCTCCTCGCCCCAGGTGCCGTCCGCCCTCCGCGCGAAGACGCGCACGCTGCCGGAGTCCTCGAGGGGTGCGTGGTCGAACGGTGCGCCGACGACGACACGCGTCCCGTCGCGCGAGACGGCCACGGCGAGACCGAACTCGTCGCCCGCGACACCGTCGGGCGCCGTCAGCATCGCCTCCTGCGTCCACGTCGCACCGGCGCGCGTGAACACACGAACGCTGCCGACATCCGTCGCGCCCGCGACGTCATCACGGGTCGCGCCCGCGACGAGGCGGGTGCCGTCTCGAGAGATGGCCACCGTGAGGCCGAGCCGGTCGCCAGCCTCGCCGTCGGGCGCCGCGACGACCGTGCCCTCGTCCGGGAACGTACAGCTCGTGCCCTCGATCACGATCACGGCGCCAGTCGTGCCGCGCGGCGTCGAGAAGCCCGGCTGGCCAGCCGCCGTGAAGCGTCCGTCCCCCGACATCGCGAGCACGCGCCCGTAGTACTGGGCGCTGCCGTGGCGTGTGCACTCGACCTGCTGGAACCAGGAGGTACCGGAGCGTCCCCAGATCCGCACGCTGCCGCTGATGCCGTACTCACCGGGCACACCGATCGCGACGCGCGAGCCGTCACCCGCGATCGCGACTCCGACTCCGACTCCGTCGTCGGCCCCGAGCGTCGAGGTGACCACGCTGAGGTGCTGCTCCTGTGTCCACGTCGAGCCATCGCGACGGAACACGCGCACGTCACCGTCGTCGTCGGGTCCGTAGGACGGATCCCATCCCGCCGTACCGACGATCACGCGATCACCCGACGACGTGATGTCGACTGTCACGTGTCCATAGCCGAGCACGCTGGACGACGGCCCGTCGTGGGCGAGCACACCTTCCTCGGTGGCGACGAGCGCGCTGCTCGAGACGACGGCACCCTCGCGTGCGCAGGCAGCCAGCGCCAAGAGGCACACCCACGTTCCACTCCGCATCGCTCCGACGCTACCACGTCCGATCCGAGGGACTCCATGGTAGCCTCGGTCTCCACATGCCCATCCTCACGGCGGAGGAGCGTGTCGGGACGCTGCTCGCAGACAAGATTCGCCTCGACCGCATCCTGGGTCAGGGCGGCATGGGCGTGGTGTACGCGGGCGTCCACCTCGGCCTCGATCTCCCCGTCGCGGTGAAGTTCCTCCACGGCGAGCTCGCGCGGCATCCCGATGTGGCGTCGCGATTCCTCACCGAGGCGCGCGCCACGGGCAAGCTCCGCCACCCCAACGTGATCGACGTGCGCGACGTCGGCACCACCTCGGACGGAAGCGCCTACATGGTGCTCGAGCTCCTCCGCGGCGAGTCGCTCGCGACGCGCCTCGAGACGCGCGGCGCGCTCACGTTCGCGGAGGCAGTCTCGATCCTCGTCCCGACGATGGACGGCCTCGCTGCAGCCCACGCAGCGGGCATCATCCACAGAGACATCAAGCCCGACAACGTCTTCCTCTCCGTGAGCGCCGATGGACGGCTGGTGCCGAAGCTCCTCGACTTCGGCATCGCGAAGCTCGCGGATGGTGCGAGCTCCGGCTCGGCCACGGCGACCGGCGCGGTGATGGGCACGCCCTACTACATGGCTCCCGAGCAAGCGCTCGGGCGCAAGCGCGAGATCGGTCCTTGGTCCGACGTGTGGTCGATGGCGGTGATGACCTACGAGTGTCTCGCGGGTCGGCTGCCCTTCACGCTCGACGAAGAGACGTCGATGGCCGCGATCCTCCTCGCGCTCATGACGGCCGAGATCGCACCGCTCTCGCGGTACCGCACCGACGCACCACCGGAGCTCGACCACGCGCTGCTGCGCGCGATGGCGCGCGTGCCCTCGCACCGAACGCAGTCCATCGCCGAGCTGCGCGGTGAGCTGGTCGGCGCGATCGGCGAGCTCGGGCATGGCGCTCCCACGCCCGCACATGGGCTGAAGGGCATACGAACGGGTCCGCTCGGCTTCGACGTCACCGTGGCCCCCGTCGCCGCGGAGACACCCGTGCCCCCCGTCGGCGTCTCGACGGGCGCCCCGACCATCGGCCCCGTACCCGCGCGCCCCCGCGACGCGCAGACGGCGCCCGCGAAGCGACCGCTCGACTCGGCGCCCTCGCCCGCCCTGAGCAGCACAGCCAGCACCGGCACGCCCAACACCGGCGTCGCGATCGCGACCGATCCAGGCACGCGCGCGGCGATGCCACGCCGCACGATGCTCGCGCTGGCGGCCGTCGTCATCGTCATCGTCCTCGGTGTCGGCATCGGCCTCACCGTGAGCGCGACAGGCGAGTCGACCGAGACGGTCACGGGCACGGTCGCGCCCGATCCCACGCGGCCCGAGGTGGTGCCGACCACCGTGGATCCAGCACGCGTCGAGCAGGGCACCGGGGTCGGAGCGGTTGATGCCACCGAGACGCCCCGAGGCGAGCCCAGCACCACGGAGCCCCCGCACGTCGTCGCTCGAGAGACCGGTGACGAGCGCGTCGAAGCGGCGCACGCAGAGACCGTGCGCGAGAGCGGCCACCGACCGCCTCGCGACAGGACTCCGCCCACCACGACCGCGACGACGATGAGCACCGAGACGACGGCGCCCGAGGAGCCCACGACGACGATGTCCTCCGACACGGCGGCGTCCGAGACGTCGATGCGCGAGCACCGCGGTGGGTCCGTCTCACTCGAAGACTTCTGAGCGCAGCGACGCCCCTTCCGCGAGAGGCCGCCGCGCCACTATCCTCCGCGCATGGGACTCTTCCGCGTGCTCGTGTGCGCCGTCGTGGCGCTCGGCGTGTCGTGCTTCGCTCTATCGCGCTCGGCCGCCCAAGAGACCGCACAGGGCACCACCGAGGCAGCAGACGCCGAGGTCCAGGCGGTGCTCGTCGAGGCAGTGCGGGAGTACGAAGCCGGCAACTACGAGGAGGCCTACGCGCTCTTCCTCCGCGTGCACGGCCTGCGTCCCACGGCGCGCACCGAGCGCGCGCTCGGCAAGACCGCGTTCGGCCTCCGCCGCTACGTCGAGGCCGTTCGCTGGCTCTCGGCATCGCTCGAAGACGCTCGGCAGCCGCTCACCGACGAGATGCGGACCGAGGTGGAGGGCTTCCTCCTCCGCGCGCGGAGCTTCCTCGGTCACTTCACGCTGCGCGTCACGCCTGCGATCGCGACGGTGGAGATCGATGGCGTCCCACACGCGGAGTCGACCACCGATCTCGAGATCGGTGATCACGAGATCGTCGTCCGCGCTGCGGATCACGAGACCGTCACGCGACGAGTGGCCGTGCGGGGCGGCGAGGACGACGTGATCGAGATCACGCTCGTCGCGCAGAGCGCGCAGACGATCGTCGTCACGGCGGCGCCTGATCCCGGTGGCACGCAGCGCGACCTCGGCTGGGCGAGCATCATCACCGGCGGCGTCCTCGTGGCTGGCGGAGCGGTCGCGACCATCCTCTGGTCCGATGCCGTCGCTTCGTTGAACGCGAACATCGACCGTGGCGCGTGCTCGGCCGACGCATCCGAGAGCGTCGTCGCGGGTCCGCCGATCTGTTACGAGCAGCAGAACCGCTACCGCCTCGCGCTGCCGCTCCAGTGGGTCGGCTACGCTGCGGGAGCGACGCTCGTCGGCGTCGGCATCGCGCTCCTGGCCAGCGCGCCGACGTCCGCCGAGACCGACCGCGCGCTCTCGTGCTCGCCCGGTCTCCTCGGCCTCACGTGCCGCGGGACGTTCTGACGCGACGCGCGATCACCGCACCGAGCACGAAGAGGGCGACCCAGCCCGCGCGTTCATCGGCTCGATCGCCCACCCGACACCGACAGCCGCTCACGCGAACGCGCGGTCCCGCGTCGGCGACCATCGTCGTCGAGGCGTCGACGCTCGCGGGCACATCGGCGTCGGGGCACGCTCCGTCGCCCGGCTCGCACGTGCCGTCGCGACACACGCCCGCCGCGCCGCTCACGCCGCAGGCGCTCGTGCAAGCGGCGGCCTCCGCGTCCGCGACGCAGGCGCCGCTCGCATCGCAGCGCGTGCACTCGCCGGCGCAGTCCGACTCGCAGCACACGTCGTCCACGCACCGTCCCGAGCCACACGTGCTGGTCGTGGTGCAGCTCGCGCCCAGCGGATCGGGCACACCGAAGACCGCGACGTATCCCGCCGCGTCGAGGGCGTTGGGAGCTCCCGCGAGCACGGTGTCGCCCTCGATCGCCACGAACGTACCGAGCTGCTCCTCGGGTGGAGCTCCGGCGACCTCCAGGGTGCCGAGCACGCTCCAGGTCGTGGCCGCGCGCGAGAGCACGTAGACCCGGCCTGCGTTCGCCATGCCGTCCGAGTCGACCAGCGGCGCGCCGACGACGGCGATGGAGCCGTCAGCCGCGACGGCGAGCGACTGTCCCGTACCATCCGACTGCATGCGGCCGGGGATCTCCACCGGCTGACCACCGACCGCGGGCCACACGCCCCCGATCCGATCGAAGGCGAACACCTCTCCGGCCGTGCCGGCAGCGCCCACGCCGAGCGGCGCGCCGACGAGCGCGCGCACGTCGCCGCCCACCGCCGCGATCGCCAAGCTCGCGCCGAAGCGCGTGGCCACACCATCGGCGCCCGGCTGCGTGAGCGCGACCGTGCGCGACCATGCGGTCTCGTGCCGGTACGCGACGACGCTGCCCGTGTCCGGCTCGCTCGCCAGGATCGCGTCGCCCGCAGCGGCGACGACCGTCCCGAGCAAGGTGCCCGCCGCGTCGGCCTCGAGCAGCACCGTGGCGCCGACGCCCGTGCGGTCGAAGACGACGACCGTCCCAACGACGGTGAGGCTGTCGAGCCCCGGGGCGCCGATCACGATCCATCGCTCGCTGATCGCGACGGAGCTTCCGTAGCGGACGAGATCACCGGGCCGCGCCACGCGATCCGCGGTCAGCGTCCACGTGCCGCCGCTCCGCTCGAACAGGTACGCCTCACCTCGCTCGATCGCCCCCGCGCGCAGCGCCGGCGCGCCGACGACGAGCGCGTCGCCCTGCACGGCCAGCGTCGCGCCGAAGTTGCCGACGCTCGAGGTGCCCGCAGGGCTCGTGATGCGCTGCGCGAGCGTCCACGTGCCGTCCATCCGCGTGAACACGAGCACCTCGCCCGCAGCTCCACGCGCGCGCCCTGGCACACCGACGAACGCCGCGTCGCCCTGGATGGCCACGGGACCCGCGTACCCGTCTCGCGTGTCGCTCTCGAGGACCGCGTCCTGAGCCTGCGCGACCGATGCGCTGCACGCGAGCGCGATGGTGATCGCGAGCGCGCGAGCGCGGAGCCCCACGATATCGAACATCGCGAGAGATTCGCCGCGCGAAGGTGCGTTCGTCCAGCCCCATCGCTGCGCGAGCGTCAACGCGGGCGCCCTCGTCGTCGCGGTGCGGCGCCGAGGGGACGGATGCGGGTGCGGGAGACCCACTCGTCCCACGCGTCTTCGAAGTCATCGAAGTGGACACGGTGCACACCGAGCCGCGCGGCGAGCACCGTCGCGGGGTACCAGCGGCGGTGCCAGCGCACCTCGACGCGCGTGCCGACCGCGTGCTCCTCGACCGTGTACGGGCGCAGCGTGTCGGCCGGCTGGGTCACGCGGCCGTCGACGTCTTCGCCCACGTACTGGATCTCCGCGCCCGTCACGTCTCCGCCGGTGATGTGCGCTGGGTAGAAGCGGCCGTCGGTCCACCGCGCCATCACGCGCTCGCCGTAGCGCGCGAACGGCTGCGGGCGCGAAGGTCCGAGCACGAAGCCCGTGGGGACGCGGCCCGGGGTGAACGGCGCGAGCTGGCCCTCGGCGAACGCCATCTCCTCTTCCGTGAAGCGCGCGAGGTCCGCGAGCGTGATCGAGCCGTCGTGGCCCACGTCCACGCGCGGCTCGCCCGAGAAGGCTGCGATCAGCGACTCGGTGAACGTCCAGTGGCCCGTCGAGATCTCGCTCGCGAGCGACGACGCGAGCGCCGCATACGGCTTGTTCGCGCTGCGCCGAGCGAGGAGACCAGGGAGCGCGCCGGAGTAGCAGCAGTCTGCGAAGAGGATCGCGTGGCGACCGCGGAAGCGCGCGTCGAGACGATCGATCACGGCTCCATGCGGGATGTAGTTCGTGTGCGTGTCGTCGCCCGAGTCGGTCGCGGTGAAGTACGTCGTGCCGTCCTCGTCCTGAACGCCGTGGCCCGCGTAGTAGACGAAGAGGTCGTGGCCCGCGGGCACCCGCACGAGGGCGGCGTCGATCTGTCGCAGGATCTCCGCGCACGTCGCGCGCGCGTCGCGCACCCGCACGACCTGCGACGCGGGCACGCCGCGCGCGATCCACGTGTCGCAGAGCACGTCGTCTTGGCGTCCTTCCGTCGGGAACGAGTCGAAGAGATCGCTTCGCGCGAACGCGAGCACGCCGATCGACAGCACCCACGTCTGCGCGGGATCGAACGCCGCCCGCGGCATCGCGACGATCTTGTGCGCCGCCGCCGCGCGCGACGACGAACCGAACACCAAGAGACCTGCCGACGCACCGAGCGACAGCCGTACGAGCTCACGACGTCCCAACCGCATGGACCACTCCTAACAGAACGTACGCGCCAGGGTTCCTGAAATGCCCTGACCGTTTACGCTCCGCCCCATGACCGACCTCGCGCTCCACGTCGACGCCCACTGGATCAGCCCCTACGCGATGTCCGCGTTCGTCGCGCTCGAAGAGCTCGGCGCGCCCTACGACCTCGTCGAGGTCTCGATGGCCGATGGCGCCCATCGCGACGCGTCGTACGCAGCGCTCACGGGACGTGTGCCCGCGCTCGTCCACCGAGGCGCGGGACGCGACGGCGCAGATCTCTGGCTGGCCGAGTCCTCGGCGATCGACGAGTACCTCGCGGATCTCTTTCCTCCGCCGGGCCACCCACGCCTCTACCCCGAGGATCGCGCGGAGCGCGCGGTGGCCCGCCAGATCCAAGGCTGGATCCGCAGCGACCTGATGCCGATCCGCGAGGAGCGATCGACGCACACCATCTGGTACGGCACGGACCGCGCACCGCTCACGCCCGCCGGCGCGAGCGCGCGGGACAAGCTCGTGCGGGCGGCGAGCGCGTGGCTCACCGGACGCACGCAGCTCTTCGCGACGTGGTCGATCGCAGACGCCGATCTCGCGATCATGCTGAGGCGCGTGATCCACGACGAGCTCCCGCCCGCGCTGATCAGCTACGTGGAGAGGCAGCTCGCGCGCCCCTCGCTCGCGAAGTGGAACACGCACCCTCGCCCACCGTACCGACCCTACTGAGCGACTGGACCTACTGACCCTGCTGGCGCGGCCTGGCGCTGCGCGGCTCTCGCGGCTCCACGATCGCGAGACGGCACTCGATCGGCCCATTCCACAAGGGGATCAGCGTATCGGGCCGGGGCAGCGCGCCGTCCGGAGGCGCGCCCCCGAGGATCATCGCCCAACGCATGCTCGCGGCGCGCTCCATCGATCGACCGAGCTCGTCCCACAGCGACGGATCGATCGCGATGCGCTCGCCGTACGGCAGGTTCGCGACGATGGTGCCTGCGGGTCGCGTCGGCTCGATGGCGCCGAGGCGTCCGATCGAGAAGCGCACCTTCGAGCCGATGCGGCGCGCGTTGGCGATGGCGCTGTCGACGACGTTCACGCTCACGTCCGACGCGAACACGTCGGGACCTTCGCGCCGAACGAGGCGTCGCGCGTTCTCACGCGCGTCCGCGAAGCGAGCGCGGAGGTCGTCGTCCATGCTGCGCCAGCGCTCCACGGCGAAGCGATCACGCGCGAGGCCCGGCGCCACGTCGCGCGCCCAGAGGTCGGCCTCGATCGCGAGCGTGCCCGAGCCACACGTCGGATCGAGCAGCGGGCTCTCGCGATCCCAGCCCGAGAGACGCAGCACCGCAGCGGCGAGCGTCTCCTTGAGCGGCGCCTCGCCGTGCGCGAGTCGGTAGCCGCGGCGGTGGAGCGCATCGCCCGACGCATCGAGGAACACGCGCGCGCGATCGTTCTTGAGGTGGACGAAGATCGGCGCCGCAGGGTCGTCGCGATCGACGCTCGGTCGATCGCCGGTCACGTCGCGCAGCCGATCGACCACGGCGTCCTTCACCTTGAGCGCGAGGAAGCGCTCGTTCATCACCGCGCTCGATCGCGACACGGCCGAGACCGAGAGCGTCGTCGTCGCGTCGAGCCAGCGCTCCCACGGGATCGCGCGCACACCGTCGTAGAGCGCGGCCTCGGTGGGCGCTTCGAGCTCGTCCGCCACGGGCACGAGCACGCGCACGCCGATGCGCGTCCAGAGGCAGATCTGGAACGCGACCTCGAGCTCGCGACCGCCCTCGACCGGCACACGCGCGCCGCCGCGATCGGCCTTGCTGCCGCGAAAGCCCATCTCGCGGAGCTCGTCGCGAAGCGCGACCTCGGTGCCGCGGAGCGCCGTGATCCAGATGTCTGTCACATGCGCTCGACGGGCTCGATGCCGAGGAGCACGAGACCACGACGCAGCTGACGACCCGTGAGCGCACAGAGCGCGAGACGACTCTCCCGCGTCGCGCCTTCGCTCTTCAGCACGTGACAGGCCTCGATGAACGTCGAGAAGTCACGCGAGAGCGCGTAGAGGTGATCCGTGAGCAAGTGCGGCTGACACGACTCGGCGGCTGCATGCACGACGTCCGCGAAGCGGAGCAGCGTGCGCGCGAGCGCCTTCTCTTCGGGCGCGTCGAGCGCCACCGATGACACGTGGAAGCCGGCCTCTTCGATCTCTCCCTTGCGGAAGATGGCGCCGATGCGCGCCGCCGCGAACTGGAGGTACGGACCTGAGTTCCCCTTGAACTCGATCAGCTTGTCCATGTCGAACTGGTAGTCGGAGAGTCGGTTCTGCCTCAGGTCGGCGTACTTCACGGCGCCGATGCCCACTGCGCGTGCGACGCGAACGAGCTCGTCCTCGGGCAGGTCGACCACCTTCTCCGTCTTCATGACCTCGAGCGCGCGCGCCTCCGCTTCGTCGAGCAGCGACGCGAGAGTGATCGCCTTTCCGTCGCGGGTCTTGATGGGCTTGCCGTCGGGGCCGAGCACCGTGCCGAAGCCGACGTGCTCCATGCGCATCGTGAAGCCGAGGCGACTTGCGACGGCGAAGAGCTGCTCGAAGTGGAGCGCTTGTCGCGCGTCGACGACGTAGATGGCGCGCGTGGCCTTCAGCACCTCGTGGCGGTGCATGACGGTCGCGATGTCCGTGGTGGAGTAGAGGAACGCGCCGTCCTTCTTTCGGACGATGAACGGCTCCTTCTGCTTCGCGAGGCGACCTGGGGCGGGCGCCATCGGCTGACCGTCGGGCCCCGTGCTCTCCGCCCACTCGTTGAAGAAGATGCACAGCGCGCCCTGATCTTCGCGCGCGATCTTCGCGTTCGTGACCGTCTCGATCACGCGGGGCAGCATCGGGTCGTAGAAGCTCTCGCCGAGCCACTCCTCGAACGTGACGCCCATGCGCACGTAGATCTTGTCGAGCTCCGTGCGCGTGATGTCCACGAACTGCTGCCAGAGCGCGTGGCTCTGCGCATCGCCGGACTGGAGCTTCGCGAGCGCGGCGCGCGCCTCGTCGGCGAAGGCCTCGTCGGTCTTCCCGAGCTCGCTCGCCTGTCGGTAGATGCCCTCGAGGCCCGCGATGTCGAGGCCGCTCGGGTCGCCGTCGCGGAACTTTCGGAGGCCCGCGATGAGGAGGCCGAACTGCGTGCCCCAGTCGCCCACGTGGTTGTCGCCGATCACGTGGTGACCGACGAAGCGCAGCATCGAGACGAGCGCGTGCCCGAGGATGGTCGAGCGCAGGTGGCCGACGTGCATCTGCTTCGCGATGTTGGGGCTCGAGTAGTCGACGACGACGCGCTCCGCCTTCTCGACGGGCGTGACTCCGTCTCGCGGATCGTCGAGGTTCTTGGCGAGCTCGCTCGCGATCCACGCCTCGTCGAGCTTGAGGTTCACGAAGCCCGGGCCTGCGACCTCCGCGGCTGCGACGGCGGGATGCTTCACGAGCTCGGCTGCGATCTTCACCGCGAGGTCGCGCGGGTTCTCCTTGCGCTGCTTGCCGAGCGCCATCGCACCGTTGACCTGATAGTCGCCGTGCTTCGCGTCCTGCGTGGGCTTGAGGATCGCAGGCGCGTCCACACCGAGCGCGGCCTGGATCGCGCTCTTGGCCACCTCGTCGAAGTACCGCTCGATTCGCATCGCGCACGCCTACCACGCGTCCGATCCGCGTGCCTCCTTCACCACTTGGCGCTGCGCTCGGGCATGCTGCGCCCGTGGCGAACGCGCGCCGATGGCTCTCACCCATCGCCCCCACTGGGGCGTTCGCGCTCGCGCTCCTCGGCGGCCTGGCCTTCGTTCACCTCACGCTGCACCACCCGACCGGCCTCGAGCTCGCCGTCGACTCGATTCTCGGCATCGCCGTCGCCACGTGGATCGTGGCTCGCACCGCGCTCGGGCCGCGAGACTGGGGAATCTCAACGGCTCAGCGACGCAACCCTTCCACCGGCTACCGCGACGCCGAGGGCACCGAAATGGACATCCTCCTCGTGCGGTCGCGCGGGTCGTTCGGTGACGCTGCGATCCTCGTGGTGGGGGTGGTCATCGCGGTGGAGATGGCGTTCGACGTGACCACGCACTTCATGGGTCTCGACCTGAGGGTGCCTCATCATGCGGCGCTCGCGTTGTCGCTGGTCGCCGCGGTCGGGATCGAGCGCACGCGTGAGACCAGGCTTCATGTCGTTCCCGCGCGACGCGAGGTCGTGGTCCACGGCCAGACATTCAACGTGCCGCCCGCGTCGACACTCCGCGTGGAACGCCCAGGTGCAGCGACCCACATCGTGATTCTCCCGGCTGAGACGAGCCTGTACAGCTCGCGGGCCATGCGCGCGGATCACTTGTTCGAGATCGCCACCCACGTCGCCAGCGCGCTCGGCGACACCGAGGTCGTGGTCGCGCCCGCGCTCGTGCAGCGCCCGCGGGAAGACCGAGGTCGCCGATGATTCGTCATCGGGTCTTGAGGCGTGCCATCTCGTGGGAGTCGACGTACGTGCCGCGGCGGAAGGCGACCATGCGCTGCGTTCCTTCGTGCACGAAGCCGAAGCGCTCGTAGAGCGCGCGCGCTCGATCGTTGTCGACGTAGACCTCGAGCACGATGCGCTCGAGGCCGAGGTAGTCGTCCGCCAGCTGCGTGACCGCCGTGAGCAGCGCGTGACCGACGCCTTGCCCTTGCAGCTCGGGGTGCACGCTGATGCCGAAGCCCATCTGGTGACGCAGGCGCGGGCTCGGTCCGAACGGGAAGAGGCCCGCGGATCCGACGATGCGCCCCTCGTGCTCCGCGACGAAGACGTGCGACCCGGGGATCGGCGTGCCCAGGCGCTTCTCCCACATCGCCGCGGTCTGGAACGGCATCTGGAACGTGCCCTCCATCACGCTCGCGAGCTCGTGGAGGCGCGCGAAGCCCTCGGCGTCTCTCGTGCGCACGGGTCGCACGATCACCTCGCGACGCGGGCCGCGCGGCGGGATCGCGGGAGGCGCTCCGAGCTCGGGAGGACGCACGAATCCCTCACGGATCCGGGCCATTCCGTAGCCGTCGACGAACGTGCCGTCGCGCAGCATGTCGCGCGCGCGGCGCGTCTCGATCACGAAGCCATGCTTCTCGTAGAGGCGCACCGCGGCGAGGTTGTCCGCGTGCACGCCGAGCTCGATGCGGAGGTAGCCCCACCACCGATCGGCCGCCTCGAGCGCGGCCGACATCAGCGCATCGCCGACACCACGCCGATGCTTCGTGCTCGCCACGCCGATCGACAACATCGCGACGTGACGCCTGCGCGGATAGGCGCCGCCCTCGAGCGTGATCACACCGGCGAGGCCGTCGTCGTCGAACGCGCCGAGCTGCAGCATGCGGTCGGATGCCTCGACGATGCGCGCGAGCGTCTGCTCTTCACGATCCGACGGAAGGCCGCCCCAGGTGCGTCCGACGTCGAGGTTCAGTCGATGAACGGCCGGCGCGTCGGCCGCGATCAAGGATCGGATCGTCAGAGGCATGAGAGGACGATGCTCGGCGCGCAGCGTTCTGACAACGCGCGCTCTGCTCAGCCGACGCGGACCTCACGGACCACGAGCTCGATCACGTCGTCTCCACGCTCGAGCTCCACCACGTCGCCTACGCGGCGCCCCACGAGCGCCTCGCCGAGCGGCGAGAGCTCGCTGATGAGGCCACGCGACGCGTCGACCTCGTCGGGTCCGACGAGCGTGTAGGTGCGCCTCACGCGCTTGTCGTCCTCGACGACGATCACGCAGCCGAAGCCCGCGCCTCCTTCGTGCAGCGCGGGCTCACGCACGAACGTCGTCGCGAGGATGCGGTCGAGCGTCATGCGGCGCGTGGTGCGGGAGTCGTCCTTCGGAGCGATCGACGCGCGCTCGGCGACGAGACGCTCGCGCCCCGCAGGCGTGAGCGGAAGCGGCTCGCTCGGTCGCGGCGCGAGCGTCGGACCGTCGTCGGGGACCGTGTCTTCCTTGAAGAACGCCTTCGACATCGGTCGCGCCCGATCAGGGCAGGATGGTCTTCAGCAGCGTCCGCGCGTCGTGATGAACGACGGGGATCGCGAGGTGTGCCTCACGCACCACGCCGCGCGCGTGCATCGCGCGGATCGCGCCCAGCAGCGGCGCCCAGTAGCCGTCGACGTCGTGGAAGCCGATCGGCTTGTCGTGCACGCCGATGTGACGGAGGGTCCACTGCTCGCAGATCTCGTCGAGCGTGCCGATCGCGCCCGGCAGCGCGACGTAGGCCGCGGCCTCCTCGGACATGAGCGCCTTTCGTTCGGCCATCGTCTCGACGATCACGACCTTCGAGAGCCCGGGCATGAGGAGCTCGCGATCGAGGAGGCGCTTGGGGATCACGCCGATCACCTCGACGCCGCGCTCGATCGCGCGCTGCGCGACGACGCCCATCAGCCCGACGCGCGCACCCCCGTAGACGATGCCGAAGCCGCGCTCCGCGATCGCGTCGACGAAGTCACGCGCGCCGGTGACGAGCGCCGGGACGTCGTCCGCGTTGGAGGCGCAATACACAGCGATCCGCTTCGTCATCGCGACGTTCTCCACCGCATCGCGCTCAAGGGCAACAGCGGATCTCGTCCCACACGACCGACGACGCACACACGTCGCTCGTGCACTCGGGTCGACAGGTGCTGGCGACGTCGCAGCACGCGAGCTGGTACTCGCCGTAGATCGCGTCGAGCGGGACCGTGGAGCCGCCGGCCACGGGGCAGCGACGTCCCTCGACGAGGCGTGGTCGTCCCGAGCGGGCGCAGACCTGGTTGAGCGTCCCGAGCCCCTGACAGCTCGCGCGGATCCACAAGCAGCCGCCGTCCTCGCGACAACCCTCGTCGACCCTGCCGTCCGCGTCGTCGTCGATCGCGTTCATGCACGTCTCGGGCACGCGATCACACATCGACCAGGTGTCGCCGCCCAAGCACACCTGCCGACCCGGCGCGCTCGATCCCGCGCCACAGTCGATCGCGCACGGCATCGCCGACGGTTGTGGCGTCTTCCTCGACGCGCGCGTCCATCGAAGGCGCGCGTCCCGCGTCGCGTCGGGATCCGATACCGTCTTCACACGCGCAACCCGCGAGCAGCAGCAGCGCGGTGATCGCGAACCCGAGCATCGGCGTGCGAGCGGCCATGCGCAGAGCGTCGCATGGACCCACGGTTCTTCGTCGGGGATCGCGTGGGCGCCCCTCGCACCACGGCATCACAGCATCGGCGACACGAGGCGGCCGACGCCTTCGCGCAAGCGGGCCGACCACCCGCGCTCTTCCCAGCGCGCGTGAGAGAGCTCGCGGCTGCCCTGCTGATCGGTCGAGTGCAGCTCCGTCAGCTCGAACACGATGTCCGCGTCGTAGACGACCACGACGAGCTCGAAGTTCAGGCGGAAGCTGCGCACGTCGAGGTTCGCGCTGCCCACCGTGGCGAAGCGGCCGTCCACGATCAGCGCCTTGGTGTGCACCATCTCGGGGCCGTACTCGAAGATGCGCACGCCTGCGCCGAGGAGCTCGTCGTAGAAGCTCTCGCCCGCCCACTTCGCGATCGGGTAGTTCGAGTGCGCGGGCACGACGATGCGCACGTCGACGCCGCGCAGCGCCGCGGTCTGCAGCGCGACGAGCACCGCGCGGTCGGGCACGAAGTACGGCGTCGAGATCCACACGCGCTCACGCGCCGCGGCGATGGCCGCGAAGTACAGGCGATGGATGGCCTCGACGGCCGTGTCGGGACCGGACTGCACGCACTGGAGGATCGCGTCGCCCTTCGGCTCGAGCGGCGGAAAGCAGGCGTCGTGATCGAGATCCTCGCGCGTCGCGAAGAACCAGTCTTCGACGAACACGGCCTGAAGCTGGGCCACCGCGGGGCCTTCGATGCGCAGCATCACGTCGCGCCACGGGACGAAGAGGTCGCCCACGTTGATCCCACCGCAGTAGCCGATCGAGCCGTCGACGACGACGAGCTTGCGATGGTTGCGCAGGTTCATGGTCGCCGCGCGGCGGATCGGATCGATGGGGAAGAACGGCGCGGCGTGGCCACCCTTCTTCTTCAGCGTGCGAAGCGTGCGTCCCACGCCGAACGAGCCGAACGCGTCGTAGAGCAGTCGCACCTTCACGCCGCGCTCTGCGGCGCGCTCGAGCGCGTCGACCATGCGACCGCCGACGATGCCGCGGCGGAACGCGTAGAACTCGAGGTGCACGCTCGCCTGTGCGGCGTCGATCGCGGCGACGAGCGCGTCGTAGGTGGGCTGCGCGCCGACGAGCAGATCGACGTCGTTGCCGGGCACGAGGTCCGCGCGTCCCATCTTCGTCGCGAGCCGCATGACGCCGCGCATCTCGACGTGCTGGGACTCGACGAGCGAGTTGCGCGCCTCGCGCGATGCCGCGATCGAGCCCGTGATGCGATCGTCGAGGCGCTGCCTCATCGTGGAGGAGACGGCGAGGCGCGTGCGGACGGGTCTCCGAATTCGATCGCGCCCGAGGTACCAGAAGAGGACGAGGCCGAGCGCCGGGAACGCGAGCAGGACGAAGATCCACGCGAACGTGGAGCTCGGCTCCTTGCGACGGAGCAGCACGAGCGGGATGCACGCGATCGACAGGATCTCCAGCAGCGTGAGGAACGCCGAGATCAGCGTCGACGCGTGGAGATCCGGCAGCACCTGCTCGGTGTAACACGCCACCTGGCCGCGCCCGAGAGGCCCCCCTGCCCGCGCGGCGTACCTCTATACTCCGCGCCAGTGAGCGGAACGGTCGAGCTCTTCGTCGCGGTCGTGGTGGAGGACATGGGTGACGGCCGCGTGCGCGCCGCCCCGCTGTTCGAGCGCGCGTGGATGACGCACGACGACGAAGAGGACGCCGTCGAGTCCTTGCGCGAGTTCGTCGAGAAGCGCCTCGCCGAGGCCGCGCCGAGCGACGTCGCGCGCATCACGGCGTGCGCGGATCCGAGCGAGCACGCGGTGCGCTGGGTCCCCGTGCGCATCGCCGTGTCGGAGTACGACGAGGAGCCGCTGCTGTTCGACGTCGCGTCGATCGTGCTCGGCCCGGGAGCCGACGATCTCGCTCGCGCACGCATCGTGCGGCCGCGACCGAACGCCTCGACCACCGCGGCGACGAGCGCTGCGCCGAGCGAGACCTCGCAGCCCACGCCGCCCCCGGCGTGGTGGAGCACGCGCGACGTGTGGATCGCCGTGCCCGTGATCGATCACGTGCTCCGCGTGCCCGACACGGTCACGAGCGTCGAGGAGCTCGACGAGTGCATCGCGCGAGAGGTGGAGCGCGTGCTCGCCGCGACCACGCGCGACTCGCTCGACGTGCTCGCCGTGCTCCCGCCGAGCAGCACGCGCGTCGAGCGCGTCCTCGTCCAGGTTCGCCGACCCGAGCGGCTCGACGCGGAGACACGCGCGAAGGGACAGCGCGCGTCGAGCGAGGCGCTGCGCTTGGACGAGAAGCGACGTCACCTCGCGCGCATCGGACGGCGCATGGAAGCTCGCGGCAGGCCGCGCGAGCGAGACGAGCTGATCGCGCAGCTCGAGACCTTGGTCGGCTCCGAAGAGCGGCTCGCGGTGCTCGTTCGAGGCCCGGAGCTCGCGGGCAAGTCCGCCATCATCGAGCACGTGCTCGGCAAGCAGGCGGCGAGCGGGCGCGTCGCGTTCGCGGTGCCCGTCGCGCGGTTCCTCGCGGGCGAAGGCTCGTTCGGCGAGTGGCAGACGCAGGTCGAAGAGACGTTTCGCGCCGCTGAGCTGCTCGACGCGGTCATCTACGTCGAAGACCTCGGAGGTCTCGCGCTCGAGCGACCGGGGAGCCCGATCGATCTCGCGGGGGCCATCGCCCCGTTCCTCGAGTCGCGCCGCGTGCGGTTCGTCGGCGAGATCCGCGACGCAGACCTCGATCGCTTCGAGGCGCGTCATCGTGGGCTCGCGGGCGCGCTGCTCCCGCTGCGGGTTCCGGCGATGAGCGGCGAGGAGACGACGCGCGTGATCGAGGCCTCGATGGGGCCCTCGAGCGAGCCCGAGCGCGTCGCGCCCACGGCGACGCCGCGCCGGAAGATCGAGTCGGACGCGATCCGCTCGCTCGTCTCGCTGGTCGAGCGCTACCTCCCGTACCGCGCGCTCCCGGGTGAGGCGCTGCGCACGGCGAACGCGCTGCGCGATGCGCTCGAGCTACCGCGGAGCGCAGACGGCACGGTGCCGCCGATCAACAGGGGCGAGCTCGTTCGCGCGATCGCCGAGCGCCTCGGGTTGCCAGCGGCGCTGCTCCGCGAAGACGTCGCGCTGCCTCCGAGCGAGATCGTCATCGCGCTCCGCAAGCGAGTCATCGGACAGCACGACGCGATCGACGCCGTGGCCGCGACGCTCGGCGTGGTGAAGGCCGGTCTGTCTGCGCCCGGCAAGCCCATCGCGACGTTCCTGTTCGCGGGCCCGACAGGCACGGGAAAGACGGAGCTCGCCCGCGCGCTGGCGAGCTACCTCTTCGGATCGAGCGACGCCCTCGCGCGCTTCGACATGAGCGAGTTCATGGACCCGTGGTCGAGCGATCGGCTCATCCGCGGATCCGATCGCGAAGATGGCCTGCTCACGCGGCGCGCGCGAGAGCGACCGTTCTCGGTGCTGCTGCTCGACGAGATCGAGAAGGCACACCCGAGCGTGTTCGATCTGCTGCTCCAGGTGCTCGGCGAGGGCCGCCTCACCGACGCGCGCGGCAAGACGGCGTTCTTCCAGAACACGATCCTCGTGATGACCTCGAACCTGGGCGCGCGCGACGATCGGAACGCGCTCGGGTACGGGGGAGCCGACGCGTCGTCGCGCTCGCCACACGACGTGTACCTCCGCGCGGTGCGCGATCACTTCCGCCCCGAGCTCTTGAACCGCATCGATCGCATCGTCCCGTTCCGTCGCCTCGAAGACGACGAGGTCTCGTCGATCGCGCGCATCTTCTCGTCGAGCGTCGAGCGACGTCCGGGCATCGTCGATCCGCGGCATGGCCTCTCGATCGACGACGACGCGCTCGATGCGCTCGCGCGCGGCGCCATGACGCGAGACGGCGGAGCGCGCGCGCTGAGGCGAGAGATCGAAGACGGCCTCGTCGTGGGGACCGCGCGGCTCCTCGCGCGCCTCGGCCCCGACGCAGACCGAGCGGTGATCGGTGTGAGCCGCGCCGAGCCCGAAGAGCGCCCCGCGGGTGGGCGCGTGGTCCACCACGACCTCGTGTTCAGCGTGAAGAGCAAGCGAGGCCGAGCGCGCGCGCACCTCCGGACGCCGCTCGACCGCGTCACGGCGCTGCGTCGAAGGTTGGGGCGCTGGTGTCAGCTCTCGAGCGTGGAGTCGGCGCGGACCGAGTGCGCGCGCCTCGTCGCCGAGCTCGCGCGCGCGACGAGCCGACGGGCGACGCCGCAAGAGGTCGCGACCCTCGAGCAGCGCCTCGGCTGGTTCGCGCCGCGGATGGAGAAGGTCGAGCGGCTGCGCTCGGAGCTCGAGGCGACGGAGGACCTCGCGCTCGCGGCGTTCGTGAGCGAAGAGGAGATCGAGCCGATCGTGGCGGAGGCCGAGCGGATCGCGCGCGCGCTCGAGCTGGCGCTCTACGACCTCATCGCCGCGTGGCTGTCGTCGGACGACTACGAGATCACGCTCACGGCGATCGGCAAGCGCCTGCCGCTCGAGCTGTTCGTCGAGTCGCTCCTCGCGCCGACCGAGGGCCTCGTCGTGTCGATCGAGTGGCACTTCCCGCAAGGCATCGGCGCGCCCGACCCGGAGTGGCCGGCCGATCGAGCGTGGGGCCCGCTCCGCTCGAACGAGGCCGTCCGATCGATCCTCCGATCGAACGCGCGGTTCACCGACCTCTATGCGTTCATCGAGGGCCGCGACGCCTACCTCGCGTTCTCGCACTTCACGGGCCTCGTGCGGATCGTGTTCGAGGGACAGAAGCTGGGCGTGTTGCTGGGCGAGCCGGATCTCTCGCCCTACGTGCTGAACGCGAAGCCTCCCGAGATCACGGCCGTGCCCTCCACGCCGGTGCTCGAGATCGACTTCGACCGCGGCGAAGCGCGCGTGACGGGCGACGACGAGACCTACACCTTCAGCGGCCGTCGATGGACGACGTGCCTTCCTCGCCTCGCGCTCGCGGCGCAGGCGCGATCCGAGGGGCTCTGATGGAGCAGCGCCTCACCGTGTTCGAGCGACAGCACGACGGCATCGTCACGTGGACGAGCGTGGGCACGACGTTCCGCACACCGATCACCGTGCGCGCCGCGAGCAGCGCGCGCGCCGAGAAGCTCTTCACGGAGCACGCGCGCTCGCTCGTTCGCAAGCTCCCGCCTCCCGAGCGCGTCGCGCTCGCCCGACCTCAGGTCGTCGTGCTCCAAGACATCCGCCTCGAGCTCTCGCTACGAGGCGAGCTCGGGCGCCGACAGATCGCCCGCGTGTTCCCGCTGCTCCTCGAGACGCGTCGCATCCACCACGACTCCTTCGCGCACGTGTACTCGCACCCGATGCGAACCGAGCAACGCTTCGCGCCGCCGCGCGAGCCCGGGCTCGTGGTGGGCGACTGGCTTCGTCGCGTGCTGTCGCGCGCGTGGGCCGACGTGAGCACGGAGGAGATCGACGAGCTCGCGACGCAGGGCAAGGAGCGTCTGCGACACGTCGTGTTCGACGAGCAGGCGTGCACGATCGGCCAGGCGTGGGCGGCCGCGCGTCAGGAGGGCGCGCCGACCAAAGAGGGAGAGTCGAAGATCGCGCTCGTCGAGCTGCCTCGGCTGGGGGTCGACGTCACGCGAGAGATCGCGCGAGACGACACGAGCCTCGGCATCGCACGCCCCGCGCTCGATCGCGCGGCGCAGTCGATGGCCCTCGGTGCGGCGGTCGATCCGCGGACTGCGAAGCGCTCGCTCGTGCCACCGCCCTCGGCGCGCTCGTTCGTGGTCGTCGGTCCGCCGGGTTCGGGGCGCACCACGCTCTTGCGGCGCACGGCGCACGCCCTCCTCCGCCTCGATGGCTTCGAGGTCCACAACAACCTCGACCTCGTCTCTCACGTCTGGGAGCTCTCCGCGCGACGCCTCATCGCGGGCATGTCGCGGCTCGGCGAGTGGGAGAAGCGCGTCCTTCGGATCATCGACGAGGCGCGCGCCCATCGCGCGGTGCTCTGCTTCACGGATCTCGCGCTGCTCGGCGTGACGGGACGATCGAGAGAGAGCGACCGCGCCATCGCCGACGTGCTCGAGGGGCCCGTCTCGCGGGGCGAGATCGTGATCTGGGGCGAGACCACGTCCGAGGGCCGCCAGCGTCTCGTCGACGAAGCCCCGCGCATGGCGGAGCTCGTGCCGACCTGCGTCCTCGAAGGAGCCGACACCGGCGAGACCCACGCGATGCTCCTCCACCGCGCGCGGACGATCGAGCGCACGGCCGGCGGTTTTGCGAAGCCGGACGGCACGCGTGTGTACGTCGAGATCGATCCCCTCTCGATCCCGGCGATCGCGCTCCAGACGCGCTCGCTGTTCGCTGGCGTCGCCAACCCGGGCAAGTCGATGACGGTGCTCGATCGACTCGCGACGCGCGCCATCGCGCAGCGCGACGTCCGCGCGAACGACACGCGCGCAGACGACCTCCCGACCGCGTCCTCGCTCGTGCTCTCGGTGCTCGAGGAGAGGACCGGCATGCCGGCGTCGCTCCTCGACGGCAGCGCGCTCTCGGACGCCGCGCTCGGCTCTCGCTTCGAGCGTGACGTCGTGGGCCAGGCGGAGGCGACGCGCGCCGTCGTCGATCTCGTGGTGCGCCTCAAGACGCGCCTGACCGATCCGCGTCGACCGCGCGCCGTGTACCTCTTCACGGGACCGACCGGCACGGGCAAGACGGAGACGGCGAAGTGGATCGCCGAGCACGTGTTCGGCAGCACCGCGAGGCTCGCGCGCTTCGACATGGCCGAGCTCTCCGGGCCCGATGGCGCCGCGCGCCTGCTCGGCACGGGACAGCCCGGCGAGGCCTCGCTCGTGGCGCGGGTGCGCGAGCAGCCGTTCTCCGTGGTGTTGCTCGACGAGATCGAGAAGGCGCACCGGAGCGTGCTCTACCTCTTGCTCCAGCTGTTCGACGAAGGTCGCCTCACCGATCCGAACGGGACGACCGCGGACTTCACGAGCACCGTGCTGGTGATGACGTCGAACCTCGGCGCGAAGCCGCGTCCGCGGGCCGGGTTCGCCACGGGCGGAGAGACCGAGAGCGCGCTCGCGGAGGTCTCGCGCGCGGTGCGTGACTTCTTTCCGCCCGAGCTCTTCCACCGCATCGATCGCATCGTCCCGTTCCGTCCGCTCGACGAGATCATGGCGCGCGCGATCGTGCGTCGGGAGCTCGGGATGCTCCTCGCGCGGCGCGGCCTCACGGAGCGGCGCATCGCGGTCGAGGCCACCGATCGCGTGATCGACCTCGCGATCGAGCGCGCGTTCGATCCCGCGGGCGGCGCGCGATCGGTGAAGCGATGGCTCGAGGCCGCGGTCGCGGGTCTCCTCGCCGACGAGATCGCGCGGGGCGGCCGCGCAGAGCAGCGAAGGCTGACGCTCCACGTGCGCGGCGCAGGCGACGAGAGGCGGCTCGCGGTGCACGGCGAGGCGCTGCGCGAGGCCAACGACGCGAGCCTCGTGTTCCTCGATCTGCCCAACGATCTCGGGATCGAAGCGCTCACGCGGCTCGCCGAAGATCTCGCGGCGCCGCTCCTCGACGACGACGACGACGTCGGCGACCGACTGCGTCGCGCGCAGGCGGACGTCACCCGACGCGACGCGCGCGCTGGGTTCGCGCTCGAGAGCGCGCTAATCGATCTTGAGGCGCTGCGCGAGCGACAGGAGGCGCTGTCCGAGACGGAGACGGTCCGCACGCGCGACCACTACGAAGACGAGCTCGATCGCACCCGCACCGTGCAGCGCGGACGCACGTGGTCGCGCCACGAGACGCGGCCGCAGCTGCACCTCTCGCGCGGCACGAGAGAGCGTGGCCCCGAACGAACACCGCGCGCGCTGCGCTCGCACCTGGGCGAGGTGCTCGCCTTTCGACGTGCGCTCCCGCGCATCGCGGATCCGCGCGCGCACGTGGTGGACGTGCTCGTCTCTCGCCTCGGCATCCGCACGGGCGATCGCATGGAGGCGCTCGCGGCAGCGCTGACACCTCGCCAGGCCTCGCTCGTGCTCGCCATCGCGCGCACGGGTTCGAGCGTCCGCGAGGTCGATCTCGCGACGCTCCTCGAGCGCCCCGTCGCAGACGAGATCGTGCTTCGACTCGCCGGCCTCGACGTCCGCGCGCGCATCGCGGGTGACCACGGCACGCACGTGCTCGCGACGGACGACGGCCCGCCGGAGCTCGTCTCCGTGCACGTCCTCGACGCCGTCGTCGATGACGCGGCGAGCGTGTTCGCCGCGCGCGAGATCGAGCGGCATGCGTTCCGCGCCGCGCTCGAGCGAGGCGACGACGGCGTGCCCAACCCCGATCCGCTCCTCCCGCTCGTGCGCAGCGTCCGCCTCTCGCGCTCGGGCGAGCACCTCGAGGCGAGCATCGAGGATCTGTCGCTCAACGAGGTCTTCCGTGGCCGCGTGCGCGATCTCGCGGCAGCGCTCGAGATGCTCCGTGATCGACGCGCCCTCGTGCTGCCCGAGGGCGTCGAGGTCCCCGACCTCGCGCGTCTCCGCGACGAGGAGGCCACGTGAACAAGCCATCCTTGCGCGCCTACGTCGTGCGCCACGACGACGGCAACGTCACCGCGCACCTCATGCGCCTGCGCGATCGGCTGTTCGCCCCCCAGCCGCCGAGCGCGTTCGCGCCCGAGATCGAAGAGGCCTGCCGCTTCCTCGAAGACACGCTCCGCGCGCGAGTCCTCGAGGGCCACGAGGCGCTCGAGGACTACCTCTTCGAGGGCGAGGTCACGCTGCACGACGTCGACGTCGACGTTCATCCGCTCCGCACGGTGGACAAGGTGCCGGTGATCGGCGCGACGACGATCCCGATGCGTCTCGGCTACGCGCTCTTCGCGCTCCCGCGCGGCGGCTACCGCGTGATGATGCCGCGTTTTGGCTGGTGGTTCGTGTGCGAGCTGCCGCGCGCCGCCGCGCCGCTGGTGAAGCAGCTGATCGGCACCGAGCTGCTCGGACAGCACAGCCACGGCCTCCACGCGTACCGACGCGGCAAGAGCGAGTCGATCCTCGAGCGCTCGCCGTCGTGGACGCACCGCACCGCCGCGGGCGCGACGATCGAAGAGCTCGACGCGCAGCAGTATCGCGAGCTCGGCAAGGTGGCCGAGGAGTGGGTGTCTCGCGCGAAGAGGCGAAAGCTCCCGACCACGATCGGTGACCTCGATCGCGAGCACGTCGGCCTCGCGGAGGCCAAGCCGATCCGCTCGATCGTCCTCGTCGGTCCGTCGGGCACGGGCAAGACGGCGTGGGTCCGCAAGCTCGCGCGCCACCTCGCGCAGACGAGCGCGAACAAGGACGCGATGGCGCGGCCACGCCTCTGGGCCACCTCCGCCGAGCGCATCGTGAGCGGCATGGCGTACCTCGGGCAGTGGGAGGCGCGCGTGCTGGCGATCCTCGCCGAGCTCGAGGGCGAGACCGACTGGCTCTACGTGGATCGGCTCACGGGCATCACGCGTCCGCAGCCCGGCGGCAGCGCGATCGCCGACTTCTTCGTGTCCCCCGTGCGGCAGGGCTCGCTGCGTCTGCTCGCGGAGTGCGACGAGCGCGAGTGGGAGCGCGCGCAGCGATCACACGCAGACCTCTGCGCGCAGCTCCACGTCGTGCGGCTCACGGAGCCCTCGCTCTCCGAGGTGCCCTCGCTCTTGCGCGCGTATCAGGAGCGCCGTGCGCCCGAGGTCGTCATCCACGCCGAGGGCTATCGCCGGCTCGCGGCGCACCTCGCGATGCTCGTTCGCACGGGTGCCTTCCCCGGCAAGGGGTTCCGCTTCCTCGAGGGGCTCGTGCCCGACCCCGATCACGCCAAGCCGCGCACGCTCCTGCCCGCGCACGTGAGCGAAGAGGTGGCCAAGCACACGGGCCTCCCGCTCGAGCTCGTGTCGGACGAGATCACGCGCAGCCAGCACGACTTCGCGGCGGCGCTGGCCGCGCGCGTCATCGGACAAGATCTCGCGTGTCACACGGCAGCGACCGTGCTCACGCGCTTCAAGGCAGGCCTCGCCGATCCGCAGCGCCCGCTCGGCGTGCTGCTGTTCGCGGGGCCGACGGGCGTGGGCAAGACGGAGCTCGCGAAGCAGATCGCGCGCGTCATGCTCGGCGACGACGAGCGCATGGTCCGGCTGGACATGAGCGAGCACCAACTGCCGGGCTCGAGCGGGCGGCTCATCGACGCGGGGGCAGGCGCGGGGAGCCTCGCCGCGAGAGTGCGCGCGCAGCCCTTCACGCTCGTGCTCTTCGACGAGATCGAGAAGGCGCACCCGGAGGTCTTCGATCTGCTGCTCGGTGTGCTCGGCGAGGGTCGTCTCACGGACTCGAGCGGACGCGACGTGGACTTCCGCGGCGCCGTCATCGTGATGACCTCGAACCTCGGCGCGGGTGAGGGCACGCGCGTGGGCTTCGACGCCGATCAGACCCCGTCGTACGCGCGGCGGGTGCGCGAGCATTTTCGTCCCGAGCTCGTCGCGCGCATCGATCACGTGGTGCCGTTCCGCGAGCTGTCGCGGGACGACGTGCGACGCATCGTGGATCTCGGGCTCGACGGTGTGCGCGCTCGAACCGGGCTCTCGCTGCGAGGCATCTCGCTCGACGCGTCCGAGGCGGCACGCGCGCACCTCGCGGGACGCGGCTACCAGCCCGGCAAGGGCGCGCGCGCGCTCCATCGCGTGATCGAAGAAGAGGTGGTCGCGCCGATCGGGGCGCTCCTCGCGGCGCAGCCCACGCTCCGTGGCGGCACCATCACGATCGACCTCGAGGCTGACCGGCTGCGCGTCGCGCGATCCGGCGACGCGGCGCAGTAGGAGGGAACGCGTGTCGGCACCCTCGTGGGGGGGTCTCGCGGTCGCGCTCGCGGTGAGCATGGCTCACGGGGCCTCGAGCGCCCTCGCCTCGCGGCACCGCTCCGTGCGAGGATTCGCGCCCCGATGTCGCACGAGAGAAATCCCGGAACTGCTCTGAACCTCGGCTGGGTCGAGGACATCCACATCAACAAGAGCGCGGTCGAGCGCCGCTCCGCCACGATCGGCACGCGCCGCACCGTGAAGAAAGAGTGGCAGCTCGCCTGGCTCCTCAAGGCGATGACGCTCATCGACCTCACCACGCTCGCCGGCGACGACACGCCCGGCAACGTGAAGCGCTTGTGCGCGAAGGCGCGGCGCCCGATCCGCGAGGACATCCTCGAGGCGCTCGGCGTCACGTCGCGCAACATCACGACCGGCGCGGTGTGCGTCTATCACGACCTCGTGAAGACCGCGGTGCACGAGCTCGAGGGCACCAAGGTCCCCGTCGCCGCCGTGTCCACGGGCTTTCCTGCCGGCCTCGTGCCGCTCGACACGCGCCTCGAAGAGATCCGTCGCTCCGTCGCCGACGGCGCGAAGGAGATCGACATCGTCATCCACCGCGCGCACGTCCTCACGAACGACTGGCAGTCGCTCTACGACGAGGTGCGCGCGATGCGCGAGGCCTGCGGCGAGGCGCACATGAAGGCGATCCTCGCGACGGGCGAGCTCGGCACGCTGAGGAACGTCGCGAAGGCGAGCTGGGTCGCGATGATGGCGGGCTCGGACTTCATCAAGACCTCGACGGGCAAGGAGAGCGTCAACGCGACGCTGCCGTTCACGCTCGTGATGGTCCGCGCGATCCGCGAGTACGCGAACCGCACGGGCTTCAAGGTCGGCTACAAGCCCGCGGGCGGCATCCGCACCGCGAAGCAGGCGCTCGAGTACATGTTCCTCATGAAGGACGAGCTCGGCCGCGAGTGGCTCGAGCCCGATCTCTTCCGCTTCGGCGCGAGCGCGCTCGTCGCCGACATCGAGCGTCAGCTCGAATTCCACGTCACCGGTCGCTACGCCGCGTTCCACCGCCATCCCATGGCGTGAAGTCGAGAGAGACGAACATGGACGGTTCCAACAAGAGCACGGTCAAGCAGGACCTCATCAACCGGATCTTCGACAGCATGGAGTACGGCCCCGCACCCGAGAGCGATGGCGCAGCGAACGAGTGGCTGGACAAGCACCAGCGCCGCTTCGGTCAGCTGATCGACGGCAAGTGGGTCGCGGGCAGCGAGCACTTCCCGACGATCAACCCCGGTCGCAAGCAGAAGCTCGCCGACATCACGCAGGGCACCGAGGCCGACGTCGACGCCGCGGTGAAGGCCGCGACGCGCGCGCTGCCGGGCTGGCAGTCGATCGGCGCGCATGGTCGCGCACGTTTTCTCTACGCCATCGCGCGCGCGATCCAGAAGCACTCGCGCCTCTTCGCGGTGCTCGAGACCCTCGACAACGGCAAGCCGATCCGCGAGTCGCGCGACATCGACGTGCCCCTCGCGGCGCGTCACTTCTACCACCACGCGGGCTGGGCCCAGCTGATGGAGAAGGAGATGCCTGACTACGTGCCGCTCGGCGTCGTGGGCCAGATCATCCCGTGGAATTTCCCGATGCTGATGCTCGCGTGGAAGATCGCGCCGGCCCTCGCGATGGGGAACACGCTGGTGCTCAAGCCCGCGGAGCTCACGCCGCTCACGTGCTTGCTCTTCGGCGAGATCTGTCAGGAGGTCGGCCTGCCGCCGGGCGTGGTGAACCTCGTGACCGGCGACGGCCGCACGGGCGCGGCGATGACCAAGCACGCGGGCGTGGCGAAGGTCGCGTTCACGGGCTCGACGGAGGTCGGTCGGATCATCCGCGAGGCCACGGCCGGCAGCGGCAAGAAGCTCTCGCTCGAGCTCGGCGGCAAGTCGCCGTTCGTCGTGTTCGAGGACGCGGATCTCGACAGCGTGGTCGAGGGCGTCGTCGACGCGATCTGGTTCAACCAGGGACAGGTCTGCTGCGCGGGCTCGCGCATCCTCGCGCAGGAGAGCATCGCGGAGCGCCTGCTCACGAAGCTCCGCGCGCGCATGGAGACGCTCCGCATCGGCGATCCGATGGACAAGGCGATCGACGTCGGATCGATCGTCGACGACGTGCAGATGAACCGCATCGCGGGCCTCGTCACGCAGGGCGAGAAAGAAGGCGCGAAGCGCTGGCAGCCGTCGTGGTCGTGCCCGACGAGCGGCTGGTTCTACCCGCCGACGATCCTCAGCGACGTGCAGCCCTCGAGCACTGTCGCGCAGGTGGAGATCTTCGGACCCGTCGTGGTGTTCATGTCGTTCCGCACGCCCGAAGAGGCCGTGGCGCTCGCGAACAACACGGCCTTCGGTCTCGCGTCGAGCGTGTGGACCGAGAGCTTGAACCTCGCGCTCGACATCGCGCCGAAGATCAAGGCCGGCACCGTGTGGATCAACTGCACGAACGTGTTCGACGCGGCCGCGGGCTTCGGCGGCTACCGCGAGAGCGGCTACGGCCGTGAGGGCGGCAAGGAAGGCCTCTTCGAGTACGTGCGCCCGCGCTGGATGGCGGAGGCGCACGGCACGCTCGAGGAGCCGATGGTCGCGAGCGCGCCCGGCACGGCAGCGGAAGAGCATGCCTCGGGCTTCGGCGGCACCGGCCACGGTCTGCCTGCGATCGATCGCACCGCGAAGCTCTACATCGGTGGCAAGCAGGCGCGCCCCGATGGCGGCTACTCGACGCCGGTCCACGCCGCCGACGGCACGGTGCTCGGACAGGTCGGCGCGGGCAACCGCAAGGACATCCGCAACGCCGTCGAGGCCGCGCACGCGGCGCATGGCTGGGCGCGTCAGACGGCGCACCTCCGCGCGCAGGTCCTCTACTACCTGGCCGAGAACCTCTCCGCGCGACAAGGCGAGATCGCGGCGCGCATCGCGAAGATGACGGGGCACCGCTCGCGCAGTCAGCACGAGGTCGAGCTCGCGATCGAGCGCCTCTTCACCTACGCCGCGTGGGCCGACAAGTACGACGGACTCGTGCACTCGACGCCGCACCGCAACGTGACCGTGGCGATGAACGAGCCGATCGGCACGATCGGCATCGTGACGGGCGACGCTGCGCCGCTCCTTCAATTCGTGTCGCTCGTCGCGCCCGCGATCGCGATGGGCAACACCGTCGTCGTGATCCCGAGCGAGAAGTGGCCGCTCGCGGCGACCGACCTCTACCAGGTCTTCGACACCAGCGATCTGCCGGGCGGCGTCGTGAACATCGTCACAGGCACGCGCAAGGAGCTCACGCCCGTGCTCGCCGCGCACGACGGCATCGACAGCATCTGGTACCACGGCCCCGAGGCGCTCACGGCCGAGGTCGAGAAGCTCTCGGCGGGCAACATGAAGCGCACGTTCGCGACGCACGTCCGCGAGCGAAACTGGTTCGACGGACGCGAGGGCGAGGGGCGCGAGTTCCTCCGCGAGGCGACGCAGGTGAAGAACATCTGGGTGCCCTACGGCGAGTGATCCGCAGCGCGCGTCCCCGTGCCCGTCCGATTGGCCGAGGCGGTGGTGGGCGTGCGCGACGATCCTGATCGTCGCGTGCGACTCGGCACCGCCGCCGCCTGCGCCCACGGGACGGCGCGACGCGGGGCCGTGCGAGCTGATCGTCGAGGTCTGCAACGGCCGCGACGACGACTGCAACGGTGTCGTCGACGACGTGACCGACGTGGAGGTCTGCGACGGCCTCGATCAAGACTGCGACGGAACGTTCGACGAGGGCGCAGCCTGCACGAGCTTCGAGGCGCCGGGCACCGACGGCTGGGTGGTGGGCTCGTCGTCGAGCGGCGTGATCGTCACGGACGACGGCGCGCTCACGCTCGAGCCGCCGCGCGTGGACATCGTGCAGCCCGCGCTGTGGATCGCGAACTCGGACGAGGGCACCGTCTCGCGGCTCGATCCGGCCACGGGACACGAGACCGGCCGCTACCTCACCGTGGGCGTGGAGTCTGGCCTCCCGATCGGCATGGTGAACGCGCCCTCCCGCACCGCGATCGATCAGCGCCTCGACGCGTACGTCGCGAACCGCGCGTTCATGGCGCAGGCCTCGGTGTCGAAGATCGCGGGCGACACGTCGCGGTGCGTCGATCGAGATCTCGACGGAGTGATCGAGACGAGCGCGGACCTCGACGGCGACACGGTGATCTCGACGGCGCCGATGCTCGGCGAGATCGTCGACGACGACGAGTGCCTGCTGTGGAACGCGCTCGTCGGGCGCGAGAACAGCGTGGCGCGCGCGCTGGCGATCGGACTCGCAGGCCCCGACGGCGAGGCGGGCGACGTGTGGGTCGGGCTCTTCAACGAGCAGAGCGTCGTGGTGCTCTCGCAGTACGACGGACACGAGATCGCGACGATCCCGATCGGTCTCTCGCCGTACGGCGCCGTGGCCGGAGCCGACGGACGGATCTGGCTCACGTCTGGCCCCGCGGGCTCGACCGCGATCGTCAGCGTCGATCCCGAGACGTACGTCGTCGAGCAGGTGAGCCTGCCGAGCGCGCGCATCCGGACGTACGGCATCTCGGTCGACGGCCTCGGTCGCATCATCCTCGCGGCGAACGACGGAACGTGGCGAGGCGTGATCGCGTACGACCCGCGCGAGCGCGTGTGGTCGCAAAGCGGGCTCCTCCCCGGCACGGGCTCGGGCGCGATGAGCGGGCGTCTCCTGCGCGGGATCTCGGCGAGCGCAGACACCCTCTGGGTCGCCGGGCCTGGCGATGGTGTGGGCGCGCTGTTCGCGCTGTCGGTGGCTGATCTGAGCCTCACGGCCACCTACCCGCTCGTCGGCGCGATGGACGTCGTCGGCGTGGGCGTGGCGTTCGACGGCGGGATCTGGGGCATCGCGCGCGACGCGAGCCTCGCCTACCGGCTCGATCCGACGACGGGCGCGATCGAGAGCCACCGCACGGGCATGGGCCCCTACACGTACTCGGACTTCACCGGCTTCGGCCTCAACGGGATCCTCGGCGCCATCGGCCTCCACAGGGAGACGCTCGAGGCGTGCGACTCGGCGGTGTGGACGTCGCTCACGCTGGACGCCGACGTTCCCCGCGAGGCGACCGTCGAGGTCCGCGTGCGCAGCGCCGACACGCGCGCCGCGCTCGCGGTCGCGTCGTGGATCGGACCGTTCACGCCGAGCCCCACCGTGTCGCTCGCGGAAGCGCCCGGGCCCGTGCCCGCGGGCCGCTTCCTCGAGGTCTCGCTGCGCTTGTGGTCGAGCACGCCGGGCATCGTGCCGCGTGTGTTCTCCCTCTCCACCGCGGCGCGCTGCGACGACGTCGAATGAAGCGCGCCGACACACGCGACGCGTTGCCGCTCTGGGTGGGCGTCGACGAGAACGGACTCGGTCCGCGGCTCGGCCCGCTCGTCGCCACGGCGTGCGCGCTCGACACGCCGCGTCGCGACGCGAGCGCTGCGAAGCTCGGCGCCTCGCTCGGCATCACCGACAGCAAGGTGAGCTCGGGCTTCGGCTCGATGGCGCACGCCGAAGGCCTCGCGCTCGCGATCGCCGAAGCCGAGAGCGGGAGCGCGCCCACGAGCGCCGACGACGTGCTCGGTGCGCTCTCGATCGATGGCTTGCTCGCGCTGCGCGCTCCGTGTCCTTCGCCCTCACGCGCGCAGTGCTGGAGCCCCCTCCCCGTGCCCGCGTTCGGCGGCGAGATCGCGCTCGGACGCGACATCCTGGGCTCGCTCGGCGGAAAGCGCGGCAAGACGCGCGTGGTGCGTCTGCGCTCGGCGATCCTCTGCGCGCGCACCTACAACGACGCCGTCGCGCGGCGCGGCAGCAAGCTCGACGTCGACCTCGAGCTCTTCGAGCGCCTCTTGCTCGACGTGTCTCGCGCCACCGGCCGCGAGCTGCGCGCCGTCTGCGGCATGGTCGGCGGCATCCGCCGCTACACGTCGCGCCTCGTGCACATCGATCCCTCGCGCGTCGAGACGATCGAAGAGAGCAAGAAGCGCGCGGCGTACCGCGTGGAGGGCCTCGGCGAGATGAGCTTCGTCGTCGACGCCGACGCGAGCTCGCTCCCCGTCGCGCTCGCGTCGATGGTGGGCAAGTACGTGCGCGAGCTCGCGATGGCGCGTCAGAACGCGTTCTATCGACGGCACGACGCGGAGCTCAGCGACGTGAGCGGCTACCACGATCCGATGACCAACCGCTTCGTCGACGCGACGCGTCTCTTGCGCACGAAGCTCGCGATCGAAGACCGCTGCTTCGAGCGAACCAGCTGACCCCCGGCGATCAGCGCCGCGCGCGTCGTCGACGGGACCACAGCAGAAGCGCGACCGACACCACCCACCACGCGCCCGTCCCACGCGAGGAAGCGAACGCGCTGCATCCGCCGCCGCCACCGATCGAGACGGGTCGCCCGCCGTCGATGCCCGGAGGCACGGCAGCGTCGCGGAAGAAGACCGAAGCGTCGGTGCCGGGCAGCCAGCCGCCGCGCCGCGTGCAGTAGCTCTCGTTCGAGCCGCTGTAGCCAGGACGGCGCAGCTCTTCGGCCGCACCGCTCGGGAGGATCAGCTGCACACGCGCGTCTTCGAGCCAGCGCGTCGGATCACACGTGGTCCTCCGGATCGCGACGTGGATGTTGTCGACGTCACCGAGGCCATCGTCGAGCACGAACTCGGGATCGAGCGTCATCTCCTCCGCGCTCATCGTGGTGAAGAGACGCGTCGTGTACACGTGAGAGTCGAGGAGCGCGCGCGCCCTCGCACGAGGCACGCGGATCAGCTCCTCGATCGCCGCCACGAGCCCCGCGGGATCGAACGCCTGCGGCGACCCGCACGTGAAGCCCCCCAGGAGGCAGGTCAGGTACATGGCGGCGCTCGTGCCTTCGGGCGGCGTGATGAAGCGGCTCGCGAGCGCGAAGAAGAGCGCGTCGTTCGCGTACCCCATCGCGAAGAGCTGTTGGACCATGGTCTCCGGGTCCGTCGACGTGCCGAGCTCGTCCACGGGCGGCAGCTCGAACGAGGGCACGGTCGGCGTCGGCCCGGCGTACTCGGCCACGAAGGCCTGACCGCCCATGTCGTCGATCTCGTTCGACACCCACGTCGTGTAGGGAACGGTGCCGTAGAAGAGCTCGGACGGGTGGTCCGGCTCGAGCAGCGAGTAGTTGCGCGGCGTCGCGCGCGTGGACGCGAGGAAGTGCGCGACGATCGGGAGATCGGGCGTGGTCGCGATCGCCGTGAGCCGGATCGGCAAGCACGGAGGCAACACGCCGAACGAGAGGATGATCGGCTGGATCTCGGCGACGCTCGCGTCGTTGCGGAGGCGCAGGGCGACGAAGCGCTGACCGCCTGCGACGTAGTCGTCGAGCATCGGGATCGCGCTCGCCGGCAGGTCGTAGCCGTTCGTCGTGAGCCACGCGTGGATCTCCGTCGCGCTCGCGCCGCCGAGGACCACCGTCTCGTAGGGGCCGAGCGATCCGCTCGAGTAGATCATCGGCCCGCTGCTCAGCGCGTCCTGGCTGAAGAAGACGCCACCGTCGCTCGTCGCCCAGGCGGCATCGGGCGGCGGTGGAAACTCGCAGGTGGGCGTCGGACGGCACGTGCCCACCACCTCTTCCTCGATGCGGAACTGCGGCCGCGTGGCCAGCTCGAGACCATCGAAGATCGCGGTCGTGCCGAGCGACAGCGTCGGAGTCTCCGGCACCGGCACGATCCACGCGAACTCCGGCGCGGCGCCCTGGTAGTTGATGAGGACGCTCATCGTGAGCGCGCCGTCGTCGTCGATCGCGTAGATGATCTGCTCGCCGCGCTGCACGACGGGCGCGGTGGCCGAGCAGAAGAAGCCGCCACACGCGTGAGCGCGTCGCGGGGTGACCGACACGAGCACGATGGCGAGGAGTCCCCCCGCGAGTCCCATCGTGCGAAGCGAGGCGCTGCGCATCGAGATGATGGTGGCCAGCCCGACGCGCGAGCGTCAACGCGATTTCGTGGCGGGGCTCAAGACCGTCGCGGGCTGGACGCTCGAGACGCGAGGGCGGCGGCGGCCTCGCGGAGCTTGTCCTTCTTGCTCCTGCGGCGTCCCTTCACGCCGCCCGTCGATCCGTCGACGACGACCGGAGGCGGCGGCGTGCCCACTGGCTCGAAGCCCTCGACCTGCTCGCGCTCGATCGAGCGCTGCGTGCGTCGCTCGATCAACAGGAAGTGCGCGTGCGACTCCGGCGTCACGAAGCTGATCGCGACGCCCACCTCGCCCGCGCGACCCGTGCGGCCGATGCGATGTACGTACTCGCCCGGCGCGCGCGGGAGATCGAAGTTCACGACGGCCGGCAGCCCCGTGATGTCGAGGCCGCGGCCCGCGAGATCGGTCGCGACGAGGACACGGAGCTCGCTCGCGCGAAACGCGCGGAGCACGTCGGTGCGCGCGCCCTGGCTCAGCTTGCCGTGCAGCGCCGCGGCGCCGATGCCGAGGCCGCGCAGCTTGTCGGCGACGTGATCGGCCGCGTACCCCGTGGCCACGAAGACCAGCACGCGCGACCAGCGGTGCGTCGTGATCAGCTGACGCAAGAGCTGCGTGCGTCGCGGCGCGTCGACCTCGATCGCCCGCTCGTGGATCTCCGGCGGCGCGAGCGGCTCGCGCGCGAGATCGATCCGCTGTGGATCGTGCAGCGTGGCGCGCGCGATCGCCTCCACGCCGCGCGCGAACGTCGCCGACGTGAGCACCGTCTGTCGCCGCCGCGGGAGGAGCGCGAGCAGCTCCTGGAGCTCTTCGGCGAAGGCCTGATCGAGCATCCGGTCCGCTTCGTCGAGCACCAGCGTCGAGACGTGCGCGAGCGTGAGCGCGTTCTTCTCGACGAGATCGATCAAGCGGCCCGGCGTCGCGACGATCACGTCCGCGGCGTCGCGGAGCGCGATCATCTGCGCGTTCACGGAGACGCCGCCGAACACCGTGACGATCTTCGGCGCTGGCTGGAGGTGACGTGCGTACGTGGTGAACGCCTCGCCGATCTGCGCCGCGAGCTCACGCGTCGGCGCGAGCACGAGCACCCGCACGCGGCGAGGCTGCGCGGCCGGAGCCTGCGCGAAGCGCTCGAGCAGCGGCAGCACGAACGCGGCGGTCTTGCCGGAGCCGGTCTGCGCCGCTGCCCACACGTCGCCGCCTGCGCGAACGGCCGGCACCATCGCGCGCTGAATGTCCGTGGGCGCTTCGTGACCGAGCTCGGCGGTCACACGCACGAGCGGCTCGGAGAGACCCAGCGATTGAAACGTCACGCCCGCTCCATGTTTCGCCGCGAGCTGGATGTACAGGCGACCACCGCGGCCGCCACCCCCGAAATTGCGGTTGCGCGGAGATCGAGAACAGTTATCGACTCGCCATGAGCACGACGCCGGCCCCCGGACGCACCGCCGCGGATCTCCGCGTGGGTGAGACCGGCACGGTCGACCGCATCGTCGGCGGCGGCGCGCTGCGACGTCGGCTGCTCGAGCTCGGCGTGCTCCGCGGCGCCCGCATCCGCGTGGTGCGCATCGCGCCGATGGGCGACCCGATCGAGCTCGAGGTCCGCGGCGCGAGCCTGTCGATCCGCCACTACGACGCGCACTCGATCCGGCTGGCGCACCAAGGCAAGAGCGCACCCTTCGTCGCCGACGCGCCCGAGCCCGACGACGCGTCGACGAAGGCCGGCGCGTGAGCACGCCGCGCAGACCTCGCATCGTCGTCGCGGGCAATCCGAACGCCGGCAAGACGACGCTCTTCAACGCGCTCACCGGCTCGAACGCGCGCACGGGCAACTACCCCGGCATCACCGTCGATCGACGTACGGGCACGGTGAAGGTCGGCGCGCGCGATCTCGATCTCGTGGACGTGCCTGGCACCTACGCGCTCACGGCGCGGTCGGCCGAAGAGCAGGTCGCGATCGACGAGATCCTCCCTCACGACGGAGTCGGCCCCGACGCGGCGCTGTTCGTGGCGGACGCCGGCGCGGTGTCGCGGCACCTCTACCTCGCGACGCAGATCCTCGAGTCGGGCCTGCCGACGCTCCTGTGCCTCAACATGATCGACGAGGCGCGCGCGGCAGGCACGCGCATCGACACCGAGGCGATGAGCCGCGAGCTCGGCGTGCCCGTCGTCGCCGTGTCCGCGCGCACGGGCGAGGGCCTCCCTGCGCTGAAGGAAGCGCTCGGTCGTCTGCTCGACGCGCCGTCGTCTCCCGTGATCGATCTCGCGCTCGACGCCGCGCTCGCGTCGCGCTTGCTCGAGCTCGAGAAGGTGGTCGACGACGTGTGGCCTGCGCCGCGCGGGTTCGATCCGAAGCGACGCGAAGCGCGCCGCGCCGCGCTCACGCGCTGGGCGTTCCTCTCGATCGGCGACGACGAGCTGACCAACGTCCCCACGGTCCTGCGCACCGCCGTGCTCCATGCGGATCGCGACGACGCGGACCTCGCGCCGAACGGCCTGCCGATGGACGAGCGCCTCGTCACCGCGCGCTACGCGATCGTGGATCGCGTCGTCGCCGCGTCCGTGACGAAGTCGGAGACGGCGAGGCGCTCGAGCGAGCGCATCGACGCCGTGCTGACGCACCCGGTGTGGGGCCTCGGCGCGTTCACGGTAGTGATGGCCCTCCTCTTCCAAGCGCTCTTCGCGTGGTCGGAGCCGCTCGTCGGCGCGATCGAGACGGCCGTCGCATGGCTCCAGGATCTCGCCCGCAGCGCGCTGCCCGAAGGTCCCCTCGCCGAGCTGATCGCCGACGGCGTGATCGCTGGCGTCGGCAACGTCGTGGTCTTCGTGCCGCAGATCGCGCTGCTCTCGCTGTTCATCGTCGTGCTCGAGGACTCGGGCTACCTCGCGCGCGTCGCGTTCGTGATCGATCGCGTGATGCGCGGCGTGGGCCTCCACGGTCGCGCGTTCGTGCCGCTGCTCTCGGGCTTCGCGTGCGCCGTTCCCGCGGTCATGGCCACGCGCACGATCGAGAGCCGACGGGACCGCCTCGTGACGATGCTCGCGCTGCCGCTCATGTCGTGCAGCGCGCGCCTGCCCGTCTACGCGCTCGTCGTGGCGATCGTGTTCCCGCCTGGCACGCGCACCTCGCTCGGGATCGAGGCGGGGGCCGTGGCGCTGCTCGCGATGTACGCGCTGAGCGTCACGGCCACGCTCGGCGCTGCCGCGATGATGAAGCGCACGGTGCTGAAGGGCGCCTCGCCCCCGCTGCTGCTCGAGCTGCCTCCTTACCGCCTGCCGCAGGCGAAGAACGTCCTCCGCACGGTGGCCGATCGCACGTGGTCGTTCCTCTCGAACGCGGGGACGATGATCGCCGCGATCACGATCGTGCTCTGGGCGCTGCTCTCGTTCCCGCGCGACGCCGAAAACGAAGCCGCGCTCGACGTGCGCGCCGAGACGGCAGAGGCGATCAGCGACCAGGCCGAGCGCGACGCGGCGCTCGCCGAGATCGGTCACGCGCGCGCCGAGGCCCGCATGGAGAACAGCATCGGCGGCCGACTCGGACACCTCATGGAGCCCGCGATCGAGCCGCTCGGCTTCGACTGGAAGATCGGCATCGGCCTGCTCGCCAGCTTCGCCGCGCGCGAGGTGCTCGTGGGCACGCTCGGCATCGTCTACGGCGTGGGCGGCGAGGCCGACGAGACGAACGACACGCTGCGCGAGCGCCTGCGCGACGCGCGTCGCAGCGACGGCAGCGTGTTGTTCACGCCGCTCACGGGCGTCTCGCTCATGGTCTTCTTCGTGCTCGCGGCGCAGTGCATGAGCACGCTCGCAGCGGTGAAGCGCGAGTCGGGCTCGTGGAAGTGGGCGGGCTTCATGCTCGTCTACATGAACGTGCTCGCGTACGTCGCGTCGCTGATCGTCTACCAAGGCGGCCGTCTCCTCGGCTGGGAGTGAGGGCTTGCACCTGCGTCCTCGCCTCCCCATGCACGGCGCGTGATCCCGCCGCTGTCGATCCTCGATC
Organism: uncultured Sandaracinaceae bacterium; assembly: GCA_964502175.1. Taxonomy (GTDB): domain Bacteria; phylum Myxococcota_A; class Polyangia; order Polyangiales; family Sandaracinaceae; genus JAFLCL01. The sequence continues at coordinate 159,523 of CAZCVE010000009.1, forward strand.
TCTGCCCCATCGTCGAAGGTGGTGACGCCCGCGGCGCGTTCTCGCGCAGCGTCACGCTCGCACAGCGCGCGGAGGCGCTCGGCTTCCGACGCTTCTGGCTCGCCGAACACCACAACATGCCGGGCATCGCGAGCGCGGCGACGTCGCTCGTGATCGCGCACGTCGCGGCCGCGACGACGACGATCAGCCCACGGCGTACGCGCTGCGGCGCAACCTCTCGGGCGACGTCGATCAGTTCCCGCGCGATGTGATCGAGCTCATGCAGTACTTCCGACCGGAGCCCGGCCAGCGCGTGCACGCCGTGCCCGGCATCGGCACCGACGTGCCGATCTGGATCCTCGGATCGAGCCTGTTCGGCGCGCAGCTCGCAGCGGCGCTGGGCTTGCCGTTCGCGTTCGCCTCGCACTTCGCGCCCGCGCACCTCGACGAAGCGCTCGCGATCTACAGGCACCGCTTCGAGCCGTCGGAGACACTCGCGAAGCCTCACGTGATGGCCGCGCTCGGCGTGATCGCCGCGGACACGACCGACGAGGCGAGGCTCCTCGCGACGAGCCTCGAGCAGGCGTTCGTCGCGCTGCGCACGGGCACGCCTCGCGCGCTCCCGAAGCCGAAGAAGGATCTCGGTCTCCGTGGACGCCGAGCTGGTCGACGAGCTCGAGCGTGGAGACGAGGGGCTCTCGAAGCAGGTGAACGACGCGATCCGCGACACGCTCGACCGACGCCGACGGCACGCGCAGCTCGAGCGTTTCCTGGGAAACCTCGATCGACGCTACGGCAAGGTGTCCGAGAAGCTGCTCGCCAAGTACACGGCGCTCCTCGAATGACCTGCCTCGTGCTCGGCTCGGAGGCCGTCTCCGCACTGGTGGGCGACCGTGCGCGTCGCCGCGACGAGGTGCGAGCCGCGATGACGGTCGCGCATCGCAAGCGCCACGAAGTCGTCGTGCCCACCCTCGTCTTGGCAGAGCTCTACCGTGGTCGCGGTCGCTCGGGTCTTCTGGACTCCCTACTCTCTCGCGAGGCCGGCATTGTGGTCCGAGACACCGACCGAGTGCTCGCACGCGTGGTCGGGGCGCTCTTGGACGCGAGCCGCGCCGCTCAGCGCTGATCGTGGACGCGCACGTCGTTGCCGTCGCGGTCGAGCGTGGCGGTGGAACCTTGCTCACCGGCGACCCCACGGACCTGGAGCGGCTCGCCGCGCCGTACCGAAACATTCGCGTGCTCGCACTCGGGTGACGAGGTCGGCAGCACGGGCTCGAGACGATCACGATCTCGCGCGGCTCAGCGAAAGGCCTTCGAGAGGTCCTTCGTCATGTTCTTGTGGTGCGCCTCGATCGTGCCGCCGCCGATCTCGAGGAGCTTCGCGTCGCGCCACAGGCGCTCGACGGGAAACTCGCGGCAGTAGCCGGCGCCGCCCATGACCTGGATCGCGTAGTCCGCGCACATCTTGCCGACGGGTGCCGCGAAGAGCTTCGCTGCGTCCGACCCGATCCGCGCGCGGCTGTCTGCGCCGACGTCGCGCGCGACGTTGTAGGTGAGCGCCTTGGCCGCTTCCATCGACGCGTAGCCCTCGGCGATGTACCGCTGGATCTGCCCGTACTCCGCGATCGGCTTGCCGAACGTCCGTCGCTCGTTGGCGTAGCGCAGCATGATCTCCACGCTGCGCTCGGCGATCCCGACGCTCATCGCGGCGAGCGTGAGGCGCTCGATCTCGAGGTTGCGCATCATGTGCGTGAGACCGCCGCCGATCTCGCCGAGGAGGTTCGTCTTGGGCACGCGGCACTGCTCGAAGATCAGCTCCGACATCGTCGAGCCGCGCATGCCCAGCTTGTCGATGTGGTGCGACGTCGAGAAGCCGGGGCACGTGCGGTCCACGACGAACGCGGTGATGCGGCCGTCGACCTTCGCGTACACGAGGAAGCAGTGACCCTCGACGCCGTTGGTGATGTAGGTCTTGGTGCCGTCGAGCACCCAGTGATCACCGTCGAGGCGCGCCGACGTCTGCATGCCGATCACGTCGGTGCCCGCGCCCGGCTCGGTCATGCCCATGCCCGCGATCCACTCGCCGCTGAGCGTCTTGGGTAGGTAGCGACTGCGCTGTTCTTGGTTCGCGCAGTGATGGAAATTGTTCACGAACAACATCGAGTGCGCGAGGTACGCGAGCGTGAAGCCGGGGTCGTACTTCGCGAGCTCGTGGTGAACGATCACCGCCGCGATCGTGTCCATGCCCGCGCCGCCGTCCTCCGCGGGCACCGTGATGCCGAGCACGCCGAGGTCCGCGAGCTTGCGGAAGAGCGCCACGTTGAGCGTGCCCTCGCGATCGTGCTTGGCCGCCTGCGGATCGACCTCCTTCTTCGCGAAGTCGGCGATCGACTGGCGGAGGAAGCGATGCTCTTCGGTCGGGTTGAACAAGACATCCGAGGCGTTCATGCGCCCCACCTTCGCGCGCCGCGACGCTGCGAACCGTGTGAAAACTCTCGCTTGAGCAGGCTGCGACTTCGTGCGAAGTCGGCCCGATGCTCCGCGCCCTCCTCGTGCTGCTCGTTGCGCTCGCGACGTCGTACGCGGGGAGCGCTCGCGCGGAGGACGTCGTGGTGGTCGCCCTCGGCGGCAACGCGACGGAAGCGCAGCGGGCGCCCGTGCTCGACGCCGTGGCCGCGCGCTTCACGGCCGATGGCTTCGCGGTTCTCCCGAGCTCGGAGCTCGTGCACCGCGTTCCGCCTTCGCGGTTGGCGATCACCACCACCGAAGACGCTGCGCGCTTGTCGGCCGAGCTCGGCATCCCGCGCGTCGCGTGCGTGAGCGTCTGGGCCACCGTCGATCCGATGGGCGGCGCGATGATCAGCGAGCTCTCGCTGTCGCTCCACGCGCTCTCGGGTTCGCGCAGCGTGCGTCACTCGACCGCGAGCGGAACCATCTCCGCGGACCGAGACGTGACGGCGATCGTCGACGCGATGGTCGCTCAGGTGCTCGCCTCCGAGCGCGCCGCCGCGATGCTGGATCCGGGCGCGGGCACGACGGTCACGACGCCCGCAGGCGACGACGCGGATCCCGAAGAGGAAGAAGATCGAACGAGCGGAGGCCTGACCGCGACGCTGCCCTCGGCCACGCCGCCGAGCGGGCGATCAGGAACGAACGCGGGCATGGGCGACGGCCCCGAGCCCCTCTTCGGGATCCTCGGGCCGGGCTTGCTCTCGGCGATCGGCGCGGCGGGCATCGGCCTCGGCGTGTGGGCTTCGCTCGATCCGACCTGCGACTTCTACAACGCGGATCGCACCGTGTGTCTGCGTGGTGAAGAGAACAACCTCGGCATCGGGATCACGATGATCCTCATCGGCACGCTCTCGCTCACCGGCGCGGTGGTGTGGTGGGTGGTCGACGCGCAGGCACCGGAGAGCGAGCCGCGCATCGAGGTCGTCGTCGGCCCCGGCGGCGCGAGCGTGCGAGGAACGTTCTGATGCGCGCAGCGCGTCGGGCGCTCGCGCTCGTGATGCTCCTCGTCGCGATCGCGTCGATGGGTTGCTTGCGTCGCCGATTCAACCTCTGCGCCGAAGACCCGCCTCACCCCGACTGTCCGCGCGATGCCGGCCCGGACGCGGACCTCGACGCGCCTCCCGTCGACGCGCCCCTCTCCTCGGACGCCCCTCTGGACGATTCGCCCGTGGACGACGCTCCGGTGAACGATGCGCCCGCGGTCGACGCCGCCGTCGCGACCGCGGACGCGGCGACGACCGACGCGGGAGTGGCGGACGACGCAGCGACGAGCGACGCGCCGTGATGCGATCTGGCGCGCGACTTCCCTTATAGTCGCTGCCGATGGCCGACCACACGAGCCGCGCGTACGAGCAAGAGCTGCGGAGCCTGAAGGATCGCTTGCTCGCCATGGGCGGGCGCTGCGAGCAGCTGATCACCATGGCGACGCGCGCGCTCGGCGAGCTCGACGCCGACCTCGCGAAGAAGGTCGAGCAGACCGATCGCGCGATCAACGTCGAAGAGGTCGCGATCGACGAGGCCACGATCCGCATCCTCGCGCTGCGTCAGCCGGTCGGCCGCGACCTTCGCTTCCTCGTGCTCGCGCTGAAGGTCGTCACCGATCTCGAGCGCATCGGCGACGAGGCGGTGAACATGGCGGAGCGCGCGGTCGAGCTCTCGAAGGCCCCGCCGATCCTCCCGCTCCAGCCGCAGCTGCAGGAGCTCGCCGACGCGTCCGCGCAGATGGTGAGGCAGGCGCTCGACTCGTTCGTGACCGAAGACGAGGCGCTCGCGCGCGCGGTGCTCGCGGCCGACGACCACGTCGACGCGCTCTACGGCAAGCTGCTGCGCGCCTCGATGGCGATGGTCGAGCAGAACCCGACCCGCGTGCAGGACGGCTTCCGCTTCGCGTTCTGCGCGAAGTACCTCGAGCGTGTCGCCGACCACGCGACGAACATCGCCGAGCAGGTCGTGTTCATGGTGTCGGGCGACGACGTACGTCACCTCGGCTCCCGCGACCCCGCGACCAAGCGCTGAAGGCGCGGCGACTCTCGTCTACGGCGCGCGCGGCGCGAAAGAGGGGCTCCGTTGGTCGGCACCCAGAGGCGTGTTACAAACGCCTACATGGAACCTACGAAGCCTAGCGGTGTCGTCAGCGTGCGGATGGAGCCACAGCTCGCGGATGCGGTGCGGACGCGCGCGGAGGTCGAGGGGCGCAGCTTCTCCGGTCAGCTCGTCCACATGGTCCGCGAGCGGATGAACGACGACGTCGACACATCGACGCCCGTGCTTCCCATCACCGGATGGCTGAGCGGGCGGTCGACGCCGTCGAAGCGTGCACGGGAGCCAGGGGCGACACTCCTCGCTGCGGCCGCGAAGCGAGCGCGGCGCACGTGACCCGACGTTCGACGCACGATGAATCCGGGCGCCCATGAGGATGACCGAGCCCTACGGCGCGAAGATCTACGTCCTCGATACCCACGCGTTCATCTGGTGGGCGTCGGCCCCTCGCAAGCTCGGCCGCGAGGCACGGCGCGTCCTGGCCGAGGTCGACGAAGGTCGAGCGTTCGCGTGGGTGCCTTCCATCGTCGGCGTCGAGCTCGTGCTGTTGGCCGAGCGCGGCCGAAAAAAGGTCTCGGTGACCGACCTCGAGGCGGCCACGAGGCGCAACCGCTGCGTCGCGGTGTTCCCGCAAGACTTGGCCCAGGCACGCGAGTTCGCGCACCTCGAGATGCTCGAGGATCCGTTCGATCGGATGATCGTCGCCGCCGCGCGCGTTGCGAAGCGCCCGCTCCTCACGGCCGACGAGCGCATCGCCGACAGCGGTCTCGTCGACGTCGTGTGGGACTGACCGCTGATCAGATCATGCCGCGGTCGCGGAACCAGCGGACCGCGTCGCGCACGGACTCGTCGATCGGGCGGAACGTCGCGCCGAGGTCGCGCTTCACCTTCTCGTTCGAGAAGTACGCGGGCTTGAGCGTGAACTCGAAGAACGTGCGCGAGAGCAGCGGCGGCTCCTTGGTGAGGCGGCTCTGCACCTCGAAGCCGCGCACGATCGCGCGCGCTGCGGCGACGGGGAGCGTGTGGACCTTCCGGTTGCGATCGGTGCCTCGCTCGATCGCCTGAGCGAGCTGCGTGTTCGAGAGGTTGTGCGCGGTGGCCACGTAGCGCTCGGCGCGCTTGCCGCGCAGCGCCGCGAGCACGTGCACCTCGGCGGCGTCACGCACGTCCACGTAGCTGGCGCCGCCTGCGAACGCGACGGCCGGGCCCGGCACCTCGAGCGACGCGCGGATCAGCTCGCCGCTCGGTGTCGGTCGGATGTCGTTCGGCCCGAGCACGATGCCCGGGCACACGACGCGAACGTCGAGCCCCCACGCCGCGAAGGCCTCCGCGATCTCGCGGCTGAAGAACTTCGAGCGCGCATACGGGAAGTCGAGATCCCAGCTCTCGAAGGCCGTGCGCTCGTCGCCGATCTGCCCGATCTCGGGGCGACCGAGCGAGACGATGCTCGCCGTGTAGACGACCCGCTCCACGCTCGCGCGACGCGCGGCCTCGAGCACGTGGAAGGTGCCGCGCAGGTTCACGTCGTACATGCGCGTGGGGTCCGGCGCCCACGCGTCGTAGATCGCGGCCACGTGAAAGACCGTGTCGCAGCCGGCGACGGCGCGAGCGCACGCGTCGGTGTCGCGCACGTCGCCTTCGACGACCTCGCAGGTGACGCCGTCGAGGTTGTCTCGCGTCTCGCCGGGCGCCGCGAGCACGCGGACCGTGACGTCACGCTCTCGCAGCTTCTTGACGATCCAGCTCCCGAGGAAGCCGCATCCACCGGTGACGAGCGCACGCTTCATCGACGCCTCCGTCGCCTCCCCGCGCGCGTCACGCACGCTCGACCGAGAGGCGTTCGATCTGCGGGTTCTCGCGCGAGGCGGCGCGGAAGTCGAGCGCCGCGACCTCGAGGCGTCGCGTCGTCTTCATCGTCGCGTCGATCACGGCCTGCACGCCGACCTCCGAAGACGCGCCGGACACGAGCTCGGACGCAGCGATCGTCTCCTCATCGCGCACCGCGGCGGCGGTCGCCTGCGACCGGAGGAGACGTTGTCTGCGTTCGAGAACGCAGCCGCGCTCGGAGCAGACGTGCTCGAGCTCGATGTGCACTCGAGCGCCGACGGCGAGATCGTGTGCATGCACGACGACACCGTCGATCGCACCACCGACGGCACGGGCGCGGTGCACGACACGACGCTCGCCGAGCTCCGCGCGCTCCACGCAGGCCATCGCTTCACGAGCGACGGAGGCGCGACGTTTCCCTACCGTGGTATGGGGATCCGCGTGCCGACGTTGTCCGAAGTGCTGACCGCACATCCCACGGCGTGGTTCTCGATCGAGATCAAGCAGAGCGAGCCCGACATCGTCGCCGAGGTGCTCTCCGTGATCGACGACGCTGGCGCAGCGGAGCGCGTGGTGGTCGTCGCGTTCCGCTCGATCAGCACGCCCTTGAGGAGCGGGGGCTCGCCCGGTCCCGCGCGAAAGTCGAGCGGCGGCGCGAGATCGACCACACGCGCGAGCGTCACGCCTGCTCGCTCGGCGCCGGCTCGCGCGTGCGCGCGGAAGCCCACCTGCGTCATGCGTCGATCGTTGCTCGTGGCGAGCACCGCGCCGCCCTCGGCGACGACCGCGAGCACCTTCGCGAAGAGCCCCACCCAGTCCTTGCCGCTGGTCCAGCGCGTGCGCTTGGTGGTCGAGAACGTCGGCGGATCGACGCAGACGAGATCGAAGCGCTCACCGCGCTTGGCGAGACGGGTGAGCACGTCGAACGCGTCGTCGGTGACGAAGCGATGTGCCTCGGGTGTGAAGCCTTCGATGCCATCCGCCGCGAGCGCGAGGTTCTCGCGACCGCGATCCAGCGCGCGCTGCGCGGCGTCGATCGAGAGCGTGCTGCGCGCGCCGCCCACCGCGGCCGCGACGCTGAACGCGCACGTGTACGAGAAGAGGTTGAGCACCGACTTGCCGGCAGACATCGCGCGCACGCGCCTCCGGTTCTCGCGCTGATCGAGGAAGAGGCCGGTCGACATGCCATCGCCGAGACGCGCGTGGAACGCGACGCCGTTCTCGCGAACGACGGTCTCCTCGGGCGCCGGATCGCCTCTCACGGGTGTGCTCGGCGCGTGATCCTCGAGCTCCTTCTTCGATAGGTCCTGCGCCTTCTTGGGACGCCTCTTGAGGTAGACGCCCGCCGCGCCGAGCGGCGCGAGCGCGTCGAGGATCACGGCCTCGTCGAGCGCGCAGTCGTGGAGGTGAACGACGAGGTGATCGCCGTACACGTCGATCGCGAGCCCCGGCACGCCGTCGCCCGACTCCGACACCAGGCGGAACGCCGTGGTCGCCTCGCGGTGGTCGCGCTGCGCGCGCGCGAACAGATCCGCGCGTCGCTCGATCGCGATCGGCAGCGCGGCGTGCCACGCGTCTTCCGCCGTGAGGCGCCCTTCGACCCACCGCGAGAAGAGCTCGGGCGCAGGCCGCGTGATCGTGATCGTGCCGCGCTCGGGGTGCGGCAGCGTGATGCCGATCGAGGCGAGCATCAGCCGCGGCGCGCGCGCGCCTCCGTAGAGCGGATCGCCTGCGATGGAGGCGCTGCGGTGCGCGAGCTGCACGCGGATCTGGTGCGTGCGCCCCGTCTCGAGCTTCACCTCGATCAGCGCGCGTCGCTCCAGCGTCTGCGTGGCCCGCGCGTGGGCGATCGCGAGCTTGCCGTCGCGACCGCGCGCGACGCTGACGAGGCCGTCGCGCTCGACGAGCAGGTCCTCCATGCGGCCCGACGGCGCGCGCACCTTCGCACCCAGCGTCACGGCCGCGACGTAGCGCTTCTCGAGCGCGCGCCCCTCGCCTGCGGCGGCCATCGCGCGCTGCGCCGCCTCCGAGAGCGGAAACGCGATCAGCCCCGACGTCTCCTGATCGAGGCGCGAGAGGACCGCGAGCGGACGCGTCAGGCCGAGGTGGGCCGCGAGCCGCGTGACGAGCGCGCCCTGCCCGCCCGCCTCGCGCTCGATCGACAGCATCCCCGCCGGCTTGTCGACCACGACGTAGTGAGCGTCGTGATGGACGATCCAGCGGGGATCGAAGGTCGGCCCCCGAAGCGGCACGCGCTCGGCGCGCGCGCGCATCAGTAGGCGCGGTTGCGGAGCGACTCGGGGAGGATGAGCGACGGCTCGCCCGTCGACGTGACCCAGAGCTGATGCGCGGCGCGCGTGACCGCGATGTGGAGGAGGTGTCGACACTCGTCGGTCACCGGGTACACGGCGCGCGTGCACTCGAGGATCACCACGTAGTCGAACTCGAGGCCCTTCACCTGACGCACGTCGGTGACGTCGATGCCCGCGCGGAACGGGAAGTCCTGATCCGCGATGCGACGCAGGTGCGGGACCTCGGCGGTGACGAGGCCCTTGTAGTAGAGGTCCGCCTGCTCGGGGTAGCGCGCGACGAGGCACACCGACGCACGCGGCTCGGCCTGCATGAGCTCACGCAGCGCCTCGCCGAGGTACGCGACCGCCTCGCCGGAGTGCGCGAACTGGAAGAGCTCGACCGGCGCGCCGGCACGGATCGCGTTGCCCGACTCGGGATCGGCGAGCGGCCCGAGCACGTCCTGCGCGAGCTCGATGATCGGGTGCGTCGAGCGGTACTGGACCTTGAGCGGCGAGACCTCGATCGGAGCGCCCTCGCCCTCGGTCTTGCGCGGATCCGCGGCCTCGAGCAGCTGTTTCCAGCTCTTGAAGCCGTTGTCCATGTGGAGTCGCTGCGCGACGTCGCCGGCCATCGTCACCGAGCGAGCCTTGGTCGTGGTGCCCAGCACCACCGCGAGCTCGACGGGCGAGAGATCCTGCGCTTCGTCGATCAGGATGTGCTCGTAGCGGAGCGTCTCGGCCTGCTTGCCCCCACTTCCCTTGGAGATGGGGCCGCGGAGGAGCGGGCCACGGAGGCGCTGCGTGATGCGGAGGAGGAGCGCGTCGTCTTCGCGATCGAGCTTCGCCTTCTCGTTCTCTTCCGCCCCGTCGACGCCCACCGAGCGGTCGTCGTCGTCGTCGTCGCCCTCGTCTTCGTCGGACTTGCGGCGACCGACGAGCTTCTTCGCCGAGGGCGCCTCGCCGTCGACGAAGCGCATCGACGCGTCGTCGTCCTTGGGCGCGTCTTCGTCCTCGCCGCCCGCGGACTTCTTCGTCTTGAGGCCGCCCTCGTCGCGACGCTGCTCGAGCTCGGCGATCACGAGCTGGCACTTGTCCACGCACCAGCGGTGCGCGCTCGCGAGATCCTCGGCGTCGAGATCCGCCTCGTCGTTCACGAACGCTCGCTTCAGGCGCCCGAGGTCCGTGAGGATCTCGGCCCACGCCGTGGTGACATCGAGGTGCTCGCGGCGCGCCGTCGAGATCGTGCGCTCGATCGCGTGGCGAAGCGCGATCGGCTTCGGCGCGACCTTCGCGGGCGCGCTCGCGCGTCCACTGCCGAGCGACGCGAGCGCCTTGAGATCGGCGTCGGGGTCTTCGTCGGGAGCCGCCCACTTGTCGAGACGGTGCAGGCGAAGCGCCACCGGCGCGCGGTGCTGCTCGCGCCAGTGCGCGACGGCGTCCGCTGCGCCCTCGATCCCTTGCGTGGCATCGATCAAGAGCTTCTCGACCTTGAGCGCGACCTCGGCGCAGTAGCCGTCGACGACGTCGAGCATCGTCTGGTGCTTCTTGAGGCGCGTGACCGCCGTCGGCGTCTCCTCGTGGTACTCGCCCGGCAGGCCCTTGAGGTGCGACGCGCGCAGCTTCTCGGACCAGCGCTCGAACGTCGTGACGGGCACGCCCCCCGCGCCGAGCGACGGCAGCACGCGCGAGATGTAGCGAACGAGCGCGTCGTTGTAGACGAGCACGAGCATGCGATCGGCGCGGAAGCGCTTCGCGTCGTGGAACGCGAGGTACGCGAGGCGGTGGAGACCGATCGTGGTCTTGCCCGAGCCGGCGCCGCCCTGGATGACGACGAGGCCGCCGTCCGGCTTCGTGATGAGCTCGAACTGGCGCGGATCGATCAGCGCCGTGATCTCGGGCAGGTACTTCTCTTCGCGGCCATCATCGATGCGCACGCCGAGCTTGCCGGGGCTGTGGTGATCTTCGGCGCGCATGGCCGAGCCCTGGCCGCCCTTGAGGCGCGCGGAGTCACCCGCGCGGCGCCAGTGACCATCGAAGCCGCGCACGAAGATGCCCTGCGGGCAGCCGATGCGGCGAAGGAGGCCGCTGCCGATCGCGACCGCACGGCGAACGGCGACCTCACCGTGCACGTCGCGCCCGCCAAACTGCTCTTCGTACTCGTCGCCCTCTTCGTAGCGGTAATAGATCCGCGACACGGGCGCGTCTCGCCAGTCGACGATCCGCACGTTGGTGCGCGAGTCGAGGTACGTGGCCTTGCCGATCAGCACCTCGCGCTTGCGGCCGCCCTCTTCGAGCACGAGGCGCCCGAAGTACGGCGAAGCCGAGTCGATCGCGCCCTCGACGACCTTGCCGCGGCGCGCGGCGACCTCGGTCAGGCGCTCCATCTCCTCGATCAGCGGCGGGACGTCCTCCATGCGCGCCTCTTGGATCTGGTTGCGCAGGGAGATCAGCTCGGCGTCGTAGTCGATCTGGAAATCGTTCGCCGCGTTGAGCCGCATCTCCTCGGCGCGAGCGACGAGGTGCTTCTGGATGCGGGTGAGGGTCTTCTCCTCTTCACCGACGATCCGAGTCTGCTCGACGTCGGGCTGCTCGCCGGCGGTCGACTTCGTGGGGATGGCTTGGGTCATTCTTGTCCCTGGCGAACAAACGAAAAATGCCTCCGCCATCGGCGGAAGCGGCCACGGGGTAGCAGAGCGGCGGTGCCCCGCAAGTCCGAGGAACCTCTCCGAGTGGTGGGCGCTCGACAGGCCGTGTCGTCGCCCCGCATCCTCGCTGGGTGGGTGATGACGCGCGGACGGTGAGCTCAGCGGAGTCGGCGGGCCGCGGCGCGGCGTTCGCCACGCTGCTCACCCTCGCGGCGCGATTCGGGGTCTCGGTGGTCCTCGGTCGCACGCAGGCAACGCTGCCGGTGGAGGTCGAGCTCGCCTGCTGCCTCGTCGTTCCCCTCGCCGTGGGCGCGGGACTGACGCTCCTCCTCGCTCCCCCGAAGCATTGCCTCGCCGGAGCGCTGACGGCGGCTCCTTTCGCATACGCCGTCGCCGACGGGGTGATCGACGCCCAGATCTCGCGAGCCCTCCCCGAGATGGCACCGATGGCCGAGTCGTTCCTCGTGGGCTGCGGGGCGATGACTGGGGCGGCGATCGCGCTGGGCGTCCTGTCGCTTGCCCTGCGAGTTGCTCCCACAGCCATCGAAAGGATCGGGCCAGCTGCAGCCGCGCTCAGCTGCTTGATGTCCATCGCCGCTGTCGTGTGGGTCGCCAGAGCGCCGGCTGCGCCGGGCCTCGATGTGTGGACCGCGTTCGTCACGCACCTCGACGAGACCGTTCTCGCCGAGCGCGGCTTCGAGCGTCTCGACGACGATCCACTCACGTTCATCGCGTTGAACCCGCCTCCGTTCTTCGACCGCGCATGGGCATCACGTGTTCCAGAGCTTCCCCAAGACCGAAGCGAGATCGAATGGCGCGTGCCGAGCGGGCGCGCGCTCGCTCTCGATCGTCTGGGACTGCGGACGTCACGCGACTGGTGCCTCCTTCATACCGGCGTGCATGTCGTCTTGCTCGAGTCGTCCCGCGGCTTGCTCGTCGTCCGACGCAACGACCGAGGGGTGTGGCGTGCTTGCTCGGACGAGGGGAGTGACAACCTCGGCCTCAGGGTCTCGCGGGCTCGCTTCGCACGCTACGGAGCGCCCGCGGTGTGTGTATGGATGCTGGCGCTGGGAGCACTCTCGGGCGCTCTCACACTCGCACTCGCGTGGCGCTCTCATCGCGACGCGTCGTCGATCGAGAGGATGGTCGTGGCAGTCGTCGACGGCGAGGATCGCCACACGGCGCGACTGAGTGACGGCACCGTCGTTCGCGTCGCGTCGCCCGTCCCGCCGCGTTTTCAGAGCGTGCTCGTCGAACCCCCGCTCAACGCGCCAGAATACCGCGACGACGCGCGACCACGAGTCAGTACGTGGGTCGCGGCCCACGAGGGCCGTGCGCCCTTGGTTGAGCAACATCGTCGGCGCGTCGGCGCTCACGTGATGCTGGCGCTGGTGATCACGGTCTGGCTGGCGCTCCCTGCGATCGCCGCGATCCAGCACGGTTTCGTGCTGTCCTTCGGATGACGTGGCGGTTGTTTCGACGACCGGTTCGGGCCTAGCCTCCGCGCCCCATGACGTTCTCTGCCGACGCGTTCCTCGACATCGACAAGACCTCGCCGCCGAAGGTTCGCGGCTTTCGCTTCGCGGGGATCGCGGCGGGGATCAAGAGCAACGGCAAGCCCGATCTGGGCTTGATCGTCGCCGACGAAGACGTCGCGGCGGCAGGCGTCTACACGAAGAACCGGGTGCGCGCGGCGCCGGTCGAGATCGCGCAGAAGCGCACGCGGAAGGGGCGTCTCCGCGCCGTGCTCGTGAACAGCGGGAACGCGAACGCGTGCACGGGTGAGCCGGGGCGCAAGGCTGCCCTCGCGTCGACCGCGGCGGTCGCGAAGCGCCTCGGCGTGTCGGCGGACATGGTGGCGCCGGCCTCGACGGGCGTGATCGGCGCGCTCCTCCCCGCCGACAAGATCATCGACGCGATGCCGCGCCTGCTCGACGCCGTGGACTCGTCGCGCGCGGCCGACTTCGCGCGCGCGATCATGACGACCGACCAGTGGCCCAAGGTGGCGACACGCACGCTGAAGATCGGCAAGGAGACCGCGACGGTGCTCGGCATCGCCAAAGGCGCCGGCATGATCCACCCCGACATGGCGACGACGCTCGCGTTCGTGGTGACCGACGCGGGCTGCTCGCCGGCGCTGCTCGGCAAGCTCCTCAAGGAGGCCACCGACGCGACGTTCAACGCGATCAGCGTCGACGGCGACACGAGCACGAACGACACGATCCTCCTCCTCGCGTCGGGCAAGGCCGGCACGGTGAAGGCGGGCAGCAAGGACGCGAAGGCGCTGCGCGCCGCGCTCGAAGACGTGCTCGGCGCGCTCGGCCGCAGCATCGTCCACGACGGCGAAGGCGCGGAGCACGTGGTCACCTTCGAGATCTCGGGCGCGCGCAGCGACGCCGACGCGCGCAAGGCCGCGAAGACGATCGCGACCTCGCCGCTGGTGAAGACGGCGCTCCACGGTGTGGACGCGAACTGGGGACGCATCCTCGCGGCGGCGGGACGCTCGGGCGCGGTGTTCGATCCCGACGCGGCCGCGATCTCCATCGACGACGTGGCCATCGTGAAGAAGGGCATGCCGATCGGAAAGGACGCCGAAGCCGCGGCCGCGAAGATCATGGCCGGCCTCGAGTACACGGTGCGCGTCTCGCTGGGACGTGGCCCCGGCAAGGCCCGCTACCTCACCTGCGACATGGGCAAGAGCTACATCGCGGTGAACGCGAACTACCGCAGCTGACCCGTCCGTCCGCTGACGCGCCGCGGCATTTGTTGCTGTGTCCCTGTTCCGCGCGTCGCGCCCTGCTACTGTCGCGCGATGCAACACCGCGCGGGTCTCGTCGCACTGGGCCTCACGTCTTCTCTCGTGCTGACTTCCGCCGCGGTGATCGGCTGCGGCGGACCGCCCACAGACATGCCCGACGCAGCCGCGACGCCCGACGCCGCGACGAGCCCGACCGACAGCGGACCGCGTGTCGACTCGCCCGTCGCGCTGCCCGACGCGCACGTGTCGCCGGACGCGTTCTTCGAGGGCGTGCCGCCGTTCCGCAACCCCGTCGCGACGCCCGACGCCGAGCTCGCGCGCCAGGCGCTCCGCTTGATGGGCGCGCCCGCCGCGGGTGCGACCGAGGTCTACTGCAACGACTGCCACGGCCTCACGCGGCAGACGATCCGTCACTGGCGCGCGCTGAGCGACACGGCGCTCTCGAACTGCCTCACGGATCTCGACGTGACGTCGGACGCGTCGGCCGCCGAGATGGTCGCGTGCTTCCGGAACGGTGAGGTCTACGACACGTCGCGCGTCGGCATCTTCTCGACCGCCGCCGGTCTGGCGTGGTTCGAGTACGTGTTCCGCCGCGGCGCGGGCGCCGCGTGGGAGACCGAGTACGCCGCGTTCGTGGAGCGCGCGGCGATGCCCGCGAGCGACAGCGGTCACCCGCCGCTCGATCAGGCGCAGTTCGACATCCTTGCCGAGTGGTTCATCCGCGGCGTTCCCGGCCTCGACGACGTGCTCCCCGAGGATCCCGCGCCCACCGAGTGCACGCCTGGCGTGTCGGCAGACGTGCGCGCGCACGGCGTGCGCATGGAGACCGCAGGCTGGGCACAGCGAAACCGCGACGCGCGCACGCTGATGTTCGGCTGCATGCCGGGCTCGACGTCGCCGGCCGACTGCCTCGCCACCGAGACGCCTGCCGCGGACACGGTCTACGGCGCCGACTGGGACGTCGTGCCGAGCACCACGCTCCGCGTCCTCTACACGACCGACTACTCGTCGGCCTACTGGACGCGCAGCTCCGCCGATGGCCGCTTCGTCTCGCACGGCGCCGCGGTGTCCGGCTCCCAGCGCGGCCGCTTCATCGATCTCGCGCGCGACGTCGCCATCCCCGCGTCGGGCAACTACGACCCGTCGTTCTTCCCCGACAACAGCGGCTTCGTGTTCCACGGATCGCGCGCGTACGTGTGCGAGCAGAGCCTGCTCACGGCCATGCCCGCGTCGATCTCGTTCATGGAGTCGGCGTGCACGAACAACCGCACGGTCGGCCTCTACGAGCACGTCGCGGCGGGCCTGATGGGCGGCGACTACTGGTCGGTGCACGGCTCGTTCGTGTCGGACGACGGCGGCCACGAGGCGACGCTCGACGATCCGATGACCGACTTCGGATCGGACTCGCGCACGCGCTTCACGCGCATGGTGAACGTCGCCGACGAGGGCTTCACCGTCATGGGCACGACGTCGATCGAGACGCCCTTCGAGGGCGACGCCGTCCTCGCGCCGAGCGGCGAGCTCATCATCAACCGCATCGCCGGTCCGGGCGGTCGCCAGCTCGGCTTCGTGATGCGTCAGGTCACGTTCGACACGAGCGGCGGGATGCTGACCGCCGAGGCGCCCGAGATCGCGCGCTACTGCTTCAACGGTGGCAAGCCCGCGTTCTCCTTCGACGAGCAGTGGATGGTCATCCACCACTACGTCGGCGCCGCGGACGCGGTGGAGCTCGGCTTCACCGGCCCGAGCGATCCGGCCTTCGCGCCGTACCTCCGCGACGGCGCCGCGAACACGTACCTCGTCGACCTCGCGACGGGCACGCGCACGCGCCTCACGAACATGCAGCCCGGCCAGTACGCGCTCTTCCCGCACTTCCGCGCCGACGGCTGGATCTACTTCACCGTCCGCACGGCGGGCATGCGCGCGGAGCACATCGTCGCGAGCGACGCGCTCTTCGCCATCGGTGACTGAGTGCTCGGGCACGGACGAGACGCGCGCGCGGATCTCGTCGCGCTCGCGCTCGTCTCGACGTGCATCGGGTCTGGCTGCACGCCCCGCGTGACCGAGCCGCCGAGCTGTGAAGAGCTCGGCGTCGCGATCGAGCCGAGCGGTCCGGCGGAGCGACGTGTGCTCGGCGCGGCGGCGCAGTACGAGGCCGACCCGACGCTCGCCGCGCGGATGGAGGAGCTCTCGTCGTCGCAGCGCGCGCGCCGCGCGGTCGCATGGGCGGCGATCGCGCGCGTGCTCGCCCCGACCTCGCTCGCGGAGACGACACCCCTCGCAGGCGCGCGCGTCCCGGCCTTCCGCACCTGGTACGACCGCGACGACCTCAACGCGATGTTCCAGCACGCGTACGAGGGCATCGGTCGCGATCGTCGCGTGGCGCGCGATGCGTTCACGTCGATCGAGCTCGACGAGACCCTCGCGTGGAACGTGCGCGCCGTGGACGAGATCGCGGGCTGGACGCCCGAGCGCTTCGAGACCTATGTCGCTGGCCTCCACACGCAGCCGTCGATCGATGGCCTCGGAGGATTCCGCCGCGTCGCGGTGAGCCCCGACGCCGCGCGACACCTCTTGGCGAGCTACGACGAGCTCACGACCTGCCTCGACGGCGAGCGGCCTGCGCCGTTCGTCGACGGCCCGCCGAGCGCGCAGCTCGTCGCGCACACGGCCCTCGCGCTCACGCGCTGCCACGAGACCGTCAGCGGCCCGTTCTTCGCCGCGGGCGGATCGCGCCTCGTGACGCACGTCGAGTCCCCGCAGGCGAGCGATGCGCGCGTGTCGATCCGTGCGTCGGTCGACGGCCTCGTCGGCGACGCGTCGCTCTGCGAGCGCGCGGCGACGACCGACTGCGAGGTCACCGGACCGGGCGCGTTCTTCGTGGTCGTGCGCGCCGACGCGGAGGACGTGTCCGGCTCGCTCGAGGTGTCGCTCGAGGAGCCCGAGCGCGTGGCGCCGGGCTGCCTCGCGGGCATGTTCCCGCTCGGCGCGGCGACCGTCGCGGCGCACTGGGAGCGCGCAGACCAAGGCTTCCCGCTGCCCACGTTCGACACGTCCGCGTCGGGCCTCCGAAGGCGCTTCGACGACGGCAGCTACACGTGGGGCGCCGGCGACGGCGAGGCCGATCCGGGCCCCGACGCGATCTACACGGTGACGATCCCCGCGGGCCCGACCTATCGGCTCGCCGGCCTCCACATCCGAACGCGAGAGCTCGAGCACTGGCTCAACATCACGCTCTGGTGGTCG
Organism: uncultured Sandaracinaceae bacterium; assembly: GCA_964502175.1. Lineage (GTDB taxonomy): Bacteria > Myxococcota_A > Polyangia > Polyangiales > Sandaracinaceae > JAFLCL01. The sequence continues at coordinate 176,820 of CAZCVE010000009.1, forward strand.
CCCGACCCGGACACCGACTTCGGCGCGGATCGAGCGCCCGAGGTCGTGGCGCTCGGAGCGCCGTGGTCGTCCTACAAGATGTGCGTCGCGATCGACTTCGAGGAGCTCGACGACGATCCGGGCGGCGGCTTCGCCGACGTCGCGCCGACGCTCGCGGCCTCTCTCGCGGAGGTGCACGACGACGCGAGCTGGTGCTCGAACCCTTACATCGACGCGGCCCCGGGCCTCCTCCGCGGCAACTGCGTCGGCTGTCATCAGCACGCGATGGGCGAGCGCGCGCCGGGTGAGATCGCGCTCGACGAGGATCGCTTCCCGAACGGTGGCCGCTCGCGCGCGCGGAACAACGAGCCCGCGGACGGATTCTGGAGCGTCGAGATCGGTGACGACGTCGGCGTGGTGCTGCGCGACACGATCGCCGCGTGGGCGGCAGTGGACTGAGCTCGCCGCGTGGGCGGCAGTGGACTGAGCGCGTTCCCGAGCGCGACCCGCGAGCGCGCGATGGCCTCGTCATCGGACGGCGGCGTTGTCCCCAAGCTCACGGGATCATACGCTGTCTCCCATCGACCCATGGCCGAACGAGCCGCAGACGTTCCGCGCGTGGACGCGCTCCTTGATCGGCTCGGCGACCGCCTCTCGACCGAGGCGCCCGCGCCGGGACAGCCCGTGAAGCGCCCTTCCGTCCCGCGCCCGATGCTCGGTCGTCGCCCCACGCTGATGGGGGGCGCGGAGTCACCGTCCGCTGCGCCCACCGATCCGTCGCCGCAGCCGCACCTCGCGCCGCTCGCACCGTCACCGACCGTCGCGCCCGACGGAGACCTCGGTGTGATGGAGCGCTTCCCCGCGGCCGCGCAGCTCGACGGGCCGCCGGAGCCCCGCGACAAGCTCGAGCTCCACTCGCTCGAGGACGTCGCGACCGGAAACCAGCAGGCCGACAGCCTCGCGCCTCCGCCGATCGAGGGCTCGGGGGTCGCGGAGCCGTCGCTGCCCAGCGCCGAGGCAGCGCAGCACGCCGACGCGTTCGACGAATTCGAGCGCGGCGAGCTCCCGAACGACTCGACTCACATCGAAGATCGCGAGCTCCTCGCCGACGAGAGCACGAACATGCTGCAAGGCGGCGACAAGCCGCCGATGTTGTTCGTCGAGAGCGGCAAGGACACGGGGCGCGAGTTCACGCTGCACGAGGGCGAGACCGGCGTCGGCCGAGGCATCGACAACGACATCATCCTCACGGACGTGTCGGTCTCGAGGAAGCACATGCGCGTGCTCTTCGATCACGAGGGCCTGACGCTGATCGATCTCGGCAGCGGCAACGGCACCACGCTCAACGGCAAGCGCATCCACCGCGCGCTCCTCGGCGACGGCGACCGCATCGAGATCGGCGAGACCGTCATGGTCACGCGCCTGCCCGGCGCCAAGCCCGAGCTCTACCAGCTGCCCACCGTGGCCGCGCCCATCGAGTCCACGAGCGACGAGCAGCTGCCGTCGGCGGAGGTCGCGGCGCCGCCCGCCGCGTGGACGCCGCCGTACGCGTCGTTCCCGAGCCAAGCGCCGCCTGCCGAGCCCACGCCGAGCCGCGGCACCAGCATCTTGCTCGGGCGCGGCACCCTCCTGATCGGCGCAGCGCTGCTCGTCGTGATCGCGTCGATGATCGGCGCGATCGCGATGGCGCTCCTCCTCCACGAGGAGCCCGTGACGGGCGTCGTGGGCGGCCCGACGATCGCGCCGCGCCCGACGCCCACGGTCGACGTCGCACCGACCGGCACGGTGCTGCCGCCGATCCCCACGCCTCCGCCCACCGTCATCACGGCTCCGCCGGTCACGGCTCCGCCGATCACGGCTCCGCCGATCACGGCGCCGCCGATCGTCCCCGTGGTCGCACCGCCGATCGTGCCCGTGGTCGCACCGCCGATCGTGCCCGTCGCGCCGCCGATCGTGCCGGTAGTCCCGCCGCCCACGACCGCGCCTCCGACCACGCAGGTCGCCGTCGTGCCGCCCACGACCACCCAGGCGACCACCCAGGCGACCACCCAGGCGACCACGCAGTCGGGCACGAGCCAGACGGCCACGCGAACCACACCGCCCACCACCACGCGACGCCGCGACGATCGTGAGACGACCCCGCCTCGCGGCACGACGACCACGCGGACGACGCGCCCGACCGCGGGCGGCGAGCCGGACCCTCGCATCCTCGCCGCGTACCGTCGCCAGGCGTTCCCCGAGGCCGCGCAGCTCGCGCGCACGCAGGCAGACGGCGTGACGGGTCGACAGCGCACCGCCCTCGAGCAGCTCGCGCGCAACATCGAGACGTTCGCGCGCCGCTACCCCGAGGCGCGACGCGGCAACTTCGCGGCGATCGAGGAGGCCTACCGCGTCGACCGTCGCATCACGGGCGGCGAAGGCGCGTTCGGCCCCGAGCTCGTGCCTCGCCTCGTCGCCGGCTACGTGAGCCGCGCGCGCGGAGCCATGTCCGGGCAGCCCGCCGATGCGTGCGGCGACGTTCGCGCCGCGATCGCGCTCCAGTCGAACCACCCGGAGGCTCGCGGGCTGTTCCGCGACTGCGAGACGCGCGCCCGACGCATGCTCGGTGAGGCGCAGCGCCTCGAACGCAGCGACGCCACGCGAGCCCGCACGATCTACGGCGACATCGTCTCGATGCTGGGCACCACGCACGAGGTCGCGCGCGACGCCACGGCCCGCCTCGTCGCGATGAGCCGCTCGACGACGGCGCCCACCTCGACGGGCACGCGCCCACGACACGTCGACGAAGACGAGTGACCGGCAGAGCGACGCACGCATCGCCGGCCAGTCTGAGAGACCGTGAAGAGATCCGTTCGTCGGGGCGCCTCGCGGCGGCCCCGAGCGCGCGCCGAATGGCGCGAACAGCTCAGCTCTTCTTCGTCTTCTTCTCGAGGAGCGCGGTGACCCGCTGCTCGAGCTCTTCGAAGTCGAACGGCTTGTCGAGGTGGTCGTCCGCGCCGTAGAGCGGCGACGTCATCTCGTTGAGGCGCTCGCCGATGCCCGTCAGCATCAGGACGCCGGTCTCCGCGATCTCCTGATCGTCGCGCAGGGCGCGACAGACCTCCCAACCGCTCATGCCGGGCATCATCACGTCGAGCACGACCACCACGGGACGCACCTGACGGATCGTCTTGATCGCTTCCTCGCCGTCGTTGGCCTCGTGCACCTCGAGGTCCATGCGGCGGAGGGTCCGCGACACGAGTGTGAGGATCTCGACGTCGTCATCTGCGACCACCACGACCGGCTTCTTCACACCCTTGTCGGACATCGAGCCATCCTCCGGAAACGCACCTCGCATCAGCCTCCGTCGCCATCCGCGGAGCCAGCGAAGCGGGTCGCATCGTCGGCGGGACCGAAGCGCGCTGTCAACCCTGACCACGGTGCCGTTCGTCTTGACGCGCGACGCACATCCCGCCGACCCTGCGTTCCGATGTCTCGCGCCTTCTCTCTCGGCTCCGGCTCGCTCGTCGCGGCCGGTCTGCTCTCGACCGTCTTTCTCGGCGGCTGCCCCGCCACCGTCGGCGACAGCTGCGATCTCGCTCGCGCGCGCCGCGTCGCCTACAGCTCCGACGGCTTGCCCGCGTACGAGGGGCAGGCGCTGCTCATCACGTCGTGCGGCGGAAGCTCCTACTGCCACACGCAGTCGCCGACGAGCCCGATGGTGTCGCGCTTCGGCGCACCCGCAGACCTCGTGTTCGATCCGCTGATCATCGACGGGGCGGCCGACGAGGCCGAGGCGCAGGCCCGCCTCCTCCGCGCGGTGAGCGTCACGCACCGCCACCGCGACGAGGTCTACGCGAGCGTCGTCTCGGGCGTCATGCCGCCGCGCGGCCGCACGCCGGTGCCGGATCTGCGCGAAGCCGCCGCCGCATACCGCACCTACGCGGGCGCGGCCGACGCCGAGGGCACGCCGCTCCCGGGCGTGCAGACCACCGAGGGCGAGGAGATCCTCCGCAACTGGCTCGCGTGCGGCTCGCCGGTCGTCGAGCGCACGACGGAGCCCTCGACCGTGCTCCCGTGCACCGCGAACGCCGACTGCGACGTCACGCGCGCGTGCGATCTCGACCTCGGTGAGTGTCGCCCCGTCGGAGACATCGTCGCGCGCCGCGCGACGGAGCTCACGCCGACGTGGAGCTCGATCCACGCGAACGTGATCCGCCCGAGCTGCGCGACGGTCGGCTGCCACATCGGCGCGTCGGCATTCAACATGCTCGATCTCTCCAATCGCGACGACGCCTACATGGCGCTCACCACGCGCGACGCGAGCGCCGGCTGCGGCATGCGCTCGTACGTCACGGGCGGCGACCCGGCGATGTCGGTGCTGATCGACAAGCTGCAGGTGATGCCGAGCTGCGGCGGCCGCATGCCGCCGAGCGGTCTCTCCGCAGACACCGTCGCCGTGATCACCGAGTGGGTCATGAACGGGGCGATGGACGACTGACAGGACCGAGACCGGTCACCGCACACGAAGAAGCCCGCGAGACGCGGGCTTCGTTCGTACGAGACCCAGCGGGAGCTCACTCCTCGTCGTCCGTCTTCTCTTCTTCGGCGTCGTCGCCGGCCTTGCCGGCCAGCTGCCTCGCCTTGTCCTGCTCGACCTTCTTCGCGACCTGCGCGGCGACGCGCGCACGAATCTCGGGCTTGGGCGAGAGGAGGATGGTCATCGTCTTGGCCTCCATGCGGGGCGTCTGCTCGACGACGGCGATGTCCTTCGTGGTCTCGATGAAGTGCACGAGCTGCACCTCGGCGGTCTCGGGGTGCGTGATCTCGCGGCCGCGGAAGCGGCACGTGACCTTCACCTTGTTGCCCTCCTCGAGGAAGCGTCGGATGTGCTTCGCCTTGGTCTCGAGGTCGTGGTCGTCCGTCTTGGGGCGGAGCTTCACTTCCTTGAGCTCGAACTGCACCTGCCGCTTCTTGAGGTCGTTCTCCTTCTTCTTCTCCTCGTACTTGAACTTGCCGAAGTCCATGATCTTGCAGACCGGCGGCACCCCCTTGGGGTTCACCTCCACGAGATCGAGATCGGCCTCGCGCGCGAGACGAAGCGCCTCGTGCGTCGGCAACACTCCGAGCATCTCCTGGTTGGCGCCGATGACGCGCACTTCCGGGACGCGGATGCGATGGTTCGTACGAGGACCAGCGAAGGTGCGCGGCTGACCGCGCGGATCGAAGCGAGGGCGATTGATAGAGCGTTCTCCTGTTGGAAGGGCCAGCGCCCTTCGTGCGGGGCGCAAGTGTGGACAAAACCGGGCGAGGCCACAAGCGGCGAGACACTGGCCCATCGCACGGGACGCTGGTGCCCGCGCGTTCGGACGCACTGATCTTCGGCCTTGCGCGCGCCCCGGTTCGAAGTACCATCGCGCCTCTTTCGGGGTGTAGCGCAGCCTGGTTAGCGCACCAGACTGGGGGTCTGGGGGTCGTGGGTTCGAATCCCGCCGCCCCGATCGCGAAGGCGATCGGCAGAGCCTGAGGTATCCCCTCAGGCTCTTTTCTTTTTTTGGAGATGCCGCTGCGTTCGTTCGCGCGAATGCTGCGCGCGGGGCCCCAACCCCGCTTGCTGCTTCGGTAGAGTCGCGCCCGTGACCGACCGACCGCTGATCCTCCTCTCGAACGACGACGGCGTGTCGGCGCGCGGCATCCGCAGCCTCCACGCGGAGCTCGCCACGATCGCCGACGTCGTGGTGGTCGCGCCGCAGACCGAGCAGAGCGCCAACAGCCATGCGCTCACGCTCGCGCGGCCGCTGCGTCATCGTGTCGTCGATGGCTTCCACGCGATCGACGGGACGCCGGCGGACTGCATCTACGTCGGGCTCTACTGGAAAGACCTGATGCCGCGCGCGCCCGACCTCGTCGTGTCGGGGATCAACCACGGCTACAACCTCGGCTCGGACACCTTCTACTCGGGCACCGTCGCCGCCGCGCGCGAGGGTGCGCTGAGGGGCATCCCGTCGATCGCGTTCTCGCTGGGCATGTCTGGAGGGGGAATGGCCGAGGGCTCGTCGTTCGACACGGTCGCGCCGATCGCGCGCGGCATCGTGGAGCGCGTGCTCGCGTTGCCGAAGACGCCGAGACGCATGCGTCCGACGCTGTTCAACGTGAACTTCCCGGCCGGCGTCCCTCACCCTGCGGGCCTTCGCGCGACCAAGCTCGGTCACCGTCGCTACGAGGACGAGGTCGACGTGCGGCGCGACCCACGCGGCCGCGAGTACTTCTGGATCGGCGGGCCCAACGCCTTCCACGATCCGAGCGAGCGCTCGGACACCGAGGCCGTCGATCAGGGCTTCGTGTCGATCACGCCGCTCGGACTCGACGCGACCGCGCAAGAGCACATGGAGCTCGCGACGATCGCGATCGCCGGGATCACCCTCGACCCGACGCCGAAGGAGCAGCGATGACGACCAAGCTCGAGCTCGTGACCCAGCACGTCCGCGCGGTCCCGGACTTTCCGAAGCCAGGGATCCTGTTTCGCGACATCACGCCGCTGCTCGGTCATCCCGAGGCGTTCGCCGCGTCGATCGACCTGATGAAGGAGAGCGTGCGCGACCTCCGCATCGAGACGATCGTCGCGATCGAGTCGCGCGGCTTCCTCTTCGGCGCGCCGCTCGCGCTCGCGCTCGGCGCGTCGCTCGTGCCGGTGCGAAAGCCCGGCAAGCTGCCGCACGCGAAGCGTCGCGTGGAGTACGCGCTCGAGTACGGCACCGACTCGCTCGAGATGCACGAAGACGCCATCCAGAAGGGCGCGCGCACGCTGATCGTCGACGACGTGATCGCGACCGGCGGCACCGCGGCCGCGGCCGCCGAGCTCGTGAGGCTGGTTGGCGGCGAGCCGATCGCCCACGCGTTCTTCATCGAGCTCTCGTTCTTGGAGGGCAGGAAGAAGCTCGCGCCCCTGCCCGTGCGCGCCGCCCTCACCTACTGAAAGAGGTGAGCGCATGGACAAGAAGACGCGCGCGATCATCGGCGTGGTGCTCACGATGACGGTCTGGCCGGTCGTCTTCTACATCGCGACGCGCCCCTCGCAGCACGAGCGCATCTCGAGCCACGGCGCCGACGCGGAGGGCACCGTCGTGAGCCTCGTCGACCAGCACGAGACGCGTCACGACCACCGCCCGCTGATGGAGCTCACGGTCGAGGGCGAGTGGGGCGGCGCACATCACCGCACGCGCACGGAGCGACGCATCGACGACGACGAGCTCGAGAGCTTCCACGTCGGAGATCGCGTCGCGATCCGCTACGACCGCGAGAGCCCGAGCGACATCGCCGTCCTCCACGTGATCGCGCCCTCGGCGACCCCGTGACCCGCGCGCCTCACGGGCACGTGACGTAGGGAGAGCTCATCGCGTCGGGGCGGCTTCGGGAACGAGCGTGCAGGTCGACGTCTTCAGGGACAGACGGAGCCCGCGATGTCGGCGATCGGAGTGCCGTCCGGCAGCATCGGGCACTCGACGCGGAGGCCCGGGTTCAACGCCGGAACGTGCGGCGGATACCAGAAGCCGAAGCTGCCTGCGGACGCCGCGATGCGAGGACGAATGAAGGAGAGGTTCATGCCCGCTGCATAGACACGGAAGCCCGCGCCGCCGGTGAACCAGCAGTCGGTGAACGTGCTGTCGCTGCCGTGCCAGTTGATGTCGCCCGTCTGCGTGTCGTTGGGCGGGCCGGCCATGAAGAAGTTCACGTTCCGGAACGTGAATCCGCCCGTGTCCCAGAGCGCCTGCATCGCCTCGAGGTGCTGATCCGGCATGCCGGGCACGGGGCTCGCGAGGTACGAGTCCTCGACGGTCCAGCCGCTGAGGCAGCGATCGGACGACGTGTTCTGGTTGCCGCTCGCGTCCGTGCACGCGGGGCGCAGCGCCTGTCCGTACGGGTTCACGATCGACGTGTCGCGGATCGTCCCCTCGCACTCGAAGCCGGGGCGATGGCGCACGAAGATCCCGCCTTCCCATCGAACACGAAGGAGGTGAAAGCACGTGAGCCCGCCCGCCGCGCCCTGCACGACGGAGTCGACGAGGGTCACGTTCGCGGGGAAGTCGCGATCCGACGTGACGGTGAGGCAGCGGCCCGTGTACGTGGTGTCCGCCTGCACGTCGGCGAACGCGAGCTCGACGCAGGGGCTCCCCGCCGCCGGTCCCGTGTTCTCCAGCGTCGGCATGACGAGCGCCGACGTTCCCGCGTCGTCCGTCGGCCCGCCGTCAGCGGCACCACCGTCCGGCGCAGCGCCAGCGTCGCTCGCGACTCCCGCATCGGAGCTCGCGTCGCGCGCTGGTCCCGCATCGGTCGTGGACGTCACTCCGTCGCAACCAAGGAGCGCGATCGCGAACAAGGACAGCGTGATCGTGGTCGAGCGCATCGCTCACCTCCGAGGCCGAGGATGCCGAGCAGCGCCGTCGCGGTCACTTACAGCTCGCGCGCGAACCCTCACTGCCCACCGAGTCACTGCGTGACCTTCGCCGACACCGCGGCGAGCTCGGCGAGATCGAGATCACGCTCGAGCTCGTGGAGCACGGCGTCTTCGATCTCGCCCGCGCGGTGGAGCCGCACGAGCTCGACGCGTCCTGCCGCGATGGCCGCGAGCACCACGTCGAAGTGCGCGTGCAGCATCCCCGTGAAGTCCTCGGGCTTCTCGGCGTAGCTGTCGATCGCCGTCGCGCGCTTCTCGTACTGCGACAAGAGGATCGGGTGGATGAGCTCGCCCTCGGCGTCGTAGGCCGCGGCGCGCACGACCACGACCTGCGCCTTGGCCATCGCCGCCTCGGCCTGGCTCATCGTCAGCGGTGCGGCGCCGTGCGTGCTCTCCTTCAAGCCCGCCCACGCGATCACGCGCTCGAACGTGGTGGCCTGCACGAGCACGGTGCCGAGGATCACGACGAACGCCGTGACGAGGATGAAGTCGCGGCCCGCGAAGTCTTCGGGGAGGCTCAGCGCGAGCGCGAGCGTGACCACGCCGCGCACGCCGGCCCAGCTGAGCACCACGTTCGCGCGCGCCCCGAGCGGCGTGTAGCGACGAAGTCCCCCCACGTTGGCGATGCGGATGATCGCGTCGGACGCGAACATCCAGACGAAGCGCGAGGCCATGAGCACGAGCAGCACGACGAGGCTCGGCACGCCCATCGTCTCGATCACCACGCCGAAGCCTCCACCGCGCTCGACGACGCCGCGCAGCGAGAACCCGATCAGCATGAAGACGGCGGCCTCCATCAAGAAGACCGTCACGGTCCAGAACGAGAGGCCGCGCATGCGTGACGACGCCGTGAGCGCGGTGTGCGCGTGCCAGCTCGCGATCATGCCCGTGGTCACCGTCGCGATGACGCCCGACACGTGCACGAACTCGGCGAGGATGTACGAGCTCCACGAGAGGAGGACCGTGGCCGAGATGATCAGGAACTCGTCCTCGAGCCGGCGCACGAGCTTCACCCAGATCATCGCGATCACACCGCCGACGATCGCGCCGCCGATCGCGAGCACGAAGAATTCGCCCACCGCGGAGGGCGCGCTGAAGGTCCCCGTCACGCCGGCGGCGACAGCGAAGCGAAACAGCACGAGGCCGCTCGCGTCGTTCAAGAGGCTCTCGCCCTCGAGGAGCACGCGGATGCGGCGCGGCAGCTTCACGCGCTGGAGCACCGCGCGCGCGGACACGGCGTCGGGCGGCGACACGATCGCGCCGAGCGCGGCGCACGCGGCGATCGGCAGCGCGGGGAAGAGCGCGTGCGTGACCATCGCGATGACGACCGTGGTGAAGATCACGGCGCCCACCGCGAGCGACGCGATGCCGATCTTGTGGGCCTTCATGTGACCCGTGGCGACGCCCCACGCGCTGTCGAACAAGAGCGGGGGCAGGAACATCACGATCACGAGATCCGGATCGACGTCGACCGCGGGCAGGTTCGGCAAGAACGCGAGCGACGCGCCTCCCGCGATCAGCGCGACGGGCGCAGGCAGCCCGACGCGATGCGCGACGTGGTGGAGGACGATGATGACGAGGAACGTCGCGACGACGAGCTCGAACATGTGAGCGAGGTGCATGACGTCGTGCCCCTACGAGTGAGCCTTTCAGGAAGACGCGATGTACCGCGTCGGCGGACCGGCTCGCCAGCGCCGCGCGTGCGATGCCCGCGCGTCGATCGGGTCAGAGCGCGCCGCACGCCATGGGCACGCACTCCACCGCGCCGGTCACCGAGGGGCTCGTCACGATCGAGGTCGGGACTGCCGTGACCGTGAACACGCCCGTTGTGACGATCCGCGTGAGCGTGCGGATCTCGGGCGTCGGCGCGACCACGTGTTCGCACACGTCGTCGACCACGCCATCCCTCGTCAGCGCGGTCGTCCACGTTCGGCCCTCGCCGCCGCTGGGGTTCGTGGAGCCGACGACGAGCAGGTGGCCATCGGGGTGCGCCTCGATTCCTGCCACGCGATCCGCGCGCGTGCCCCCGAACGAGCGCGCCCACACGATGTCGCCCGTGGGTCCGACGCGCATCGCGAGCGCGTCGTACCAGAACGATCCGGAGCCCAGTACGTCGCCTGCGACGATGATGTCCTCGCCGTCCGCGAGGGCGCCGAAGAGCACCTCGGATCCCACCGACGCCTCGTCGAGCGTGCGGCTCCACTCGGGCGTTCCGTCGAGCGCGAGGCGCGCGAGCCACGCGTGCTCGTTGGTGTCGCCCACGAGGTAGAGCCCGGTCGGCGTGGGCACGACGGCGTACGCGCGCTCGGTGCCGACGAAGTTGTACCGGGCCTGCCGCTCGACGGTGCCGTCGAGGCCCACGCGCAGGAGCCAGGCGTCGTTGCTGGTGCGGCCGGCCACCACGTACCCGTCGTCGAGCTCGGCCGCGCTGAGCATGTCCTCGATGCTCGAGCCACTGGCGCCCCCGACGACCTGCCACTCGGGCGCGAGCGTCGCGTCGAGCTTCGCCATCCACACGTCCTGTGAGGCGCGGAGGATGCGGCCCACGACGAGCACGCCTCCGTCCGTCGTCCCGATCGCGGATCGCACCTCGACGGTCTGCGTCTCGCCGAAGAGGCGCTCTCCGATCAGCACCCCGTCGCGATCGAAGCGCGCGAGCCACGCTTGGCCCACGCCCGCGGGGCTGTGACTGCGCGTGTTGCCGAGGGCGACCACGTCGTCGCCCACGCCCACCACGCTCACGAACGCGTCGATCCCCGCGCCGACGAAGCGGCGCTGCCACCGCACCTCGCCTCCGGGATCGATCTGCACGACGAGGCCTTCCGTCGGCTCGCTCAGGCGGCGATTCTCGTAGGTGCCGACACCGGTGAGCGTTCCGTCGGCGCTCACGTGGACGTCGGCGAACGACGTGGTGCGCAGATCGCGACACGCGAGGAACGGCGCCGACACGCCCGCGTCGTCACGGTATGCGTCGGGCCGCGCGGCATCCGCAGGAGCGAACGCATCAGGCACCCTGAAGGCATCAGGAAGCGCGTACGCGTCCGGCGGCTCGTACGCGTCCGGCGGCTCGTGCGCGTCCGGCGGCTCGTACGCGTCCGGCGGCTCGTGCGCATCCGGCAGCGCGTACGCGTCCGGCGGCTCGTACGCGTCCATGCCTGCATCGATCTCGGGTGCTGCATCGATCACGACCGCATCGATCGACCGCGCATCGACGGAGACGGCATCGGGCGGCGCACCATCGCTCGCGTCGGACACGTGCGCGTCGACCGGCTCGGCACTCCACGCATCCGGCACCTCGACGCCCGACGAGCAGCCGAGCGCGACGACCGACGAGAGCGCGACGACGAGCGCGGAGCGCGTGAGCATGACGGACGAGGGTGCCAGGACGGACGAGGATGTCAGCCCGGCGGTCACGTGACGATCAGTCCGCGCAGCAGCGAAGCCCCAGTCCGCCCCGCTGCATGTGCATGTCGCTTCGATCGCCGTCCCGACATGGGTTGTGGGGACCGGATCCGTAGTTGCCGCCGGGTCGCACGTGCCAGTCGTCGCGGGGGTCGGCTTCGATCACCCACTCCGACACGTTGCCGATCATGTCGTCGAGGACGTCGTACGGGGGGTGCTCAGCTCGACATCGGCTCGCACGGCCGACGGGCAGCGCGCGATCGACGGGAGGTTCCAGCCCTGCGGCGACGGCGTGGCCGCGGATGTTGCAGATCGACCTGTCGGAGACGTAGTGGCGGTCGGAGCCTCGGTCCCACGCGATCGCATCGCTGACCTCGAGGCACGCCGTCAGCCACTCGGCCTGCGAGCACAAGCGACGTCCCGCCCACGCGCAGTACGCCGACGCGGCACAGAAGCTCACCCCCTCGGCTGCCACGTCCGACGAGGGATCGAGCGTCACCTCGGAGAACGGCGTCAGGTCGACGTGCGTGCACGGCGCGATCACCTCGGGCTCGCCGACGCACGCGAGGAACCGCGCGTACTCGCGCTGCGTCACCTCGTGGATCTCCATCTGGTACGGCGGATCCCCGGCAGCGTGACGAGCGGCCCGCCGCGCTCCGCGCAGTCTGGCGGCCCCGCGTCGTACTCGCCCACGTCGAACAGCGGCGCGTCGCTTCCTGCGTCGGGCCGCGAGAACGCGTCGGGGGGCGTCCACACGTCGTCGGGCCAGCGAACGTCGTCGGGCACGTGCGCGTCGAGCGGCGCGCGCTCGTGCGACTGCCAGGATCCGGTCGCGAGAGCGAGCACCGAGGCGAGGAGTGTGAGCCTCGTTCGGGTCATCACGTCCCGTCCGCGCAGCAGCGAATGCCCTGCCCGTGCACTTGGGCGCCAGCGCTGGTGCGGCCGAGGTTCACGCAGGGATCGTAGGGCCCGGAGGAGTAGTCCCCGCCCGCATGCGCGACCCAGTCCTCGGTCGCGTCCGGCGTCATCACCGGCTCCCAGACGTTGCCGATCACGTCGAGCAGTTGCGCGTAGGGCTCGGTCTCCGCGCGACACCGCGTCGCCTCACCCACCGCCCGAACTCGATCGTCGGGCGACAGCTCCCACACGCCATCGCCGTAGCCGCTCAGGTTGCACGCGCCCTCGTCCGCCATGTACGGCCCGCGCGCGCTCTCCCACGCCACGGCGTCGGTCACGGCGCGGCACGCAGGGAACCACTCGTCGTGCGTGCAGAGGCGCCGACCTGCCCACGCGCAGTACGCGGCCGCCGCGCAGAAGCTCACGCCCTCGACGGGCACGTCGCCGAGCGTGAAGGGATCGAGCGTCGCGACGGGGATCACGTCGACGCCGCGACACGGCGCGATCACCTGCGGCGCTGTCTCGCACGCCAGGAAGCGCGCGTACTCGCGCTGCGTCACCTCGTGGATCTCCATCTGGTACGGCGGATCCCCCGGCAGCGTCACGAGCGGCCCGCCGCGCTCCGAGCAGTCGATCGTCCCCACGTCGAACAGCGGCGCGTCGCGTCCCGCGTCGGGCAGCGAGAACGCATCGGCCGGAGCCCACGCGTCGTCGGGCCAGCGAACGTCGTCGGGCACGTCGGCGTCGATCGGCGCGCGCTGGTGAGAGCGCCAGCAGCCGGTCGCGAGCGTGAGCATCGCGGCCGCGATCGTGAGCGTCGTTCGGGTCATGACGACTTCGTCGTCATGAGCCTCGCCGATTTCCAATCCGCTACCAATCCGCGCCGCGCCATCGCGGATCGATCGTCGCGCCCATCTCCTCGAGCGTCTCGACCATCAGGTCCATGCGCTCGCCGAGGTACGACTCGACCATCGGATCCTCGCGGTTCGCGAGCCGTCGCTCGACCAGCTCGACGACGACCGGCTTCCCCTCGTCGCCCGCCGCGAGCTGGGCCTCGCGGAGCTGCTCGGGCGAGATGCGCGCCTTCGCGCTCTGCGTGAGCCGGTACGCGAACGACGCGAGGTCGAAGAGCGCGCGCATGCGATCGACGCTCGAGAGCCCATCGAGCGCGCGAGCGAGCGCGTCGTCCCACGCGACCTTCTTGCGCGTGAGGTGATCGAGCACGCGCCAGCGCGGCGCACCGCCTTCACCAATCGACTCGAGCGGTCCGGGCGGCAGGATCCCGGCGAAGCGCTGCAGCTCACGCGGCCGCCGAGGCACGCCCCACCCGACCGCCCCCGCAGCCTCGGGCCCGCCGCGACGACGCGCACGATGGCCTGCTGCTCGGCCGTGAGCTCCTTCCACTCCGCGAAGTCGTGCTTGCCTGGCCATCGCTCGATGAAGCCCGCGCGCTCGAACAGCGCCTCCATCCCATCGAGCCGCGCGTCGTTGCCGAGCGCGACGACACGCTTCGCTTCGTCGATCAGGTCGTCATGTGACCTGCATGGTCCGACCGTGGTCAGTCCACCAACTCGGGAACGAACTCGAAGTTCCGGAACGGGACCGCCGGTGCGTCCACGGGATCGACGCAGTCGCCGTCGACGCAGACGCGCGTGGACCCGCAGTCCGTGCCGTCCTCGCAGCTTCGGTAAAAGCCATTGCCGAGACAGAGACCGATGACCCCGCGGCCCGGGTAGTCCGTACGAATGCACTGCATTCCTGCGGAGCGATCGCACGCGGAGGCGTCGCTGGGGTCGCAGACCTCGAGACACGCCGCTGTGTTGAACGTCGTCTCCAGGTCGCAGAGGAAGCCCGTCGGGCAGACCCGATCGATGGAGTGGGTCGTCATCGCATTGCCCGTTCGGTCCATCGTGCAGCGCAGACCCACGCCACACGGGTCGGTCACCGCCGCGCTGCCGTAGTCGCTGCAGTCGGCGCCGAGCGCTCGATCGCCGCCGAACCAGAGGCACACGGGGCCGTCGCTTCCGTTGTGGTAGGCGCAGAGCTCCGGCGAGTCGCAGTCCGCGCGGGACGCACACTCGCGGAAGCACACACGGGGGCTGTCGGGGATCTCCATCGAGCGGGGCGTGCACGAGAAGCCCTCCCCGCACGAGTCGTTGGTCGTGCACGCTTCACCGACTGGGTTTCGACACCCGAGCGTGGTGCTGAGAAGCAATGCGAGAGCGGCGCCGCAGAGTCGCGAGGTGGAGTGAGCGGTCATCGGTCCACGCAGCCTTCCTGAACGAACGACGTTCCGAGATCAAAGCTGGGCCTGATCGTCCAAGCGTTCCTGCGGCGCTGGACCAAGGAATCGCGCCCTTCCCGACGCCCGTCGCTCGCGTGCTATAGCCGCGGCGGCCGAGTCCCCGTAGCTCAGCTGGATAGAGCAGTCGCTTCCTAAGCGAAAGGTCGCAGGTTCAAATCCCGCCGGGGACGTCGCCTCGTGTTCGAGGAGAGGGAGAAACGTTCATGCTCGAGATCACTGGCATCGCGGCGCGAGAGATCCTGGACTCGCGGGGCAACCCTACGGTCGAGGTCGAGATCGAGATCGACGGAGTGGCCGTCGGGCGTGCGGCTGTCCCTTCGGGCGCCTCCACGGGTGAGCACGAGGCGCTCGAGCTCCGCGATGGAGACGCGAGCCGCTACCTCGGCAAGGGCGTGCTCAAGGCCGTCGAGAACGTGACGGAACAGATCGCCCCCGAGGTGCTCGGGAGGGACGCGCTCGATCAGGCCGCGGTCGATCAGGCGATGCTCGACCTCGATGGCACGCGCACGAAGAGCAAGCTCGGCGCGAACGCGATCCTCGGGGTGTCCATGGCCGTGGCGCGCGCGGCCGCCGAGGCGCTCGGGCTGCCGCTCTACCGCTACCTCGGTGGCGCGCAGGCGTGTGTGCTGCCGACGCCGCTCATGAACATCCTCAACGGCGGGACGCACGCCGACAACGGCCTCGAGATCCAGGAGTTCATGGTGGTGCCGCACGGCGCCGCGAGCTTCCGCGAGGGCCTGCGCATGGGCACCGAGGTGTTCCATCACCTCAAGTCGATCCTGAAGAAGCGCGGCCTCACGGTCGCGGTCGGCGACGAAGGCGGCTTCGCGCCGCGCCTCGACAGCAACGAGGCGGCGCTCGCCGTGATCCTCGAGGCGATCGAGAAGGCCGGCTACACGCCGGGCCGCGACATCTCCCTCGCGCTCGACTGCGCCGCGAGCGAGTTCTTCGACAAGGAGAAGAAGACGTACACCTTCGACAAGAAGGAGATCGACGGCGCCGCGCTGATCGACATCTACGCGAAGCTCGCGGAGAAGTACCCGCTCATCTCCATCGAAGACGGCTGCGCCGAGGACGACTGGGACACGTGGAAGCGCCTCACGGATCGCATGGGCGGCAAGGTGCAGCTCGTGGGCGACGATCTCTTCGTCACGAACGTCTCGCGCCTCGCGCGCGGCATCGAGGCGGGCATCGCGAACTCGATCCTCGTGAAGGTGAACCAGATCGGCTCGGTCACCGAGACGCTCTCCGCCATCCGCCTCGCGTCGCAGAACGGCTACTCGTCGATCATCTCGCACCGCAGCGGAGAGACCGAAGACACGTTCATCGCCGACCTCGCGGTGGCCACGGGCGCCGGTCAGATCAAGACGGGCTCGGCGTCGCGCTCGGATCGCGTGGCGAAGTACAACCAGCTCCTGCGCATCGAAGAGATGCTCGGCTCGGGCGCGCGCTACGCGGGCCGCTCGACGCTCCGCGCATCTTGATCGCGGCGGGGGACGAGCCCCCGCCCTACCACCCATTTCGCGAGTCCTGAGGTCTCGGAAGGTCGCCCAGCACAGCCGCCCGAGCTAGGCGAGGGGCGGCACGCGCTACGCTCCCCCAGCACATCCGGCTCGGCCCGGGTGAGTGAGGAGCGCAGCGACGAGTGAATCCCCGAGGGAATGGGGCCCGGGTCGCGAAGCGACCTGGGAAAGGGGCGAGCAGCCCCTTTCGAGGAGCCGAAGGCTCAGCGCCCAAGACCAGAAGAGCCGCTCACCGAACGAACCTGCGCGCCCGAACCAGATCCACCACCGGGGCGATCCCCTCACGTCGATCGAGCGGCGTGAAGGGGGCGCGCTTGGCGGCGAGCTCGGCGAGCACCGCTGCGCCGTAGGGCGTGTCGGTGCCCCACACCGCGCGCACGGTCGTCGGCGGCAGCGCGGAGAAGATGTCCGGCGTGTCCGACGGCTCGATCGACGGGAAGCTCGCGCCGTCGACGAGCACGATCGCGGGCGCCTTGAACGCGATGGCCTTCCGCAGGCGCTGCGGGTCGTCCCACGTGAGCGTCGCGACGCTGTCGGTGCCGAGCGCGCGCTCGATCTCGGTGCCGAGCGCCTCGGACGACGAGAGCACGAACACCAGCACCTGCGCCGTCTCGAGCGGCATCTCGCGCGTGATGTCCTGCGAGCGCGAGCTCGGCGCCGGAGCGCGCGCGACCAGCATGCGGAGGAGGTCGTCGATCACGTCGTCCGCGGCCGTGCCGTGGCGCTTGGCGAGCGCGACGCGCAGGGGGCCGTTCACCAATGCGACGATCTCGCTGGGCGACGAGAGCGCGTTCGGCATCGTTCGCACGGCGTCGTCGATCGTGGACGCGGCCAGCTCGGGCGATAGGACCGCCTCGAGCGCATCGCGGATCAGACGTAGCTCGGGATGACGCATCGTCGGGCCCCATCATAGGCCCGAGCACGGCCGCGCACACCGTCCAACGCCGAGGCGCGTCGGAGCGGGGCGATCACGCGCGGTCGAGGAAGCCCTCGTCGACGCTCAGGGCGCGGAACGACTCGTGGTTCAGCGCGCGACGCAGGAGGCGCAGGTTCGTCGTCAGCGGGGCGATGCGCGTCTCGGCGACGATGCGATCGAGCGTGAGCACGGCCTCGTGCCGCGTGGGCGCGAACGTGGCGATCGTGGCCACGAGCGGATCGTGGTGCGCCGCGACGCGGCTGCCCGGCTGGATGCTCGCCTCGATGCGCACGCGTCCGGTGGGAGCGGGCGGCCAGCGCACGTCCTCGGTGCGTCCGGGGAACGGACGCTGATCGCGCGGATCGAGCGCCGCCTCGACGCGCGCCTGCACCGCGTGGCCGGTGGGCTCGGCGCTCGTCGCTTGCTTCGGCAGCGCCTCTCCGAGCGCGAGCGCGCACTCGACCTCGACGAGGTCGACCGACGTGCACATCTCGACGAGCGCGTGCTCCGGGGCGAAGCCGGGCCTCATGCCCACGAAGTGGAAGTGGCCCGAGGCGTCGAAGAGGAAGTGGATCGCGGCGACGCCGCGGAGCGACACGTCCTTCGCGAGATCGAGCGACGCAGCCCACACCGCCGAGCGGACGGCCGCGCCTCGGTGCAGGCAGTCGATCGCGGGCGCGGGCGACTCGGCGATCACGCGGCGATGATCCTTGCGCACGCTCGTCTCGACGTCGCCGATCGCGACGACGTCGGTGCCGTCGCCCACCACGTACACCTCGACGTGGCGCGGCCGCTCGACCCAGCGCTCGAGCACGATCGCCTCGGGCTCGTCGTCGATCGCGCGCGCAGAGATCCACGCCTCGAGCGCGTCGTCGTCCGCGATCACCTGCAGGGACGAAGGCTCGGCGAGGCCGAACGCGGGCTTGATGACGAGCGGCAGGCCGAGCTGCGCGACCTCGTCGCGGAGCTCCTGCACCCAGGCGTCGTCTGCCGGCCCTGCGAGCGGTCGCGAGGAGCCCGCGAGCACGCGCAGCCCGGCCTCCTCGGCGGCCGTGCGCAGCGCCGCGCGATCGCGGAGGAGGACGACGAGCTCGGGGCTCGGCCCCACGTGCACGAGGCCCGCTCGCTCGACGGCGCGCGCCAGCTCGGGGCTGTGCTCGAAGAGCCCGTAGCCGGCGTGCACGGCCTGACAGCCGCTCTCGCGCGCAGCGCGCACGATCGCGGCGACGTCGCGGTACGGATCGGCCGCCTCCGACGCGAGCAGCACGTGGGTGTCGCAGGCCTGCACGTGCGCTGCGGTCTCTTCGCCAGGCACACACACCGCCACGGTGTCGGCGCCGAGCCTGCGCAGCGTTCGCGCGAGGCGCGCTGCGATCTCTCCACGGTTCGCGATCAGGATCCGCTCGAACATCGCGCGAGGATAGCCTACGCAGCGCCTCGCACCCGCAGAGAGAACATGCCCGCCATCGTCCGACGACAACGCCTGCCCGCTCGTCACGCACCGCTCGAGAAGCGCGTGCGCGCGTGGGCCGATCGCATGCTGCGCGCGCTCGCGATGCCGGACGCGGAGCTGTCGATCGTGCTCTGCGACGATCACACCATCCACGCGCTCAACCGATCCTTTCGCGGCATGGACAAGCCGACCGACGTGCTCGCGTTCGCGGTGCGCGAAGCGATCGGCGCGCACGTGCCCGAGAGCGCGATGCCGAAGGGCGTGCTCGGCGACGTCGTGATCTCGGTGCCCACTGCTGCGCGACAAGCGAAGCGCGTGAAGCGCAGCACCGAAGACGAGGTCGCGATGCTGCTCGCGCACGGCCTCTTGCACCTCCTCGGTCGCGATCACCGCGATCGCACCGAGGAGCGGCGCATGGTCGCGATGACCGACGCGCTGCGCTCCACGACCATCGTCGAACGACGGCGAGGACGGGCGCGCGCAGATCGCCCCGTTTCGGCGGTTCGCGCACGCTGACGCGCGAATTCGGGTCGATTCCGAGCCCTCGTGAAGAAAAGGTCTTGCTATCGCGCGAATCCGATGGCATCGAGGGCACGTCTCGCACGGAACCCCCCAAGAAAAGGGCTCCGTGGTCGATGGAGCCGGCGCGCACTGTGGGTTTTCGGAGTGCGCGACGGAGCCATCGAATCGCTCGGTGGGCTCGCACCGAGTGAACGGAGGGGTCCGTCCCGGCCTGGCGACCAGCCAGCCCGAGGAAGGATCGTTGCGACGAGAACACGAGCGAACGACTGGCCCACCCCGGCGACGCGACGAACGCGGCGACGGGTCAAAAAGAAGAGACGGAGAGAACCATGGCGAAGGACGCAGCGGCGACGGCGAAGAAGAAGATGACGAAGGCGCAGACGGTCACGGAGCTCGCGACCAAGACTGGCCTCAGCAAGAAGCAGATCGGCGACGTGTTCGACGCGCTCCGCGACACGCTGAAGCGCGAGCTCGGCAAGCGCGGCACGGGCCAGTTCGAGGTGCCCGGCATCGTCCGCCTCAAGATCCGTGAGCAGGAGGCCCGCAAGGGCGTGAAGTTCCGCAACCCGGCGACCGGCGAGGTCGTGGTTCGCGACGTCCCGAAGAGCCGCAAGCTCCGCTCGACGCCCGTCAAGGCGCTCAAGGACCTCGTCCTCTGACGTGCCTCGAGGGGCCATGCGGCCCCTCCCCGCGAAGACGCGGGACCCCTCCCGCTCCCCTCGCTGCCGCTCGGGCTGCGCGCGGGGCCCCAGCCCCGCTTGCCGGGGCTCGCCCAGCTCGCCCCGCACGGCGGTGAAGGAACGGGGGGTGAACTGGAAGAAGCGGTCGCGTGAAGCGGCCGCTTTTTCTTTTCCGTCGCGGCTATGCTCGCGTGATGCGACGTACTTCCTTGGCGACGGGTGTGGTGTCGGTCTCGATCGCGGGCGCT
This sequence comes from uncultured Sandaracinaceae bacterium, assembly GCA_964502175.1. Lineage (GTDB taxonomy): Bacteria > Myxococcota_A > Polyangia > Polyangiales > Sandaracinaceae > JAFLCL01. Next base: position 197,179 of record CAZCVE010000009.1, read on the forward strand.
CTGGCGGGGTGCCCCGGGCCGGCCGAGGACCTCGATGCCTCGGTGACGTGGGCCGATCAGTACGTGCCGGGCGACGAAGACGCGTACGCCGACGACGCGTTCGTACCCGAGGGGACCGACGCGAATTTTCCGGACTCGCCCGTGATCCCCGTCGACGCGGGGACCGACGCGTTCGTCGCGGGCGACGCAGGGATGATCCCCGGCGATCGATCCGAGGCTGCGCCGCCGAGCGCCGTCGAGCGCATGGGAACGAGCGGGCTCCTGCTGCGCGGCACGGTGCTCGCGCCGTCGGGGCCGATCACGCCGGGTGAGGTGCTGATCGTGGGCAACACGATCCAGTGCGTGGCGGCGAGCTGTGCCTCGCACCCGATGGCCGCGGACGCGACCATCATCAGCACGAACGCGACGATCTCGCCGGGCCTGATCGATGGCCACAACCACGCGACGTACGACTTCTTGCCGCCGTGGGTGTCGGGCGAGCTCTTCGACAGCCGCTACGACTGGCGATCGGACGCGTCGTACAGCATGCACATCAAGCCCGAGAGCGACGGCGGCTCGACGGCGCAGCACGTGTGCCCGTCGACGAAGTGGGCCGAGCTCCGCTCGATCGTGCACGGCACGACGACGATCCAGGGGCAGTCCCCGCAGACCTCCTGCGTCGATCGCCTCGCGCGCAACGCGGACCACTACCACGGGCTCCCGGCGCGAACGAACACGTCGTTCGGCACGAGCATCGCGGGGCCATGCGAGGGCGGCGGCACGGGGTCGACGGCGATGAACGACACGTGGCGTCGCGCGCGCATCGCCGAGTGGGCGGACGGCGACGTGACGCGCCTCGCGGTTCACATGGGCGAGGGCGTGCGCGGCACGGGCGCGACGCGGACGAACGTGCTCCGCGAGTACGACTGCTACCGCGGCATGGCGACCGGCGGAACGAGCGGCGATCACACCGTCGACCTGCTCGAGGACGCGGCGGGCATGCCCTACGGCACCGCGTACTTCATCCACGGCACGGCGATGACGGCGGCGCAGATCGACGACGCGCACGCCTCGGGCGCGTACTTCGTGTGGTCGCCGTCGAGCAACCTCATCCTCTACGGCGCGACGGCCGACATCGGCCACATGATCGAGATCGGCGCGGTCGTCGGCATGGGCCCGGATTGGACCGTGTCCGGCGAGGGCAACATGCTGGGCGAGATGCGCTTCGGCTACGAGTACGGTCGCGGCGAGAGCATCGCGGCGCTCACGCCGGAGCGCTTGTTCCTCATGGCCACGCGCGACGGCGCGCGCGCTGTCGACCTCGACGACAACATCGGGACCATCGAGGTCGGCAAGCGCGCAGACCTCGTGGTGTTCGGGCGTGTCTCGAGCGATCCCTACCGCGCGGTGCTCGACAGCCAGGCAGAGGACGTGCGCCTCGTGCTCATCGATGGCCTCGGCTACTACGGCGACGTCGCGCTCGAGGCGGCCACCGCCGTCAACGGCATGTGCGACGACTTCGACGCGTGCGGCTCCGCGAAGTTCCTCTGCGTCGCCAACACGCCGGGATCGACGGCGCGCGCGGACGAGACGTACGAGGACATCCGCTCGCAGCTCGTCGAGCACATGGAGAGCGGCTACCCGGGCTGCATGTCGGCCTCGGGCGACTGCACGGCAGAGGGCACCAGCGGCTGCGGCGCGCGACCGGCGTGCCGTACCCCGGCGTACGGACGGGGCTCGGAGCTGCAAGAGCTCGTGACCTGTCGTTGAAGCTCCGACAGTGATCGCGCGGAATTGCGAGGCGTTTGACCGGCTCGGCTAGACTGGGCCGGTGAGCTCGTCGCCAGTCCAACGCGCGATCACCGAGGCCATCGAGGCGGCGGCCTCGACCGAGGCTCGCGTGTCGATCCTGATCCGCGCGCTCGGTCGCGCGGGTCTGGCGCGCGTGCCGGAGCGCGGACCCGAGGTGCTGCGCTTCCTCGAGGGGCCGCTGCTCGACGCGCTGATCGAGCGGCTGGGGCCCGTCGCCGCCACCGAGATCGCCGAGCAGCTGCGCCCCGTGCTGCGCATGGCCGCGCGCGCGTCGAGCGTGGCGCCGCCGTCGTCGGGCGCGCGCACGAGCCGCCCGCCTCCGTCCTACCAGGCCGAGCCCTACGTCGAGCCGCGGCCGACGCTGCGCGTGATCGATCCGGCGCGCTTCGACGAGCTCGGCGAGGGCGAGCGGCCCACCCTCACGGGCATCGACGCCTCCGGCGTGCGCCCGTCGCCCACGCGGCCGGCGCGTGATGCGACTCCGTCGGTGAGCCACACGGCGGCGACGCGTCGCATGGATCTCCAGAAGGACGAGCTCATCCCCGCGGCTGCATCGTTCGTGATCGCGTCGCTCGACGACCAGCTCGTCGCCGCGGTCGAGGGGCTCGCGGACGTGCGCGTGCGCCGGGTGCGCGGCCTCTTCGAGCTCGTCGATGCGTCGGACGAGGCGCGGGATCGGACGACGACCCTGATCTTCGACTGCAGCTCTCCGCCCGTGCACGTGGCCTCGCTGCTCGCGCTGGCCGCGGACATGCCAGAGCCGATGCAGGTCGCGGTGGTCGGCGCGACGAAGCTCGACCTCTCGGCGATCCACGCATCCCCCGAGCGAACGATCGCGTGGCACTTCCTCGATCGCATGACGCCAGCCGAGCTTCGGCAGAAGGTCCTCGCGGCGGCGCTGGCGTTCGAAGGCTGAGCGGCGTTCGAGAGCTGAGGGGCGTTCGAGCGCTTCAGGGCGCAGGGGCGTCGAGCAGCTCGAGGAGGCGCGCATCGTCGATCGCCTCGAGCGCCTCGCTGCGCGGATGATCGGCGCGGAGCCACGGCCAGATCGGCGCCACGTCGCGGCAGCCGAGCGCGAGCTCGTCGTGCGAGCAGAGCACGCGCACGTGGAAGTGATCGTCGTGCGGCGCGGCGTTGGCGGGCTGCGCGAGCACGTACGACGCGCGCGACAAGACCGCGCGATCGGTCTCGAACGCGAGCGCGTGACGCAGGAGGCGCGACTTCACGCCGCGGCTGCAGAAGATCCACTGCACGGCGATCGACGGATCGGTGAGCAGCGTGCGCACGAGGTGCCAGTTGCGCGCGTCGTCGAAGACCACGATCTCGCCCGTCTCGGGATCGGGCGCGACGCCGAAGCGCGAGAAGGCCACGCGACCGCGCGGATCGATCGGCGCGCCGGTCGTGCTCGCGAGGTAGTACATGATGTCGACGTCGCGGCCCGCGCGGTGGCTCCGGTGACGCGAGTGACGACCGCCGAACGGCGCGCTCACGTCGCCGATGCGGAGCGGCAGGCTGCCGGGGAACGCGTGATCGACCTCGCCCGCCGCGCGCTCGAGCGCATCGATCAGCCGTGACACGCCGCTGTGCGTCGCCTCGCCGGGTCGCGCGCGCTCGAACGCGGCGCCGCGATCGGGCAAGCGCGCGCCGCGGTGCAGCCAGCCCGACGACGTGCCCGCGACCGAGAGCGAGCGTGGTCCCGTCGGGTCGTCGAGCGCCGAGGGGCGCAGGACGAGACATCCCGTGAGCCAGCCGCAGGCGAGGAGCGCGACGCACGAGAGAGCCCGCGAGAGGCCGGTGTTCGTGGCGTGGCGTCGGCGCAGCACGTGGCGTTTGTACCTCGACGACCGCCGGGGTTGCCGCCGAGGACTTCGAGAGTACGTTGCCGGCCCTTTCGCGCCGGCATCCACGGCGCAGGCGAGAACGACGGACACGGTTCGATCATGGCGAGTCGCACGAAGAACCCGATGGATCAGCTGAGCGCGCACCTCGATCGCGCGTGGGATCGCATGGCGGCCGGAGACATCCAGAGCGCGCTCCGCTCGGCGGAGAAGGCTGTCGAGATGGATCGCGAGAACCCGGAGGTGCAGAACCTCATGGGCTACGTGCTCGCGGCCGAGGGGCGTCCCGACGAGGCGATCGAGCACTACCGGCAGGCGATCGAGCTCGACGAGAGCTTCGTCGAGGCGATGCTCAACGCGACCGAGGTGCTGCTGTTTCCGCTGCGCGACTGGGACGGCGCGATCGCGATGGTCGACCAGGCGCTCGAGTGGATCGAAGACGACGCGGAGCTGGCCGACGCGCTCTTGCTGCAGGTCGATGCTCACCTCGGCAAGGGGAGCCACGCAGACGCCGAGCGCGTGCTCGGGCGTGTGCCCAAGGGCCCGTTCGAGAACGCCGGCATCGAGGTCGCGCTCGGACGCGCGTGGTTCGAGCTCGGCCGCGTCGACGAGGCGGAGCCTCGGCTCGAGCGCGCTGTGTCTCTCGAGCCCGACCTCGCGGACGCGCACTACTACCTCGGCCTCTGCCGCGAGCAGCGCAAGGACATGCCCGGCATGGCCGTGGCGTTCCTCCGCGCGCGCGACGCCGATCTCCGCACGGGCCTGCCGCTCGGGCCGATGACGCCGAGCGAATTCGAGGACCGCGTGCGCGGCGCGATCGAGAGCCTGCCCGAGGGGCTCGCGAAGCTGATCGACGGCGCGTTCGTGATCGTGGGCGACGTGCCCGGCGCCGAGGTGGTGGCCGAGGGCGTGGATCCGCGCATCCCCGTGCTCCTTGACGGTCTCTCGCAAGAGGGCGAGCCGCCGCGCGCGACGCGCGTGTTCGTGTACCGACGCAACGTCGAGCGCTTCGGCGTCGGCGAGCCGCGCGAGCTGATCGCGCAGGCGATCGTGGAAGAGCTCCGTCACACGTTCCCCGAGCTCGCGGGCGGCGAGGCCACCGAAGAGCTCGCGGCTTCGACGGAAGAAGCGAACTAGCTCCGGACGAGGGGCTCCGGCCAGCGGCTCACCGGGTGACGGCGACCGCTCGCCGCGCGGCGCGAACGCGACGCTTCACGTCGCGGGCCGCGCGAGTATTCTTCGCGCCGTGCATCCGGACGTGCGGCCCATCGAAGCGCTCGTACCTCGCAAGTCGGCCGCGTTCGGGGGCAAGGCGCGCGGGCTCGCGACCCTCGTGCGCGCGGGCTTCGCGGTGCCTGCGGGCTTCGCGATCAGCTCGGCCGTTCCCGAGGAGGCGATGGCGCGCGCCCTCCCCGCGCGCGATCGGATCGGCGCGCTGCTCACCGCGCCCGCGCGAGAGATCGGGAGCGAGCGCCTCGAGTCCATCGCCGCGTCGGTGCGCGGGCTCAGCATCCCGAAGAACGCAGAGGACGCGATCCGCGAGGCCTACCGCGCGCTCGTGCGTGACGGCGCCAGCGCTGTCGCGGTGCGCAGCTCGGCGCTCCACGAGGACCAAGCGCAGCGCTCGGGCGCGGGCCTCTACGAGACCGTGCTGGGCGTGACGAGCGAAGACGCGCTGCTCGATGCGGTGCGCGCGGTGTGGGCGAGCGCCGTGTCGCCGCGGGTCATCGCGTACCTCCGCGCGCTCGGCGTGAGCGCCGACGGGGAGCGCGGGGGTGGCGTCGGCGTGGTGGTGCAGGCGCTCGTGCCCGCCGAGGTCTCGGGCGTGATGTTCACCGTGAACCCGCTCTCGGGCGACACGCAGGAGATCGTCGTCAACGCCGCGTACGGCCTCGGCAGCGCGGTCGTGGACGGTCGCGTCTCGCCCGACACGTACCGGATCGACAAGAGCTCGGGGTGGGTGCGCGATCAGATCCTCGGAGAGAAGGCGCTCGCGACGCGGCTCGTCGATCACGCGCTGATCGACGAAGAGGTGGGCGCCGAGGATCGCGCGAGGGAGGCGCTACCGACCGGTCGCGTGCAAGAGCTCGCGGTGCTCGCGCAGCGCATCGAGCAGACGTTCGGCGACGCGCGTGACGTGGAGTGGGCGCTCGCGGGGAGCGCCATCTTCGTGCTGCAGGCGCGACCGGTCACGGCGCTGCCGGGCGCGCCGAAGCGCGTGCGCTCGAGGCGCGTGCGCGATCGATCGAAGATCGTCTGGTCGAACGTGAACGTGGGCGAGGCGCTGCCTGGCGTGGCCACGCCGCTCACGTGGTCGATCCTCAGCGGCTTCAGCGACGTGGGCTTTCGACGCGCGTTCGGCGCGCTCGGCTGCAGCGTCCCCGTGGACTCGGAGCTCGTCGGCAACTTCCGCGGCCGCATCTACCTGAACCTCTCCGAGTTCTTCACGATCGCGTCGCAGGTGCCGGGGATCTCGCCGCGCATGATCCTCGCGCTCGGCGGCGGCGGCGAGCTCGCCTCGGAGCACTTCGAGCCCGACGCGGACGGCCCGTCGACGATCGGCTTCGTCGCGCGCCTGCCGCTCACGACCGCGCGCTTCGTGCGCGAGAACTTCCAGATCACCCGGCGCGTCGAGGCCTTCGAGCAGGCCTTCTCGGCCGATCGCGATCGCCTGCGCGCGATCGATCTCCGCCTGCTCTCGTCGACCGCGGTGCACCGCCGCTTGTTCGAGGTGGAGCGCCTGCTCGACCAGAGCGGCCAGGTCCTGCTCAACGTGTACGGCAACCTGCTCGCGACCGTGGTCGCGCTCCGCACCGTGGTGGGGCTCTTCGCGGAGGACGCGCCTCGCTCGGACGTGTTCTTCCGCGAGCTCTTGAGCGGCCTCCTCGACATCGACAGCGCGGGCCCCGGCCTCGAGCTGACGCGCATCGCGGAGACGGCGCGGCGCGATCCCGAGGCGCGCGCGTTCTTGTTGTCGTGCGCGCCCGAGCGTGCGCGCGTCACCGACGTGCCGCCCGGCCCGACGCGCGTGCTGCTCACGCGCTTCTTCGAGCTCTACGGTGATCGCGGCACGCGCGAGGCCGAGATCGCGGAGCCGCGCTGGCGCGAGGATCCCACCCTGCCCTTCGCCACGCTGCGCCTCCACCTCCAGCGCGACGAGAGCTCGGGAGGAGAGCACGCACCGGCCGACGTGGAGCGACGTCAGCGCGACATCCGCGAGCGCGCGCAGGGCGACCTCGAGCGGCGTGTGCCTGCGCCCGCGCGCTTCGCGGTGCGTCGCCTGCTCGAGCTCGTGCAGCGCTTCCTCCGCATGCGCGAGAAGCTGCGAGGGCACGTCGTGTCGGTGCTCGGCTTGTTCCGCGAGGTCGCCGTGGACGCGTCGCGGCGCATGCGCGCGATGGAGCCCGGCGTGGGCGACGACGGCGCGTTCTTCCTCTCGCTCGGCGAGCTCCACGGCGTGCTGCGCGGTGACGTGCCGACGGTGGGCGACCTCGTGCGTTCGCGCCGCCTCCAGCTCCAGCGCGACGCGGCGCTGCCCGCGCCGCCCGACACGTTCGTCGGCTTCCCTCCAGCGATCGAGCCGCCGGATCCTGCGACGAGCCTCCTCCACGGGCTCGGCGCGTGCGGGGGGCGCGTGGTGAGCACGGTGCGGCTCGTCAGCGATCCCGCGGACCTCACGCGCTTCGTCGCCGGAGAGATCCTGCTCGCGCAGCAGACGGACGTGGGCTGGTCGCCGCTCTTCCTCGTGGCGGGCGGCGTGATCACCGAGCTCGGCGGGCCCCTCTCGCACGCGTCGATCGTCGCGCGCGAGTTCGGCATCCCCGCCGTGGTGAACGTGAAGCGCGCGACGAGCGTGCTGCGCACGGGAGATCGCGTGGAGATCGACGGCGAGGCCGGCACCGTGCGTCTCCTCGAGCGGGGCCCCGAGCGGGTGGCCTGAATGCCGCGCGCCCCGCGCGATCTCGCGATCGAGGTCCTCCATCGCGACGAGGACCTCCTCGCCGTGAACAAGCCGAGCGGCCTCCCGACCACGTCGCCGGACGACGGCGACTGCCTCGCGAAGCGCGTGCGCGCGATGGATCCGGGCGCCGAGCGATGTCACCCGAGCTCGCGCCTCGACGTGGACGTGACCGGCGTGGTGGTGTTCGCGCGCACGTCGCGCGGCATCGACCTCGTGCTTCGCGCGCGTGAAGAGCATCGCTACGCGCGACGCTACGTGGCGCTCGCGCACGCCCCGCGCGCCGACGCGGAGACGCTGCCTGACGCTTCGATCGCGTGGCGCTGGGGCATCGCGATCGATCCGCGCGATCCGCGCCTGCGTCGCGCGCTCGAGCCGGGACAGACGGGCGAGCGGGCGCAGGAGGCGCACACCCGCGCGCGCGTTCTCGCGAGGTCCGCGAGCGCCGTGTCGCTGCTGCTCGAGCCGGTGACGGGGCGCACGCACCAGCTGCGCGTGCACGCAGCGCGCGCCGGCATGCCGCTCCTCGGAGACACCGCGTACGGCGGCGCGCGTCGCATCGTGTCGTCCGAAGGTCGCGTCGCGATGTGCCCGCGCGTCGCGCTCCATTGTGTGTGCGTGGTGCTGCCGCAGCCGAGCGGCTCCGCGCTCACGCTCCACGCGCCGTGGCCCCGCGACCTCGTGTCGGTCACCGACGAGCTCGGCCTCCCCGCGATCGACGCGAGCGCGATCGTCACCGAGACGCGCGCCGCGTGGGAGGCATCGTGACCCCGCCTTGGCCGTCGTCTCCTCGCGCGGTAGCGTCGGACGGCGAGGTGCCCATGAACGCGCGATCCCGTGCTCTCTCGAACCTCGTCCTCGTCGGTCTCGCGACGGCGATGCCTTGTGCCCTCGTCGCTTGCGCACAAGGCGGGAACACGCGACGCGATGCAGGCACGGCGCGCGACACGAACGCCGTCGGGATCGACGCGCCCTTCGTCGCGATCGATGCGCCGTTCGGTACGATCGACACCGGGCCCATGCCCGACGCGGGGATGTTCGTGATGCCCGACGCGCGCGTGGCGCCCGACGCGTACGCGCCGCCCGGCACCGACGCGTTCGTGGTGCCGACCGATGCGTACGTCGCGCCGAGCCCCGACGCCTTCGTGGCGAGCCCCGACGCGTTCGTTCCGAGCGGCTGCTCCGAGACGCCGTGCCGGATCCTCGCGCCGCAGTGCGGCTGCGCGGCCGGCCAGTCGTGTTACCCGAACGGCGGCATGCGCGCGTGCGCCGCGACGGGAACGCGCGTCGAAGGCAGCGGCTGCACGACGTTCAGCGACTGCGCCGCGGGCCTCGGCTGCGTGAACTTCTCGAGCGACGCGGCGAGACCCGGAAACATGTGCAGCCGCGTGTGTGGCTCGGACGCCGACTGCACGGGCGGCGCGATCTGCATCCACACGATCGGCGACGGCGCGGGCGGCACGGTGCCCGGTCTGCGCTTCTGCTCGCGCGCCTGCACGCCCGCGCCGAACAGCGGCTGCGCGCCTGGCCTCGCGTGCACGCTCTTCCAGGAGAGCGCCGGCCTCATGCGCATCTTCACGGACTGCGCGGGCCCCGTGGGCACCGGTCGCCAGTTCACGCCGTGCGTCGACGACATCGACTGCGCCGCAGGCTTCGCGTGCTTCAACACGGGCTTCGGCAACGAGTGCCTGTCGTGGTGTCGCGTGGCGAGCCCGAGCTGTCCGATCGGCACGGCGTGCGTGAGCGTCGGCACCGCCGGCGGCGTCGAGTGGGGCGCGTGTGGTTGATTGGCAAGAGCGACCAAGAGTGAGGAGTGGTGAATGGCGACGTGTAAGCAGTGTGGTGACGAGGCGGAATCGCTCGTGTCGGTGAAGGTCGATGGCAAGGCGAAGAAGATGTGTGAGGACTGCGCAGACCGCCTTCGTGAAGCGGGCGAGATCGCCGAGGCCTCCGAGTCCGTCGTGCAAGGGATGATGGGGTTCAAGGGTCGCCGTTGATCCGAGATCGCGTGTCCGTCCGCTCCTCTTCGCGTCTCACGTGGCTCCTCGCCGCGCTCGCGTTCGCGCTGCTCGCGAGCGACGCGGCGCCCGTGCGCGCGCACCGAGGCAGCACCAAGCACATCGTCGTCGAGCCGACCGAGGCCGGCGCGCACCTGCGCGTCGAGATCGAGATCGTCGACGCCGCGGTGGAGCTCGGCCTCGGCGAAGACGCGAGCGAAGAGAGCGTGCTCGCCGACGACGCGAGGCTCCGCGCGTGGCTCGTGTCCGGCATCCACGTCGAGAACGCCGACGGGCCCTGCGCGATGGCCGCGACCGACACGCCGACCGAGCGGCTCGACGACGAAGACGCCGCGAGGATCGCGCTCGAGCTCGACGCCACCTGCAGCGCCGCGCGACCGCTCACGCTCGTCGACGACACCATCTTCGCGAACGACGCGCAGCACGAGGCCTACGTGCGCCTTCGCTTCGGCGAGGGCACGGAGACCTCGGTGCTCAGGCGCGGCCGCCAGCGCGTGGAGATCGGCGCGCCCGCGTCGCTGCCGTCGCTGCTCGCGACGTTCACGTGGGAGGGCGTGCTCCACCTCATCACGGGCTACGACCACCTGCTGTTCTTGCTGTCGCTGCTGCTCACGTCGGGCGAGCGGGCCGTGAAAGAAGGGCAGCGACGCGCGCTGCGGGACATCGGGCTCGTCGTCACCGCGTTCACGCTCGGGCACAGCGTCACGCTGATCGCCGCCGCGCTCGGCTGGGTCGTCCTGCCCTCCCAGCTCGTCGAGACGGTGATCGCCGCGTCGATCGTGCTCGTCGCGATCATGAACTTCGTGAAGCCCGAGACGCGGGAGCAGATGCCCTGGATCGCCCTCGCCTTCGGCCTGGTCCACGGCTTCGGGTTCTCGGGCGTGCTGGCGGAGCTGGGCCTTCCGACGCAGGCGCGCGTGCTCTCGCTGCTCGCGTTCAACGTGGGGATCGAGCTCGCGCAGATCGCGTGTGTGCTCGTGGCCATCGGGCCCCTCACCTGGCTCGCGCGGCGTCCTGGCTATCGGACGTACGTCGTGCGCGGCGGGAGCGTGGTGATCGGCCTGCTCGCCAGCGTGTGGATGGTGGAGCGCGCGTTGGGCTTGGGGTGAGGGCCGAACGAGACCTCACCGCGCCGTCAGGACACCTCTGGACGCCCGAAAACCAGGGCGCTACAAGCGCGCCGCTGCCTGCGATCCACACGCGGCGGCGGAGGCCCCCGTGATCGACGATCTCGACTCCGACGACGGTCCCCTCGACGACGACCACTTCCACGATCAGTGCGGCGTGTTCGGCATCTGGGGCGCGAAGGAAGCCTCGAACCTGGCGTACCTCGGCCTGCACGCGCTGCAGCATCGCGGGCAGGAGAGCGCCGGCATCGTGTCGACGGACGGCGGCCGCCTCTTCGCGCACCGCGCGCTCGGCCTCGTGCAGGACGCGTTCAGCGAGCAGACGCTCACGAACCTGCCAGGCGACCGCGCGATCGGTCACGTGCGCTACAGCACCGCGGGCGGCGCGGGCCTCAAGAACGCGCAGCCGCTCGCCGTCGACTACGCGCAGGGCTCGATCGCGGTCGCGCACAACGGCAACTTCACGAACTTCGACGAGGCCAAGGCGCGGCTCGAGGCGCAGGGCTCGATCTTCCAGAGCTCGAGCGACACCGAGGTCGTCGTGCACCTCGTCGCGCGCAGCCGCGCGACGACGAACGTGGAGCGCATCGTCGAGGCGCTCTCGCAGATGCAGGGCGCCTACTCGATGCTCTTCCTCACGACGGACGAGATCGTCGCGGTGCGTGATCCGTACGGGTTCCGCCCGCTCTGCATGGGCGTGCTCGGCGATGCGCACGTGTTCGCGAGCGAGCCGCCGTCGTTCGATCTCATCGGGGCCGACTACCTGCGCGACCTCGAGCCGGGCGAGATGGTCGTCGTGAACCGCAGCGGCGTGAAGAGCAGCCGTCCGTTCGAGACGCGGCCGCAGCGCAGCTGCATCTTCGAGCACGTGTACTTCGCGCGACCGGACTCGGTGCTCGGCGGCATCAGCGTGTACGAGGCGCGCAAGCGGCTCGGCACCATCCTCGCCGAGGAGCAGCCGTGCGAGGTCGACGTGGCGATCGCCGTGCCCGACAGCGGCGTCGCATCGGCGATGGGCTTCGCGGAGCGCCTCGGCGTTCCGTACGACATGGGCCTCATCCGCAGCCACTACGTGGGCCGCACGTTCATCGAGCCGTCGCAGTCGATCCGTCACTTCGGCGTGAAGCTCAAGCTCTCGCCCGTGCGCCGCGTGCTCGAGGGCAAGCGCGTCGCGGTGATCGACGACTCGATCGTGCGCGGCACCACGAGCCGCAAGATCGTGAAGATGCTGCGCGACGCAGGCGCGAAGGAAGTGCACCTCCGCATCAGCTCGCCGCCCACGCGCTGGCCTTGTTTCTATGGCATCGACACGCCCTCGCGCGGCGAGCTGATCGCCTCGAGCCACAGCCCCGCCGAGATCGCGAAGTACGTCACGAGCGACTCGCTCGGCTACCTGTCGATCGAGGGCCTCCATCGCGCGGTGCTCGCCGGAGCCGTGCGCGGCCCGTCGAACGACCTGCCCGATCGCGGCCCGCGCGGCGAGCGCAACGGCTTCTGCGACGCGTGCTTCAGCGGCGACTATCCCGTGTCGTTTGCGACCGAGTCGCCCACCACGGCCAAGCGGGCGCTGCCTCTCGCGTCGGTGTAGAGTCGCCGCGCATGCGCGCACTCGCACGTCGTTCGGCCCTCGTTCTCGGTTGGTGTTCGCTGGTGCCCCTGTCGGCGGCGGGCTGCGGCGGCGGGACGACGCAGACCACGACGACGACGCCGACGCGCAGCTACTCGCCTTGCGAGAACCCCGCGCAGGTGCGCTTCGCGGCGAACGTCTGCTTCGATCCGATCGGGACGCACTGGCACGTGACCTCGAACGCGCCCGGCGGACAGTACGAATTCGAGCTCGAGCTGATGGCCGGCGGACGCATCCGCGCCACGGACCATCCGGCGGCCGGACCCGGCACGGACGAGTGGATCGTCGAGGACGACGAGCTCCGCATCTTTCTCGCGAACCGCTTCGTCGAGTACCGCGGGCGCTTCTCGAACGGCTCGGTGATCGTGGGCGACGCGGCGAACGTGCGCGGTGATCGCTGGGACTGGCGCGCGGACCGCACGCACACGGGCGGGGGCTGTCTCGGCAACGAGCTCAGGACGAGCGACGCGGACGAGCCGGGCTGCTACTCGGCGGCGGGCTCGCGCTGGACGGTCTCGAGCGGTGGGTCAACGTTCGTCGTCGAGCTCGCGGCGAACGGCACGCTCACGACCGACGATCCGCGCGACACGAGCCCGGGCAACGACACGTGGGAGCAAGACGGCGCGACGCTGCGCTTGTTCTTCGACGCGCGCGCCACGACGTACGAGGCGCAGCTCCGCGCCGCAGACCTGACGCAGATCTCGGGCAGCGTGAGCGGCGGTGGATCGTTCACCGCCGAGGCGATCCCGACGTACGCGGGCGCTACCTACTAGCCTTCCTGCCGTTGCGCTCTCGCCGCGCGGGAGCATGCTCGGCGCGATGCGCGACGACGACGACGACGTGAAGCTCCCTGCGGTCGACAACGATCCTCGCAACGGCGATCGCTGGGAGTCCGCACAAGAGGGCGCCGAGCTGCTCCGTGAGCACGAGGTCGACGCGGCCGTCGCGGAGCTCGAGGCCGTGGTGAAGCGCGAGCCCGACAACGAATACGCCCTCTTCTTCCTCGGGTCCGCGCACTTCGAGGGCGGGCGCTTCGATCGCGCGATGAAGGCCTACCTCGCGGCCGTGAACGTGAAGCCCGACTACCTCGGCGCGCTCGCCGGCGTGGGGCACTCGCTGCGCATGCTGGGCCGTCACGACGAGGCGCTCCGCGTCGCGCGGCAGATCCTGTTGAAGGCCAAGGACGACCCCGAGGGCCTGCACCTCGCGGGGCTCGCGCACTTCGCGCGCGGCGAGGGCGCAGCGGCCGCGCAGTACCTCGAGCGCTTCTTGGCGACCAAGCCCGAGGTCGAGGTGGCGCAAGAGGTCGCGGGCCTTCTCGACGTGCTCCGCGGCGAGTTCGAGAAGCTCGATCCCGATCTCAACTGACGGCCGATCTCCGGCGCGAGTTCTCGGGCGCAACCCCGCGCGCTCGTGACATGCTCGCGCCCGCCATGTGGCTCACGATCCCTTGCTACAACGAGGCCTCGCGGCTCGACGTGAGCGAGGTGCTGCGTCTGCTCGAAGATCCGCGCGTCGACGCGCTGTTCGTCGATGACGGCTCGACGGATCGCACGGGCGAGGTGCTCGGCGAGATCGCGAAGGATCATCCGAGCCGCGCGCGGGTGCTGGGCCTCTCGCCGAACGGCGGCAAAGGCGAAGCAGTCCGGCGCGGCATGCTCGAGGCGCTCGAGCTGGGCAGCCGTGTGGTCGGCTACCTCGACGCGGACTTCGCGACGCCGCCGCGCGAGCTGACGCGTCTGCTCGACGCGCTCGAGGACAGCGACGCGAACGTGGTGCTGGGCGCGCGCATCGCACGCCTCGGCGCGGTGGTGGAGCGCAACCCCGCGCGCCACTACCTCGGCCGCGTGTTCGCGACCGCGGCGTCGACGGTGCTCGATCTCGCGGTCTACGACACGCAGTGCGGCGCGAAGCTGTTCCGCGACACGCCGGCGCTGCGCGAGGCGCTCGCGGAGCCATTTCGATCGAGGTGGGCGTTCGACGTGGAGCTGATCGGACGTCTCACGGCCGCCCGCGAGCCGCTGACGAAGGCCGACTTCCTCGAGGTCCCGCTCGGCGAGTGGCGCGACAAGCGCGGCAGCAAGCTCGCGGGCCCCGCGATGCTCAAGGCCGGCGTCGACGTCCTCCGCCTCGGCGCGTCGGTGGCCACGCACGGCAAGCGCGCGTTCTTCGCGCGCTGACCCGGCCGCTTCTCGCCCGCACACCGAGCGACCGATGCGTGTAGCGACGCGTGGTGGTCGACGCGCGAAGCGTCGAGATCACTGCGGGTGGTCGATGCCCGATGCGTTGCGAGTGACTGCGCGCGTCGCGCGACGTGAATCTCCCCTCGATCCTGCCGGGCGCTTCGCGGATGACCTCGTCGAGAACAAGTCGCTCGCGACGCTCGACGCAGCAGACGCCGCACCTTTCGAGCACTCTGCCGCCCTGCATCGACCCGACGCATCCCACGAAGCGCCGTCAGGTCCGCGGGGAGACGCGAGCACTACGAGCGAGCAATCCGTGTAGGGGCTCGAGGTGGTCGATGCCCGATGCGTCGCGAGTGATTGCGCGCGTCGCGCGACGTGAATCTCCCCTCGATCCTGCCGGGCGCTTCGCGGATGACCTCGTCGCGAGCAGGTCGCTCGCGACGCTCGGCGCAGCAGACGCCGCACCTTTCGAGCACCCGACGCTGCGGATCAACGCGACGCACCCCACGAAGCGCCGTCAGGTCCGCGGGGAGAGGCGAGCCCTGCAAGCGATCGGTCCGCGCAGAGACGCCAGGTGGTCGACGCTCGAGGGGCTGAGATCACTGCTGGCGGTCGATGCCCGATGCGTTGCGAGCGACCGCGCGCGTCGCGTGACGAGCGCCTCCCCTCGATCCTGCCGGACGCTTCGCCGAGCCTCTCGTCGCGAACAGGACGCT